>CAVVRJ010000028.1:0-38609 GCA_963750205.1 uncultured Planctomycetota bacterium
GGCAGAGTACAGAAAAGCAATCTGGGTGCCAACCCTTTGCGGGATCGTCCTTCTGACGGTGGTCTTCGCAGCATGTCTGCCCTCAGGCGTGGCTCTTTCCCAGCCGAAGGCGGCGGCACCGTCTCCGGCGGCGAAAACGACTGGTTCGTCTATCTGGGCAACAAAGCGCCGCCCAAAGCCCCGCCCAAGCAGGTCAGCGCCGCCGAGGCGACGGCCCCGTTGCCCCTGCCGGCGACCCTCTTGCGACGGACCGAGCGCAAGAAGCCGCCGCAGCCGGAGGACCTGATCGGCAAGGTGATCTGGGGCGAATCCGCCTCCTTTACCGACAGCAACGGCGACGCCATGCAAATCGCCGATTGGAACCTGTGCCCCTCGGACTTGGAGAGGCTCCTGGAGAAGGCCCGCGAGACGGGGTTGGCCTATCACTGGAACAACGTCAATCTCAGCGACTTCCACTTCGATCCCAAGAAACTGCCCGCCTTGCTCTTCAGCGGCGTGCGGACGCTCCGGCTGAGCGACACGCACATCCAGGCGCTGCGCAACTACGTCCTCGACGGCGGCATGGTGATCTGCGATTCGATTGCCGGCTCGCCGTACTTCTACGAATCCGCCAAGAAGATCTTCCTCCAGGCGTTCCCGGAGTGCCGCCTGCGGGTGATCCCGGCCGACCATCCGCTCTACCACATGTTCGTGGACATCACCCAAGCCTCGTATCCGGGTCATTCGGGCACCACGGAGCCCTTCCTGGAGGGCATCTACATCGGCAGTCGCGTGGGCGTGCTGCTTTCGAAGTACGGCTTAGGCTGCGGCTGGAACCACGACACCGACCGGTTGGCCCAACTCCCGAAGTCGGCCTACTACGATGCCAAAAGCGCCAGTGAAATCGGCCTGAACCTGGCGGCTTACATCGTCGGATACGCGGAAGCCGGCTCGGTCGAAGCCCGCCCGGAGATCTATGGCACGGCGGATCAGAGAGCGCCGACGGACGAATTCGTCTTCGCGCAATTGAAGCATGACGGCGCCTGGAACGTGCATCCGGGCGCCGCGACGGCCCTGCTGACGAAGCTCCGGAGTCATACCACGATTCGCGTGAACCTCAAGCGCGTGGTGGTCGATCCGGAGAAGGAGGACTTGTCGGGCTATGCGTTCCTGTACCTGACCGGACTTGGACGATTTTTCGTTTTCGCCCCGGGCCGTCTCGGCTTTGCAGCGGTTCTTGCAGGCAGGCGGCTTTCTGCTGATCAACAACGGCCTGGGCTTGAGCACCTTCGACAAGGCCGTCCGGCGCGAAATCGCTCGGATTCTGCCGGACGCGAAGTTCCAGTTGCTCCCCGATGCGCACGGCCTCTACAGCAGTCTCTTCAACATCAATGAGGTCGCCTACAGTCCCGGCCTGGCCCAGGCGAATCCCACCCTCGGGAATCACCCCTACCTGATGGCGATCTTCCTCGGCGGGGACCTGCGGGTGCTGTACAGCCCGTACGATCTGGAAGCCGGCTGGCTGCCGGCCAGTTACCCGCTGATGAAAGGCTACGAACCGGCCAGCGCCGAGCGGCTGGGGATGAATGTCATCGCTTACATCATGACGCATTAGAGAAGAGTCTCCTATGTCTTCTGAAGAAACATCAACCGTGCTTTGCCCAAATTGCGGGCGGGCCTACGAAGTGGCCGCCGGCTCTCCGCGTGGCAAAGCCCGCTGCAAGTGCGGCTGCAAATTCAATCTGGCGACGGGCGAAGTGATCGACCAGGGAGCCTCGCCCCAGTGCATAAGGATGTCATTGCGAGCGAAGTCGCCGAGCAATCGTGACCCCCGAGTTCCGACCCTACCCAACGGCACACTTCGGCGAGGACAGCCTGGCCCAGGTCGAGGCGCTCGGGCGGGCGAAGGACGCGCTCCTGGCGGAGGTGGGTAAGACCATCATCGGCCAAAAGGATGTGCTCAGCCAGATCCTGGTGGCCTTCTTCGCGCGGGGACATTGCCTGCTGATGGGCGTGCCGGGACTGGCCAAGACGCTTGATGGTGCACAGCCTGGCGCAAACGATGCGGCTGGAGTTCAAACGCATCCAGTTCACGCCGGACCTGATGCCGACCGATATCACCGGGACCCACATCCTCCAGCGGGACCATGACACGGGGGAGCGCCGCTTCGTCTTCCAAAAGGGTCCCGTCTTCACGAACGTCCTGCTGGCCGATGAGATCAATCGCACGCCCCCCAAGACGCAGGCCGCGT
Organism: uncultured Planctomycetota bacterium; assembly: GCA_963750205.1. Lineage (GTDB taxonomy): Bacteria > Planctomycetota > Phycisphaerae > Sedimentisphaerales > Anaerobacaceae > PLanc-01. The sequence goes on from CAVVRJ010000028.1 coordinate 2,232, forward strand.
TGCTGGAAGCGATGCAGGAGCGGAAAGTGACCGCTTCCGGGGAGACGCACTCGCTGCCCAGTCCTTTCCTCGTACTGGCCACGCAGAACCCTCTGGAGCTGGAAGGCACCTATCCCTTGCCCGAAGCGCAACTGGACCGCTTTCTGCTGCTGGTCAAGGTGGAGTATCCGAGCATGGAGGAAGAGCAGCAGATTCTCCTGTCCACGACGGGCCGGGACGGCGAGTCGCTCAAGAGCCTCCTCGACGCCCGCGCGGTCCTGTCGTTTCAGGACCTGGTCCGGCAGGTGCCGATCAGCGAGCACGTCGCCCAATATGCAGCGCGGCTATGCCGGGCCACCCGTCCCCAAACGGACGAGGCGCCGGAGTTGGTGCGCAAGTACGTCCGTTTCGGCAGCGGGCCCCGGGCCGGGCAGTCGCTCATTCTGGCCGCCAAGGCCCACGTCGTCCTCAACGGTCGGTTCAACGTCTCCTGTGACGACATCCGTCAGTATGCCCTGCCCGTGCTGCGTCACCGGGTCATCCTCAACTTCGCCGCCGCCAGCGAAGGCCTGGATGCCGACGGCGTGATCAAGAAGCTGTTGGATATCGTGAGTGAGAGTTAGATTTTTGATCTCTGATTTTTGATTGTTGATTTGCTGACGCCGTCCTCTAAATCAACAATCAACGATCTACAATCACACATGAAATATGGCTGAATCACAGGGCTATCGCTATCTGCCGCCCCAGATGGCCGAGCGGCTGCGCGGTCTGGAGATCGGCGTCCATCGGCCGATGGACGGCAGTCACCAGGGGCTGCACCGCTCGCCCTCATTCGGCTCGTCGGTCGAGTTCGCCGAGTACCGCGAGTACGAGCACGGCGATCCGATCTCCCGGATCGACTGGCCGGTGTACGCCCGCAGCGACCGGTACGTGATTCGCCAGTTCCACGAAGACGTGAGCATCCGCTGCACCATCCTCCTGGACACCTCCGCCAGCATGGGCTACCGGCAGGAGGGGCCGATGTCGAAGATGGAATACAGTTGCCACCTGGCCGCGGGCGTGATGTACGCGATGATTCAGCAGGGCGACACCGTCTCGCTGATCACCTTCGACCGTGAAATCCGCCGGCACTACGAGCCGTGCGGGACCTTCGTGGGCCTGCGCCCGATGTTGCTGGGCCTGGAGGAGATCGAGCCGAAGAATGAGGGCAACATCGAAGCGGCCCTGCACGTGGCCGCCGAGATGTGTAAGGGCCGCTCGCTGGTCGTCATCATCTCCGACTTTCTTCAGGAGCCCCAGAGCATTATGCGGGGCATCCACCATCTGCACCATGACGGCAAGGACGTGACGCTCCTGCACGTCCTCGATCCGGCGGAGCTGGAGCTGCCGATGACCGGCCTGGTCGAGGTCGTCTCGCTCGAAACGCGGGACAAGCTGGTCGTGGATTTACGCCAGATTCGTCAGGCCTATCAGGAGCAGATGCAGCAATACCTCGAACAATTGCGGCGGGGCTGCCAGGAGATCCGGGCGGACTATATCCTGGCCCAGACGCGGATGGACGTGTACGACGTAATTCTCAAGAGGAGCCGGGCGGTATGATCTTCTCTGCGGCTACATTCCTGTACCTGGTGCCGCTGGCGGGTCTGCCGATCCTCTTTCACCTGATTCTCAAGCAAAAGAAACGCACGCTTGTCTTCTCGACCCTGATGTTCTTCCACCGGGTGGATCCGAAGCTCAACACCCGCCGGCAGATTCGGGAATGGCTGCTGCTGGCGATGCGCGTGCTGATGATCGCCCTGCTCCTGCTGGCCCTGGCGCGGCCTTCGCTACGCTCCGCCGTGGGCCGCGGCGGCAAGCTGTCCCTGGTGGCGATCGTGGACAATTCCGGCTCGATGAGCGCCGGCTCGAACTAACGGCGATCTGACCAAACTCGAGTGCGCCAAAGAAGGGCGCCCGCAAGCTCCTGTCGTCCTTGGAGCCGGATGCGGATGCCGCCCTCGTGCTCCTGGTGGACGATCCCATCGTTGGGGTTCCCGAATTGCTCAGCGCCGACCGGGCGGCTCTGCTCAAATGTCTGGATCGTATCAATCCGACCGAGGCTTCCGGCGATGCGCAGCGAGCCCTGACCCGGGCCTTCGACCTTTTGCACAAGAGTACGGCCCAAGGCGGAGTCGTCCATGTCTTCACCGATCTCCAGCAAGTCGAGTGGGCCGAGAATCGTGGCGAGGGCGTCCCGCCCTTGCGTGTCGCGGGCATCCTGCCCGCGAATCGAGGGCAAGATGCCCTCGCCACGAAGAGCAAGGGCAAGATGCCCTCGCCACGCTTGGAGGCCGCGGAGGATCGCGTTCACGTGTATCTCCACAAGATCGGGACGTCGCCCACGCCGCACGCCAACGTGGCCGTCACGGCGGTCCAGCTTCCCGAGCAGAGAATTCTCGTCGGTCAGCCCTACGAGGTCGGCCTTTCCCTGCACAACAACTCCGATTTACCGGCGGAAGTCCGCGTCAACTGCCTCAACGGCCAAGGCCAGCGCAGCACGCAAAGCGTCTCGTTGCAGAAACAGGAGATCGCCACCGTGCGGCTGCCGGTGACGGTGAACGAGCAGGGATATCACTGGCTCAAAGCTTGGGTCGAAGGCGACGGCTTCGCGGCCGATAATACCGCCGGCATCGGCCTCTTCTGCGAAGGGACCGGCACCGTCCTTTTCGTCGGTCGGCCCAGAGAGTTCGGCGTGCTTCCCATGGCCATCTCTCCCTCAGGCCGCGGGCAACTGACCGGCTTGGTCACGAAGTTCGCCCCGTCGATCCAGGATGTAGGATGGGCTTCAGCCCATGCGGATAATTCGGAAGCGGCCGGACAAGAACCGCATGGGCTAAAGCCCATCCTACTTGTGACAACATGGGGTGCATTGGCGGCAGCAGGCTCCAATCCGACGGAACTGACGAAGTACGTCGAGAGCGGAGGCAACCTGCTGATTGTCCCTTCGCTGATGCCTGGGTCTGATACCTCCGCCGTCCAGGCGCCGGCCTGGCTGGGGGCCGGGGTCCATGCACGAGAGGCATACAAGACCGGCGTGCGTCTCGCGATTCTGAGCCGGGACGCCCCCTTCTGGCACCAGATCGAGCAGGTGATCGGGGATGTCTCTGCGGAGCCGGTCGCGGTGTACGCCTTCTGTCCGCTCGATCTATCCGCCGGCCTTACCCCTCTGCTGGGCGCCGGGACCAAGAAAGTCATCTTGGCGCACAAAGCCGTGGGCAAGGGCAACGTCTTCGTCAGCGGCGTGGCATTCTCCCCGCGCTGGAGCACGCTGCCCCTTTCCGGGCTGGGCGTGGTGATGGCTCAGCGAATGGCCGTTTGTAGGTGGCAGGGCATCAAAAGAAACGCCTGGAGGCCAAACGCACGCTCCTGCCGCTGGTGGCGGGGGAGCGTCCGCCGGCTTTGCCGGGGGAGGGCGAAACGCAACTGGTTTCTTTGTCCGGCGATGCCCTGGAATGGAAGGGCCGCCCGACCGACCTGCCCGCCTTCCCCAGAACGGGAGTCTACTTGGCCACGACCGGAGGTCAAAAATGCTGCATCGCGGTACGGGCGTCACCCAAGGAAGGTGAGTGCCGGTTTGTGGAAGGCGCGAATGTGCCGATTCTGGGCTCGATCTCGCACACCGTCATACCGTTCGATGCCCAGGCGGACTACGCGCCGTATCACGCGGGCCAGGCCAGAGTCAGGGAGCTTTACGTCCCGCTGCTCCTGCTCGCCACCCTGGCGGTGTTGGTCGAAGGGCTCCTGGGCGCAGCACGGGTACGCTCTTCCGTAGGTCGTGCGTCCCCGCACGACTATCTCCAGCGAGCGAGGACCCTCGCTCTACGCCTGTTGCCGTTTGGGAGGAGGACCTGATGGGCACGCTTTATTGGCGATCCCCTGTGCCTCCACTGCTGGCGGCCGCGCTGATGCTGGGCCTGGGCGTTTGGCTCGTGATCCTGTACCGGCGGCAGCGGGCCCAGCACTCTCTGCGACGCACGGCGGCCCTGCTCTTGCCCAAAGCGGCGGCGGCCCTGCTGGTCATGCTCGCCTATTTCGACCCCGTCTGGAAAGTCGTGCGCAATCCGGACGTGGGTGAGAAGATCGCCGTGCTGATCGACGACTCCTCGTCGATGCAGGTCCCGGATGCGAAAGAAGGTCCCCGCGCCGCACGGGCGGCCAGGCTCTTCGAGGATCTCAAGAGCAAGTTGGGTTCGGCGGTTGCGTGGGACGCTTACGAGTTCGATCAGCAAGTGCGGCCTTACAAACCGGGCGGCTCTCCCACCGAGCAAATGCGCGAGACCGACCTCGGCACGTGCTTGGCGACCATGGCGGAGAAGCCCGACATCTCCAAGTATCTGGGGGTCGTGGTCATCACGGACGGCGGCGACGAGATGATCCAGAACGCCCGGCTGCCCGCGGCGCCGGTCTACATCGCCGGAGTGGGCAGCAATCCCGACGGCTGGGACGACGTCGCCATCGCGAGCCTCGATGCTCCCGCGGTGGTCGAGATCCAGAGCAAGTTCACTGTCGCGGCCGAGGTCGTGATTCGGCGCGGAGGCGGCGGTCTCTCGTCCAAGCAAGCTCAGGCCCAGGTCCTCCTGGAGGAGCACGCGCCGAACGGCTGGCTGGTGCGCGCGAGCGGACAAATCGATCTGCGCCTGGAGCGGCAGCGCATCGAGTTGAGCGTCGAAAGCCCGGCGGAACGCGGGCTGCGGGACTATCGCCTGCGGATCGATCCGTTGGAGGGCGAGCTATCCGCACTGAACAACGTGCGGGTCTTCTCCGTGGAGATCGGGAAAGACCGGCTGCCCGTTCTCCTGTTCGCCCAGGAAGTGGATTGGGACTTCGGCACGGTCCGCCGGGAGTTGGCCCGCGATCCCGCGCTGGCCTTGACGACGCTGTATCGGATCAGCGAGGACCGGTTCGTCGTGCAGGACAACCGCCAGGAGGGCGACCAGGTCCTGGACGGCGGGCTTCCCGACGGAAAAGAAGGTGCTCGACCTCTACAAATGCATCATCGTCGGTTCCTTCCCCGCCTCCCAATGGCAACCGGCCCAGATGCAGACGCTGCTGGAGTACGTCCGGCAGGGCGGTGCGGTGATCTTCCTGGGCGGCGCGTCTTCCTATGCGCAAGGGGGCTACGGCAACACCGCCCTCGAACCGCTGTTCCCCTGGCGCTTGGACGGGGCGGGCGGGGCATTTCGCACCGGGCCGTTGGCGGTGAACGTACCGGTGGCCGCGACGAGCCATCGCATCGTGGCCGAGATGGCCCAAGCGCTCGCCCGCGACAGCGGGCCGAAGATCGAAAGCCTCAATCCGACCGGGCCGCTGCGCAGCGGGGCCGTCACTCTCCTGGAGGCGGGGGCTGCGCCCGTCATCGCGATGCAGCATTACGGGCAGGGATACAGCCTGGCGCTGGCCACGGACACGCTCTGGAAATGGCCGAAAACGTCCCAGGCTCTGGGCGAGGCTTTCAGCCATTTCTGGCGGCAGGCAGTGCGCAACGTCTCGCAGTGGCAGGAGGGCGAGCGGTTCCTGTCGGTCCGCTGGGACCAGCCGCGGTATCGGCCGGGCGAGCGGGCGACCGCAACGATCGGCGTGGCGGGCCGTTACGGGGCCGGCCAGGTGCATTTGAAGGCGACCCTCGCGCAGGTGGCGGCCCCGCAGACCACAGACCGCTCGGAGCATCAGGCGAGGCAGCCCGTGGGCTCCGAAAGCGAGTTCAATACCAGCATGGTCTTTCGCGAGCGGGGCGAATATACCTTCCACGTGGACGCTTTCGTGGGCGAGAAGCTGCTGGAGTCGTATGAAAAGAAGCTCCGCGTGGGGCCCGTTCTGAACGAGGGGGCCAAGCTGGAGGTGGATCATGCCTTTCTCGACTACCTGGCCACGCAGAGCGGCGGGGCGTACTTCCGCGAGAGCGATTTCGCGAAGCTGGCCGAGACCCTGCGCGATCGCATCGTCGAGAAGGCCGTCACGGTGGAGGTGCCGCTCGTGCAGCACAACTACGTGTACCTCCTGGTGCTGCTGGCGGTGCTGGCTTTAGAATGGACGATCCGGCGCAAGATGAATCTGTTTTGAGAGGAACTGTAACATGGAGTCTTTACTCGCGATGCGACGCAGCCGCTGTTTATGTCATTGCGAGGACGCAGCGACGAAGCAATCTCAATCCGGCATGGGAGATTGCTTCGCTTCGCTCGCAATGACAGGATCGGCGCATACCTCTGCCGGTGTCGTCCTCTGCATTCTGGCGTTCGGTTTGCCGAGCGGGGCGGCTCAGGAGACGAAGAAGGACGGCCCGCGCCAGGCGGCGGTGTACCTGTCGAACGGCGAGGTGTTTACGGGGGAGATCTCCCTGACGCCGGGACGTACCTTCAAGCTCAACCTTCCGAAGGCCGGCGAGCTCAAGACCAGCGACATGATCACCGGCGAGGACGTCCAATACGGCAAGGTCCGCACGTTCACGTTCGAGCCGGTGCGCAGCATGGAGTTCTATGCCGAACGGGAAGAGATGTCACGCCAGTGGCGCTTCACGGAGACGACCAAGTACGATGAAAAGACCGGCGACGCCGACTATTCGCCCGCCAAGAAGGAGTTCTCGGGCAAGCCCTACCCCGTGCGCTACCTCGCCGCCACCGTCGATTTCGCGAGCGGCGAGACGCTGCAAGGACACCTGTATACGACCACGATCTATCTCAAGACGAAGGACAAGACCCTCCGCTGGATCCTCCGCAGCAAGGAGCAGGGCAAGGAAGGCCAATCGCTGGACGAACTCGTTTACGTGGAGCGCATCCGGATGCTGGATAAGCCGAGCGAAGTCGCGGCCCAAGTAAAGGTGAAACTCACCGGCGTCAAGCTGGGAGCGAAAGACGCCGTGCAGGCTCTGACGCGGGAATCACTGACGCCCGTGCCTACCAAGATCACCGGCGCGGACACCTGCACCGTGACCTCGGCCTTGGGCGAGGACTTCTACCTGGCGCTGCGGCAGGGGGGCAAATACGTGGTCGGCTGGCCGGCCCAGAAGGATAGCGAGTTGTTCGCTTTGGCCCAGGACCATCTGAGCCGCATCCGGGATTTCTACAATGAGCGCCAATTGCTGGGCGCGATCGTCAGCAAAGACGGCCAAGAGGTTCTGACGTTGGTGAATTTGCGCGGCGCGTGGCCCCGACGAACTTCGGGGAAATCGGCGGCGAGTGGGACAAGGAACGCGGGGCCCTGGTCGAGCCCTGGCGGCTCAGCCTCTGGCGTTGGAAGTACGACCGCCAGAACCGGGAATTGGCCCTGTCGGCGCGCGGCACGTTCTTTCGGCTGATCTTCCTGCCGAAAGACCCGACGCCGCAAGTGGAGCTTTCCGAGAACCTGTGGCAGATGCAGCGCACAGGGGACACAGTGGTTGTGGGTGCAAAATGATCACACGTAGGATGGGCTTTAGCCCATGCGGACAATTCGACAGGGCGGAAGAAAAGCAGCATGGGCTAAAGCCCATCCTACAAGAGACGGGGATCAGCCTCGGGATGATATAATGGTGGTGGGTGCAAAATGATCCGACGCAGGCGTACATCACGAGCGTGGCAAGGTGGTGTCGAGGGCGGCCCGCCCTCCCATCGCGGGCAAGATGCCCGCGACACGAAAGGTCCGGTCGCCGGGGTGGTGGCCAAGGGGCGGTGGATCCTGACCGCCAATCGGCTCATCGTCGGGGCCTTGATTTGTGCGGCGGGGAACCTTGGCCTGTGGCTGCCCCTGTGCTTTCTGGACAATGCGTTTCATTTGCCGCCGGGACTGCGACTGGCCTTATCCCTGGGTGCGGTCGCGACCACGGGCGGGCTGTTGTGGCAATACTTGATTCAGCCGGTGCTCCGGCCGCAATCTCTGGCCCAGGCGGCCTTGCTCTTGGAGAGCATCTTCGAGATTCCCGAAAACCTGCTGATCAACGCCCTGTGCTTCGAAGGCCGCCATTTCCACGCGGGGGAGAGGCTTTTCGCACGCGAGACGGTCAAAGCGGCCCTGTCCCGAATGCCGGAAACGAATCTGGAAGAACTGTGGGACAAGCGGCGGATTGCACGCTGGGTCATCCCGATTCTTATTATCCTGCTACTATGGGGCATCTATGCGGTGGCCTTCGGACGCCAGGCGGCCAATGCCTTGGCGCGGTATCTGCGACCTCTGGCCGACACGCCACCGGCGGGGTCGCTGATCCTGGAAATCACGCCGGATCACGATGTAACGCTGTCCGAAGGGGACGATCTCAATGTTATGGCCCGCATCGGGGGGCGTGTGGAGACCCTGCGCAGCTATCCCCAGATCGTCTGGCGGGACGATGGGACGCCTATCGATCCCGAGCAGCGGGCCGGCGAGAAGGCAACGCTGCGGGCTGCCGGCGGGGAGTCCCGCGAGTTCCATCATCCCTTCGAGAAAGTCAATCGCTCCTTCGAATTCCGCGTCTTCGCGGGCGATACGTACAGTCCGAATATCAAAGTGACGGTGAACCGGATTCCGCGGATTGCCGAATCGCACTTCCGTGTCACGGCTCCGGCCTACACAGGGCTGGACGCCATCGAGAGCATGGGGCCGCCGGAGCCGCTGTCGGGCTTGCCTGATTCGCAGGTCCTGGTGACGGTCCGGCTGGACAAGAAGGCCGAGCACCTCCGCTGGAAGACGGCGGACGAAACCATTGAATTCGAGCAGGTCGAAGGGCTATGGCAGGCGAAGACGCGTCTGCAAAAGCCGGGCACCTACGAGATCGAAGTCCAGGTTTCCGCAGCGGCCAAACCCGTGACCATCGCGTCCGGCTCGATCTTCCTGCGGCAGGATGCCCCGCCGCAGGTCGAGTTCGAGACCGAGAGCAACCGTCTGCTCGTCAATCCCGGCCAGCGGCTGCAACTGCCCATCCGGGCCTCGGATGATTTCGGCCTGCGACAACTGCAAGTGACGCTGCGGCCCAGCCAGGCCGACAGCAATCCGGTCATGTTGCAGGAGTGGTCGTACCAGGGACCGCCCGGCAAGAAAGGCCCTCTCACCGAGACGCTGCTGCTGACCATCGACAGCGAGCGATTCCAGCCGGGCAACAGCTACGTTCTGGAAGCCTCCGCCGGGGACTTCTGCCCGCAAGGCAACACGGGCCGTTCGCAGCCGCTGACGCTACAGGTGAAAGGATTGAACGAGTTGACGGTGTCGGCGGACGCTCCGGGGGCAGATGCCTTTGCCGCCTTGGACAAGGCTATCCAGGCCCAGCAGACGGCGCTCGGTGCCACCCGGAACCTGTTGGCCAACCTGGATGACGTGATCGTCCCCACCCGCAAAGCCTCAGAGAATGCGGACGCCCTGGCTCGGCACCGCGATGAATTGGGCAAGAAACAGGGCCGCGTCGGGGACTGCATGACGGAGGCGTGGAAGGCCTCGACCGAGCCGCGTCCCAGTTTTGTCCAGAAGCTCGTCGCATTGCGGGACAGCGAGCAGAAGCAGGCGATGGAGAAGATCGCCGCGATTCGTGGCGAGGGCGTCCCGCCCTTGCGTGTCGCGGGCATCCTGCCCGCGAATCGAGGGCAAGATGCCCTCGACACAAAGAGCAAGGCCAAGATGGCCTCGCCACGAGAAGAGCAAGGGCCAGGGTCCCCAAACGCAATCAATTCGCGTTTGGGAACCCAAGATGCCCTCGCCACGGCGAAGCGATCCTTGGGATCCGTCGAGCGGTTGCAGGCATACCTGCTCGACCAGTTGATCGCTCTCAAAGGGGCGGTCGCCCGCGAGAACGAAGCCCAGGCGGAAAAGACCGCGCAAGAAGCACTGGGCAAGCCGGAGAACTTGGGGCCCGACCCCGATGAAGCTATGAAAGCCTTCGACAACGAGCTGAAGTCGTTCGTCGAGGAGCAGAAGAAGATCATGCACGACCGGCAGATGATTACCGACCTGCCGCCGGAAGACTTGAGCGATGCCCAGAAGGATCAGCTTGAGGCGTTGGCGCTGGACCAGTCCAAGCTGGCGGAGATTCTCGCGAAGGCCGTGAACGATTTCACCAATCTGAACCTCCAGGACTTCGGCGACAATACGATGGTCGAGAATAGTAAGAGCATCTTCGGCAAGGCCGGCGATCTGGCCAAGACCGCCGCCGAGGCCGCCGAGATGCGTAAGGCGCGGCAGGATGCCTACCGGCTGGAGACCCAAGCCGTGGAGATGGCCGAGAAACTCGATGATCAACTGCGAAGCGACGATGGGGAACTACGACAATATCCAGTTCGTCAACGAGGTGCCCGAGGACGAGCAGTTGGTCGCTCCGCTGGCGGACCTGCCGTCGGAACTGGAGGACCTCGTCGGCGAGTTGGCGACCTCGGAAGACGAGATGCGGCCGGAAGTGGAGGACATCGGCAGCTACCTCAACTCGCTCGACCACACGGCCGGTGTCATCGCCGATGGAACGATCAGCAGCACCAGCGCGAAAGGCAAGACCGGCGACCAGCGGCCGGAGGACAACATCATCCAGGGTCGCAGCGGGGCAGGCCGCAGCGGCATGGCGGACGGGCAAATGGTCGAGTCCGTGGCCAAGGCCTTGCCGGGCAATGAGTACGGCCTGCGCGAGCGCACGTCGAACACGCCGCTGGAGAGCGGCCAAGTGAAGGATGAGGACACCAAGGCGCAGACCGGGGGCACCGGCCTGGGCAAGACAACCGACGGCACGACGATGTTCGGCGTAGGCGGCAACCTGCCGGCGAAGGTGCTGGACATGATGAAGACGACCACGGCCCGGCAGATCGAGATTCGCCGGGCGGCCCAGGAGATCGCTCCGAAGCTCAAGTCGCACAATCTTGCCGACCGCGGAGTTGGAGCAATCGATCACCGCCATGAAAACCGTCGAGGACGCCTTGAGCAAGAAAGACGGCGTGGGGATTCGCACGGCGTATACCTCGGCGGTCGATTCGCTGAGCCGGTCGCGCGGCGCCATCGGCAAGCACGTGGTTACCCAGCGGACCCAGGATGCCACGCTGGCCCGCCGGCTGGAGGAGATGCAGTCCCAGGGCTCGGCCCATCCCTTCAAGGGCTATGAGCAGATCATCAGCGCCTACTTCGAGGCCCTGGCCCATCAGGACACCAATGCGGAAAGGGGCCCCATGAGGGCCGTAGGGCGGGCCGTGCCCACCTTTCCCAAGGATCGAGGATCGCACCAAGGAACAGGTGTGCACGGCACACCCTACGGGATCGTTCTTCTCCTTCTGTCTTTCCTGTGTTCTGTCGCCTCAGCCTCGTCCAACGCGTGGCCGTTCCCGACGCGGTCCTCAAGTTCACCGTCGAGGCGGACCCCAACCAGCCGCAGGTGCCGAGCATCAATCTCTGGGCAGAAGACCGCCGCAAGATGGACTGGTCCGGGCGGGTACTACCGGATCGACGGGAAGATGTACAAGAACGCGGTCGCCCATGCCGTGTCCGGGCAAGGCGGTCTACGGGTGCAAGGAGGAGTACCGCCGCTTCGTGGCCTTGATCGGCGTGCGTGATGACGCCGGCGACGCGGCCTCCATCGTGTTCGAGGTCTTCGCGGGCGACCGCAAGCTCTATACTTCGCCCCCGCTGACCAAGTACGCGACGCCGATCGGGATCGACGTTCGCATCCCCCCGAAAACGAAAGAGATCCGGCTGGTCACCAGCGGTCCCAGCTCCGAAGGGCACCATTGGGCCGGCTGGGCGAATGCGGGCTTTCAGACCCGCGATGACGCCTCGCGCGTCGCACTATGTCACGTTGCCTGTCTCCGGCTTCGATCCGTCGAAGTACGAAGTGGTCGTGTTCACCACCAACGGCAGTCGCATGCCCGCCACGCGCCTCGGCGACCTGGAGCCAGGGCAAAGTCGATCAGCTCTTCTTCAACGGCCAAGGGTGGTCCACGTACTACGCCTATTGGGTCCCGAAGGAGAAATATGAACCCGAGCCCAAGGAATGGCTGCCCGGCGGCGGGCCTCGTGCTGGAGACGCGGCGCGTGGACAAGAGCCAGCCAAAAGCCTGCGAAGACCTGTCCGGCCTGGTCAAAGTCTGGAACGAAGCGAGCCAGGTCGATGGGCCGGAGTTTCGTCGTCGGCGTTCACCACGGTTTTCCGGTGCATCCGCGGCTGATCGGAGGCCCAGAACCAAGCCGCCAAGAACAGCCTGGCCCTGTATCGCTACACCGGCTTCTTCGAGGCCAACCGCGCCGGCGAGTACGTCTTCGCGACCGCCTCGACCTGGGGCTCCCACTTGCTCGTCGATGACCGGCTGGTCGCCAGTTGGCCCGGCACGCACGACCCCTGGGGCGGGATTCGGGGAGAAAAACAGGGGAAGATCGCCTTGCAGCCGGGGATCCATAAGTTGGATTACTTCAACTACAGCCCCTGGGGCACGATGTTCACGCTGGCCGCTTGGCAGCCTCCGGGCGCTAAGCAGCTCAGCGTGATGACGGCCAACGATTTCCCCTCCCTCGCGGGGTTACGTCGTCACGGCCGTCGAAAGCAATCCCGCCGCCGAGAAAAAGGTCTGCTTTGACTGGAACGTCGTGGACGATTGGCGGCAGGATTAGGATCGAGGTCGTGCTGATCCGCATGCGATTCCGCGCCGTCCCGGACCGCAGCGCCGAGGACGGAGGACAGAAGACAGAAGACAGAGAACAGAGGAAGCGTCGTCCGCCGGCCTCGCCCTCCGACCTACGATTTTCGCTGGACCTTCGACGATGGGGTCGTCAAGGACAGGCCGGACCGTGGAACGCGTGTTCTTCACCCCCGGCTCGCATACAGTCAAGGTGCAGATGCTTAAAGGCGGCCAAGTGTTCGCCGAGACGGCGCAGGCGGTGTATGCGGGGGCTTTGGCCGACAAGATGTGGGTCGAGCCCCGCGATCCCAAGGCATTCCAACGCCAGATCGCGCAGATCGACTTCGCAAGGCGCCGATTCAGGGATGTGGTCCGCCTGTACGCCCTCGGCGTCAGGAGATGCCGGAGCCTGCGTGGAAGAAGGCTGCCATGCCGGTCCTTTTGGACCGCGTAGGCGAATTGATGGTCCAGCCTCAGTACCAGCCGCTCTGTTTGGAACTGGGGCAGTATCTGACCTCGGCCCCGGTACAGCAGTATGACCGGGCGCTTGAGTCTCTACACGAGCCTCCTGGAGAAGACGAAGGAGGGTACGCCAATCCGCCAGCAAACGATGGTCTTGGCGGGCGAAGTCTCGCTGCGTTGCCTCGGCAAGCCGGATGCGGCCTTGCGGCTTTTGAACCAGGCCCGCTGGGAAAAGGCCCCGGATAAGACGTGGACGATCCGCCTGGGTCAGGTCCGGGCGGAGACGCTGCTGGCCGTGGGCGACTCGAAAGAGCTGGACGTCCAGATGCGGCAACTACACGAGTTGGGGACCAAACAGGACCCCCGGCGGCAGACCCTCCGACACGCGGGTCTGCTGGAGCAGGCGGCTGTGCTGGCGCGGGTGAAGGACGATCCGGTGCAATGGGATTACGCGATGGACAATCTCCAGACCATCCTGCGGGAAGAGCCGGACCAGGTGCTGTCGCCGGCTTTGAACCGTGTTCGGCTCGACGTCCACCTCGCCCGAGGCGAGTACAAGGTCGTACGCTACCTGGCGGAGTGGCTGGCGAAACTGGATCAGACCGTCTACGACCGTGCCCAGGTGCTCGTGCGGCAGGTCAAGGCGTTGTGTGCCCTGGGCGACACGGACTCAGCCAAGAAGGTCCTGGAAGAGCTGACCCGCATCTACCCGAATTCCGAGCCGGCCGCTCAGGCCAAGGCCTTGGTGGTGGAGGCTGTGACGAAAGCCCCGGCCTCGGTAGCGCGGTCCAAGGCGGCTGCTCCAAACATCACGGCACACGCGGCACGGGCGAGACGCGGTACAGCCCGGCGCTGTGAGAGCGAAGATCGCGACTAAAGCTCTTCTCGAAGACGCCCAAATCGGTGTGCGTCCACAGGTCGCGCACTCGAACCGCGCCGGAGATACCCAGATCGGCCAACGATGCGGTGACCGTCACGGTTTTACTGGGGTCGGAAGCGTCCTCCGGGTCTCGGGCGTTGAAGAGGGCCAGGTATTTGTCCGCTGAATCCGGCACATCGGCCACCCATGCCACCAAATCGCCTTGCCGGAACAGTTGGTGGTTGTTGCGGCTGTGCTGATCGACGGCCAGGATCTCGTCGTTGGTGATCAGCGAGAGGGTCAACTCGTCGTTCCACGGCAGGTGCCCGCCGAACATCAGGGCGCCCGGACCATGCAGAACAGCGTCATCAGCGTCACCTGCTCGTCGCGGGTGAACTTCGCTCCAGCCCTTGTTCATCTTGCGGCCCGACGTGAATCGCCCCCAGCGGCAGCATGTCGGGATCGGGCCAGTGCCCCGGGCCGATGTAGGCGGACCAGCGGCGGCAGATGTCGAATTCCTGCTTCAGCAGCCGCCAACTGTCCCAGAAATCATCCGTCAGCCGCCACAGGTTGGCGTGGACGGCGACATGCGGCCCGGCCTCTATGCGGCGTGGCTCCCGGCGAGGTGCTCAGCACGATGGGCCGGCCGCAGCCGTCGATGGCCTTGCGAATCGCCTCGATCTCGGCCTTATGCTCGTTGTACGGCCGCGACAGATCATCCACCTTGACGTAATCGACCTGCCACTCGGCGAGCAGCTTGAAGACGGAGTCATAGTACGCCTGGGCCCCGGGCTTGGACATATCGACGCCGTACATGTCCGGGTTCCACGGGCAGATGCTACGCGTATTCGCGATAGCTCGAAGCCGTAACAGCGGTCCCAAGGACTTGGCAGTCCCGTTTGACCGCCTCGCGCGGAATCCCCCGCATCAGGTGCACGCCGAACTTGAGCCCCTTGGCATGCACGTAGTCCGCCAGCGGCTTGAAATCCCTTGCCGTCCGCCGACGAAGGGAACTTTGCCACGACCGGCCACAGCCGGCCGTACTCATCGATCACAGGCTTGGGATTGCGGTCATAATTCCACCCGTTGGACTGCGGCTCATACCACTGGATATCGACGACGACGTATTTCCACCCGTGGCTCGCCAGCCGCTCGGCCATGTAATCGGCGTTGGCCTTGGTCTGTTCCTCGGTGACGGTAGCCCCGAAGCAATCCCAGCTATTCCACCCCATCGGCGGCGTCGGCGCCCAGGCATGGAACGGCTTACTCTCGATCGCCGGCGCCTGTGCCATCCACAGACCCACCATCGCACCCGCCACGAGCATCATCGACTGCATGATCCTATTCTCCTATGAGCACGCTAGACCTTTGCCACTGACTTGCCGAATTCTACCCTGACAACAACCGCGCGGATAGACACGCTTTCGTATGATACCGTCCCATGCCGATCGAGGAAGAGACTGGAGATGAACGAGGAAAGCCGTTCTCCGGAAATTAGCGCAGTCTGTCGAGAATTGTGCTGGCGTTACACGCGGCTCGATCGAACTCAACCACTATGGCTTCAACTTCTGTCTTAGGCCAGGCCATGTCTGGAAGCACTCTTCGTGGTCTTGGTCTGGTACGCCAGAATCTGGGAACCATCCGTATCGGTGCACGGGTGCGCGTGAATCAGTGCGTTCCGTCTGACAATCAGGTGTTCGAACTCTGCGCAGCAGTCCTGAAGGCTCTGTTTTGTAATCCCGGTGAACTCTGTAGTTGGATCGTCAATCACTCTCTGCAACTCCTGCCGAACGTTTCCCGACGTCATGGGGTCTCCCCGGCAGTACCGCCCAAGGAAACCAGGGTGCAGGAACTCCAGGATCCAGATGATTGTCCATTCGTAGTAGGCGAAGACATATACCGCCTTGCCAACGAGCGCTGCATATGAGGCGTCAACGGGGACACGAGTGGTGGTATGCAGCGACATAAAGGCACCCAAAATGGATTAGGCTGATGTGCACAGGACGCTGAATTCTGCTCTCCAATCCGAATCAAATCATGTTGCGGTCCGGGAGCTTCTTTCGTGGATACGACACGACTTGGGCGGACGAGAGCATTCTGCTTCTTGACCAGGTAACGGACGAGAGAATCCCAATCGTTGCCGTAATCGGCCTCGATCTTCTTGCGGCTACGCCGGACTTCCTCGACGATCGGGTCTTTCATAGGCCATCTCCTAACCGTACAAAGATATTGTCCGACAGTGCTACGCGTCTGTCAAGATAGGCGATAGCGCGAGTACTTCGGCGTCCGGAGCATCGGAGGGCTATATTCGTTGTGTCGACACCCACGCGGTACAGCCGCTATATGGTGGTAGGCCACGCGGTCTTCGTAGGGTGGGCGTCCCCGCCCGCCTTATCTAACAGGTCCGCCCCTTCCGAATGGTCGTGCGAAGAGGCACGACCGCAGGGCGAGCGGGGACGCTCGCGCTACGAAGAGGTCCGAACTCGGCGCTCTGCTCCCGTGGGCTGGTGGATTTCCCGGTTGACGGATAGGCGGTCAGAGGGTATCGACTGGCTCTGGGAGCATCGGATGGAGGATTTGAAAGAATTCGGATTGTAGAGCGTGAACGTGATTGAAGAACGTGAGAAAGCCCGTCAGGAACTGTTGGAGCAATTGCGCGGGGCAAAGGATCAGGCTCTACGGAATAAGCTTGGGCAATTTGCCACCCCTGCAAGTCTGGCCTCTGACATCGTCCGCCACGCACTTTCGTTGTTTGGACAAGACCGGAGAATCCGCTTCCTTGAACCTGGCTTTGGGACCGGGGCTTTCTATTCGGCCCTGCTGCAAACCGTGCCCGCGTCACGCATCGAGATCGCCACAGGTTACGAGATTGACACGGATTATGTCGAGCCAAGTGCCCGACTCTGGAAGCGGCACAGGTCTGCAACTGCATCACGCGGATTTCACGAGAGCCGGGCCTCCGGAAACGGAAACCGGTAGGTATGATCTGATCGCGTGCAATCCGCCTTATGTCCGTCACCATCATCTGGACAGCTCTCACAAGCAGGAACTCCAAGCCATCGTGTCGCAGTGGCTCAAGTTCCAGATGAATGGGCTGAGCGGCCTGTATACCTATTTCATGGTCCTCTCCCAGGCCTGGATGTCCAAGGGAGGAATTGGGGCTTGGCTTGTTCCGAGCGAATTCATGGACGTCAACTATGGGCGTAAAGTCAAGGAATTCCTTGTAAGCCGAGTGACGCTCAACCGAATTCACCGGTTCGATCCGAACGAAGTGCAGTTTGAGGATGCTCTCGTATCATCGGTGGTCGTGTTCTTCACCAATGCGCTGCCCGCAGACCATCATCAGGTGGAATTCTCCTTTGGCGGAACGCTCGACGATCCGAAAGTCTCGACCTGGGTCGGTTTGGATCAGTTGCGAAAGACGCCGAAATGGACCCATCTGCCCCGACCTGGGGGCGACAAGGGCCCTGACGATGGCTCCGGCACTTTGGCCGACCTGTTCAGCATCAAGCGAGGATTAGCGACAGGGTGCAACTCATTCTTTGTTCTGTCCCCCGAACAGGTCCAGAGACATGGCCTGCCCGCGCAGTTCCTTCAGCCGATCCTCCCGAGCCCAAGAGATGTTGCTGACAACGAGATACTGGCGGACGAGGATGGGGAGCCATTGATTCCGAAGCGACGGTACTTGCTTCGTTGCGATCTGCCCGAGGAAAGGATTCGGGCAGAGCATGAATCACTCTGGCGGTACCTTGAGCAAGGCAGGGAAGACGGAATTCATGAGCGTTACTTGTGCCGCCATCGCGAGCCGTGGTACAGTCAGGAGAAGCGTCCGCCAGCACCATTTCTCTGCACGTACATGGGAAGACCCACGGCGCGAAGCGAATCACCTTTCCGGTTCATCCTCAATCACTCCCAAGCCACGGCGGCAAATGTCTATTTGATGCTGTACCCTAAGCCCAGGCTTGCCGCGTTACTCCAGGACTCGCCTGAACTCTCCAGGGCCGTGTGGAAAGCCCTATCCTCCGTCACGTCTGAGAGCCTCATCGGTCACGGGCGCACGTATGGCGGTGGCCTCCACAAACTCGAACCTAAAGAATTGGCCCACCTGCCAGCGGATGTGATTCTCGACGCACTCCCGTGCGGGAGCAAAGTGAGGCCGCATCGTCAGCTCTCTTTCTTCGGGACGTGACCGCAAGCGACAGGGACAGTCCGTCTCCTTAAGCTTGAATTGGGCATGGCGTCTCGCGTAATGCTTACTTGGCGGGCAGACAATATCGTGCTCAAGGCCCGTCGAGATCGAGCCGAGTATTCTAGTTATTATGCGGCGTTGCCGCATGCGCGAAGTCAAATGGGGACGTACTTCGAAAGGTCTCGTCATGTCAAACCGGTCCATCGGCGTAGCCGTTCTTCTCGGCACAGGAGCACTGCTGTTAACTCCCGGAGCGATCTGGAGTTACAACAATGATGGCCCCGGGGGCGGGCCGCACCGGCGGATCAACCAAATCGCCTTGGACCGGTTTCTCCAGGCCGCGGCCGCCGATCCGATCCTGAAGTACTATGACTTTGCGCCCACCTTGGTCAAACTCGGGATTGCGCGGCCCTCTGACGCGGGGCCCGTTCACCCCTTTGCGGCCGAGTACGATACCGTGACCCAAAAGGGCGATTGGTATCCCGAGGAGGTCGTGCCTAAATCCGCGCTGGCCGCCAATCCTACGACGGCAGGGTTCTTACACATACCGACCACTGTGCTGGTGGAGAGCACGCAGACGCGGCCCTTCTGCTGGTGGGTCATCGAGGGAGGCTTCACGGCCGATGAGCCTGAGCTGCACATGTCCCTGCGGCACTTCTACGACCCGCAAATGCGGGGCGTCTCCAGCATTTCCGGGGCCAAGACCTGCTCCTACCTGACCGATGTCACGGACACGGCGGACAAGGTCCTGAGCTGGCTGGTGGGCAGCACCCTCAATCCCTGCGTGGACGCCAAGCAGTTGGCTCTGAAGGACTCCAAGCATTCGTGGTCCGAAGGGCAGACCCGGCTGCGCGACGCCTTCGATCGTCCGGAGGCGGATGCCCAGGTGCGCAACAAGTCCTTCGGCAAAGCGTGGCGCTGCCTGGGCGAGACGATGCACCTGGTGGCCGACATGACGGTCCCGGCCCACGTCCGCAACGACGGGCACCCGGGCAAACTCGGGTTTGCCGGCGATCCCTACGAGGACTTCGTCAGTGCCCAGGTCGTCCAGGATCTGGCGGGCGGGCCCGTGGACAGCAAGCTGGCCGGGGCTATCGCCGCTTGCACCAGTATCGCCGCACTGTTCGATTGCGTCGCCACCTATACGAATACGCACTACTTCTCCAACGATACCATCTCCGGAATCGACTACCCCACCACCCTGTACCGTGTGGACCTCCTCCTGCGGCGCGACCTGCACCATCCGGAGGTCCCGCGGCCGGCGGGCATCAATACGCCGGTACACAGCAACAATAAGCAGCCGGACTACGATGCGCCCAAGCTCGACGCCTACGGCTTCCGTTTCGACGATGAGGAGAAGGACGACAGCGGGACGTATGTGGATCGCGCCCGCGGCGACCGGCCCATCGCACGCCGCTTGGCTGACGGCCGGCACGTGCTCGATGAGACCTGTGTCTACTGGCAGGCGAAGGACCTGATGCCGATTGCCGTGGCTGCCAATGTGCAGGCGCTCGACCTGTTCCTGCCGCGGTTTGGCGTGAAGGTGGACGAGTTCGACCGCAAGGCCAAGGTGCTCAGGTGCCACGTCGTGGGCTACAGCCGCGATCCCAAGAGCGGCAAGTTCTCCGAGGCGGCCACCACGCAGTTCCCTGGCGACTCGGTCCGGGCGGTGGTGTTAGTCACCCTCGGCAAAGAGCCGCACAACTTCCTGCTGCCGTTGGACAAGATCACGGACAATCGCTTCGAGGTGAAGGTGCAGCCGGTGGTGGACGGGATCCTGGCCGAGTACCTGAAGGAAGGCGGCACCCCGCTCCCGGCCGAAGGCATTGGCTTGGCCGTTGGGCTGGACTTGGGCGGCATCCTGATCAAGTCCGAGCCGAAGACCCTGGGGGCGCTGCGGATCGAACCCAAGCAAGTGCAATTGAAGACCCAGGGCACGCAGCGCTTCACGGTCCATGTGGCCGGGGCGCAGAACCAGGCGGTGGAATGGAAGGTGAAAGAAAATGGCGGCGGGACCATCGATGCGGGAGGAGCCTACGTCGCCCCGCTGATCGGGGGGACTTTCCACGTGGTCGCCACCTCCAAGGCGGACAAGGACGCCACCGACGTTGCCACCGTGCGCGTGGACGAGCCCGAGAAGAAAGAGGTGCCTCCGCCGCCGCCTATCACCACCAGCGAAATCTCCTGGCAACAAGCGGCGTTTGCGGCCGCAGGCTGCCGGCAGGCGGGGAATCGCAGCGCCTCACTCGACAAGATATACCAGGTCGGCGACACCCGGCATGGCTTTGTCTTCCTGGGGGACAATCCGGAGCGAGTCCCGGGCAAGCCCTGGGTATCCGGTTGGTACAAGGAGTTCGATCACGGCGTGCTCGGGACCGGGCCGTTGGCCAGGCCCTATTGGCTGTACTATGCGGCGGAAGTCCAAGTGGATTCTATTCTTGAGTTCATCGGACGGTCTGAGTCCGGAGGGGCCGTGGGATTGCGCCCGCGAGTGGTCGAACGCGATGCTCAAAAGCCAGAGCTGGCAGCCGGTTGCCCTGGGCGACGTGGCCGTGGCGTGCCGGCCCCATCCTCAGGACTGGCACTGTCAGTTCCGGCGCGGGCCGTTCGGCTTCAACCTCACTCTGTATGCCAGAGTCGAAGGTGCCCAAATGGATGACTTCAATGGAAAACCCGAGGAAGGCAAACGTAATGCTCTGATCGCGGCGCTGCCCCAGGTCGGCCTGGAGTATGGCAAGGCCATTCTGGATAGCTTTGAGGCCTGGTATCGGCGGCCCTTTGCCGGCGGCCCGGGCCTCAAGGGCCTGTACTGGCCCCTGCACGTCGGGAAGTACCGGCTCAAACCCGAGGAGGTCCCGGCCGGATTGACACTGATGTCGACCCCAGCCAAAGAGCCGGAGTGGTCCGAACGGGAGGAGCAGGATCTCGATGTGGAGGTCAAGGGCAAACCCAAGCGTTCCTACAGCCCAGGTACGTGGTGCGATCTAAATATCATCATCCAGGCATCGTATCCCAAGCCGGACGACACCAAGGTGGAAGCCCCGCTGATCCGTGCGAAAGCGGCCATCGACGAGGGGCTCGCCGACTTTCGGAACCGCTGGATGTCAGCAGACCGGCAGGCCACTGGCCCTGTCAGACTGGCCCTGCCGGGTGCCGACGAGGCCGTGGAGATCATGGTGGGGTGGAAGCCCAGCGACGATCCTAACTGGCGGCCAGGCACGCACGGTCATCTGGTGATCGCCCGCCGGGCCAATGTGCTGGTCATCGTCCGGCACAGCTACACCCCGGAAAAGACGATGACTCCCTCGCCCTGGGCCCAGAAGCTGGCGGAATTGATGCTGGCCAAGATAGCCGCCGACAAACCCGCCGCGCCGGCCCCGCCCGCGAAGTGACGCCGTCTTGGGGCAGGGGCCTATGGGCAGGAAGGAGATCATCCATGTTAGGTCTCTTTGTTCGGCACACGACGGTGAATGACGGGAGCATCTCTGTCTTTCGGTCTTGATTGAGCAGGGCGCTGCCCGACGTCCATCCGGTGGAACGAATGGTCCGGAGCCCCCGGTTGCCTGTGCACCGCATCAGCGCCCTGAGCATCGGGGATGCCACGTTCCTCGCAACGGGACCCAACGGATGCGGTTAGAATGCGGTGGTAGTCGATGCGATCTTCGTAGTGCGGGCGTCCTCGCCCGCCGATCTGGAGGAGGCACGCGGGGCGCGGAGGTCGTGCCAAGAGGCGCGACCCAAGAGCGAGCGAGGACGCTCGCGCTACGAAGAGGGCGAATCCGCCACCAACAGTTGACCAGGCCCGCGCTCACGGGCTTGCGGATATTGCGGTTGACGGGCGTGCGGCCCGCCGGTATCGGTAGGGGGACAACCAAGCAATTATAGAGGTGCCGAAATGAATAGCAGCCGACGTGAGCTTTCTGAAACAGGCCGTCGTGGGGTCCGCCGCGATTGTTGTACCTGCGGTGGGGCAGCAGGGACAGACTCAATCTACACAAACCAAAACCCAGACCGCCATTCCCCGGTGGCGGGGGTTCAATGTGCTGGAGATGTTCACGATGCGAAGCTCGGGGGACTTCGTCGCGGAGGATTTCCAGTGGATGCGGGACTGGGGATTCAACTTCGTGCGCTTTCCCGCGTGCTACCGGCTCTGGATCGAGGGCGGCGACGACTACAAGATCAAGGAGTCCATGCTGGCCAAGCTCGACCGGGGGATCGAACTGGCCAACCAGGCCGGGCTGCACGTGAGCCTGAACTTCCATCGCGGGCCGGGGTACTCGGTCAACGCGGAGTTCAAGGAGCCGCACAGCCTGTGGAAGGACAAGGAGCGCCCTGGACGCCTTCTGCTTCCAGTGGCAGTTGATGGCCAAGCGGTACAAGGGCATCTCGAAGGACAAGCTCAGCTTCGATCTGATCAATGAGCCGCCGTCGGTCGGCAGCACGATGAGCCGGGCGGATCACGAGCGGGTCGTCCGCGCGACGGTGGCCAAGATTCGCGAGGTCAGCCCGGATCGGCTCGTCACCGCCGACGGCCTCAGCTATGGCAATGAGCCGATGCCGGAACTGGCCGACCTCAAGATCGCCCAGAGCACGCGGGCCTATCAGCCGATGTTCGTCAGTCACTCCGGGGCCTCGTGGGTCGATAGCGGCAACTATCCCGCAGCCCGCCTGGCCGGGCAATGGCTGGGACCGCAAGCGGCTGGAGGAGCATTACAAGAAGTGGGCGGACCTGGCCCGGATGGGCGTCGGCGTCCACTGCGGCGAGGGCGGGGCGTTCAACAAGACGCCGCACGGCGTGGTGCTCGCCTGGCTGCGGGATGTGCTGGAGATTCTCACGGGTCACGGCATCGGGCTGGCCTTGTGGAACTTCCGCGGGCCGTTCGGCATCCTCGATTCCGGCCGGACCGACGTGTCCTACGAGGACTTCCACGGCCACAAGCTCGACCGCAAGCTCCTGGCCCTGCTCCAGGAATTCGCGTAGGAGGCCCTCGCGCACGTGGCCTCGGCGTGGCTTACGAGAAGAATCGCATGCAGCACGGCAAGCAACGAACCTGACCGATGCCACGCTTCTGAACGGGACGCTCACTTACTTACCGTGCACTCCGGATCCGGTTGGACGCCTCCGACGGGGACTTCACCATCCGGATATTGGAACACGGTCTCGACGGAGGTATGGAAGGCCCGGGCGATGCGGAAGGCCAGGGGCAGGGAGGGGCGTACTTGCCCGCCTCGATGGCGAGGATCGTCTGACGCGTCACGCCGACCTTGTCGGCCAGTTCTTGCTGGGTCATCTCACCGTGATCGAAGCGAGCCGGCGGATCTGATTGCTGATGTGGTCATTGTTCATCTTTGACCCCCCGGCCGTACTGCACCAGAATCGCCAGGCCGTGAACTAGCTGGGTGACGACAGCCACGCCCGCGAGGATGACCGTCAGCAGGTACACGGGAATCGAACCTGTCTGGCCGAGGGTGAGACCCAGGACCAAAACGACCACGGCCAGCAACAACCAAGTGCCCGCAAAGCTGATGACCGTCGCCCTTGCCCAGATCATTCTGTCTCTTTCGTCGGCCTCGGGTTCGGCCGGGTTTTGCCGCCGAACCAGCAGGAAGATCGTCAGTGCGAGAAGCGCGAAACCGGCAAGAGCAACCGATCCCACCATAATCTGGCCAAGCGGTCTCGGCGGCATACGTCTCCAGGCGATAATGGACCCGATGTAAGCAAAGACGGCAACGCCCAACGTCGCGCTGAACAGCAATAGCCATGCAACCTTCTGTGTCCTATTCATGGTTTGCCTCCTTATTCGTCCGGCCATACTGGACTAGGACCACCACGGCGTAGATCAGTGAAGCTGCCAGGAATACGCCCCAAAGGATGATGGTCAGCAGGTACACGGGAACCGAACCTGTCTGGCCGAGGGTGAGGCCCAGGACCAGAAGGATCACCGCCAGCAGCAAACAGCCGCACACGGTGCTGATCGTGATCGCCTTGCCTCTGATCATGTGGTCTCGCTCATCCGCCTCGGGCTCGGCCCGGCTCTGACGCGTGGTGACGAAGAAGATGGTCAGTGCCAGGAGCGCGAGGGCGGCGAGCGTTGCAGCTCCCACCACGATTTGGCCGAGCGGTCTCGGTGGCATACGCCCAAAGACGATGATCGACCCGACATAGGCAAACCCGGCGGCATTCAGCAGGAACGAGAAGAGAAATATCCATGCGGTTTTCTGCGTGCTATTCATGGTTGGCATCCTTCTCGGTCCAGCCGTATTGCTGAAGGGTGACCAATGCCTGCACGAGCATGACGACGAACATCCCGCCGAAGACCATCCACGGCAGATAGTTGACCGTGATTGTGCCGTTTGGCCCTGTGACGAACCACGGAATCATCGCCGCGGCGACGAATAGCAACCAGAAGGTTGCGTAGGCGGCGATGGTGGCCTTGCGATGGATCATCAGGTCCCGTTCGTCGCACTGTACCTTGTCCTTGTCCTTCCGGAACAGGAGCGGGATCAACCCCAGGAAGCCCATGATCCCCATGAAACCGAACCCGGCGGCCGCTCGCTCGGCGGGCACCCCAGCGATGAAGTACCCCACGCAGAACGCCGCCATGCTCAATCCGAAGGCCAAGGCCAAGATGACCAGCGTGAACCATGCTGCTTTCTGTGCTCTGTTCATTGCGTTTCTCCTACCCAACTCAGACCCACGAGCATCATCGTGTATTTCACACAGTACATAATGTATACTATACATTACATTGTAGTCAAGTTGTTTTTACTATTTTGTGCAAAATTCTTTCTTGGGGTTGTTGAACGGGGTGGGCACGCCGTGTTTCCCTGAACTCCTGCCTGCACAGGAGCGACACGGCAGGCCTTATTCCCTCAAGCCATGTTTGCAGCTATCGGAGCGGTAGACTGAGGGTCAGCGTTCCTACGCCTACCCTTTGGACGGTCAGCGGAACGGTCTTGGCTTGCCGCAGCTTGAACAGGCCGAGCTCGAAGTCCAGATGATTGGCTACCGGCGTATCGCCGAGGGCGACGATCACGTCCTTTTCTTTGAGGCCGGCACGTTTGGCGAGACTGCCGCCTGGTACGGCCGTGACGAGGAGGCCCGCGTGCGGCTCGACGCCCCTATTCAGGGCCAACGCCGGCGTCATCAGCTCCACCTCGGCCCCGATGCGCGGGAACGCAAAATCCTTGGCCAATTGCTTCACGTCGGCGTCGAGGACGCGGTTGGTGATCTCGATCAGGTCGCGGCCGTTCACGCCGCGCTGCTGCGCGATCTCGTGGATGATGTCGCGGATCGCCTGCTCGCCGAACGTGTCCGCAATGAGCAAGAAGAGGCCGAGAGCGGCGTTGTAGTACGTTCGTTCGAGCTCCGGTTTGGCGGCTTGCGGCCACGAGAACAGCTTGTCGCCGACCTGCGCGAGGGACGAGAAGGGCTCCGTGTGCACCAGGGCCTCCTGCTGGTATAGCTTCTTCTCGCTCGGGCTCTCGGCGGCGGTGATCTCGTAGGCGAGGTAGCCCGCGTAGTTGGCGAAGCCATCGCGGAACCAGCGGGTGTAGTTGTTCACGTGCATTCTCACGCCGGGCGTGCCCCAGGCGAGGTCCGGCAGAACGCCGCCGCCCGCCTTGTTGATCAGCGAGGTCTCGGCCAGCTCGTGCACCAGCAGGTACGGGTAGCTGCGGCTCCGGGCGACGATGGCCTCGCACGATTCCTGGCCGGCCTGAACGAACAGAGGCAGCGGAAACTCGTTCGGGTCGGACGTGAGATCGATGCTGAAGTCCTGCGGCGGATGGTCGAAGCGCAGCAGGTAGAGCGTGCAGCGGGTCGTGAAGGTCACGCCGGTCCGCTGGTGCACCGCCTCGAGCAGGGCCGCCGTCTTATCCGCGAGGCACTGGGCCTGGTCCCCGAGACCCCGCTGATAACGGACCACTGTGTCGCCCGCGTTCCGCGAGCCCTCGAACTCGACGTCCAGCAGCGTCTGGTTGGTGAGCGTGTACTGGAGCCGGCTGGCGTAGTGAATGCTCCACTCCCGAGGCTTCTTCTTCGCCAGGACCGTCTCGGTGATGCCCTTGTTGATCGAAGTGCAGCCGGTCGACAGGCCAACCAGCAGCGCCGACACGACGAGGAGAACTCCGGATGATTTTTTCACAATTCAGACCCCTCATAGGAATTTAGGTCTTAGCCTACCCCATCCGGCGTGCGCCGTAAAGCCAAATCCCGGCGCAAAAACGCAGAGGCGCGGGAGACCGAAACCGAATGCCCAAAGACGTCAAGGGCACTCCGTCACGATAGTCCCGCGCCTCTGCGCGAAGAGAATCTGTCCCGAAGGCGGTGTTACTTCTTCTTGGCTTTCGCCTTGGTCTTGCTGGCCGTTTTCGGCTTGGCGGCCGCCTTGGTCGTCTTGCCCGATCCACATCCACAACGATTGCATGCCATTGCTGCACCTTTCAAAAGAGGACATCTGCATCAGCGGGACAATTTACCCACGTTTTATCGGCTACATCACCCGGGGCACTTTAACCAGACCTCTGCCGCAGGGCGATTACACGTTCGCGCATCATGGAGAGGGTGTGTGGGCTATGGGCCGTACGCTGTTCTTAAGGTGCGTACAGAGGCCAGACCTTGTGCCTTCACGGGGCGGTATTCTCCTTGGCTGCAATTGCACGATTCCCTTAGGCCGCCGCGGTCGAATACGTGTTAGAAGGATCGGTGTGCGGAACCCGAGATTGCGCGTGAAGGAGATGACTATGAAACCATGGATGTATTGGTTGGCTCCGGTCGTCGTTCTTGCCTGCCGGACCTCGGCGGTCGCAGATATCCTCGAACTCAAGAATGGTACCATCCTCGACGGCAAGTACCTCGCCATGTACGATAAGCTGACGGACGAACAGGCCCGCCAATTGGCGACAGAGGCCTTCTCTCTGGAGGAAAAGAGAACGGCCTTGAAACGCAAGTATTTCCCGCAGTTTGCCCAGGTCATCACGGCCCGCAAGGCGGTGCGCTTCTTCCAGATCGAGAACCAGCTCAATGCGGCCGTCGATCTGCAGTTGGCGGCCGCGCTGCCGCTGATCAAGTGAGCCTGGAACGAGTCGGATGAATAATGAGGTGAAACTGTGACAACAGGCACCGTGCCAGGCTTGAAGTACGAGACCGGCGCCGGAGGAGTCGTTCGGCTCATCATCACAGGCCAACTCAACGCGGAGAAGGCCGGGGCCGACGGGGTCGCCATCACCGCTCTCATGGGCTTTCTCATCGGTCTGATCCTGGCCTTCCAATCGTCGATGGCCATGGCGAAGTTCAGTGCCCAGATCTACACCGCCGACCTGGTGGTGATCGCCAGCTTTCGGGAGTTGGGTCCCCTCATCACCTGCTTCATGCTGGCCAGCCGCAGCGGCTCGGCCTTTGCGGCCGAGTTGGGAACGATGAAGATCAACGAGGAGATCGACGCTCTCAAGACCATGGGCATCGATCCGGTCCAGTTTCTCGGTGCTGCCGCGCACCATCGCCGCGACCTGTGTGGCGCCGCTGCTGACGATGTTCAACCACCTGCTGGCCCTGGTCGGCTGCTTCGTCGTGATGGTCTCGATTGGTTTCGCGCCCGTGACCGTGATTCATCGGATCTACCAGGCGGCTGATCTTGGGGATCTCTTCGGGGGTCTAAGCGGGTCCGCACAGATATTTTGACAACACGAACCGGAGCCAAAAGTGCTTGGACAGGACACCGGCTTTGTGGAGTGCCTCCTGCGGGGACAGACTCTCAAGGTACAGCAGGAAGCGATGGACTTGCTCGTCAATCGTGACGTACTGCCGGTTGGCACAAACCACGTCCTTTCCGTCGCCCCACAGGCTCTCCAAAGGATTGAGTTTCGGAGCGCGATGGGGCAGCCAAATCAGCTTGATCGACAATTCCTGGGCGAGTTCCAAAGAGGCGTTCGCCGTATGACTGGAATCTTCGTCCAGCAGCAAGGCCACATGCCAACCGCGATAGTGGGCGTGCAGGAGATACAAGAACTCCTGGAAATCGAGTGCCTTTCCATGGTCCCGAACCAGGAACCAGCGTCGGCCGGTGCACAGATTCATGGCGCCAAAGACCACCCGGCGGGCGTTTTGTCCCGAGATCCGCACCTCGCGGGGCTGTCCGCGCAAGGCCCAACCAGCCCGCAAGGGAGGAAACAGCAACAGGTCGGTCTCATCCTCCGCCAACAGCACGCTGCGCGGCCGCAAGTTGCGAATACGGGCTCGAATTCGACGTTTTTTTCTCCAACTCGGGATCGGGCTCCAACTCGTACCGCCCCCGTTTCCAGACATACCCCAGTCCCTGCAGCCCGCGCCGGACGGTCTCATCCGAAAGGCGCAGGCCGGTGCCGTGCTCCCATTGCTCTTGCAGCAACGGGACGGTCCAATTCACCGCGAAGTAGCCGAACTCGTCCGGGCTTTGGTCCATGAATCCCCGTAAGACGGCCTGATGATCCTCGGTCCAGAAACTCGGACGCCCCGCGTGGGGTTCGTCCTGCAACGCGTGGGGATCATGCACGGGGGCATACCCGGCGATCCAGTGGTAAACACTCTGGCGGGTCACGTTCAAGGCGAGCGCTACTTCCGCGATGGGTCGGCCGCGACCGACCTCCAGGACCGCCAACGTGCGACGATAGAGACGGGCATCCTGGGTTTCCCGCAACTGCCTCTCCAAGCGCTGCCGCTGCCACCAAGTCAGTTTCAGTCCTTCCATCGTATGACTCCTTCATGACCATACTACGAAGGACAAGCTCCCCAGTGTCAAAATGTCAAAATATTTCTGCGGACCCGCTTAGTGGTAATTATATCATACTGGGGCTGCGCATTTGCCAATTTTTTCCGCTCACCCGGGTGGGAGCGATCGAGGGCGGCTATCCATACCGGCAGAGCCTGGTGCTAATCAAAAATTAAAGAAACGCAAACACTTTCTTAACCCGCACGTTTAATCAGGTCGTATGGCAAAGGGTGTAATCTTAGTCGTAGATGATGAAGAGGACATTCAGGAACTGGTCAAGCTCAGCCTCGTGCGGGAAGGCTACGAGGTCCTGGCGGTCGGGACCGGCGATCAGGTGCTCGTGATCGCTCGTTCCCGCCAACCCGCGCTGATTCTCCTGGACCTTCTGCTGCCGGGATCCAGGGCTTGGATATCTGCAAGATTCTAAGGCGGACCCCAAAACCCAGGCTATCCCGATTATCATTCTCTCGGCCAAGAGTGAGGAAAGCGACATCGTCACCGGCCTGGAGTTGGGTGCCGATGATTACGTCACCAAGCCCTTCAGCTCGAAAGTGCTTGCCGCCCGGGTGCCGCCGGGCTCTGTGCAAGGGAGCCGAGCAGAATCTAGATCGCAGCATCATCCGTATCCACGATCTGACCATCGATCCCAGCCGCTGCGAGGCTTTGCTCGAAGATCGGCCCCTCGCGTCGACCTTGTCCGAGTTCAACATCTTACACGTCTGGCACGCCGTCCCAGCATCGTCTTCAGTCGCTACCAGATTGTCGATTCGCTCCACGGCGGCCATTACTCGTCACCGATCGAGCGATCGACGTACAGATCACCTACCTGCGGAAAAGCGGACCCTACCGGGATTACATCGAGACCGTCCGTGGCGTCGGTTACCGGTTCAAAGACAGCCGGCAAGCCTCACGGAACAGGAGGATGACAAGGAGATCGAGCATCGGTGTATTCGGCGAACACGCCGGCGGCGGGCTCTGGCCGGTGAACTGGAAGAGACGGTCAGGTCTTGCGTCCTTTCTTGGCGCGCAAGTCGTCCAAGTAGCTCTCTTCGCCGTCGGAAGTTCGACGGCCGGAGGCCCGCGGAGGAGGACGTCATGGCCGGCCTCGATCAGGTGTTGCCCGATCAGATCGGACCTGCTGCTGTGGCCGAATCCTTCTCCCCCACGCCGTAGATCGTTCTCGTCGGGCTACCACGGTGTGTTGGGTTGCATGGACCGCTATCGGTCCAAATGGGAACGTCGACACCCCTTCCTGCGCGATCTTCAGGAAGTTGTTGCAACGCTCCCGTCCAGGAGCCGCTGTTGAAGTACCAGTCGCCAAATGTCTCCGGCCTTATGGGTATGGCCTACAATAGCAATGTCGTAGAGACCTTCCGCTTTGTCTCGGTAGTACCGGGTCAGCAGGCGCCTGGGTACGAATATGGCGTGTCAGGAACCTCATTCTTCCGGCCGGCAGCATGCCACAGCTCTAGGGGAGAGCCGTATTGATGCCGGCCCTCAACCAAGTCCAGACGTGCAGCAGTTGCTCCCCCGTTTCCTCCAGCAGACCGATGACGGTGTCATTGGAAAGAAGGCACGTGCCTTGGCGATACTCGCACCGATACGCCAGTTTACCGATCACGCGTCCCAGGGTCTGGATGCCGGCATTCACAAAAGGATCCACCTCATGCCCGTGCATGAACTTGAACCGTCTATCGCCGATGTGTTGCACGGAGGCGTGGGATATCCTGGCAAAGAATGGATGGGGCGGTCTCGCCGTGCCGGCCCAGCTGGAGCACCTCCTCATCATGATTGCCGGGGACATACACGGTGTCCATGCTTGGCGAGACGGTCCAGGAGGGCCTTGCGTCTGTCTAGGACGCTGTCGAGCGGATATCCCAGGAGTTCGAGCCAGACCCCCGAGGATGACCAATTGTCCTCTTCTGCTCCTCGACGTGTCGGAGAAAAGAGTCGAGAAGTGACTCGCGATTGGCCCGGCACAGGTTATCACTGGGGGAGCGGTCGCCGATGTGCAAGATCGCTGATGACATACACTGGTTTGTTCTGGCCGATATCACCGCCCTTTGCTAATTTCAGATAATGGCTGGGTCTTTCACCTCGATCAGCCCTCCTCTATGCCTATATATCGGTGTCGCACGTTAAGCCCGCGACGGTCTCTGTTAATTTTGGGTGAGAATGATCTTGTTAGATTCAGGTTAGGTTCGTGCTACCGATCTGACCTGTGCGGACGATATCGAGGCCCGGATCAATCCGCCCCTGCTGGAACAGGCGGTGCTTGAATCTCATCGATAACTCCATCAAGTACAGTCCCGAGCGCGGCCGCGTTCACGTCGCCGTCCACACCCGCGACGCGGAAGTCGCCATTACCGTGACGGACGAAGGTTGCGGCATCCCGCCGGAGCACCTGCCCCGTATCTTCGAGCGTTTCTATGTGGTCGATAAGGGCCGCAGCCGCAAACTGGGCGGCACGGGTCTGGGGCTGGCCATCGTCAAGCATATCGCCCAGGCCCACGGCGGGCACGTCGCCGTCGAGAGCACCCCCGGCAAGGGTAG
Organism: uncultured Planctomycetota bacterium; assembly: GCA_963750205.1. Classification (GTDB taxonomy): domain Bacteria; phylum Planctomycetota; class Phycisphaerae; order Sedimentisphaerales; family Anaerobacaceae; genus PLanc-01. The sequence goes on from CAVVRJ010000028.1 coordinate 33,582, forward strand.
CACCTTCACCATCTACCTGCCGACGTAGCAGGGGCACGGGACCCCCAACGCGATAGTTTCAGCGCGTTTGGGAACCCCGTCTTGCGCGTATACCTACTTTAGCGCACTTCTAACGCAATCCTGATCTGAGCCTAACGCAGGCTCGGTATCTTCCTACGCGTTGGACGGCGGTTGCCTGAGACAGGCTCAGGCTCGGCCGGCTATCAGGAGTGTTTTGGAGATACAATCATGAAGGATGTGCAACGACACGGATGGTGCGGGCTCCCCAACGCGAACAAGGGCGTTGGGGACCCGGTCGCGGTCTGCTCGTTCTGGGCTTGGCTGTGTTGCTCGGGCCGGTAGCGGTGCGGGCGGCCGGTGACGTTCAGGACGTCAATCAACTGAAAGCGGAACTGCGAGAGCAAAAACAGCGGCAGGCGGAGCTGGAGGATAAGATCAACCAGTTGGAGGCGCGGCAGAAGCTCAAAGAGCGCGCCCTGGATCAGAAGGTCGAGCAAGTGGCCGCCCAACAGGAGAAGCAGGAAGCGGAAGGGAAGGAAGAAGGTCAGAAGAAAGAGGCGCCGTCCCCGATATTCTCCAATGGGCCAGCCGGATCGGCATCTACGGGGATTTCCGCTATCGCTATGAGTACATCGACGATCAGAGCAAGGACGTGGAACGCAACCGCAACCGGATTCGGGGGCGGGTCGGTCTCAACGCCAAGGTCAATGACGAGTGGAGCGTAGGCTTCCGTCTGGCCACGGACGAAGGAACCCAGGGAGGCGATCCCGTCTCCTCCAACCAGACCCTGGGCGGAGCTTGGGACCGCAAGTCGATCTGGCTCGACTTGGCCTTCTTGGATTATCATCCCCAGTGGGCCAAAGGCTTGGACCTTCAGGCCGGCAAGATCGAGTTTCCATTCTACCGGCCTTTCAAGAATCAGTTGATCTGGGATCACGATCTGACGCCCGAAGGCGGAGCCCTGTCCTACAGCCTGCCGGTGGCGGAGAACACCACGGTCAACTTCGCGGGGGGCGGCTTATGGGTCGTGGAGCGTCTGCCGATGTGGACACCGCGCTCTGGGGCCTTCAGGGTTATGTGAAGCAGAAGTTCGAGGGGCCGACCTACGTCCTGGGCGGCGCCAGCGGATATTGGTACACGCATCTGCGCGGCCAGCAGGCCCTGTCCCTGCAATGGGAATCGCCCACGAGCAACTTCTTCGGCAACTCCAATGCCGGCAGCCTTTACACCAGCAACTACGACCTGTTCGAGGCCTTCGGCGAGGTGGGCACGGAGATCGGCAAGTTGCCGGTGGCCGTGGGCGGCGACTACGTCGTCAATACGGCCGCGCCCTCGAGCAAGAGCACCGGCTGGCTTATCGGCGGCGTCATCAATAAGGCCAAAGACAAAGAGCCCGGTTCCTGGCAATTCGAGTATGACTACCGCGACCTTCAGGCCGATGCCGTGGTCGCCCAGTTCAATGACTCCGACTTCGTCGGCGGCGGCACGGGCGGCCGGGGCCATCGGTTCGGCCTGAGCTACGTGCTGGTCAAGAACGTGATCCCGGCCCTGACTTACTATCACGCCTCTTATGAGGGCCGCAACAACAACGACAGCTACGAGCGTTTGCAGGCCGATATTGTGGTCAAATTCTGAGAGAGATTTCCCTGCCGCGCTCACCAGAATGTAACCGAAAGCTAACAGAATTCTAACGCGATTTGCGTATATCTTGAGAAAGAGAAACACTAAAGGAGGTTCCAACATGAGAAAAGCTATGGTTAGTGCCGTCTTGGTCGCCTTGACGCTGAGCGTGGCGGCCCGAGCGGAGACGCTGCGGATCGAAGGTTCCACCACGGTGGGCCCCATTGCGGATGCCTTCGCCGAGTATTTCAAGAGCCTCAACCCCCAACTGGAAATCACGGTCAACAAGAACGGCAGCGGCAACGGCGCTACGGCCCTGATCGAAAACCGCTGCGACATCGCGGCGATGAGCCGGTTCATGAGCGCGGAGGAATTCGCCAAGGCGGTCGCCAACAAGGTGCTGCCGGTCGCCTGGACCATCTCGATGGACGGCGTCTGCGTGGTCGTGCACCCCTCCAACCCGGTCAAAGCCCTGACCAGCGCCCAAGTCCGCGATATCTACATGGGCAAGATCACCAACTGGAGCCAGGTCGGCGGCTCGAATACGCCGATGGTGGTCATCAGCCGGGACAGTTCCTCGGGGACCTACGAGACCTTCGAGACCTTGATTATGAAGAAAGAGCCGATGACCAAGAGCGTCGAGTACGTCAACGCCAACCCGCAGGCCCAGGCGCGCGTCAAGACCACGCCGGGGGCGATCGCCTATGTGGGTCTGGGCTTCCTCGAAGGGGTCAAGGCCCTCTCCATCGACAAGGTGCTGCCGACCCGGCAGACCGTGGCCAACGGCACCTATCCCTTGAGCCGGCCGCTGTTCCTCTTCACCAACGGCTTTCCCAAGCTCGGCTCGATCCCCTTCAAGTTCGTAACCTTCTATCTGACCGAAAAGGGCCAGACGCTGATCGAGGCCAAGGACTTTGTGCCCATGACGAACTACTGATCGGATTGCGATGAACGATGTGGATGTAACGCTCACACTGGCGCCGGCGGCCGATTCCCCTCGGCCGCTGGCCCTGACGCCGGGCCAGGACCTGCGGGGCTATCTCACGGCCCATCTGGGCCGGGCGTTTCTTTTTTTTTCACCTTCAGCTCGGTCCTGGCCGTGCTGCTGATCCTGGTCTTCGTCGTGATTCAATCTCTGGGCTTTCTGTCCCAATCCAGCCTCACGGAGTTCCTGGCCAGCCAGAACTGGCGTCCGACGGCCGTGCCGCCGGTCTTCGGGGCCTTGGCCATCATTGTCGGCTCTCTGTACGTTTCTTTCGCAGCGCTGGTGTTCGCGGTTCCTCTGGGCCTGCTGGCAGCGGTCTTCTTGAGCGACATTGTTTCGTGGAAGGTCCGCAATATCGTCAAGCCCATCGTCGAGATCCTCGCGGCCATCCCTTCCGTCGCCTACGGGTTCTTCGCGGTGCTGGTCCTGGCGCCTGGCTGCAAAAGCGTTCGGTTTCAGCACTGGGACCAACGCGCTCAATGCGTCGCTCATTCTGGCTCATGGCGCTGCCCACGATTATCAGCGTGGCCGAAGACTCGATCTCGGCCTTGGGCCGGGAATTGCGGGAAGCTTCCTATAGCTGCGGGGCCACCCGGCTGGAGACCATCGTCCGCGTGGTGATTCCCGCCGCCCATAGCGGCATCATCGCCGCGATTGTGCTGGGGATGATGCGGGCGATTGGCGAGACGATGGTCGTCTGGATGGCCTCGGGCAACGCCCCCCAAATCCCGCATCCCTGGTGGGACCTGGCGCAGTCGGTGCGCACCCTGACCGCCACCATTGCCGGCGAGATGGGCGAGGCCCCGGAAACGTCCTTGCACCGGGGCACTCTTCGCCATGGGCGTTCTGCTCTTATTGCTGACGCTGGGCCTGAACATCGTCAGCGAGTACTTCCTCACCCGGGCGAAAAAGGCGGCGGGGAGGACGTAAATGAACCTGAGTGTCCGCGGCCAACTGGATCGGCTCTTCACGGCGGCGACCGGCCTGTCGGTCGTGCTGCTGATCCTGGCGCTCGTCGCCGTCTTGGGCCCGATGGTCCGGCGCGGCAGTAGCGCCGTCTTCTTCCAGGGCACGGTCGAGTTTCGCAAGATGCAACGGAACCTGTTCGGCGCGGCGACGAGCAGATACTCGACGCTCAGGTCGCCCAGACCGAGCAGGTGCGCCGGCAGGTGTATGACCTGATCGACGGCTTCCAGAAAGGCGTCGATGTCGAGGCGCTGTCCGAACAGGTCCGCCAGATTTACCGGCAATTCGGGCAGGAATTGCGGGACAAAAACATCCCCGCGGATCGGTACGCCCAGTTGCGCGAGCTGACCCGCCAGATGCGGGATCAACTGGAGGCCGCCTTCCATAGCCAGGATATCCATGAGATCCAGCGACTGGTGGCAGAGGTTCTTAAGGACGCGGATCGTCCCGAGTTCCAGGGCACCTCGGCCCAAAAGCTCTTCCCGCTCGCCCGCCAATTCCTCCAAGCGGCCCAGCAGATCGACCTGCGCAAGCACCAGGAGTACGCGGCGGCTTTGCAGGAGGTAGAAGGGATTCTCTTTCACTCGGAATCTCTGCCGGGCCTGTTGGGACCCCGGCCGGGGGAGCCGCCGGCCCCGTTGACCATGCTCCGCTATGGGGCCACGCGCTGGGACCAGGCCCAGGCCCTCTTGGACCGGTTCTTGTGGGTCGAGCAGTGGATCCAGGAGAAACCCGGCGCCCGCTGGTCAGGCAGCAAGCCCCGCGCGGATTTGTTCCCGGAGTCTTTGCGGCCCCTGTTCGCCTATGTCGCGCAGAACGCGGATAAGATGCTCCTGCCCCGGCGCACGATCTACTGGCAGTTCCTGATTGACGATAACGTCAACAGCCACTACTTCGGCGGGATCGGGCCGGAGATTCTCGGGACGATACTCATCACGGTGGTCGGCATGCTCTTCGTCGTTCCCCTGGGAATCATCTCCGCCGCCTACCTGGTGGAGCTGTGCTTCGGACGGTTGGACGATGCGGATCATCCGCATGGGCATCAACACGCTGGCCGGGGTGCCCAGCATCGTCTTTGGCCTATTCGGCCTGGCGTTCTTCGTGCTGTTCCTCTTTCCCCTCCTGGGCTTTGCGCCCAAACCGTGCATCCTGGCGGCCTCGATGACGCTGGCCGTGTTGACGCTCCCCGTGATGATCCGGGCCAGCGAGGAGGCCATCCGCTCCGTGCCCGCCTCGTATAAGGAAGGCTCGCTCGCCCTGGGGGCCAGCCGGTTCCATACGTTCGTCGCCGTGACGTTCCCGGCGGCCCTGCCGGGGATTCTGACCGGGGTCATCTTGAGCCTCAGCCGGATTGCGGGTGAGACGCGACCATTCTCTTTACCGGCTCCGTGTCGCTTGGGGCGGTGCCGCACTCGATTTTCGACTCGACGCGGACCTTGTCCTCCAGCAGCTACGAC
>CAVVRJ010000029.1:0-55126 GCA_963750205.1 uncultured Planctomycetota bacterium
AACCGTTCAGACCTCAAGAGGGACCAGGGCTGGAGCGGGCTGTCCAGCGTGGTGCGCGATCAGAGCTTCGCGCAGATAGGCCAAGACGTGCCGCTCCTGAAGACGCAACGTTTGCACCGTGGTCAAGATGCGTTCCGCAAACCGGCAGCCCGCCTCACTGTGGGTGCCGAAGCTGATCTTACGCCAGAGCACCGCCAGACGCAACGTCCGCTCGGCGTGGTTGTTCGTCGGCTCCACGCCCTCGACGCGTGCGAAAGTCCACAACGCCGGGTAGACCTCCAGGAGGTTCCGGCAAAACCGGGCCGCTTTCTTCACCGGGCACGAAAGCCCCGCCTCCAGGGCTCCCTACAGGGCCAGACACACCGGGTCCAGGGCGGCACGCAGCCCGGCCCGGTTCAGCCGGCCCTCACGGAAGTCCCTCCAGAGGCCGAAGATCGTCTGGACGGCCTCCAGCCCGGCTTGCCCGATCGCCGCCGTTTCCGGCCCCCAATCCACCCATTTCTGGAAGTCCCGCTTGAGGTGCGCCCAACACAATTGCCGCCAGGCCAAGCCGAGGATGCCGTACGCACTCCAGCGGTCCGACGACACCACCCCCTGGGGACGGTCGCCCAACAACTGCCGCAGGGCCGCGCGGCCACGACCCGCACAAATCTGGAAACACGCCACCTGCTTCGTGACCGCCAGCCACAGCCAACAGAGTCTACCGGCCAAGGCCCAACCGGTTTCGTCGGCATTCTTCACCGGGGCTTGTTGCACCGCTTGCGCCGCCTCCTGGTACGGCCCGGCCAACGCCGCGGCCACCTCCTGCTCGGCGTTGACCACGCTCCCCAGCGACACCGGCACGCCAAAAACCGTTTCGGCGATCTCTGCTACCGTCCGCTTGCTGTCGTGGCAGCCGCCACTGAGGAACGCCAGCGTCGCCGTCAGGTGGGGCCCGAAGCCGTGGGCCAGAACTTCCGGCGGAATGACGCCCCAGGTGACGTGGCCACAACGCGGGCAGGTGCGGGCCTGACCCTGATGTTCGGTGACGACGGCCAACACCTCCGGCAGTTCGGCCACCTGGTGCCAGATCGGCGCCGGATCGTCGAGACCGCCCTGCGCGGGCAACGGCCCTTGGCAGTGCGCGCAGCAGGTCGGCACATGGGGAATCACCTGGTTCACCCGTTCGGGGGGCAAACGGACACGATGGTGCCCGGGATGTCCCGGTTGCCCGCCGGGCTTGCGTCCCGTGGGCGGTTTGGTCACGGGACGCGGTGCCGAGGGCGGATTGGCCGACGGCGGCAGAGAGGAATTGCCCGCGTGCAGGTGCAGTCGGGCCCGCAATTCCCGTACTTCGGCTTCCAGTTGAGCCACCTGGGCCTGCAATTGCGCGACGATCTCGGCCCATTGGACACATCGAGGACAGCCGGCCGCAGGAGGAGACAACGAATCATTCATGCCTCCATCATCACACGACTACCCCGCCGACCAATTATCCTTTCCCTGCATTTCTCCCAGCAGAACCCTGGCAGACTGATAGGGTCTGGACGGTTACCATAACCATAGCTCCTCGGGCAACGTGTTTCTCGACCTGGGTCTCTCGCCCGATGAGGCCGCGATCCTGCAAATGCGTGCCGACCTGATGGCCCAGTTGCGGAAAGTCATCAAGGCCAAGAAGTTGACGCAGGCGAAGGCGGCCAAGCTCCTGGGGGTCAGTCAGTCCCGCATCTCCGATCTGGTGCGCGGCAAATGGGAGAAGTTCAATCTCGAAATGCTCATCACCCTGGCCACACGAGCCGGCCTCCGCGTCAGTCTCAAGACCGCCGCATAACGAACCCGAGATAAATAAGCTGTCCTCAGAACTTGCTGAGCTTGCTGGGACCGCCAATCTCCCGATTGGCCGTTTGAAGAAGTCGGGGACTGCCGTTCTCCCGAGCGTCACGGAGAGAAAAGAGGCCAATCAGGAGATTGGCGATCCCAGGGTCCCGAAGATGTGCCGAGGCTATCCGCTGTGACGGACCCCAGCCCCCCCAACCATTCGCCGCAGCTTCGTCAAGCGTGTTTCTTCAAGAAGGATTATGGCAGATCCGAGGAGAGCACGCAGGGGAAAACAGACAAGTGACAAGTAAGGATTGCGGTCGCTATGCGATGGCGGATTCGGCCTCTTCGTGGCGCGAGCGTCCCCGCTCGCTCTTGGGACGTGCGTCTTCGCACGGCCACCAGCCGCCTCCGCGACATCAGCGGGCGAGGACGCCCATTCTACGAAGACCGCGTCGAGAGCCGCCGTATTCCGACCCCACCTCAAATAAGAAGAAGGGAGCCCGTGATATACGCTCCCCACACTGCCTTGCCGCCCACAAGTGCGGACGGTGCTCATGATCAGGGCGAGTGGAGCCCTATTGGTTATACGGCTCGATCGACGTCCATTCGGAGGAGGGCGGGACGGAGCTGTCCTGCGACAGGAGAGCGCCGTCCTTGTTCATGAAGTGGTACTTGTCCGTGGGGAGGTTATAGCGGTTGCCGTCGGTGCCTTTGTAGTCGTAGTAATCGCCGGAGAGATAACCCCCAGCGCGGGCCAGCTCGTGGTTCGTCTGCGCGTGGGCGGCGGCAATCTCGTGACGCACCTTGTTCGCGTACGCGTCGGCCTGGGCCAGCGAAATGTTGACCTTGTCGCGCAGTTGGATCAGGGCGATCGACCAGTAGGGGTTGGTCTGCACGCTCAGGGCCATCGTCGTGAAGATCGGGAGCTGGGCCTCGAATTGCTCGCGCGGGCGCGGAGGCTGCAATTCATCCGCGGCCACCACATCACCATCCCGGCGGTCTGGAGGTACTGTTGAATGCAGAAGAACTGCTCGCGGTAGGCCACGCCGTTCTCGGTGTAGTCGAGGACAACCGTGCCGGCTTTGAACATGAGGGCGTTGCCCGTCGTCGCCCCGCCTGTCAGCGCGTCGAACTGCTTGCTCTCCGCCTCGTATTTGGCGGCCAGGGCGTCCAGAGGCTCCTGCTTGACGACCTTCACGTCGGTCGCCTGCAGGCCGCGCTGCGCGGAATGACGAATTGCGTGATGTACTGCTCGGGCGTCACCGCCGCATAGACGATCATGCCGTTGTAGTTGTGGCCGAGCGGGAACACATTCGTCTGCACCCAGTACTCCACGGGATACTGCCGGAGCACGGACCGACCGTCGGGCGAGGTGATCGCATAGTCCGACTTGACCGGGTTGAGCAGGTCCGTCTTGGTCAGCAGGTTGGCCGGTTTCTCGCGGGCGATCCAGCGGAAACCGCCGGTGAATTTCCAGCCCTGGGGAATGAGAATTCGGAACCCTTCGAGCCATTGCCCCGTTTGCGGATCGCGCAGGCCGCCCTGGTCGATGTAATGATACACGCCGTACGTGACGGCCACACCTCCCGGCTTCCCCAACGGGCTGTTCGGCGCCGGCTTGTCCGGCGGGTTCGTCGCGGCCGCCGGCGCGGGGGAGTTTTGCTGCGCCGGTTCGACGGACCCCACCTCCAACGCCAGGGTGTTCTTCGTGTCCACTGTGTCGAAAGCCACCTGGATGTCCGCTGCCATGATCGGCTGGTAGAGGAACGCCACCGCCGCCTGTCCCTTATCCGGCTCGCGCTGTTCCAGATTTCCTGCCCATTGCGTTTCTCCTGGACAGCCGTGAGCTTGAGAGCGGCCTTCTTATTCCCTTGAGCGTCCGGCGGCGCGATTGTGAGCTTCCAGCTCATTCCCTCCTGGTCTTGGGACTTCTGTTCCTCGTTTCCGACGGTGATGCTGCCGCCGGAAATTGACGTTAGCGTTAGCCGGTACACCCCCGGTGGATACTTGAGCTTGACGCTTTGCTTGGGCCCTGTCTGGGCCCAACCAGCAACGGCAGAGCACAGCAGACTGACCATCAGGGCAAGGGAACCAATTGCCCGTCCTCGCGATAGATCCATAATGTCCTCTCTTTCCTCGTACCGGAACGCCCGTCGCCGATTCATCGGGGGTGTTTCTCTGGGGAGGATTATCGCATACCGTCAGGGAGCGAGCAAGTCAAACACCGTCGTCAGTAGCCACGACTCAGCCATTGGTTGTCGCAGGGGACACACCCGCGGAAACAGACCCGAACACTGGAGTTTTTCGCTCCTCTGCAAGCCGCTTATGTCCCCCCCACTTATTGCCGATAATAACTGAAGTTGGGCATTGCATATCGGCATCTTCCGTGTTAGACTGATTGTATCGAGGAGCATCGCGTGCCGGCCTTGGCGACTCGGACGGGGACAGATCACCAGGCGCTGCGGCCGGTTCTGAAGCGACTGGTTGGGTCAGGATCGGAGACCCTGGTGAGATGAGCAAAAGCATCTTCCGGAGCAGCGGGTGGCAGGCAGCATTCAACGTCGCCCCCAGGGGCTGCGACCTTCGGGGGCCGTGGCGTATGTCCTGGGGCTGTTGTGCAACAATTCTGAAGGAGGACGATCATGTCGAAGAGATTCTGGCAAGCAATTGTGCTGGTCCTGGTCTTGAGCCTGGCCAGCGGGGCCTGGGCCAACCTGGTGGGACAGTGGAAACTCGATGAGGGCAGCGGCATCACGGCCCACGATTCCAGCGGCAACGGATACGATGGTACGCTCCAGGGCAATCCCCAGTGGGTGACCGGCGTGATCGGCAGCGCGCTGAAATTCGACGGCACCAACAGCGTGAACTGTGGCAGCGCGGCGAAGGCGGCGCTCCTCCAGACGCTAAGCATCACCTGTTGGGTCAATCCGAGCGATCTGGCGAGCGGGGTGGATCATGCCTTCACCGGTCGTTCGGCCGCCGGCATCGGGTATGCCTTCAAGTCCGACAGCACGCACCTACGCTTCACGACGCCCGCGGTCCTGGACCATGACGGCGCCAACAGCATCTTGAAGCTGAATACCTGGCAACACGTGGCAGTCACGTTTACGGCCGGTAAGGCGGGAGGCTGCGTGTTTTATATCAACGGCGTTGTCACCGACACCCTCACGGCCAGCACGATCCCCGCGGGCGCCGCAAACGTGGAGATCGGCCACAATCACTGGGACCAGTACTGCATGGGCATGATGGATGACGTGCGGATCTATGACCATATCCTGACGCAGAAAGAGGTCCAGGACGCCATGAAGGGAGAGGGCCCGGGCGCGGCGAGCGGTCCCAGCCCTGCCGACAAGGCGACGGATGTCCCGGCCGATACCGTTCTCGGTTGGACGGCGGGGAAGTTCGCGGCCACTCACGATGTGTATCTGGGCACGACATTCGCGGATGTCAACAGCGCCAGCCGGACCAAGCCGGGCAGTGTGCTGGTCAGCCAGGGTCAGACGAACTCCCAATATGCCTCGGCCAGTCTGCTAACCTATGGGCAGACCTACTATTGGCGGATCGATGAAGTCAACAAGGCCCCCGACAACACGATCTACAAGAGTACCGTGTGGTCGTTCACGACCGAGCCGTACGCCTATCCGATCCCCGGCCGATCGATTACGGCCACCGCTTCCAGTGCACAACTCGGCGCGGGCCCGGAGAAGACCATCGACGGCTCGGGCCTCGATGCGAGCGACGAGCACGGCAGCGACTCGAACACGATGTGGATGACCACGGGCCAAGTCCTGCCCAACTGGATTCAGTACCAGTTCGACAAGGCCTACAAGCTGTGGGATATGAAGGTCTGGAACTCCAATCTGCCCATGGAGGCCTTCATCGGCTTCGGCGCCAAGGATGTCAAGGTGGAATACTCCACCGACGGCACCACTTGGACGGCGCTGGCCAACGTGCCGCAGTTCGCCCGGGCGTCCGGCCTGACGACCTATACCGCCAATACCACCGTCAGCTTCGGCGGAGTCATGGCCCAGTACGTCCGGCTAACGATCAACAGCTCCTGGGGCGGGCTGCCACAAGTCGGCCTGAGCGAAGTCCGGTTCTCTTACGAGCCTGTCCTGGCGCGCTCGCCTGCGCCGGCCACGGGCACCGCAGGCGTGAGCGTCAGTGCCACTATGAACTGGCGGCCCGGCCGCGAGGCAACCTCGCATAAGGTGTTCTTTGGCACCGATCCCAATGCGGTAGCCAAGGGCACGGCGACATCCAAAACGGTCACCGCGCACTCTTTTGATCCCGGCGGGATGACCTTCGGAACAACCTATTACTGGAGAGTCGACGAAGTGGGTGGCGCGGGTCCGTATGCGGGGGACGTCTGGAGCTTCACGACCCAGGAATTCGCCGCTGTCGACGATTTCGAGAGCTACAACGACGACAATAACCGCATCTATAACTCCTGGATCGACGGCTACACCGACGGCAAGAGCGGCTCGATGGTCGGCTACCTGCAAGCCCCCTTTGCCGAACAGACGATCGTCCACGGCGGCAAACAATCGATGCCGCTGGAGTACAACAACGTCAAGACACCCTACTACAGTGAGGCGACACGTGATCTGGGCACCGCCCAGGATTGGACGGGCAACGGGGCCACGCACCTGGACCTGTGGTTCCGCGGCTACGCGGCTCCAACCGTGGCGGTCAACGTGACCAACGGGGCCCTGACCCTGACGGGCGATGGCACGGACATCTGGAACAACGCCGATGACTTTGCCTTTGCCTATAAGACCCTCACGGGAGATGGCTCCATCGTCGCCCGCGTGGTCAACGTCGGCACCGGCACCAACACCTGGGCCAAGGGCGGTGTGATGATCCGCGCGGACCTGACGGCCGGCTCGACCGATGCCTACATGGTCATCACCGCCGGCGGCGGCAATGGCGCCAGCTTCCAGTATCGTCTGACCGCCAACGGCGCCTGCGCCAACACCGATTCTACGGCGGTCCTGACGGCCCCCTACTGGGTGAAGCTCGATCGCAAGGGCAACACACTCACCGGCTCGGTCTCCGCCGACGGCAAGACCTGGACCACAATGGGTACTCCGCAGACCATCGCGATGACCGGTCCGGTGGATATCGGCCTTTGCGTCTGTGCCCACCAGGCGGGTGAGTATCGCACGATGCAGTTCGACAACATCACCGCGACCGGCAATGTCGGCAGCACTTGGCAGGGCGCAGATCAACAGCTCCCCGCACAACGATCCGGCGGCCCTGTACGCGGTGGTGACAGATAACGCCGGCAAGAGCAAGCTGTCCGTGAATCCAGACCCGGCAGCCGCGAACGCGGCCACTTGGACGCAGTGGAAAATCCCGCTGAGCGATCTGACGGCGGCGGGCGTCAAGACGAGCAAGGTTCAGAAGATCACGATCGGTGTCGGCGATAAGACCAACCCGAAGGCGGGTGGCGCCGGCACGGTGTTCATCGACGACATCGGCTACGGCCACCCGGCCCAGTAGGCGGGCGACCTGTCGACGAGGTGACTACAAGTGACGATCAAACCGCTCCCCGCGTCTTTTCGACGCAGGGAGCGGTTCTTTTTTGCAGCTTCCTTTTGCCGGTAGCCCTGGGGCCACGAGAGACCCACCGGGGTTTGTTCGTCCGCGTCGGAGGCATACGGCCGGTTGGTCTCCTCGCGCAGATGATATCAAGCGAGGAAACATGCGCGAGGACCGATTCGCCCGTGACGCCAAACTCGGCGGTCTGCCGCTCACGTCTCCAAGAGAACGGGGGCGCCGACTTATCCCCTGGGAAAGAGGATCTTCCGAGGGGCCGTCGCGACGCAGCGGTCGGACGTTCTGGTGGTTGCTCTCGTCGTGCCGGTGTCTACTGGGCGCGCGGACAGCCGCAGGCCATGCACTTCTCCCGCAACCGGGCATAAACGTGCACGATCAGCTCGCAACGGTCCTCGACGCCGAAGCGGGAGAACAGCCGACACAGATGCGTCCGCACCGTCGGCACCGACATTTGGAGCTCGCGGGCAATCTGCTTGTCGGAATGCCCTTGGAGGAGCTGCTCCACGACGTCCGCCTGCCGGCGCGACAAGGCCAAGTCCTGTTTCAACTCGGCCCACGCCTGTGGGGTAAACACCCGCTTGTCCATGACTGATTCCATTTTCCGCCCTCCTTGGCCTGCTTGGACTCAATGAACTCTCCCGTCGCGGACCGGCCCCGCCGTCGAACGAGACGAACGATCCGAACGGCCCGTGACGCACTGACCGCCCAGATATAATCCCCCCGGTAATCAGCGTCTATTAGGGAAAATGCTCAATTTTGCCGCGTCCGGCACGTCCGGCTCCGGCCCGCGCGGACGTGACCTGCATACTGAATATTATGGGTCTATGATATTTCCTAATTGGACACGAGGCGGCCCGTTGCCTGGCAATCGCCGGCCTTCGCGGCCCTCCGGCCTGCCGGAGGCCGGGGCAGCTTGGGAGATTCTGACGCTACGATGCTCTGCCCCGGCACACAGGCGGAAGCGTCCCCGCTACGCCAAGGCAAACCATCAGGGCAACAAGCTGGGCAGATTATGATTGACGCCATATGTGAAGATGGGATATAATAACGTAATCATGGAGTGAACGTAACCGTCCTGGGCATGATAGGTGGAGGGTACGAAGGAACCGATCCCTCGCGAACAGCGTTTTGGAAAGAGGTTTATCAGGAGGAGTTAGAAATGAGAAAACTGTTGGTAGCGTTGGTATCTGCGTGTCTGTTGGCAGGTGCAGCGCAAGCCAGTCCCATCACCATGCACACGGCGAATTCCCCCCTGGGCAACCAGGTCTGGCCGGGTTTTGTCGGCCTGGAGTTCAATGTCCTCGGGAGCGATTTCACCGTGACGAGCCTGGGCGTGTACGACAGCGGCTCGGACGGCATCGTGGATAACCCCGCTGCCGCCCCTGCGAAGCTGACGACCATTCTGTTCGATGTCGCGACACAAACGCCCATTGCCACGGCCGTGTTCACTTCGGCCGATGGCGCCGGGGTGAACAACTACTTGTTCAAGGACATCACACCGGTCGTTTTGGCGCCCGGCGAGTACGGCATTGTGTCGTACGGGTTCGATCAGCTCAACCCGCTTCACAACACCAACATCAACCCCGCTGGAGTTGGGCCGAATCGGGCTCCCGAGCTCGCCTACGTCCAGTCCGTGTGGAGCGCCGGCACCGTCCTGCCTGCCGCCTTCAGCAGCGGGACGCCGGACTATTTCGATGCTCCGAACATGACGTTCACGATTCCCGCCCCGGCGCGATTCTGCTGAGCATGATCGGTGCAGGTGTGGTCGGCTGGCTGCGTCGACGCAGATCGTTGTAGAGAGTTTTGCAAGCACAGCATTTGGGCTGCGGGCCTCGGCGCGCAGCCCTTTTTGTTTGCGCATCGTGCGGAGGTGGAACAGGAGCTTGTCAGTCCGCCGCGGTTCGATATAATCAGGATTTACTTTTGTGCTATGGAGGCAACATAGAATATGGCAAAGCTGACGAAGCTTGATGACATCGTATCCCTGTGCAAGCGGCGCGGGTTCATCTTCCAGTCCAGCGAAATCTACGGCGGTCTGGCGAGCTGTTACGACTACGGCCCGCTCGGCGTCGAGCTCAAAAACAACGTCAAAAGGGCTTGGTGGAAACACGTCGTGCAGATGCGCGATGACGTCGTCGGCCTCGACGCCAGCATCTTCATGCACCCCTTGATCTGGAAGGCCTCCGGCCACGCGGACAAGTTCGCCGACCTGGTCTCCGAGTGCAAAAAGTGCAATACCCGGACGCGTGTGGACCACCTCCAAGACAGTGAGAACGGCACCAAGAAGGCCGAAGAGCACGCCGAGCACGTCTCCGTCGAGACGGAAGAGTCCAAAGGCTACGACTTGAGCCGCAAGGTTTGCCCGAACTGCGGGGCCGTGGGGCAGTTCACCGCCCCCATGCCGTTCAAGCTCATGTTCGAGACCCAGATGGGGGCCAATGTCGAGGACTCGATGACCATGTATCTGCGGCCGGAGACCGCCCAAGGCATCTTCGCGAATTTCCGCAACGTTCTGGATACGACCCGCGTCAAAATCCCCTTCGGCATCGCCCAGATCGGCAAGAGCTTCCGGAATGAGGTGACGACGAAGGCCTTCATCTTCCGCACGCGGGAGTTCGAGCAAGCCGAGTTGGAATTCTTCTGCGAGCCCGGCACGGACGAACAGTGGTACCAGCACTGGAAAGAGCAGCGGTGCAACTGGTACCTGAACCTGGGCCTCAAGAAGGAGAACCTGCGCTTCCGCGACCATGAGAAGGACGAGCTGGCCCACTATGCCAAGGCGTGTGTGGACGTGGAGTACCGCTTCCCCTTCGGCAGCGGCGACTGGCAGGAGCTCGAAGGGATCGCCAACCGCACGGACTACGACCTCCGGCAGCACCAACGCGGCATGCGGACTCTCAACCGCTGGTACGAAAGCGGCAAGGACCTCACCAAGATCAAGCTGGCCGATGAGGCCGAAGACTACCAGTCCGGCCCGCTGTCCTATTTCGACGAAGAGAAGAAGCAGCGTTACATCCCCTACGTCATCGAGCCCAGCGCCGGCATGGACCGCAGCACGCTGGCGTTCCTCGTCGATGCCTACGATGAGGAAGAAGTCCGGGGCGAGACGCGCAACCTGCTGCGGTTCCACCCCGCCCTGGCCCCGATCAAGGCCGCCATCTTCCCGCTGGTCAAGAAAGAGGGCATGCCGGAGATCGCCCGCAGCATCTACGACGGTCTGAAGAAGCGTTTCAACTGCTTCTATGACGAGAAGGGCGCGGTAGGCCGCCGGTATCGCCGCCAGGACGAAGCGGGCACCCCCTTCTGCATCACGGTAGACGGCCAGACCCTCCAAGACCAGACCGTCACGGTCCGCGAGCGGGACTCCATGGACCAGATCCGCGTCGCCACGGCCCAGCTTCGCACCTACCTGTGCGACAAGCTGGACATATAGCTGAGGGAGAGGATATGACGGACCAAGAGAAGCCGAACGAGGGAGGTGGACTACTGCCGAGCCAAGCTGGCGAGACCACGTCGATCGTGCCAGTCGAACACGTTCAAGCGAGAATCCTGACGATTCGGGGTCAGCGCGTGATCCTCGACACCGACTTGGCCGACCTCTACGGTGTGCCGACAAAACGCCTCAACGAGCAGGTCAAACGCAACCTCAAGCGGTTTCCCCCCGGATTTTATGTTCCAGTTGGTGGAGCAGGAAAAAGCAGAGGCGGTCGCAATTTGCGACCACCTGCAGAGACTGAGATTCTCGCCCAATCTGCCTTACGCTTTCACAGAGCACGGTGCCATCATGGTGGCCAGCGTTCTCAACTCAGATCACGCCGTCCAAACCAGTGTCTTCGTCGTCCGGGCCTTTGTGCAACTCAGGCGAATGCTCGTACCGTACAAAGATCTCATGGCCAGACTCGAGCATCTGGAGAAGACTGTCGGGACGCACGGCGAGCAGATCGTGGCCATCGTAGACGCGATCCGCCTCTTGATGCCGCCGCCCGAAGAGTCGCCCAAGGAGCCGTTTGGATTCCGCCGGGCGAAGAAGAACTGACGTCCGTCTGGCGAAGTGAAACCATGAAGTCGGACATGAAACTGGCCAAGGCCATGCAGTGAGCGACTTGGAAGCGGCTTCTTGGGCGTTGCCTGTCCCGCCCACAAGTGCCGGAGAATCCTCCGCATAGCGTGAAGAGAACAGCGGCATAGGCGTCTCTGTCTGAGGGAGGTCAGAGTATGAAAGAAAGGTCGGAACCAGACCGTCAGGCCGATGACCCTGCACGCGCCAAGCGGAAGCGTTGGGTAAAACGGATCGCGCGAGGGCTGGGGCTGTCTCATGTCTCTCTCTGGCTGCTTGCCTTCCTCGTTGTCTTGCGGACCGGCTATCTCTCCCGAATCGGCATCGCCTGTGGCGTACTGTATCTCCTGCCGGGCTTTGTCGCCTTCTGCGCCGGCTCGCGGGAAGACGACGGTTGGAGACATTTCTGAGCGTGCTCAGTACCGGCGAGCCTCTCCTGGTCCTGCTGGTGGTAGGGATAGCGTCAGTCTGGCCCGCACGAGAGGACGGCTCGTGGAGGCCTTACAGTTTCGACCGCGAATTCGCCGCCATCGAAGCGACACGGACTGTGCCCGAGGCAGAAAACGCCGCCCTGCACTACGAGGCGGTGTTGGCCGGCGTGGACGTGAACGACCGGCCCGCCTTTGTCTCCCGTGCCGGCCGCGCCGATGGCGCGCTCCCGGAGACTCCGTGGAGGTCAGAGGATTATCCTCAAGCGTCACACTGGCTCGACCAGCGGGCGGACCTTATCGGCAATTTGATGCAGATCGGCGCGATGGAGAAATGCCGTTGGCCCATGTACGCCAATTCGGACTGCCGCTGGACCGTGCCCTACAAGAAAGTGAATTATGCCATGTGGCTCCTGACCGTAGCAGCTCGTCGGGACCTTGGCGACGGCCGGTCGCAACAAGGTTTGGAGAAATGTCTCTGCCTGCTTCGAATCGCCAACCATCTCTACCAACAGACGCACGATGTCGACTTTCGTACAGGTTTTCCCAGCGAGCGGGCGGCTCTGCACATGCTCCGCCTTCTCCTGATGGAAGGCAAATGGTCATCCCAGGACCTCGACCGGATTGCCCATTGGTTGCCACCCGCTACGAATACCTGGCGTCAGGATATCGCGAGGCTCCTGGTATTCGATGAGTTCAGATTCGCGCAGTTCCTGGCACCCATCTACGAAATAGATGGGGCGGGGCAAGTCCGATTTTCCGCCTCCTGCCGATGCTTTGGCGAAGCAAAGACGGCGGAAGAGCACTCCTGCTTGAGAAACCGAGCCTGGCGTCTGTATTGGCTTGTGAACATGCCGCAACGCCCCGGCGGGGTGTGGGACATGGCCCACCAGGAATCTGCCGCGCTCGCATCATTCCTGCAGCAGGGTCCGGCGTCGTGTGCGGCACAGGCCAAGGATGTGCACTCCCTGCCTTCTCTCGATTTCGTGGGCAAGGCTTTGGGGAATACGGCGCGGTTTGGGGCGCATGACCTTTGTCTATCCGAGTTTCTGTACGCATGCTTCGCCGAAACCTATGTGAGGCAGATGACCGAACGTCGCGGCACATGGCTCGTGCTCGGTCTGCGCCGGTACCGGGACGCGCATCGCGCCTGGCCGCAGACGCTTGATGCCATATCCCAATACGTCCCTCCCGAAGCATTTGTCGATCCCACGGCCGGCGACACGTTTGTCTACACGATTGACGGCGACGGCTTCAAGCTGTACAGCAAGGGTCTGAATCGGGTGGATGAGGGCGGGCGGCAGAGGTATGTGAAGGCTCTGCATGAGGTCGAGGAGGATATCGCGATCTGGCCCCTACCGGCACCGGCAACCGAGACCTTCCAAGGAAGACCTCGAAAGACAAATGGAGCAAATGTTCGGTAAAGGCTACAGGAGCTACATGCAATGATTGTCGACCGAATCGAAAACGCCCGGCTCTACGCGCCGCTGCACAAGAGATTTGAGAAGGCATTTGCGGTCCTGGCCGACCCGGCACTAGCCCAAAAGCCGGACGGTCGATATGCCGTGGACGGAGACAGCCTGTACTACACGGTCCAGCACTACACGACCAAGCCGGTCGATCAGGCCCGATTCGAGTCGCACCAGAAGTATATTGATATCCAGGTCCTGCTCGCCGGCCAGGAGCTTTTGGGCCACGTGCCGACGGCGGGGCTCGAAATCGCCGTGCCGTATGACGAGTCCAAGGACATCCAGTTCTACCACGCGGGCACGATGACCGCCCAGGTGCGGCTGGAGCCGGGGGTCTTCTGCATTCTCTTCCCGGCGGACGTGCATCTGCCCTGCTGCCAAGTCGCCGGTCCGGCCGAGGTCCACAAAGTCGTATTCAAGGTCAAACTTGCGGGGTGAAGCTTGCCGGAATGGAAGGGCCAACGGGATTCGGTAGATCGGGTGGCGGCCGTCTGCTACCGGTATGTGGAAGGGTCGGTGCAGTTCATCCTCGTTCGCGCCAGGTCCGCCGGCTGGACGTTTCCGAAGGGCCACGTAGAGGAGGGGGAGACCAACTCGGCGGCGGCGCAGCGCGAAGCCGAGGAAGAAGCCTGCGTTTGCGGCCCCATCGAGCCCGAGCCCTTCGCGATCTTCCCGCGCGAGCAGCGCAGCTCCGATGGCCGCCGCATGGAGTTACTGGTCGCCGCCTACCTATTGCACGTCGAATCCGAGTGCGATTCCCCCGAGCACGGACGAGAGCCGACCTGGTTCACCCCGGAGGAGGCCAAGCAAAGACTCGCGGAAAAACGCGATCCGCGCTACCAAAAAGCCTACGCCGACGTCATCGACGAGGCCTGCAGGAGACTGGCACGCCAAGCTTCCTGAGACGGCCCTGAAAGAAGAGACGTCTTTCTCTAGGGGCGGCTGCGGGAGCCAAGGAGTTGCGCCTAATCTCAGCGGGAGAAAGCAGATGGCTGGACACGACTCACAAGAGCGAACGGAGAGACCGACAGATAGTCCCCGAATTCCGCCGCGGACCAGCCGGCGTAGAAGGTGCGTGTGGCTTGGTGCAATTGTTGTCATCCTTTTGGCCGTGGCGGCTTGGTTGGTGTGGACAGCTTTCTCCGGGCGGGACCGGCGCAGTGCCGACGAACGCCTTGCCGAAGTCGAGGCCGCCCGCGCCATCCCGGACTCTGAGAATGCCGCGCTGATCTACAACGCCCTGATCGAGGACCCGAACGCCACATCAATTCTGGAGGATCTCCCCGAGTCTGTCGTCCCCCAGACCTTCGCGCAGTCCCGGCGTGAGCCTTGGCTCAGCCGGGACCTTCCCGAACTCGCCGGCTGGGTCAAACGGCACCAAGTCCTCATGAGCAAGCTTCTTGAAGCCTCACGGCTGGAGAAATGCCGGTTCCCAATCAGCATCGACATCGTCGTGCCAGCAAGCGAGATGGACCGGGCGAAAGCAATGCATCATTGGGGATTCCTGTTGACCATTGCCGCCAACAATGACCTTGCCGACGGGCGAAACGAGGCTGCCCTGGCGAGATGGCAGTGCCTTCTCCGTATGGGAAGTCATTTGCGCCAACAACCCATACTCATGGACCATCTCGTCGCCGTCGCCGTCACGAGAATGGCTCTGGAGCCCCTGGCCCGGTTCATTGTGGCAGGAGACGCCCCAGGATCGCGCCTGCAGGAGATCGAAAGGCTCGAGCTGCCAATCGAGAAGGAGTGGGCAGAACAGCTTGCCGCCGTTCGCTTGGTCGAAGCCCTGCGCGCACAGAAACTGACGGAGCCGTTTGGCCCCGTGGATCGTCTCCGCTACCATTTCATGTCATTTCGCATGAAGCGTGTGATCAACTCCGCAACGCGGGGTGCAATGAACAGGTCCCCGCTGGACGACAGCACCAACGAGTGCCGCTGTGCCCTCCGAGGAATTCGGATTCTGATCGCGCTGAAGCAATACCAGACCGCCGCAGGCCACTGGCCCCAGAGCTTGGATGAAATCAAGCCATCGCTCTTCCAGGGAACCTTAACCGATCCTATCAACGAAGGTCCATTCGTGTACAGACCGACCGGAAGTACGTTCGTGCTGTATTCCAAGGGCAAGAACAACATTGACGACCACGGTCAGTGGAAGCTCGATGGCAGCGTTGACGACTGGGCGATCTGGCCGCCGCGGGAACCAAGCCCGGCCCGCCAACCGCCGGACCCCAACGACGTATAACTTCGTAGGGCCGGAGAACCAGGAAGGGGAAGTATGAAGCGCGTATATCGTTCCAAGACGGATAAGAAGATCTTTGGCGTCTGCGGCGGGATCGGGGAAGCCTACAACGTCGATCCGACGCTCGTGCGGCTTATCGTCGTCTTTCTGGCCCTGGCGACCGGCCTGCTGCCCATGGTCATCACCTACATCGTCGCGCGTTTTCTCATGCCGAACACACCTTGAGGCCCCCACCGGACAACCCGCACGAATCATCCTGACGCTTCGGCGGGGCTGCGATACAGGGTCTTCCCAAACTCATCAATATGCCGTTTGAGCGGCTCGTGCCCGATAGCCTCGTACGCCTTGACGTCAAAGGTATACGGCAAGGGAAGGTCATCAAGTTCTTGTATGATCTGCGCGAGCAACCGCGGGTCCAAGTCGCCCCATAGGGCCAAGTCCACATCCGAGTGATTCTCGAACCGGCCCATGGCCCGAGAGCCAAAGACCTCTACACGCCGGACCTGCGGATGTCGGTGAAAGACTCCGCGAATAAGTTCCAGCGCCTGCGGCCGGAGACCAAAGCTCTCTTCTACTCTCGTGCCTTCTGCTTCAGCCATGTGAACACCTGCTCGATGGCCACCAGGTAGTTCTGCGATGCTGTTGAACGCGACTCGGAACGATTCATCATCATACGTATGGGACATGAGGTTTCGCTGTTCAAGCATGTCGATCCAGACTTGGCCGTCCTTGATGACCTTCGCCGCAAACGCCTCCTTGATGACGCTGCGCGGCGTGATTTGATCGAAGGCCACGCCGCTGTAGATCAGATAGTCCATTAGCGTCTTCCAGGCCAGCTCGAAGGTGTATTCAAATCGCTGAATCGCTCCTTCCTTCTCCAAATCAGACATCCCTTCGGGATCTCTGTCAAAGGCCTCCTGGAGCAGCTTGAAGGCACGACTGAAGTTCTCGAACCTCTGTTTCCAGCGGACCTCGTTTCTCATCGTAACGCCCCTCTTTGCCTTTTTCAGCTCCCATCCAAGTCTTCTGGCCTTCGCTGTATCGAGACATTCCGAGATATCGTCGCCTTCATCAAACCGGCTTTCAAATTCACATGCTCTCATGCGCATCGTAGCATACACCCGAACCATTCACTCGGCAACCCACAAAAACGGACTTTCCGGACGCCGCTTCTCCCTGTATAGTCTATGGCTGGAAAAGGCAGTTCCAGGGTGGGTCCTTGAGCCACGCGTTTGCCTCACCCTACGGGCCGAGAACAACACTGGGAAGGAACCAGAAGTATGACCAAGGACAACACGGTTTACATCAACGAGTTGAAGAATCACGTCGGGCAGGAAGTAACGCTCCACGGCTGGCTGTACAACAGCCGGGCCAGCGGCAAGATCCAGTTCCTGATTGTCCGCGATGGCACGGGCGTGTGCCAGTGCATCGTCGAGAAGGGCAAGATCCCCGATGAGCTTTTCGAGCAGCTTAAGCGGCTCGGCCAGGAATCGTCGCTATCTGTGACCGGGGGGATTCGCGCCGACGAGCGCAGCGCCGGCGGCTACGAAATGGCCGTAACGAATGCCCAAATCATCGCCCCTGCCGAA
This sequence comes from uncultured Planctomycetota bacterium, assembly GCA_963750205.1. Classification (GTDB taxonomy): domain Bacteria; phylum Planctomycetota; class Phycisphaerae; order Sedimentisphaerales; family Anaerobacaceae; genus PLanc-01. Next base: position 17,148 of record CAVVRJ010000029.1, read on the forward strand.
GGTTACCCGATCACACCTAAGCCGCACGGCGTTGAGTTCCTGATGAAGCACCGCCACCTGCACCTGCGCTCGCAGCGGCAGTGGGCCATCGGCAAGGTCCGCCACACAGTGATCGATGCGATTCGTCGCTATTTCAACGACAGTGGGTTCATCCTCGTAGATACGCCGATTCTCACGACCATCGTCGGCGAGGACCAGACTTCACTATTCGAAGTGGATTACTTCGGCCGGCCCTTGCACCTGACTCAGACCGGGCAGCTCTATCTCGAATCCGCCGCGATGGCCTACGGCCGGGTCTACTGCTTCGGGCCCACCTTCCGGGCGGAGAAGAGCAAGACGCGCCGGCACCTGACCGAGTTCTGGATGGTCGAACCGGAGGTCGCCTTCGCCGACTTGGACAGCCTGCTCGCCTTGGCGGAGGGTCTCGTCTCGTCGATTGCGGGGCGGGTCCTGGCGGACAATCGCAGCGAGTTGCAGGCCCTCGGCGCCGACATCCCGGCCCTGGAGAAAGTTGCGCCTCCCTTCTACCGGTTGACGTACAGCGAGGCGGTCAAGATGCTCAAAGGCCCCCAGGCCCGCGAATTCCTCGCCCGTGAGCTCGAAGACCTGCAAAAACAAAAGCAGCAAATCGAGGGCCGGATTGCCGACCTGGAGAAGCAGCAAGGCGGCCAGCTCAAGCAGTGGCAGCAGGACAAGATCGCCGCCGAGTTGATCGACCTGCGCGCCGAGTTGGACGAAGTCAACACGAAGATCGAGAACAACCCCAAGCACGCCCAACTGGCCGCGGAATTCCAGTGGGGCAAGGACCTCGGCGGCTCCGACGAGACCATCATCTCCCAGATGCACGGCAAGCCTGTCTTCGTCACCCACTACCCGCGCGAAGCGAAGGCCTTCTACATGAAGACGGACCGCCAGGATGAGCGGGTCGTGGAGAACTTCGACCTGCTGGCCCCCGCCGGCTTCGGCGAGATCATCGGCGGCTCGGTCCGGGAGGACGACTACGACCGCCTGTTGGCCCGGATCAAAGACCAGGGCCTCAACCCGGAGACCTACAATTGGTATCTGGACCTGCGGAAATACGGTTCGGTCCCGCACGGCGGCTTCGGCCTCGGCATCGAGCGCACCGTTGCCTGGGTCATCGGCGAGCGTCACATCCGCCAGGTGATCCCCTTCCCGCGGATGATGGACAAAGTCTATATCTGAGCCCGTTTGTAGTGACGCCGTAAGGCGTTTCCGAAGAAGTTGGAAGTGTAAAGTCGGAAGTTGGAAGTGCATGGCCGCTGCCGACAACTTCCCACTTCAAACTTGAGACTTCAAACCCTCTTCTATGCCCTTACGGGCACACTACCAACGGACACTCACGCCCGGGCCGGTTTCGCTGCCGGCTTGATCGTTTCCTCGTGCGTCCGGGGCGAGTGGACGACCTTGATGCCGTACATTTGGCAGAAGGCCTCGACCTCGCGGCGGTGATTGCCGAGCGAAACGACCTGGTGAAAGCCCAGCACGTCGCGTGAATCCTCGATCTGGTCCATCCGGATCTCGACGCTCGTCCGGCAGCCGCCCGCCGGGGGCGTGTTGACGTTGCCGGCCACCGTGCCCGTGTCGACACAAAGCTCATCCGGCTTGAAGAACCGCACCAGCGTCACCGGCTGCCCCACCGGCCAAAGCACCTGCGGCGAGACGCCCAGGCCGGACTCAGAGTGGCTGCGGAGAATGTACGGGGTGTGCTCCTTCGGGCGGTCGAAGCCGTAGATCCGCGTGCCGCTGACGCAATGGGCCGCGATCAGCACGTTTTTGACGGTCTCGGGCACCGGGTCGTTCATGTATCCCGGCCTGTCTAACAGATAGCTGGTCAGCATGAGCGACGCCGCCCCGCCGACATCCGCTTCGCAGCCGTAGGTCACGCCATGATCCTGGAAGATCGAGGCCCCCAGGCACGGCGGGGTCGGCACCTTCCTTTGCGTGACCATGCCGAGGCAGTCGGTCGTCAGAGCGTTGCAGCCCTCGTTCTTGATCAGTTGTTTGGCCGCAATGTACGATCGTCCGGCGTTGAGCCCATCTTCTTTCGTCGGCTCGACGATCTTCTGGGCCTCATGGAACCGCTGCTGAGCCACCCAGTGGGCCTCTTCCCCGGCCGGCGTCCGGCTGAACATCTCTTCAAAGCTCACGCGGGGGACATACTGGAGGCTCACAAGCCCGAACTTGCCTTCCTTCCGCTCGTTGCCCTGGACCACCAACAGCTTCGTCGCTTCAAGCTGCCGCTTGGCGCGGACCATGCGCAGGGCCTGTTCGAGGGCCGGAATCTCCAGGGACGAAATAACGTAGACGCCGGGTTGGGAGCCGAGACTGTTGACCTGCCCGGTGAAGGCCGTGCCAACCGGCGCAAAGACGATCAGAGGCACGCCGGTCTTGGCCATCTCGGCCGCCGCGGGCCAGCCGCTGGTCAGGTGCTGGAGCGTGACCAGAACCCCATCCGGCTTCTCGGCCTGCACTTTGTTGACAAACGCCGCCACGGCGGCCTTGTCTTCCAGCGGCTCTTTCTCTTGGAGAATCTCGACCCCGACGCGCCGGCCGGCGTCGGCGATGGCCTGGGTGTACCGGGCCCGCTCCCCTTCCACGTCGTAGGACGTGCCGGGCCAACCGAGCCAATAGGGCGTCTTCTGACGGGCCACTACGCTCATCACCCGCACCTGTGGCCGGGGCCGGAAGGAGCCGAGATCGATCTCCTCGTTCGCCTTCGGCGTCGTGTGGAGGCTCTGGAGGCTTGAACACCCGGTGGTCAAGGCCGCCGTACACACTGCCGCCGTACCGAGAAAGGATCGCCGGGACATCGAGCAGCAACTGCACACATGGTGGTGAAGACCGGGGTTTTCGCTGGACGTGACTTGCTTGCGGTTTGCCATTGTTTCTCTCCTTACCCATATTCGCGACAGATCGCCGGCCCGCGTGGCTATCGGCTCGTCTACTCCCGCCCCAAGCCCTGGCCACACACGACGAGTGCAAAGTATCTCCCCGACCATCCGCTGTCAACAAGGACCTGAGGACCGCCGGGTGCGACCGGCACGTGGTGACGGATTCCATAGGATCTTCTCCGGGTGGCAGCGGCAAGCGCAGTCCTCGAAGCTCGCCGATGGCTTCCTCGCCTGCGTACAACCATCGGCAAAGCAAGTTTGCCGCTGCCACGCGGAATCGAACGAAGACCCTTTTCAGGTCTGTTGCTCGATCGCCTGCGTTCTTCCGGTGATCACCGCCACCGCACGCCGGCCGCACCCGGGCCACCCGCAGGGTACATCTTGGACCGAATGAGAATCCGTTGAATTGCTCGACAGGGGGTGTAGAATATTGATTTGTTGACCATCAAGGGGCAATGCCCCGACAGAAGGAGATGCACATGGCCAATGGACCGGATCACATAAGCAAGATAGCGGTGCGCGGCTTCAAATCGATCGCAGATGAGCAGCAAATCGAGCTGCGGCCCTTCACCCTGCTTGCCGGGGCAAATAGCTCGGGCAAGTCCAGCCTGATGCAACCGGTCCTTCTGCTCAAACAGACCCTTGAGGCTCCAAGTGATCCGGTGCTCTGCTTCTGGATGGCCCGAACGTTCGCTTCACCTCCACAGAACAAGTCTTGAGCCAAACCGGTGGAAAGACACAGCACTCAGAGTTCGGCGTGCGAATTGAGTTATCAGAAGGTGTGACTCTGGAAGCGGTCTTCAGACGTCAGAGGGGCGTAGGCTTCGAGATTGGCGTACAGAACTACTCGAGTGATGGCGAGAAGTTGCAGATTGTGCCAGACATGTCTGATGATGAAATTTCTAATGCCTTGCCAGCTCGCTACAAGGCCCCTTCCCGCATGGATGGGGGCGCATGGCCTTCGGAGCTTCATTTCGCTGTGAATCGCGACCGATGCTTCCTCTCTCTTTTGGTCTCTCTGAAAGAGATCGAATCACCGCCCATTGGATTCGGACATTTCCTGTGGCCCGTAGATCAGTTCATTCCTCCTCTGCAGGGTCTGATTCATCTGCCCGGATTGCGAGGGAATCCCCGACGCACATATTCTAAAAGGGCGGCCGGACCGTTGTTCCCTGGGACCTTCGAGGATTACGCGGCCAGTGTCATCTCGCAGTGGCAATTCAACAAGGATCCCCGCTTGTCTCGACTCGGAGCGGCACTTGAGGATATGGGATTGACTTGGAAAGTGGAGGCACGGCCTGTGGACGACACACAGGTTGAGCTTCGCGTGGGGCGATTGACACACGGCAAATCGGGGACTGACCGCGATCTTGTCAATATTGCCGATGTTGGGTTCGGTGTGTCGCAATCGCTGCCTGTCTTGGTTGCCCTGATCGTGGCGGAGCCGGGGCAGGTCGTGTACCTTGAGCAACCGGAAATGCACCTGCATCCGCGTGCGCAGCGCCGGCTGGCCCATGTCCTGGCCGACGCGGCCAATCGCGGTGTTATCGTCGTCGCTGAAACGCATGGCTCTTTGCTGCTGAGGGAAGTTCAAACGCTTGTTGCCACAGGCAGGCTGCCGACGGACAAGGTCAAACTGCACTGGTTCCAGCGACAGGAGGAGGGACGTACGGTCGTCACCTCGGCGGATCTGGATGAGAATGGTGCCTATGGGGATTGGCCGGAGGACTTCGATGAGGTCGAACTGAACGCCGATCAGGCTTATCTGGACGCCGTCGAAAACAAAGAGGCCGGCAAATGACGGCCCATAAGCGGTCCAAGCTTCTGGTGGTCGATGCCTGCGTGGCTCGGTCTGCTGGCGAGACTGAACACCCCGTGTCGTCCTGCTGCCGCAACTCGCTCGTCGCCATTCTCACTATCTGCCATCGTGTTGTTATGACAGACGCGGTACAGAGCGAATGGAACCATCACATGAGTCGGTTCACCCGTAAATGGTTCAGGTCCATGGTGGCGAAGAAGAAAGTGCACAGATGTGAAGGCGTGCAGCTTAGCCACGTGGAGGAAGCCTATGAAGGACTCTCCGCCGTCGAGCGAGATGGACTCCAAAAGGACCTCCGTCTCGTCGAAGCGGCATGTGCGGGGGATGGAATTGTTGTCACGCGGGATAATGCCATTCAGGGCATATGGCGTAGATGTCACGATCGACTCGGCGTCCCCAAGCCTATCACCTGGGTCAACCCCGTAACCGATGGCGTCCAAGCGTTGGAGCATCTTTGATCGAAATAGATGTGGGAGCCAGTTGGCGTAGACAGTTGAAGGGCTCCGACAACAGGATAGCGTGGCATGGAGATTAGGATTGAGAGTTTACTCGATGGGGCCCGGCGGGCGAAGGGCACGGTCGTGATTGTCGATGTCTTTCGGGCGTTCACGACGGCGGCAGTTGCTCTGGCACGCGGGGCGCAGCGGATCGTCATGGTGGCCGAGATCGACGAGGCCTTGCGGCTGCGGGACAGGGGCGTCGGGGAGATTTGCGTGGGCGAAGTCAATGGCATCCAGCCGGAGGGATTCGATTTCGGCAACTCGCCGCATGACATGATGCAGGCTGACTTGCAGGGCGAGGTCGTCATCCAGTCTACGCGGGCGGGGACCACGGGCGTCGCTGCGGCCACGGAAGCAGAGGCGGTTTACGCCGGGTCATTCGTGGTGGCGGAGGCCACGGCGGAGGCCATCCGGCGCGATGGCCCCGCGAACGTCACCATTGTGGCGATGGGGTGGAATGCGCGAGTGCGGACGGATGAGGATGAGCTTTGTGCCCTCTATCTGCGGAACTTGCTGCAGGGCCGCCGCCCGGATGCCGAGGCGATTCGTAAGCTCGTGCTGGCCGGCGGCGAGGCGGTCAAGTTCGGCGACCCGAAGCAGCCGCACTTCCGTCGCGAGGATCTGGAAATCGCATTGGAGATCAACAAGTACGACTTTGCCATTCGCGTAGTCAAGGAAGATGGTTTTCTGGTAGCGAGGCGACAGGGATGAACGAATGGACGATTCAGAAACTGCTGACGTGGGTGACGGATTACTTGACGCAGAAAGGCGTGGACGCACCGCGGCTTAGTGCCGAACTACTGCTGTCCCATGTCCTGGGGCTCAAGCGGATCGAGCTTTACACGCAGTACAACCGGGTCGTCGCGCAGGAACAGTTAACGCAACTGCGCGACTTGGTCAAACGGGCCGGCGAGCATGAGCCGGTCGCCTATCTCGTCGGCCGAACAGAGTTCTACTCGATCGAATTCGAGGTCACGCCGGACTGCCTGATCCCACGGCCGGAGACCGAATTGCTCGTGCAACGTTCGATCGAATTCCTGCGGAAACGCACCGGCCCACAGCAGGTGTGCGATCTGTGCACCGGCTGCGGCATCATCGCCGTAGCCATCGCCAAGAACGTCCCCGAGGCCAAGGTCGTCGCCACGGACATCTCCGCGCCAGCCCTCGCCGGGGCCGCCAAGAACATCGAGAAGCACAAGCTCGCGGAGCGCATCGACCTGCGTCACGGGGACCTCTTCGAGCCTTTGGTCCCTCAGCTCGACCTGTTTGACCTGATCGTGAGCAACCCGCCCTACGTCACGGCGGCAGATTACGAGACCCTCGACAAGAACGTGAAAGACTACGAGCCGCGCATCGCCCTCTACGCCGGCCCGGATGGCTTGGACGTCTACCGCAAGATCGTCGAGAAGGTAGGCCACTTCCTCAAGCCGGATGGCGCCCTCCTTTTGGAGATCGGCTACCAGCAAGGCCCTGCCGTCCGGGAACTGCTGGAGAAGACCGCCCTCTTCACCCAGACCCGAATCGACAAAGACCTCCAAGGCCACGACCGGGTCGTAACAGCGACAAGGACGTGAAAGACGACAGAGACGCAGGTCTGCCTTGTCCTTCAGTGATCGTGTGCTATACTGACGATTAGCCTGACCGAAGATCTGGTTTCCGGGTGTGGAGAAAGTCTATGCTAAAGCGGTTTCGCGTCAATAACTTCAGGAGTCTGCTGAACGTTGAGTTCCGGCCGGCAGGCGCCAATGTGCTCATCGGCCCGAACAACGCCGGCAAGACGAACCTGTGTTCCGCCCTTCGATTCCTGGCGCTTACTGCCAATCAGTCCTTGGAGGACGCCATCCGCGCCTCCGTCGGAGAGACATGGAACATCCGGAACGTCTACACTCCCGGACAGGATGTGGAGATCGAGGTCGAGTGCTCTTTGATAAACGAAGGCGTGGCGATCGATTTCGACTACTCCCTGAGCCTCGGCGTCGAGACCAGATCTTCGGCTTATGGACAGACGCTGTCTGTATCCAGCGAAACGCTCAGAGCCACCGGGGCTGGCTTTGCTCAGACGCCTCTTCTGGAGAGTACGGGCCGTGAAGTCAGATTGGCCTCGGAAGGGTGGTCCGGGAAGCCGGGGCCTCATCCCAAAGGCTCTGTGTTTGGCCATGTCACGGAGCCTCTGTCTATGGGCACCACTGCGCTCTGCCAACTACATCCTGGCACGAACGGACTTGCGGGGCACTTCAAACGATACCTGCAGAATTGGGGTTACTATGCCTTCAGTCCCTACTCGCTACGTTCTCCCGCCGTGGTGCGCGAATCGCCCATGTTGTTCTCCGACGGCAGGAACCTGACACGTACCTACTTCTCCCTGCACAACGAGAAGCCTCGTACAGAGAAGCAACTCATCGAGATCATTAGAACATTGGAACCCAGGCTCGATCTCTTCACGTATGCATCTCCCGATCCCGAATCGGTCTTTTTATTCATGGAGGATCAGAGGGGCAATCGCTTCAGCGTCCAGAGCATCTCGGATGGGACCCTTCGTTTCATGGCTATGGCCTATCTCGTTCTTGCCGGTGAGGACTCACAGACGGACTCGTTGCCACGTCTGACGATCATCGAGGAACCGGAAAATGGGCTCTACGTGGGGCATCTCAAGCCTCTGTTCGAAAGGCTGATGACGCGCGGTCATCCCCATCAGTTCATCTTCACTACTCATAGCCCCTACTTCATCGATCTTTTCGATAGCTGCTTGGAGGGTGTCCACGTGATGAAGCCTGGCGTGCCCTCTTCGGAAATCAGGAAACTGGACTCCGAGAAAACAAAAAAGTTGCTGGCGGAGATGTCTCTGGGCGAAATGCACTTCCGGGAGATGCTGGGATGAAGATCGGCTACTCCGTCGAAGGCAGCACCGACCGGGCGGCACTCCAGGGGCTCAAACAACGATGGTGTTCGAGTGCGGAATTGATCGAGGGACGCTTTCGCGGCACATCGGGACGCAGCCAACACCGCGAAATACCCAAGACCTGCATCGAACTGATCTCCAAGGGGGTTGAGTTCATCGTATTCCTGCGCGACGCCAATAACGAGAGTTGGCGGGAGGTCCTCAAGGCCGACGAAGATCGCTGCCGACCTGAGCACAGGCATCTGACCATCTTTGGCGTGTGCGACCGCAACATTGAGTGCTGGCTGTGTGCCGACGCCGATTGGATTGCGAAGGAGACAAGATGTCAGCCTAACGAATTTCGCGTGCCTGATCCCAAGGGTCATTTCGAGAGAGCAATAGGAATCACGGGATTTAACAATAAGGAGGAGGAAATCGCCGCACTGGTCAAGCGAGCCCCACTGAAGAACTGGCTGTCAAATCGCTCCTTCCGGGAGTTCTATGAGAGAATCTGGGACAAGGGCAAGGAAAGGGGCTGTCAAATAGAGAATCTCCGCGAGCCCTGAGCCGCACGGGCGTCCTCGCAGCGGCGTTCGTAATACATGGACGAGCGTCAATAAGAAATCAGGGCGTGGACCTTGTGAGGGGCCAGACGCCGGCGGCCTTGCAGGTCGGCCAGCTCGATGACGACGGCGATACCGACGATCTCGGCGCCGACCTTTTCCACGAGTTCGCAAGCCGCCTGCATCGTGCCCCCGGTGGCGAGCAGGTCGTCTACCAGCAGCACCTTGGCCCCGGCGGGAATCGTGTCACGGTGCATCTCGATGCAGTCGGTCCCGTACTCCAGCGCGTAGGTGGCACTCTCCGTCTGGCAGGGCAGCTTGCCTTTCTTTCGCATGGGAACAAAGCCCGCCCGCAGCTTGGCCGCAACGGCGGCCCCGAAGATGAATCCCCGGGCCTCAACCCCGGCAACGAACTCCACGCCGGCACGTTTGAAAGGCTGGCACAGAGCCTCGACGGCAGCCGGAAAGGCCTTCGGATCGGCCAGCAGCGGCGTGATATCTCGAAACAGAATCCCCTTTTTGGGCCAGTCGGGAATCGCACGGATATACTGTGCCAGAGACACTTGCTCCTTCGCCATGAGCCCTCCTTGTATCTACGATTCAATATTGTCTTCCCGTTGGGTCACCCGTTGCACGCCGGCACGTGACACGGCGAACGGCCTGCCGGAGCAGGAGTGCCCATAGTAAACGGAAATCCGTGAACAGTAAACCTCGATCCTGCATTTGGGTGCATGTCACTTTCTCCTTGCCTGCCGGGCCGGCATTTGCCATAATGGCTCCCAGAGAAGCAACTTGGTGAAGCGACGACGAAGGTGTGGGAGTTCTGTGCGGGCCCGAGAGACCCATGAATAAGAAGCTCTTCCTTTCCGCGGTTAGCAGCGAGTTTGAAAGCTATCGCCGGCTCCTCGCCGGCGATCTGAAGCGGCCTACGCTGGACGTCGCCGTGCAGGAGGACTTCGTCGTCACCGGCGGGTCCACCCTCCGGAAGCTCGATGACTACATCTGTGCCTGCGATGGCGTGGTGCATCTGATCGGCAAAGCCACCGGCGCGGTGCCGGAAGCAGTCGCCCTGCGGGACCTGCTCGCCCGCTATCCGGATTTCGCCACCCGGCTGCCCTCGCTCGCCCCCGCCCTCGTAGAGCCCGATCCCGGCTTCTCCTACACCCAGTGGGAGGCCTACCTGGCCCTCTACCATCAGCGACCCGTCTTCATCTACCGGCCCACGGATTTCGAGCTGGCCGATTGCCAGTGTCCCCGCGAGACGCGCTTTGTTCACGACCCCGCGCAGGAAAAAGCCCAACAGGCCCACTACCGGCGCCTCTGTGCCTTGGGATGCGACCGCGGCGAGTTCCACAATCCCGAGCGGCTCAGCTCCGCCGTGCTGCGGGACCTGGTGGAGATTCTCCCGAGGCTCGAAGCCCGTCTCGACATCCCGCCCACTCGGCTGCGGCACACCGCCGAGCACTTGGTGGGACGCGACGACGAGCTGACCCTGCTCGACAACGCCTGGAACGACCCGCACACGAACATCGTTGTCATTCGGGGTAAAGGCGGCGAGGGCAAGACCGCGCTGGTGGCCGCCTGGATGGCGGAGCTGGCCCTTAAGGACTGGCGCGGCGCCGAGCGCGTGCTGGACTGGTCCTTTTACAGCCAGGGCACCCGCGACCAGGCCAGCGCCACGGCGGAAGTCTTCATCCATGATGCCCTTACGCGCCTCGGCGATCCCGACCCGAACCGGGGCGGCCCCGAGGAACGCGGCGGACGCCTCGCCCAGCTCATCGGGGACCAGCGCTGCCTGCTGGTGCTTGACGGCCTGGAGCCGCTGCAATACGCACCGGTCCCATGCACGGGGCACTGAAGGACCCCGGCATGGCGGCGCTGCTGCGGGGATTGGCCGCCCGGAATAAGGGCCTGTGCGTGGTGACCACACGGGAGAAGGTGGACGAGATCAGGCAATACTACGACCGCACGGCTATTGACCATGACCTCAAGGAGCTCTCGCCCCTGGCCGGGGCGCGCCTGCTGCACGACTGCGGTGCCGGCCGGGCGGGGGCCAAGACAATCGCCCCCGACGACCCGGAGCTCCAGCAGGCCAGCCGGGAAGTGCAAGGCCACGCCCTTACCCTGTCGCTGGTGGGCCAATACCTGCGGCTGCTGGCAGAAGGCCAGGATGGCGACATCCGCCAGCGCGACAAGATGAAGCTGGCCGATGCGGACAAGGAGTACAAAAACGACGCCACTCGCGAGTACGGCCATGCCTTCAAGGCCATCGAAGCCTATGAGACCTGGTTTGCCGCCGCGGACACGGAGGCGAAGCGGCAACTGGCCCTCCTGCAGATGCTGGGCCTCTTTGATCGGCCCGCCCCCGCGGACTGTCTGACCGCTCTACGGGACGGAAAGCCTATCCCCGGCTTGACGGACGACTGGGCACACACCGCCGCCAAAGACTGGAAATTGGCGCTGGGCCGTCTCCAGGAGGTCCACCTCATCAGTGTGAGCGAGGAAGACGCGGTGGATTGCCACCCTCTGATCCGCGAATATTTCGCTACGCAATTGAAGGCGAAGACCCCCGAGGCCTTTCGCCGGCGCACTCGCGCCTGTTCGATCATCTGTGCGCGACCACGCCGTACCGGCCTGACACCCTGCCCGGCCTGCAGGCGCTCTACCAGGCCGTCACCCATGGCTGCCTCGCCGGGCGACAGCAGGAGGCGTGCGACCGGGTTTACTTCGACCGCATCCTGCGTGGCACCGGCTACGATGGCTTCTACAGCGTGAAGAAACTCGGCGCCATCGGCGCGGAACTGGGGGCAGTGGTGGCGTTCTTCGATGAGACGTGGAGCCAGCTTTCGCCGAACCTCAGCACGGCGGACCAGGCTTGGCTGCTCAACTCAGCCGCCTACTATCTGCGTGCCCTCGGTCGCCTCACCGAAGCCGTCGAGCCGATGCGGGTGTCGTTGGAGCATGTGGCCGACGCAGAGAACTGGGGGCGAGCCGCAACAGCCGCCAGCAACCTCAGCGAACTGGAGGTGACCTTGGGCCAGTTGCACGCGGCGGTGGCCGATGGCCGCCGCGCTATCGAGTTCGCCGACCGTAGCGGAGAGAACGATTGGCAGAACTTCATCCGCGCACGCACCATCGCCGCCGACGCGCTGCATCAGGCCGGGGAGTCTGCCGAGCCCGGAGCGCTGTTCGTGGGGGCGGAGCGGATGCAGGCCCAGATGCAGCCGCAGTTCCCTCTTCTCTATTCCCTGCAGGGCTTCCGGTATGGCGATCTGCTCCTGGCCCCCGCCGAGCGGGCAGTGTGGAGGTTCGGAGCTCGGCCTTCAAGCGGTCCCCCTGACCCGGGGGGAGAAAGACCGCCTGAAGGCGGAACTCCAAACGAGGAGGCTTTCGCCGTCTGTGCCGAAGCCGAGCGCCGAGCGGCCAGCCTGTTCGCATGGCGTATGCCCAGCGACTCAATCCTCGACGTTGCCCTCGACCACCTCACCCAAGCCCGCGCCGCCCTCTACCGCGTCCTGCTGACGCCCGATGACTCCCAATCCACAATCCGCAGTACTGTCGCCCCGGATCCCGGTTCGGGGTTGTCGTCCGCAATCGAAACGGCTCTCGCCAAGCTCCGCGCCGCCAACAGCCTCGACGACCTTCCAATGGCCCTGCTCACCGCCGCTCTCTACTACGCCACGCTTGGCCACGATCCCGACGAAGCCCGCCGGCTGCTGGACGAGGCCCAGGTCATCGCCGAGCGGGCTCCATGCCGCTGTATCTCGCGGACGTCCACCTCCACCGCGCCGCTTTCGCGACAGGACCGAACTCGCCGAGGCTCGCGAACTCATCGAAAAGCACGGCTACGGCCGCCGCCGCGAGGAACTCGAAGATGCCACCGCCGCCCTTGGCGGCCCACCCACGGCGTCAAGGTCGGCGCCAGGATGAAACCCCAGAATCGAGGCTAACCTATGGGCATTGAGCCCGAAGACAGAACATGTGGATAGACAGAAATGCCAGATTGTGAAAGGTGTAGTTGTCACCCCGTTATTCCGGGACACCTACTGGAAATCCGTGCGGGTGGTGGCCCAAGGCCGCCAGAGTCTCTCCTCGCACACACAACAGAAGACCGTACCGTTCCGCACTTGAATTAGTTCGCATACTACAGTATACTGGGAGCGTGATGGTGAAAGAGAACGTCGTTCCTGAGGCGCAAGCCCTAGACCGCGATGCCTCGCTGGAAGATGCCATCGGTCAGAGGACCAAATGGCTTCGGCGTGGTGGTATGCCTTCAGACCCAAGGTACTGTATGCAGTTCCGGACCGAGCCAATCACGTTGTTCGCGGGGTTCAAGGGACGGCCGAGACTCGTGGACGCTCTGCGGAGACCTGCAAGATGAAAATCGAATCCATTCGCCTCAAGAACTTCAAGACGTTTAAGGATGTTGAAATGCGGGACGTCCCCAGCATGTGCGTGCTGGTGGGCGCCAATGGAACGGGCAAGTCCACCTTATTCAGTGTCTTTGGTTTCCTCAAAGACGCTCTGACCGAGAACGTCCACGTCGCGCTGACAAAACTGGGCGGCAGCCGCGGCTTTCAGGAGGTCCGCAGTCGTAACACCAGCGGACCGATCGAAATCGAACTCAAGTTCCGTGAGAAGCCTTTGTCCCCTTTGATAACCTACTCTCTGACCATCTCCGAAGAGAACGGTCGCCCCGTTATCGAGCGCGAGATCCTTCAGTACCGCCGAGGGAGCAAGGGCAGGCCTTGGCGGTTTCTCAATTTCTCGAGAGGTTCGGGCCAGGCTGTCACCAATGAACCCGACACGGTCGCGGATGAGACGCAACTGCAGCGAGAAGAGCACACGCTCAAATCCTCCGATATCCTGGCGGTCAAGGGACTGGCCCAGTTTGAGAAGTTCCCCGCCAGCAAGGCCCTGGGGGAACTGATCGAGAACTGGCATGTCTCAGATTTCCATATCCAGCGTGCCAGACCAGACCAAGAAGCAGGTTACGCAGAGCACCTGTCCAAGGAAGGCGAGAACCTCTCGCTGGTGACGGAGTACCTGTACACAAGGCATCGAGGAGTTTTCCACCGTATTATCGAGAAGCTCACGCATCGCGTACCAGGGATCAAAAACGTCGACGCCAAGACGACGGAAGAGGGCAGGGTCTTGCTCCGTTTTCAAGATGGGGCGTTCGAAGACCCTTTCCTTGCACGTCACGTTTCTGACGGGACGATCAAGATGTTTGCCTACCTGGTTCTGCTCTATGATCCCAAGCCGCACCCCTTGCTGTGCGTGGAGGAACCTGAGAATCAGCTCTATCCGAAGCTCCTGGGAGAACTGGCAGAGGAGTTCCGCGACTATGCGAACCGAGGCGGACAGGTCTTTGTTTCCACACACTCTCCGGATTTTCTCAATGCGGTCCGGCTGGATGAAGTCTTCTGGCTCGTGAAGAAAGAAGGCTATACCATCGTCCAACGTGCGCGTGACAACGAGCAGGTCCGTGCCTACATGGAAGAGGGGGACCAGATGGGCTATCTCTGGAAACAGGGGTTCTTCGAGGGGGCCCATCCGCAATGAGCGAGATCGTATTCTTCCTCGAAGAGCCCTCGGCGGAGGCCATGCTGGCCGGTCTTCTGCCTCGTTTGCTGCCCCCCGATATCAAACATCGGTGCGTGGTCTTCGAGGGCAAACAGGACCTGGAAAGACAGATCGTTCGTCGTATGCATGGATACAGAGCCCCCGGGTCACGATTCGTGGTGCTGCGGGACCAAGACGCAGGAGATTGTGTGGCCATCAAGAACGCCCTCAAAGCGAAGTGTGCGGAGGCGGCGCATCCCAATGCTGTGGTGCGCATCGCTTGCAGGGAACTGGAGAGTTGGTATCTCGCGGATCTCGCCGCTGTGGAACAAGGACTGCAGGTGGCTGGAGTACAGCGACTACAGAACAAGCGGCTCTACCGGTCTCCGGACGAGACCGTGACGCCTTCGCGTACTCTGGCTCGGATCGCTCCCTGCTATCAGAAGATCAGTGGCTCGCGGGCCATTGGCCCTTACCTAAACCTCGACAACGGACGGTCTCGCAGTTTCAGCCATTTCATAACCGCCGTTCGACGGATCATGGCGCCTATGTGAGCCGGAGGGAAACCGGGGGACAGGAGGAATTGGGGTCAACCCTTTACATTCCACTTTCTCCCAACCGGCACCTCTGCTTCCGGAACTGAGGGCTCGCCGGAATCAGCCAGGGCTCCTTCGCTGCGAGGTTACGATCCCATGGTAGAACTCGCCGAGAGAATGTGAAGAGGGATTCGACCAACGTGATAAGCGACAAGTGACAGGTGATAAGGCAGAGTCGAGCGGGTCTTGTCCTTTTTCGCATTGCTACTTGTTCATATCTTGCTTTTCTGCGCAAATTCCGGATGGACCATAAGTTCTTACCACAGAAAGAGTCGGTTCTCTCACGAAGCCACTAAGCCACGAAGTCGGGAAAGCGTTTTTCCGTTCTTCTTTGTGTCTCTGTGCCTTTGTGAGAGTATCTCTTTTGGTTGCGGCCGCAGGCCGCGCTGGGTAGTTCGCGTATTTGGCGGTTGAAAGGCACTTGTCGGTTATCGGTTGGCCGTTCAAAGGAATTCGGCGCCGTGGTCCCTTCAGGCCGAGAGATACGATTCAATTCGTGCCGCGCAGATCTTCTTGGTCAGCCGCTGCAGCTTCCGGACCCGCTCGGCCAGGTATTCGAGCTGGGCCTTGGTGATCTTGTGACCCCGGTTCTCCCCCGCTTTGTTTCTATTCCCCGTCGATTTTCGGGCAATCGAACATCATGACTTGCATTCTCCAGGGGACGGGTGGTATATTAGTAAGTTAGGAAGTTGGTGTTCTTGTTGGGCAAAGGTCATACGGGAGATGTCAGAATAGGATAGCAGGCAGATAGCCGGCTGGGCCGGTTGATCGTTTTTGCTGGGGAGATACGAGCGGGCCAAACCGTGCGGCCGGCCGACGTTGCTCGGCGGGACTGCGCGACACGGCAGACGTGTACTGTTCTGCGTGAGAGCGTTCCGAATCGGGAAAGGAGAGGCTATGCCACGAGTGTTGTTTGCCGACGACCAGATTCCAGATAGCACCTTATTTTCATGTTCGGACGACGAAATCAGAGACCACTACACCAAGCTATACAGGAAGGAAAAATTCGCCGAAGAATTCGCCGAGGGATTCGTCTTTATGCGTCGGCTTGTGAATCTGCTGAAATCACGAGGCTATCAAGTTGACACGGCCGACACTCCAGCCACGGTAAGCGATCTTGCGAAGAGGACAACCTATAGTGTTATCGTGCTGGATCTTGGCTGGTGGACAGTCCAGGATATGTCTTACGAGGACAAAATGGTGCTGGGCTGGTCGCTGGCGGCGGAAATCCGCCAGAATTCGTCAGCCCCGATACTCATGTTCTCCAACAGGTTTGATAAAGATGCAGAACTAGCGCGAACCACAGCGGAAAAAGGGTGCCTGCCCGTATACAAGAGCTACGATGAAGCCTGCGGCAAGCATCTAATTGTCACCATGCTTTGGGCCGCCCTCCAGAAGAGTTTCGCCGAAACGTTAGATGATGAGGAGAGAATCCACTCGTTCCGAATGTACAAACGGCTTTCTGCTGTCCTGCTAGCGTCGATCGTATGTGCCCTGCTCCTGCTGGTGGTTACCGTTGTTCTCGTTGTCGCGCAACAAACGAAGTTTACCATTGCGTCGTCGGCCTTTGGCATTGTCACGACGTTTGTAAGCGGCGTAGTTTACAAGTACGTTGCCGAATACCGGAAGTCTATTCGGCGACAGGACCACCGAGCGCATGGCCACAATGTCCGCCCCAGGGGTAAATAGGGACAGCCGCCGTTCTCTGTGCCCTATCATGGGTGCCCGTCTGTGGTATTCCAACGCGGGAATCGTGGCCGGGACCGTATACGATTGCACCGAAAGCGTCCCATCCAGCCACCCGATCCGCAGGCGAACCTCATAGAGCTTCACAAGAAGAGAAGAGGCGGTTCAGGGGAGAGAGGAAGCGTCGCTGTCCCGCCCCAGGTCAAGTCTGGAACGGACCCGGCGAGGGGGACGGGGGGTGATGGAATGGTGGAATGATGGGTGGCGCGATGCAGGCCCTCCCCAATATTCCAGTATTCCATTGTTCCAGTCCTCCTGTCCCCCAACTCGTCGTTCCAATATTCCATTGTTCCGCAATTCCAATCCTCCTGTCCGCTGAACCGCCTCTTCTCTTCTCAGTTGGCAGTTCTCGGTTCCCAGTTGTCAGCAAAACAAGCCCCCTCCGCCCTGCCGCCCCCGGCTGACAGTTCTGGAGTAGGTCCGGTTCTTCCAATGACTCTGCGGACGAACTCCAGAACGACCCCCGAGGGCGGGGGTCCTACATGATCCATCCGGTATTACGAGGGTAGCCACATGGTATGGTGGATTGGGCTAGGGCCCGTCGGCGCCGCAGAAACGACGCCGAATCCGCCACCGTATGCCGGCCGCACCCGTCCTGCACCCTTTTTCTCTTGTACGCTTGGCCTGGGGCCATCATAATCCTACGCGAAAAGGCGCTTTGGGCGAAGCGGCGGAGAGATGACCGGCCCTCCGGGCCAGATAGACGTATTGGGTAGTAATGGGGAAGTGCTTATGCGACGCTGCGCACGATTCGTTCTATGCCTTTTGCTGATCCTGAATGGCTGCGCCACCCTCCGGGCGCCACAGACGCCGGCCCTCCCAGTCACCGATATCTATCACGGCATCCAAGTGGCGGACCCCTACCGCTGGCTGGAGAACTGGAGCGACAAGCGGGTACAATCGTGGAGTGACCGGCAGAATGCGTATGCCCGCCGGGTGCTGGACCATCTGCCGCACGTGGTGGAACTGCGCACGCGCATTACCGGAGATCATGACGGCCCAGTCGGTCAGTTATCATTCCCTCTCTTGGCGAAACGGAACGCTGTTTGCCGTAAAGCATCAGCCTCCTTTGGAGCAGCCCTTACTGGTGGCGATGCGGTCGGCGGACGAGGCGCAGTCCGAGCATGTCATTGTGGATCTGAACAAGATCGATAGCAGCGGCGCCACGGCCATGGATTGGTATGTCGCCGCGCCGGACGGCCGGCTGGTGGCGGTCTCCCTGTCAGTCGGCGGCTCCGAAAGCGGAGACCTTCACCTCTATGAGACAGCCACCGGCCGGGAGGTAGGAGAGCCCATCACGCGGGTCAATGGAGGAACGGCTGGGGGCGATGTCGCATGGGCGGCCGACGGATCGAGTTTCTACTACACGCGGTACCCCCGCCCGGGCGAGCGTCCGCCCGAGGACAGGGATTTCTACCTCCAGGTTTGGCGTCATCGTGTGGGCACGTCGCCCAGCGAGGACCGGTACGAGATCGGCAAGGACTTTCCCCGGATCGCGGAAATCAAGCTGGAGACGGACATCCGTTCCGGTCGCGTTTTGGCGTCGGTGCAGTATGGGGATGGCGGCCGGTTCGCCCACTACGTGCGCGGGACGGACGGCCACTGGACCCAGGTCACAGACTACAGCGATCAGATCGTGCAAGCCACGTTCGGGGCCAACGACACGTTATTTCTCATTTCCCGCGCAAGGCGCCCCGGGGAAAGATCCTGCGTCTGTCCTCTGCCAAACCTTCCCTGCCGGAGGCCGAAGTCGTCATTCCGGAGGGCGACGATACCATCCTCTCCGATTTCCCGGGCATTTCCTGCGCCAGCCGATCGTGGCAACCGACAACCTCCTGTATGTCGCCTACCAGCTTGGCGGTCCCTCCAAGGTCCGTGTGTTCGACTACAACGGGCATCCCCAACCCGGCCCGCAGGTCTTGCCGATCTCCAGTATACGGCAGATTGTCGCCTTGGATGGCGACAACGTTCTCTACGAGAACGTCTCGTATGTCGATGCGCCGGCCTGGTACCGGTTCTCCCCGGACAAAGCGACGACAACCAAGACCGCCTTGGCCGTCGTAGCGCCAGTGGATTTCTCCGATTGTGAAGTGGTGCGCGAGTATGCACAATCGAAGGACGGCACGCGGGTCCCCATCAATATCATCCGCCGCAAAGGCCTGGAACAGGATGGCTCGCACCCGGTATTGCTTACCGGCTACGGCGGGTACGGGGTCAATATTGGGCCCGCTTACTCTGCCCTGGGTCACGTCTGGATGGAGCAGGGAGGCGTCTTCGCTGAGGCCAATCTCGCGGGGGCGCGGAGTACGGCGAGCAGTGGCACCGGGAAGGTATGCTCACCCGGAAGCAGAACGTCTTCGATGACTTCACGGCCGCCATGCACCATATGATCGACCGTGGTTACACGCGGCCGGAGAAGATGGCCCTTCTCGGCGGCAGCAACGGCGGCCTGCTGATGGGTGCGATGATTACCCAGCATCCGGATCTGTGTCGAGCGGTGGTCTCCTTCGTTGGGATCTATGATATGCTGCGGGTGGAGCTGGCGCCGAACGGGCAGTTCAATGTGCCGGAGTTCGGCACGGTAAAAGATCCGGAGCAATTCCGCACCATGTACGCCTACTCTCCTTACCACCATGTGACGGCAGGGACAGCGTACCCGGCGGTTCTCTTTCTGACCGGCGCGAACGATCCGCGCGTCGATCCCCTGCACTCCCGCAAGATGACCGCCCGTCTGCTAGCGGCGACTTCGTCCGGCCGGCCTGTTCTGCTGCGAACCAGCTCTTCCACGGGCCATGGCCTGGACACGCCGCTAAGCGGCCAGATCGAAGAGAGCGTGGACTATCACGCCTTCTTGTTCCATGAACTCGGACTGGAGTACCATCCCGTCCGACAATGATGGGAAAAGGACTGGCCCTCTTACAGCATCTCTTCCAGAATCTCGGCGGCAGCTTCGACGAGCTTGGGGCAGATCGTGCGGTAGAGGCCCTCCTTCAGGGCCCGCTGGGCGCCTTCCGGGGTGCTGATATCGCAGCCGAGCAGCTCTTTGCAGACCACGGAGTGGTGCCGCT
Source organism: uncultured Planctomycetota bacterium (assembly GCA_963750205.1). Taxonomy (GTDB): domain Bacteria; phylum Planctomycetota; class Phycisphaerae; order Sedimentisphaerales; family Anaerobacaceae; genus PLanc-01. Next base: position 36,795 of record CAVVRJ010000029.1, read on the forward strand.
GTTGGAACCGGGCGGTGAACTCGCGGATCGCGGTGTAGACGTTCTCGCGGCTGTCGCGCTGGTCGCAGTTGGGTCCGGCGTGCTTGAGACCCAGCACCATAAAGGCCCCGGTCACCGCCCCGCAGGTCTGGCCCAATCGCATGCCGCCGGCAAAGCCGCTGGAGAGCTTGATCCCTTGCTCCCGCGGCAGACCCAATGACGACCCATACGTGCCGACGATCGCCTGCGAGCACGCCGCACCACGACAGAAGGAATTCACGGCCTCTTCTACCCGGCTCATATCCTATCTCCTGAAAGCCCATGAGAGTTTCGGCTGAGGCAGCTATTCTATGCTCGCACGGCGGGCCCTGTCCACGGGCAAACAGGTTGGGGGTTCATGTGAGTTCATGGTGTGCGAGGAGAGATTCTGGCGGCCTTAGGCCGCCGCCCGCACGGATTTCCAGTAGGTGTCCCACAAGCCGCTCTGGTCGAGGCTGGCCAGGGCCATCATCGCTTCGGCGTTGTCCTTGTCCCACCGCATCCCCGGTCCTTTGAGCCGATCCGTCAGCCGGCCACACAGCGACTCGGTGGGGCCGGAACCGCAGTCATAGCCCAACTGGCGGAACGTCGGGTAGTCCGTCATCGCCACCCGCTGGCGGACGTAATCCCGCAGGTCTTCCAAAGCCTCCTGCTTGGGGCCCGTGGGATGATGCCGCAGAGAGGAACCCAGCCGATCCAGCAGCACCAGCGAGCCCTGCTCCCAGACACAACCCATCATCTCCTCCCGCCACGCTTCGGCCTTCTTGGGGTCCTTGTCATAGAGCACTTGGCTGGCCTCGATCACGTGGTCCCGCAGGTGGTAATAATCCAAAATGTGGGCGTCCAGCATCGGCAATTGCCGCTGGTATTCGTGCGCGATCCACTCCGCCCCGTCCGAAACGGCGTACTTGACCTGGGCGTCGGCCCAGTGCAGCCGGCGCGCCTCCCGCCGCATCAGCCGCCCCGCCTCGGTGGAGTCGCCCGCCGTCGCCACCACCTGACCATGCGTCTTGTCCGGGTCGTAGAACGCCACCAGCTTGAACTCGTGGAACGGCCCTTCACTGCCCGCCTTGGGCCGCCCCACGCCCGCCGTCGAGGACCGCCCTTGCGCACGCCGCTGGGCGGCTTCCGTGGCACGCCGTTGGTCTTTCTGCGCTTGCGTCACTTGCGGGACCATCACCCCATCGGCGCCGCCGACCAGGGTCTGGTCCTTACAATCCGCCGCCGTAAACGCCGGCCGCAAAGTCCCGTTCTGCTGGGCCGTCTCCACCGCACGCCCTTGCTGTTCCACGAGTTCCCGCAGCGTGCGGCTATCCAGCGACAACTGTGCCGTGCGTTGCAGGTTGGCGCTGGCGACCTCGAAGGAGCAATGCAACGCCTCCCGACAGCCCATCTCCCGCACCCCCGGACTGAAGCGCTGGTCCGTCACGCCCAGCCACTGATCGACGGGAATGACGGTGCCCTGCTGGGGCGACCAGTAGATCGTCCTACGGACCGTCAGACGCCCGTTGACCGTCAGATGGGTCGTCGTTTGCACCCCTTTGTTTCGCTGTCCGGCGGGCCGAGGGGGAAAAAGCCTCCTGCCGGTTCTGCAAGAGGCGGATCGCCTTTTGGTACACTTGTTCCCGAAACACGGCGGTGGCTTCGTGAACCGGTTCTTCCGTGTCGGCAATGACGTGGCCGTCGTGGGCCGCGTTCAGCGCTTGGGCCACCGCTCCCGCCAACTGGGCGACCTCCGCCACGATCACCTGCTTCACTTCTTCCGCACTCACGCGTTTGTCTTCCATGACCTAATCTCCTTTCTCAAAAGGTTCATAAGTCATTGTAAACAAAGGAGTAACGTGGCGCCAGAAAAAAACCTCACACACACAGTTCATGTGTTCATGTCCGTTCTTGCGTCACTCCAGCAACGTTCGGAGTTCCGCCTTTAGGCGGGTCAACCAGTCGGGATAGCCTTGGAAATCCTGCGTCTGCTTGAAATGGACTCGGCTGCGCCGGAAGACCCCTGCACCCGCTTGAAGGCGGAACTCCGAACCACGCAACAACGGTCATGCACCCGACAGGTTGCCCGGCGTTCGGAACGCGGCGGCGGATGCTATGGGGGCGATCAGGTTTGCGCGGCTTCCGCCTCCGCTTTCTTCTTGGCCCTCTTCTCGGCGAACACGGACAGGAGGATGCCAACTTCGTACAGAGCGTACAAGGGAACGAGCAGCATCATCATCGACCAGACATCGGGAGAAGGCGCGCACAGGGCCGACGCAAACGCCAGGCCGAGGAGCACGGGCCCGCGGTGCTTGCGCAGGGTCTGGATGGAGACGATGCCCGTTCGCACCAGGATGAAGACCACGATCGGGGTCTGAAAGGCGAGGCCGAAGACCAGCATCGTAACGCACACGAACGAAATGTACCGCTGGAAGGTCCACATGGCCGTCACGCCGAGCATGTCGCCAAACTTGAGGAAGAACGACAGGGTGATCCTGGCCATGCCGAACAGAAAGAACAACGCACCGGCAATGAACAGGCCGGCTGAGAACGGCACGGCCCGATAGACATACGCCCTTTCCTTTGGGTACAGGCCGGCGGCCACAAACGCCCAAAGTTGGTAGAAGACCCACGGGGCGGTCAGGATTAACCCTGCGATCAGAGAGATCTTGAAATAGGCAGTGATCGCCTCGGCAGGCGACAGGACCGTCAACTGGCCAGCTCCATGCGACGTGTTGCTGGTCCCTCCCACACCGCGTGTCTCCTGGACAAAGTCCTTCACCGCCTCCTCGGTCACTCCCCGCAGATACGCCGCCCGGGCCGGGTCGATGATCACGATGTTGGGGTCGGATGTCAGCTTGTCGAAGAAGATCCGCACGAAGCTCAGAGCCTCGGACTGGGCCTGTGGGATCTCCTTCTTCGCAGACCACTCTGCCATCGCGGCCTTGTAGGGCCTTTCGAGGAAGTGGAGGATCCAGAAGCCGAAGAACATGCTGAGGATGGCCCCCGCCGACAGGCCCAGGATCGCCAGGATCAGCCGGGCGCACAGCTCCTCCAGGTGATCACCCAGCGACATGACGCAATTAGCGGGATCGCGGCTCTTTCTGATCTTGGCCATTCCTATGGATAGGGACAAAGGGGAAGGGTCGGCGAACCGCTTAGTGGGTCGGGTTCGTGTCGTTCAGGCCGGAAGCCTGCTTCGTGTCGTTCACGACGTCGGTCTTGGCTTTCTTGGCGTCGTCCACGACCTCGTCCGTGGATTCCTTTGCCTCGTTGATGCCCTTCTTGAACTCGGTCAGGCTCTTGCCCACGTTGCGGGCGAGTTCGGGCAGCCGCTTACCCCAAATCAGCAGCGCGATCACGAGAATAACGATCAACTCGCCGCCTTTGGGCATAGTGAAGAGTGCCAACATACGATCGATCATCGTGTTCTCCTTGAAGCCGTAGCGCCTCGAAACGCCAATATGGCTAATTCTCAGTCCAACCGGAATTTTGCGTCGCCCCCGCTGCTTAGCATCTTCGCGATGCCCTCGCAACGTGTTTGTGTAGGATGTAGTGTAACGACCTGCCCTCGGCCCGTCAACAGAATATTGCATTTCTCCGCCCCGGCGCCCGGGACCGCCAATCTGGCTCCCCAACGCGAATTTGTGCGTTGGGGACCCCGAGCCCTATCCCGATTGGCCCTCTTCGAAGAGCCACTCAGGGGAGCGGCCCTCGATTCGCGGACCAAACTGCCGAACAGACCGGAGTCCACCGACCGCTACCGGCAACGCAAGCCAAAAGCACTCACGCCGTAAGTAACGGTAGTCAAATGACTTACGAAAGCAACAGCGATTTTCTTTTGTAACGCAGGACTCGAATCTGCTACAATACTGCGTATCAGAGAGATTCGTAGAAGTAGAAGTTCTGGGGGGTTGAAAAGATGGCTATGATAACATTTTTACTTTGACATGTGGCTTCCGTTCGTCGAGAGCAAGCGCCCCATCGTCGTGTTGGCCATCGCCACTTACATGGCCCTTTGCTAAATCTGCCCAGCACAGCTAATGCTGTCTCACCCGCGTCCGGCCCTCGCGGATGCGGTTTTGCCGTCAAGCGGCGGCTTTTCTCGTTGAATATCGGGCTCACTCGCCGCCGCCCCACCCTTGCAGTTCTTGATTCAATCCGATAAGCGTCCTGCCTTGCGGTTTCCGTAGTGGTCCGCGCGGCACACGGGCGACCTCCTCCGCAATTGCAGCGCTTGCCCGCCTCCCCGTAGGCCCATATAATGCCCGCTTCTGGTTGGCTCGGCCGTTTGGCCTGCCCTCTCTGATCGTCGCTTTTGCCACGAGGTACTGATGACCATACAGATTACGGAACAGTTGAAGCAACTCAGCCGGGCAGCGGTGGAGGTCTTCACGCAGGCGGAACTCGCTCAGCGCCTGACGGAAGCCGCCAAGAGCCGGCCGCCAAATGCGAATCAAGCTCGGCCTGGACCCGACCAGCCCGGACATCCACCTCGGCCACACGGTCGTCCTGCGCAAAATGCGGCAATTCCAGGACCTCGGCCACAAAGCCGTGCTCATCATCGGCGACTACACCGCCCGCATCGGCGACCCGACCGGCCAGAACACCACCCGCCCCATGCTCACCCCCGAGCAGATCGAGCACAACGCCCAGACCTACTTCGAGCAGGCCGGCAAGATCCTCGACACCGATCCCGCCCGGCTGGAAGTCCGCCACAACAGCGAGTGGCTCGCGGACCTGCGTCTGGCCGACACGATCCGCTTGGCCGCCACGATGACCGTCGCCCGCATGCTCGAGCGCGACACCTTCGAGATCCGGTACAAACGCGGCGACCCCATCGGCGTGCACGAATTCCTCTACCCGCTGATGCAGGGCTACGATTCGGTCATGGTCCGCAGCGACGTCGAGCTCGGCGGCACCGATCAGACCTTCAACAACCTCGTCGGCCGGGACCTCCAGCGGCAGGCCAACCAGCCGCCCCAGATCGTCATCACGACGCCCATCCTCGTCGGCCTCGACGGCAAGGACAAGATGAGCAAGTCCAAGGGCAACTACGTCGGCGTCACCGACGCCCCCGCCGACATGTTCGGCAAGATCATGTCCATCTCCGACGCCATGATGGAGAATTATTTCACGCTCCTGACCAGCCTGCCCGTCGAGCAGATCGCCGAGTTGACCGACCCCAGCAAAACGCACCCCAAACAGGCCAAAGTCCTCCTCGGCAAGACGATCGTCGCCCAATTCTACGGTCCGGCCGCCGGAGAGGCTGCCGCCGCGGAGTTCGACAAGGTCTTCGCCCAGGGCCAACTGCCCGAGGACATGGCGGAGTGTTCCCTGCCCGCGACGCCGATCATAGTGAAGAACCTGCTGACCGCCTGCAAGCTGGTCGAGACGAGCGGCGAAGCCAAGCGGATGGTCCAGCAAGGCGGCGTCAGCATCGACGGCCGGAAAGCCGCCGACGCGAACGCCGAGATCACGCCCCGGGATGGGATGGTGGTCCAAGTCGGCAAACGCCGCTTCGCCCGCCTGCGCGTGAAATGACGCTTTAACCGCAAAGACGGCCGAGGGCTGCCGACAATCAAGGATAGGCAGGCGACAACCGGTGAGGTGCCATGCCTACGCTCGCGTAGGCATGTAAACGCGGGGGGGTGGATACCTCCCACGGAGAGACGTGCGGACGTCCGATCCCATTGGTACGGACCGACATCCGGCACACAGGGACTTGAGACTTCACAGCGTTAAACCAAGCCGTGATCCGCGAGATACTTTCGCACAGGGCACTGACACAAGATACTGTAGCCGAAGGGCTGGCCGTGCAGGCAGGAGCGGCCGCGGTCCTCCAGGCATTCGAGGAACCCCCCGCCGATGCGCTTGACGCGCCCGACGTTCTCGCAGCCGCAGGTGTGGCACGGAGGATCTCGTCCACATTTCAGCGTCTCGGCGATCCGCCGAATAGCCGCTTCGTGCTCTGGAGTCAGTTGCATGATTCGGCCCCTCCAATCACAGAGCCCTCCCTTCCTATACAAAGTATAGCCCGTAATGCCAAATCCGCAAATCAAGTGCTTCGCCCAACCGCTGATACGGATTTGGATCAATTCTCGTGTGGGATCCATTGGGTGTGGTAGATCGAACAGAACGGTTCTGTTGTGAGTCGATTTCGGCCAAGTCACGTAAGTCCTTGCGCCATAAGGCCGAGCGGATATTCGGGAGGGACAGGGAAGGGAGAATGGCGTGGCGATTCGCGCTGGCCTCAAGCGGCTAAATTCGGATGGCGCAAATCGACGTTTTCCTCTCCGGGGCAGAGCACGGGGATTGCTCTGGGGATGCGGTTTCCCGGCTGTAGTTGAGCACAGAGAAACACACCCCGCTGTTCACGGCGCGACGCGGTTTCGATAATAAAACTTATCGACCAATAAACATGACGTCCAGGAGCTGCGTGCCGCCACCGCCCTGGCGACCGCGTGCCGCACCGGCACCTTGCGGACCTGAACCGGCTTCGCGCGTGATCACGATCACATGATCGGTCCTGGCATCCACCACGGCGATATGGTGCTGGTTCGCCACGTCAAAATAGAGGCTCATCCGGTTTTGGCGTACTTCAATGCGTCTTGGGGCTCCGCCCCGGGCTTCGGGGGTCTGCCCTAAAATTGACAATTAGCGGTTCAAAGGAATTCTGCGGTGCGGCCCCTTCACGCCGATAGATAGGATTCAATTCTGGCTTGGGGGAAACCGGGAACAGCCACCTATTACAGGCACGCGCGAGTCCATAAACCGGCGCCTGTCCCCAGTATCCCCCCGGACAAACCCTTGCCTGTCTATCGGGACAGTAGTGCGGTGATGTTCTCCCGTGTCAGCAGGGCAACGTCGGCGGGTCGCTCCAGGAAGGGTTCCACGTCCGCTACGACCTGCTTCCAGTCCAGCATTTCCACTCGCCGGGCGACGAGGGGCCGCCAGTTCTCGGCCGTGACCGGCGGCCCGTCCCAACCCGTCTGCGCGAGGGCGTTATTCAGCAGCTCCAGGTTCGGCTCCGGCCAAGTCCGGTCCGACAGATACCAGATGAGGTCGTAAAGGTCCCGGCCTTTGACGTACCGGCGTGCCAGGAACGCATGCAGCTTGCCGGCCAATAGAGACGCCTGGTCGTGATGGCGGAGATGGAGAATGACGTGACGGCGGACGATGGTCGAAACGGTCTTCGCTCCCGCCGGTGGATTCGAATCCACTTCCACCTTGATGGAGAGGGTCTCCGACGCATGGGCCGAAAGGCCAAGCGCAAACAGCAAGCCTTTGAAATTCACGAACGCTGACTTGACGGTCCTCCTGTCATTGATCCGGACACCGACGTCGTAGCCCTCCGCTTCGAAGGCTCTGCCGGCGCTTTCTACGTTGTCCCGGAAGTCCACCGGCATTCCCGACTCGACCAGGGCAAAATCGAGGTCTTCGGAAAACCGCGGCATGGAGTACAGAAACCGCAGAGCCGTGCCACCTTGAAACGCCCAGGTATGGAAGGCTCCCCGGTCCTGCAGCGATTGCAGGAGCCGGGCCTGCAAATACTCACGGGCGAGACAACGCGCCAGGACCGGATTGTTGACACCAGTCAGAATCTGCCGGAGGTAGTCCTTCATGCCGCGGGGCCTCCTTCCTCCTCGATTAGCCTCTCGATGATCTTGACGGCCCGCCGCAGTTTCGGGCTTCTACTCGTCTGGGCCAGTTGGACAAGCACATCACGATCCAGGCCTTCAAGATTCTGGAGTCGAAGCTCCGCCAGGAAGTCATCGTTGTCCGCCCCCGGGGTCAGGTACACCAAATCCAGCAGGGCCTTCTCCGGCGTAGCGACAAACGCCTTCTGGCCCGCCCCAAGATCGACCTGCCCGTAGCCACTGAACCAGCTTTTCTTGATGTGCCGAAACAAGAACCGGCCCAACGGCGTCTGGACCCGCGACGGCCTTTGCGTCGTCACGCTGGTCACCGTCGGAACATGCTCCGGGATCATCCCGAAGTGCCCCAGCGCCGACTGCAAACTCACATAGGAGGCCTTCTTCATCGCGTTGGCAAGGACAAAGGGATGCGGCGTCAGCTTCCGGTAAGGCTCGGCCAACGTATACAAGCCCTTCGTAAGCTGGATCAGCTTGCCCGCCTTGACCCACCGGCTCAATTGCAGACGCAGGGCGGCCAGCCTCTCGCCGCTCCCGGCCAGAAAGCCCGTGCGAAAGACCGGCTCATCCGCCACCTGCCTCAGTAGTTTTTCCCATTTCATTGCAGTATATTATCACATCTGCATACCTACTGCAACAAACACGAATCCAGCAACGCACGATAGGCAATAGTCCAAGTCCCGTACGGTGTGCCGTGCACACCTTCTCGGATGGTCGAGAGAGTGCCTCATCACGCGGACCTTCCGTTTCATAGTCCTCTCCGCCCTGTCTTGCCCCATTGCTCCGGAATCGGCTCCAAGAGGACAGGGTGGACGTAGGTCTTGCCTACCACCAAGCCGACGATACAGCCTCGATCATTCAGAGCGGACAAGCGGAGGCTTTCACTCTTCTTAGTGAGCACCTGCGGGTTCAGGGGTATGCATCCCTGATTGGGGTCCAAGAGATAGTTCTCCAGCGGGTGCGAAAAGAGCCAGCCGGTGGTTACCGACTCAAACACGCGATGGTGCCATTCCGCAAACAGGACCTGGTTAGCGTCGTTGATCGCGGACCACCCCACGGTTTGGTGATCGAGGGGCAATAGCCTCTGCGGCGCGCTGCCCGGCCGCCAGAGGACCAGGAACTCGCGCCCGCCAGGCAAGCGCTGCCGGCCCGCCGTATACCCGTGGCTGTTTACGCGGGAGAAACCGTAGAGATCGCGCAGTTGGTTGGCGTCTGCCACTGCCACGGGGCCGGCACAGGTCCATAGAGCGGGATGGCTACTGTCCCGATCCGACGTGCCCACGATCAATCCGCTGTCGTTGATGGCGTAAGCCTTGTCAGAGCGGGCCTCCGGCGCGCTGAGGTCCCGCATGCCGGTGCTCTGGTCCCAAACAAACGCGTGCAGGAGATCTCCGGCCGTCCAAGACCATCCGACGACCTGCCCGCGGTTGTTTAGACCCAAGAGTGTGCTCCCGTGGCCGCCCAACGTCCCGAGCAGACGCCTGCCGCGTGCACGATCCCACAAGAAGGCGATGTCCTGGCCGTTGGGGTCCTGTGTCGTCCCGGCGATCTGCCCGGAGTCATTGAGGCAGAAGACACCTCTGAGGCTCGGCCCCAGGTCCTGCATCCTCCCATTGGGGTCCCAGAGGCACAGATGGCAGCCACCACCAACAACAGTCTCCGAAAACCCCACGATCTGGCCGCGGTTGTTGATCCCGCTCGGCACCGTCCAGAGGCCGCCCAGAGTGGGCAAAATAGTCACCTTATAGAGCGGCTTCGCCTCTGGCCTCGGCCACAACAGCGTGCCCAACAGCGCGGCGATCAACAGCGTCGCGGCCAGGATAGCCAATGTGATTTGATACCGCATCTTCATCGCAGACCTGGGGGAATCTGGGGACACCATACCAAATTCAAGCCCGAAATAAGTATGGTGTCCCAGAATTCTCCAGAATTCTCCCGAAAACTTTCTTCTCGTGCAGTTCGCGTGTCAGACCAGTTCGCAATTCAGTGCTGACCCATTCAGATTCCAGTGCAGCAGGGGAAAGGACAATTATCATCCACTTGGCATCTGTGATTCCCTTGCCGACTTCCTTCAAGAGGGAGTCACCCATCCTGACCTTCCACTCGTCGAGCCAGACTTCACACCCCAGCGACCGGAGGTCTCCGGCGAGGCGTTCAACAAATCTCTGGTCACGGTGTGTATAGCTGATGAAAATGGAATTACGGTTGTCGTTTACTGCGCCATTTTGCCGTCTCGTTCTGAAGTTTTATGTCGGATACAGCCCTCAATGGGTTAACCCTCCGTACGCTCATCGTCAACGGCGGGCTCCTCACTGATTTCAAAGTGGACTTGATAGTACATGAGCTTGATGGTCGGCACCGGAGCTACCGCATACAGTAGCCGCTCATCACGGCCACCCACGATAATTATTCCTCTAACATCTCGCTTTTCCATTTTCTGTAGCCAACCCATGTATCTCAAGGTCTGCCCAACAACGGCGTCGCTCGACCGGTCTTTCTTGAGTTCGATTACGACGGGTGTGCCGTCGGCATCCTCACATAGAACGTCGATGTTTCCTACGTCAGTAGGGTATTCCTTCCGCCGTAGCTTCAGCCCGGATTCCACGATGCCCGGATCGAAGGCGATATGATCGCGCAGATCTCGCTCCAAGCTGACACTGGAGGGTGGAGGCCCTATCTCAGTCTCACCTTCTGCCGGCTCAATCTCTGTCGGCTCGTGCGACCCAGGCGAATCCTGAGCTCTCAGGACGTCGGCTATGAAGGTGTCCAAAAGTCCCTTCCGCATTTGGGAAAGGTCGTCCATCCTTGGTGATGACTCTCGGTATCACCTGCCCCGAAAACAACATTCGAGAGATTTGCTGTGCGTACTGTTTTCCCTTGGCAAATCTGCCGGCGGCATCACACCAAGTGGAGAGTTGCGTGAGAGTCTCATTCCTGGTAAGCCTGCGGTTTTCCAGAAGACCCCGACGTAGCACGTCCTCCCTCAGGCGTTCCACCATCGTCTGCGTCTCTGCCAGACCATAGCTCGGGTCACACATCCGGCTCAAGATCGCTTCCAGACGTTCATGCTCCTCATCTGTTATCTCAAGCAACTGCAAATCACGCTGGCCAACCTTCTTCCAACGCATTGTGTCTCCTCTTGTTATCCAACTGCTGGCTGACCTCGTTACAGAGAATCAGTGTAGCAGGGTGCAGTGTCCAAGACAAGAATAACGGGAATCTGGCTAATTGCCACCCTCAGCCATCGTCGATGTCTGCTCGCAACTCAGCGTATATCGGGAAAGAGCGGGGTCGAGTCTTGGAGAGAGCGGGAAAGAGCGGGGTCGAGTCTTAACTATCTGTTTTCTGGTTATCATACGCCACGGCGGGTCGCCGGCGGAGCCGCAGGGTGCGCCTGGTGGCAGCTCGGTTGTCGGCGGTCCGCCGGCGGCCGCCGCCCGTTTTGACAGCCGAGGGCGGCTGTCCTACATGTTCTGTCGCGTGCTTCGCGGTGAAGAAGGCAGTTGTCGGTAGTCAGTAGTCCGTTGTCGGTTCAAGATCCGCGTCCATCCGGGTCAATCCCTGTCAAAAGATGTAAAGCTCTATCTCAAAAGACTTTAGCAACAACGAATCTCCACCAATCACACGAATCTGGGCCATCGGTCTTCTCTCTTATTCGTACTACTACCTGTTGAAATCTTGTTTTCTCGCGAAGATTTCTGACGGTACATAAGTCGTTAGAATCCAAAGGATTATGTTTCGCGCAAGAGACGCCAAGATCGCCAAGGGAAAGTGCGTCACGGTCCCGTCTTCTCAGCGTTCTTTGCGTCTTAGCGAGAGGATGGGTTTTGGTTGCGGCCGAGCGAGCGAGGCCGCGCTGGGGGATTCGTGCTATTCGTGGTTCTAAAAGATCTTCTATTTGCCACAGAGATCACCGAGGACACAGAGAAAGAATGGATTGGCGTAGGACAGACCGCCGGAAGGCCCCAAATCTCTTGGAGCCCCGTCTTTGGTTCAATCTCCGTGGTCTCCGTGCCCTTGGTGGTTGAAAAAGCAGTTGACGGTTGCCAGTCCCCACTTTTCAGTCCCCAGCGTCCCGGCGTCTCGGCGCAAGGCGCGATCAGCCCCCCAGCCGAGAGCGGCTGGGCTACATTTCTCGTCACGCTGCATAGATCTGCCTCGCCGAGCGGCTGATCTCCTGCCGGTACGTCGGATTGGGATTCTCTTCCAGGGCCCGCACACTCACCAAATCGACCTCGCGGCCAAACAGCCGGGAGAGTTCGTCCTCCATCGCGAAATGGTCAAACATGGTCCAGTCGGCGTCGGGGGCAAATGTGACCAGCAGGTCGATATCACTGTTGGCGCGCAACTGGCCCGTGACCGCCGAACCGAAGACAGCCAGACGGCGGATCTTCCACCGGCGGCAGAACTCCTCGATCTGCTCTTGTGCGACGCCCAAATCCATTGCCGTCATCTGCCAGACCCTTTCCTGTCTGGCTCCATTATAGCCGCAGGACCGATCGTTATGCAAACCTATGAGTCTTGACAGGCAAGCCCGGTAGTAAGGACCTAGCGGTAGCCCTCCTGGTAGAGCGAGCGTCCCCGCTCGCCTAAGAGCACCGTGCGGGGACGCACGACCTGCGAAGACCGGTCCCCTCGGGCCCGACACCCGGCCGGGACCGAAGTTGTTCGTCGGAACACTTGGAAGCGACGAGGATGCATCCGTCCGTGCGTGCGGACTTGCTGGCCACCAGTTGCTCCCATCACTTGCCGCGCGTCGTTGGCGGCTTGCCTTTTTTGTGACCCCGGTGGTTGGGCCTGGCCTTCTTCCCTTCCCCCTCTGCCCTTTTGCTTGCCGCGGTTGCCCTCTTGCTTTTCCCTTTTCCCTTTTTACTTTTTCCCTGTCTTCTTTCTTCGCGTTTCCGCCGTTTCTCGGCGAGCTGGTCGCGGAGGGCCTGGAAGTCGGGGTCGGCCGGGTCTTTGCCGACGAAATCGTCGGGGAAATTCAAGTAGGCGAACCAGCCGTAGCAGGCAAAGGCCCAGCGATCGCGGAGCTTGGCGGCCTCGACCTCGTCGTCCGAGGCCGCGATCTGCTCCACCCTGCCCTCGACGCGGACAAAGGCCACCCACTTGCGCCAGCGTTTGTCGTAGGAGACACCCTGGAAGCGGGAGGAATGGACCCTGGTGTGGCGATTGCGGTTGCTCTCTTCTTGCGAGCAGGGGCGGAGATTGCACTGGCGATCGTCCCAGGGCAAGCGGTTGGCATGATCCACGACTTCGCCCTCCTGGGCGTTCACGATCTCGCGGTGCATGAAGATCGAGCGTCCCCCCGCTGCGCATCGCGTAGTAACCCGAACCGCTGCTGCACGGCACGGCGCACCATTTGTGCTTGTTGAGCCGTTTGAAATCGGCGGCATCGACCATGACGTGCTGCCCGCGGGTCAAAGCAATGAACTTGACGTTGTCGTTCGGCGGCTCCGGCGGCTCGATTCGCAGCGGCGACTCCGGCCGGGGGCGGAAGTTCGGGCAGGTGCTAGTGCCCAGGACCTCGCGGAACTCACCCGGAGCGACCGGATGGTTCAGGCAAACCAGGGGCCGCCGGAGGTTCATCCCCATCAGGAACGAGGGCCCCCGCCGCATCTGGCAGGCATACGCACAGAAGAAGCACGTCCGTTTGTTCGGCACGCTTGCTTTCTGATCCGGCTCCCGCCAGCCTTCCTCCGTCGTCTGTCCTCGGTCCCCCCTGTCCGACCCTCCGCCCTCCGCCCGCCCTGCTCGGTCCTCTGCCCTCTGTCTTCCGTCCTCCGGTTTACTGTCCTCCGCTTCCCGTCTGCGGTCTCTCCGGCTTCTCCCGTCCCATGATCGGTTCTCCCGTGTGCTACGCTGTTATCGTTTCACTTTTTACCTCTCGTATATGTTGGGTGTATTGTAAACGCACGCTCTGGCTGTGTCAAGGGAGAAAAGCACAAAACTTCCGCGCGCAAGTCCTGTTGCGGCCAGGAATAAGGAGAGGGGGGCAATTGCATGTGACCAAGAGATCGGTTGGGCTACGCCCGTGTTGCGGGCATCCGCCCGCGCTTCGTGGCATCGGCATCCCTTCGCTTCGCTCAGGGCGGGCTCTGCCGATGAATTCATGGGCTGGAAGCTCATAGCCTAAAACCGTCGCGTTCTCGACGCCCGGCCGCCAAATCCGCCTAAGATGTGCGCGCCCTGAAGCGAGAGAACACGGACGGCTTGGCAACGAAGAGAAGAGCCGGTTCAGGGGAGTGTCGTGCCCCCGTTCTTTCCCCTGGGCTGCTTCGCCAACTACCCTCCGCCCCTGCCCTGCGTTTCCGGAGGCTTTCGTGGGCGGAAATCAGGAAGAACCGCCCACCAGCGGACGCCTCCGGCGGGGTTAGGATGGAAGAGTGGAATACTGGAATGTTGGAATGCTGGGGAAGGCAGCCGATCCGCCAACCCATCGTTCCAGTATTCCACTGTTCCATTATTCCAATCGTCCTTTCCCCTTCCGCTTGGGCCCGGTCTCTTCGTGTTTCCGGGCACGAACCGCCTCCGGAAACCTCGCGTATACGCCGACGGTCCGAAGCATCCGGAACACCGAAGTGGAAAACAACTCACGCCACCCCCCTGAACCGCCTCTTCTAACCCCGCGAAGGGCTTGCGGCTATCGACACGCGTTTATTCCGGGGACAACATACTTATTCCTACTGGAGTGGCACAGCCGCCCCCGGCGGTGGTTTCGAAGTCCCCAGCCGAGGGCGGCTGGGCTACATACTTCTTTCGCCTTTGGTCGTTCTAGTTGCGGCCGAAGCCCGCCTCGCGAAGGCAGGGGGCACTACGAACCTGTCTACCGCAGGCCGGGCGGTTTCGTGAGGCGGATGTCGTCGAACCAGAACTGCATACCCACGAAATCGTGATACTCGGACACGATCTGAAAAGAATCCACGGCGGACCAGTCGAAGTGCCCCGGCGGCGGGAACCACGCGTTGTCCCACGAGCCCCCGTCCACAAAGCTCCGTAGGGGGACCTGTACGTGATGCCACTGGCGGTCCCAGGGGGCAAGGCTCTGATCGATGGTCGCATTCATGCGCCAGGGATGGTCTTGCGGGTCGGTGGTTTTCGTGTCCAGAAAGCGGGCATCGAAACGAGCCCCCGGCGTATCGCCCCGGACCCAGAAATCCAGCAGGTAGCCCTGCGACAGGAGCACCGTCAGGTCCTTGCTCGGGTGGAACTGAAAGCCGATGGCGTTGTACTGATCGAAGCCCGTGCAGTAAATGCAGTACGTGCCGTCCTCCGGGGTGGTGCCGCAATAGAAGTCCAGCGTCCCGTGGCCAAAGTAGCTGGTGTTTCGCACGTTCCCGGCTATGTAGTCGGTGTAGACATCGAAGCCGGTGAGATCCGGCGTCTTGACATACGGCGTTTGCGCCGGTGCGATCAGTCCGAGAGCCTGCACCAGCGGGATGTTCAGATCGTGCTCGAACAGGTCGTCCGAGTCCTTTTCGAAGAGGCCAAAGCCGCCCTCGTAGTCCCAAGTGGTCCAGGCGAGCTTCTTCTCTTCGAGATAGCTCCGCACGACGCTGTACCAGTAGACCCGCTGGTCGGGATTGCTGTTGAGCATGTAGACGCCGCACTCGCCGCAGTAGACGGGGACCTGCCGGTCGTCGCGGAATTTGACCGCGATATTGATCAACTTCTTCACGTTGGCCACGGTGCCGTCCGT
Organism: uncultured Planctomycetota bacterium; assembly: GCA_963750205.1. Classification (GTDB taxonomy): domain Bacteria; phylum Planctomycetota; class Phycisphaerae; order Sedimentisphaerales; family Anaerobacaceae; genus PLanc-01. The sequence goes on from CAVVRJ010000029.1 coordinate 52,149, forward strand.
CGGGTACGAGTTCAGGCTGCTCTCGACCCAGGTGCCCTTCAGTGCCGGCGGGCACGCGGGCATGGGACCCGCCCCATACGGAAACGGCACACCCGACAGGGGCACCATCGACGGATTCGTCCAACTGGCGCCCTGGTGCGTGAACATGAACGGATCGTAGAAGTGGAACGTGTAGATCAAATTGGTGTCCCGGTAGAAGGGGAGGTTCGCCAGATTGTTGTAGCTGCCCCAGTTCGCCGGGGTCACCACGATCGTATGCACGAGATCCACGGCCCGAATGGCGCTCATGGCTTCCTGCTGAATCTGGCCCCACCGCGCGTCCGCGATCCCGTGCGGCTCATTGAGGATTTCGTAGTAGAGATATGTGGAGCGCTTCTGGTAGTGTTCCGCCATCTGCCTCCAGACCGGTACCAGGGCCGTATCGATATCCACGTCCGTATTGCCATTGGCGTCCACGTCGCCCGTATGGTTGTCCAAGATGAGGTGGATTTGCAGCGCCTCGCACCAATCGACGATCTGGTCGAGGAAGTAGAAGAACAGCGGATCGATGGTATAGTCCGGAGCACCGCCGGTCATGTGATGCAGGTTGATGGGCAGCCGGATCACGTCGCAGCCCAGGCTTTTGATGTTCACGAGGTCCTGCTTGGTGAACATGGTAAACTGAATCTGCCGGGCACTGTCGACCTGGAGCCAGCTTGTGAGATTGACCCCGCGATGAAAAGGAACGTCTGTTCCGGCGATTGCCCTCGTCCCACCCCAAGCGCAAACCCAACCAACCGCCATCAGCAGCGACGCAATAGAGGCTCTCATACGCGATTCTCCTCCCGGACGAACGCCTTTCGACGACTGCTCCATCTCACCCCAGCACCTACCCTCGCCATTATACCGCCCCGAACAGGTATTTCCAAGCCTTCTGCAAGATGGCGACGTCTTTCTATTCCACGATACGAGGCCGCTTTTCCGGTTGACAGCCGGATCGGCAGGGCATAGAATCTGCACCATACAGGTTATACGCGGCCGTAGCTCAACGGTAGAGTGCTACCTTCCCAAGGTAGAAGTTGTGGGTCCGAATCCCATCGGCCGCTTTTCACTTTTCCCACTGCCCGCGTTCAAGCTTGACTGGTCTGCGCTTATTCGATATGCTCGTGGTGTGGGCGATGAGCAAGTTTTTGCTGGTTTGTCTCGATATGCCGGAGAGTGGAGAACAGTGAAGGGAAGCCGGCGCTGGTCTCTGCCCTCGGTCCTCTGCCTTCTGTCCTCGGTCTTCGGTATTCTGCCTTCCGCCTCTGCTGCCACGATTGAGCGTCATGGCGGCGCGATCGTATTCTCCAGCGACACCTGTATCCTTGCTTTCAGCGACGAGAACGGGTCCATCCAATCCCTGACGACCTCCGGCAAGAGTGACAGCATTCTCCAAAGCGGTGAGGGAGGCCTGTGGCAGGCAACCTGCGCGGACGGCAGTACCGTCAACGCCACGGATTTTGCCGCCGGCTCGTCCGCCCGGCCGTTCCGTTGGTCCACGGATCGTCCCGGCCAGACCTTGTATCTGAACTACGTCAGCGCCGACCTCGGTGTGACCGTGACGGTTGCGGGAAGGCCGGATGGCGTGGACTTCACGGCACGGGTAGAACCCGCGCGCCCGACCGTGCTTGAGCTCACCCTTCCGGCTCGCGTGCGTTTCGACCCCAATCAGATTGACCGTTTGGTTTGCCCCCTGAACGGCAATGAATCCGTGGGAGCGGCCTTCCGGCCGCCTTTCTTTCAACGCCAAAGTGCCGACCATCCCGCCGGCTGGCAGACTCAGATGGTGGGGCCGAGCGGCTTCATCAGCCTTTTCGGGACCGGGGCGGTCATGCGGGCGGACAACGACCCGCCAGTACCTATCACGATCACGGCGGACGGTCTCACGTGGCTCGGCAGCGACCTTGCCGCCAAATGGGACGGCAAGCCCGCCCTCGTCAACCGCCCGTCGCCGCCGGATTCGAGGGCCATCGTGCTCGCCGATTCCCCCAATGGACCCTATTTCTCCGGGACCTGCCTGGGCCGACAAGGTCTTCTTTTCCGCCTCGGAAGGCCGGGTCGACACGAATCAGGCGCCGCTGGCTGCCGATCTGGTCATGGCCGCCCTCGAACACCTCGTACAGCCGCCCCCGCCAATGCGGTCGAAGATCGGTTTGGTGGCTTTGGAGCACGGCCCGTCCACAGGCGGCTGGACCGTCGTGCCGGCAAGCGATTGGCGCACCCGCCTCGGGGCCTCCGCCGCGATCAGTCAAGCGAAGTTCCAAATCGTCGAGCTGACCACGCCGGCGCCATGCTCGGTGCCCTGGCGGGCACCGACTTTCTGGCGATCCTCAATCCCTACGGGGAGTTCACGCCCGTGCTCGAAGAGACCGGCATGCCGGGCACGGTGGCGGCAATCGGCAAATATGTGAAGACCGGCGGCAATTGGTTCGAGGTCGGTGGCTATTCGTTCTATTACGAGCTGCGGCCCACCCATTACTACAGTTATGGGACCCCTTACCCGCCCGCCTTCGCCGACTTCCTTCATCTCGACGCACCGGCGGGTTCCGTCTCCCTCTTCGGCATCCAGCCGATGCAGTGGCAACCGTGGGGAGGATCCAGTAATCCCGCGGCGCTCTTCGTTCCAGGCCGGCTCGCCTGGGTGGCGACGACCAGGGCGGCTACTGTGAACGAGCGTTCGGCACGTACGTCACTGGGGGCAGTTCGTGGCAATCGCCGATCGTGCGCCTGGTCTTGGGCCACTCGGCCATAGAGGACCTGAACGCCTACGCCCAAGCCAACCAAGATCACTCGCTCGCTGGCGTCGAAGATGTCACCGGAGGTACTGGCCGCCTTCAAACAATCGGTGCTGGTCTTCTTCGACGGCACGTGCAATGAGATGCAGACGCATCTGGACCAACTGCCCGTTCCCGCGCTGATCCATTTTAGCAATACGTTATGTTATCACCTACTTGGTT
>CAVVRJ010000030.1:0-83225 GCA_963750205.1 uncultured Planctomycetota bacterium
AAAACGCGCGGCCGCCGCAAGTAATCTACAATCTTTGATTGGTGGTTTATGATTTGTTGCCTCGGGGCGACCTGCAGCCGTTCGCGGGGTGTTTCGCAAGTCCCGTGGTGATCCCACCTCGGTCTGCGGAACTGGGTGCCATGCCTACGCCTCGTAGGCATGTCTTCGCACATGCCCCGCGTGTCTACGCACAGCCGTAGACATGGCACCCGAGCCATCCGTTTCTTAGGGCGCGGCGCAGCGGTCTCGGCCAGGCCGTTTCTGATGTACGCTGGTGCAGCAGGCGAAAGGGCCGGCTGGTTGGAGTGATCTAATCGCCCGCGCTTTTTGGTCGATATACTGTCCGACGGTCTCTCCACGGACCCGGCGGCAGGGGAGAAAGAGTAACTCGTTTAGGGTAGAATCATCCAATGCAGAAACTGGATATCAGGAAGGTGCGGCCGCTGATCCACATGGCGATGGAGGAAGACCTCGGCCGGGGCGACGTGACGACGAATTTGCTGTTCCACGGCGGGACGCGTGCCAGCGCGCACGTCGTCTCGCGGGAGGAGATCGTGGTGGCGGGATTGCCGGTCGTGAAGGAGATTCTCCGGCAGTACGACCCGCGGCTCAAGATGACCGCGTATTTCGAAGACGGCCAGCCGGCCCACGTCGGCAACAAGCTGGCGACGATCCGCGGGCCGCTGCGCTCGATGCTCAGCGCCGAGCGGGTAATGTTGAACTTTCTGCAAAGACTCAGTGGTATCGCGACCACGACGAGCCGCTACGTCCGAGCCGTCAAGGGGACCAAAGCCAAGATCTACGACACCCGCAAGACGCTGCCCGGCTGGCGGCTCCTGGAGAAATACGCCGTGCGCTGCGGCGGCGGCTGCAACCACCGCCTCGGCCTCTACGACGGCATTCTCGTCAAGGACAACCACATCGCCGAATTGGGCAGCGACTTTTCGGAAAACTTGCGCCAGCTCGTCGCCAAGGCTCGCAAGATCAAGGGGCTCCAGTTCGTCGCCGTCGAGGTGGACCACGTAGACGACCAGTTGAACCACGTCCTGAGGGTCCCCGGCATCGACATCGTTCTGCTGGATAACATGGGCCAGTGGCAGCTCAAGCATGCCGTCGAGATGCGGAACAAAATGTGCGGCAAGAACAAAGGGCCGCTGCTGGAAGCCTCCGGCAACGTCACCCTGAACAACGTCGCGGAGATCGCCCAGTGCGGCGTGGACAGGATCGCGGTCGGCGCCATCACGCATTCCGCCGCCGCCGTGGATATCGCCTTGGATAGATAGAACCCGCTGTGCGGGAAATGAAACAGACGAAGGCCCGATTCGAAGTCAAAACAGACCCGCCGCTGGCGTCAGCGTCTGGGTCATTGTGCTCGGGGTTTGGATTTGTCCCTAATGGCCGGTACACGCCTGCGGCGGGTTTTGAGCTTCGACTTTGTCTTATAGCCCACCCACGACCGTCTGGACCCTGACCTGATCCGCGCCAATCTGAGGACGAAACGCCTCGGCCGCAAGGTGCTCGTCTACGATCGCACGTCGAGCACCAACGACGTGGCGGCCGAGTACGCCCGCAATCCGGCCAACGATGGTTTGGTAGTCTTCGCCGAAGAGCAGACGGCCGGCCGGGGCCGGGCCGGGGCCCAATGGCAAGGCGGCCGGGCCGAAAGCCTGCTGTTCTCCTTCGCTCTGATCGACTGCGGCATCAGCAGCGAGCTCCTGTCCCTGACGTGTGCCGTCGGCGTGGCGGAGGCTATCGGCCAGGCGGGCGGCTGCCAGGCCGCCATCAAGTGGCCGAATGACGTCCTCCTTGACGGCAAGAAAGTCGCCGGCATCCTCGTGGAATCGAAGAGCCGAAGGACAGAGAAGAGTTTGAAGTGTGAAGTGCCAGAAATGTCATTGCGAGGAGCGCCGCGACGAAGCAATCTCAACCCCAGTGATGAAAGCCACGTAGGATGGGCTTTAGCCCATGCGGATGATTCGTCCATAGCCGCACAGGAGCAGCATGGGCTAAAGCCCATCCTACCAACTCCAACGTCAGACTTCCCCTCTGCCATTCACGTCATCGGCATCGGCATCAACTGCCATCAGACGCCCGACAGCTTCCCGCCGGATTTGCAGGCGACGGCCACGAGTCTGGACCTGGTCAGCGGAACGCGGTGCCAGCGCGTGACCGTAGCCAAGCGGGTCCTCACCTCTCTCGACCATTGGCTCCTGGCCGCCGAGCGAGACGGCCAACAATCATCGACACCTGGAGCCGCCTGAGCACGCAACTGGGCCAGCGCGTCACCCTGTCCTACAACAAGCGACGCTACACCGGCAACTGCATCGGCGTGGACCCGGAAAAGGGCCTGATCCTCCAGCTCGACCGCGGCGGCGTCCGCATGTTCGACGCCGCCCACACCCACATCGTCCAATGAACCGCGGCCGTCGCTGCCTGCCTCCGTCCTTCCCCCAAAGCGTCAGAGCCGTCCCAGATCATCGAGCAGCCGGAGAGCGCCACGGCCCGGACCCGGTCCGCCAGGGCAAAAGTCCGTTCCCCCGCGTGGATCACGTCGAGCCGGTCCAGACGCAGGTCCTGTAGCGCGTGGCGCATGGAAGTCGTCAAGCTCGGAGCCACTGTCCGCTTGACTTCAAACCCGAGTCGAATCCGGCCGCGAACTACCAACAAGTCCAATTCCGCGCCGGTGTGGGTCGCCCAGAAGAAGCACTCCTGGCGATCGGCATCCAGCCGCCGGATGACCTGCTCCAGCACCCACCCCTCCCAGGAGGCTCCGACCTTGGGATGCGCCTCGATATCGGCCTGGAGACGCAGATTCAAGAGAGTGTGCAGCAAACCGCTGTCCGCGATGTAGACCTTGAGGGACTTGACCTGACGCTTGGCCACATTCTCGTGCCAGGGCGGGAGCTGACATACGACCATCGCGGCGGTGAGCCGATCCAGGTAGTCCCGAACCGTCGTATCGGCCACGCCGAAAGACCGGGCAAACTCGGAAGCATTCCAGATTTGACCGTGGTAGTGAGCCAGCATGATCCAAAAGCGCCGCATGGCCGCGGCGTTAACGCCCAGACCCAGTTGCGGCATATCCCGTTCCAGAAAGGTCCGGATGAACCCCTGGCGCCACTCGTGGCTTTCCGCCGCGGACCGCGCCAGAAACGAGCGTGGCAATCCGCCCCGGACCCACAACCGGGACTGCTGCGCGACGCCCACCTCCTCCAGCGAGAAGCCGCCGACTTCATGATAGACAATGCGTCCCGCCAAGCTCTCCGAGGTCTGCCGCAGGAGTTCCGGTGACGCGCTGCCCAGGACAAGAAACCGCGCGGCCCTTTCGGTCTGTCCACCAACACACGCAAGATCGGGAAACAGGTTGGGACTCCGCTGCACTTCATCAATGACGACCAGTCCGCGCAGAGGCTTCAAGACCAACAGCGGGTCGGCCAGCCGGGCCTGATCCTCCGGATTCTCCAGATCGAAGTATTCGACGCGCCCCGGCCAAACCTGTGCCACGCTGCGCGCCAGAGTCGTCTTCCCAACTTGTCGGGCACCGACGAGCCCCACGACGCGGTGTCGCCGCAAAAGCGTCCGTAGGGTAGCTATTTCTTTCCTGCGTTCGATCATGCCTGAAAGTCTACCTTGAAAATTCGGCCGTGGCAACCGAATTTTCAAGATAGCAAAAGGGCCCACGGATCATCCCTCCTGCAACAAACGCCGCTTCACCGGCCATTGCGTCGGCGTGGACCCGGAGAAGGGCCTGATCCTCCAGCTCGACCGCGGCGGCGTCCGCATGTTCGACGCCGCCCACACCCACATCGTCAAGTGATCCGCCCGCGGATCACACGCCGCCTGTCATTCCTGCGCAGGCAGGAATCCACAGTCGGATTTCCCCGGCGGTTCCCTTCCCTTCGAGAATCCCCCCGCGATTCCCCACGCCGTTGAACGCTTTGCCGTTCAGCAGCAGGGGCGCCACCGAGCCGGCGCCGCGATTCTACACGATCTCACTGCGGCGACCCTGACTGCTGCAACGGCTTGTTAGACATCACGTTGTCCCTTGAAAAGAAGCGCTTTTGTCTGCCTGGATCACGTAGGAGAATTCTACTTCGTCAATCGTATCGCCATGTCCTCGGCTCTTGAGACGGGTGACTTTCGTGGCCAGGTAATAGCCAGCAGTGTTCTGCCATACGACTATTTCGCCGAGGTGTGGTAACCGGGCCCGAGAGGAAGTATCGAATACCGAAGCATCGACGATGTCACTGATCTCCCCGATGCCGACTGCCAGAGCCACCGTCCGAATACTTGGCGGATCCTTGTATGCGTGAATTGCGGTGTTGCTACCTCCCGACCAAGCTGTTTCAAAGGCCAAATCTCCTGCGCCGACAACATATCTCCCGTTGTTGTTTGAATAGTCGAAAGTAATCACGCCGGACAAGGCCGGCGAGACGTAGCGTTCCGGACCAAAGGACACGATCGGTGAAGTCAAGATCGGCGCTGCCAAAAAGGGGTTTGCTCCTATGGGAGGCCTCGGCTTGATCTTTTGACCAAGTATGTCTCGGACGAGTTCTCCGTACTTGGACTCGTAGGCCAAGTCGTCACGAAAATCCACATACACCTTTGAGGCTAGGAATGTCGGAACCGGCAGCTTGGCGGCGTTGTCCCGAATGATGGGTATGATCCGTTCGGACGTCACGTTCTGCATGACCTGGGCAGTGAGAATCATCTTTTCGTATCCGACTCCGCCAAGTCCAGCGTTCGCCTTTTCCACGTAGGCACTGGTGCAAATGGCAAGGACCCGATTCGCTCCAACGAGCCCTGTTTCCATGAAGCGAGGCAGATCACCGCCGAGGTTGAGATCCCACTGGTCGAGGATCACGTCGACCCCATTCGCCATGAGCCGCGTCGCCAATTTGAGGACCCATTCCTTGTGTGGTTCGCTATCGTGCGAGTAGGAGACGAAAACCTTCGGCGGAATGATGGTCATGGGGCGCTCCTATGGAGTGAGTGATGTCTAACAGTGATTAGACTGATCCACATAAGAGGCGGTGTTGTGATTTCCTGTCGGCATAACACGGCGTAGGACCGGATGGACGCAGTGTGCTATCAGAGCACCTCCAGAAGCGGCCTCAAGCCGTCCGGAGTCCGTTGTTGCCACATCGGCTTGACCGACCATCGCCTTCATCGGATTCCCCTTCACTCGTGGTCCCCATAATACCCCACCTCGTTGCTGTATGTCAATCCATAGCCACATTGCGGGTCAAGCCGGCGGAAAGGCAAATGGAATCGAGCGGGTTGTGGGTAGCCGGTAGTCAGTGGTCGGCTGTAAATCCCGGTTCCCAAAGACTTTATCAGCGTCCATCGGCGTTTATCTGCGGTTCCATTCGCTCTGGGGTCTCGGTGCTCTCTGTGGCAAAATGTTCTTCTGGCGAGGGTACCTGCCACGAGATGTCGGTGTCCCGCACGGCTTCCCAAGCCCGGGCTATGCGGATATACTGCGATACCGTAGAGCACATAAAGAGCCAACTGGAAAGGAGCCAATCATGCTCGGACTCAGGCCCGTACGAAATCGCGCGATCAGCCTCATCTGTCTGTCCTTCGTGTCCGGAGCCGTCACAGCGGATAGCTGCTGCGCAGCCCGCGCCGGTCGGCAGCGCGAATGGTCCAAGCTACCTCAAAGCGAGTGACCAGGACGTGCAGGCGTGGCGGGAGCTGAAATTTGGGTTGTTCCTGCATTGGGGGCCGGTCAGCCTCAAGGGCACCGAGATCGGCTGGTCGCGCGGCGGCGAGCGACGCGGCACGGACGGCAGAGCACGGGCGAGATCCCCGTCGAGGTCTATGACAACCTCTACAAGCAGTTCAACCCGGTCGAGTTCAACGCCGACGAGTGGGTGCGGATCGCCAAGGACGCCGGGATGCGGTACCTCGTCTTCACGTCCAAGCACCACGACGGCTTTTCCATGTTCGACAGCCGGCTCACCGACTACAAGATCACCAATTCGCCCTTCAAGCGGGACGTGGTCAAGGAACTGGCCGACGCCTGCCACAAGGCGGGCCTGAAGCTGGGCTACTACTACTCGCCGGTGGACTGGCACCATCCGGACTACCGCACCGCCAATCACCAGCAGTACATCGAGTACCTGCACGGCCAACTCCGCGAGATTTGCAGCAACTACGGCCGGATCGACATCATCTGGTTCGACGGCCTCGGCGGCACCGCCAAGGATTGGGACGCGGAGAACCTCTTCAAGATGATCCGCCAGTTGCAGCCGCACGTGATTATCAACAACCGCGCCGGCCTGCCCGCCGACCACGACACGCCGGAACAGCAGATCGGCAAGTTCCAGAACGACCGGCCCTGGGAGACCTGCATGACCATCTGCCAGCAGTGGGCCTGGAAGCCGAACGACCGGATGAAATCGCTCAAGGAATGCATCCAGACGCTCGTCCGCGTCACCGGCGGCGACGGCAACTTCCTGTTCAACGTCGGCCCGATGCCCGACGGCCGGATCGAGCCCAGGCAGGTGGACCGGCTCAAGGAGATGGGCGACTGGCTCCGCCAATATGGCGAGAGCATCTACGGCACCCGCGGCGGCCCCATCAAGACCACCGCCCAACTCGCCAGCACGTACAAGGGCAACACGATCTACGTGCACATCCTCGCCTGGCCGAGCGACACCATCACCCTCCCCGCCCTGCCGAAACACGTGGTCAACTCGTCCCTTCTGACGGGCGGGACGGCCACCGTGCGACAGACGAAAGAAGGCGTCGAAATCCAGGTGCCGGCGCAGAATCGGCAGGAGATCGACACCATCGTGAAGCTGGAGTTGGACGGCCCGGCGGGCGAGATTCCGCCGCTCGTCGTCGCCTCGGCTTCGCTGACCGCCGGCGCGAAGGCCAAGGCATCGAACGTATTTCAGAACAACCGGGCCCACGGCCCGGACAAGGCGGTGGACGGCGATCCGGCCACGCGCTGGGCGACGGATTCCGGCGTCAAGCAGGCTTGGCTGGAGTTGGACTTGGGCAAGCCCGTGACCTTCGGCCGCGTGGCAATCAGCGAGGAATACGACCGCGTCCGCCGCTTCGAGCTGCAATACAAGGATGGCGAAACCTGGAAGACCTTCCTCCAAGGCACCCGGATCGGCGAGCAGTATGCCAGGACTTCCAGCCCGTGACGGCCCAGTACGTCCGCCTGAACATCCTCGAAGCCACCGACGGCCCCACGATCTGGGAGTTCCAACTCCAGCCGCCGGCCAGGACCCGTTCGTAGTGCCCCCTGCCTTCGCAGGGGGAGCCTGCCCCGGACTTGATCCGGGGCGTCAGGCGTTGTGTCGCGGGCATCCTGCCCGCGATTCGAGGGCGGGACGCCCTCGACACGTTCCTTCGATGCCCTTACGGGCACACTACAAACAGGCTGGAAACAGTCGAGAGATTGGTTTATACTCCGCCGGAGAAGGTGTGCACGGCACACCCTACAATGGCGCAGGCAAGGGCAAGCATGGGGAATCTGGTTATGGCGGAACGGTTTGACGTCGTGGTGATCGGGGCCGGTCCCGGGGGATTTCGCGCGGCCAAACGCTGCGCCCAGCGCGGCGCATCGGTCGCACTCATCGAGAGAGAGCACGTCGGCGGCACCTGTCTGAACGTGGGCTGCATCCCTTCCAAGACGCTGCTCGCCTCGGCCCATCTGCTCCTGCGCGCCCGCCATGCCGGCGAGATGGGGATCGACATTCCCTCCGCCACGCCGAATTGGCCCAAGATCCAGCAGCGCCGCGAGGCCATCCTCACGGGCATCCGCAAAGGCATGCTCAGCACAATGAAGGGCAACAAGATCACACACATCGAGGGCTGCGCGACCGTCCTGGCCGCCCGGCCGGATCAAGGTCGAGTCGAGCGGCCAGACCCGCGAGCTGGAGGCCGGCAAGTTGATCTTGGCGACAGGCTCCGAGTCGATCCAATTGCGTAACATCCCCTTCGACGGCCAGACCATCATCAGCAGCAAAGAGGCCCTGTCGCTGCCGCAAATCCCGAAGTCCATGCTGATCGTCGGCGGCGGCGTGATCGGCTGCGAGATGGCCTGCGCCTACGCGGCGTTCGGCACGAAGGTCACGATCGTCGAGGCCCTGGAGCGGCTGCTGCCGATGGAGGATTCCTGGGTCAGCCGGCTGCTCGAACGCGAATTCAAGAGCCAGGGCATCGAAGCCATCACCGCCCGCAAGGTCATGTCCGTGGACAAGAGCACCACGCCGGCCAAAGTGAGCCTCGACAACGGCCAAATCATCGAGGCGGAGAAGGTCCTGGTCGCCGTCGGCCGCCGGCCCGCCACGGACGCCCAGATCGTGCAGGCCCTGCACCTGGAGATGAACGGCCCCGCCATCAAGGTCAACCGCAAGATGGAGACCAGCGTCCCCGGCGTGTACGCCCTCGGCGACGCGGTCGGCACGACCAACCTCGCCCACGGAGCGACCGCCGAAGCGGAAGTCGCCGCCGCCAACGCCGTCGGCGGCAACGAGGAGATGCTCGACTACGCGCTGATCCCCCGCGTGGTCTTCACGTTCCCGGAAGTGGCCTCGGTGGGCAAATCCGAGGAGAAGTGCCAGGCGGAAGGCCGGGACATCACTATCGGCAAAGGCTACTACCGGGGCAACGGCCGCTGCCTGGCGGAGAACGAGACCGGTGGCCAGTTCCACGCCGTGCGGGACAACGCGATGAACGAGATCGTGGGCATCAGCATGGTCGGCGATATGGCGACCGAATTCGTCGCCTTCGCCCGCACCCTGCTGGGCACGGTCGAGCCGATCCGCCAAATCACCTTCCCGCACCCGACCATCTCGGAGACCATCGAAGACGCCATGCACGAAGCCCTGGGCGAACTGCTCTTCGAACAGTAGCGGAGCCCCCGAGAGAGCCGATCCCTAGTACCGCATTTCATAAGTCGTGAGACTATAGATTGCCGCGCTCGGCCAGCCTCGCTCGCAATGACATACAACGCTTGGTCATGTCATTGCGAGGAGCTTCAGCGACGAAGCAATCTCCCACCGCATGGTCGCAGGACTTGCGAAATGCGGTACTAGCGCTACGGCTGCTCCTATTCGTTGGGCAATGTAGAGGTGTTATCGCCCAACGATGGCTTCGCATCGTAGGCAGCATCCTCAGTCGAAACAGCGGAAGGCGATGTTGAGGTTCTTCGCGGCGGCGACTTCGTCGGGCCGGGAGACGGGCGTCGTTACGGGCGCGGCTTTCAGCTTTTCCGGGTCGTTCTCCGCCAAGCCGGCGATCTCGATCATCGCGTCGATGAAGGCGTCGAGCGTTTCTTTGCTCTCGGTCTCCGTCGGCTCGATCATGATCGACTCGTGCACCGTGATCGGGAAGTAGACCGTCGGCGGGTGGAAGCCCCGGTCGATCAGGGCCTTGGCGATGTCCAAGGCGCGGACGCCGTTGTCGGCCATCTTGTCCGTCGTCGTGAAGACGCACTCGTGCTTGCAGATGCGATCGACCGCCGGCTTGAAGTACTCGCGCAGTTTCACCCGGACGTAGTTGGCGTTGAGGACCGCCGTCTCGGCGACGTGGCGCAGACCCTCTTTGCCCAGCATCAGGATGTAGACGTAGGCCCGCACGATGATGCCGAAGTTGCCGTAGAACGGCGCGATGTAGCCGATGGACTTCGGCCGGTCGTATTCGAGGGCGAACGTGCCGTCGTTGCGTTTGACCACGATGGAGATCGGCAGGTACGGCAGGAGCTTCTCCTTCACGCCCACGGGGCCGGCCCCGGGACCGCCGCCGCCGTGGGGCGTGGCGAAGGTCTTGTGCAGGTTCAGGTGCACGATGTCGAAGCCGAAGTCGCCCGGCCGGGCTTTGCCCACGATCGCGTTGAGGTTCGCGCCGTCGTAGTAGGTGAGGCCGTCCACGCTGTGGACCAGGTCGCAGATTTCCTTGATGTGCGGATCGAACAGGCCGAACGTGCTGGGGCACGTGAGCATGATGCCCGCGACCTCGTCGTTCAGCGCGCGTTTGAGGGCGTCGAGGTCCATGTCGCCGGATTCGGTGCTCGGGATCGACACGACGCGATAGCCGGCAATCGCGGCGCTGGCGGGATTCGTGCCGTGGGCACTGTCCGGGGCCAGGACGATGCTCTTCTTGTTGCCTTTGTCCCGGTGGTAGGCGGCCATGATCATCATGCCGGTCAGCTCGCCGTGCGCGCCGGCCAGCGGCTGCATCGTGAAGCCCGCCATGCCCGTGATTTCCCGCAGCAGCAGGTCCATGTCGTACAGGATCGCCAAGGCCCCTTGCGTCAGCATGCCGCCCCGGCGCAGTTGCGGCAGCAGCGGGTGCAGGTGCGCAAAGCCCGGGTAATTGGCGATCCGCTCGCACACCTTCGGGTTGTACTTCATCGTGCACGAGCCCAGCGGGTAGAAATTCGTATCGACGCCGAAATTGCGGCGGGACAGCTCCGTGAAGTGCCGCACCACGTCCAGTTCGCTCAGCTCCGGCATCTCGGCCGGGTGCTCGCGCAGCCGGTCCTCGCGGATATTGACCCCTGTCGGCACATCGCTCGGCCCCGGCAGCACACCCGTCCGGCCGGGAACGCTCTTCTCGAATATCAGCTTCATGGTATTCTCTCTATCGCCATATCACGTCTCTCTTCGTGGGTCGTGCGTCCCCGCACGACCTCGTGGCATGGGCATCCTGCCCATGTCCTCTGGATCACGGGCGGGACGCCCGTGCTACGAAGAGTTACAGCACGCTCTCCAGCGCCTCGGCCAGCATGCCGATTTGCTGCTTCGTTCGTTTCTCCGTGACACAGATCAGAATCGAGTTTTCCATGCCCTTGTAGTAGCGGCTCAGCGGAAAGCCCGCGGCGAAGCCTCGCTCGATCAGCCGGGCAATCACGTCCGCCGCCTCACACGGCAGGTCCAGCACGAACTCGTTGAAGAACCACTTCGCCCGAAAGTGCGGCTGCACCCCAGGAATCGCCGTCAGCCGCTGGTAGGCGTAGCTGGCCTTGTCCGCGCAGCGCTGGGCCGTCAGCTTCAAGCCCTGCTTGCCCACGAGCGACAGGTACACCAGCGCCGTCAGGGCACACAGGGCTTCGTTCGAGCAGATGTTGGACGTGGCCTTCTCCCGCCGGATATGCTGCTCGCGGGCCTGGAGGGTCAGAACAAAGGCCCGCCGGCCTTCGCGATCCTGCGTCTCGCCCACGATCCGCCCGGGCATCTTGCGGACGTACTGCTTGCGGGAGGCCATCATCCCCAGGTACGGCCCGCCGAACGACATCGGCAGGCCCAGGCTCTGCCCTTCGGCGGTGACGATATCCGCTCCCATCGCGCCGGGCGTCTTGAGGATCCCCAGCGAGATCGGATAGCACGACACGAGCAGCAGGGCCCCTTTGTCGTGGGCGGCCTCCGCCAAGTCCGCGAAGTCGTCGATGCAGCCGAAGAAGTTCGGGTTCTGCACGATGACCGCCGCGGTCTTGTCGTCGAGCCGGTCGAGAATCTCGGACCGGTTCGCCAAGCCGTCCACGCAGTGCGTCTCCTCCAGGTCGATCTGCAGGTTGCTCGTGTACGAGTGCAGCATGACGCGATAAATCGGATTGACGCTGTCGTCTACGATGACCTTGTTGCGGTCGGTGATCCGCAGGGCCATCATCATGGCCTCGTACAGGGCGGTCCCGCCGTCGTAGAGCGAGGCGTTCGAGACCTCCATGTCCGTCAGCCGGCAGACGGCCGATTGGAACTCGTAGATCGCCTGGAGCGTCCCCTGCGAGATCTCCGGCTGGTACGGCGTGTAGGACGTGTAGAACTCGCTGCGGGAGATGATCGAATAGACCGCCGACGGGATGAAATGGTCGTAGAACCCGCCGCCCAGAAAGAGCGTCAAATCGATCGAGTTCTTGCCCGCCAGGTCGGCCAGCCGCTCGCGCACCTCCTGCTCGCTCAGGCCATGCGGCAGGTTGAACGACTTGGCCATCAGCTTCGGCGGCACGTCGCTGAACAGGTCCGCCATCGTCAGGCCGATCGCCGCCAGCATTTCCTTCTGCTGCTCGGCCGTGTTCGGTATGAATTCCATAGTCGTGCTCTCGCAAAAGGGCTGTTGCCCCATGTCATTCCCGCGGAGGCGGGAATCCAGTAACGTTGCATCGTTCCTGGACCCCTGCCTGCGCAGGGTGACAGGGGATCCCCTGTCATTGGTCCTGTCAGAGGCTTTAGAGCGTCTTCAGGTATTCCTCGTACTTCTTCGCATCCATCAAGTCTTGGAGCGACTTTCTTGTCCGTGATCTTCACTTGCAGATCCAGCCGCGGCCGTAGCAGTCCTCGTTGATCAATTCCGGCTTGGTTTCGAGCTCGGCATTGACCTCCGCCACCTTGCCTGCCACTGGGCAATATACGTCGCTGGCGGCCTTGGAGCTTTCGACGACGGCGATTTCTTTGTGCACGCCGAAATCCTTGCCCACTTTGGGCAGCTCGACGAACACGATCTCCCCCAACTGTTCCTGGGCGTAGTCCGTGATGCCGACCGTCGCCGTGTCGCCTTCGACCTTCGCCCACTCGTGATCTTTCGTATAAAGCAATCCCTGCTGCACCGCCATATTTGTCATCTCCTGCGTGGCACGGGCTTCCAGCCCGTGTATTCGGACAGCATGGGCAGAGCCTGCCCCCGCGCAGGCGGGGGATGCCCATGCCACTTAAAATTTCGCAAAGCGGCTGACGACCGTTCCGGCCAGGTCCGCCACCAACTTTTGCCCTTTCTCCACCGCCTCGGCCCGCCCCTGCTCGACCTGGCTGGGACTGCGCGCCAAGTAATAGACACCGACCTTCGCGCCTTCCTGGGCCGCGTGCCGGTCAACGTAGGCCAGAGCATACTGCTTCTCATCGACCTTCGCCGCGCTGAGCACCCAGCCGACGCACTGGCCGTGTTGGTCGAGAATCGCGTCATCCTGCCGGATGGGTCGAACGCCGCGTGTCGCAGGCAGCTCGATCCGCGCGACCTCCATGTCGTAGGTCTCGGGCCACGTGCTGCATGGCCGCTTTGCCAATGAAGAACTCCTTCTCCAGCTTGACCGCCCAGCCGTAGCCTGCCTCGAAGGGCGAGATGTTGAACTTGCCGTCGAGCTCGTGCCCGTAGAGCGGCAGGCCCGCCTCGATCCGCAGGCTGTCGCGGGCGCCCAAGCCGCACGGCACAACGCCCAGCGGCCGGCCTGCTTCAAGGATCAGGTTCCACAACCGCGGCGTTTGCTTCGGATCGGCGAACAGTTCAACGCCAACGGTCGAACCCGTATAGCCCGTCCGGCAAACCAGGCAGTCGATCCCCGCGAGTTGCTCTTCGACAAAGGCAAAGCCCTTCAACTCGGAAATCCGTCCGACCACCGAGGCGTCGTCCGTCAGTTTTGCCAGAGTGTCAATGGACGCCGGACCCTGCAGAGCGATGTCCACCCGCCGGTCCTTCGGCCGGTGCAGATCGCGCATATCCCAGACGGCCACGCGCAAGCTCCGCAGTTTCGCGGACCACGCGGAATCGTCCGTATCTGCTGCCGCCCGGCCGTCCCTCAACTCGTGCAGATAGAACTTGATCTTGGCCTCGTTGGACGCGTTGACCACGACCATGAAGTTGGTCTCGCCCCGCCGGTAGATGATGATGTCGTCGAGCACGTTGCCCGCCGCATCGAGGATGTAGCCGTACCGGGCCCGGCCGACCTTCAGGCTGGGGACTTCGTTCGTGGTCACGAGGTTGAGGAACTCGGCCGCATCGGCCCCCGAGACCTCCAGCACGCCCATGTGAGTGCAATCGAACAGTCCCGCCCGCTCGCGGACCGCCCGATGCTCCTCGGCAATGGACGAATACCACAGCGGCATCAGGTAGCCGGCGAAGGCGGCGATGTGGGATTTGCTCGTCAACTTCACGTGCTCGTGATAGAGCACGCTCGGCCCCGGCTCGGTGGCACGCTCCTCGAAAACGAATTGGCCCGTGGATGTACTTCCCTGCACCACGCTACTCCTTTCCAAGCAAACGTCGAAGTCTTCAGCATAGGCAAAATCCTCCCGCCGTCAAGTCCCTTTGCGCGATTTGTTCGTCCGATAAAGCCCGGGGCAACAAGACTCGCATCTGTCATATAATGGCAGACTCGGCAGCAGCAGAATCACTTGGGGATCAAGACGTTGTCGCATGCGGAGAGATTCATTATAGTTGGTGGCACGGGTTGGTTGCCCAATCCGGGGAAAATCGGGAATGAGAGTGTGTCGAACGTGTGAAAGGAACTGCCATGCACCGTCGTCGTTTCGTTGCCGTTGTGGCTGCTGTCATTGTATCTGTTCTACTGCTCGTTTATTCCGCGGCGGTCGTCGCGGTGGAGGTGGTCAAGGCCAGGGATGGCTCCGGAATCCCGGGGTACAAGGACACGCCGATCCAGCCGTGGTCCGGGTACCATGTGCACGACCCGGACCGGCCGGCCCCGAAGCGAGTTCAGCCGGGGCTGGGGGCAAGCGGCGCCCCATCGGACGCCATCGTCCTGTTCGACGGCACGGACTTGTCGCAGTGGCAGAAGAGCACCTGGAAGATCGACGGCGGCGAGCTGGTCGCGGTCTCGGGCAACCTGACGACCAGAGAGTCGTTCGGCGATTACCAACTGCACGTGGAGTGGCAGGCCCCGGACCCACCGGTGGGCGACGAGTGGGACCACGGCAACAACGGCGTGAAGCTGATGGGCCTCTTCGAGATCCAGATCTTCGACACGTACACGACGCCGCTGTATCCGGACGGCCAGGCGGCTTCCGTCTACGCCCAGACCCCGCCGCTGGTCAACGCCTGCCGCAAGCCGGGCCAGTGGCAGACCTATGACATCATCTTCTACGCCCCGGTTTTCAAGGAGGGCAAGCTCGTCAGCCCCGCCCGTGTCACCGTGCTGCACAACGGCATCCTCGTCCACCATAACCAAGAGATCTACGGCCCTACCGCCCACCGCCAGTTGTCCAATTACGACAAACCCATCGCGCCGAAGCTCCCGCTGGTCCTCGCCGGCCACAACAACCCGGTGCGCTTTCGCAACATCTGGATCCGGTCGCTATAGCGCCATGTGCGTCGTCATCCGGCGAGTGTACAGAGGATAGCCTATGAAGAAGACATCAGCCCCGCTTCATCTGGGCGAAATCCTACAAAAGGAATTCCTGGAGCCGATGGGCATCAGCCAGAACAAGTTAGGAGTTGTTCAAGAATAACTTAGCCATTTCGTTTTCGGGGACGAATGGTGTAGTTCCATTGGGGTAGGACCGTATGGCGCGACAGCCGCACACTGGCCTTGGTTGGTTCGGATACCTTGACTTTGGTCGGGTAGAACCTGGGATCCAACGAGGCGCGGCAGCGAAAACCAGTGGTCGACCGGGTTGTGCGAATGTGTTGGAGCATGACTTCGTAGCTGGTCAACGGTTCGCCGGCCCAATTGGCACTGATCAGGTTGAACATGCGGTGTTCGATGGGATTCCACTTGGAGGCTCCGGCGGGGTAATGTCCGACCGTGATCGTCAAGCCGAATTCGTCGGCCAACTCTTGCAGGCCCACCTTCCAGGCCCAAGAACGGTTGCCCTTGGCCCCGCCGCTATCAGCTTCGATAGCCAGCCGGGACACGCCGGGATACCGATGCCGTCCCACGTCCAGCCACCACGAGCGAATAGCGCCCACGGCAAAGGCCGCCGTCTGATGCGTCGTGCCGATCATGACATAGCCGGCGTTGCGGTTTTCGTCATAGATGCCGTAGGGAAAGGCTCGCCCTTGGGCCAAGCTGGGAAAGTCGTGATCCCGCACATCGCGGTCCTCACACCGCCAAGTGCGCCCGTCATTCTTGAAGTTGCCCACCAACTCCTTCTTCTTCGTATCCACGCTGATTACAGGCCAATGGTGCTGCTGGAAGCGCCGTCGCCGACGTCCCAACAGGCGAAACTGCTGGTCGCGGTGCGGGTCTTTCTTTCCCCCCAGCCGCTTGCGGTTGGAACGCAACGAGTACTTTTCGCCGCAACAGGCGCACCACCGTCACATGTCCCACCCGCACGCCACGGCGCCGCAAAGCCGCGGCCAATTTGCGCGTGGTCTGGTGGGTCCACCGCAGACCTCCCCGCGGATCGCCCGCCGTCGCGTCCCGCAACAACTCTTTCAACAACGACTCCAGCGCGGCACTTTTTTTCCACGCACTTTCGTCCGCCCCCGGGACGACGCACGCGGTCCGAAGACTCGACTTGCCCCCGTTCGCTCTCCCGCCATCCGCGCCGAATGGTCATGCGGTTCAGGCCGGTGATTCGTGTCACCTGTTGGATGCCCCCGTGCCCCCGCTGCCGGGCCAAAACCCCCGCGAACAACCGCCGACTTCGTTCGTCCAGTTCGGCCATCACACGATTGATGGCTCCATGCTGTGCAACCACCTCGGTATCGCGACGCGACCGACATTCTCGACAACGACACCGATGGATTCGCTTGCGTCCCGTGTCTGCCATGACCGTCTCTCCATCCTTGGAAGCGGCACACGCAGATTCGGAAGTTGTCAAGCCGAATGAGACAGTTCCTTTTCAGAATTAAGCTCTAATCAATCACTTGCTTTTGGGTGTCCTTGGGGGGATTGATCCAGACGGCCTGAGGCGGCAACGCCGCCTCGGGCGGTTTGTGTACGAAACGGTTGGGAGACCGCTGGTAGGCGGCGTCCAAGGCCGCTTGCCGACGTTGGTGGACCTGTTCCACACGGCCGTAGTGAACATCGGATGGGGTATAGAGCGCCACGCCTGAGTGCCGATGCTCGCCGTTATACCAGGGGAAGAAATCGCAACCAAAGGCCCACGCGTCCTGGATACAACCGAAACGTTCGGGAAACTCCGGACGATACTTCATGGTCTTGAACTGGCTTTCCGAGAACGGATTGTCATTGGATACGTGCGGGCGGCTGTGGGTCTTGGTGACACCGAGATCCGCCAGCAACTGGGCGACGACCTTGGACTTCATCGAAGAGCCCCGATCAGCGTGCAGCGTTAGTTGGTCTGCGACGATCTTCTGCTTGGCACAACTTTCTGCGATCAAGCGTTGGGCCAGCGTGGCCGACTCCTGCTCGGCGATCATCCAGCCGACGACGTAGCGGCTGAAGATATCCAGAATCACATATAAGTAATAGTAGGTCCACTTCACCGGCCCCTTGAGCTTGGTGATGTCCCAGGACCAGACCTCGTGGGGCCGGGTGGCCAGCAACTCGGGTTGGGTGTACACCGGATGCGCGGCCACGGCCCGCCGTTCTCGCACCTCCTGGTGGGCCGCCAGGAGACGATACATGGTTCGGATCGAACAGAGATAGCGTCCCTCTTCCAGGAGTTGGGCATAGACTTGCGGCGGCGCCACATCCACAAAACGCGGTTCATGCAGCGTCGCCAGCACGGTTTGCCGTTCCACGTCCGACAAGGCCTGCGCCGGGCGTTGGCGGGTCACGGCCAGGGCCGTGGAGGTCTTGGGGCTCCGTTGCCGGTAGAACGACGCCCTAGGGACCTCCAGGGCCTCACCCAGGGCCAGGGTGCCGAGGTCCTGACGATGCTGTTCAATCATGCTCACGAGATGGCCTCGCGGTTCGATGGGGTCTCGAGGGGGTTGCCCAGCAGGGCCGCAACTTTTTTTTGAATCTCAATGATCCGTTCCGCTTGACGCAGCTTTTGGCTCAGCCGTTCATTGTCCTGCTGTAGACGTTCGAGTTCCTGGTCCCGGGGATCGCGTGTGCGTTTGCGGCCGCGTTTGGCCTCCTGGAGGCCCTGGAGGGCGCCGGATTGGTATTGCCGACGCCACTGGGTCAGGGCCGAGGAATACAGGCCTTCTCGTCGCAGGAGGGCCCCGAGTTCTCCGGACTCCGTACAGCGCTGTGCCTCTTCGACCACGCGGGCCTTGTACGCGGGTGTGAACCGCCGTCTTTGGGGCCTGGCCAAGACCTCCGGATCGGGGGCGGGGGAATCGGCGGCCAGGTTGTTGGCCCCTCCGTTCGGCTCGCCTCCGCTGCGCTGCCGGCTCCCCTCTCTCCGTGGCCAACAACCTCTTGTTCTGCCTCTTATCCATAACATCCAGCATACTCATAATCTCCTTGCCCTCTACTCTAATTATCGGCAAGGAATTGTCTCACTCATTCTGACACAGAGGGGATTATACAAATGGCTAAGTTATTTTTGAACAGGTACTTAGCTATGGCGCTGCACGTGCCGGCACGGCGAATCAATGAAATCATCCTGGGAAAGCGAAGTATCACGCCAGATACCGCGCTGCGACTCGCGCTACTTCCGCACGTCACCCCAGTTCTGGCTGGGTCTGCAAATGGACTACGAGCTCGACATCGCCCAAGACGCTTTGAACAAGCAAATCACAAAAGAAATCATGCCGGTGTCAGTCCGTAGGGTGGGTTCGTAACCCACGCGTTATGCGCGCCCCGGTCTGGTTACGCGTGGGTTAAGAACCCACCCTACGCGCTGCGACTACTCGTAAAGAACAGGGTTCGTGCGCCAGTCTTTGCCCTCGTCATGATGGTACTCGCGACGCGGGGACGACGCTCCCGCAGGCGGACCGACTCGATGCCGGCGTAGTAGCCGCTGGAAGAGGGGTTCTTGCCCACGCACTCCAGCCGCAAGGTGTACTTGCCGGGCGTCGGGCCAGAAATCCAGGAGGTGGTGCTCGCGGGTCGAGATTTCGGAGCCGTAAAGGTCCATGACGGGACCCAGCTTCACGCCGTTGAGGAACGCCTGGTATTTGCCGTAGTCGTTGGCGTGGGTCATCACGAGCAACAGACGCAACGGCTCTTTCTTCTCGATCTCGAACGGAATCTCGATCCAGGCGTTCTCTTGCTGCTGGGGCTTGTAGAAGAGGTGCCCCTTCGGATAGAGGTCCAGGTTCTGGGCCACGGCTTCGCCTGGCCCGTGGTACTTCTCCGCCGTGAAAGTCGCGGGCCGCGATGATCCGGTCCAGGTTCGGCAGCGTCCGCTCGCGGGCGTGCGGGCGCGGGCGGTGAACGTCGGCTCGCCCGTCTGGTACCAGAACGCCACGCTGGAATAGTCGTCCTCCCGCTCGTTCCAACTGTGGGACCGGTACTGCGGGTTTTCGTCGGGCGACATCCAGCCGTAATGCTCGATCGTCACCTTGATGCCTTTGTTGAAGACGATCGGATCGTTCAGGTGCCAGCGGTAGGCGGAGGTGTGGCTGCCGACAATGCCCCACTGGTCGAAATACGGCACGCCGAAATAGGGCGTGCTGCATTTCTTGAGGCCCCAGGCGCGAGAGGAAATAGTCCTCCGTGCCGGTGCCCCAGATGGAGGCTTTCTCTTCGCCGTCGATGTAGATCTTCTCGTCGCCCTCGCCGAACCAAGCCGGGCTGCGGGTCCGCACGCTCAGGACCGTGCCGACATAGTGGCCCTTGCCCTCGGTCTCCAGGAAGACATAGTCCTTGCCCTTTTGCACGGGATACTCCTGGCGATACTGGGCATAGAAGTACGGCGTGTCCTCGCTGATGGAGTCCTTCTTGATCCAGTCGATGTTATAGTAGAGCAGACTGATCGGCTTTTCGCTCTGGTTGACGATCTCGATCCGGGCCGACTTGCGGAACGGCATGTGCCAGAAGCAGTTGTAGGAGTCGCCGTCCTCGACGATCACGGGCAGACTGATGACCTCGCTGCGTTGGCCGAAGCTGTTGGCGAAGAAGTCGCCCACCGGGGCCTCCACGGCGGGCCGCGGCCGGCCGTCCCAGTACATCCGCAGCAGCATCTCCTGATGATTGGCCGAGCCATTCTTGGCCCACGACTGCGGCTCGGGGCCGAGGAACGTCATCCAGATGTGCGTGATGACGCCCGGCCCCTTGGCGTCCAGCAGGATCTTCCGCTGGCCCGGGGCGACGTTGCTGTTGTCGCGATTGCTGTTCGGGTCGGGCTGGCCGTTGGGATCGGGTTTGCCGTCGGGACCGATCTTGGCCGTCGAGGTCGCCCGCATGCTGCCGCCCCTCGTGCGGCTTGGCCAAGTCCGCCATCAGGTCCGCGAGGCAGACGGCGGACCACAGAAGGCAGACCACGAAGCCGATCGCCAATCTCATGACGCTTGTCCTTGAATCCAATATGGCTCATGACTCAACCTCCACAAGATCATTCCATCCGAGGTCAATGAACATGCCTAGCGCGAGCGTAGGCATGGCACCCATGTATACAGACGGATCAAGACTATCACCGCGGTGAAGGCTTGAACAGGGTGTAAAGCTCCATCTGTTTCTTCGCTTCCTCTTTCTTGCCGGCCTGATCGTAGAGTCCTGCCAGGAGCAGATGCGCCTCCAGGAAGTCCGGCTTGAGCGTCACGGCCTGCAGCGCATGCTCCAGGCTCCGATCCGTTTGTCCCAGGCGCGCCGACTGCAGCGCCAGCCCGAGGTGGGCGAAGGGATTCTGCGGATCGGCTTGGATCGGCTTGGGCGAACCATTCCTGCGCCGCCCGGGGCTGCTTCTGCTTCACGAAGTAGTTGCCCATGTTGGTCAGGGCCTCCACGGAATCCGGGGCCAGGGCCAGGGCTTTGTCCAAGTATTGCTTCATCGCCGCCAAGTCGTTGCGAGACAACGCGGCGGCGGCCTGGTTGGTCAGAACGTCAACGTTCCTGGGGTCGATCCGGCCCAACTCTTCGTAGATGGCCGCCG
Source organism: uncultured Planctomycetota bacterium (assembly GCA_963750205.1). Lineage (GTDB taxonomy): Bacteria > Planctomycetota > Phycisphaerae > Sedimentisphaerales > Anaerobacaceae > PLanc-01. The sequence goes on from CAVVRJ010000030.1 coordinate 20,643, forward strand.
CCTCGGCGATATTGCCACTGGCCGCACAGTGTGCGCCCAGCAGCAGCAAAGCGTCTTTGTGACCGTAGCGATCCGGCGAGTCCCTCGAGGTGAGAATCTTGACAGCCTCGTCCTTCATCGTGCCTTGGGCCAGCAGTTGAGCCAGAGCCACCCGAATCCGCATGTCGAAAGGTCTGGTATCGAGGGCCTTGCGATAGACGTCGATGGCATCCCTCGGTCGCCCCGCCCCCGCCAGAAACTGGCCGTGACGAAGGATCAGATACGTGTCCAGCGGACGTTGTTGGACGGCACCGACGATAAGGGCCTCGGCATCCTGCTCGTCTCTCTCGGTCCGGCGTAATCGGATCAACTCCTCGCACAGGTTGCCCAACTCGACCTCATGGTCGATCTGCCCCGCGAAGGGCGGGATCGTCTTGCGCCGGTACATCACCATGCGCCAGCCGATACTGCTCATGGTCGTCATACAGCAGTCGCTGACGGCACAGGTCGAGCAATTCGGTCTCCGAGCGCGTGGGTTCCCGCAGCCCCGCCTGGGGCATCATCTCCCGAATCAACTCCAGCGCCGCACGGGCCGCCAGGAAATTGCCGCGGAAATTCAGGTGCACATGATCGACAAAGAGATCGGCCCCGTTCGAGGGTGGGGTCTTACCCCACGCGTCTCCAGCGCATCGGCCGAGGAAACGCGTGGGTTAAGAACCCACCCTACCGACAGATCCTCCTCTAAATCCAGCAAGCGGACACCTTGGGCCGCGTGGGTCTGTGCGGTCTTCGCGGATCACGCTCTGGATCGAACTATCGGCCCGGAAACGCAGGACATCACGGTCTCGAGCCTCAACGAACAGGCGACGGGCCTCGTCCGCTTTGCCGAGCGATTCCAGGCACTCTCCCCGGCAGAACGCCAGATCGGCATAGGAATCGTCAATCTGGCCGGCCTTCTCGTAAGCCGACAACGCGCCGGCGAAATCCTGCGTCTGCTCCAGCCTCCTTCCCTCTTGAAAGGCTCGATCCCACTGAGCGATTTGGTCTGTCGTCAGACCCGCCTTATGCTGCGAGCCGAACGGAGCGCAGGACCGGATATTGGTCGGCACGGTACAAAGGACAACACCCGCCCCGCTGCGGTGCGCGGTCTGAATGATGTCATGGAGATTGTCGCGAAAATGCCGATAGCAGTCTGGCAACTTCGGATCATCGGCGGCGATGCGGCTGGCCAGGAAGCTCTCCATGCCCTGCCACTTCTTCTCGGGCTTGCCCTTCGTGTGCAAGGCATGGCTGATGTTCGCCGCGAGTTGTCCCAGCCGAAACTCCTTCTTGGCCGTGATGCAGGCGTTGATGAACCGGCGACTGGAATAGAGCGAGCCGGGCAACGTGGGGGGGCCATACGGCCCCACGACCTCGTTGTTGCCCATGTACACGATGAACAGGTCAGGCTGGAGTTTGGCACAGTCCTGCGCGATACGTCGAACGACGTGCGAGTTCATGGCGGTCACGGCCGCGTTGACAACCTCGAAGGACTTCCCGCTCGGCATGCTCGTTGAGCAGCACCTCCAATTGCCGGCAGAACCCATAGGCGGGCTCCGGATCGCCATACGCGGCGGAACTGCCCAGGACAAAGATGCGAATAGTCGAGTCGCCTTTGCGGCCCAGCGCGCACGGCTCCGGCGTCCGCGAAAGCTCCTTGGGGACGAAGTGCTCGCAGTAGTGCGAATTGGCCAAGTAGAAGGTCTGCCCCGCTATCTTCCACGGAATGAAGAAACCCTTGGGGTGCCCATAGCCAACGAGCGATAGGATAAGCTCCACGACTCCCAGGAAAAGGATAGGACTGAGAACCAGAACCAATAGCCGTACCCGCCATGACGGCTTGCCCGGCCGCTCGCGTTGTTCCTTTGGCTTGGGTGACTTCTGCTCTGACCTCATAGTATCGATCCATCCGTAGGGTGGGTTCTTGACCCACGCGTGCCACCGGTCGAGGCGAACGTAACGCGTGGGTGGAGAACCCACCCTACCATTATCATGCGTTGGTCTCCTCGCCGTCGGGCAGAGCCTTGCCGTCGAGCAGGTCGCCGGACCCGAGGGCGTCAAGGCTCATGCCTCTGATCTCGGGCAGCGTGCTGCCGATGATGCCCTGGAGATCGCCGTAGAGACCCGAGGTATTCACGAGCACCCGTTCCAGTTGCCTCTCCCGCTTCTTCCAGCACGTGGACAGGGCTCGCTTCTCCGCCTCCAATTCCTGGCGCATCGTCATGAACGCCTCGACCATGCCCGAGACACGGTTATAGAAGTCCTGACCGATCAAGGTAATTGTAGACGAGCTCCATTTTGCCGTGCTGGCCGTCCATCGCGCGTCGGCTCTCGGCGACACCGATGAGCCCCTCCCGCAACATGGCCGCCACCGGCTGCACGCAGGTCCAGCCACGCACCCAAACGCCATCCACCTGGCCGAAATGGCGGACGTGCTCGGGCAATTGCTCGCTGACAATGATCGAGCGGGAGGCCGCCGACGGTCCGCAGGTCGTCCCGCAACTTCGGGCAGCCAGTCTTTGCTCCAATGTCTCGTCCGCTTCGATTCCCACAGGATCAGGCCGCAGTCCATACCGGCGTCATCGAACACACGCTGGATGACGTCGGCCCCGCGAACGCCCTTCGGCACCGGCTCAATCGAGTCCGTCGGGAACAGGTCTTTCAGCAACTCCTCCAGGGCGACCTCCAGGACTTCCCCCTGCATCTGTTGTGAGCCTTGCTCGGCGCTTCTCTTGAGGTCTTCGATCTGCCGGCGAAGGGCCTCGACCTGCTGCTCCTTCTCCAGGAGCTTGAGCCGATGCTGCTCGTCCAACTCCTTCAGGGCCTGCTCCCGGACCTTCTTCAACTCCTCCTGGGTCCGGCGGGTGACCTCCAGCTCCACGCTTTGAATCTTCTCCTGCAGCTCCCGTTTCTCCTTGAGGAAAGCGAGTTCCTTCTGGTTGGCTTGCTGGACCTTCGCCTGCAACTCGGCCAGTGCAGTCTCGCGATCCTTCAACTCGAGGGCTAACTCCTCTTTAGCTTTCTCGCGTGCTTGGCGAACCAATCCCGCCCGCTCCTCTTCCAGCTTCTTGCGCAGGTTCTGTTCCAGCTCCAGCTTCTCCTGATCGAGCTGCGTCCGGAGTTGCTCGATCTCCCGCTCCCGCTTGCGGGCCGCCACTTCCTTCTCCTGGGCCGTCTGGAGCTGCTGCCGCAATTCACCAAGCTGCTCGTCCCTGTCCTTGATCTCGACGTGCATCTGCTCGCGAATGCGGCGTTCCAGGGACTGCCGCTCTTGGGCCAGCTTGGCCCGGACCTGCTCCTCCATGGCCTCGGTCTTCTTTTGGAGTTCCCCCTGTTGTCGGGCGAGTTCATCCTGGTGCTGCTTGAGCCGCTGCCGGGTGGCGCTCAACTCGGTCTCCAACTCGCCGCGAATGGTCGCCCGCAGTTGGCTGGAGATGACCTCGGTGATCTCGATTTGCGCCTGGCAGTTCGGGCAAGTGATAGAGCTATTCACGTGGCCCTCCCGTAAGTCCTCATATTCACGGCCTCAGCGATCGTTACGACGAGGACCCAGGGTATGAGGGAGGATGGTTACTGTCAAGGGAAACCCCGGAGGATCGTCAAACGGTTGCGGTTGCGAAGCTCGTATCGGTTATGTCGAACGTGGGACGACGACGGACACAGCCGCTCGACGAAACGAGTCGCGCAACCGACAGACGCTTGACGGTCATTTCCTCGGCTGGATGACGAACTGATCGGTGAAGACCTGGCCGGTGAGGTAGTCCGTGAAGCTCATCCGGACTGTCAGCGGCTGGGCGAGCGCCGCGGGCGTCATGGGGGCATCGAACGTCAGGCGAAAGGCCGTCGAGGTGAGCGTGTCGAACCAGCGTTTGTACAACTCGTCGGGCAGGACCTGCCACTGGCCGAGCAGGGCTTGGCCGCTTGGATCATTGAGATTCCAAAGCTGGATGCTCACCGTCCCGGCCGTCTTGATCACATCGCCAGCCTGATCGATGGGCTGGACGTAGACGATCAAGGTCTCCCGCTTGCCGTCGTTGTTCTTATCGTAGAAATCCGTGAAGCGGGCGATCTTCACGGCACTGAGGGCGTAGAACTGATTCTCTTTCTTATCCTGCGGCAAGGCCGCCAGGGCCTTGACCTGGGCCTTTACCTGCTCCGTCTCGGCCCGGCTTTGCTCCAACTGCCCGGTCAACTGCGCCTTTTCCTGCTCGAGAGCGCGGACCTTCATTTCGAGCGGACTAACCCTCTCGCTGCCGATCCCGCAACCGGCGAGAAGGACGGCCGCCAGCGCCAAGAGGCCGTAGGTCCCGAGGAACGCACAGGACCTACGGATTGCACTCGACTTGTTCCCCATCGGCCTCACCATTGGCGACGTGATGCTGCTACTGCCGCCCCGCATCCGGCTCGCCTCGAACGATCTCCGGAGCCTTTTGCAGGACCTGGTCGGCCAGACCATACGTGACCGCCTCTTCCGCGCTGAGCCACAGGTTGCGGTCCGTGTCCTTCTCGATCTTGGCGACATCCTGTCCCGAATGATGCGCCAGGATGTGGCCGATCCGCTCGCGCAACCGCAGAATCTCGCGGGCTTCGATGTCGAGATCGGTCGCCTGGCCTTCCAGAACGCCCATGACGTGGGGCTGGTGCAGCAGGACCCGGCTGTTCGTCAGCACAAACCGCTTGTTCGCCGCCCCGCCGGCCAGCAGGACCGCGCCCATACTGGCCGCTTGTCCGATGCAATACGTGGCCACGTCGCACCGCAGAAACTGCATCGTATCGTAGACCGCCAAGCCGGCCGTGATGACACCGCCCGGCGAGTTGACGTAGAAGTGAATATCGCTCTTGCTGTCCTCGTTGCTGAGAAAGAGCATCTGCGCGATGATCAGGTTGGCGATGGCATCGTTGACCTGACCCCCGAGGAAGATGATCCGGTCTTTCAGCAGCCGCGAGTAGATATCGTAAGCCCGCTCGCCCCGGCCGGTTTTTTCAATAACGATAGGTACCAGAAACTCATCCATATGTGTCGCTACCATTCTCTTGTAGGGTCGTGCGGAGCCGCACACCATCTCCAACGTGGCCCTGTATTGGTGTGCGGTGCACACCCTACCATTTCAAACTTCTTGCTTTCCCGATTCCGGAGGCTTTTGCTCGGCCGGGGCCGCGCCTTTCTTGCCTTCCGCCGGCTTTTGCGATTCCTCGTGGAGGACTTCATCGATCAGACCGTAGTCCTTGGCCTCCTCGGCGGTCATGTACCGGTCCCGCTCCGTCTCTGCCATGATCTTTTCGAGCGGCTGGCCGCTGTGCTCCGCCAGAATCCGGCTGATCGTCTGCTTGGCTTTGAGAATTTCTTCGGCCTGAATCTTGATATCGGAAGCCTGTCCGGTGACACCGCCCCACGGCTGGTGCAGCATGATCTTCGCGTGCGGCAGAGCGAAGCGGCTGCCTTTCGTCCCGGCCGCCAGGATCACGGCCCCGCCGGACTGGGCTCGGCCGATGCAGTAGGTGGCCACGGGCGAGCCGACGAACCGCATCGTGTCATAAATCGCCAGCGTGTCGTCCACCGCCCCGCCCGGCGAATTGACGTACAGGCTGATCTCCCGGCCCTTCTTCAGGTTATCCAGGTACAGCAGCTTCATGATGACTTCGGTGGCCCGGGCGTAGTTGATCTCGCCGATGAGAAAGATGATGCGGTTCTCCAGCAGCATGTCGTCCAGACTCATCTGCCGATAGCGCTGGTATTGGCCGTACTGATCGTACGCTTCCGTGCCCCGGTCGATATGCCTCAAACACTGGTCCTTTGCAGACATCAAAGCATCCTTATCAAACAATCTGGTAGGGTGTGCACCGCACACCGCTTCCGTTGTCGTCTCTGTTGATTGGTGTGCCGTGCACACCCTACCGCTGCGCACTTCACTGTTTCTTCTTCGCCTTCTTGCTCTTCTCGGCCTTCTCTTCGGGCTTGCTCGGTTATGTTCGCCGTTTCCAGCAGTTTGTCGATACATTTGCCCTGGCGGATATCCAGGCGGAACTGGGAGAGCGAGCCGTCGCGTTCCATCTGCTCCTTGAGCTTCTCCGGCCGCTGACCCCGCTGAATAGCGACGCGGGCGATATGGCCGTTGATCTCCTCCTCACTGACCTCGATGTCCAGCTTCTCGGCCACCTTGTCCGTGATGAAGAAGGTCTTGAGTTGTTGCTTGGCCTGCTCCTCGCTGCCGGCCCGGAGCTGTTCCATCTGCTCGTCCACCTGCTGGCGGCTGAGCCCGCGCGACAGCAGGTTGATGTACTGCCGTTGCAGGATGCTGCCGGCCTGCCGGGAAACAATGTCCAGCGGCAGATCGAACTTCGTGTTGTCGAGCAGGTACTGGTACACCTGATCGCTCATGTCGCTGCGGACCTGAGATTCAAGGCGTGCCTGCAGATTGTCCCGAATCTTCTCCCGCAGGTCCTCCACCGTCTGGACCTCGTACCGCTGCAGGAAATGCTCGTTCACTTCCGCGGGCTTAAGGTACTTGATTTCCTTGATTTCGATCTCCACGTCAACCTTGCGGCCCTGAAGGTCCTCGCGGAAATACGTCTTGGGGACCTCGACGGTCGTGGTCCTTTTATCGCCGACGGAGGCGCCTACCAACAGCTCGTCCAGCTTCTCGACGGGTATCGGTCCGACGAACCCATTTGGCCGAACAAAGACTTCGGCGTTGTCCAGCTTCGTCTCCGCCTCGGGGATATAGGTCGGCTCGCCCTCTTTCTCCTCGGTCTTTCCCTCGACCTGGGCCGTCTGCCGGGCCTTCTCTTCGTCCGTCAGAACGATATTCTGCCGCACCCCCGCAATGACCTGGTCGTCCCGCTCGACCGTGCCGCTTTCCCGCGGCGTCCACACGCCCGCCCAGCGCTGCAATTGCTCGATCTCGCGATCGATCTGGCCCTCCGTCACTTCGAGCTTGGGCTTCATTACGGGGATGGCCTCCAGCGCCGGCAGTTCAAACTCCGGCCGGACCTCCACCTCGAACTCGACCTTCAGCGGGCCGGTCGCGGGCAGCTCGAGGTGCTGATAATCGATCTCCGGCTCCGTCAGCACGTCCAGCTTCTTATCCTTGATGGCCGCCTCGCTGGCCTCGGACAACAGCTTGATCTTGATCTGCTCGCCCGTCTCTTTGCCGAACCGCTTCTCCAACAGCCGCCGGGGCGCTCGACCCTTGCGAAAGCCCGGCAGCACGGCGTCCTTTCGCAGTTCCCGATACTGCTCGTCGGCCGCTTCCTTGATTGTCTCTTCCGGGACCTCGATGGTCACCTTTTTCTTGCACGGCCCGACGTCCTCGACCGCCACGGTATTCTTCGCGGTCCTCGGCTGCTCGGTCTCCTGCGTCCCCTCCTCCTGCTCGGAGGCGGTTGTTTCTTCGTTCTCATCCGCCATGGCGGCACTCCCAAAAAACCTAACCCCATTCCTACCAAAACAAAAAAAGGCCACGGGGAAACTGTATTCCCCTTAGCCAGGTGAACGTATCCGACCCCGCCGCGACTGCCGCGAGGCTTCAACGTATCGACGACCAATGCCAAACTACACCTAGCCGGTAACTCGCCGATACTATACGGGCTCCCCCGCACCCAAGTGCGGCGGGAGGCTCCCGTCCATAGGGTCAAATCCTAACAGCGGGCGATGAGATTTGAACTCACGACACCCACGTTGGCAACGTGATGCTCTACCTCTGAGCTACGCCCGCAAAAACCAACACGTAGAGTATATGCGCCCTCCAGTTCGCCTGCAACCCCTTTTTTCGCAAAAATTTCGCGGTCGGGCAAGACCTCTCGCCGAACAAGGTCCGTCGCTGGCTTTCGCCATCTTACCCACGCGTCAGGGTTATCGTAGAATGGGAAAGTGGCCGAACAATCACCAGTCCGCTTCGATGCGAGGGAGTTGATCTATGGGTTCGATCAAGGTCACGACGAGAGTAACGCCGTTCGGCAATGGAGCGAAATCGTACGAGGCAGTCTTCCTGGTCGATACCGGCGCCACGGACTCCATGGCCCCAGCCCCCGAGTTGGAGAAGGTTGGCTTGCACAAGGAGGGCCAGATGGCGTATGAACTGGCCAGCGGTGAGGTCAGGGAGTATTCCTACGGCTTGGCTCGCATTGAGTTCCTGGGAGAGGTTACGGCTGGCCGAATCATCTTCGGCGAGCCCAACGCCGAGCCCATTCTCGGTGTTACAGCTCTGGAGTCCGTGGGAATCATGGTAGACCCCGCCAGTAAAACGCTCCGAAGACTCCCTGCCATCCCCCTGAAATGACGTCGAAAGCATCGCGGTACATGCAAGGGAAGTCATGAGACAGAGCAAATGCCCATCCGCTTGGGATGAGGACCGGGTTCGACGAGTGATGGCCCGGACGCGCGTCTCGATCGTCTGACGAGACGCCCGCCATAACCGATCCGCGCGACTTTCGACCCTATCGCACGCTGATGGAGCCGCTGCCGGAGTGGGCGGAGAGACTGCCGGTGCCTTCACCGATCGTGCCGGTAATGTGCCGCCGGCCGAGGTCGCCCTGGACCGTCACGGGCTGGTCGATATGGACGGAACCGCTGCCGACCGACAGGTCCACGCGGCCGGCGAAGCCCGGCGGGAGAACCACGTTGATGCCGCCGGAGCCGGTGCCCAAATCCGCCATAACGTTATTAGGAGCTGCGGGAGAGAAGACCACAGAGACGTGCCCACTGGCGGAGTTGGCCTTCAGTTGGGTGCAGTTGATGTCCTCGCCTGTCACCCCGCCGCTGGCGGAATCGAGGCGAATCGACTCGGCCCGGACATGCTGCACGTGCACACCTCCGGACGACGAATGAGCCCGGCAGGTCCCCACGCCGGAAGCGTCCGATAACCGCACGCCACCACTGGCGGTGTCGAGATCCACATCGCCGCCGCTGAGGCTCTCGCCATAAACCGACCCGCTGGACGAGTGCAAGCGCACGAGGCCTTTGATCTGCTTGCCCTCCACGGATCCGCTGGCCGTGTGGGCATCCGCGTTGCCGGTCAGTTCCCGCAGCTTGAGCGAGCCGGAGGCGCTGCCGCACTCCACACTGCTCTGCCGGGGCACGGTGATCACGTAACTGATGCTGATGGACCGGCGGGAGTGAAGGCTCGGCTTGTCTGCCTTGATTTCGAGCCTGTTGCCGGCTTCCTGGAAGCGAATCTCCACCTGTTCGGCCAGTTCCTGGGCCTCTTCCTCCGTGTGTGCCCGCGCCTGGATCGTGGCGACAACGTGGGCCTGATCGGTATCCTGACCGGTGACGTCGATCGATCCGCTGGACGTCGAGACGACCAGCGTGGCCCCCGACTCCATCGGATGCTGGAGTTCGACCGTTCTCTCAAACTTAGCCCGGCCATCCCCCCACCCTCCCTCTCCGGCGTCGATGACAATGCAGCCTGAAACGGACACCAGCACGGCGGCTACGACAACAGCTTGTGCGACGAGTCTTCTCCCGTGAGTCATTTCTCCATCTCCTACAGATATCTCTTGCCTGCATAGACCGGCATCGCTGATCCGGTCCGCATCATACACCTTATCGGTCGGGCGTCAACTCGATGTATTGCAGAGAATGCCGCCAGCCCAAGCCATCACCGCTACCCCAAAGGGGTAAGATCTCCTGTACCGTCACTTGCGGGTCAGCAGTTCGGCGTTGTCCACCCACATCACGAAGAACGGCTGCTCCGCCCCCCGCTTCTGCATGTAGACCAGGAACGGCCGGTCGAAGATGAACTCCCTGGGAAGGGCCTTCACGAGGATATCTGGCCTCGGTGTCGAGCACGGCACCGGACCGGTCCAATCTGAACTCGACCGTCTGCATCGCCTCCAGGATGGGCATAGCGGGGTTGGCATTCGTGACGAGCTTGCCGATCAGATCGCCGAACCGATGATCGATCTTCCAGAGCATTTCGGGGACCATCACCACATCGACGCTACCGAGTCGCCTATGGTATTCGTAATCGGAGCTTTTCGCGGAATTAGCGGTGCCCTGCCGGACGTACTCAAGAGTTTGGCCCAGCGAGCCTCGCGGCTCCACGATAGCGACAATGACTTGGTAAGGTTGGCTGTCCTTGCACAGGTCAACAGCACATTCTCTCACCCGACGCCAATCTCGTTCCAGCTCACAATAGAGGATTTCCACCTGCCTGCGGATATCCTCGTACTGGTCCCCATAACCCCAGACGCCGAATGCCTCCACTTCGATCTTCTGGCCCCGGGAATTGCCAAACGCCACGTGGGCCTGGCGGAAAGGATGGGGAAATGGCACTCTGGCCGTCAGGTAGGAGTAAGCCAAGATACCATCACGCTCCTGCGCGTATGGGGCGAAGTCCGGCGGAACGTGCGACGGGAACTTCGTGGCCATGTCTTTCTTGATCTTGTTGATGATCCCGTCCTTGACTCGCCCACCCGCCGCGTAAAACGTTCCCGGCTCCAGATCGGAACCGACTGGCTTCGCGGTATTCAGGCGAGCCGCCACCTCTTCCGCACCAACAACGGTCAGCGGCGCACCGATGACCTTGTCCCGAATCTCATTCCAGGCCAACTGAAACGAGGAGCACCAGATGACGTTCTTGCCAGATGGGCAAGGAGTGTCCAATGTCGGGACAATCACAGTCTGCGGAGCGAGTCGGAACTGCCGAAGAAAGTCTTGGTCTTGTGGGCGGACTCCATCCACCAGAAGACAACGCCGGCCAATCCCAGCGCACCAACTACCGTGAGAATCAGACCCAAACGACGCCCGGCTCCGGCCGGGACCGGCTGCGGCGTACTCGGTGCTTCTTGCGACTCCATCGGTGCCTCTCCCCAAAACAAGAGAAGGTGTGCATGGCACACCTACAAAAGAAGAACAGCCGATGCTGGGATTTGAACCCAGAACCCCCGCTTTACGAAAGCGGTGCTCTACCGTTGAGCTACATCGGCGTAACTACTGGAACCACAAGGCCTTACAACAATTCCGCTCCTAGGGCAGAATTGCCCGGCACAGGCATAACTACCGTCTTTTCGGCAGATATCGTATCAGCCATTACGCAATTTGTAAAGCCATGAGGAAGGCAAATGCCGCCAAATTATTCGATTGCTACTCGCCCCCGGAACCTCTCGATTCGTCGTCTTTGGTTCTTCCGGTAGCTTCCTTGCTGGCGGAGAACTCCTCCAGGGTCATAAACCGAGCAACTCTCTGCAATGGGTGCCAATCTCCCTAGACCTCGCGTCGGAGTATCTCGACCGCTGCAAGCCGTTCCTCCGGCGGCCGGATCAGCCAATACTCCAGATTCTGCCGGACCTCCGAGTGGCTATCCATACGATGAATCTGGACGACCTCACGAATCATCATCTGTCTCGCTCCAGCCGATCCGCATCAAGCCGGTCCTTGTCTCGCCCGGTCGCGCGTTTGTTCCGTATTAAGTCATCCAAAGACAGAATCGGGATTGGCATCCCGTCAATCTCAACGACCTGGCTCTGCTCACAAGCCTCATGGAAGCTAACGCCACTGATCGTCGTGATAATATCGATCCGCCGCGGAGCAACGCCGATCTGAAAAACAACGCCCGGCGTGGCAAACGTGGTCTCGTCAATCTCGTGGAGTGGGGCGCCGAATGCCGCCAGCGAGCGGTAGACTTTCGCGGAATTCTCCATCGAGGGCGCCACCCAGACGTCAATGTCGCCCGTCGCGCGCGGAAACCCATGCGCGGCCATGGCATAGGCGCCGACGAGAAGGAACTTAACGCCGTGGTCTAATAAGCCTTGCAACATGTCTTTGTAGTCGTTGTTGAGCACAATCTTGTCCCCGCAAAGACCACACTTCGGCCGTTAGTTCCCACACCATGCCCAAACGCTCCGCTGGCGAGGCATCCACAAAGTCATCGTCTTCGTCGGTCAGTCTTCTCAGCCGGGCCTTGTCTCTCTGCATCTTCATCATAGCCACATTATACCACAGCCCCTACGATTTTGCACTCAATCGAGCTATTCACCTGCAGGGTCGAACGGTGGGACGCCGATGTTGATGACGCTGCTTGCCTCGCCAGTCGCTACAAGACTCTCTTGCGTTTGAGCCAGCCGACGACGCAGCCATCCTGAGGAAGTTTATCCTGTCCATTTCCCAATTCTCAACAGCAGTTACACCAGATTACCGGACCTGTCTCTATCCGTACAACTACGTGTTCTTGCGAGAATCTTGGGGACGTGACCTACGTGAATCGCCACGCACAGACGATCCCCTGCGACGGCACGACGCGCGGACCGCACGGACGATTTCTGTCGTGGATACGCTCGTCTTGACTCCTTGGACATCCAAGGGCGATGCATAGGGTTTATCGGGACAAAGGTCGAACCATTCATCCGCCGCGTCGAAGGGCGGGATGCAGATGTTGATAACGCGGAGTTGGCCGACGGCCCGATGGCGGCAGAGCGGCTTGATCAGGATCGTACTGAAGGGGCGGATGGGGACTACGTCGCCATCAAGCTCCATGTGGCCCTCGCCTTCGAGAACCACGTAGATCTCCGTGTGCTCCTTGTGATAGTGGACCTGGGAGTCCTGCTGGATGTCTACGACGTGAACCGTAGCGGTAGTATTGTCCGGCTGGACAAGGGCCCGCCGGGCGAAGCCGCACGGGCACTTCACCGCGTCGATATCATCGAAGTGGGTCACGATGTAATTGGCCGTAGGGACTCCCCTGTAGCACCCCCGCCCTCGGGGGTGATCGCACCATCACGTTCCACACAGCCGAGGGCGACTGTGCCACACGATTCCAATCCTCCCCGTCTGTGTGGATTGAAACCTTGCCACCGATCGGGTATATTCTGCCGGAGCGTTCCTGTTGTGGCAAGAGTCGATATCAATCTGTGACGGGAGTGACCTACAGATGAAGAGCATCTTTGACGTTTCCGGCAAAGTGATCGCGATTACCGGCGGCGGCGGCATCCTGTGCGGCACGATGGCCAAGGCCCTCGCCGAGGGCGGAGCGAAAGTCGCCGTTCTGGACCTGTCCGAGCCCGCCGCCAGCAAGGTCGCCGGCGAGATCAAGGCCAAGGGCGGTACGGCTCTGGCCGTGGCGTGCAACGTGCTGGACAAGGCCAGCATCGAGAAGGCCCGGGACAAAGTGATCGCCGAGTTCGGCCGGGTCGATGTCCTGATCAACGGGGCCGGCGGGAATAAGAAGGAGGCGACCACGTCGCCGGAGATGCCGTTCTTTGACCTGCCGTCCGAGGCGATTCGGTTCGTCTTCGACCTCAACTTTCTCGGGACCCTGCTGCCCTCCCAGGTCTTCGGCAAGGAGATGGTCCGACGGGGCTCGGGCGTGATCCTGAACATCTCCAGCATGAACGCGCTCCGGCCGCTGACGAAGATCGCCGCGTATTCCGCCGCCAAGGCGGCCGTGAGCAACTTCACGCAGTGGCTCGCCGTGCACATCTGCCAGAACTATTCCAAGGAAATCCGCGTCAACGCCATCGCGCCGGGGTTCTTCCTGACCGAGCAGAACCGCTTCCTCCTGACCGACGAGAAGACTGGGGCCCTGACACCGCGAGGCAAGACCGTCACCGAGCACACGCCCATGGGCCGGTTCGGCGAGCCGCAGGAACTGGTCGGCACCGTGATCTGGCTGCTCAGTGACGCCGCGAAGTTCGTCACGGGCATCGTGGTCCCGGTGGACGGCGGCTTCTCCGCCTTCAGCGGCGTATGACGGTTCCCGATCCAGCACGAGCAATCGTAGGGTGGGGTCTTACCCCACGCGTTTCTCCAGCAAAGTATCCTTACGCGTGGGTTGAGAACCCACCCTACAAGTACGTCGCCTTGTCCTTTGAGGAAAGGAAATGGTAACGACGGACCCGGCACAACCTCTGAAGGAGTTCGAGCCTAAGACGGAGTTCTTCGTCGGCATCGACTCGGACGGCTGCGCGTTCGATACGATGGGGATCAAGCAGCGGGAGTGTTTCTGCCCGTGGATGATCGGGTGCTTCGGCCTCCAGCCGGTGGCCCAGGCGGCCCGCGAGTGCAAGGACTTCGCGGACCTGTTCTCCAAAACCCGCGGGGCCAATCGGCACAAGACCCTCAAGCGCATCCTCGCCGAGCTTTTGCCGGCTCACCCGATGGTCAAGTCCCGCAAGTTCGAAGTCCCTCAGTTCCCCTACTACTTCGCCTGGGTGGACGACCCAAACAGCGTGCTCAGCAACGAGGGGCTAAAGCGGGCCATTGCCAAGGCAGAAGGTCAGGCGAAAAAAGAGTTGGAAATCGCCTTGGTGTGGAGCGAGCGGGTCAACCGGGCTGTGACAGAGATCGTCAAGGGCATCCCGCCCTTCCCGTTCGTGCGGGAGAGCCTGCACAAGATGCAGGGCAAGGCGGACGTCGTCGTGGTCTCGGCCACCCCCGGCGAGACCCTCGCCCGGGAGTGGACCGAACATGACCTCGCCCAGTACGTAGCCGTAATAGCAGGCCAGGAGATGGGCACGAAGGCGCAGCAATTGCAGCTTGCCACGAAAGGCCGGTATCAGGAGAATCACGTTCTGATGATCGGTGACGCGCCGGACGATCTGCAGGCCGCGAAAACGAACAACGCCCTGTTCTATCCCGTCAGTCCGGGCAGACGAGGACGAGTCCTGGCGGCGGTTCCACAACGAGGCCATCGACCGGTTCTTCCGGGGCCAGTACGCCGGGGCCTATGAGAAAAAGCTGATCGAGGAGTTCGACCGCCGGCTGCCGGCGAAGCCGCCGTGGAGCAAATAGCCAAGTGCCTTACCATTCCCGTCAAGGCGGGAATCCTCGAGGCGAAGAGAGACTCGTTCAATTCCGCTTCTGCGCAGCGGGAGTGGGCCCCCGAACGCAGTCCATTGCGTTCGGGAACCCAGTTTATCGCCTTAGAGGGTGTGTGAGAAGCCGGCTCTTTGTGGCATGGGCTTCCAGCCCATGCAGCATCGGCAGGATGCCGATGCCACTTATCATACACCCTCTTAGAGCCACCGACGGTTTCTGGTATAATGATTGAACCGTCGGGGGGGATAGGGCAACGCAGGAGTGCGACCCGAGCACCGTGGCGGTGCCATACGGCGCGGGGTCGACGCCTATCGACGCCGGCCCTGTTATGATCGCGTCGGTGGCCATAAGTTGATATTGAGGTCATAAGCGGATGATTGTAGAACGACAAGACAAAGACGGTGCCGTGGATGCTCGCCAGGCGAGTGAGGCCGTGGGCGAGTTCTTCGCGCAGAACGACTATACCGGTAAGCGGGTCCTGGTGCTTATCCCGGACAACACCCGTTCCGGCCCGATCGGCGAGGTCTTCAAGCTGCTCTACGAGCGGCTCAAGCCGCAGGCCAAGGCGGTCGATTGCCTCGTCGCCCTCGGCACGCACCAGCCGCTGGCCGAGCGGCAAATCTGCAAGCGGCTCTCCATGACGATCAGCGAGCGTAAGACCAAGTACGCCGCGGTGCGGTTCTTCAACCATGAGTGGGACAAGCCCGGGACGTTCGTCTCCATCGGCAAGATCACCGCCGACGAGATCGAGCAGATCAGCGGCGGGCTTTTTCGCGAGGAGGTGGACGTCCGGCTCAACAAGCTGATCTTCGACTACGACACCTTCCTGATCCTCGGCCCGGTCTTCCCGCACGAGGTCGTCGGCTTTTCCGGCGGGCACAAGTACCTCTTCCCCGGCATCGCGGGCGACGAGATCATCAACTTCTTCCACTGGCTGGGCGCCATCATCACCAACCCGGTGATCAACGGCTGCAAGTGGACCGCGACGCGCAAGGTGGTCGAGAAGGCCGCCTCCCTGGTCGATATCCCGCACGCCTTCGTGGGCGTCGTGGCGGTCGAGGGCAAGCTCAAGGGCCTGTTCCTCGGCGACTGCCTCGAAGCCTGGGAGAAGGCGGCGGACCTGTCCAACGAGGTCCACATCATCTACAAGGACCGGCCCTACAACACGATCCTCGGCCTGTGCCCGCAGATGTACGACGACATCTGGACCGCCGGCAAGGTCATGTACAAGCTGGAGCCCATCGTCGCCGACGGCGGGACGCTGATCATCTACGCCCCGCACATCAGCGAGGTCTCCTACACGCACGGCAAGGTCCTCGACCGCATCGGCTATCACACCCGCGACTACTTCCTCAAGCAGATGGACAAGTTCCAGGACGTCCCGCGCTCGTCGATGGCCCACTCGACGCACGTCCGCGGCATCGGCACCTTCGAGAACGGCGTGGAGAAGCCCCGCGTCAACGTGGTCCTGGCCACCGGCATCCCGAAGGAGCGTTGCGACAGGATCAACCTGGGCTACATGAACCCGGCCCAGATCAAGATCGCCGACTACGAAAACCGCGAAGCCGAAGGCATCCTGGTCGTCCCCCACGCCGGCGAAATCCTGCACCGGCTAAGAGGCGTTTGAAAAGTATCACGGGCGTCCCGCTCGTGTCAGAGCAGGGCCATCTCGGCCCTGTGACTCATAGGCAAGATGCCCATGCTACGACAGACCGACTATCGCTTTCTGGGCTTTGTCGTAGCGGCTCGGCTCTTGCGGCGTCTCTTGGCGCCGGGGTTGAGATTGACCATCCGGCCGTTCTTCATGACCCAAAACGGCGTGCCGGTGGCCTTGGCCAAACGCAGAGCCCGATCAGACGCCCGCCGCAAAGCACGTGTAATGCCGGCGACGTCCGGGTCAGTCCTGGTCATTTTCTCATTCATGCGTTACTTCCTGTGGTGATCAGCCGGGGCGGTCGTTCCGAATTGTCATAGAACATCCATCGATCCACGATTTTACAGTATATCGACCAGAAGTTACGTAGACCAGTGTCGAAACGCCGACGCACGACGTCCGGGGGCACATCGTGGCCGCCCTGGGCGGCGCGACTCCTGACTCGCTCAACCGCAACGTCCGCTGATGGCAAGCTCAAGAAGATCAGTTTAACCTGATACCCTGCCTGCCGCCAGCGTGGGATATGACGTGCGTAGCTGCGGCCGCTCAAGGTCGTCTCGAAGGCAAAGCTCTCGCGGCGACTGACCTTACGGGCGATCTGCGTCAGCATGAGCTTGCCCGCTTGTAGCGCGGCCTTGTCCGGCGCGAACGGTGACAGCCCCTGCGCGATCAGATCGACGTTGATGAAGTCCGGAAAGCCAGCCTCCTTCGGCAGATACTCCTGCGCAAAAGTGGTCTTGCCGGCCCCATTCGGGCCGGCGATGATCACAATTCTTGGGAACTCCGCGGTCCTGTTCATGACCGCCAATCATAGCGTCGGGACGTCCCTGCGGCCAGTATCCCCAGGACGGGGACCCCAAACGCGATACGTCGCGTTTGGGAACCCTCGCACTCCTGCATTGCCCCCTGCTTTCGCAGGGGCAGGCTCCATCCCCCGGGACGGGAGTTTCATTATATCCGTACGTGCCGGGGGTCGGAAAACGATGAACTCAGGGCAACAGTTGTCGTACTGTGCGGTGGGCCGATCCGAGAAACCTACCCGGCCTCTTGTGATGGCGTAATCAGACTGCAAGGCATTTAGCCCGTGCGGTGCGGCAGTGGACGAGAATACCTAATGAGTTTTGACGAGCAAGATCGGTAACCGAGACTCCCTAGCCGCAAGGTGCCGTAGTTGTCCGTCAAAACCCATCAGACAACGGAATTTCTTATCCACCTTGCCTCCGCAGACGGCGAGAATGCAAGGAACGATCTCCCATCTATGCCAGGAGGTGCGAAGATGTCGAGAGATACCGAGTGGAGCCGCAGAGATATGATCGGCGGGGCCGGTCTGGCGGCGGGCCTGATGTTGGTCGAGGCAGTGGCCGGATCGGGCCAGGAGAAGGAGACGACGAAAAGCAAGGGCAAAAGAAAAGAGAAGGAAACAGAGGAGGTCGAGGTTACACCGCCGGAGGACCTGATGCGAGAGCACGCGGTACTGGAGCGGCTGCTGCTCATCTATGAAAAGGCCCTCGCCGCCGGGAGCCGGCCGGCCGATTGGCCCATGACGCAGCTTGCCGCCGCCACCGGGCTGATCCGCACGTTCATCGAGGACTACCATGAAAGGCTCGAGGAGACCTACATCTTCCCGCGCTTCGAAAAGGCCGGCCGGCTGACCGACCTTACGGCGGTCCTGCTCCAGCAGCATCAGGCCGGCCGACAAGTGACTGATGCCATCCTCGTTCAGATCAAGCAGGCCGGCAGCTTACCGGACACGCAGCCGCTGGCGAATAATCTCCGGGTGTTCATTCGCATGTATCGCCCGCACGCGGCCCGGGAATCGACCGAGCTGTTCCCGCAGATCGGGGCTGTCGTCAAGCCGAGCGAGTACGCGGAGATGGGCGACAAATTCGAGGAGATCGAGCACCAAAAATTCGGCCCGGCCGGCTTTGAAGGAGTTGTGCAGAAGGTCGCCGAGATCGAGAAGAGCCTCGGCATCTACGATCTGGCCTCGTTCACGCCGAAGTCGACGTAGCGACTCCAGGAAGATGCCCCTCTGGGAACGCCGCTCTCCTGAGCGGCATAGGGGAGAATGCCAATCAGGATAGGGCTCCCAAACGCGGTCCATCGCGTTTGGGGACCCAGATTGGCGGTCCCAGGACCCACGCCTATGCCAAGACGAACCGGCTTCCCACGCACCTTCTCAGCCCCTCAGGTAGGAGATAGCTTCGCTTCGCGAGGACAGAGAGTGGCGTAGCGATGTGAGAGGTGCTGAGGACCGGGCGTCAGGACTGGGTTGCTCCGATCAGTTCCGGCGTCGCAGCATCGGCGGGAGAGGGCTGCGGGTGAAGCGTGAAGTAGAAGGTGCTGCCTTGGCCGACGACGGACTCCAGCCAGATCGTGCCGCCGTAGAGCTCCACGATCCGCTTGACGATGGGCAGGCCCATGCCGGTGGCTTCGACCTCGTCGCGGGGCGACAACGTCTGGAACATCGCAAAGACCTTGGAGAAGAACCGCTCTTCGATGCCGGGGCCGGTGTCGCTGACGTGAAAGCGCCAACCATCCCCCTCGGGGACACAGCCGATCCGCACGGAGCCTGTGGGCTTGTCCATATACCGCACGGCGTTGCTCAGGAGGTTCTCGAAAATCTGGACCATGCGGGTCCGGTCTGCAGCGATGATGGGAAGTTCGTCCTCGATGACCACCTCCAGGCCCGCCGGCGGCGCGATCTTCTCCAGAACCTCGTGCACGACTTCGTGGAGATCGACGGGGCCGGCGGGGCCGTTGCCGGAGGAGACCTCGGAATACTCCAGGATGCGGTCGATGTGCCGGCTCAGGCGCACGGCGCGGTTGGACAGCAGGTCCAAATGGGCTTTGCTCTCCGCGCCGATCTTGTCCTCACAGTCCGCGCAGAATCCAATCGGCGAGCGTCCCGACGGCACGGATAGGGGCCTTGAGATCGTGGGCCGCCACGTGGACAAAGGTCTTGAGATCGCGGTTGGCCACGTCCAGCTCCGAAGTGCGTTGGCTGACCAGATCCTCCAGGTTGTCCTGATGCCGGTGCAGCTCTGCTTCCACGCTCTTACGTTTCTGAATCTCCGCCTTCAGGTCGGCATAGACGGCCGTCAGCCGCCGCTCGATGTCCCGGATGAAACGGCCGAACAGCACGGCAATCGCCACCGCGATGACGACGCAAAGGTCCAGCATCATGATCAACAACTGCCACAGAGAGGCCTTCTCCGCGGCAATGTCGCACAGAACCACGATGCGGCCCACGGGGCGCTCGGCGGCATCCGTCAGCACAAGAACGCCGCCGCGATGGCAGCGGCCGTCGATGATCTGCTCGAACAGGCGGCTCTCGCTGCCCGTGGCGTACGACGCCGCGCAGGCCGCCGGCCTACCGGCGGTTGCGCCCAGCGTGTGGTCGCTGACGACGAAGTCGGGCAGAGCGTCCCAGTTCGCCTCACGGCCCAGCATCTTCATCCCCGCCTCCCAACCCGAGCGGTTCAGGAACGACTTGTCGGCCGTCACGACGAGCTCCACGCCCAGGACCTGTTTGACCATCGCGATGATCCGGCCAATCTCCTCGCCCACTTCGATGTAGCCCGCCGTGTTACCCGCGATAGACCAGGGGTGTACCAGACGCAACGTGAAGGTGCCCAGCGGCCCCAGCTCAAGGCCGCACGACGCCTCGTTCCCGTGGACGGCCCGGTCCAGCGTCACCCGTTGAATCGCATCGCCGTACCGATTCGGGTCGTGCACCCGCAGAAAACAGACGCCGTTAGGATCGTGGAAGTAAAAATGAGTGACTTGGCACTGGGCCTTCCACTCGTCAAACGCGGGCTTGGCATCGCGCAACAGACCGGATCGGTCCCGGGAAAGCCAATGCCGCTGCAGCTCACGATCCCGCAGCAGCAAGTCCACGATGCCCCGCAGCAGCCGGGAATCGTCGATGCGGGATTCCCGCAGGAGCAGCTTGGCCCGTCTGACCTGATCGTGGACGTGCGCGTCGAGGCGTCGTTGCTGGAGCCAGTAGATGCAGGCCGTGAAGACCGCCAGCAAGATGAGAATCACCAGCATGATGGGACGCAGGACCGGCAGCTTGACTTTCTCGAAGTCAGTGGGCGTGGCTGGAGGCCGGTTCTTCCGTCGTATCATCATCAATGGCTGCCGCAGATCAATTAGAAGCTTGGACACTTTCACGCGATTCAGACCAACCCTTCATCGACCAACCGACGCACCGGCTTTCCCGCAAAAAGCCCGATCCCCCGCCGACCCCCGCACCTTGCATCTTTCCGGCCCAGGATACTGGACACAAACAGCCAGAACCCGCCCTTATCGGACGATCCCCAGCAGTCCTGGCCACAGAAGGCCATCGCGATCGGATGACATTTGCGCCGTACGCCCCGAGCCGGGAGGGCCATGCGGCGTTAATCCCGCTGCACCCGGCCCGGCACGTTCTGGGGGACGGGCTTGACGAGGGGGGTGGGGCCGGTCGTCGGCAGGCCGAGCGCGATGTCGCTGGGCCGGCGGAAGGCGTCGGCGAGCCGCTCGCCCGTGACACGCGGCGGTTCGGCGAGCAGCTCGGCGGTGTTGTAGGTCTGGAGGCAGGATTCGTAGAAGGCCGGGTCTTTCTGGGGCAGGACGATCGGCCGGTGGGCCTTGCCCTCCGGATCGATGTAGGAGATGAACAGCCGCGTGAAGAAGCCGTTCCAAGCCTTGCTGCTGTACACGAGCCACCGGCTGTTGCTCGACCAAGTCTGCCAGGATTCACTCTTGTGGCTGTTGAACTCCAGGCGTCGATAGGGCAACGGGGTCGTGGCCGAGGCCCGGAGGTCCAGGAGATAGATGTCACTGTTCTCCTGCCAGGTCGGGAAGTAGCCATAGTCGCACATGCAGAAAGAGAGCCACCTGCCATCGGGACTGCACCGGGGCATGGCGATGCTCTTGCCCGTGTCCTGGGAGGAAAGCACGGTCTCGGGCGCGCCCCACTTGTCGGCGTTGGGATCGTAGGCAATCCGCATCAGGTCGTAGCGGACCTGGTCGTACTGGGCCGGAGGGTACTCGGCGTTGTCGGTCCACAGCTTGGGGGCGCTGCAAAAGTAAAGGTAGCGGCCGTCGGCGGACCAGGCCGGCCAGGTCTCCAGCCGCTCCTTCCGGGCGACCTGGGGCACCACGACGATGGACCTCGTATCACTGTAGTAGAAGGCCAGGAAGGAGTCGAGGTCGATGGTGTCCCTGATCTCGTTGCGGCTGGTGTGATAGAACATCGGCAGGTTGTTGACCGAAAAGGCCGCCAGCCGGCCGCTGGGATGCCAGGAGGTGTAGCCGAACTTCTTGTCGATCCGGTGCACGGAATCCCCCTCCACGACGAGGGTCGCTATGCCGTATTGCGGGGAGCGCAGGCCGACCAGCATCCGGTCGGTGTGGTTCTGGGGAAACGAGTGGCAGTTCAGGCAGGCCTTCCCGCAACCGCTGCTGCTCAAGACCACCGATTCCTTGAAGCCGGTCAGGTCCCGGCAGTAGATCCCCATGGGGCCCCGGACCTGCAAGTGCGTCGTGTACATCTTTCTGTAGACGAGGTAGCGGTCGATATCCTCCCGGGCGATCTGGGCGGTCACGGGGTTGGGGCGGGATCCACTGGCCGGTCCGGTCCTTGATGAAGACCTCGATGCGGAGATCTCCGCCCCGGTTCCTGGCCAGGAGGTCGTGCCACGGTCCCGGCGGAATCAGGAGGGCGGGGCCTCGGCTGGAGACCTCGATGGGGTTGCCCTGATTGGAGGAGATGCGGGCCGCATAGGCGGTCCCCGGCTCGCGGACCTCGAAATTCAGGGGGGCAATATTGGGCGGGATGACGGTGCCGTTGCAGTCCGGGAAGATCTGCGCAGGACGATCCACGGACACGAAGCGCTCGACCCGCTCCACCCTGGCAGACGCCCACTGGATCGTCCCGCCGAGGGCGAGGAGCGCTACCACCAGGAGTAAGACCCTGATGCTCCGTCTACGCATTACCGGACTCCGGAACCACGGAGGACAGAAATAGTAATAGTAACTGTCCCCAAAGCCCTGCCCGAGAGACTGGCGTGCGGCCACCAGGTCCCGACCAAAGGGCTGGAGGGCCTGCATAAAGGACGTGAACCGATTCCGGGACTCCTGGCTTACGGATCGGCCGCCCAGATCCACGGCCCCCAGATTGAAGGCCTGGGAAAGCAGGATGGCCTCCTCATAATGCCTCGGGATTCTCGACTCGACCGCGTTGTGGTAGGTGTTGAACATCTGGGCAAAGCCGGCGAGGTCCTTGGTCAGCAGGAGCCAGGCCATGCTGTATTCGTAGGCCATCCGATTCTTAGGATTCTCCACCAGCAACTGCTTGAGGACGTCCGCCGGTCGGACGAAGTCCTGTTTGAGCCGGACCGCCCGGAGGTGTTGAATTTCCTCCACCTGCGCGAGGTTCGGATCGTTCCGCAATTGCGCGAGGTCCTCTGTGGCCTGGTGCCTCCAAAACGGGACCTTGCTCAGGGCGCTGAGATAGACGCCGGCGGTCGCGACGTCGCCCTTGACCAGGTAGATCCGGGCCAGACGCTGGAGCAGGAGGGGCTTCTCCCCAAACATGCTGAGCGAGTAGCTCAGGGCGCTCTCGGCCTCGTTCATCAGACCGAGCTCGGTACAGGTGTCGGCCTTCTGCCACAGGGCCTCTTTCCCGGTCAGGAGCAGGGCCTGGGGGTCCTGGTAATAGGAGAACATCTCGTCCCCGAGCCGGTCGGTGTGGTAGAGAGCGCGATCCACGGCGTGACAGATCAGATAATGAGGGGGAGCAGCGCCGGGCCGTGTCCAGAACCCTGGACCACAGGCCCTGCCTGGAGTAGTAATCCACCGCGAAGAGGGCCTTGAGCCCGGGATCGTGGTAGAAGCACAGGGTGGCCGTGGTCGCGGCCGCCAAGAGGATCGTCTCGATCATCCACCCGAGCACACGGGACTTAGCCCCACTCTGTGGGGGAGGCGATATCCTGGAGTTCCGGCCGGCCTGGATCGGCAGGGTCTTCGCGAAGGACATCCGGCGTCCGATGGTCAAGTGCCAGAGACCCACGGCTCCCAGGGCCACGGGCAGAAAGAGGTAGAGGACCCAGAGGGCCTTCAGCATCAGCTTGGGAGGCTCACTCTCTCTCTTGCCCAGGTAGATCGGCAGCAGCTCGGCATAGGCCTCGAGGGCCGGAAGTCCCCAGGCCATGACACCGACGAGGTAGGGAACGACGGCCGCCGACAACCCATACCACAGGCCTTCGCGGTACCGATGACCTTTGACGATCTGGGCCCCTGCGCACAGGAAGGCGAAGAGAAGGTAGGCGGCTCCCGTGGCGGCGTAGAGAGCGAGGGACAGGGCCAGAAAGCAGAGACCTCGACGGACCACACCCTGCAGGTGCGAACCGGAGGAAGAGGCAGGCCGCCACCACGGCCACGGTAAAGGCCAGGGTCATGGTGAAGTGAAAGACATACTGGGAGTACACGGCCAACAGGACCAGGGGCCCGACGAACCGGAGGATCCGCAGACGGGGGGCTCCGATCTCCTGGAGATAGGCGTCCGTCCCCAGACCGATCAGCCACCCCTGGCACGTCACGACCGCGGCTCCGGCCCAGGAATAGTAGAAGAGCTGGGCCAGAAAGGCGGAGACGTATTCAATCATTCCCGCGGGATAGGCCAGTTGTCCCTTCAAGAACTCCCCATCCACGTAGAAGGTCGGGAAGTTGTCGATCAGGCCGCCGCCGTTATACAGGAGACGCAGATCGACCGCAAAGGCCAGATACAGGTAGAACAGAAGGTAGAATGCCGCCGGGGGAAGTCCTTGGAGGATGGGCCAGATCAGGCCCGTCCTCGTCGGCGCGTTCACTTTCATCGACTTTGCGGCGGTCATGGGTCGGTCTTCCTTACCATAGCCCACGTCCTCAGAACCTGCGGCCAAGACAGATCATACGCGCCGGGACCGGAAGTGTCAAAGCTCGCCGGCAAACGCTCTTTCCCCTGGCCTCGTTCCATATAGATGTCACCGGAATTACTCCACGGCAGAGCTTGCCCCGCGCAGGCGGGGGATGCCCTGCCCCTTTTCACGCACCTTCCGCGATTGGCTTCGTTTCACCCATTCGCCTCCGCGACGGGCTACTGACTACAGGCTACCGACAACAGACTACCGCCTTTTGGCTTCGTTTCACGCGATTGCCCCTCCCCCGGCATCTCCGGAACAGGGCTGGAATGCTGGAACGATGGAATACTGGAATGATGGGCCGCAGGGTTCGTAGTGACGCCGTCAGACGTTTCTTTGGCGTGGGCATCCGGTTGGCTGCGCTCAGGGCAGGACTGCCCATGATTCCCGCCCACGGATCGCCTGCCCGGGTCACGAGCGACGCCGGCAGGCGGCTCCGTGGCATGGGCATCCTGCCCATGAGGCTGTGTCACGGGCAGAGCCTGCGCTGAGAGCGAAGCCGAAGGGCTGCCCGAGTCCCGAACCGCGCCGCCGGGCGGCTCGGGGCCCCCAAGCGTGATCTCCCGCCTTTGGCCGCCCGCCACCGCATTTGCGCCAAACGAAGCCAATTCTGCCGGCGGGACGCACTCTTGACCCGCCTGAAGGCAGCCTTCCGAGCGTGGGACCTCTTCCGCCGTGACCGCCGCCGCGCTCGCCTGGCGGGCTTCCTGCTTCTTGCGCAGCTCGGCCATCGTCCGGTACAGGCTGCTCTCGATCCGCCGTTCATACAGCAGCAGCCGATCGAGCACCCGCGACCGGGTGAAGTCCTCCACGACCACCCGGCCCCAAGCGAATTCGTCCTCGACCACGCCGGAGACGCTCCGATCCGCCTGGCTTCCCTTGAGCCGCTTCCACTCTTCGAGCCGGGCATCCAACAGCGGCGTCGGCGTCCCATCATCCAGCGCCGCAAACGCCGCATTCTGGAGCCGCTCCGCCCGCCGGAGCCGCCAAGAGAGCCCGACGACCCGCTCCGCCAACATCGCCTCCACCGGCCCGGCCGGCCCCAGGTCCTCCAGCATCCCCTGCCGGTAGATCTCGAATTCCTCCGGGTCCTCCCCCGCAATGACCGCCTCCTGTGCCAAAAGCCCATGCTTGACGGCATTCTGGGAGGCCCTTTCCTTGCCTGCGGCCGTCCGCGGCCCGGTGGACTTGCGGGCATTGACCCGATTGGCTCGCACTTGTGCTGCGGTCGCCATGATGATCCCCTCCTGATTTATCATTTATTATTTATGATTGATGATTTGCCGCCCCCACGGGGCGACATACATGGAAGTTATACCATAGTGAGTGCCGTCCCTTCAACATAAATCTAACAAATACGCGAATATTTTTCTGCGTCCTAACCTCTTGTCCCAGCAGGACTAAGAAACCACCGCGAAAAAATCTTGCTCTTGGATCGGCATTTGCCCCAGAGGTCACCGAGGACCCAGAGGACGGAAGACAGAGGGCGGCAAACAGCAGGCAGGAGGCAATAGGCTGTAGCCTGAAGTCCCCCGGGATCGCCAATCTCCCGATTGGCTATCTAAGAAGCCGCTCGGGAGAGCGGCGTTCCCAGGAGGCGGCAGACGTGAGACCGTAGCCCAGAATCGCGGACCAACGCCGATGAGCGCCAGTGCGATCATGTCAATGCGACGATCGCGGCAGAACTCGCCGCGAAGGCGGAGGAAGCAATCCCCCGGTCAGCGCAGGTCCCAGCTTGTGTCGTCTTGCCTACCCGTGCCCGTTCCTTCTTCCAGATCGAGAATGTGAAAGTGAATGCCTGACTCCCAGGTCTCCCCGGTTACCGCAGCTCCCAGCTTTTGTCGTCTTGCCTACCCGTGCCCGTTCCTTCTTCCAGACCGAGAATTTGAACGTGATTGCCTGACCCCTGATTCCCTCGGAGGCGATTCCGGGTTTCCCCAATGCTGGCTGATCCTGGTGCTATTCATCGTCGGACTGACAATCGTTTGCTAAGGAGGAGGATCGCGAGGTACGCAGCCAAGGTGGCTAGCATGATAGCCAAAGGGCAAGACCGATGTGGCTTGGGGGCAATAGAGCGATCGCGATCCTAAGGAGTTGTTCAAGAATAACTTAGCCATTTCGTTTTCGGGGACGAATGGTGTAGTTCCATTGGGGTAGGACCGTATGGCGCGACAGCCGCACACTGGCCTTGGTTGGTTCGGATACCTTGACTTTGGTCGGGTAGAACCTGGGATCCAACGAGGCGCGGCAGCGAAAACCAGTGGTCGACCGGGTTGTGCGAATGTGTTGGAGCATGACTTCGTAGCTGGTCAACGGTTCGCCGGCCCAATTGGCACTGATCAGGTTGAACATGCGGTGTTCGATGGGATTCCACTTGGAGGCTCCGGCGGGGTAATGTCCGACCGTGATCGTCAAGCCGAATTCGTCGGCCAACTCTTGCAGGCCCACCTTCCAGGCCCAAGAACGGTTGCCCTTGGCCCCGCCGCTATCAGCTTCGATAGCCAGCCGGGACACGCCGGGATACCGATGCCGTCCCACGTCCAGCCACCACGAGCGAATAGCGCCCACGGCAAAGGCCGCCGTCTGATGCGTCGTGCCGATCATGACATAGCCGGCGTTGCGGTTTTCGTCATAGATGCCGTAGGGAAAGGCTCGCCCTTGGGCCAAGCTGGGAAAGTCGTGATCCCGCACATCGCGGTCCTCACACCGCCAAGTGCGCCCGTCATTCTTGAAGTTGCCCACCAACTCCTTCTTCTTCGTATCCACGCTGATTACAGGCCAATGGTGCTGCTGGAAGCGCCGTCGCCGACGTCCCAACAGGCGAAACTGCTGGTCGCGGTGCGGGTCTTTCTTTCCCCCCAGCCGCTTGCGGTTGGAACGCAACGAGTACTTTTGCGCCCGCAACAGGCGCGCCACCGTCACATGTCCCACCCGCACGCCACGGCGCCGCAAAGCCGCGGCCAATTTGCGCGTGGTCTGGTGGGTCCACCGCAGACCTCCCCGCGGATCGCCCGCCGTCGCGTCCCGCAACAACTCTTTCAACAACGACTCCACGCGCGGCACTTTTTTTCCACGCACTTTCGTCCGCCCCCGGGACGACGCACGCGGTCCGAAGACTCGACTTGCCCCCGTTCGCTCTCCCGCCATCCGCGCCGAATGGTCATGCGGTTCAGGCCGGTGATTCGTGTCACCTGTTGGATGCCCCCGTGCCCCCGCTGCCGGGCCAAAACCCCCGCGAACAACCGCCGACTTCGTTCGTCCAGTTCGGCCATCACACGATTGATGGCTCCATGCTGTGCAACCACCTCGGTATCGCGACGCGACCGACATTCTCGACAACGACACCGATGGATTCGCTTGCGTCCCGTGTCTGCCATGACCGTCTCTCCATCCTTGGAAGCGGCACACGCAGATTATACAAATGGCTAAGTTATTTTTGAACAGGTACTAAGGGTCGCGCTGACGGTTGCGCCCAGCACGAGCGACACAGCAAGAACAGTCCTGATCAAGTTCCATCGATTCTGCTTTTTCCAGACTGAGCCCACATTCTGATACGACATCAACGCGAGCGTGACCAGACCGACACTCATGGCAGCCCCAAAGAGACTCAGAATGGGAAAGGTCTCAAGTCGCTTGACGATGAAATAACAGGATACAGCACGTAATCCACTCAGCGCGTCCTTCAGATACTGGCCAGTATGCTGGTCGAAGGCCACCAAGTAGATACGATCAAGTGACAATGGCGGTCTCGACAGTTGAATGGCATGGATTGTCCTGAGAAAACCATCGCTGAACTCAAGGAAACATGGCGAATCGCCTCCTCTATGAGAGGTGGATCCAGTTGCTGCGAATGCGACCGAATGCACCGTACCATCAAGTTCTTCCCCACACTGATTGAGCAGTCTCCTTGTCGCCGCCTCGACGTTCTCCCCCAGTCGTCCTCGGACGATTGAAGGGGCAGTTTTCTGAGTTCGGAGAACCTCAGGGTCGAAAAGGGGCAAGGCAGCCATGTATTTTACCCCATGCTTCTTGCGTACCGGAGCGCTCTCAACCGACACCCAGATATGGGGCACGATCCTGTCGCCCTCGGACGATCGGTTTTCATTAGGTAGCATGTAGCGGTTGACCACCGCTCGACTCTTCTCCAGGGCCAAGAGCAAGTTGACTATGAGATCCTTAACGGCGGGAGGATCGTTGACGGATTCCGCGATGGCGGACGCTAGGTAAGGGATTGACGGGGAGAAGGTCTCTGCCCTCCACACTTACTGGGTCGAAATAACAACTAATGACGACGAGATCAAAACCCATGTCATTCCGCACTTCGCGGGGCCGAAAGAGATTGCCCAACACTCCACGGATCTCGACTTGAATACCGTTGGCAGATGCAATCGTACCGAGGTAAATGACTCTCTGACTAACGAATCTTCTGTTCGAGGGGAGTTGGCTCCCCACATAAACAGCGGGGGAGAACGCAAGGATTACGAGAATAGAGAACGATAACAGGCATCGCAGCCAACTCATCCCAAACCGCTCCCCAAGCCTTTATGATTGGCGATAATCATCAGTCCCTTTCGTCCTTAGTATTGTGCTAATCTGGCATATCATACTCAATTCAATATACTGGGGACAGGCACTGGTTTATGGATTCGGGTGCACCTTTTTACGCGACTATCCCATTATCCCCTGTTGTCCGCATTATCCACAACCGCGTCTTTCATAATCCACCTCCGCGGAGAATGACCATCAGGATTTCCGGGGCTGCTTCGGCAGGGCGTCGCCCGGGCCATCGTGTTCCACGGCCATGATCACGAACGGGTAATTCATCGCTTCCTTGAACTCCTCCTCAATATATCTCACCGCGTCTCGGAACGCCGGAGTTCTGTCGGGCAGAAATACCTGGAGACGATCATCCGGCACGACGACAACACCGACATCGATCAGACCTTGATCTATGCTGTTGCGGAGGTGCACGATATCACGCACCAACATATCACTGCGCGCCGAGACTTGGAGCTCGACCCCCAACCGCACCAGGTATGTCTGGTTGTAGCGCAACTTCTTGATCCGAATCGATGCCGCCGGAGCCGGTCTTCTCCCAACCGCCGCGTGCCTCAAATTCCGCGTCGATCAACCTGCGCATGACAGCCGCGCCGTTCGCCTCTCGCTCTTCTTTCAGACGGATGTTCACAGAAAGGAGAATGTCCTGTAATTCCAGCAGGAGGTCAGCGAGCCCGAGCCGACAGACTCTCTCCCTCGCGCCGTCGTAAAACCGCATCTTCGTGATCTTCATCGCGATTGAAAAGCTCCTGTAGGTCAAACTCCGGTTTCTTGCCCAGCAGAAAGGAGAAACGCTCCTCGAAGCGGCGCAAGATGTGCCGGCTGTCATACAACTCCGTCCCAACCCAGAACCGATTGTTCAATTCCGCCGCCTGAAAGGTGACGCCGCCGCCCCCGAAGGGATCGAAGACAATATCGTCTTCATTCGTCGAGATCAGGATCGCCCGTTCCGGAATCATCAGTTTGAGCTCGTTGACGCCGGGGCGTACCTTGAACTTCTGATGCCGATTGGGGGAAGTGTCCTCCCAGAAATCGGTGAGATTCAGCCCCAAGGGATTCAACTTGTCGCGGTGGCCGCCATAGTCCTTGACCTCTTTCCCGCAGTGACGGCACGTGGGGACCGGGACTCGTAGCCGGTTGAACGTCTTGGGCTGACCGCGGGTGTAATACAACAGCGCGTAGTGGGCCGGATACAATTTCTTGCCCCGGCTGTATGTCCCCTTCATGGTCAGAGCGATCCAGTGCCGGAACGTGGCCAAGTCATTCAGCACGTTTCCGAATCTGATCGCAAGCTCCGGCGTAGCATAGATGAAGATGGAGCCTCCCGGTTTGAGGACCCGACAACACTCGGTGATCCACCCTTCGCACCATTGAAGGTACTCGAATTCCGCCATTCTGTCGTGATAGCCGTTCTTGTAGTCTTTGCCCAAGTTGAAGGGCGGGTCGGCGAAGACGCAGTCCACGCACGCCGAGCGCATGTCCCGGAGCAAGGTCATGCAGTCCCCAGCGAATAGCGCTCCCCTTCTGGTTGTCAAGAATGGCTTCTGCATGGCCCCAACTCTACCAAGCACAGACACCTGCGTCAAGCTCCACGCTGAGCCATCTTATCAATAGTCAAAGGGGCTTCGAGGGTCCCCCTCAATGGCGACAGCAAAGCTGGATGCGGGGAGAAACGCCGACATCAGCGGCGGGAAACCCGCTTGGAACCTGGTGGGTACAAATCCTACGCCGCAACGGTTGGCTACCAGCGGCAAGCGAGTCTTGCGTAGCCCTCGGTGACGAAGGCACGAAGCGTAGACAGCGACTCCTGAGGCCTGATGGGGAAACTGGAAACTGGGGACAAACCAGTTTTCAGTTGCGGGCGGAAGCGGCGCCGGACGGTTACAGGGAGCCCATGCCGAGAAAGGCGCGGGTCGTGATGCCACGTATTGCCCACCACGTGAACCGTCAACTCAACGAGCGCCTTTTTGCACGAAGGGCGAGAGCTCGCGGAGACGCTGGATGATCGCGGGCATTTTCTCGATCGTGAAGTCCACTTCTTCTTCCGTGTTATAGCGGCTGAGACTGAAGCGAATCGAGCCGTGGGCGGCCGTGAAGGGCACGCCCATCGCCCGCAGAACGTGCGATGGCTCCAAGGAGCCGGAGGCGCAGGCGGAGCCGCTGCTGGCGCAGATGTCGTGACGGTCGAGCAGCAGCAGAATCGCCTCGCCCTCGACGAATTCAAAACTGATGTTCGCCGTGTTGGGCAGGCGGTTCTCGGGATCGCCGTTGATCCGGCTGTCCGGGCACGCCTTCAGCAGGGCCTCCTCGAGTTTGTCCCGCAGACGCTTCACGCGGGTGTTCTCGTCGGTCATATTCTGGGCGGCCAGCTCGCACGCCTTGCCCAAGCCGATGATACCGGGTACGTTCTCCGTCCCGGCCCGCCGCCCGCCTTCCTGGTGGCCTCCGAGCATAAACGGCGCGACGCGGGTACCCTTCTTGACGTAGAGCACGCCGACGCCCTTGGGAGCATGCAGCTTGTGGCCCGAGAGGCTCAGCAGGTTGATGGGGCTCTGCGACAGGTTCAGCGGAATCTTGCCGACGACCTGCACGGCGTCGGTATGGAAGACGATGCCCCGGCTGGTCACCATCTCGGCGATCTGCTCGATGGGGAAGATCACGCCGGTCTCATTGTTGGCGGCCATGATCGTGACCAACGCCGTATCGTTGTCGAGCTGGTGCTCCAATTCGTTGAGGTCGAGCTGACCGGACTTGTCCACGCCCAACTCGACGACGGTGAAGCCGTGGCTCTCCAGGTCGCGGCAGACGGCCAGGACCGCCGGATGCTCCACCCGGGTCGTGATGACCTTGCGTTTCTGCGGCAGCGCGGCCAGGGTCCCGTGGATCGCCGTATTGTCACTTTCCGTGCCGCAACTCGTGAAGATGATCTCGCTCGGGTCGCAGCCCAACAGCCGCGCCACGCGCTCGCGGGCCGCGCGGATCGTGATCCCCACCTGCCCGCCGAATGTGTGCATGCTCGACGGGTTGCCGTACAGGCAGCGGAAGTACGGCTGCATCTCCTCGTAGACCTCATCCGCCACCTGGGTCGTGGCGTTGTTATCGAAATAGATCGTCTTCATTACCTAACCTCGGGACTGGAATCTTGGACTGGAATAATGGAATGCTGGAATGTTGGAATGATGGGTAAATCATGTGCCGTCCCAATATTCCATCGTTCCATTATTCCAATATTCCATTCTTCCTTCTATGCTTTGTGCTCGTGGGGTTGGCCCGCCGTATCGGTCTCTTCCTCGACATACAACTCCGGGGCGACGAATTCGCGGAGCTTGGCCTCGACCACATCCTTCATCGTGTATTCGCTGACCTTGCACTGGGCGCACATGCCGCGAAAGGCGATGAGCACCTTGTCGCCCTCGACGTCAATCAGCTCGATATTGCCGCCGTGGGCCCGCAGGGCCGGCCGGATTTGCTCGTTGATCGTCTGCTGAACGAGCTGGATCTTCTGGATCGTGGTCAGCTTGCCGCCCTTGCGCGGCGCGGGGAGCGTCTGCTCTTTCACCCGCTCGCCCTGGATGCGCTCGACGATCTTCTCGATCTCGCCCCGGCAGCCGCCGCAGCCGCCGCCGGCCTTGCAGTAGTTCGTCACCTGCTCGACCGTCGTCAGGTCGTTCTCGCGGATCACGCGCTCGATCTCCTTGTCCGTGACGCCGAAGCAGGTGCAGACGATGTTGCCTTCGAGCTCGTGCTTGCCCTTGCCGCCGGTGCGGTAGTTGTCGATCGCCGCCTCCAGGGCCTCCCGGCCCATGACCGAGCAGTGCATCTTCTGCTCCGGCAGCCCGCCCAGATACTCGGCGATTTCCTTGTTCGTCACCTTCATCGCCTCTTCGAGCGTTTTGCCCTTGATCAGCTCCGTGAGGACGGAGGAGGTCGCAATGGCGCTGGCGCAGCCGAAGGTCTTGAACTTGGCGTCCACGATCCGCCCGCTGGCGTCGAGCTTGAACGTCAGCCGCAGGGCGTCGCCGCACGCCAGCGAGCCGACCTCACCCACGCCGTCCGGGTTTTCGATCTCGCCCACGTTGCGCGGATTGAAGAAATGGTCTTTTACTTTGTCGGTGTATTCCCACATAACTGTATCCTCTGTGCTGGTTCTCCACCTCGTGGCATGGGCAAGATGCCCCTGCTACTTAGAATACGCCGGCGCTCGGTCGGCGGTTTTCGCACTTCGCAAAGACAGTCTCCATGTCATTGCGAGCGCAGCGAAGCAATCTCAATCGCCCACACGCTGGGTTGATAGGGCCCCCAAACGCGATGAATCGCGTTTGGGAACCCAGATGGCTTCCCCTGCCTTCGCAGGGGCAGGCTTTGCTGCGCTCCTCGCAATGACATACTTGGGTTCATTCTGTTCGAGACTCTATGCTCTCAGCGCCTGGTCGAAGTCGGCGACGATGTCGTCGATGTGCTCCGTGCCGACCGAGACGCGAATATAATCGGGCGTCACGCCGGCGGCAAGCTGCTCCGGCTCGCTCAACTGCTGGTGCGTCGTGCTGGCCGGGTGGATCACCAGGGTCTTGCTGTCGCCGATATTGGCCAGATGGCTGGCGAGCTTGACGCTGTTGATGAACCGGATCGCCGCCTCCCGGCCGCCTTTGACGCCGAGGCCGAGAATCGCGCCCTGGCCGTGGGGCAGGTATTTCTGCGCCAAGTCATAGTTCGGGTGCGATTTCAGGCCCGGATAGTTCACCCAGCTCACCTGCAGCCGGTTTTCGAGCCACTGCGCCAGCTTCAAGGCGTTTTCGCAATGCCGCGGCATCCGCAGGTGGATCGTTTCCAAACCCAGCAGAAATAGGAACGCATTGAACGGCGACATGCAACTGCCCATATCCCGCAGCAACTGGACCCGGGCCTTGAGAATATAAGCCAGGTTGCCGAAGCTCTCGACGTACCGGAGGCCGTGGTAGCTCGGATCGGGCTCGGTCAGCTCCGGGTAGCGGCCGTTGGTCCAGTCGAACCGGCCGGAATCGACGATCGCCCCGCCGATGCTGTTGCCGTGGCCGCCGATGAACTTGGTGCAACTGTGGACGACGATGTCGATGCCGTGCTCGAACGGCCGAAACAGGATCGGCGTGGCGACGGTATTGTCGCAGATCACCGGCAGGCCGTGCTGATGAGCGAGCGCGGCGATCTTCTCGTAATCCAGAATGTTGTTTCCCGGGTTGCCGATCGTCTCGAGGTAGACCAGACGCGTGTTGTCCTTGATCGCCCGGGCGAAATTCTGCGGGTCGCTCGGATCGACGAACGTCACGTCGATGCCCAGCTTGCAGAAGGTGTGATGGAACAGCGTCACGGTGCCGCCGTAGAGCGAGTTCGAGGAGACGATGTGCCCCCCGCTCCGCAGATGTTGAGAATGCTCACGTAGATCGCCGATTGGCCGGAGCTGAGGGCCAAGCCGCCGACGCCCCCTTCCAGAGCGGCCAGGCGCTTTTCCAGCACATCGTTCGTCGGGTTCATCAGCCGGGTGTAGATGTTGCCGAATTCCTGCAGCGCGAACAGCCGGGCCGCGTGGTCGGTGTCTTTGAAACAGTAACTCGTCGTCTGGTAGATCGGCACGGCCCGGCTCAGCGTGTCGGCATCGACCGTCTGCCCCGCGTGCAGGGCCAGTGTCTCCAGATGCTGTCTTTTTTGCCCCATCGTTCCCTTCCTTCACGTTCGTAGCGCCCCTGTAGGGGCAACCCCCCGTGGTTGCCCGTCTTCAGGGCGGACACGGGGGTCCGCCCCTACGAACCTTGTATCACTTCTCCGGCAGGATTTCGACCATTCGTTGCAGCGAACGCTCGGCCTTGAGTCGGATCTCTTCGGGCACCTCGATCTGGAATTGCAGGCCGGCCAACGAGGCCAGGACCTTCTCCAGGGTGATCTTCTTCATGTTCGGACAGACGCCGCGTGGGCCCGCCGGGAAGAACTCGGCGTCCGGCCGGACCTTCCGGAGCGGATGAATCATCCCGACTTCCGTCGCGACGATAAAGCGTTGCGCGGGACTATTCTTAACGTACCGGATCATCTGGCCCGTGCTCAGGAGAGCGTCCGCCAGGTCTTTCACCGGCTCGGCACACTCCGGATGGGCGATCACGACGGCGTCCGGGTGCTGCTCTTTGACCTTCCTGACATCGTCTTCCGAGATCAGCACGTGCGTCGGGCAGTAACCGGGCCACAGGATCAAGTCCCGGCCCGTCTGCTTCGCGACGAACTGCCCCAGGTGCTGATCCGGCACGAAGATGATCTCACGGTCCCGCGGCAGCGATTGGACCAGCGCGACCGCATTAGCACTCGTGCAGCAGTAATCGCTCTCGGCCTTGACCTCGGCCGAGCTATTGACATAGCAGACGACCAGGGCATCAGGGTGTTTCTGTTTCAGGCTGCCCAGTTGGTCCGCCGTAATCATGTCCGCCATCGGGCATCCTGCGTGGCGGTCCGGCAGCAGCACCATCTTACGGGGCGAGAGAATCTTGGCCGTCTCCGCCATGAAGCGGACGCCGCAGAAAACGATCACCTCCGCCTTCGTCTTCGAGGCCTCGATACTCAAGCCAAGGGAATCGCCGCAAAAATCGGCCAGGTCCTGGATCTCGGCCGCCTGGTAGTTGTGCGCCAGGATGACCGCCTTGCGCTGAGCCTTCCGCGTGCGAATCTCGTCGATCAACCTCTGGTCCCCCGTTCGCTCCACCTCAGCATCCCTTCTTCCTGCGGGTCTCGTGCTTGCGATACACCAGATCCGGATTGGGACTGGACACAGTCATGCCGGGCGGGACCGATTCTTTGATCCAGGTGTTGCCCCCGATGACGGCCCCTTTGCCGATGGTCACGTCGCCCAGGATCGTGGCCTCGGCGTAAATCGTGACGTCGTCTTCGATGGTCGGATGCCGCTTGCCATCCTTGATGATCCGGCCGCGCTCGTCGCGCCGAAAGCTCAACGCGCCCAGGGTCGTGCCCTGATAGATCTTGACGTTGTTGCCGATGATCGTGGTTTCGCCGATCACCACGCCGGTGCCGTGGTCGATGAAGAAACTCTCGCCGATCGTGGCGCCCGGGTGAATGTCAATCCCGGTGCGGGCGTGCGCATTCCGACATGATCCGCGGGATCAGCGGGACCTGGCGGACCCACAGCTCATGCGCGATGCGGTAGGTGGCAATCGCCGTCATGCAGGGGTAGCTCATGACGATCTCTTCGCAGCTCTTGGCGGCGGGATCGCCCTCATAGGCCGCCCGCACGTCCCCCTTGAGCTGCTCGCGAATCCGGGGCAACTGGGCCAGGAGTTCCTCCGTGACCTTCTCGGCCATGCTCCCGCAGTCGCACCGCCGGCAGTTGTTGATCCGGCACTGGTACTGATACGCCCGATTGATCTGCTCGACCAGGGCCACGTAGATCTGGCTCAGGAGGTCGCCCACAATGTACTTGACGTTGGACCTCGTCACGGCCTTGTTGCCCGTGTGGCCCGGAAAGAGCACCTCAAAGAGCCATTCGAGCACCTCGATGATCTGCCCCCGCACAGGGAGGTTGGCCGCGTCGATAAAATTGATGCCCGCGTCGCCCTTGTAGGTCTCCGTGATCCGGTCGACCAGCTTATCGAGCATGCCGTTTGTGAGTCTTCTCTTTGCCATCCCAGAACCTAAAGAAAGTTTGATGTGTGAAGTTTGAAGTTCTGCTCGCGCCGCTCTTTACTTCAGACTTCAGACTTCGTATCACGCCATTTCCGGCTCGGGCAAGTTGCTGAACAACTCGGTGGAGATGTAGCGCTCGCCCGTATCACAGATGAACGTCACGATGGTCTTGCCCTCGTTCTGGGAACGATGCGACAGTTGCACCGCCGCCCATACGTTGGCCCCCCCGCTGATCCCCGACAGGATGCCCTCTTGCGTAGCGAGCCGCGCGTGCCGTCTCGAAGGCGTCTTCATTCGAGACTTGGAGGATCTCATCGATCAAGCTGACCCGCAGGACCTCCGGCACAAAGCCCGCGCCGATGCCCTGGATCTTGTGTTTTCCCGGCTTGCCGCCGGACAGGACGGGCGAATCTCTGGGTTCCACGGCCACGACCTGGAGACCGGGTTTTTTCTCGCGGAACGCCTCGGCGCAGCCGGTGAGCGTGCCTCCTGTACCGACGGCGGAGACCAGGATATCGACTTGGCCGTCGGTGTCGGCCCAAATCTCTTCGGCGGTCGTTTCGCGGTGCGCCTGGGGATTGGCCGGGTTCTTGAATTGTTGGAGCATGAGGGCCTGGGGATTGCGTGCCAGAAATTGCTCGGCCCGTTCGATGGACCCCGGCATGCCGCGTTCGGCGGGTGTCAGGACAATGCGGGCCCCGTAAATCGACAGCAGCTTGCGCCGCTCCAGGCTCGCCGACTCCGGCATGAACAGCACCAGCGGGATGCCCTTGGCCGCACAAATTATGGCCAAGCCGATGCCGGTGTTGCCGCTGGTAGGCTCGACGAGCACGGTTTCGGGCTTGATCCGCCCCTGGCGCTCGGCCGCCTCGATCATGTACTTGGCAATGCGATCCTTGACGCTGGCGCCGGGGTTCTTCGATTCGAGCTTGGCCAGGATTCGCGCCTTGCCCGAGCCCAGTTTGTTGAGCCGAACCAGCGGAGTCCGTCCCACGACCGCCGCAATATTCTCAAACACCGCCCCCATAATCGTCTCCGAGTCTGTCCGACTTCTGCAAAATGGACGTTGGGCCTATATCTGGTATTCCGATGTATGTGCCTTGGCTTTCTTGACCATATCGGCCAGCGTCATGGCCTTCAGGACCCCTTGAATCGCGGCCTCCACCTCCATCCACAACTCCCGGGCGACGCAATCCGCCGACCGCTCGCAGCAGTCCGCATCCTCGATACATTCGGTCGTAGACACCGGCCCTTCCAAACAGCGGAAGATGTCGCTCAACTTGACCTCGTCCGCCGGCCGCGCCAGGATGTAACCGCCTTTGGAGCCCCGAACGCTCCGCACGAATCCCGCCGAACGAAGGGTGCTCATCAACTGCTCCAAATACTTGACGGAGATGTCCTGCCGATCGGCAATGGCCTTCAGTTGCAGCGGCTTCTTGCCCTCGTGCTGGGCCAACTCGATGATCGCCCGCATCCCATAACGCGTCCGTGTAGACAACTTCATTCCTGCAAATCTCCTACTATTCCTATTATACTACTATACTAAGCACGCTCGCGTCAAGGCCCCGGGGACAAAAAACACAAAAAACACAAAAACGCCCCACGTCCCGGCTGATGGCGGTCCATCGCCAGATCGTCGCCGACGCCACCGCCCTTACAGGCGGGAAGCGGCAAGAGTTCATCATTCTCCGGAATACCCTGCGGGCAGGTAGTATACTACCGGTTGCGGATAGGGTCCGTCAAGGCGATCCAAGTCCTGGGTTGGGGAAATCGCACGAGGCTTTTCAGGCAATCACTCCGGGCCGGGCCAACCGGCCGGCAGGTATCATGGAACCCCATGTTCTCGGCCAAAAAGAGAGTGGTCTTCCTCTCCAAGATCGGGCAGATGTACTGGAAACTCTTCGATCAGATCCAATCCCGGGTGCCCCTCCCAATCATCAACCCAAGTCCCCTGCCGGCTGTCGCCTCCCCCACCAGCGTGGAGGGCGAGAGCCCCAATGCGGCCTCCCGCGATTGGGAGGGGCCCCCAACGCGAAATTCGGCGTTGGGGACCCCGTCCGTCCCGGAGCCGGCCCTGGACCACCTGATCAAGCTCACGGACGACACCGGGACTCTTCCAGCACGCCCGTTTCACCATCCCCAATCGCGCCCACGGCTACTGTTCCGACGACAACGCCCGCGGCGCGATCGCCATGGCCAAGTACTACGCCCAGTACCGCGACCCGCAGGCCCTGCGGCTCCTCGACACCTACTTAGCC
The DNA here is from genome assembly GCA_963750205.1 of uncultured Planctomycetota bacterium. Lineage (GTDB taxonomy): Bacteria > Planctomycetota > Phycisphaerae > Sedimentisphaerales > Anaerobacaceae > PLanc-01. Next base: position 59,490 of record CAVVRJ010000030.1, read on the forward strand.
TTCTTGATGCACGCCCAAAACCCGGACGGCTCGATCCGCAACTTCCTCGATTTTCAACCGGCGCTGGTGGGACAACGAGCCGCAGCACGACGGCTTCGGCCGGACCGTCTGGGCCCTCGGGACCGTGCTGGCCGGACCGCCCGCGCCGGCGTACCTGTCGGTCATGAAGGATTGCTTTGACCGGACCACGGGCCACGTGCAGCATCAGTCCCCGCGGGGCTTGGCCTACTGCATCCTCGGTTGTGCGACTACCTGAAGCAGTTCCCCGGGACCGCCGACATCAGACAGCACGTCGAGCGGGCCGCCGGTATCCTGCTGAGCCGCTACCGGGAGGCACCCGCCGGGCAGTGGGAATGGTTCGAGACCTGTCTCAGCTATGACAATGCCGTCCTGCCGCACTCCCTGTTCGTCGCCGGCCTCACGTTGGGCAGCGCGGAGTGCCTCGACGGCGCGACCAAGACGATGGACTTCTTGCTCCAGACCACCTTCGACGGCGACCATTTCAGTTTCATCGGTACGCAGGGCTGGTACGAGCGCGGCAAGGCCCGGGCGGTCTTCGATCAACAGCCGGTCGAGGCCGCCGCGACGGTAATGGCCCTGCGGAGTGCCTATGATGCCACGAAAGAGACCAAGTATCTGAGCCTCCAGCGCACGGCATTCGACTGGTTCCTCGGCAACAACGACCTGCACATTCCGCTGTACGATTTCCGCACCAAGGGCTGCTCGGACGGTCTCATGTCCGGCGGTGTCAACGGCAACGAGGGCGCGGAAAGCATGGTCAGCTTCCTGCTGAGCCTCTTGTCCATCGTGGAAAGCTGCGCATGGCCGACCAGACGCCGGATGGCAAGCTCTAGTACCCCCGGCATAGAATTGCGGTTGCATTCATTGCAGGTTCAGAAAGCGCCGCCCCCGAGAGCCAGGTAAGCGAGACCGTATAGCCGGATCGGTCAAAGGCCCGCGAGATGGAAAGTGCAATGCCGTATGCTGCAAGACACACGCTGGAACTTCAGCACATGCAACTTCACGTCAGAACCTCACAATGGTAGAGTAGAATTCCGATGGATGTCATTCGATGAAGGTCGCCAGCTTCAACGTCAACTCGATTCGGGCCCGTTTGCCCGTCGTCCTGTCGTGGCTGCAAAAGAGCCGGCCCGATGTCCTCGCGTTGCAGGAGACCAAGGTCCAGGACGAGAGCTTTCCCGGCGCCGCGTTCGAGGAGTTGGGCTATTCCTGTGTCTTTCGCGGCCAGAAGAGCTACAACGGCGTCGCCCTGATCGCGAAAGATCCGGTGCCGACGTGCAATTCGGCCTGCCCCAGGAGCCGCGGGACGAGGCCCGCCTGGTGAAAGCCCGCGTCGGCGACCTGATCCTCGTCAACACCTACGTCCCGCAGGGCTACTTGGCCATTTCGGACCGGTTCCAGTACAAACTGGACTGGTTCAAGCGCCTTCTCGATTACTTCCGCACGAGCTTCCGCCCCACCGATCCCGTTCTCTGGGTCGGCGACCTGAATGTCGCCCCGCTGCCTATCGACGTGTATGACCCGGTGGCGTTAGAGGGCCATGTCTGCTACCACCCCGCCGTGCGTGCGGCGCTCGAGGAGATCGTGCATTGGGGCTTCACCGACGTCTTTCGCCTCCACCACCCCGAGCCGGGCCAATACACCTATTGGGATTATCGCCTGCGAGGCTCCTTCCGGCGCGAGCACGGCTGGCGTCTGGATCATATCCTGGCAACCCAGCCCTTGGCCGAGCACTGCACCGCTTGCACCATCGACATCAAGCCCCGCCTGGCGGACCGCCCCAGCGACCACACTCCCATCGTCGCCGAACTCGACGTCCCGTGAAATCCGATCATCCGACCTCTTAAGGGCCGGTTCCAATCACACCACCGAGGACGATTTTCATCCCCGGCCGAGATCGTGCTGATTCGTGGCAGAATGGGGACGGTAGATGTTGGCCGCCCAGTGTTTGAAGAGGGCCGGATCGTCGGGATCGAGGCCGTGCTGACGGCAATAGTCCTCGTAGACGCTCAGCGTGTCGCTGATGTGTCTGGAGCCGTTCCAGCGCTTCCACGGCCCGGGCGGCACGTAGGCTTGCCACTTGGCTCGGTCGTAAGGTTGCCCGCCGACCAGCCAGGCGGCCAGTGCCGAGGCGGTGCCTGCTCGATCCACACCATGAAAGCAGTGCAACAGCAGCGGCTTCTTGGCGGTTTGCAGCACCTCGATCAGCCGCAGCAGTTCTTGCTTGTTCATCAACTCGTAGGCGCCCAGGGAGAGATAGATCTCATCCACCCCCAGCGCGGCCGCAGCATCCCCTTCCTCTCGGGCCAACGGAGCATCCAAACCCCGCAGATTCACGATGGTTTTCAGCCCGTACCGGCGAATCCAGGCGCGCAACTGGTCGGCAGTGGGCTGGCCGGACCGATAGACACGCCCCGGCACGACTTCATGAAAGTTGCCGCGCTCGATCGTCACCCCGTAATACCCCCCGGGAATCACGAGAGCGACCAGCAGTAGGAACCACAGAGGCGCCCGGTCCTTCACCGAGCGACGGGGCGCGACCCAGCGCCGCTCTGTCGAAGCTCCATTCGTATCCTCGTCGGGCTGACCGGTCCAAGAAGGCACAGGTCTAACTCCTTTCCCAGCGATAGAGTGCAATCACTATGCCATCCAACAGCTCCTAACAACCGCTGGGCAGTAAGATACAGACTGCCGCCCGGCCGGACAATCAGAAACTTGCTAAGGGATGCCCCTATCACTGCCGGTCAGGCCGCCGCACCTCCAGCCTTGCCTTCTTGACACAAAACGCATAAAGCCCGCCGTCCCAACCGGAGTAGGGCAACCGCATCTCCTTGCCGTCATATGTCATTGCGAGCGAAGCGTGGCAATCTCTTCGCGCGTGGTGCTCTGGGGCGACCGGCAGCGGTCCAGGTGAGCGGCGAAGTCCCGCAGGAACTCTTCGCGCCACCGGCTCACCGTCCGGGCGCCGACATGCGGCCCCTCGGCGGCCTGGGGGGAGGGATTGTCGGTCCACCAATGAGGCAGCCGGGGGGAGGGTCGCTCTGCGGCGTCGGGCGCCGGCCGCACCGATGTCAGCGCGCCGGCTTTGCCGTCGAGCGCCGGGACGTTACTGCGAATCGTGTAGGTATACGCCTTGGCATCCTTCGGCACAAACCGCCAGTGCATCACGCCGCCCGCATCCACTGTCCCGGACGACGACTGGTTCTCGATCAGCAACTGCCCTTGCGGTCGTGCGGGCGCTTCCCGGCCGAGCGGCAGAGCCAACTCGAAAACACCGAACTGCTCGATCTTGTCCTCCGGGCCGGTGAGCCGTCGGAATACCATGTGCGGCCGCTCCCAGGCCCGGACGAATTGCCCGCCCCAGCCGGGCTGCGACGGGTCTTCCGGCGTCCCGTGCAGCAGGTATGCGACGGAGGGCGCGTCCCCCATCTTGAGAGTGGCCCCGAGCTGCGCCGCGAAGAAATCGCCCAAGGCGCCGTGACCCGCGGCATGCGTGGCGACAAACGCGTGGTTACCCCATTCACCACTCTGGTTGCCGCCGACGAACCAGCCGCGATAGGTGGCATTGGCCTCGATGATCCATAGCCGCGGATGATGAGTCACAAGGTACTGATAGGCATCCACGCTCCACTTCTTGTTCGGTCCGCCGATCCAGTAGACGCGGAGTTTCGGCAGGATGTCAGGCGCGTCATGCAACGCCTGGGCGAGGTCGTCGATCCCGCCCCACACCAACACCCACAGCGGCCGCGGATCGTTGCGCCGTGCGCACTGAACGATCCAATCAGAGCCTTCGGTCGAAGGACCGAATCCCTCAAAGCCCGCACTTTCGAGAGCCCCCTGCTTCGTGATGGCCCGTAATGCATCCGGAGTTGGGTATCGATCACTATGCGTTCTCAGGCAGGAGTAATCGTGTTCGTAGAGGTCAATGACCTTGAGAATATGTTCCTTGCGGCCCGGACCGTACGGGGACGAAACCAGCCCTTCGATGTCGAGGCGGTCCGCATAGAGCAGGAGATAGACCAGGGATTGAAAATCGTCGGGATCGGTGCCACCGATGTCCGTGGAGACAATCACGCGGCAGCGTTCGTCGGTCGCGGTCCCATCAATCCCTTGACCCATTCTTCGACAGTTGCTGCGGTTATCCACCGCCGGAATCCTTGATTGGGGGCCAAAAACGCACAATCTCGCGGAGCAAGCAGGAGAATGTAGTGCCATAACTTTACGCAGTGAGCGATTTTTATCTTGATTTTATGCGGGCATAGGCTATCTGTGGTGGTGACAAAAGGAGTGGCCTATGTTTGTGAGAACCAAAACGTCCGGCAACTATCAATATCTGCAAATCGTTCGCAACGAGCGTGTCGAGGGCCGGGTCCGCCAGCAAGTGGTCGCCACGCTGGGCCGGCTCGATGTACTGCAAGCCAACGGCCAACTCGATGGCTTGCTGCGCTCCTGTGCCCGGTTTGCCCAAGAGGTCAGCGTGCTCGATGCCTATCAGCGCCAGGAACTGCCCGCCGCGACGCTGGTCAAGATCGGGCCGCCGTTGGTGTTCGAGCGTCTCTGGCGGGAGTTGGGTCTGCCGGCGATTCTGGCGGAGTTGCTGGCCGGCCGGCGTTATGAGTTCGCGGTCGAGCGCGCGGTCTTCGTGACGGTGCTGCATCGGCTGATGGTCTCGGGATCGGATCGGGCGGCCGAGCAGTGGTATCGAGAGTATGCGATGGCGGGGGCCGAGGGTCTGCAATTGCATCATCTGTATCGGGCGATGGCCTGGCTGGGAGAGGAGTTGGCGGCAGATCAGCAGGCCGGGGCCACGGGCTTCGTCCGCCGTTGTGTCAAGGATCAGATCGAAGAGTCGTTGTTCGCCCACCGTCAGACGCTGTTCCGTGATTTGGACCTGGTGTTCTTCGACACCACCAGCGTGTACTTCGAAGGTCAGGGCGGCCAGACGATGGGCCGGCATGGGCACAGCAAAGATCATCGGCCGGACCTCCCGCAGATGGTCGTGGGCGCGGTGCTCGACAGTACGGGCCGGCCACTCTGTTGTGAGTTGTGGCCAGGCAACACCACCGATGTCAAGACCTTGGTTCCTATCGTGGACCGGCTCCGCGAGCGTTTCCACCTCCACCGGATTTGCATCGTGGCGGATCGCGGCATGATCAGCCGACAGACGATCACCGAGCTGGGCCAGCCGGCGCGGGGGGTGCATTTTATCCTCGGCGCCCGGATGCACCTGGTCAAGGAGGTGCGGCAGGTCGTGGTCTCGGACGCCGGCCCGTATGCCACGGTGCAGGGCCCCAAGACCCACAGCCAAGACCCTTCCCCGCTGGAGGTCAAAGAGGTGAACGTGGGTTCTCGTCGCTATGTCGTGTGCCGCAATGCCGATCAGGCAAAAAAGGATCGTGAAGATCGTGAAGCCATTGTCACGCATCTGCGGGAGCAGTTACAGCAAGGCGACAAATCCCTCGTGGGCAACCAGGGCTACCGCAAGTACCTCAAGACCACCGGCACGAGCCGCCGCTTCGAGGTCGACGAAGACAAGATCCAGGCCCAGGAGAAATTTGACGGCCTGTGGGTCCTCCAGACGGACCTGGACCTGCCGGCGCAGGAGGTCGCCTTGGCTACAAGGAATTGTGGCGGGTCGAACAGATCTTTCGGACGATCAAATCCATCCTGGAGAACCGACCCCTCTATCACAAGGTGGACGCCACGATTCGCGGGCATGTGTTTTGCAGCTTCCTGGCGTTGGTTCTGTTGAAGGAATTGCAGACGCGGATGGAGCAGCGGGGCTGGGTCTGCGAATGGGATCGTCTCCGGGCGGACCTGGAGACCCTGCAAGAAGTCACCGTCCCGGCGGCGGGCCGCCCCTTTGTGATCCGCACCCAAACGCGGGGTGCTGTCGGCAAAGCCCTTCAGGCCGCCGGGGTGGCTCTCGGCCCGGTGGTCCGAGCCGTGGGGGAGCAGACGCCATGAACACCAAGGACCGGCAGCCTCAGGGGATCACATGTAGTGCCAAGAGCCTCCACCAAATGCGCAAGTCCTGTTCACATAAAGAGTTGCAGTTTCATGGTGTCGAAGATGGGCTTGAGAATCACACCCCCTTCCACAGCCACCCAACCCCGGCAGCACCAAGGGCAATGCAAGCACCCCCAGCAACTCAACAAGTTTCAATCCGCCTCGGGATTTCATCCCCAGGTCCCTATGACTACTCATGCCCTGTGCCGGGCGTCCCATACAGGGTCAAGGCCCGCCAATTCGCACCCAGGTTGTTGTCGCTCGACACGTCCGTCAGCTCGATCGTATATCCGGTTCCATTGGCCGTTTCGGGCCACGGAGCGACGGAGGCGTAATCGACCCGGTCCACGATCTTGTTCTGCGGGTCCAGGACACGAAGGGACTCGCCGTCACTGCTGAATCCAAACCCCAGATTCCCCAGCAGGTTTTTGACGTAGGGATGGAAGGTTTTGAACTTGATCTTGTCACGACACAACACCAGATAACTGTTGGACCATAGCACGGTGTCCGGAGGAAATGCGTACACGTGGCCACTACCATCGCTAAACTTCCATCCCGTCAGGTCGACGGCCGTGCCGGTGCGATTGTACAGCTCCACCCAATCCTCGCTGTCCGCCTCGGGGGCGGACTTGTAGTTGATCTCCGTGATGACGATCGGGTCCGCCAGGGGCGTGGGGTCCGCGTCCAGAAAGGCCGTGAGTTGCATGTCGCCCGCAGGAGTGATCGCGATCTCCGGCGCATCGACCCGGCTCGTCTGCACCACGGCAAAGGTCTGCGCCGGACAAGGAACAATCGAAGCTCATGTCGGCGCTGTTCTTGCCGGCCTGATGGATCTCCACGGCCAAGGTATTGACCCGGACTTTCAAAAGAGCAGGAGAGACGGCAAACTCCGTAAAGCCGTCTCGTTGGCAATCGCCTTGGATGGCGGCACCGTGTAATTGACGTGTCGGGACGGCATGTTCAGGCGTGCGATTTCCTGGCCATTCAGATAGGCCACGCCCCCGTCATCCGCCAGCAGCGAAAACGACAACGAACGAAAACGTGCGACATCGGTCAGCTCAAATGACTTGCGAAAATAGGTGGTGATGTACTTGTTGCTCGCATTCCCGCCGTAGCCGACCACCGTGGCTTCGTCTCCATCGCCATAGCCGAGCTGGGCCGGCCCGGCGGCCCAGGTCGTATCGTCATAACCTGTCTGCTGCCATTGCGGTGCCGAGATCGACGCCCTTGTCCGAGTATTTCCAGACGGACCCCGTGGGCACAATGGCTCTCCGACAAGACCACAGTGCCTTGGGCTTCCCAATGCGAAAAGGTATGCCCCAACGTGGGTGTCGCGCGTGACGCCGATGGGAATGTCATTGAAGTAGTTCCCCTGGAATCCGTCAGGAAGCTGCTTGCCATTGATCTGCAGCACGGCGGAATTCGGGACCTGCAGATTGAGGCTGACCTGCGACATCCCGCTCAACCCAAAATGGTCGAGCAAATGAGCCGTGCTCGCGGCGGGCCGCTCCATGGCAAACAGCCGCATCTGATCGACGTTCTGTTGCCATTGGGCCACGGAGTCGAAGGTGGGAATCATCCACGTCTCCAGAGCGTCGGGGTCTTTCTGTCCGCCCCACCTGGTAATATGTCGCGGAATTTCCGGCGCCAGCCGCGTCTGGAATTGATCGATGATCCCCAGCAGCCGCTGCGGGGCGGAAGGTCGTATTCATGTGATACGCATAACGCTGGATGAACTCGTTGCGAAAGTCCTCATTCTTCAGCAAGGTTTCGGAATAAGCGTGTCGACCATTCCGGATTGGGCCAGCTCGGCCCGGTGGTGGTCGTCGTCTTCTCGATCATGTTCTCATTGACCCAGCCGGGCTGGAAGCATTGATCCATGTCGTAGTTGATCCAGCGCCACCGCGCGTACGGCCCGGAGTTGGCCCGCCAGAATTTGATATTGTTGCCCGGCCAGTCCCGCTCCGCCAGGTAGATGTGCCCGATCTGGTAATCGATGTACTGGTCGATGTCGATCTGGGCCTTGACGACCGCATACTGTTTCGGGTCGGCCATGTCGTGCGTGTTGGCATAGTCCACCAGCGCCGTGTAGCCGGCATTGGTCCCGTCGTCCACCGTGCCATTACCCTCCAGCAGATTCACGTCGTTCGCGTCCACGCCGAAATTCTCGGCGACGTAGTGCTCGTTGATCTTCTCGCGCAGGTTGAGGATGCCCCAGTATTTGCCGTTGAGGAACAGGACCACCGGACGGTAGGCCTGCACGTCCACGTCCATGTATTCCACCAGCACGGATTGCGACAGGGCGTCGCGGAACATCGTGTAGACCTGATCGTCCGCCGAGCTTCTCAGGACGAACGCTTCAAACCGGCCGATGTCCTTATCGGGAAAGAGTTGATAGTCGAACGAGCCCTTGCCGTACTCTTGGCGGGCATACAGGGCCAGCGATTTCTCCGGAAACCGATGCCGCGAGCAGCCGCCGAAGATTCTTCACGCCCGCCTGCTGATTGAAGGCCGGCGTCCCATCCATCTCATACAACTCAACATTTACCGGCCGTTCCCAGTCCTGTTTCAGATTGCGGATGGCGTTGTCGCAGTAGCCCCCCGTCCCGTGGGTCCCGGTCACGTAGATCCCCTGGTCGTCGCTGAAGAAGTTGGCCGGGTCCGTGACAATCGAGATGAAAGGAAGATGGACGGCCTCGTCGATGAAGTAGGTCTGCGTCACCACCTCACTGGGGGCCCACCCGCCCTTGTAGCCGATGGCGCGAATCGCCGCTGTGGCGGATAGAGTAATCGGTCCCCGATACCGCGTGGCACTACTATCCGGCGGCTTGCCGTCGAGGGAGTAGTAGATATCGATCTGGTCGGAATTCTGGAACCGGAGCACCTGGGCCCCGTGGTAGAACCCTCCGGTCATCGAGAATAGAGGCGTCGGCGTCGCCCCTATGCTCCGGCGTGGATCGTTGAAGGCCCCGGGACTGGGCGGCTGGAAGAAGCTCCATTGGTTCGCGTCGTTGCCCAGACGCCCGTACGACACGTCGTCTTGCTGCGCCCCAAAGCTCAGCGTGTCCACGGGAACCCCTGCGGGCGTATACAGCCCGATTTGCTCCCCCGCTTTGCTCAGCTTGAAGCTGGTGTGGAGTCCCGTATCCCGCCCATCGGCCCACAAGAGCAGAAAACCGGCTCCCGGAATCCGGGTCCCGTCCGGGATGCGCCATTTCCACGGCTCATCCAGGTCATCCGTCACGTAATAGCCGCCCAGGTCCGTCGCCTGAGGGGCCGGATTGTACAGCTCGATCCAGTCGGAGAATTCCCCAAACTCGGGATCTCGGTTCGTCGTCTGGTTGGAGGCGAGAAACTCATTGATCCGGACCGCCGGCGATTGCCCTCGCGTCGCCGCCGGAAGGGCCGCGAGAACCAGCAAGCCCAGAGTGAATCGTGCGCCAGTCTTCAAGCTAAATCACGGGGACGCCGTCCTCCTCATTTCGGTCTGATGCAAGCTGTCCGGCCCGCACGGGCACCCACGCATGGCAGCTTTGTCAGAGCGTCTTTCTAACGATCCATTGTACCGAATCCGAGTATCAGAGACAAGAAAACACAGGGGCGGCCAGCACTTCTGTCCTTGATATGGATCCGATGGATGCCCTCGTCCCTCTGGTGTGACCGATTGTCTCCCGCCGCTCTCACGATTCCAACCCTGGCATTCCTCATGCCTTCGGCACAGATGTCACGAAGGGCGTCTTATTCTGCCGGCACAGCAGTTGGATGAGCTGGCGGCCGGAGAGCGCCGCGATGACAGCGCCGGTGAACGGTGCGGTCCACTGCCCTACCATGTACAGATCCGCCAGGCCGGGCAGGGTCCGGAGCAAGGTGCGTTTGCCCATATTCTCCGGCGTGATGTACCAACCATCCGGCGAGCCCTGCCAGTTGCCCGTATAGCGTACATACGTGGCTGGCGTCGGAACATCCACGACCTCAACCTGGGCCGCGAAACCAGGCCAGCGGCGCTCCAACGCGGCGATGGTCGCCTCAGCGATACGCTTCTTCTCGGCTTCATAGGCCGCACGCTCCCGGGCGAGCGTTTCCCAGTAGTCATAGCGCGTCGCGTACCAGACCTCGACGGCGGACTTGCCCGCCGGCGCCATGCTCGGATCGAAACAGTGATGGCGGACGCACATCCACTTGCGTTCCTCGCCCGCAATTGTAATAGGCTGATCCAGCTCGAAGACGAGGCGATGGGGCTCCGGCGACAGATCGCGGGCGACGCCCATCGCGACGTGGACGAGCGGCCGCACCGGGATCCACTGGCGGTACATGTGTTGAATCTCGTCATTGAGATAGCGCCCGCCGAGAATATCGAAGATGAGCTTATGGCCATCCGCCGCCCACACCACGATATCCGCCGCATGTTCCGTGCCGTCCTCCAGTCGCACACCAGTGGCGCGATCGTTCCGTACGAGCACATCCGTCACGCGGCTCTGGTGGTGAATCTCCCCGCCGAGCCGGCGGTAAAAGTCGGCCATCTGGAAGAGGACTTTCTGCGACCCTCCCAGGGGCACGCTGGCGTCGCCGAGGGCCTTCAGGAAGCCTGACAGGGCTACCATGGGAAAGCGCACCATCGGCCAGTCGGGCGCGTCGATGAAGAACCGGACGACGGTCCGCACGAAAGGGTCCTGAAAGCGTGACGCAAACTCCTGAATCGTCGTCTTTCTGTACTTGCGGAAGACGCCCAGCAGTGGGACAAGGGCGGCGATCATCCTGAGGTGGTCCCGGAGGCCGAAGAGTTCCGCCGGCTTGAGCGACGCGACGTCCAGAATGCTCCTTCCGGAGACCAACCGAATGAACTCTTTGGTCAGGGGGGCGTCCGCAGGGGACAGGGCCAGCATCTGGTCCTCGAAGCGGCGCGGATCGGTATAGATGTCGAGACTCCTTCCGCCGCTCTCCAAGCGGGTCAGCCTGTCATGGTAGTGAAACTCGCAGTCCTGGAGCACGCCCAGTTCCTGCCACATCGGTGGAACACCCCCGACCGGCTGCCGACGAAGCCGTGCATGCTGATGTCGAAGCTGTATCCCTTCCGCTTCCAGGCCGTGCACAGTCCCCCGGGAATGGTGTGCATCTCGAAGAGGATCGTCTTATAGCCGTTCATCCGGGCATAACACCCCGTCGCCAGCCCCGCCACCCCCGCCCCCACGATTACCACGCGCTTTTCCATATGCTCCGCCTTTCCCTTTCAGAACGCACTGATCTCCTTATATTCTATCCGTTCCTCCCAAATGGTCCATCAAAAGAAATGGGGGCCACCCTGCGCTCGAAGAGATAGGGGCGACCTTTACGATAATATTGAACGCGTGAGGTTGTTTGGATTCCAGTCCTTCTCAAGGCTTGATTTGGGGGGTGCTCCTGGGAGCCCCGTCAGAGGGAACGCCCGAGGCCGAACGGACCGGAAAAAGGAAAGACCCGGTGAGCAATCGGTTCACCGACCTCTCAGAGATTCTGCCTTGGGACGGTGGGGAGAATTGGGCCGGACGGGCGCCCCAAGATGGAGAACGATCTTGAGGACGCCCGCCGGCCTCCGCCGGAGCCACACAACGGAGTTCAGGCCCCATTTTGGCATCGATCAGGACGATCCTGCCAATTCCTCCCATTCGTGGCCGCCGCAAGGCGGCTACTTGTGGGCTCCCGGACCTCCGTCTACTCATGAAGTATAAGAGCCTGACTGAACGCCTCATTTCTTTGCCACGGCCTTTCTACGCCCGGTGTTACAGGTCACACCAACTGCGGACTAAGGCCGGACATAGTTACGTTATGAGTCCTCCGAGGCGCCAATACTGGAGACCGTCTCCTCCAGGGTAGGGGGATCGACCGTCGCGGAGGGGCTTGTTCGCATCGGCAGGTACGGAATGCCCCCCAGGAACTCGCGGACCCGCTGCAAGTCCAAGATGGCGCGTTGCACCAACGCGCCCAGGTCCCCTTCCAAAGCGAGGTGCTGTGATTCGGCGGCCTCCGCGGACCTACGCAAGGCCCGCATGATGTCGGTCTGGGTGATCACACCGCAGATGGCTTTGTGATCCGTGACGAGCAGCCGGTGCAGATGCATGACCTCCATCTTCTTGCTGGCGTCGAGGATGGAGCACTGGGAAGGAATCGTCACCACCGGGAGCGACATGACATCCATGACACAGGTCTGCGCCGGGTCCTTTTGGAGAGCCACGACACGTTTGAGGAGGTCCTTCTCCGTGATAATCCCGGCGATCTTGTCCTCGTGCGTCACCGCCAGGCACGAGAGACCCGCGCAGGACATCGCCCGCGCGGCCTCCATCACCGTCGCGGCGCTGGTGGTGGTGGCCACCCGTCGGGTCATGACGTCGGCGACACACGCGGGGGAGTTGAGCGAGATCAACGCCCGCGTGATGTCGGTTTGAGTCACGATGCCTGCCAGTCGTCCGCCCTCCACCACCGGTAGCCGTCGGATGCAGTTGGTTGCCATCATCTGGTCGGCCTCCAGGATGGATAGGTCGGTCGCCACCGTGTCCACGGGGCTCGACATCTGCTCCGCCGCCCCGGCTTGATAAAGCGCAGTACCTCGGCTCGCCGCGATGTTGAGCATGTCCTTCGCCGTGAGAATGCCGACCACGCGTTCTTGGTAGAGGATGACCACACAGGATACGTTCCGCTCCGACATCATCTGGGCGATCGTAGCGATTCTGTCTTCCGGGGCGGCCGTCACCACCTCGGTGCTCATAATGTCGCCCACCCGTAGTGGGATTCCACACGCCGGTCGCGCACTACCCGCCGCCCCGGCCGGTTGGCCCGTCTTCAGACTGTTAACCTCTCTTCCGCGCTCCATAATCATGTCTCCGCAGTTTTCTCCCACCGCCGGCCGAGCCCTCTCAACCTCCAAGCGCCATCGGCCAGCCACAGAATGAATTCTGGGATTTTCGGTAGGGAGGCCGGAGGACTTTGGCCCAAAACAGGAGTCGCGATGATTTTCCCTCCAAAATACGTACTTGTACGGATGGAATTGGTGTCTCTTCCTGCCCGCGCGCGGCTCCAGATAGATGTTGTCTATACCGCTCTCTGGCGGGACCAACGTTTCCCCAGGGACAGTCGATGAATTTACATTTGGAGAAGGGAGGAGTATTTGTATGCTTTGGACAACGGAGGGCATCCCTTCGGGAGCCCTGACAATCACTATTCACAAGGACCACGTAGTGGCGGAGGAAGTGCTATGTTGGGGGCCAGCACTGCCATCGGCGCACCGGGGCCAGTCTATCCGCCCGGCGGGCGCCACAGCTCGAATGTCGCTTCACGCGCCAATCACCTTCCGGCTCAACCAAGAATTCTTGCAGGACCTGGGATTCGGCCAAGAGGACTGCGATACCAACGTCAGGGATCTACAGCGTGTCCTGGCAACGCTCCACGAATTCACCTGGCATTGGGACCGGTCCGGCCCCCTTTCCCCCCACCCGGGGCACGCGGTTCGGTAGCCTACATCGCTGATGGTGCATTGGTGATCGGTTCGCAGTTCTGGGAGGCGAGGAAGCTGTTCGTGACCTATGGCCGATGATCCCCCGAAGGCGGAGGTGTCATGCTTCGGGGGATCCGGTCGATGCTTGCTGTGAACCCCTACGTATAAGTACGTAATTTGGGCCCGGATCGCTATTTATGCGTGTCTTTTATTCAAGTGCGCTCCATCCAGGCCGATACATCAAAAAAGAAAACCACCCTGGCCACCCGGCCGGGAGACGCATTCGCTCGGCACGATTACATCTGTAGCTTGTCTTGGGGCAACAGCGCAGGCCCGCGCTGACGGCTCTGCTCGCCTCTTCGGTGGAACGGGCCACGCGACGACAACAAAACAAAGAGCGGAGATACGATGGCTGTTGAGAATTGGTCGGATGATGCCGTTTGGGTAGATCTTCCGAATGAGGCCGAGTTGGAAGGGGAACTTCAGAAGATCGCTGGTTGGGTTCGAGGCCGGGCCGATCGCAGTGTTGTGCTGGATTTCTCGAACATAACTGCGTTCAACTCCCGCTGCCTGGTCCTTCTCCTGCAAATACGAACTGCACTGGAGATCTGTGGGCATCACCTTATTCTTAGCAAAATGGCGGAGACGACGCGGGGCATTCTTTCTGTGACCGGGCTGGCCAGGATCTTCGAGACCGCCTCGGATGTGTCTGAAGCTCGGGCCACGCTACGGGCTCGGCAGTGTAGATCCATCCAAGAAACGGACCCCAATCGCTCCGATTGAGGGAAAGGGGGATTCGGGGTGTAGACCGGGGCCTGATCATGCCCAGCGCAAAGCCAATCTTGTTGGTAGAAGACGACTGTGTGGATGCGATGGCCGGGCCGCATGTGTGGTGAGTGCCGAGTACCAAGAGTGGGAAAGGCACGGCCTGCACGGTCCCTCCGTGCCCTCTCCCGCTTCTGGATGCACGCCGATTCTCCCCAAGCAAATGCTGAAGGCAATTCCGTAAGAATGTCCCCAAGTCCTTGAGATCTCACGAATTCCGAGCACGACAGACTGCAAAGTGATGCCTTCGGCAAGACAGAGTTGCTTTAGGGGGCGCTGCGCGTACAATAGGCCATAGTCGAGTAGTCTTGTGAGGAGAGATTGCCTATGAGCCGGTGCCAGAGAGGGTTTACGCTGATCGAGCTATTGGTCGTGATCGCGATCATTGCGCTTTTGATGGGGATCCTGCTGCCGGCTTTGGCCAAGGCCAAGAAGCAGGCGCAGGCCGCCACGTGTCTGAGCGGCCTCCAGCAGATCGGCGTAGCGGCCAACCTCTACGCCCAGGATAATGACTCGTTCATCGTGCGCGGCTCGACCGGCAGCACGCCCATCTGGTTCATGCAGTACCTGCCCTACCTCGGGCAACGGTACAATGCCGGCGATTACCGGAGCGTGAAGGCGTATCACTGCGCCAGCTTTCCTACGACTGGGCTGGGCCTGTATGACCTGCCCAACTCCGCCCAAACGGTCTGCTACGTGATGAACGACTGGACGTTTGCCGGGCGGACCGACGACGTCGGGGCCAGCGTGGGCAAGCCCACCAAGCTTTCCGTCTTCCAGCGGCCGGCTCAGACGATCTACCTGGCCGATAATGAAGACGGCTCCTGGCGCCCCATCATAGAAACCGAAACCAGCCGGGAGGTCTTCCGCTGTGACATCTTCGTGGAGACACACCTGCCGCTGTCGGACAGCGAGGACATCAACAACGGCCGACGCATCGCTCGCGAGCGGCATAAGAAAGGCTGCAACGTCCTGCTCCTCGACTGGCACTCCGAATACGTCGCGGCCAAAGACATGACCATTGACATGTGGCGGGACAAGCAGTAGTCGGCAGAGCCGAGGGCCTCAACCGGCGCTCCTGTGCCCAGCAGTGTCAATTGCCGTCTTTTCCGTGTTTCCCGTGTTTGCCCTTGCCCTTGCCGTGGGCGTGGTGTCCTTTGGCTGCTTCTCCCTTGTGATGGGCCTTGCCCTTCTGCACCAAGCTCGCCAGTCTCCGGGATTGCTTTTCCTTGGCGGCAATGGCCTTGTCAATCTCGGCCACGGTCCCATTCGCCTTCTCCGCCACCGCGGTTTCCCGCATTTGTCGCAGGAGAGCCAGGTCCCTCTTGACGATCTTCCTGGCCTTGCCGACGGCCGCTCTCCGCTCTTGCGGGGTCATCGCCTTGAGCTTCAGGCGCCCCGGCTTGTCCTCCCGCGTCACCTTCTTCTGTTCCCGGCGTTCGGCCCGGTCCTGGGCCAATCCCACATTACCCGCCCACAAGAGGGTCAGACCCGCTGCACAGCAAAGCATCAGGTGTTTCATCGCATCTTCTCCTAACCAAGGTCCAAGAACCGCGTTCCACCCATCACCCGATCCGGCGGGAACGCATACCACTGTCCTATGCCCTCTCGGGCCACTTTCCAGAATAGTTGCACCCCGAGGGACCGGCGGGGACAAGATTCCTGCGCTTTCCGGCCCCGACCGGCGCGAAATGCCGGTATTTCCGGAAAACGGCGGTTTTTCTGTCCCCGTAGTCCGCCGGCGGGACAATAGGTATCATAGGAACGGCCGGAGCAGCCGGCTTGGGCTCGATAGAAGATGAACAGGTGCTATGGGCCAGCGCGATAAAGAGGTCTTTGCGGTCTTGGTGCGCGAGCACATGGACATGCTGCTGACGTACCTCCGCAGCATGGTCCACGATGCGGCGACGGTCGAAGATCTTTTCCAGGAGACCATGCTCGTGGCCTGGCGGCGGTTCGAGGACTACGACCAGAGCCGGCCGCTGGCCTACTGGCTGCGCGGAATCGCCCGCCACCTGGTCGTGGCGTACTATCGCCGCCGGCACCAACGCCCCATCTACTCCGACGCGTCCATCCTGGAGGCGATCGACGAGCGCATGGCCCGGATCGACGACCGGAAAGAGGACACCTGGAGCGACAAAGTGGCGGCCCTGACGCAATGTCTGGACCTGCTGCCCGAGCCCTTGCGGCGGAACCTCAAGCTGTTCTACGAGAACGCCTGCAACACCGAGGCGATTGCCACCCAAACGAACACGACGCGCGAGGCGGCCAAGAAGCGGCTGCAAAGGGCCCGGAGGCTGCTGGCGGAATGTCTACGCCGCAAAGGGCTGTTCCCCCCTTCGCCCGCGGAGGTCAGTCCATGAGACCACCCGAAGTCCCACCTCCGGATGACGACATCCCGATCGCTCCCGGGGATTCCGAAAATGGGAATGAGCCCCTGGGGAACGTACAGATCCAGGAGTGGGCCGACGATCGGTTCGTTCACGCCCTGCTGGTGGGGCACTTCCAGGACACGCCGGAGACAGCGTCACAGCGCGTGGCCCGCGTCTGTTCGGCGTTCGAGAAGTCCGTCGGTGCCAGGCGCTGGTACTGGCGGGCGGGCCTCTCGACTGCCGCCGCGGCCGTCTTGCTCGCCGGGCTGGCCGTATTCTTCTGGCCCGCGCAGAAGTGTGCAAGCGCAGCTCCGCCAGGTTCTCGACACCTTCGACATCGGAGACAAAACATACCAAATCGACATCAGCGAGGATACCGACCCGCCCGCCCCGGATGCGAGGAAGAGCTGGACGCATCCTCTGCGCCGGCCGGCCTTCAAGCCCGCCCGTGGGCGAGCCGTGGCCAAGCGGCTCGATGGGGCCCTGTTGTACGTCCGAAATCGCAAGCAGGTCCTCACGTACACTCTGCCCTCAGGTCGCAAGATCGCCAGAGGCCTGGATGAACCCCAGAGCTGGATCGCAGGTCCCCCGACGCGTTCCGGCGCATTTGGCAGTCCGGCTCGCCCCTGGCGCCGGCTCCCGGCGGGCAGCGATCCCAACCTGTTGCGGGAGGAAATCCCCGAGGCCGCCGTATCGCTGCTGCTGCTCGATCTGCGCGACATGTTGCACCAGCTCCGCAAGCACTACACCGTCTCCCGGCCCAGCCGGTCACCCTCGCAGGAGGGCACGACGTCGGTCTGGTACGTGGTGGCGGATCGTGTCACGCCGCGGGCGAAACTGCCGCGTCGCATCGAGCTGTGGGTCGAGGCCGAGACGGGCCAGATCCACGACATCCTTTGCACGGGCGTGAGCCTCCACCGCTCGGCCCCGCGGTACACCCTCCGGATCACGCTCCTGGCGTCAGCCCCTCTCGCGGCCGACTGGTTCACCCCGCAAGCGCACCTCTCCGGCGAATAGGCCCTCGGCTACCCGGCAGGGACACCGAACAGACCGGTCTTCGTAGGGTGTGCCATGCACACCTTCTCGGATAGCCCAGAGGGACGCGCATCACACCGAACCTATGCGACGGCAGCCGCCGGCGGCCAGGTCATCTGCTCAAAGCTTATCCCCGTACCTGCCCCACTGCCGGGGCGGCCGGGCCACATTTTTTTCGCGGGCCTTCCTTAGTCCCGGTGGGACAAGGGTTTAGGAAACGCACAACAATGACAGTTTGTTGAGATTTCTTTGACGCAAAGGCATGGTATTTGTACCATGTAACCGGCGTTGCGTGGGCGTAAGTGTGAGGCAGCCGGCACACTTGAAATCCGAATATCGAAGCACGAGACATATTCGCAGACTCGAATGCCTCAAATCCTGAACCAGTCCTTCGCTCGGCTGGTTTGAGAGATTTGAATTTCGCTCATTGGAATTTGTTTGGGATTTGGTGCTTGGTGCTTGGAGTTTTCTGACGAAAGGGGAGAAACGTGGAGAACGTAAAAAGGCAAAAGGGAAAAGGCAAAAGGAAGAGGGAACGGACGGCGACGAAAGGACGCGGGAAAGCCGCCGTCGTCCCGCAACCGCCCACGGTCGAGACGTGCCGTTGCGTAGTGACCAAGCCGCCGCGGCACCTGCCGCCGCCGGACAGCGAGCTGTGGCCCCCGTACTGCCGGGGCAAGCTGTGGGACTGGGGGATCGCCCGGTTCTTCGTAGGCCGCTGCCAGTTGTGCGCATACAGTTGTCCGCCGACGCCGCAGCGCCGGCGCTCGGACAAGCTGTCGGGCCTGCCCACCTTTCTGATCTGCACCAACCACCCGGACAGTCCCGGCCGATTGCAGGAGGTGATACCGACCTGGATGTGCCGGAACTTCAAGACCAAATCCTGGAAGAGGCCCCGGGTGCGGCCGGGGCCGGGCCACACGAGTCCGTCGTTCGATCCGTCCGACCCCACGGTCCGGCGGATCGCGCTGGGACAGGATCTGTTCGCCACCGTCGATGCGGCGGACTACCGCCGGATCAACAAGCACAAATGGTACGCCTACCGCCACGGCCGCAAGATCTACGCGATCTGCAAGACGGGCGGCAAGACCGTCTACATGCACCGGATGGTGATGCGAGCCCGCCCGGGCACTCTCGTGGACCACACCGACGGCAACGGCCTGAACAACCGGCGCTGCAACCTGCGGCTCTGCAATGCGGCGCAGAACCGGGCCAACGCGCGATCCTCCGGCGGGGCCTCCGGGTATGTCGGCGTGTACCCCAAGGCCACAAATGGCGGGCGTCGATCACCTGCCGCGGCGTGTTCTACTACCTCGGCCTCTTCGATGATCCGGTCGCCGCGGCCCACGCCCGCGACCGCAAGGCCTACGCGCTGAACGGCCCCTATGCCTACCTCAACTTCCCCGAGGACTTCCCCCCGGCCCAGCGTAGTCGGCGCCGATGAAGGCTCATCCATCCACGGATTAGAACCAAGAGGCCTCGCGAAAAGACGCCAAGACACGCAGAAAAGCGAGGGAAAGGAGAGACCACAGATATTCGTATAACCAAATACATTCTCGCGCCAAGACGCCAAGAACGCCAAGAAGAAATGCGGAACGTGATAGACAGTCCCTCTATAAAAGGATAACCTGGATATTCTTGCGGCGAGGAAGAAAGCAAAGAATGTCTCGCGCAAAGACGCAAAGAACGCCAAGGTTTCGGGGGCATTTCACCCCCTGCTCTGGTTCTTTCATCTTCCGTTCTTCCTTGGCGGTCTTGGCGCTGTTGGCGCGAGGAAGAAAGGACAGGGAGTAATGGACGAGAACGAAATCGGGAGAATCATTGTCGACGCGGCGATTGCGGTGCACCGGGAACTTGGGCCGGGCCTCCTGGAGAGCGTCTACGAGGCGGTCCTTGCCCAGGAACTGCGGGATCGGGGACTCCAGGTAGAGCGCAGGTTCCTATTCCGATTGTGTGGCGGGGGATGCAGTTCGAGGAGGGGTTCCGCGCCGATCTCGTCGTCGAGGGCAAAGTGATTGTGGAGTTGAAATCCGTGGAGTCGGTCACCAAGTCCCACAAAAAGCAGATCCTGACCCATCTGAGACTGGCCCACAAGAAGCTCGGATTCCTGTTGAATTTCGGTGCGGCGGTCATGAAGGAAGGAATTACGCGGACAGTCAATGGTCTTGAGGAAAGCAGGTGATTTCTTGGCGCTGTCTGCGTCTTGGCGCGAGTATAGGTTTTGGTTGCGACCGGAGGCCACGCTGGGAGCTTGGCGTCTGGCGCGAGACATAAGCCTTTCCGTGACCAGGACTTACGCCACCTGGTCTGGATTATCTGGAAATCCTCGCCAGTTGTCATGGCTTAGTAGCACAGATTACGGAAAGGAGGCGCGACGGTCTATCGTCTATCCCTCCTGCTCTCCCTCGTTCCTCTGAAAATCTGTTTTACTAACCCCCAACGACTGAAACACTTTTCCAGATAATTCAGACAACATGACACAAGTCGTGAAGACCAAATGGATTACGTCTCGCGCAAAGACGCAAAGATCGCCAAGGGTAAAGCGACTCTTGTTTTCTCTTCCTTTCTCTTTCTTTGCGTCTTGGCGGGCTTGGCGAGAGGAACTCTTGGTTCCGGCCGAGGGCGCAGCCCGAGGCCGGGCTGGGATAATCGGTGAAATCTGTGGCTGACTTCTTGGTTCTTGGGTCGGTATTCTCTGGAAGTGTTCGACGCGCTCGGAGAGACGATCGCGGTCGTCACCGTACCCGAGTCGCTCATCGAAGCCTTGACGGAGTACGAAGTCCTCAACGTCCGCTCCCCGCCACAGGGTCCTGGGCGTGACCCTGTTCTTCCTCCCTGGGGCAGATCCCGCGGACAGCTACAGCCTACAGTCTCCGGCCTTCGGTCGGTGCACACCAACGGGTCCACCGTCCCGCCGAACCGCTCCCGGCCTTCCGCGGCTGCGAATAGTTGACGATTAAGACCTGACCCCGTTCTTCCCCCGTTCTTCCCCGGTGGTTCGAGAGCCTATCAGGGTTCGGCCTGCGGCCAACTGCGGTAGTACGGCTGCATAAGGCCGTAGCCGAATCGTTCGACCGCTGGTGGGATACCTGGATCGAGCCGGAGTTGCGGGAAGCGGAGAAGGGATAGGGGATGGGATGATCCGCTGCAAGGGGCAGTGAGGCAGACTCGCAGAGATTAAGCAATTCCCCTAATTGCTTTAAGCGAAAATCCCTACCACAATTGAGCCGTGCTGGTGCTGGGTCCCACATTTGTTATCGGTCGTTATCGTGATTCTCTATGAGCTTCTTGTCCATGAGTGGACTCCCTTGTAGGTGTTGATTATCAAAATCTCGCAAAGCGGGATTCTCAACGAACACGGGCTATCCGCAAGTCGTGTTATACCAAGAGGTTAGCTTGGCGGGAGCGAGGCCAAATCTTTATTCGTCTGGCATTGCGGAAAAACGAACGTCCAATGGACTCCTCGTGTCCTGGGAGTATGAGTATAGCCGAAGACAAAGGGGCCTTCCTGTGCTTAGGTGTGGAGACCTGCACAATGGCAAAGTACGCGAATTCGGATAGCGAGAACACCCAAGCGGTCAACAGGTCTGACCGCTGCCAGAGACAATCGAATCCGGCGGTGGCGGATCGCTCTCAGGCTGAGAGCCTGGTGGACATCAACGAGCAGTTGCGCGGAGGTAGAGAAACTCCAGACACGCATATCTGACTTGATTCGGTCGAAGAATCAAGCCGAGCGGAGGGCTTTCGGGATGCAGCGGTTGACTCGATTGGGGGAAGAAAACCCCGATCCCGTGCTACGTGTGTTCCCGGATGGCAGGATTCAGTACAAGAATCCGGCGTCGCTCCAATTGTGCAGCGAATGGAACGGCGATGATAGTCAGAGGGTCCCGCCGGTCGTTCAGGAGATTGTGGCTGCGGCGTGTTCCAAGGTCGAAACGCTCCGCCGCGAGGTAGTTCTCGGGGAGCACACGTATCTGGTTACGGTTGCCCCCGCTCCGCACCCCGCAGATTATCTCAATGTCTTCGTCCACGAGATCACGGAACGCAAGCAGGCAGAAACCGCCCTCGCCCAAGCCAAGCGTGCATCGGAGTGGGAGCAGGGCATCCTCCAAGCGATCATGGATGGGTCTAAGAACTCGCATCTGGTGTATCTCGACCGCAACTTCAACTTCGTGCGCGTCAATGAGACCTATGCCCAGACGTGCGGCTACCGCCCCGAAGAGATGATCGGCAAGAACCACTTCGCCCTCTACCCGCACGCGGAGAATGAGGCGATCTTCGCTCGTGTCCGCGATACTGGCGAGCCATTCGAGATTCGCGACAAACCGTTCGAGTTTCCCGATCAGCCTGAGCGTGGCGTGACTTATTGGGATTGGACGCTCACGCCGGTCAAGAACCCTGACGGCCAAGTTGAGGGTTTGATCTTCTCGCTCCATGAGACCACCGAGCGCAACGCGCCGAAGAGGCCCTGCGGGAGAGTGAGTCTCGTTATCGCGACTTGGCGGCGACGCTGGAGAGCAAGGTAGTTCAGCGCACGGCCCAGTTGCAGCATCGGACCCGGCAACTGCAAAAACTGACACTGGAAATGTCCGAGGCGGAGGATCGCGAACGCCAGCGGATCGCACAAATTCTCCACGATGATTTGCAGCAGATCATGGCAGCGGCGAAGTTCCACGTGAGTCTGCTGAGGAGTCGGCTCAAACACGACCCCTCGTTGCAGGAAGTGGCCGCCGAGATTGACCAGATGCTCAAAAAGGCCATTGGTAAATCGCGCAGCCTATCCCACGAACTCAGCCCCGCCGTGCAGCACCAGGGGGATTTCGCCGAGGCTCTTGACCGGTTGGCGGACCAGATGCAGGCCCAGCACGGCTTTGTTGTCCACGTCCAAACGACGGGTCAGGTACATGTGCAATCCGATGCAGTCAAGACCTTCGTTTATCCAACGGCCGGAGTTGCTCTTCAATGCCGTCAAGCACGCTCAAGTGAAGGAGGCCGAAGTCCGAGTCCAGCGGCACCGTCAGTACATTTGCCTGTCCGTCTCGGATCGTGGTCGGGGCTTTGATCCGCAGGAACTCCGGCAAGCGGCCGGATTCGGCCTGCTAAGCATCCGCGAGCGGATCGAACTGCTGGGCGGCCGCATGAAAATCAAGAGTGCCAGAGGCAAGGGCAGCACTTTCTTCCCTCGTCGTACCGGATGGCGAAACTGCTTCCCCGGGCCGGTTCCTACTACCTCTGCATAATTTTGTCCCCCCGGACCGTTGACAAGCTAAGGAATTTCCTTAATCATTGTTGAGGAAAGCCTTTCGTATCATAGTTGTGACGTTCTTCTGCGGAATTTGGCAGTCCCGCCGTGGATGCTCGCGTGTTGTTGGAGACCCCCGAGGGGAGTGATGTACAAGAACTCAGGTTCGGGCAGCAGTGATAAGGAGCAATGATAATACGCACCGGCCGTGGCATGGTGGCTGGGCCGGTCGTTGCGCCCCGTCGCCGGGCCAGTGGTCGGGGTAAGCTGCCTTACGTCTGTGGCGGTTCTCCTGGGTCTCTATCGCGGCCCTGGCAGGGGCGGGCCATCTGGCCGCTTGGTTCGGCGGCTACTTGACGCAGAGCGGCTTGGTCGCCATCGTGATGAAGACCAATGCGGCTCTCTGCCTGACGCTGCTGGGCATGGCCTTAGTGTTGCTGGTCTCGCCGGAGTGTTATTTATCTGCGCCGGATCGCAAGGGCTTTCGCCGCGTTAGCGCTCTGGTCGGGGCTGTTTGACGTGGTGGAGAACCTCTCAGGCTGGGGTTTTGGCATCGACCAGTTGTTGGCCGCTGAGACGCCGGGCGCACTGGGGGTAGCCAGCCCCAACCAGATGGGGACACCGGCCTCATTGGGTTTCGCGTTGATAGGATTGGCCCTTTTGCTCCTCAGCCGCCGCGACCATCGGGCGGTGCAGATAACGCAAGTCCTGGCGCTGGGCGGTCTGCCTGATCGGGCTATTGCCCACCACCGGCTTTCTGTACGGTG
>CAVVRJ010000031.1:0-137266 GCA_963750205.1 uncultured Planctomycetota bacterium
ACCGTAAAGCTCCAGTACCCGCTCAAGGAAATCATCGAGTCGGCCCCGGGGCGAAGGTCATGGGTGTCGGCCTCGAAGGTGGTATCGCGCCTTACGTCGATAAGGCCGAGGGCGATAAGGTGCCCGAGCAGCGCATGTGGCGATTCATGAAGCAGGCCATTCTCGACTGCGAGTGGGTCCCTGGCGTGGATGTCGCGATCGCGCTGGACCCGGCGTGCTCCGAGCTCGAAAACGCGTACCGCGAGGAACGCGGTGAGCCCGATTCCGTCGGTATGTACCGCTTCTGGCGTGACAAGGGCAAGGTCGAGATGAGCCGCGATGATATCCTCAACCTCTTCAAGCAGGCCATGGAAGAAGGCATCCCGATCCTGTCCATTGAGGACGGCTTCGGCGAGCGCGACCACCAGGGCTGGCGTAACCTGATGAAGGAGCTGGGCGACAAGATCTTCATCATCGGCGACGACCTCGTCACGACCAAGGACTCGAACATCGAAAACTGCGCCAAGAACGGCGAAATCAACGCTTCGCTGATCAAGGCCAACCAGATTGGTACCCTGACCGAGACCGTGCTGGCCATGCTGACCTCGCTGGCCTACGGTGCCGAGTTGGTGATTTCCCACCGGTCCAAGAGCCCGAACGACCCGTTCGAGGCTGAAATCGGCACCGCCATGAACGCCTTGGGCGTCAAATGCGGCGGTGGCGCCAATACCGAGCGGCTCCAGAAGTACGGCCGCATGATGGAAATTCTCGCTCTGGCCCGTGCCACGCAGCGCGAAACGACGCCCCAGGAACGCAAGGAAATCGAAGCCAGCGTCAAAGAGATCGTCAAGACGCTCACCGGCCGCGACGATGTCGCGATTTCCGCGAAGGCGGGCGATGTCGATATCACCAGCCTCCTGATGAAGATGCTCGCCATCGAGGCCGTCAGCGGCACCGAAGAGGCGACCAACGCCGGTATCCCGTCGGCAGCCGCCACGCTGTTCCTCGGCAAGAGCGGCATCATCCGCTTCAAGGGCTCGACGCCTCTGGGCACCTCCGCCGGCGAGGACGAAGCCATCCACTACGTGGACAGCATCATCGAGCCGTGCGAGTGTACCAAGAAGTATCCCGATCTGTTCAAAGCCGCCGGCGACGGCACCTTCCGGTTCAAGAAGGACGTCAAGGTCGACGCCGTCCGGGCCAAGAACGATGAGAAGCTCGCGGGCCTTTGGAAGAAGTCCCGCCGGTACGACGGCAAGGGTTGCATGGACGCCGTGCAGCACATCGAGACCGTCCTCGCCAAGGCCTTCGTCGGCAAGAAGGTCGGCACGTTGGGCTCCCTGCTCGAGACCGACCGTCAGCTCCTCGGCCTGGAGCTGGAGCAGGCGATCGCCGCCGGCCGCATTAACAAGGATGCCTCGAAAGAGGACAAGATCCACGCCATGCAGCGCAAGGGCCTCCTGGGCATGAACGCCATCCTGTCGATGTCCCTGGCCCTGGGCCGGGCCGTTGCGGCGGCGGATGGCCGGGAGCTCTGGCAGCTCATCCGCGATATTGCCGGCGACACGATGGCCAAGTTCATCGTGGCCAACGGCGGCAAAAAGAGCCTGGCGGATCTCAAGAAGCTGGACTTCGACCAGCTTTCCGCCCAGTATCGCCAGACCGCCGCGGAGTGCGTCAAGAGCGGCAAGACCATTTACGAGCTGCTCCGCGCTCAACTGCCGGTCTACCCGGTGTAAGACCGATTGCGGATTGATGATTGCGGATTGCGGATTCAGGTTCTACGACCGGTCCGCAATCCGCAATTTCTTTTGGCCCCGAAAACGTTCCAGAAGAACCCCTCTGGCTGCCGATAAGAGGAGATACGTCTTTGGGTGCCATGTCCCGCGCGGGGAGGCGGTACCCGTGTATTTGTTCGCTGTGGTGGACTGCCGAGGGACGATTACGGATGAGCGCCACGCCCCCAATCCGCAATCCGAAATCCGCAATCCGCAATTGATGATGATCGGGCCATGCTCAGGCAGAGTATTTTCCATGTCCTTTTCTTTGTGCTTTTCTTTAGCTTCGGTGCTGCGGCGCTCGGCGTGGCGGTCTTGTGCGACGATTTCGTTCAGTACTGCCGCAGCCAGCATCTGGTGAAGGAGGCCGAGTCTGCGGTCGAGCGTCTCAAGTCGCTCAACGCCGACTATGATGGGCTTCTCGAAGAACTGGAGAGCAATCCGGACCTCCTCAAGCGCATCGCCCCGCTGACGCTGGGGACGCAGCCGGACGATCCTTGTGCGATCTATCCCAAGGCCCGCGTCGAGGAACTGGCGGTTGCCCGCAAGGCACTGGTGACGCAGGTGGCTGAGGATGAAGCGGATGCACCGATCCCGGCGTGGCTCCAACGGTGCAGTGAGCCGACCAAGAGGATCATCCTGTTCATCGCCGGGGCCGGTCTGGTCTTGATTTCTCTCGTGTGCTTCACGCCGGAGCCGCAGAATTCGGAAGTTTGACTGTCCCGTCCACCCCCAACAAAATTGACAGTTGGCGGGCGAAATCGCTTGCAAAGTGAGGCGCATGTGGTAGACTCGATTTGCCGAAATAGAGGTATCCGGGCAGGTAGCTCAGTTGGTAGAGCAACGGACTGAAAATCCGTGTGTCGCTGGTTCAACTCCAGTCCTGCCCATTGCAACTCCTTATCTGCAATGGACTTACGCGACTTCTCATTCGACATTGTGACATTCAAGAGGGTGCGCCAAAGAGAATCCGTTGCTCAATCCACTTCGGGCGATTTCTGCTTCCCTCAAACAGAAGCTGTGCCTACTGCGCCTGTCAAGCGGCTATGGGACCGCTGTCTGTCTGCCAAATTCAGTGTGAAACTGGCATCGGGAGACGAGACGTGTGGGACCAGGGTGGTAGGGGGCCGGCGGTTCTCACGTGTTCGACCGGTCGAGAGCAAGAGCTGACGGGTCCGCCGTCCCCGCGTGGGCAGACGGCACCTATGTCCGGAGGATGGGAGTCCCGCAGCAGAAGCTACGCGGCGGCCTTGAGGCGATAGGCCGTGAGGCGTGTCTCGACGAAGACATGGCGTTCGATATTCCCGGGGACGGTCTTCGCGTCTCGTTTGGGCCTCTCAGGTTTACGATCGTAGTAGAAGTCATCGGGCCGCAGGCCCCCGAGCGTCATGTGTGGCCGCCACACATTGTACCAGTGCTCGAATTCGGCACACAAGGACGCGAGGTGGTCAAAACCCTTAATGAGGGGGACGCAACGGAGCCACTCGTACTTGAGCGTCTTGATCACCCGCTCGGTGACAGCGATGGATCCGTGCTTGCCTACGGCGCCGAAACGCGGTTTGATGTTCCACTGTCTCAGGAGTTCGGCAAAGGCATTGCCCACGAAGACCGGTGCTTGGTCTGAGATGAGGTGCTCTGGCGCCCCATGTTCTCGCAGGGCTTGTTCCAGGGCCTCAATGATCCAACCGCCGTTGGGACCTTCCAGCGGAGCGACGCACACGACCTTGCGGGAGAAGTGGTCGATGGCCACCAGGACCTCGACGGGCCACAGGCCCCAACATCGGACTTTGGTGGTGTCGACTGACCAGACGTGATTGGGATACCAGGCCGGGATCGAGCGCGATTCCGGCTTCTCTTCGGTCTTCTCGGGGCTGGCCGGGGCTGCCGGTGTGTCTCGTGGTTTCGGCCGCTGCAGGATGTTTCGCACGGTCGAGGCCGAGAGGAAGATGCTCAGTAGTTTGAGTTGGTTGGCGATGCGAATGCGGCCCCAACTGAGGTTGGCCTTGGTGATCTCCCAAACGAGCGCGGCGATCTCGGCCGGCGTCTTGTTCGCGGGTGTGCCGGAGGCTTCTTGCGTCTTCGATCTTGTGGAGCCAGCGGTAGAGCGTGGATCGGGCAATGCCGAAATAGCGGGAGACCTTTCGCCTGGGGATCTGGAAGGCCTCCATGTGCCAGAGGATGAGGAGCCTCTCGCGGACGGTGTATCGTGGGTTCTGGCCCTTTCTGTGGAGGTGCTTTTGCAGGATCGAGACCTGCATTTCGAGTTGGTAGACCCGGTCTTTGAGAAAGAGGATCTCCTTGGCTTTGGCGTCAGTATCCTTGGCGGCCAAGCGTTTGAGGCTTCGCTGGCGCACGCGTCCCGAGAATCGGGCCGCGAGCAGGGCGGCTCTGATGAGCAGTGAGACGGCGGTATTGAGAATGTCGAGGTTCTCTGCCATGGGGCCTCCTCCAAGGCTTCCCTAGACGAGCGAAGCTGGGCCAATTCCCCGGACAGTATAGCCTCGGAGGGAGCAAAATGGAAATTCGAGACTCCGGGATGTAAATATCTGTCTTTCAGAGGGTTAGGCGGGTCTCCGCGATGGTCCCGCTGGCGCTTGACAGGTACATGTGGACCCGGTTCTGCGTCAGGCGGTCAATCAGTTGCCAGTAGAGGGCTGGATTTGAGGAACAATTAGGCGAGCTTCTGGGCCCCGGACTGCTAGGCCAACATCATCAAGAGCATGCCCAAGCGGGTGACGGCATCATGCGTATTCATCTCGACGGAAGACCAAGCCGGTGCATTCGGTAAAGCGGCTCAACATGGTCGAGTGCTCCCGCACCCCATCCGTTGCCTCTCGATCCAGGGTGAAGCCGATCTCCCTGAATTGAGAAATCCAATACTGTCCATACTGACAGTTGACGTGATGATAGCCGGGCTGACCCGGCACGGCCGCGGTGATGAACACGTGTCGGCAGCCCGCGAAGGTTGTCATGAAGTTCCGGATATACTGCTCCTCCACATGCTCGACGAATTCCACAGACCAGCCCAGATCGAACTCACCCAGATACAGGGTCCCCGGACGTAATCATGCACGGCGACCACGGGAGAATCTTGCCCTAAGGAAGGATCTCCATCGACTCCCACGGCTTTGATGCCTTGGGACAGGGCATAGTAGACCATGCCTGGTAGGCCGCAGCCAATGTCAACCATGCTGCGCACGCCGAAACGCGAAACAAGATAATCGAACGCGCCTTCATCAAACTGTGTCACATTCTCGTGACGCCCGAGGTAGGCGCCGGCTGCCCCGGCGTCGTGCTTCTGCACAGAGAGAGACTTCCTCAGTAGGTAAGAGACGAAGTAGGTGTTATTCAGGATGTCAGATGCTGGCATATACCGCCAGATTCGAGTCTCGTCCCGGCTCTTGATAGTGTTATTGGAGAGCATGTAGCACAGGGCGTCCGTACGGAACTGCTGCTCGTGCTCATGGTCCGATCCGCGCAGGCAGAAGCGTGCACTTTCGTTCCATGCTACCGGCATCACCAACTCCGTGGGAAGCAGATATGCGTCCCCGGGGCATAGCGCCACGGCTTCCTCCATGGGCACGGAAGCCAGATCCAGCCACGCGAGCGGCTGGCGGATGCGGATGTGTGCACATACCTTGGCATAGGCCATGAAATTGCAACTCATATACCCGCCGGGCTCCCGATATCCGACAAGCCGCAAGCCCGTGCTTTCTCCAGAACGCTCGAGAGATCTTGCAGCACAAGGCAATCCGCGTCCACATACAGACCGCCGTAATGGTTCAGAAGATACGCACGAATGAAGTCAGACCTGTGATTGACCGCGAGACCATCGATGTCGATGTCGCGATCTTGCACGAACAAACGATCGAAGGCGGCTCTGTCCAACAATGTCACACCACTATTGTGCTCGAACACGGTCCGCCAGCAGAGTGATATATAGTCCGGTTTAGGGCCTTCCCAGTAGAGCCAAATAGTGGCGTGCACAATTCTCTCCTGCCCAGCGGGTGGGCCTCTGGGACACCACAGAGGATCCGTCTTCAGCCGCCCCGATCTACACGATGGCGGTGCCCGAAGTCGGCTGCACGACCGGCAATTTCCTCACGACATGGAGGCTTCCGGCCAGGCACACAGGGGCATAGTGCCCTGTCCCCAGGATCTCATTCACGAAGGCCTTCACGCCCGGGTAATAGTCCGCATAGTCGTGAAACACGATGTACCCCCCGGATACGACCCACGGTTCGAAGTGCCAGAAATCCCGGGCCACGTTGTAGTAGTCGTGCAGGGCATTGATGAACAGAAGATGGACAGGCTTGTCCCAGGGAACATCGGTCGAGCGACTCCGGATGCTCTGCACGAGGCTCTGCAGTCCGGCTCTTTGCAGGTTCTGCCGGAAGACCTCCAGGGAAGACGCCACCTTCTGCACCCCCTGGTCCAGAGACCCCACTTGCCCATCGTGCGGGTCGATGGCAAAGATCTGCGTCGGCCCCCAGGGCCATCACGGCACTTCCGAGCACGACGGTGGAGCGCCCACAATAACTGCCAATCTCGACAAGGGTGTACGGCGCCGGCAATTCCGCCACAGTGGAACGCGTCGCCGCAATGAGGAGATCGGCCTCCTCTTCGGTCAACCATCCCTGCACTTTCTCCATGGCCTTCAAAATAGGCACGGTCAGCAGCCAAGGAGAGTCCCCGCCTGCTCCGCACTCGGCCGTGCGCCGGACGGGGCCGGAGTTGAGCATATAGTGGTTGCACCGGTTTCGGATATGCTGACGCAGGGGATGCCCGTATTGACGGGGCACCGGATGAACCCAGAACACATCGTTCCGCGCGAACGCCGCGTCCAGTTGGGCGGTGGTATACGCCGCCCCGTACTTCACGAACTCGTAATTGCACGGACTGTTGCTGATCTCATACCCCAGCAGCGCCGTTACGGTGGGCAACACAATCTCCTCGACCGCCCACAAATTGGAGCGGCGGAGAATCTCCTGCAGCATCTGGTCTTTACCAAAGAACGCGGTGAGATCGCGGAGGGCAGCGGCCGTGAACACGGTGGAGGGCCAGAACGTCCATTGCACGAACTTGCTTTCGCCGCCGGCGAAGTGCTTCAACAAAGGCCTCCAGAGGTCGATCTCCTGCCACGCGCGTGCCGCTGGCGCCACGCGGGTCAGCGCCAGTTGCGGCTGCGGAGCGTTGCCGAACAGGCCAGCCTTGGGATGCCCTGCCAGCGCCATGCCCAGGCGGGGTGACAGACCCGCGCATGGCCAGTTGATCGGAGTCCACTACCGTCAGCGCGTCAAAGGACAGATGGTCCTGCGCGAACTGCATGCAATCGAGTGCAAAACCGTGCAGTTTTCCCCATTGCATCAGGGCGCGGCGCGGGATGCACGATCACATCGTAGTTGGCCCAGGGAAAACCGTTGTCAAGCAGGTGCGGATCTGTCCCACCATTGTAGAGCAAGATGGGCGAGGAGGCATCATGGTAGCGCAGATTGCGTACGAGATCGACCACGCACTCCTGGCTCTCGTGGACCAGACAAGCGTAGACATTGCGGGCCGGTCGGACCCGCGTAGCGCCGGCGCCCGAGGACGGGGTAGCCTCTTGGCAAGGGACGCAGGTCGTGTCGGCAGGGTCGGACGCGTAGAAGCACCGGTCCGGCCCCAGCACGCGACGAACGTCCAGCGCGGAGCAGCGCTGCCACCATAGCCCTTGCGTCATCTTGGGACTGACGTTGTGATCGTGGATGGTGAACACGGCGAATTCCGTGTCCTGCAGCACGGCGACCTTCTCCGACGGCGTCGCCCAGACGAACAGACCGTCCATACCGACATCGATCTCCGCGAAACGATGGCGTGTCCACAGATCCTTGGTATAGCACAGAACGCTGCCGAGCAGCCACAGCCGCTGGTCGGCCGGATAGACGTAGCGGTAGGTCTCTCCGTTCCGCACGTCCAGGTACAGCAGGTTGTTGATTCCGCACAGTTCCGTCCGGCCGTCCCGGAGGGCGCCCACTTGGTAGCGGAGCCGATAAGGGGCATACCAGTCATCATCGTCCCAGTGGGCGATGATCGTGCCGCGTGCCATTTCGCAGGCCAGGTTCAGCTTGGCACCCAAGGTCCTCTTGGAGTTCAGACGCTGGTATCGGATGCGTTCATCCTCCGGAAGGAGATCACAAATCTCGTCCGTGCCGTCATCGATGACGATCAGTTCTTTATTGGGATAGTCCTGCCGGAGAAAATAGCGGATCGCCAGCGGCACGAAGCGGCGCCGGTTGTACGTTGGCATGAGGCAGGAAACCAGAGGCTCTGAGCCGGCAGGCTTGGCCGGCAGGTTCCGGCCGTCTGGTCCGGCTCGATCTTCCGGCGTTCGCAAGGCCATAGCCCGGCCCATGCTGCCGTCTGTCTCACTTTCGCGCTTCTGGTCCATAATGCTGCTCCGCAGTTGTCGCACCCCACCTATTGGACCGTGATCAGGTTGGCTGCCTCCGTCCGACCATTGGGCCAGAAGCATGTTATCATTCTCAAGCCCTTGCGGGAGTTGCCCACGGTGGCGCCTTCGTATCCCAGCACGTAAGCGACGGCGGACTCCTGATCGCCGCCAAAGCAGTTGCCGTTGATGGACAGGGAGCGAGCGGCGAAGTTGCTGCCGCTCATCAGGAAGACATTCTCCGACACGTTCATCGAATCATAGCCCATGATCTTATAGTCGTCCGGCCACTCTTGCGGGCTTGTCACCGCCGCGACAAACCTAGTCAACTCATTATCCACTGACGGGATCTTGCTGAATCCGGTGCCGTCTGAAATCACACAGGTGAGGCGGTTGCCACGCAGGCCGAGGTCAAGCTGGTAGGAAAGGTATTCGTACTCCTTGTCCCGGTTGTCTGCCATGATCTTGCCGAACAAGGAACTCCAGGCACTGCCGGCGAGGGTTGTGAACGCCGGGCGCTCGCGAAATTGAAGCAGCAGTTCCCCCAAGATGGTGCTGTCCGCAAGCCAGCCGCCGACCCCGGGGGCAAGAGCCAGGGCCGCGGTATAGCCGGATTGCTGGCGGGCCCCCAGCGCAAGGTCCAGACGCTCCCGCAGTGCATTGGGATCGACGGTTCGCGGCTTGAGTTGTGCCGCCAGGAGAGTCTTCACGTCGTCGACATTGTCCCCGCCAGCTTCCAGCCCTTTGGCCCATTTGCCGCGGTCTACCCGAGGGATGCTCCCTATAGCGTTGACGGCGGCGTCGAGAGCCGAGTCGTAGTCTGTACCGTGTTCGGATCGTCTGGACGCGGCCACGACGATCGTTTGGAGCGCATCCTGGCAAGGTTTAGGTGCGTCGGCTGGAACGTCGAGAAAGCCTCCTATTTCCGCGGGGCTATATGGGGGTTGCCAGATGGCTTCGGCACGATTGTCCTTCCACCGCAGTTCCGTCGCCTCCTGCTCGGACCGGGGTTGGACCAGCACCAGAGGCCGCGATCGTGTTTCATCCGGCCCTGGTGTGCAGCGGCTGAAGGAACAACGCTCCACCGTGACTTCCTTTCCGGAGAGTCTGATCTGACTTGGCTCCTTGGCATTCAAGGCCTCCCAGTCAAGGTCCATGAGCAGGATCCTCTTGGCAGTCAGACAGCATTGGACGCCGTCGTTCAGCGTGTCACGGCAATCGGCGGGAGGGGCAATTTCGAATCTGACCGTGGCGTCTTTGACCGGCAGTGGTCCCTGGAAGACTCCGACGCGAAGGGGCGCGGGAAGAGTGGGGGAAGCGTCGGCCGTAAACTGCTGGCCATCGCCGCCGAGGTAGTTGAGTGTCGTCAACTGCAGGAGCCGGGCGGTGAACACGATGTACATGTCCGTGCGGTTGCCTTCCGCGTCCAGCAGAGTCGCACGAGCCCGTTGGATCGGGGTCTCGTTGTCGACCCACCAATAGCACTGGGCCACACCCTCTTGGCTTGTCTTTATGATACAGGTGCGGTCTGTGGCAGTCTGGTCGCTCCGATCTCGTAATCGTCCGTTACCTCCGCGGGGCTCAACGGCAACTTCGATGACCGCCCCCTCCACCAGCCATTGGCCCATGGCCACGCCCACCTGGAGGGGCACCGGCAACTGAATGAGGGTGTCCTTCTTAGGATGGGTGATATCCTGAACGGCCTCCTGGCCGTCGCCGCCGACGTAGTAGAGTCGGGTGGATTGGGTGAGGGGTGGGAATCTCCGCCGGCAATCGTCCACCTGGATCTCGGGCCGGTCCTTCTTTATGGCGATTCTCGCCAAGCAACAGTAATGGTGCTCGATGCCGACGGGCGGCTGGGGGATCGGGTCGGGTTTGGGACCGTCATAGCGGGGCCACTCGATGTCGCCCGTCATCGTCCGCGCGGGGATCAGCCAATAGTCGCCCCGCCGGTAGTAGCCCTCGGAGAACTGGACCACGATCCCTGCTTCGAGCTCGATCCAGTCCCCGGTAAGGCCGACCCCGCGCAGCGTCGGCACGATCTTCGACGTCCGGGTCTGGTCCCAGCGGCGCAGCTTCAGGCGCTTCCCTGGCGCCGTCGGGTCATATCCGCACCGCAGTTCCGCCGGGACCTCGGAATCCAGCGTGATCGTCCGCGTCTGAGGCTCGATCTGGACCATCTGGCGGAGGTCATGGGCCGGCCCCTGCAGCGTGGCCTTCTCCTCGACGATCTCGACCCACTGGCCGGCCCGGAAACCGCGTATCTCATCCTTCCCCACGTCGGCCACCACCACGATTTGCGGGGCGGCGTCACTGATCTGAGTAATCAGGGTCTCTACCGAGCCGTTCTCCCGGGACCACTTGAACGTGGCCTGGTCGCGCAAACCTTCGGTGTGGATCTCGACACGGTACAGTTGGTTCTCCAGGCGGCTGTAATGTGCGCGGGCACCGGCGCACAGGGATCAGATTCCTCCTGAGGCCCTTTCGCCATGGCACACAGCCGTCCGGTGGTCCGCGGCATCCGCTTGGCCAGGTCCCGGAACAGCTTCTGGCAGGACGGCGGACTGTCGACCGCTTCGTCAACGCGCGCCAGCCGCACCTGCCAGACGTTCTGGAGCCGCTCGGCGGTATCCGCCTCTCCCAGCGCCACCTCGCGCAGCGCCGGATCGTCAAGGCAGTTGACTTCTCGCTTCCAGGCATCGAGGTAGGCCAGATAGGTCCCGGCCTCCAAAGCGAGAGACGGCACCTCCGCCGGGGGGCTCGAGGGGGGACTGGCCGGAGGGGCTCTGCGGCGGACTGCCCGGCGGGCTCTGGGGCGGGCTGCTCGGAATGGACTCCACCTGGGGGGCGGGGTAATACGGCTGGTGCAGGAAACTGGCCACCGGCCGAATGGTGGCCTCGGGGACTTTCGGAAAAGCGTGATCGAGCGTCACGGCGCCCGTTTTCTTGTCGAGACGGCAGATTTGCGCGTCTTGTTCCTTCGTACCAGCAGCCGGAAAAATCCTGAGCCATTGGCCGAGTTCCAGGGCACGATGGTCGATCGTCGTGGTGGACACGACAATCTGAGTCGGGTCGGAGCCAGGCGTAACCGGGACGGCGCATCGCTTCCAACTCGCACAGAATACCGTCGACGTAAATCCGCCCTGGGGCGATGCTCAGATCCCGCACCGGCCCTTTCTCGTTCTTGAGCTTATCAATCTTGAAGCCGTCGTTTGGGAGCGAGACTCCGCAGGGACCGATGACGTCGATGGTCTCGGTCTCCGTGCGATGGTCCTGAATCTCCAACTGCTCATTGGGGTCGGCGTCCACTTGCACGCGCCCCTGCTGTATCAGCACGCCACTATAGTGTTTCTTCCGATCGAAAGTTCTTCGACTGAAATCACCAGGCATAAGAGTCCTCCTGTACGGGCCAACTACAAGGCGT
Source organism: uncultured Planctomycetota bacterium (assembly GCA_963750205.1). Lineage (GTDB taxonomy): Bacteria > Planctomycetota > Phycisphaerae > Sedimentisphaerales > Anaerobacaceae > PLanc-01. Next base: position 11,609 of record CAVVRJ010000031.1, read on the forward strand.
CCATGACGCCTGCCTCCAAACCAAAACGCAGGTATTCCTTCAACCGTATCCGCAGATTCGCGTGCCGCTGGGGCTGATAAAGATCGTGGAAAGCGCCCATCTCTGCTTCGTCGTCGGTGCCCGTGGATATCTGGGCGGGACATGAGCCGTGCAGTTGCATGTACTCCGGCCGGCCCCAGGTTCGAGAGGTGAAACTGGGCTGGACCCGGATCTGTACGCAACGGGTGATGGCCTGTTGTTCCTGGGAAGACAGAGGCGAACCCTTCTGCTTGCGGGCGTCCTCGAGGGCGTTCCGCACGGCCTGCTGCGGCTGGCAACGGTAAGGCCGCGGCACACTCGAGCCGGGCGGCAGATAACAGAATCGCATACATCCATGTTGCCGACGCCGCCGGTCACGCAACCGGTGAACAGGCTGTTCTCGACGAGCGCCATCTCCCGCAGCCTGGTAGCACCCACGATCGTGCTCCGGATGATCGTAGCCGGCCCCGGGCCCACCGGGTCGCTGTCAGGGCCGCCCAGCGCGGTCCGGTCATCGCCTCCGGCGTCGACAATGCTGTCCGCCACCTTTACCGCCACTTCTGAGCCCAGCCGAACCGGCCCGCTGATCGCATGCGAGAGAGCGAATGTCCCCCGAGCCCCCGGATCATGCCAGCAGACGGCGTCCGCCGACGCCGGGGCAAGCGGACTGGCGGGGCTGAGCGGGGCGAGCGTTTGTCCCTGTCCAGGGCAGAGAGTGCAATGTCGCACCGTCAGCGTTACCGGGTCGTTCCCGGTTACGACAACGGCGCCGGTGACCCACAGCCCGTCCAGGATCACTTGCGCGTCTGCGGCGGCGGCGAGTTGGATCGAATCCGCGGAGAACAGGGCACTTTCCGCTGCCGGCCTGTATGGTCAACTTCTGCCCACGCTGCAGAACGACGGTCAGATCGCCGTCCATTCGGCCATTGGTCATGAGTTCGATGATCGTCTCGGCGCCGGCACGGCCGATCTCGTACGCCAGTTGGGTGTGGTCTGCCGGGATCTGGGCGAATCTCGCGGCGTCCTCCGGCCGGGACAGTTCGGTACGTGCATACTCCCCCCCGCCCATATTCTCACTGAAATTATAATGGTAGGTCACGCGCACTTCTTTCGGGGCAGGCTCATCCAGAGGGAAAGCGATGCGTCCGCTCTCCGGATCAATTGCCACTTTGTCCTTCGGCAGGTTCGCCCAAGTCCAGGCGCCGCCGGCGTCCTGAATATCGGCGAGGTTCGCGGCCACCACGTAGGGCTCTTCCGGACCAGGCGACCCGCCGGGCACCATCCCGGGGATTTCCTTGCCGTCCGCGCAAACGAGCAGACTTCGAATCGCCTCGCTTCCATCCCTACCGTAGTAGTCTCCCGGACGCAGCTTCAGCATGTACCGGCTCAGTCGCATGGGCACATTGACCATCTCCGCCAGGTGAGTGATCTGGTCCTCGGTTTCGGGCCGGACGTGCAGGGGGACGTCTCGTCCCAGAGGATCGAAGCGGTAACACCGGGCGTTGCCCGGATGCGGGGCGGCCGGACTATCCGTCCTCGAGTAACTGTTCAGACGCCAGAGAAACACGCCGACATTCGGAATACTATGTCGGCCGTGACCGCTTTCGATGCGCCGCACGTCGACCGTGTGGGCGAGATAGTCGAAGGGACCGTTGAGACGCTCCAGCAGCGTGCTGGGGCGCAGGTCGGCCCAGGCATCAGGGGTGGGGCGCAGGTGGTTCAGGTACTGCGTGGTCGCCAACAGGCGGAAGAACTCCACGACCCGCGCCTCCCAGGCGGTGACATCGTGCCCGAGCTGCTCCAGGACCGCGGCCGTGCCCTTCCGGCGCCGGTATGCCAGCGTGTTGGCCACGTCGGCCCGCCGGCTGACGCGGGCCCGGGGGAAGACGAAAAGGTCGCTGCTGCCAACCAAGTCCCCGATATAGGGCACCACCCACTCGGCGCAGGTCTCGATGAACTGGTTGTCATACAACTGGTCCAGATCCTCCTCCAGGACGGCGACCTGCTCGGCCAGCAGGGACAGTACCGCTTTGAGCGGACCCCGCTGCAACTCATCGAGCCGCGTGCGAATCTCCTGCTCTCGGGCGGCGTCGGGCGGCTGGGGCTGACCTTCCAGTTCCTGCTCCAGCCGCCGGATTTCCTCCAGGTCCGCCGGCGTCAGGGACTGTCCACCCAAGCGCGCATCGCGGACGCGATAGATGGCGGGCAACAGACGGTATAATCTCTCCAGATCAAAGCTCATGTCATCTCCTCGAAAACCACCGGTCTCGAGTCAAGGGTCAGCAACTCCGCACCGATCAGCACGCCATTCACCCGGCGGGCGGCGGCCGAGGTCAGATATGGGGGTGGCTCCGGCGGCTGCCCGTCCTCCCCCTCGTCCGAATAGAAGAGCTTGTCGAGATCGACGGCCTTCACCCCCGGCACCTGCTGCAGGGCCGCGATGACTTCACTTAGGGCGACTCCCTGACTGAAATGACGGGCGTCGAAGGAGAAGCTCAGGCGCAGTTGGCTCTCCACCGCGGGCAGGACGTCTGCGGCCAGGGAGTCCTCGGCTACCCGGATCTTGGCCCGCACCTGGAAGAAACGCGGTTGGAAGGAGACCACGTGCACCGGGATACGGGGATTTCCCGCTTGGGACAGGGCGTCGGTCAGGTTCTGGTACGGCTTGCCGTCCGGCGGGACGGGCGTGCCGTCAACCCCCGCAACCGTGAGCCAGACCGCACGACCCGTGCCTTCGTAGTCCCAGGCGGCCAGGGCTTTGGCGATCCCGGCGAACGCCTGCGCAAAGTCTTCGTAGTCCTGCAGCGAGACAATGCGGTCGAGCGTCCGCACCGTGACCGGGGCATTGCGTCGCACGCGCGCCGGACTCTCCGGGTCGTCGGCACCCTCGGACGCCAAAGGGTTGGTGACACTCTTGACCCCGAGCGGTCTCGTGATCAGTTGGGAGAGCTGATTCGCACCCACCCGGCCGCCCAGGCCGATCCCCTTGCGGTACTCCGCCCGGATGTTCTCCCGCCCGGTGGGCAGGCGTGCCCCGGTCTTTCCATCGCCGAAGATGACCGTGGTCCGGCCGTTGTCATCCCTGCGGGTCACGTAGACCCGGGCATTCGCCTCCTGCCCGTACAGGGTGGGAACCTCCTGCCACAGGCCGTCGTTCACGCGCACCTTCAAGGTCGTGGCAACGCCGCTGGCCGTAGCCGCACCGACATAGGTGAGCGGCGGCTGCCGCAGAGAGAAACGCTGAAAGCTCTGGCCGGCATCCCCGCTGCCCAGAACTTCCTGGACCGTCTCGCCGTGCGTCGCCAGCGCGACGTTGGCCTGGATCGTGACGGTGTCGCGGATATAGTCATGTGCCAGAGCCTTCTCGAAGGTGATCTCGCTGAGGCCTTGAGGGACACGGGGCGACCGCAGCGTCGCGACCTCGCCGGTGAACGTCCCGCCGAGGTCTTTTGCCTGGCCGGTCACGATGACCTTCTGTCCCTCCTCCAGACCGTCATACCAGCCGTCCAGCGTGACCTGCTGCCTGTCGATCGTCTCCGGCACGGGCAGCGGGATGAGGGAGAGCTCCTCGCTCCGGAGGTGCACGACGACGTCCCGAAGAAACCCGAGCGTCTGATCCCTTGGATACCACTCTTCCGGGAGAGCGCACTTTAATAACCCCAGACGCGTCGTCCTTGAGCTGACCCCATATGCTGTTCGGTAACAGATGTCCACACTCTCGACGCGGTTGATCTGCACGGGGTGATCTGGCTTCTGAATCAGGACCAGACTTCCAGGGGCGATGCCTTCATACACGGTGTCGAGAAAGACCACTTTTGTGTTCGCAAGGTCGTTTGAATCCAAGGACCACTCACCGACGGACGGCGCTGATGGGGGAGAACCGGACGGGTAGGACACCTGGCGAGGTGCGTTGTAGCCAAAAAGAGCGGCGCGGGTGCGGAAGGCAATCACAGCTCCCTCTCCGGAGGAGACCGCCATGGCAACCAAACGTCTGTTGATGTTGGCCACACAAGCGGCCACGGGCCAACGCTTCATCTGCAACAGGGCCTTGAGGTCCGCCTGGTTCCACGTGGTCTCTATAATCCCTGTGATGATCTCCGTGCCCAACTGGGTTTCCTGGTCCAGGCTCTTGCTCTTCCAGAAGCCATCGATCGTGACCTGGACCGGAGGGCTGCCCTGCTTCGCCACCTCGTCGGAGGAAGCCTGGGAAGTGCCGAGATGAATCAACGTCCTCTGGTTATCGGCGTCGGGAGTGACCTTAGTGATGATCCGAACCGTCCCCGTCGGGTCGGTCTCTGGGGTGGCGAGAGGGTCGGAATCCGGGCAGATCAAGAGGAGGTCGCCTGGCGTCAGATTCGTCGCGACGCCGCTCGCCACCACGTCGGTCATGGACAAGGAGAGTTGTTGCGGCTGTGTCAGACGGGGCCGGATCTTCTGCTGGCCGGCCCGGGCCACGATGGTTTCCACCGTCTCGAAGATTTGCGCCTGCTCGCCCGGGTCCGGAACGCTCTGGATCTTGGTCCCCTTCTCCACCGTGACCGGGGGGACCACCGACGGCGGCACCGTCGGGTCAGGACGCGTGCCTCCCGTCGGCGGCGGAGGACATTCCTCCAGAGTAAAGGCCAGATAGGCGCTGGCCGCCGCCCCCGGAGCGAGCTCATAGCCGATCAGCCGCGCCAGTTCCAGCAACGATTGTCGCTCGGTGGCCGTGCGCAGATAGGACTCATGCGCGATACGCTCCTGGTAGAAGGTCAGCACATCGGCCAGCGCCGCCCAGGCATCAAGCAGGGCAATCGTGAAGTCGTCATCGTCTCGGGTCGTCAAGGGGCGCAGCGCCGGCTGGCGGGACTGGCTCAGCCGGGCCAAGAGCGTGCGTTTGAATTCCGGGGCCGTGCCCACGCGGCAGGCCAGCATCGTGAGGCCGGGCCGATTGCAGACGGCCAGCGGCGTCTGCCGCTCCACGCCCTCGCGGTACGGACAATCGAGCGGACTGGGCACAGGACACACCACCGGCATAGTCATCGTCCTCCCTTCATGATCAGGGTCAGCACGCCGCGTTCCGGATAATTCGCATCGTTGTCGAGCCGGGCAATCTCCAGCCGTCCCAGCTCGAGTTTGCCCTGGGCCAGCGTCTCGGGATCATCGTTGCCCTGACGCTGGAATTTAGTGATTTGGACCGACGCCACGCCCGGCACGGCCTGGGCCGCCGCGTACAGCGGGCTCAGAAAGACCGTCTGCCCGAAAGTGAAGTTGTCCGGGTGGAAGACGCCGCGCTCGTGGTTGGGGCGCACGCCATTGCTGAAGACTTCCAGGAGTGCGGCCCGGACGTCACTGCGGAAGAAGTCGGGCGCCACGCACACGACCATCTCCACCTCCAGCGGCACGAAACGCGGAGCATCCACCTGCACATCCTCGCCGGCCATCCGGTACTGCTCCAGGTAGCCTTGCAAGGCCTCCGCAAACGACTCGTCGACCTCGCGGCCCTCCTGCCGGTCCACCGTGACGAAGGCCGTGTACCAACCGCCGGTCCACCGACGCGTGGCCGCCGCCCCTTGCACGTCGAACGTGCCGCGCTGCACCAAGTCGGCGTAGTCCTGGACCGTCACAGCGCGCTCCTGCACGCGAAAAGCCGCCGGCACCTGCTGGCGGCACTGCTCCAGCGGTTGCGGCTCGATGCCGCCGTAGGCCGAAAGAGGGTTGGATACCTCTGCGATGAGCGTGTCGTCGCATCCTGCGGCGACGATATGCCCCAGGGCCTCGGCGCCGATGTTGCCCGCCGTGCCGTTGCCGACACGGCACACGGCTCGAAAGCGGGTGCCGGGTGCGGGAGACAAGCCGAACTTGCCGTCTCCGAAACGCAGCCGGGCGGTGCCGTCGCTCTCCGTTTCCACCACGAACTCCCTCTGGTCGGGGCCGCTGGCCAGCAGGTCCCGCTTGACCTCCCAGGGAACCGGCGTTCCGTCGCCGTCGCCTGCCAAGTCCGACACCCAGAGGCAGGGCATGACCTCGTGCAGGGACCACTCCATGGCGGACGAGGCGGGAGAATCCTCCGGGTTCCACGGTGCAGCCTGGGTCAAGGGCGCCTGCCGGAGCATCGGTCGGAACCGTGGGAGCGGCACAACACCCGCCGCGGGCTGGCAGAACTTCCCCTGAGATGGGCAGGACGCGGCCTGAGCGACGGAAGAGGGAAGGACCGTGTCAGGCTCCAGAAGGCTCTGACTGGCCGTGCCGGACAGGGTGCGACCGTGATCCGCCAGCACGATATTCCCCCAAGCCACGCTCAGATCGCTGAGATATTCGTCCCCGTTGTACGACGCCAGACACAGGGCGAACGGCAGTTTGTCCTCCGGGCGCCATTCGATCTCCGTGATGGGCACCCCGCCGCCCAGCCGATCGCAAGAGGGTGTTACCTGGGCCAGGCGAACGGCATGCCGCCTGCTGGCGTCGGCATCGGCTTCCGTGCCGGTTCGGGGGTTTCTCACTTCCGCCAGGATCAGGACATCGCCCGCCCGCAGGTTCCGGAACTCGCCCCGTAGGGTGGCGCTGACCGCGCCCCGGGCCAGGGAACACTGGCGCGATCCCCAGGTGTAGAAGGGCATCTCGTTGTGCTCGGCAAACAGCGTGATCTTCTGGTGCGGCATCATCTCGAAGACCACGGCCCCGGACTCCAGGGCACGCGTGTACGCCGTCGAACCCGGCGCCAGGGCCGCGGACATACCCCTGACCTGGGTCAGGAATTGGACCGGCGGGCCTGCGGCATTGGTCTTCAACTCCCAACCGTCCCCGGCCGGCTTCACTTGAAGGCACACCCAGACGCGGGCATTGCACCCGTCGTGGAGGTGATAACCCACCAGCCGGGCATGGCGCCGCACGGACACGCGCCGACGGGCGGTATCCAGGTACGCCTCCGTGGCAATCGCATCCTGGCGATAGCTCAGGTAGTCTCCCACATAGGCCAGCAACTCCACGAGAGCCACGCCCACGTCGGCCGGATGACGTTGCCCCCACTGCGGCATCACCACGGCCATGCGATCGAGCAGCAACTGGCGAAAGCTGGCGTAATCCCGGGCCAGATAGTTGATGTCAGATCCCTCCTCCGCTGGACCGGAATCCGGGAGCCTGGCCTTGCATTCGAAGTCGCGGCGACATCCCGCCTTGAACGTGAAGGGCACTTCTGAAAGGACCGGATCGAAGTCTTCCGGTGGCTCTGCGACCTCCTCGCTCGCGCTGCGCACCAGCCGCAGGGTGTACGTAGAGAAATCGCCGGGCTTGGCCACCTCGACCACCCGGACGTTGGTTTGTTCCGGCGGGGAATCCGGTGGACGGACCGCCACGACAGAGACTGTTCGAATCCGCTCGCCGCCTTCGATCACGACATGGTCTGGGGTCAGTTTGGCCAAGCCACGCTCGTTGAGAAAGTGCACAAACAGACGCCGTTGCCGCCGGTCATACGCCTTGGCCGGATCGTCTTCTACCTCCAGGTAGTCAATCCCGTTGAGCTTGTTCTGCCCGCGGAGGACAGCGCGGCGCTCTTGGTCACAGAAGTAGATCATGGTCTTATCCCTCGCGCGAAAAACTCTCCACACGGTGCTCCTGGGTTCGTCGGACCGTGTAAGCGACCGTCACACGCAGTGACGCATCATCGGCCACGGTCTGCACCTGTTCGACCTGAATCAGATCGCCCAGCCACTTCTGGAGCGACTCCTCGAGCAGGAACTGCGTCGCGGCCGCCAGTTCCTCGTCGTTGGGCGCCAGGACCCGTTGCCACAGGCCGCAGCCGAACGTGGGACGATTGACTCTCTCCCCCGGCGCGGTGAACAGAACTTGCTCGATGAGGTCGCGAATATGCTCATCCGTCTCCACCTCGGCCGTGCGGTTCTGACGGCTGAACTGAAAAGGATAGTCCACGTTCATAGTCCCCTCACATTGCGTTGACGCGCACCTGGGTAATCACGATGGCCAAGGGCATCCCGGTGGGGGCGCAAACGGCCTGGCTGTCCGACAGGAGCAAAGGCTGTCCATTCGAAGTAACCCGCAGCGCGGCCGTGACAAACGTGGCCGTGACACAAGGTACGCCGGTCGGTGCCAGACCGCACCCTCCTATCGCATAAGGACCGGGCTGGAGCACGGTCGGCTGGCCGCTGACGGTCACACGAGGGTTGATGACCGTAGGCTGGGCCTGCCCTCCATGGGAGCACATCACCGTGGCACCGGCATGAAGCAGGAAACCTGGCATCGAATCACACTCCCTTCCCACGTCTCATTTCACCTCCACGGCGCCATTATTCACCGTGACGAGAGGGCCCGTCATGCTGATGCTGGCCCCGGAGCCATTCTGGATGACCAGGCCCGCATCGCTGAGCACGATCGAGGCGGCTCCCCTCTGGATGACAATGCTGGTGTCGCTGACGGAAATCAGGGCCCCCTGACGGTTCAGGAGCGTAATCCCACCCGTCGGGCCCGGCACGTCGCTGAGCACGAAGGCTTGTTGGCCGGCCGTCTGGAAGACGATGTTGGGACTGGTCGGGACACCGACCAACGCCAAGGGGGGCAGTTCCGCCACCGTGCCCCAATACCCGCCCACCCAGATCGGGTGATCCGGGTCGCCATGCTCGAACTCGATCCACACGCCCGCTCCTTGTTGGGGTACGACGAACGTCCCCATCTGCCGGCCGGCGATGGGCACGCACGGCAGGGCCCAACTGGAGGGCAGAAAGCCGGACACGTCCGGCACGCTGGCCTGAATGCGACCCATTTGCAGGGGATCGACGTTGTTCAGGACGGTCCCCCGATACTTGCCGTAGTACTTCGTGCTGGAACTCATACGGGCACCTTTGGAAGCGTGGAAACGAGGCTGTTGCGGACCAACGTAAAACTCTGCTTGTACTCACCGCGTTTGATCTTGTGCACCACGCTCTTGACGTAATACAAGCCATTGAAAGCCGGCCCCGCCCCCCGCACGCCGACAAGCTGGCGTGCCTTGAGAATCTGGCCGTAGCGCAGAACGTCCAGGGTGCCGTTGCCGGAGACCGCATCGGCATGCTGGGAGGCATAGGCCATACCCTGCATCACGGCCTGCGCCGGCGACAGATTGGCGGTCTCGGTCAGGAACGTGACCTTGGGGGGGAGCGGCGGAATCGCTCCCAGCGGGGGATTCAGAGGCGTAATATCCGGGATGGGAATGGGCACCACCATTTTGGTGATGGGCTCCTGGACGTACACGACGGGGATCTCGGCGCGCTCCTTGTCGAACGTGAAGCTCAGGGATTCGACATTGGTGTACGCGTCCATATTGACATTCAAGGCCGGCTGCGGCGGGCCGACCTTGATGTCCGGGCCCCAGTACGCGATGCTCGCGCCGGGCGCCGGTCCCGGGTCAAGATAGAAAACATAGCCCGTGTCGTGTGCCAGTTGGCGCACGTACTCGAGGTCTTTCCCTTGCTGCCGCGGAATCCGTTCCAGCGGATTGGGAAAGTCCGGGACGACGCTGGGGACCACCGCCGGCACAATGCCCAGCACGGCGTACTTGGCCAGGATCAACAGAACGCGTTCGGCCGGTCCGAGGGCCGGATAGGGCAAGCCGCTGAAATCGATGACGTTCATGAGCGCCGTCAGGTCCTTGCCTTTGACAATCAGCACCGAATCGCGGGGCTTGGCGCCCGGTTGAATCTCGTAATGGGTCATCACGCCATCCATGAGAACGTCGGCCCGGCCGTTGACGGTCACCACGATGATCACCCGCACGATCGGAATCATGGCCCCGCCCGCCAGCAGAAAGAGCGTCTGGAGCGGCGACCGGTTGCTCAGGGAAAACGTCAGCTCGAAGCCGCTGTCCGAAGCGCCGGAATTCGTGTCGACTTCGACACTGACCAGCGCGTCCAGCACCTCTTTCGATACAGGCACCGGCACCGCCGGGCCGATCATGAGCGTCAGGTTGATTGCCCTATAGATTGCCACCACCGGGTATCCCTTCAGGCAAGGTGATTCGGAGGCGTCGGCCGATCGTTTCGGTCAGCTCGTTCGGATCCATGACGTTGTTGGCATCGCAGAGCTGCCAGAACAGCTCCGGGTCCCCCAGATAGCCATTCGCCAGGCTGTCCGGCCGGTCGCCTTCTTCTACAGCGTGCTCCTGGACCACGGCGTAGCGGTCCGGCGGCGGGATAAACCGGCGCCGCAGGTACGTAAGGGTCTTGTCCGGCCCAACCTGCAGACTCGCCGTGGGGATGCCATGATAGCGGCTGGTCGGAGGAAAGGCCGTCGCCTGCAAATCGGCCGGCTGCAAAAGGGCCTGCAATGCATCGGTCATGGAATCTCTCCTATTCCCAAGGTGTCCAACGGCCCGCTCCCGAGCCGCGCGGCGAGACTCTCCTTGGTCTGATGGTAGTTCATGTAGAGGCCGCCGCCCTTGTGGTCGAAGCCCAGGTCGTCAACAGTCAGCACCCGCAGACCCAGGCTCACCTTGGCCCGGGTGGGATTCAGATAGGTGTCAAAGGCCTGCTCGGTAATGCTAAAGTCGGTGACGCGCACCGGGACGATGCGCTGCCGGCTCCAGATGAACAGGGTCAGCGGCGCCTGCATCGGGACGATTTCCAGCGTGCCCGACTGGGCCAGGGCGTTGTTGTTCAGAAGCTGACTGCTGGTCGGATATACGATCATCTCCAGGATCGCCAGTTGCGGGTAGATCCCCAACCGGCCGGCCGTGGCGTCGGCCTTCTCCAACTGATCCGTCGCGTCGATCTCCGCCTCCACCTTGATCGTCTCCACCGGCGGACCGCCCAGCCGCAGGGCCTCGGAGCGATCCCTGCTCTCCCGGCTCTCCTGCACTTGCAGGGTCCGGGTCAGCGTATCGGGGTTGTACTGCAACGTGATCACCCGCTCGATGGCGGAGGTCTCCGGATCGATCAGGACGATCCCCCCCTTCACCAACCTCGGCGAACCAGGAAAAGCGCTCATGGCGGAGCCTCCTAACATGTCCGGTTCGCGCCGGACTCCGGTTCTTCACTGAGCGTCTCGAACAGATCCTGAATGCTCATCCCCTTGCCTTTCAGCGTGAATCCGATAGCCGGGATGGGTCCAATCAGGGTGATGGTGGGCTCAATTTCCACCCACTTCGGGATCGCTTTGAACGCATTGATGGCGACACGCACGAGGGCAGTCGCAACACGCCTCACAAGACCTTCACGTTCGACAAGTTCAGCTCCCAGACCGCCTTCAAAGACATCTGGCGCGGTACCGGACGGAGAGAAGCTCGGAGGAAGCAGCCCCAACGTGCGAAAGCGTTCTACCGCATCTGACAATTTCGTACCCTGTTTCAGGGATTCGAGCAGATTGTCAATCAGCATCCGCTGGCGGTCCAGTTCCGGCAGAGACTGGATCGCTTTCTTGAACACATCCTCAGGTGTAATCCGGCCGGAGCGCGGAATGCTCGAGAGCATGTGTTCCAGGGCTGCGTCCAACCCCTGATCAAGCGCCTCCAGCGCGGGGGTCTTCATGCTGACGAGCGTCAGCTTCTCCTTCTCGAGGTGAAGCATCCCGTCTTTGTGGAAATGCTCAAACTCGTCCTGCGACATCGGTTCGATCATCTGACGGCTCCTTGCGCATCAATTGGCATCCATTTATAGACAGCATTAGTCGTGAATCTTTAGAATCTATCTGAACCACCTGCTCGTCTCCCTCCTTCCTGCTGCCGGCATACTGGTCGCTCGCCGTCAGAGGAGTCGAGAGATTCCTGCGGTTCACCTGTAAGACGGTTCCTCCGATTCAGCCCTTTAGCAACGCGGGCTCTCTGAAGAAAACCCCTTACGCTCTACCTCCTCAAGTTGGCGAAAAACAACGTCCTCCGCGTGGATCTGGTTATTCACCGCTGTTTTCAATCGGTGCAACGCATCCAACGCGATTCTGTAGGAGGATCGGAACCAACGAAGATTGCTCGAAATCTGTGAGATCTCCTCTATCGACAAACCACTCTGAAAAGCGACATATATGGCAGGCCCCGATTCCACGATTTGGATCAGGTCGTCTGCCGCGTGGATAGCTTCCTGCATCTTAGGCTCCAACTCCAACGCCTGATCGACGTTAGCTCTAACCTGCAGCACCGGTTTCGGTCTTCAGACAACGCCTTCCTGAAACCGGTCAATAAGGAATCTTCCTATCCTCTGTCCGAGGTGTTAGGTACAGGTGATTCCAGAAGGCGAAAGTCTCTAATGTGGTGTTCCCACAAACGAGACCAAACTCGTCAGGGCATGCGGCAGATTGCTAGAGATCAAGTCCAAGGGAGCCTCGTTTTGCATCCCTTCCTTCTTCCAGATCGACACTTTCTGTATTGTTGGTCGAGGCATTTCGCTGGACCGATTCGAGAATCCGGTCGATGCAACCACTGGAAGTCGGCAAGTCTCTGGCCAAACCCGCCCCTACGCTGTATAGCATCCCTCTAATGGGAGAAGGCTGCTTCGCCAGACCTGTGCCCTTCGAAGTACTCCCAATGCGACTGACCCTGGACTCTTGGGGAATTGGTGGCAGACTCAGCAGCCGAGCGGGGGGATCTTGGGGCAGACCGCGGCAGAGCGGGTCCTCCAGACGATTTCCCAGTTGCCGGTCTTGGCGTCTGCAACTGCCTCTGGAGGAACACCCGCGAGTGCCGAGGAAGGGGTATCTTGGGGGCTTTGGTGGGAGATCCGGGAAGACGGCCTCTTTGATTGGCAAATCTCCTTCTTTCCCGTAGGAGGGGCTTGATCGGCTTGTTCCCCTCCGCAACTACCTGACGCTGGGGATGGAACACCGTATACGCATCGTGCAGCTCTTCGGGTAGAGGCACGGATCGAGAACCTTGCCCAAGGTGATGATGTTCAAGTCGCTGGTTCTTATAAGCAGAGTGTTCAGGGTGATATTTGATCCAGGTATCGTCCACGATCGGACGTTCCTTGCCAATGCGTTTCTTGTTCTCTGGGCTCAGTTGCTCAGGCCAACGCTTGGCGTATTCCGTCCAGAAGTAGTTCGAGTCTCGCAGGTATCCCAGGTCGGTAGATGGCCGACCCTTGCCGACCCGGGCATCTCTATACCCTCCTTTGGAATGGTCAGGGGAGTCAACACCTGGTCATCCTCGGTTGCCTGAGCGGGTAGTACGGTCCATTTGCGTATGGGTGCGAATGACTGCTCTGTCGTGATGCGCACGGCCGTCGCCTTGGCCTCTTGCTCCGCGGGCAGGTTCGACCGCGCGTTGTCCGGAGACACACTCCTTCTCTTGCTGAACGACAGGCACCAACTCATGGGCCAGCAAACACCACGTCACGTGTCCACGGAGCGTACCGGCCCGCCCCGAACACTACGTGCCACCCTGTCGTGTAGGCCAAGGCATTGACGGCCTGTGCCGATTTGGCCGCTCGGCAGTCCGTGTGAACCCTGACACACCCAAAGTCATGGTGGAAGCGGGACTCAAAAAAGGTACGCGTTTCGGGATCGAGGGGCTGACCCGGGGAATGGAGAACTTCGTGGACGATGGGTGGCACAGTCTGCGGGTCGTGCTGGCGTGGCGAAGGCCGGGGGGCGAGGAACGGGCGAGGAGTTGCGGAGTCCGTCTTCGGCTGGCGTGGGAGCCGGGTTGCCGTCGGTTCGCTCATCGGATCAGCCCTCCATGCACGGCCCGGGCGATGCGAACGCCCACTTCGTGCGGCGCCGCACCAGGTATCCGCTCGAACGATCCACCGTCGAGACGCGTCAGGTGCGCTCCTGGGCGAGCGCCGGGACGATCCCTTTCTCCCCGAGCAGACGCGTCAGCTCCCCCTGAACCGCCCGGCCGATGTCGCCCGACGGGCCGGCCTCGAAGCCGTGCAGGACCAGGTTCTCAATGTGGACCTCAATGTTTCGTTCTACTCCCATCGTCCGATCTCGGCAGAACTCAATGGCTTCTCCAGCTTGACGTATTCGTAGCGAGTGGCCTCCCACAGATGCTCCATTCCCACCGGCGTGTTGGCCTCGGCCGCCAGAAAAGCAGCGTTCAGGGCAATGTTGCGAATGCTGCCCCCGGTCAGGTTGAGCCGGGCCAGTTTTTCGATGTCCAAATCCTTTCGAGGGGTCTGCGCGGGGAAGATCTTCTCCCAGATCCGGGCCCGCTGCTGATGGTCCGGGAATGGGAACTGCACGACGAAGCGAATCCGGCGAAAGAACGCCTTGTCCAGGCTGCTCTTGAGGTTCGTGGTCAGGATCGCCAGACCGCGATAGTTCTCCATGCCCTGCAGCAGATAGCTAACTTCGATATTGGCATAGCGGTCGTGACTATCCCGGACTTCGCTCCGCTTCCCGAAGAGAGCGTCCGCCTCGTCGAACAGCAGGATCGCCCCGCCTTTCTCCGCGGCCTCGAAGATCCGGCGGAGGTTCGCCTCCGTCTCGCCAATGTACTTGCTGACCACCCGGCTCAGATCGATGCGATACAGGTCCAGAGCCAGTTTGTTGGCCAGGACCTCGGCGGCCATCGTCTTGCCGGTGCCGCTATCTCCCACAAAGAGGGCCGAAATACGCAGGCCCCGGCTGGATTCCTCACCGAAGCCCCAGTCTTCATAAACCCGGCCTCGTTGGCGCACCTGGGCGGCCATCTCGTGAAGGACGCGGAGCTGAGAAGCGGGCAGGATCAGGTCGTCCCATCCGGCGACGGGGCGGACCCGGTGTGCCAGCCCGTCCAAACGGGTGCGGGTATGCACCCGGCACGCCTGCCACAGCCGGCGGCTCAGTTCGTCCGAGTCCCGACGGCAAGACACGCTGTCGCTCAACCCGTCGCCCAGCACTTCGGAACAGACCTGATAAATGACCCCGGTCCCCAGGTGGAACTGCGACACAATCATTCCCAACTGCCCATCCATTCCTTCGGCCTGGGACCCAAGGGCACTCTCCCAGGCCAGATGCCGCTCGTGGCTGTCCGGCATTTCCACGTCGAAGACAATGGTTGGGCGTGCCGCCCTGACGATCCGTTCGCGACTACTGACGAGAACAGTCGTCCGCAGCCGCTCGCACAGCGCTGTACATGCGACCACAGACGCCGTATCCGCCGCCTCCAGGTCGTCGCAGTCGACAAACAGCGTGCACCCGTCCAGGAACACTTCCCGCTCCCACAGCCGGGCCAGGACATCAAGATCGTTCAGATTGCCAGGCAGGGCCCGCAGACGCATCCGCCAAAGACTTCGCCCCAAGCGTGCGCAAACATGGGCGGCAATGGCTCGTTTGGCCGTTGGGTCAGGCCCGCAGAGCTGCACCACGGTCTCCAGCGCACTGGGCGCCGGCAACAACGCGGCCGCCTGCTCCAGTCTCGCGCGGGCCTCCCTGGATCCCGGCGGACGGACGCCGGTTCTCGGGCTGTCGGCCCCCTGGGCCGCGGCGTAGTGCTCCAGATCCTCACGGACTACCGCCAGGGCCGCCATGAGATACCGCTGGTTACATTCGTGCCATTTGGTGATCGTCGTGTCGGTCATGATATCGAAACGTTCGGCTTGCTATAACGGTCGCCATCAAACTGCAGAGGGCTTTCGGCCCCGTCGACACTGATCCGGACCAGGTACGTCCCCTTCTCGACGTCCTGAAAGGGAATGGTCAGATCCTGCGCCGGAGCCGGCGGACTCCACACGGCGGTTGGGGGGGCCGGGAAACTGTAGGCCGCCGGTTCCGCCGCACTCGCAAACTCGTTCAAGAGCACTACCACGCGCTGCCCTGGTTCAACCGCCGGAGTGACCCTCAACTTCAAATTCCCCGCGCACGGGTGGTCCGACTGAGGATCACCAACGGCGGTCACCTCCTCCTCCAACCGAGGGCGGAGCACAAACGCCGCCAGATTCGACGCGACAGCGCGCCGCAGAGGCGAAGACCCGAGCTCGCGTTGGTGGATCACCTGCACCCCCTGGAGCCCGGCCCGCAGCCCAGCCGGGATCGGCACTCGGATCTGCGTATCTGTCAGGTCGTCAGGCGTCCGAGGCACGGCTTCCTGCCCCCCGACGAGGACTTGCGTGTGGTCCCCCTGCAGGCGCTCGCCCACAATGACCAGATCGTTCCCCGCCAGAAAGGCCGGCTCCAGTCCGTCCGGATCGGGATTCGCCTGATAGGGCCGGACCTGTTCGATCACGGGACGCTGGAAGGAGACCGCATACCCGTAGCGACTCCGTACCGGCAGCGCCGTCTTCACCGGCTGGTCGCTCTCGATCAAGACCACCGTGGCCCGGTAGGCCGAAGTCGGGCGGTATTTGGCCTGGAAGGCCGTCCACAGTTTGGAAATCTCTTCGCTCGTGAGGTCTTCGGGCGTCAGCTTCACCAACTCGATTTGCTCGGCCAGTTGAGACGTGGTCAGGGATTGCAGACGCCCGGGAAGCCCCTCCCCTCCGACGAAACGAGGCGCGGCCAACGAGCGACGAATGGCCTCCCGGGACAGAACCGGGGTCTCATGCAGCAACTGCATGCCGTAGCCCAGGAGGATCTCGCCGTGCAACTCGTCTGCTCCATAGGCACTCAGGAGATAGTGCAGATCGAGGGCCAGCGGCGGATTGGCAAGGCGCACGCCGCGACTATCCTGAGACGGCAATTCGACATTGCTGTAACCCTGATTCGGGGTGACGCGATACATGAACAGATTCAACCGGCTCTGCTCATTCGGCGGCACCACGTCGATGCGATCGGGTGGCAGGGCGCTTACGGTGACATTCCCTTGGAGACTACCGTCACATCGTGATCGATGAGACCGTTGTTGAGCAGATCCTTCAACACCGCGGTAACCGCAGCGATGGCCAGGGCATTGCTCATCGTGGCCTCCCGTGGGACCGGAGCAGATAGTCCTGCAACGAGATCTGAGGCTGGGGCGCCGCGGCGCTCGGGCGGCGCGACGGCTCGGCCGCTCGTACCTCGATGCGACCAATCGTCACCTTGATGGTCGGCGGGCCGGAGGGCTCGGGCCGGGAGACGGCTGCAGCACGTGCAGACGCAGCCTCATTCGGAGAGTGCTCGGGAACCCCAGATTCCGAATTGGGTCGCGAGTCTGGGGAGTCAGACCCCCGCGCAGGTACATGGTCGGCCGGAGGCGTGACACCGATTCGAATATGCTCCGGCGTGATCGCTCGAATGGGAGGGGCCGAACCCGACTCCGCCTCTGTCCGAGCAGGGTTGAGCTCGGACCGGGTCTGGCCGCGAGGCTCACCTCCGGCGGGCGATCTCGGCCCCAAGGCGCGGTGCCGAATTCGCTGTGAGCCTCCAGGACCCCAGAGCGACGCACGGTGAAGACCGGATCGAACTCCGTTGCGGCTCGTTCAGGCCCATCCGCATCGTTCCCGACGGCCCGCGCGCGTGCCTGATAGCTCTTGGCCGGCGTGCGGCGGCCAACCGCGGGCGCCTCTCCTGCAGATTCCGTCTCCCTCGACCCTGGCTTCCAGGATGCACCGCTCGAGCAGAAACGCTCGTCGGCCGAGGGGTGGAACGTTCCCGGTCGCCGTCAGATCGTCGCTGTTGGGCAGCCGAAGGCGGATGGTGGCCTCGGGGGTAACGAACCGATAGATCCCGCCTTCCTCGGAAGGCTCCGAGGTCGGCGGGAGGCGCAAGTCCTCGACGGACAGGGCGTATTCCAGGCCCTGTCCACATCCGGGACAGATCCCCTGACAATCCAATTGCCGCCCGAAGGTGAGCTCAAACAGATCGAGCAACTGTCGGTCCCCTCTGTCCGATCGCCTTCCCGGCCAGTTGCCGGCGGCTCCTCTCCGCCGCACCCGGCGACACAGCAGAGTCAGCGCCCGGTCCAGGGGAGGCTGATCCTGGGCTGTCTCCCAGATCGTGATCATATCGTTGGCGGAGAGCGGACCCATAGTCTAAGCGGGCACCGTGAACGAGCTTTCGGTCGGCTCCGTGACGGCCTCGTCCCGTTCCCAGCCCTCATTCTCCAGCTTGATGCTCTGAATGGCGACGGCGTGGGCGTTGGCGTCCAGCTCCGGCAACGCGTGGAACTCCGAGACCCAGCACCGGTAGACCTTATAGGCCAGCGCGAGCTGGCCGGCCTCATTGTAGACCTCGATGATGAGGACGTCCTTGCGGAAGTCGGCAAGCGAAACCTCGGCCCCCAACCCGGCGCCATAGTTCCAGACTTTGTTGGCCCATTTTTCAAACTCGGTGTCGTGGGTGACGCCCCGCTCGAGCGTGATGGCGTCGTACTCGGTCCGTCCGGGCGACTTCCGGCTGCTGCTCGGGTCGCCGCCCTCCCGGTGGGTGACGACCTCGGTGGTGCGCTTGAACACACTGACCTTGCTGATGCCGGCGACGTACCGGCCGTCCCATTTGACCCGGAACTTGAAGTTCTTATAGGGATCGAAGCGCTTTGTGTTGACGCTGAACTGTGCCATAGGGACCTCCTCTAAACCTCGGCCTGCTGGGTCAACTGCTGTATCTTGACGAACACGAACTCGGCGGGCTTGAGGGGCGCAAACCCCACCAGGACGTTGACGACACCGCGGTCGATATCGCTTTGCGTGGTCGTCTCCTTGTCGCACTTGACAAGATAGGCCTCCCGCGGCGTTCTCCCTTGAAAGGCGCCTTGGCGAAAGAGATCGTGCATGAAGGCCGTGATGTTCGCACGAATCTGGGACCAGAGCGGCTCATCGTTGGGCTCGAACACGACCCACTTGGTATTGCGGTAGAGCGATTCCTCCAGGAACAGTGCCATGCGTCGCACCGGAATGTACTTCCATTCGGAAGTCAACTGATCGGCGCCCTCCACCGTACGGGCGCCCAGACCAAGCGGCCGTACACGGGAAAGGCCCGCAGACAGTTGATCCCCTGCTTGTTCAGGTCGCCGTTCTCGTCATCGGTCAGCGACACGCTGAGTTCCGGCATGCTCACCAGACCGGCTTCCTGACCGGCCGGGGCCTTCCAGACCCCCGCTGCGCGTCCGTCCGCGCAAACACGCCGGCCACGGCTCCGCACGGCACGAACTCCTCCACCTGGTACTCCCGCAGAGGATTAGGCTGCCTGAGCCGCGGGAAAAACATCGCCGCATGGTTGCGGGTGTCCCCCGCGAGGTCCGGGAAGGCGTGGCTGGCGACCGTGAAACCATCCAGAGCCGATTTCTTGGTGGTCCAACTGCTGGGCGGATCGACCAGCAGCAGGGCGCGGCGTTTCTTGCAGTAGTCAGCCGCCGCAGTGCCATGGCCCCGGCCCGGTCACATCCGTCGGCATTCCTTCGGATGGAGCCTTCCCGTCCGGCCCGGCATAAGGGGGAATGCACAATAAGTTAACAGGTCTGCTTTCTCGAGTAGCGTAGAGGCCCTGCTTCTGATCCTCCACATTCTTCCCCGAGAACAGTTCATCGTCCGTCAGATACCCTCCATCGCTTCCCTCGTCCTCTTTTCGAACCGAGATAACCTGCACGCCTGTGGGTAGACTGGCCGGTGGGCTTCCGGGCGGACTGGCAGGTGGGCTTTGGGGTGTACTGCCGGGCGGACTTCCAGGCGCGGAACTGGCCGTCTCCAAAGGCTTGCCGTGGCCCATGACATAGTTCCCGTTGTCTTTAGCGACGCGAACCAATTCGGAGCGCTGTTCGAGGACCTTGGGCAGATACCGTGCATCGTGGTTATCGATCGAAACATTCAGGAATAGCTCCGTCTGGACGGCCGCGCCCTGAATCTGAATCCAATTCCTGGACTTCCAAGTTGAACCAGGACGCCTGGCGCTCTTTGTCGGCATCCTTCGTACCGTATGTCACATAAGCCACCAAATTGTCGCCCCAACTGCCGGGGCTGGCCGCTTCGAGCTCTAGCGGCTGGGCGTTTGGGCCGCTCGTGGTGAGCCACAGGCCGGCACATTTGGCCCCCCTGACCAAACGCACAATGACGGCCTCGCTGCCGCCATTTAGGAAGAAGTCCCGCACCGCGAAGCTCATCGTACTGTCGGCCCACAAGCCCCCAAAACTCCGCTCGTAGTCGGCGTAGCTGTGGATGGTCGTCGGCTCATTGACAGGTCCACGTGCCGCTCGGCCCACGAAGGCGGTTATCGAAGTGGCCACCCCAATGATGGTACGTACCCCGCTGGGGATCTCCTCAATGTATACACCGGGATAAGTTGGCGTCGTAGGCATGGCTCTCTTCTCCTATCATCTATTGGGTATCCGTCCTGTATTCGACATGATGATTGCACCTCTAACGTGTCAGAGAGAGACAGCAGGGGCAGAGTCCGCGCACGGCGAGAGCGTGACAGCCAGGGGCCAGGAACTACGCGGCGTTCTTGAGACGGTAGGCGGTGAGTCGCGTCTCGGCGAAGACGTGGCGTTCGATATTCCCGGGGATGGTCTTCGCCTGTCGCTTCTGGCGTTTCGGGCTTGCGGCCGTAATAAAGGTCATCTGGCCGGAAACCCTCAAGGGTCATATGTGGCCGACAGGCATTATACCAACTCTCCGAATTCCCTGTACAGGGACATGAGGTGGTCAAAGCCCTTGATGAGCGGCCCGCAGCGGAGCCATTCGTATTTGAGGGTTTTGATGACCCGTTCCGTTACAGCAATGGACCCGTGTTTCCTATGGCGCCGAAGCGAGGTTTGATGTTCCATTGTTTCAGGAGTTCGGCAAAGGTATCGCCAACGAAGACACAGGGCCTGATCCGAAATCATGTGCTTGGACCCGCCATGTTTTCGCATTGCCTGCTCCAAAGCCTCGACGATCCAGCCGGCATTGGGGCCTTCCAGGGGCGCCACACATACGACCTTGCGCGAGAAGTGGTCAATCGCCACCAGGACGTGAATGGGCCACAGTCCCCAACACCGGACTTTCGTGGTGTCGAGCTGCATTTCGAGCTGGTACACCCGGTCTTTGAGGAAGAGGATTTCTTTGGCTTTCAGAATGGTCCCATTGGCGCCGGGCAGGTACATACTGTCTCCGCAAGGAACGCTCGGCAAGGCAGGCGTCACGCCGCTTTACGGCTTGGTGGCGATGATTCTCTGGATCTCCTCATTCGTAATGTAGGCACCCTGCAGCCGTATCCCTTCCCGAAAGGCGGGACAGATACAGATCAAATCCCCTTTCCCAGTAAGATTCTCGGCACCGCCCATATCGAGAATAATCTTGGAGTCCACCTGAGAGGAAACGCTGAAGGCAATACGGCCCGGAATATTGGCCTTGAGAAGTCCCTTGATGACATCCGCCGAGGGCCGTTGGGTCGCCAGGACCAGGTGAATGCCACTGGCCCGGGCCTTCTGAGCCAGGCGGATCATCCTGTTTTCGAAGCCTTCTACCTTCTGCATGAGCAAATCGGCAAACTCGTCGATCACTACGACAAGATACGGTTGCTGCAGCCGTGGTTCGACGCCGGCATTGTATTGCCTGAGATCGGAAGCGCCGGCGTGCTCCAGCAACTCATAACGCCTCTCCATTTCCAGAACAATCGCCTCAAACACGGCCGCGATATCTTCGAACTCGGTAATGACATCACAGGCGCAAAACAGCGACGAGGAGAAGACGCCGAATTCCACCTTTTTGGGATCAATGAGGACCAGGCGTGCCTCATCGGGTGTCAGATGATACATAATGGAAGCAACCAGCGTCTTGAGAAATATGCTCTTTCCTGAACCGGTGGCGCCGGCAATCAACAGATGGGGCATGTCCACCAGGTCAATACTGAAGGGGGAAAAGGACGCGTCCACCCCCACGGCAATCGGGATCTCCAGGGCGTCATCCCTCTTGTCTTCCAGGAGAAAGCCGTACGGGACTACCTGGCGCTCGGCGAGCGGGACCTCGATGGTCAGCGAAGCGTCCGTTTTTCTGCCGATAATGACCTTCTGTCGGAGGTGTAGGGAAACGTCCTCAACACAGTTCCGGATCTGAGTGATTTTGACCCCTTGGCCGGGAATCAGTTCATATTGCTCAAAAGCCGGGCCGCGTTTGATGTCGCCGATATCAACACCGATGTGGAACAACGCGAAGGCGTCGATAATCTCCTGCCGTCGGGTGCCTGCTGCCAGCGAGGTATTCAGGCTGGTCTGCTTTTCGAAAAGGCCCGTCGGCACTTTCACGAATGCGCGATTGTACCGTTCCAGCTTGAGCTTAAACGGTTTGGACTCCACGGCGTGCTCGATCTCGGTATGTGCATGGCGTAACGTTCCGGCATCAGCAGGAGTCGTCTGTGGCACATCCTGCGCTTGGTTTTGTCTCGCTCCTGCGGCGGTTCTCTTGCCCTGGGAAGGATGGTGGCGGGATAATACTCCTTCCCAACCAGTCCTGATCCACGTCCCTAGACCGGCGCGGGCGGGCCTCGGCATCAACAGAAAGACCCCACAGAGCACAAGAGCGGAACCAAGCATGACCAAGCCTGCGCTTCCTATGAAACTCGTCCCGCTGGAGCGCAGAAGATGCCCGAGGGGAACAGCATGTTCTACTTTGGAAGCAGCCTCTGGTGTTCCGGAAAGCCAAGCATCTGCCATGACTAAAGCCGGGAGCAGCAGACACGTGAGACCCGCGATATACCTCGGTTTGTTCCGGCCCACGAGCAACACAAGCCCAAATCCCAAACAGTACACTCCGGCCAGAATTGCCGCTCGGCCGAACACTACGGAGAGGAAGCCCTCGTCCACCCACCGTCCTACGGTACCGAGACTTGTGGGCGCGATTGAGATGGTAGTCAGGAGAATCCCGACGACGGAAACCAGAGCACCGCGGACCCAGGCGGGTCCTTTTCTGACGCTTTTCCTCTCGGCGGATCTTCTTGGGGAGGTCTTCTCACGATGTGCCATAATGTATACTCTCCGGAAGTCGCAGCCCGACGCTCGCACAGGGGCAGCCGTGTTCCCGTGGCGTAATCCGACAACACGTCTGCTCGTAGGCGATCTGTTTCCCTTTGTCGGCTACGCCACCATATCAGGACTGTTCCGTGTCCCCGCATTGGCAGGAACCCCTTATCTCAGATTGTATCGGCGCCTGACAGCTCTGACAACAATGGGGTAGAGACGCAAAATCTTGCGTCTGTACCTTGTGCAAGAGAAGACTTTGAACTTGAATTCTCCGGGGAAGGGGCTGCATACTCGTAGCTTGGGAGTCGGGTGCTGATGCCGGGTGAAGGTCATAGGGGAAAGGTCGGCTGAGTATGTCCATGAAGAAGGCGTGGCTGTTCCTGGTCCTGCTGTCGAGCACGTACCAGATCAACGGTCAGAAGGTCTTCGCCCGGGGCGGCTATATCCAGCCCGACGCCCTCTGGGAGTGGACGCCGGAGCGGATCGACGCCGAGATTCGTTACTACGCCCGGGCGAACCTCAACCTGATCTATTTCGAGGATATCGCCAATCCTCCGGATTACCTGTTCGACGCCTGCGACCGTTACGGGGTGATGATCGGCCAGTGCTTCTACGGCTGCTCTTGGATGAAGACCGACTCGAAGTACCCGGGCGATGTCCCCTTGGTGGTGCAATGCACCCGGGACATTATCCAGCGCTACCGCAACCATCCGAGCCTGATCATGTACATGGCGAGCAACGAGGGGTTCACACGCGAGGAGGTTTACCGGCCCTGGCGCGCCAGCGTGATCGAACTGGACGGGAGCCGCTTTTGGGTCCCCTCGAATGGCATGCCCAACGTGGCCCCGGACCAAGTGCAGCCGTGGTTTCGGGAGGACATGCCTACGGGCATGACGGACCTGGGGTTCAACACTTACGGCTGGGAAGAACCGTCCGAGTACTACCGGCGAGTGAGAGAGGTTCCCAATTGGATGTTCATGACAGAGTCCGGTTCGGCCTCCCTCCCGCCCCTCAGCAGCCTGGGGAAGTTTATCCCCAACTTGGGCGAAGTAGCTCCCGGCCCGACCTTCCCCCTGGATGCCGCCTGGGCCCATCATGGCGCCAACAAGTACTACCAGCCTTATGATGCCGCCGTACGCCGCGTGTACGGGGAACCGGCCACGGTAGGGGATTACGTCTGGCAGGGGCACCTGGCCACCGCCGACCAGCACCGCGCCATGTTCGAGGCCGTCAATCATCGGCTGTGGGACATCACCAGTGGGTTCACGCAGTGGAAGATCAATTCCGCCTGGCCGGACGTGCAGTGGCAGATCTTCGACTGGTTTCTGAAGCCGATGGTGAGTTACTACTTCATCAAGCGCGCCAACGAACCGGTCCACATCCAACTTGGATTGATCGAGCCGATGGTGACGGTGGTGAATCACTCGCTCGAGCCGCGGAGTGGTCTCAACGTGCGTGCCCGCGTGTTGGACCCCTCCATGCGTGTGCTCTTCGAAAAGCAGGAGAAGGCGGCGGTGGCCGCGAATGCGTATCGCGACATTTTTGAACTGCCCAAACTACCGGATTTGCCGCCCGTCTATTTTGTCCGGCTCGATTTGACCGACGCCGCCGGAAAACGGGTTTCCGACAACTTGTACTGGTTGCCCGCACAGAAAGGCGGATCTCTGTCGTCGCTGCGCTCCCTGCCGCCGGTAAAACTCCAGGCGACCTGCAAAGTCGAATCTCACGAGAGGGAGAAAGATGGCGCCGGGTCAAAGTCACCAATCCGACCGGCCAAATCGCGTTTTTTGTCCAGCTGGCGCTGACGCGAGGGCCGTGACGGCGCAGAGATTCTACCGGTTCTGTGGGATGACAACTATTTCAGCCTGCTTCCAGGCGAGTCGCGCGAAGTCACCGCCGTCTTTGCGGCCCAAGACGCCGGGAAGGACGAGCCGACCCTGGAGGTCGGCGGCTGGAACGTGGAGAGCGACTTCGACTGCGCAGACCTCACCGTAACGCCGAAAGAAATCAAGATGGGCGGGTCGTTCGTCGTCACGGCGAGCATCTCCAACACCTTTCTTGATGGCAGTCGCGTGGCGTTGTGGCTGGACGGAAGACCCGTTGCCTCCAAGTGGGCCTGGGCGCGTGCCGGCCTGAAGGAATTGCTGAGATTCCCACTTACCCTGGAGCAATCCGGCCCTCATGAAATCGCCGTGGGCGGTCGGAAGATCACCGTGACGGTTCAACCATGAAAAGGAGGCTCGAAATGTACGGCATGATTATGGCGTTTATGCTGCTGGCGGCCGGCAGTCCCACCGTCCCCATTTCTGTCAAGACAATCGATCAGACTTGGCCGGAACCTCCGGGCGAGGAGAGTTGGACGTTTGTGGAAGACCTGAAGAAACCTCTGCCTTTTGTACTGTTCTGGAAAGAGGGAAGCCAATTGCAGCCGGGGCAGGTTGACGTTCGCGGCGGTTTGGTTGTGAAGCGTAGTTTTCCGGACAAGCAAAAGGTCCTGGAGACGGCCTATGCCGATCTGGAAGACTTTTTTGTGTTCGCCAAATTGAAGAACGAAGGTGGGCTTCCTGTGGAGACGGTGCAGGTGGATACTCCGGTTCCTGAGGCCTACACGATCGAGATCTCCTCCCAGGGGATACGTTTGCTTGCCCGTGATACGGAGGGCATCCGCCGCGCCATCGTTCATCTGGAAGAGATGATTGCCACCGCAGACGGACCTTTCCTGAATCCGGGGAGAACGGAGAAGAAGCCCTGGCTGAAGAACCGGATCACACGTTGTTTCTTTGGACCGATCAAACGTCCGCCCTTGAATCGCGATGAGCTGATGGATGAGGTGGACTATTATCCCGACGCGTACCTCAACCGTTTGGCGCATGAGGGTGTGAACGGCTTGTGGTTGAGCATCGCGTGGAAGGACATCACGAAGACCTCATTCCGCGAACCCGATAAAGACATGGAAAGACGGCTGGCGAAATTGCGCAAGACCGTGGAAAAGTGCGCCCGTTACGGCATCAAGATCTGGTCGTATTCGAATGAGCCCGAAGGGTTCTTTTCGCCGGACGATCCCCTGCTCAAGGCGCATCCCGATCTGGCCGGAGCCGGCGGGCCCTCCCGTCGTTACCTCTGTCCGAATTCCGAAGAAGCGCAGCGGTTCATTTACGAATCCACGCACTGGATCTTCTCTCAGGTGCCCGGGTTGGGTGGATCGATCAATATCTCCCTCGGCGAACATGGCTCCTCCTGCCTGGACACGGCCGGGGTCAATGAGGACCGCCGACCGTCTTGCCCGCGTTGTGCGAACGTGCCGAACTGGAAGACGCTTTACAACAGCCAGAATGCGATGGCGCGGGGCATAAAGGACGCGAACCCTGAGGCAGAATACATCTGCTGGCTCTATTTGCCTTCCTGGGAACCGCTGGCGCCGTGGGTTTACGAGCTGGGCTCCCACCTTCCGAAGGATGTGACGTTGCAGATCAACTTCGAGTCCGGCGCCGTCAAATATCAGTTGGACCGTCCGAGAGTAGGGGGAGATTACTGGCTTTCGTTCATTGGCCCCTCCGAACGTTTTGCGCGATTTGCCGGAAATGCGTCTGCCCACCAGACGGAGCTGTCGGCCAAGCTTCAGGTCGGATGCTCGCATGAATCCGCGACGATTCCCTTCCTGCCCGTGCCATCGATCTTGTACGGTAAGTACCGCGAAATGTCCAAGATGAACGTCACCAGTGTGATGCAATGCTGGTATTTCGGGAATTACCCCGGGATCATGAACAAGGCGGCCGGGCGGCTGGCTTTCGAGGATTTCTCCGGGACAGAGGACGATTTCCTGAACACATTGGCCCGCTCGGAGTGGGGCGGCGATGCGGGAACCGTGGTACAGGCCTGGAGACATTTTGCGGAAGGCTTCCAGTATTTTCCGCTTTCGACGCGTTTCCAGTGGTGGGGCCCGATGCACGCGGCGCCCGTGTGGCCGTTACACCTGAAGCCCGCGCTCCAGCAGTTGCAGCCTACTTGGCTGGTCGGCGGGCCGTGCGGGGATGCTATTGGCGAAGCGCTGGACAACCATACCCTGGCCGAGGCGGTTATCTTGGCGCGGAAGATGTCGCAAGAGTGGAACAAGGGTGTCGCCCTCATGAAGACCCTGGAACCGAGATACCAAGAGAACCGGGAACGCCTGCTGGATATCGGTCTGGCGGAAGCGATTGGCCTCCAGTTTGCGAGCGGGTACAACGTGATGCACTTCTATTCGATGCGCCGTCAGTTGTTTGACCTATCTCCCAGCGAGGCCCAGAAGTATCTGACGGCCATGGAGACGAGTGTACGCGAAGAAATCCAGAACAGCCAACGCTTGCAGGTGCTTTGTGCGGCCGATTCGCGCCTGGGATTTCACTCCGAGGCGGAGCGACACCAATATTGCGGCACGCGACTACAATGGCGTGTTGCGGTCTTGCAGGACTTGCTGGCGACGGAGTTTCCCGAATACCGAGCGGCGTTCCAGGCAGGCAGACAGGTTTCGCGTTTTGCCGAAGGGCGTGCGGTTTATACCTACGGATCGGGCTGGACAGATTGTCGGACGTACCGCTGGCAGGCACAACGGGATAATGGCGACATCGTCCTATCGGCGGAGATGAAGGATAAGAACACGAACGGTTCTTTTGCCCTGTATCTCTGTGACGCGTTGGTGACCTCGCATTTTTGGGAGATCAATTTCTCGACCGGAGGGAGTATCTCGGACTGCGCGGCATCGGTCCACAGAACAAACCGTACACCACGCCGGAGGGCAGGAAGGGTGTGGTCGTACGCATTCCGTCCGAGGGGCTGCTCATTCTGGATCCCTCTGGTCGTACGTATGCTTTCAATATTTTCAACAGCCGCCTCATGGCGGACAACTGGCCGACGGGCATGGACGAGTCGGATTTGAAGAGATATCGTCTGGCGTTAGGCAGCTTCAAACCGCAGAAGATGGGGTATCTGCAATAGCACTGCGTGACGACGTAGTGTCAACAAATCTCGGCTATGTGGGCATGACCTCCCGTCTTGCATCAATCGGCTTGGTTGGATCCAAGGCCATCCAGAAGAACGCTCCCAGGAAGTAGATCGCGGCGGAAACGTAGAACGTGATTTCCCAGTTATCCCCCGACTCGGAGAGGATCAAGGCCACTACGGTCGGTGCCGCGGCGCCAACGAAACTGCCCATCATGTTCATGCTCCCGGCGAGGGTGCCACACAGCTTGCCGCCGACGTCCATGACGGTACCCCAGCTCGTGGGCATGACGAGATCGTTGGAAAAGCTGGCGACGCCCAACGCCACCATGGCCCAGGTGGGATCCTGGATGTGGACGGAGAGGGCAAAGCATATGGCGGCCCCTGTGAATCCGGATATGGCCAGCAGCCGGCGTGTGACTCTCACACTCCCCGTGAGCCGATCGAGGAAGGCCGAGACGAAGCCGCACGCGACAGAGCCGAGGCCGCCGAAGAACAGGGGCAGCGCGGCCAGCACCGCCGTCTGGTGCAGTTCGACGCCGCGGGCCTCATGCAAGTATGTCGGCAGCCACGTGATATAAAACGCCCAACCGAAGTTGAGGCACATGTACTGCCCCCAGAGAAGCCACACGGATTTGGAGGAGAGAAACCTGCGCCAGTCTACCTGCCCGTGCTCCAGGGTGACACGATCGTCCGGGGGAAGTTCCTCCAGCTCGGCGCGGTTGACGCCCGGGTGATCCCGCGGATGGTCACGAAACCACCGCAGAAAGAAAACCGCCCAGACGATGCCGGCCACCCCGAAGATGGCAAAGGTCCGGCGCCAGCTCACATGGTCCACCAGGAGCATGACCAGAACCGGCGCGAAGGCGCCTCCCCACCGAGCGCTGAGCCACAGGATGCCCTCGGCACGGACGCGCTCCGAGGTGGGCAGCCAGTTGGTGTACATGCGGGCGATGTTGGGAAAGCAGCCCGCCTGAAACACGCCGAACAGGCCGCGCGCGGCGAGCAACGAAGCGAGATTCCAGACCCCTCCGGTCACCACCGTGAAGAACGACCAAGCGGCAGCGACGCCCGTCAGCACTCTTCTGGCTCCCCAACGGTCCCCGGCCAATCCCCAGGGAATCTCGGAGACCGCGTACATCCAGTAGAAGACGGAGAAGACCAGACCCATCTGGGCCTTGGTCAGTCCCAGGTCCTCTTGCATCAAAGGCGCCGCCTGCGAGATGGCCACACGCTGCACGTACGTGATGATGGCCAACGTGCAGGCAAAGAGGATCACTACTCGACGTGCCCGCGTTGCCCTGTCGCGTGGATTCCTCATGATCCGCTATGCCTTGGCCTGGCGGGCCGGCAGCAAGGGCTCGCCGCGGGAGTATTTGGCCACGGCGTCCATGTTCAGCTCCAGACCCAAGCCGGGTTTGTTGGGAATCGTCAGCATACCGTCTCGATCGAGTCGCCAACCTCCCGCGGCAATCTCGTCCACGTAGGCGCTCCCGGTGAGGTACTCGACCAGGTCGGTATTGGGGAAGGCGGAGGCCAGTTGCAAGTCGGCGGCCAGGCCGACCGCCGTGTTCCAGCCGTGCGGGATGAAACGAACGCCGTATTCCTCGGCCATCCAGCCGATGCGACGCTCCTCGCTGATGCCTCCAACCTTGGTCACGTCCGGCTGAACCACGTCGAAGGCGCCCGCCCGTAGATAAGGCTGGAACGACTGCCGGCGCGTCAGCACTTCTCCCCCGGCGATGGGTACCGGCGCCGCCTGCCGCAAGCGGACGTAGTCGTCCAGGGCGTCGGGCTTCAGGGGCTCCTCGAACCAGGCGACATCGTACGCGGCCAGCATCTGAGAAGTCCGCAGCGCCCACTTGTAATCCTGCTTCCAAAACGCGTCACTCCCGCCCGCGTCCACCATGAGCAGCGACTCCGAGGTGACGGCCTCCCGGGCCGCCTTCACGATCGCTTCGTCCAGGGCGAAACTTTTGCGTCCGAACGGTCCCCAGCCGATCTTGAACGCCCGGAAACCCTGCTCCATCAACCGGCGCAGGTGGCCGGCCAGAGGCTCGGGATCTTCCATCAGCAGCGAGGCGTAGGGCTGTACGCGGTCGCGGTAGCGTCCTCCCAACAGGCGGCCGACCGGTTGGCCCGTGGCCTTTCCCAACAAGTCCCAGAGGGCGATGTCGATGCCGCTGATCGCGTGGGTCACGGAGCCGCCCCGGCCCGTCCAGAAGGTGTTCTGATGGAGCTTCTCACTCACCCGTTCCGGCTCCAGCGCGTTTTCGCCCCGGTAGAGCGGCTCCAGCAGAGCCAGCGCCCCTCGGACCAGATCGTCTCGGGTGAACACACTGCCCAGTCCCGTCAATCCCTCATCGGTGATGACCGCGATCAGCGTGTGCACGCAGTCTTCCTGCTTCAACTCGTCGTTCCAACCTCCCTCGGGTGTCGCCGCGGAGGCCAACTGCTCGAATCTCGCGTATCTTCATATTAACTCGTCCTTCGTCAAAAGGTTGCGCGATTCATTTCGTCGAACGGTCGCGCCGGACGGCGGCAGCGCCGTAACACGCCGGACGCAACCGAAACGAGCCTCGCAACCGCCACCGATTCTCACCACCGAATTTGTGATTGGACCGGTCCGGCGTGCTGGTCGCTGCGCTGCGCGATCGGCCAGGCCCGGAATTCGTCGACCAGCTCGATCAATCTGGGAATCACGGCGTTCCAGATGATCTTCCCCTTTTCCGCCGTGGCCGCGGTCGGATCTCCATGCACCCCTACCTTGGTCCAGCGTCCCCAGTAGTCGCTGAAACGCACGAAAGGCGACGTGCTGTCCGAGCTCATGTATTTGCCCACCACGTCATTGCCCGCGACGGCCTTGTCCATCTGGACGCGCTCGGGGGCGAGGTGCAGCAGGAGCGAGGTCTCGAACTCGTCGGCGTGCGCCAGCACCGGCGTGTCCTTCACCGCGTTGAAGGTCTCCACGCCCAGGCTGAAGTAGTTCAGCGCGGCGCAGAGGGACTGCGTCTCCAGCACGGTTTTGCGCGCGACCAGATCGACCAGCGGCGAGTTGGATCCGTGGCCGTTGACGATCAAAATCTTCTCGAAGCCGTGGTAGGCCACGCTCTTGGTAATACAAAGACAGAAAGCGATGAACACCTCGGGCTCGATATGGATCGTCCCGGGGAAATCGATATGGTGCCGATTGAGCCCATACGAAACCGGGGGCAAAACCAGCACGCGATCCGCGGCCCGACGGCCTACTTCCAGGCAAACCGATTCCGCCAGGAACACGTCCACCTCCAGCGGCAGGTGGGGACCGTGCTGTTCGATGGAGCCGGTCGGCAGGAGGACGACCTTCTTCGCGGCGATGGCGTCGTTCATCTGGGGCCAGGTCAGCCGCTGATAACGGTATTCGCTTGCTGCGTCCATCCGACTGCACCTCCTTATGGCTGATACTCTGTCAAAACGCTCTCCACGAGCATCGAGATCTCGAAGTACACTTGGCCGGCGAAACCAGCCTCCTGAACTGATGGGCATTTTGATCTTACCGCCCTCGAAGTGGTTATACACCCGAGGGAAAAGCAGATCAACGGGAAAACGGCTGTGCCTGTCACGCTGCGGTCGGACTGTCTGGGACCGACGAGACTCGACGTCAAGGCGCGTTCAGGAAGCGGCACGCGTGGGGCCGGGGTAGTAGAGGGGCCGGTGGTTGGGCGCGAGTGCGGCGCGGGGAAAGGAGAGTCACCGGTGGGTGCATTCGAGGGACGGGCAGACTCTTGCCGCCTTCAGAGAACGAGGGTGACGTCGGATGGGCTACGCCGCATTCTTCAGGTGGCTGCGTTCCCAAGAGACAGGCGTGTCCCCACGTGGTCCCGACGGTGTTGGCAGGCACACGCTGTACCGCGCTACTCAAAGACCTGTAGCTCGCGAATGGCGTGGCCCCACGGCGTGCCCCGTTTGGTGAGGCGGAGGTGGCGTGTTTCCACGGGCGAACTTGATTTCGCTGACGCCGCCTTTGCCGTGTCCTCCCTGAACACATCGGTCCAGTTCTGTCCGTCGCGCGAAACTTGCACGACGAACGACTTGGAGTAGGCGTTTTCCCACGTGATGCGGACGGAGCTGATCTTGTACGCTTGGCCCAGGTCCACCGCGAGCCACGCCGGATCGGCGAAGGTCGAGGACCAGTAGGTCGCCGGATCGCCGTCCACGGCGTTCGCCGGCAGGTACTCCTGGGCGTGGCTGGACGAGGCGGTCACCGGTTTCTGGTAGGCCAGTCCGAGCGTGCGCGGATCAATGACCTCCAGCTCGCGCACGCTGCGGACGGGTTCGCCCTCCACGCCGCGCAATTCTGCTTCCAGGGTGTATGGGCCGAGTGCTTCGGGCCAGGTGACATCGAAGTTCATCGTGGTCTGGCCGAGCGGCTCCAAGCGCGCGTCTTGTTTGACTTCGATGATCGGGGCAGCGCCGTCGCCCTGGCGCAGCCGGAGCGTGACCGGGCCGCTCCACGTTTGGTCGAGGTCGTTGATGAGAATGACGGGAACGCGTGCCTGGGTGTGAGGGATGATGCGGTCCTTCCAGAAATTCACCGCCAAGCCCACCGGCGCGAAGGCGTCGCGCACGTAGCGATAAAACTCCGGCTCCCATTCGAGCTTCTCGACGCCGCCCTGTTTCCAATGGTCGCAGGTCTGCCCGTCCGGACGCGAGTATCCCAGCATGGTGAAGTGGACGACGCCCGCGGCCTGGCGACCGAGCGCGCCAGAACTCCGTGTCCGCCGCCAGCCAGGTGGCCTGCAGGTGGAAGCGCTGTAGGGGCGTGGCGTTGTCTCCCAGCACGCTGCGGTAGATGTCCCGCGTGAGCGTGGTGGGCGTGCCGTCACGGTTCACCCAATGCCAGCCGTATTCGTTGATGATGACCGCGTGCCGGCCGTCGTTGCGCGTCTGGTTTCCCTGCGGGACGGGATCGGCCGTGGCCAGGTTCCGCAACCGGAAGTTCGCATTGAAATGGTAAGGGTGCGACTCGAACACGTCGCCCGGTTCCTGCGGCGGCATGTAGCTGTTGTCCCACGGACGATGCGAGAGGTCGAGACCGCGCACCTGGCTAATGGCCGGCCCGGTTTCGGACGAGCGTGTCTCGTTGTTGGCGTCCCAGATCACGACGCACGGATGGTTCCAGCGCTCGCGCATCCACTCGGCGTATTCGGCCGCGAGTTCTTCGCGTTTGGTTTCCTTCGTGAGACTCCAGATGGGGAACTCGTCCTGGATGAGAATCCCCACTTCGTCGGCGATGTCGTACCAGGCTTCCGGCGGAAACCCGATGCAGTAGCGCAGGCAGTTCCAGTGCATTTCCTTCACGCGCTGGTGGAGGAGCCGGACCCAGTCTTGGCGCCACGGCAGGTCCCGGCACTCGCTGTCCTCGAAAAACCGGTAGAGCGTGAAATTGCTCCCGCGCATGAAATAGGTTTTCCCGTTCAGCATCGCGCGGCCCGTCGCGGGGTCGAACCGAAATTCGCGCATTCCGAACCGGGTTTGAAACCGGTCCGCGCCGCTGTCGGCTTCGAGCGTGTAGAGGAACGGATCTTCCGGTGACCAGAGGTGACAATCGGCGATGGGGATGCGGACATCCACGGTCGTCTCCGCGCCCTGGGCCAAGCTCACACGCTCGCTCGTCAGACGTCCGACCTCGCGGGCCGACTTCGCTTCGCGCACGACGAACGTGACGCTGACCTGCGTGGGCGCGGCCTCGTTGCGCAGCCGCGCTTGCACCCGCACGGCCTTGGCCGCGATGTCCGGTGCCGCCTGCACTTGCGTGAAGTGCGGCGTGCCGGAAAGGATCAACTCCACCGAGTCGAAAATGCCGGGGATGTACCGTTCCTTTTCGAAATCAAATCCCGCCGGGATGCCAGGGCCTACCGCATCCCGATCCGCACCCACGCGGATGAGCAGTTCATTTTCGCCCACCTTCAGCGCCGGTTGCGCCGGGAAATAGCCCGGCGTGAAACTCGGCAGATGATCGCCGAGAACCTGGCCGTTGAGGATGACCCGTGTGCCGAACATCGCCTTGTGGACCTTGAGCAGCGCCACCTCCGGCACTGGTTGATCCAAGCGAAAAGTGCGCCGATACCAGAACGCGTCGCGCTTCGGATCCTTTTGCGGAACCTTGCTGCGGGCCGCGACCTTCGGCCCCGGCGGATCGACGAAAGCGGGCGTGGCCTGCGACACCAGGCCCGGCACCGGTACCGTGCGCTCGAAAGCCGTGGGAGCCTGATCCATCTTGCCCTCGGCAATCTGCCAGGTGCCATCGAGGGAAAGCACGCGTCGGGGTGGTTGCGTGGCCGCGATGCTTGCTCCGGTCTGGAACACCAGCGCGGCGAGAATCCCGATAGCGGTGAGTTGGTTACCGTTCATCTTCCCATCCTTTCAACCAACGCCCTACGCTCTTAGTCACGGAGGAATTACTTTCGGCGAACGGCTTGCCGTTCGACCACCTCATCCGAGGCTGCGCGGCCCCCACCGGGCGCCGGTCGCGAACGCGAGTCCAAACTGCGCTGGTAGGCCATGTAATATTCGACGAGTCGATGCGGATCGTTGCCGAGCTCGTGCGATATCTTGACGCGGATGTCGCGGGTCGGCTGCAGGCCAGGATCAGGCTTCATGGTGTTTCTCCGAAAGCAGCTCCAGGGGCGTAACCAAAGTCGGCACGTACAGGCCGAGGAGAGTGTTCACCCGCCGGATATGGCCGAACTTGTTCGCGTTGGCAAGATGCTGGCAATTCCAGGTAATCAGGAAGTCGCACCGGTGGAAGGAAGCAAGAGCCAAATGGAGTGCGTCCCCGGCCGGGTCAGCCGGCATAACGTGACGGGCAATATAGGTGTCCACGATATCCATGATGGCCGGTTCAATAGCGAGGAGTGGTAACCGCTCGATCAGTTCAAGGCAATCTTTGCGAGTGGCATACTCTCCGCGTTCGAGTTCATCTACCACCGCGGGACTGCTGACCAGTTCGTACCGCCGTTGCGCGAGAGCCCACCACTGGCGCGTCCACTCCCGGCGCGCCACCATCTCCGGCTCGCTTCGCATCTCGTGGTAGAAACTTGGGATGCTGGTTTCAACATATACGGTTTTCATCATGGCAAGTCATTATACCGCCCATCAGGACCGACTCAAAGGAAAACGAGAGGAGCTTTGAGGGCTGGCCTGCGAAGCGCCCGGACTTTCACGTGGGCCGCTCGATCGACGGCTTCTTCGCCAAGCTCGCCGACGCCTTAGTCGCGTCTCGTCCCTGACCCCCGTGAACTGAAAGGAGGATTGCGGACAGCCGTTTCTCACAGGTACACACGAGCCCAGAAGACCATATCTGTCCTCGATAATCAATAATGGAGGGAAGAGGCGGTTCAGGGGCGAAGGTCGATGCCCGGTTCCCTCCCGGGGTTAGCAGCCGTCGCCACGCACGTTCCCTGCGGGAGTCAAGAGGCGGTTCATGGCCGGACAGATTTCAGACCGGCCATGAGAGGAAGGCCTCGCCCCTGGTTCGACGGCCGTGCCACTCGTGAATCATCCTCCCTAAATAGCCGGCCTCCTCCGCCTATGGGCGGTCGGAAGTCTTTCCGCCCATGAACCGATGGTACCCCGCGCCCGGACGGATGGCCCGCTGCTACCGATCGCGCTGCGGGACCAGGAGCAGCGATCACCCCCTGAACCGCCTCTTGTCTTTTCTGACTCATCCGGCTTCGGCGTCCGCCCCTCCCCCGGAATTCCTAATTTGTAATTTGAGGGCTGACCCCGGAAGCGCCCGGCAATCTGCCAAGTGCCATCGAGGGAAACCACACGCCGGAGTGGTGGCGGGGCCGCGAGGCTTGCCCCGGTCGGGAACACCAGCGTAGCGAGAATCGCGACAACTTTAAGTTGGTTACCCTTCATCGTTCCATCCTTTCACATAGCGGCCTACACTCCGACCAAGGCCTGGCATGGGCCAGCACCTCGCGGGCTTTGGCCCGCATTCGAAGGACAGCATACCTATTTCGGGCTGGAATTGAATACGCTGTCACCGGATTCCACCGGCGTCGGGGAAATTGGCTTTGTTTTGTCGAAGCCGTTTCGGGGTCCGACTCGCCATAACTCTCTTCCCGTAAAGCACTTGTACCTCCCGGGCCGCCCGGTGAATTGGGTTTGTTTCGCACGCTCAGTCCTCCCACCGGCTACCGAATACTGACTACCGACTACCGCTTTTTGGCTTTGTTTCGCAAGTCGGCATCCGGCTGGAATGTTGGAATGATGGAATACTGGAGTGATGGACCACCCCGGCTGCCGCCGGGTTCGTGGTGACGGCGCAAGGCGTTCTTGACACTCCCCGAAATTGGCTTTGTTTTTTTCGAGGCCTTTTGCGGGACTTATCCTTCATAACGCTTTTCCCTCCAAGTACTTACCTCGATGTGCCAGGCCGGGCAAATTGGGTTTGTTTCGCATAATTGGCCCCAACCGGGGACTGACAACCGGCAACTCCGGACTGATATTTAACCGCAGATGAACGCCGATGAACGCGGATTTCCAAACCGGGTATTGAGAACTGACTACGGCCAACCGGTCTTGTCGCTTCCCTGGTCCCGGCGGCCTGACCCGATTCTCTATTCACTTGTCAATTGTGACCTTAGCACGATAATTGCGTGCATATTATACAAACACGCAGGCGGATTGTCAAGAGAAATCCGGATAATGTGACTTCTTGTGAGTGATAATTGATGAACTATGATTTATGATTGCCAGAGGTGGTACGGAGTGGTTCGAACGAGTCCGCGCTCCCTCTTCACAATCATCATTCATCACTCATAAATCATCGCTCCCAAATAGCCGGCCTCGTCCGCCTATGGGCGGTCTGAAGTCTTTCCGCCCATGAACCGATGTAACTCCACGCCCGGACGGATGGTCCGCTGCTACGGACCGCGCTGCGGGACCAGGGGCAGCGATTACCCCCTGAACCGCCTCCTCTCTTTTCTCATTCATCCGGCTTCGGTGTACGTCGATGCCTCTTGGGGCAGAGCCCGCAAATATACGAAAGCCGGATGACCTCTATTTCGGTCCCGAATTGAGTGTCGCGGTAGGGACCGCCCTTGCGGGCGGCCCCCCGCACAGATCCGTACGTGAGGCACTACCTCATACGGCTCTTACCTCGGGTGTCTGACGATCCGCCGCGATGATGGAAACGGATGCTCCGTTCCGCTCACGGCGGCTCGTACGCCCTGTAGTCTATGGCCACGCGTATCCGGCGCTGTGTCCGGCCCGTGCCCGGCTGGCAGGTCGTTCCCCTTGGTCGGCTCCCTTCCCTCCACAGGCTCCGCCACCGATACGTCGGCTTTGTTCGCCTGCTTCTGCGGTACTATGGAGCCGTCCGACTCCCCGAAGACGTGCATGCCCGACGTGCGGCCAAGGGCCTTCTCGGGTCGTTCCGCCGCACCGTCCGCCTTGCGAGCGTTCGACATCGCGGAAGCCTTCGGGGTCTCCCGGTTTCCGTGCAGAGAGTTTCCACGCATGCCCAGGGTCTCAGACTCCGTGGCGTTCCTTGACGGCTCGCAGATAGCGCCGTCCCGGAGGTGGCCTTCCCCCTCACCATACAGGGTCGGCACGCCAGGGGGGGTGATTTCGGAGCTCGATGGCTGGCCTGCGTGTGCCCCTGTCAACGCTTCACCCGCGTGGTTGCCCACGCCGGCGCATGACTCGGGGTCAAGATAGTTTGCTATTCCTTTCTCGTGCGGCTCTTTCATCCGCTACTCTCTGCCGGCTTTGACCGGCGCTTTCATGGCGTCCCCGGAATTCGCCGCTCCTTCACTTCCGCTAAAGCTCATCGTAGCACGTCACACCTCACCCCAGAAGCCGATTTTGCTTTCTCCTGCCCAGGACTGCCGGTACAATACAAGGTGGATGTGAAAGTGGCGCCTGGAAGCCGAAAACGCGTTTTCAAGGAGTTGCGGCATGTCGCCTTTAGAGAAGATGCAAGCGGACGCTCTCAAGCTCAGTGCCAAGGAGCGTGCCCTTCTGGCGAAGACCCTCATAGACAGTCTGGAGGAGAGCGAGGAGCAGGAGATCGAGCAGTTGTGGCTGGACGAAGCCGAGCGTCGCCTGGCCGCCTATCGCGCGGGGACCATCCCCGCCAGAGCGGCCGGCGATGTCTTTGCCGAAGCGTACGAGAGAATCAAATGAAGACGCCCCGTCTGCTCCGGCCCGCTGAGGAGGAGATGCTGGAAGCGGCCTTTTACTACGAGCAGCAGGCCCGCGGTCTGGGGCAGGACTTCCTCCGAAAGGTGCAAGGCGCCATCGACGAGATCGCCCAGCATCCTACCCGGTGGCCCAAGGTCAGAGGAGACATCCGGCGCCGCTTGGTCCATCGGTTTCCGTATGCCGTGCTCTACGAAGACCACGCGCAAGAGATCGTGGTTATCGCGGTCACGCACTTGCGCCGACATCCGACCTACTGGATCGATCGAACACCCTGAACCAGACCAAGCAGAGTAACCCGGTCTCTGGAATTAAGTATGGTGTCCCCGGAATTACACGGCGGTTTCGTACTTCTCTTCCAGCTTTAGGGAAGGGGGACACCATCTGTCGAAAGGATGCTTCTTCTCCAACATCATGACGATTGGGAGGTTTGCCACGCTGGAAACGTCAAACTCAGTCGCAGGGTTTCGCCAGAAACGCCACCAACCAGATCTCATACGAAAGTCCCCTTGTGCTCCCCATTTCAAGCATGCCGCCTGATATCACTCAATAGTCGCGTTCGCTGATTAAGGTCGCCCATAAGAGCGTTCTTGTGTTCTGCATTGCCTTCCGTTGAAAATCGCAGTTCGTTTAAGCTCGATTGTCTCACCGCAAGGGAGAAACCGAATTGCTTGACGACTCTCTTGACGACATTCTTCATCCAACGGGGCGCCGCAGGGCTGACAACGACCTCAGTAATCAAGGAGCTAACGTTCACCGGCACTGGCAGGCCCTCTTGACGGCGTGAGATCGGCTTCCCGAGGTCATGGCTATATACGACCAGTCTCAGTTCCTTCTCATGCTCGAAGGACACCCTCTTCGTGAAGACGGCGTCGTCACTGGTGTATGATCGCGAACCGTTGGGTTTCCTTCCTCTGGCTTCCCGATGTCCATACTTCACGAAACCCATCAAGACTGTATATTCCGCGTCTTCCTGCCCAATGGATCCCCGAGTTTCTCAATGGTAGATTTGATGGCTATACCCTCGTCGCTTTTCGGGAATAACCTCCACAGGGCCGCCGACTCATTCTCACTGCAATACCAACAATTAACGAAGGCTCTACTGGCGACTGACCAACGAGGCCCCTTGCGTCTCCCCCTTAATTTGAGTTTCTTGCCTTGCGCATCAAGTGAAACAAACGGCAGGTATGATCCTTCATAAGGGTCGACCTTTTGAAGTTCCGTCAGGCGAGGGAAGAACAAGCAGTGTGAGCCGAGGATATAGACAAACTTGGTGAAGTCCATATACCTCCAGACTTGGTCGGCCGGACGCCATACGTCTCCGGGTAATCTCTTCGGCCAGATGCACATGGACATAATCAGGCGACACTCCGCAACCTCGTGAAACCCGCCACACAATAGCCGCTCATCTCGACATCTCCACAAAAAGGTGCCTCACGTCGGGCCCCAACCTCTTAATCGAAGGCTCGTCTGCGTCAGACTTCGTGCGAGTATCATGGTCGGGTCAAGGGCCGCAAGGCAAGGGAAAAGTCGCTGGAGCGGTTGAAAATGCTATCCCCAGACTCCAAGAGGGGAGATGCTATCTTGACGCTGGCCCGGTAATCCCCGGCCTAAGGCGCGTATGGCTTACGCTCCGGTCACGGCGCGGCATTGGGCTAGCACGTCGCGGATTTCCGCTGCGGTCTTTTGGCCGGCCCGATACTTGTTCCGCAGCTCGGCCAGTTGACGCAGTTTTTCCGAGTCCGCCGGCGGGTTGAGCTCGAGGTAGTCGATTCTTTGGTACCCCGCCCCGGGATTCTTACGCGACTCGTGCACGCCCAAGCCGACCTTTGCTCCGTCCACCAGCCAACGGAGGCGAGTGGGCTACCTTTTCTCGCCTCGGTGCTTTTTGCGGCTATAATGGCCCTCGTCCAGACGGGGATTACCCGGCAGTGGAAATACGGGATCGGGCCTGGGAGGCCGACAAGCCGTCGACCAGCCGGACTCTCCAGCGGCTTTCTTTCCCGTCCACGGACAGGGAGATCTCGGCGTCCGAGGGCGGATAGTCGATCGAGGTATCCAGGACCACGTAATCCGGACCAAGGTGGCCGATACTCATTCTGTGACCATTCACCGCCAGGTGCATCTGCACGTCGGCGGAATGGCTTGGTATTCTCCGGTCCACGGTGTTCATTATGTCCACCAAAGAAGAACTGATGCGCCGAGCCGACCGCTATGCCCGGAAACACGGACTGGTGCTGGGCGAACCGCTTGGGTTTGGTGTCCATGGTATCGTCTTGTTGCGGCAAGCAAGAACAAACCTGGACGTGTGGCCATCAAAGTCCATGAGCGAGAGGAATCCTATTGCCGGGAACGTGATGTCTACCTGCGGCTGCGCGACCACGGCGTCAATCAAGTCCGCAGTTTTCACGTTCCGCAGTTGCTGGGATACGACAACGAACTGTGGGTAGTCGAAATGGAAATCGTGACTCGACCATTTGTCTTGGATTTTGCCGATGCGTATCTGGATGAGCCTCCCGATTTTCCTGACGAGGTGCTCGCCAAATGGCGAACGGAAAAGCAAGAGCAATTCGGTGATCATTGGCCCGAGGTAGAATTGATCCTCTTGTCGCTGCAACGCCATGGCGTCTGATCTGGTTGATGTATCTCCCGGCAATATCGCGTTTTCCACGTAGTACGAGCGGGGTACTTCGCGCGGTCGCATCTCGGGGACACGCTGCTTGACGCCGGTCGGGTAATCGTTGGCCTGGACGCTGAAGGCCTACGCTCCGACCACGGCGCGGCATTGGGCCAGCACGTCGCGGATTTCCGCCGCGGTCTTCTTGCCGGCCCGATACTTGTTCCGCAGATCGGCCAGTTGCCGCAGTTTTTCCGGGTCCGCCGGCTGGTTGAGCTCGAGGTAGTCGATTCTCTGGTACCCCGCCCCGGGATTCTGGCGCGACTCGTACACGCCCAAGCCGACCTTCGCTCCGTCCACCAGCATCGCCGGCGCCGGATAATCCTTCACCTGCTCGGGCAGCGACTCGGTGACATGATCGAAGATGACGCTGTCCATCGCCACGGGGTCGGTGCCGAGCAGCAGGCAATTCGGCGAACGACCCCCGAAGCTCTTCCAGCCCCGCGGCGGATTGCCGCCCCAGTTCCAGCCGGCGAAAATGCCGTCGGTGACGATCAAACGCGTTTTGCCGCCCACGTGCTTATTCATCCAGATATCGACCGCCGGATTGGCGGTGTTGCTGTACATCGCGCCCGGCTTGCCCTCGCCATTGTACCGCGGCTCGTGGAAGTAGGCACAACTGGCGATGGTGCCGAAATTGTTCTTGAACGCGCCGGTCACGCCCGCGGAGTCGTGCCGTTTCATGATCGGCATATTGATGAAATGCGCGGCCTGGATCAACTGATCCGGCACGCGGTGGCTCGTCACCCGCTCTTTGCGCCGGTCGATGATCGGGTCGCGGAATTCGACGATCGCATGGGGATCGTTGCTCGACCAGGTGATGCCGTTGCCGTCCGGGGCAAACGACGAACGATACAGCATGACGCCCGGGAAAGCCGCCTTGACGCGCTGGGCGAGCCGATTGGGAGTCAACCGCGGCGTGCGCTTACCGGAGTCGGGGTATCCCTC
This sequence comes from uncultured Planctomycetota bacterium, assembly GCA_963750205.1. Lineage (GTDB taxonomy): Bacteria > Planctomycetota > Phycisphaerae > Sedimentisphaerales > Anaerobacaceae > PLanc-01. The sequence goes on from CAVVRJ010000031.1 coordinate 53,146, forward strand.
CGACCACGACGCGTCGCCGATGCCGATCATTTCCTGCGGCACGCCGAGGCGGACCAGCGCCCGGAGGGTGGCGCTGAGCGGTTCGGCGATGGCGTCGACGTCGTTGTAGTGGACATCCCAATCGATCTTGTTCCACTCGCCCTTCCACATTTCATAGGTGGTCGTGGTGTTGATCTTGATGAAGACCCGTTCGCCGGCCTGGTAGGGGACCAGCCGGCGCATGCGCCGCGACCGGGTCTCGGTCACCGGTCAGCGCGCACAACGCCGCATCGAACATCTCGTTCACGATGCCGGGATTCACGAAGTTCCCGTAATAGGTCTCAGGCACGTCCTTGCGAAAATCGAAGTCCAGCACATCAAAGTAACTGGCCAGCGGATGGTGCGCCGCACGATGCGATGGCGGGACGAAGGCGCCGCCCACAAGGATGGCGGTAGCAGCGCGCCGGCGGCCGCCAGGGCCCCGGTGCTTTTTAGAAAATCACGTCGGGTCATCTTCCTGTCAGCTGATTTAGACTGGTCAAGTAGATTCATAATGATTGACTCCCATCGTCCCCATGCGTCGTTTCATCATGTTCTTCAAACCGACATTCGCCCTAGGGCCTTCGCCCGGCAACAGAGCCGGTTTTCTATCCAATGAATATACCGCGCATGGCGCATAAAGTCACCTGGGCGTAACCCCAGCGCGGGTTCTCCTGTTTGGCTTGAGAGAAACGGCACCCGGCCCGCCGTCCGGGCCTGATGAGGGAGTCCTGCTTGACCGACTAATCTCCCTCACCCCGGAACGCCGCAAGAGACGCTTCGGTCACAAGAGTGAGATCGGCCCGCTTGTGGGGCAGCGTGGGCGGGCTTACAATCCTCGGCTGTGTTGCGTCGTAATAGGCAAAACGCCGGATGCCGAAGTATCTCTTGAGTTTGGGCGCACGACCGAAGGGTAGGTTATGAAACACCTGAAATGCTCATTTACACTTTGCCTCGCTGCCATTTGGGTTCTGTCAACGGTGCCGCGGGTCTTGGCGGACGATTGGCCCAGTTGGCGCGGGCCAACTGGCAACGGCAGCACTTCGACCGGGAACTATCCCACCGCCTGGAACGTCGAGAGCGTGTCCTGGAAGTTCACCCTGCCCGGGAAAGGGAGCTCCACCCCGATCCTATGGCACGATCGCATCTACCTTACCACCCCCGACGAGGGGCAGGATGCCGTCCTGGCGCTGAACCTGCAGGGCAAACAGATGTGGCTCACTCGGCTCGGAGCCCAAAGCCCGCCCAAACAGCGAATGCTCAGTTCGGGCTGCAATGGGTCTCCCGTCACGGACGGCCAAGGGATATTCGTCTATTTCCGTAGCGGTCGCCTCAGCGTGCTCGAGTTGGATGGATCTGTCCGCTGGACGGTCGATCTTACCGCCAAGTTTGGACCCGAAAAACTCTTTTGGGACTCCGGCACCTCGCCGGTGCTGACGGATGACTGCGTGATCCTGAGTCGCTTGCATCAAGGCGATTCCTGGATCGCGGGATTCGACAAGGCGACGGGAGCGCTGCGTTGGCAACAGAAACGCAATTACGATGTGCCCAGCGAGAATGACAATGGATACACCACGCCGGTGTTCTTCCAGTACCAAGGACGTGTGGCATTTCTCATCTGGGGGGCCGAGCACCTGACGGCCCACTGCGCTTCCGATGGTTCTATGCTGTGGACATGCGGCCAATTCAATCCTGAGGGCAAGACGAATTGGCCGACCATTGCGTCGCCTGTCATCTGTGGCAACTTGGCCATCGTGCCGGTGGGACGAGACGATCGGCCGAACCAAGGGCATATGCAGGCCATAAGGCTCGACGGTGCCGGAGATGTGACCGGCACGCATCGGGTGTGGAAACGGGACGACGTGGGAGTGTTCGTGAGTTCCCTGGCGGAGTACCAAGGTCGCGTCTATCTCCTGCGGCCCCATGGCAACATCGTCTGCCTTGATCCTGCTACGGGAAGTACGATTTGGACCGGGTCCTTGCCGCGCACGAACGCCAGTTTTTACGCGTCACCCGTGATTGCGAACGGAGTGCTCTATGCGGCCCGGGAAGATGGCGTCGTCTTTGCCGTACGCGTGCAGGATAAGTTCGAGCTGTTGAGCGAGAACCCGATGCACGAACGCATCATCGCGTCTCCTGCGGTCGCCGACGGTCGCCTGCTGTTGCGGGGCGACGAGCATCTCTTCTGTGTAGAGATGGGAAAACGCTGAGGGCGAGAGTGCTTGGACCGGAAGGGTAAGGGAGTTCATCAATGACAACGAGAATTGGCGGCGCAGGAGACCATGAAATGAAAAGAAGATCGTTCTTGGCAGGCCTGAGCGTTGGGGCGGTTCTCAACGCTGCTGGGCTGAAGGCGGCTGACGGCGAGGCTGAGGTCAAAAGCACCTCCAGCCGCCCACCCCGCAAGGTGATTGTCGGCACGGCCCTGCAAGCTTTTTGGGGGCCTTATCCCGGCCTGCAGAACCGTCTTACGCAACTGGCGGGAATCGTGGACCAGGTGGCGGCGCAGGCGAGAAAGAAGTACGGTCGTGCGTCTGGATCTGGCGATGCTACCCGAAACGGCAGTCACGGGCGAAGCGGGGAGGAGGCCTTGGCGGCTCGGTCCCTTTCGCGGGGCCGGTGCAGGAAGTGTTTTCGGGGAAAGCCCGGGAGCACGGTTGCTATATTGTGGTTCCGACCTACTTGCTCGACTCGCCCGAGAAGAAATTGTGCTCGAACGCGGCCATCTTGGTGGGGCGCCAAGGCGAAGTGGTAGGAATCTACCGCAAAATACACCTGGTCGTTTCCCTGGAGCGCGGAACGATGGAGGGCGGCGCTACTCCCGGCGATGCGCTGCCGGTCTTCAATTGCGACTTCGGCAAGCTGGGGATCCAGATCTGCTACGACATGGACTTTGCGGACGGCTGGGCGGAACTGGTGCGCCAGGGGGCGGAGTTGATCGCTTGGCCCACCCAGTCGCCCCAGACCTCCCAACCGGCGTTCCGGGCCCGGCAGCACCGTTGTTACATTGTCTCCAGCACGTGGCGACATAACGCCTCGATCTTCGAACCGACGGGCAAGATGGCAGCACAGATTACGCCGCCGCAAAGTATCCTGGTGAATGAACTTGACCTCAGTTACGCCCTTCTTCCTTGGAGTTCGAAGCTGCGGAATGGAGCAGCGCTGAAGCAGGCTTACAGTGACAAAGTAGGTTTCCACTACTATGAAGACGAGGATCTCGGCATCTTCTGGTCCAACGATCCTGGGATCACGATCGGCGAAATGGTGCGCTCGATCGGCGTGCTGGAACTCGAAGAGGAAATGGCACAGGTCAGGAAGTTCTACCGCAAAGCAGGGGGGCCGCGCTATCGACCCGCTCATCTGCGGCTTGGGCTCATCCGGATCGATCGGGTACCGGCTTCACGCCTCCACCACCGCCGGGTCAGGGCATGGGCACGGCCAGGCTGGCCTGCAGAATCCAAACAAGGTCGTCGCCGTCTATTCGGTTCGGGGATGACCCAACGCGAGCCGAAAACCAGTTTGGGGACGCCGCCGTTGCCGCTCTGGATGGTGGCGCCGTAAATCCGAATGGAGGTTTGCAGATACCGGTCGATCCAGGGGTCGGCCCGGGCGGCATCGAACTTCGCCTGGCCGACCAATTCGACAGCTTTGGCCTGGGCGGCGTCGAGGCTTCGCGGGTGCCAGCGGTCGCCGGACTCCAGCGAGAACATCCAGCGGTCGAAGGCAGGAAACGCCTCGCGCTTGGCCACCCAAACCGCCAGGCCGACTTTGGCCAGTTCGCAGGAGTCCTTGAATTCATCCACGTCCCGGGGGACGTAAGGGTTGCACTGGCTGTCCAACGGCGCCGGACACAGCGCAAAGGCCAGCTTGCCGCCGTAGCGGCGAATCGCCTCATCGAGCATGAAATGCATTTGCTGGCAATGGGGGCATTTATAATCAAAGAGCAGGGTGACGACGTAGGGGGCGTCCGGCGAACCGACCAGCGGCACGGCGTGGGGATCGAGGGCGGGCAGGTTATCCTGCGACTGCGCCGCCGCGATAGACGGCCGGGCCAGTAATGCCGACCTGGCAGGCCGCCAGGATGCCGGCCAGTGCCAGACCGACCAGGGCGAGGCCGATCGCGGGCAAACGGCCAATAACGCGCCGCGGGACCGCTGGCGGCACGTTGGCGCCGGTTGAATCGTCGTCGAATTGCTTGGGCGCTCGCCAGATGACCAAGGCCGCCAGCAGCAGGCCGATGATGTGCGTGGCCATGCAATGGAGGCAAAAGGCCCCAATGATCCATTTCTGCACGATGGTGAACCACACGGCACTTCCGGCGGCCGCCCCGACCAGAACCAGCATCGCGCCCCAGGCCAGCCGCCGGACCGGCGCCGCCGTGGCCGGACCAATGGAAAGACTGGCTACCAGCATCGCCAGGTACGCCCCCGCCGCCAGACCGCTGACGGGCAACACCCCGCCTATCGCCGACCACCGGCTGCTGAGCACCTGGTCGCACGGGCTCCCGCCGCCGCAGCCGATCACCGACCCGCCCACCAGATAATGCCAGCCCAGGTAGACGCTCAACGCCAGAGCCAGCGCGCTCAAACCCGTCAAGACCCAGCGCCACCAGGGCCAGGACTGGCAGGATGGACTTGAGTCATTTCGGATCGTAAGCGACTGATGGGCTGAAGCCCATCACTGAGGTCTCCTGTGATACTGGTTGGGCGCACCGGGCGTGGGAACGTCGCCGGCGACCTGCGCCCCGCTGGCATGCGCCTTGGTCAATGCACCTTTGAGGGTGATGCCGGTGCCGGAGACCTGTGCACCCACTGCGTGCGCCATAGTGAGCGGCGCGGTGACGGTGATGGTGGCGCCGCCAGGGCCGCCTCTGCCGGCCGCCGAAGCCGCCGCGCCCGCCGCCGGTGACGGAGGCGACAACCGCCGTCTCACGGTTCGCGCCACTGTCAATGGTGATGGTCTGGCCGGCGCTGAAGCCTGCCGCGCTGGCGACAGGGATCACGGTCGCGCCCACGTCGGTGGCAGTGCCCACCGTGGTGCCGCCCGGCGTGCCAACCGTCGCGATGACGGCGGTCTCGCGGTTCGCGCCCGTATCAATAATAATCGTCTGGCCGGCGCCAAAGTCTGCCACGCTGGCGACTTTGATATTGTTCGCGCCGGCGGCCGAATCGGCCGGCAGGGTGGTGGCGGCCTGCAACAGGAAATCGCGGCCGTTGTTGTCGGTGTCGGCGCCGTCCGGGAAGCGGCCCGCGCTGCGATTGGGCGAGCTGGCGGCCGGACCGGCCCGCCCGAATCCACCGCGGCCCGCGCCGGGCGCAGGCACGTAGCAGCCACTCTGCCCTGCTCCGGATGTCGGCTTGGTAACCCTCGGCGGCCCAGGGATCGACGAGGCCGCCGTAGTTGAGGCTGTCGACGACCAGGCCGGCGGCGTCACGCAGCACCATGTTGCCGGCGCTGGGGGAGAGGGCGGGGCCCCCGAACCACTGGTTGGGCTTCGGGGTCCCCTGGTAGCCCGCGGTCGTGACCTTTTCGTCACGCACAACCGCGTCGATCGCGTGGTCGTTGGCCAGGGGTTGGTCGAGCGTGATGCCGGTGCCGAGCGGCTGGACGGGCTCGTTGCTCGAGTGGGCAAAGGCCGTCGCCGGCTGGAAGCTGATCCCCGTTCCCCTGACGCTGAAGGGGATGTTGGCCGCATGGTTGAACTTCAGCGGTTCGGCCAGGTCGAGGCCCGTGCCCGGATCCGCCAACGCGACCGGCGTTGGGGCTGCGAGCCGACTGCGTGCCGACTTTCGTGACGGTGACGGTCTCGATCCCATGTCCACGCTGTCGATGTCCAATCTGATCTTGTCCCCGACCGAGATGTTGGCGACGGATGATACCTTGATGTTGGTGTCGCCGGCTTTCGCGTCCGCCGCCAGCCAGGCTTGCGTGCCCGGCTTGCCGACCGCGGTGACCGTGACCACCTCGTACTTTTCCACGGCTTTCGCGACGGTGGGGTAGGTGGCGCCATAGCCGAGGCCGATCTTCTGGCCGACCTCAAAGCCGGCCACGCTCGTGACAGGCACGTTGGTCGAGCCGGCGGGGATCGTGATCACCGGACCGTCGGGGAGGGGTTGCCACACGTCGTGGTGCCGCCGGCCGCGGGACGGCCTCCACCGAACGGCGCCCGGACGAGCCCCCGCCGCGTCCCGAGGCTGGCGATCTTGCGGGTTTCCATGCCGGAGCCGGTGTCGATTTCAATCGTATCGCCGACCGACATGCCGGTCGTGCTCCTGACGTAGATGGTGGTATCACCCTTTTTCGCGGGGACCGCCAGCCCGGAGTTGGAGAGGCCGAGCAGGTAGAAGCCTTGCGCCGCGAGCTTCGTCCCGGCCGGGATCTTCACCGACGAGAAGATGGGCTGCTGGGTCGGGTGCTGGGTCAGGGTCCAGTTGGAGAGGTCGACGTCACTGGCGCCGGCGTTGTAGAGCTCGATGAACGAGTTTGTCGAGTTGGCCGGAGAACCGGAGCTGATAGCGAACTCGTTGATCTTGATCGGGCTGACGTTCCGCACCTTCTCGGCCGTTGTCTCGGATTGCGTCCGGCCGCTCGTCGGGTTCGTCCACGAGGCGTTGCCGACCAGGTCGCCGTTGAAGGCCGCCGGCCCCGAGGTGACCTTGAAGGTCGCGCTCACGGTCGCACCCGGCGCGACCGGGTCAGTGAACGTCTTTGACGTCTCGGTGCCGCCGGAGACCACGGAGGTCCACCCCGTGGGCACGGAAATGCTCAACTTGACGCCCGTCGCGGGCGCCCCCGTGGTATTCGTGAACGTCACGGTGGTGTCCTGCGAGGAGCCCGGTGAGAACGTCTGGAGTCCCGGCGGCGTGGCGGTTGCCGACGCCGGCGCCAGGCTCAGCCGCGGCACGTCGTACTTGGCCGCCACGACGTTGGCCTGCACCTTCTGGTGGGTCTCCTGCGTCGGGAAGGTGCCGGCGGCCGTCATCGCGCCTTCATAGAAGGTGCCCTGCGAGCCGTTGCTGTTGTCGCCGCCGTTGCCCAGGAGGATGGCTCCCTGCTTGCGCATCGGGTCATAGGTGTTGTTGACGCGCGGTCCGTCGAACATGACCTTCAGGTCGCCCTTCTGCGCGTCGCCGCCCATGGATCTCCAGTGGTGGGGTTCGCCGTCGGCCGTGGCGGTCACGAAGCGCCAGGTGATGCTCGGCAGGTCTTGGCAGAGTTTGGATCCATCCGGGTTGACACAACCCACCAGGTTGTTCTCCTGGTCGGTCATGATCCACGGGCCGGGAGGGTTCCCGTGATACCAGGCGGCGGCGTTGCCGTAGTAGGTGGTTTCCATGGTGCCGTTGCCGTCGTCGCGGCTGTCGGTCTCGGCGTTGCCGTAGTCGAAGCAGCAGCCGGAGTTGTAGTGCTGGCCGTTCACGACCCAGTACTGCCCCTGGGCCTGGTCGTCGACGGCGGTGCCCTTCGCGTCATTCCAGCGGAGGCCCATGCCCGGCTCGATGAAGACGCCGTAGGCCTTGTGGCCCATGATCGTAATCGGCGCCATGTCGGCGACCGGGACGTTGTTAAACCCACCCATGGCCGGGCCGCTGAATCCGCCGCGGGGCGCCTGGACGAGGTGGTTGCCCTTGCCGGACTGGTCGTAGATGGTGGTGATCCAGCAGTACGTGCTGGCGCAGAAGGCGTCCTGCGCGGCCGCGTCGGCGTATCCGCCCGCATCCGCCGCAGAGGGCTGGACGACGCCGATGTCCAAGGTCTTGCCGTCCGACTGACGCATGACCTGGTAGAGCGGGCCGTTGTAGGAGGCGTACAGCGCGCGCGTGGTGCTGTGGGCGGCCACCAGGGGGCAGCCGGCGGCGGCGTAGATGTCACCTGGGCCTTCCGGCCTGGGCGGAGTAGCATTGCGTCCCGCCCTGGCCTGGGCGGCAATCATCAACGTGGCGACAGGCAGCGTGAGCGCCAGTGCGAGCATTATCAGAAGACTGATTCTCGTCTTCATGTCTACCTCCCACTCTTTAAGCCCCGTAGAGACGCAAAATTTTGCGTCTGTACCTCTCTGCCCGTGACCACCACGGACAACCAAGGAGCAGTATAAGCGGCCGCCCCAGTGGCCGGAAGCAGATTCTTGATCGCGGCGACGTCTGCGCCTGTCAAGCGACCGTAGGACCGCCTTGCGTCGACCAAATTGGACATGAAAACGCTTTCCGGAGACAGCCGGGGTGTGTCGGGTGAATCAGATGATCACCACGGCCTGGTGCCGCGTTGACAGATCCTTCGCCGTCGGCGATACTGCAAGCTGAGTGACTTAACGGAATGTGTTTCCAGAATGGGAGGGCATCATGTGCAAGATCGTTGTCGGTTTGGCTTGGGTGGCGGCGGCTACTGCGATTGGGGCTGGGCTGCCACGAGGTTCCGCTGCGGCGGCTGAGCTCCGCGTGGCTACGTTCCGCTGCGACGTGACGCCGCCACTGGGATACTTGACTTACCCGCCGGCCTTCCAGCCGCTGGAGAAGATCGAGCACCCCTTGCTCGCCAAGGGCATCGTGTTGGAGGACGGCGACCGGCGATACGTCCTGTGCGCCATCGACTGGTGCGGACTGTGCAATTCGACGTACGATCTGTTCCGCCGCAAGGTGGCCGAAGGCGCCGGGACCGAGCCCGCACGGGTTGCGGTGCACACGGTCCATCAGCACACCGCGCCGCTGGCCGACAACGATGCCTACCGGCTGCTCCTACAGACCAAGGACCCGCCGGCATGCCCCGATCTGAGGTTCTTTGACGCGACGGCGGACCGCCTGGGCGCGGCCGTGCACGAGTCGCTGGGCCGGTTGCAGCCGTTCGACCGCATCGGCACCGGCGCGGGCCAAGTGGACCGCGTGGCTTCCACCCGGCGGCTCATCGAGAAGGATGGAAAGGTCCACCATCCCCGCTGGAGTCTCGTCACGGGGAGGGATCTTCCGTTGCGGGACGAGCCGGAGGGGCTGATCGATCCGATGCTCAAGACGATCACCCTGGCCCAAGGCGACAAGCCGCTGGTGCGCCTGCACTACTACGCCACCCATCCGCAGAGCTTCTACCACGATCCGCGCGTGACCTACGATTTTCCGGGCCTGGCGCGAGGAGTTGGAAAAGAAGGAGAACGTGTTTCAGGTCTATTTCACCGGTTGTGCGGGCGATATCCTGGTGGGCAAGTACAATGACGGCACACCGGCCGCCCGGGACCAGTTCGCCCGGCGGATCCTGGCGGGCATGGAGGCGGCGATCGCTGCCACGCAGTGGACGCCGGCCGACTCGATCCAGTGGCGGAGCACCGAAGTGAAGCTGCCGTTGTATGACGGCCCGCAGGCGCACGGTCGCCGAGAACCGTGCGCGGATGGCCGACCCGAAGGTGGACGCCGGCAACCGGCTGGAACTGGGGGCGATGTTCTTGGCCTTCGCCGAGCGTCTGGACCGGCCGCTGGCGCTGAGCGGCCTGCAGATCGGCCGTGTGCACATCCTCGGCCTGCCCGGCGAATGTCTGGTGGACTATCAATTGTTCGCCCAGCGTGCGGCGCCGGGGGACTTCGTGGCCGTGGCCGCCTACACCGACCTGGGACCGGGCTATGTCTGCACCGACAAGGCGTTCGAGGAAGGCGGCTACGAGCCCACCGACACCGCGGTCGGCCCCGGCTCCGAGCCTCGGCTGAAGACTGCCATCCTCAAGCTCCTTGGTGTCGGTTCGGCTCAGGCGGCCGGTTCCGACAGCCAGGCCGGCGCGTCGGTCCGTGTCGCCAAGGCCAACACGGACGCGGTCAAGAAGTACGAGAAGTTCGAGATCGAGCTGGCCCTGGCCGGCGTCGAGGTCAAGAACCCGTACGATCCCGAAGACATCGACGTGTTCGCGAATTTCACCGCTCCCGACGGCAAGACCATCCGGATCAACGGCTTCTACGACAACTACCAGAGCGCGAACCAGTGGAAGCTGCGTTTCTCACCCAGCACCGTCGGCCCATGGAGGTATCAAGTATTCATTCGCAACGGAGCCAAGTCGGCCCAAACCGACGCGGCGTCGTTCACCGCAGAGGAATCCGACCGCCACGGCTGGATTCGACCCTCGAAGAAGAACCCGCACTACTTCGCCTACGATGATGGGACCTCCTACTACGGCGTCGGCGCCTATTCGCCTTGGGGCAACACCCCCGCCACGTTCGACGCCTTCGCCGAGTGCCACGCCAATTTCCTCGCGATTTGGGACATCGATTACGGCGGCTACATCAACGGCGTCGGACTCCTCGAACCGGAGCTGGGCCGGTACAACCAGGAAAAGTGCGGCAGGCTGGATGAAGTCCTCGCATCGTTCGAGCAAAAGGACATCAAGATGATGTTGGCCATTTGGCCCCACGACCTGTTCTCCGCGACGGTCTGGGCCGCCAAATGGAGCAAGAATCCCTACAGCCAGATATGCAACGTCGTCGACGTCTACAGTGACCCGCGCGTCTGGGAGTATCAAAAGAAGAAATACCGCTACTTGGTCGCCCGCTTCGGCCACAGTCCCGCGCTGGGCGTCTGGGAACTCATCAATGAAATGAACGGCACCGACGGCTGGGCCAAGGGCAACCACCAGGCATGCTACGACTGGGTCGAGAAGTGCGACAAATGGTTCGCGGAAAACGATCCCTACCATCATCCGATGACGGCCTCTTTCAGCGGCGGTTACGAGGAGTACCGCGAGCCGCTGTACTCGCGTAACGACATTGCCAATATCCACGTGTATCCGTACCAGGGCTGGCCGGCGCATTATCCCGACGACAACATGAGGAGCGAAATCTACAACTACGCCTGGGCCAGCCGGCGCTTCTGGAACAACTTCCAGAAGCCCGCCATCTTCGGCGAAGCCGGCATCGGCAATGCGTTTCGGGGTGGTCGTCGCGGCGGTCGCGGCACTCAAAGCGTTCAGGTTCTCCGTCGTCCGGTCCCAGCGGCTTCAACCTGGCCTATCACAACGTGATCTGGGCCAGCTTGAGCAACGGCCTGGCCGCCACTCCCATGTGGTGGACGTTCCGCAATCTGGGCCCGCAGGATCAACTCAGCCTCAAGTATCTGGCGCAATTCGTCTCGGACATCGATTTTGCGAATCTGCCTTACAAGCCGGCCCCAATGTCCGCCGCCGGCGCGGACGCCTCCGGCCTCGCGACGGACACGGCTGCTTTCGGATGGATCTGGTCTTATGCGAAGGATAACGTCGCCGGGACCCCGCTGACGGTCGAGGGCCTCGCCGATGGCTCCTTCGCCGTCGCCTGGTTCGATACCTGGACGGGCGCGACCATCAAGACCGAGAGCGTCACCTCCGCTGCCGGCAAGCTGTCCGTGACGGTGCCCGACCTCTCTGGGGCCCATCGCGACGTCGCCTTCAAGATCAACAAGCAGGGGAGCAGACAATGAAAGAAGCGACGCTGTTGTACTTGATTGTGGCCTCGATCCAAGCCGCGTCTGTGGCCGGCGGTGGGTTTCAAGTCACGGGGCTTGGCGGCGCGGGCGGGATGTACACGCCCACCGTCTCCCCGGCGGACCGCCAGTTGATGTTTCTTAGTTGCGATATGGGCGGTGTCTATCGTTCCGCCGACGGCGGGGGGACTTGGCAACTGCTGCCTTACCAACAGATTGATCATGCGTTGGGCTGCCGTCCCGCGTTCGCGGGAGAACGGATCTACTGGATCTCCGGCACCAGCTCGCTGAAGGTCAGCCGCGACCAAGGCTTGACCTGGACCGTCGTTGGCCCGGGACAACATCTGTGGAGCGGCGCCATCACCCATCTGGCGGCCTGCCTGCCCGCCGGCTTACTCGTGGGCACGGACAAAGGAGTCTGGTTCTCTCCCGATGGCGGGCAGAACTGGAAGTCCGTGGGCGACGGCAAGTGCGGCGGCCTGGCTGTGCTCGCCGCGGAATACTTCGCCGTGCTCGACACCGCTGACGGCAAGCTGTTCAGAACGCTGCTGCGTAGTCCGGACGCTGGTCGGACGTGGCAGGAGTCGATGATCCCGGAAGCGCAGGGACATGCCGTCACGGCTTTGGCGGGAGCTACGAGTGGGACTTCGGTTTGCCTTTACGCCACGGTCGAAAGTGTCGGCACGCTGCTCTCCCGCGACGGCGCGACGTGGACGGTCGCTCAGCCGTGGCAACAGCAGCGGGATGTCCTGCTGCCACAGAATCAGACGCAGGTGGCCTATACCTGCCAGTCGGGTGGCCAACAAATCTGGCGTACCGCCGACGGCGGCAAGACTTGGACCAGCATCTTCCATCTCACCGGCGCGGGCCAGAATGTTACGCTGTCCTGGGTTCAGACCTACTACCGCTGGGGTTATACGATCTCCCCGCTGGGGCTGGGTATCGATCCCGCGAATCCTGATGTTGTCCTGGTATCCACGCAGGGCGACTTCTACCGGACCGTCGATGGAGGCAAAAGCTGGCAGCCCATCATGAACCGGCCCATCCCGACCCAAGCCGATGCGGCCGGCTGGAGCTTCCAATCCATCGGCCTGGAGGTCACGACTTGCTGGGGCTACTATTTCGATCCCACGGATCCCAACCGCCACTATCTCGCCTATACCGACATTGGCTTTGCCCGCAGCGTGGATCGCGGCGCCACGTGGATTCCCGCCATGAAAGGCTGTCCGTGGGGCAACACGGTCTATGAGATTGTGTTCGACCCGCGCGTCAAAGGCCGGCTCTATGCCGCGTGCAGCAACCGGCACGATATTCCTCATTGGACCCACGTGGGGCCCAACACGGCGGGCCAGCAGGGCGGCGTCTGCCTCTCGCAGGACTACGCGGCCACCTGGAAGGTCCTGGGTCAGGGTCTGCCGCGCCTGCCCTGCACGAGCATCGCCCTGGACGGGCGTTCTCCCGCTGACAAGGCCACGCTGTACACGACGCTCTATGAAGGCGGCGTCTATAAATCGACCGATGACGGGCAGACCTGGGTGCCCAAATCCCAGGGTCTGGGGAACCCAGGGAATCTGCACGCCCTGCGCATTCGCCTTCACCCGCTGACCGGTCATCTCTTCTGTCTGATCACCGCGTTTCGCCAGGGGGCGGATTTCCCGGTGCCGGGAGGGATTTGGAAGTCCATCGACGGCGGCGCGACGTGGAAGGACCTGACGGCGGAGCTGCAGTTGGCTTGGCCCTGCGATTTGGCCGTGGATCCGAAGGATGAGAACATCATCTACCTGGCCGCCGGAACGGCGCCCCATCGGCCGCAAGGCGGTCTCTACAAGACCACCGATGGCGGCGCCACCTGGAAGCGTGTCGTGACCGACGCTTTCCTGGGCCAATGGGTGCCGCCGGAATACGATAACACCCTCACCGTCACGCTCCACCCGGACGATTCGAGCATCATCTACCTGGGCAGCGAAGTGCACGGCCTGTGGGTGAGCCGGACGGGCGGAGCAGAGTGGGAGGTCTTCAAGGAGTTTCCGTTCCGGGGTCCCACGCGCGTGGATTTCGAGCCCGCCGACCACCAGACGATTCGCGTATCGACGTTTGGCGCCGGTGCGTGGCGGGGCCATTACCTGCCCGAGATCAAATGACCTGCCGCCTCTGGGGATCCGTGGTGCCACAAGTGCCGCTAAAGGAGCCTGACGATGAAAAGACTGTGTCTACTGATTGCCCTCGTTGCTCTCTGTCCATCCGCTGTCCCCGCGGCGTCGATTGCCTGGCCCGTCCAGGTCAGTCCCAACGGCCGCTACTTTGTAGACCACCAGGGCCGGCCCGTGTTCTGGCTCGGGACGACGCAATGGGAGTTGTTCCGAGGTTACACGCTCCAGGACGCCCGGTTGATCCTCGACAAGTCCAAGGACAAGGGGTTCGTGTTCGTGCAGACCATGCTTGTGGGGGTGGGGGACGGAACCGGCGCCAACGTGTCCGGCCAGAAGCCTTGGCTCAACGACGATCCCCGGACGCCCAACGAAACGTACTTCCAAAACGTGGATGCCGTGATCCAGGCGGCGCGCGAAAGGGACATGATTCTGTACCTGATGGTCTATCACCAGACCTGCCGCAAGCACATCACTCTTGACAATGCGCGCGCCTGGGCCAAGTGGTTGGCCCAGCGCTACCAGGGAATGCCCAACATCGTCTGGTCCCTGACCCCGGAGGCGAAGCCGGAGTTTGTTCCCATTCTGCGCGAGCTGGCGGCAGGGTTGCGGGAAGGGGACGGCGGCGCCCATCTAATCACGGTCGAACCCGATCCTTCTCCCTACTCCTCCAGCTTCCTCCACGACGAAAGGTGGCTTGATTTCAACTCGCTGCAAACCTGGAAGGACGTAGAGCTGATCTACTCGATGGTGCGCCATGACTGCAATCTCCAGCCGGTCAAGCCTGTCCTGATGGCGGAAGGGGCCTATGAGCACGGGTCGGAATACGGCTTCGAAGTCACTCCGTTGTGGGTGCGCCGGCAGGCTTATTACTCATACCTGGCGGGCGGCCATCATGCCTACGGCCACAACGACAGTTGGCGGATCCTGCCCACGTGGGAACAGGCCCTCGATGCGCCGGCGCTGGGCAAATGGGCATCCTGCGGAGAGCCTTCGAAGCCCGGCCCCAGTGGTGGCTGTTGGTTCCCGATCAATCGCTGTTCGCGGCAGGTGGGCAGACGAGTGGGCGGGTACTGCATCTGGCGGCCCGCCACCCGGAGGGCAAATGGGCCATGCTCTATCTGGCGGACCCGGCGGAGTTCTCGGTCAATCTCGCTTCTCTCCAGGGGCCCCGCGTCAGTGCGTCCTGGATCAATCCAGCGACGGACGCCTCCGTAGGCATCGGCTCCTACGCGAGCACGGGCGTACAATCATTCACGACACCTGCCGGTTGGGAGGATTCGCTCTTGATCCTGGAAGGGGCCCAAGCCGGCGGAGCCGCGGTGCCGCCGGGAGCCGCCGCACTTGGCTACACGAAGTGCGCGATCAACGAGAAACCCACGGCCGCCGACATCGCTCCGGCGTAATATGGAGACTATAAGTGGTTTAGCGGCCAATGGTGGAATTCGAAGAAGCCGCCCCTGAGCAAGTACTCGACCCAGGATGGCGTTCTCGCTCTGAGTCTTGGGGGCGACCTGGTCAGTGCTCCGCTCGATTTTTCGACGGGCAAGTTGCCGCTGCTGCCGGGCCGCGATGGTTTCTACGTCGAATTCGAGTACTGGCTTTCGGACGGCGATCCCGACCATTTTCCCGCCGTCTGGCTGATGCCGGCCGAACACAACGGTGCGCGTCAGGATCACTACGCCGGCGATCCGCCCGGCTATGAGCGCTGGATGGAGCTGGATGTCGACGAAGGCGGCTTTGGCCCCGGCTTGACCGGAACGGTCCACAGCAGTTGCGGGATCTACGAACAAGGATGGCAGCACATTCAGAACCCGAACAACGTCTCGCGCGTCGCCCTCGATCGCACGAAGAAGCACATCTTCGGCGTCAGCTATGATCCCCGGAGCCAGAGCGTGACGTGGTGGGTCGATGGGGCCAAGCAGATGAGCGCCGGCTCGCCCTACGTTCCGGAGGTCGGAGCCAAGCAGAACTTCTATCTGATCATCAGCGCCCAGACCCACGGGAAACAGAAACCATACTCTCTATTCGTCGGCGGCGTGAGAGCGTATGTCCCGCCGAACTCGGCACTGCCTGCCTGCCAGAGCGGGACGCAGACAGAGGTTCTGCCCGAGGGCTGGGATTCCGCCACCCTCGCGGCTGCCATCCGACGCAGCACGGCCGGAACCACGATTCGCCTGCCGGAAGGCACGTTCGAGCTCACGGAGTCGGTGCGGCCCAAGTCCGGGATCAAACTCATCGGCGCCGGGCAGGACAAGACGGTCCTCGTATACTCCGGCGACAAGCCGGACCCTTTCATCAGCCTGACCGACTGCGAGGATGTCGAGATTGCTCATTTGACCATTGATGGTCGGCTGCGGCCGCTGGGCCAAGATGGTATTCGCGCCGGCAATTGCCGCAAGCTCCGGCTGCACCACTTGACCATCCGCGATCTGGTCAAAGGAAAGTCCCCCTTCGTGCACGGCATCATCTTCTCCGGCCACAACCCGACGATGGAGCGCGGCGTCACGGACTGTGTCATCAGCGATTGCCGCATCGAGAATATCGGTGTGGGCGCCGAGTACGGCGGGGGCATCCGGATGGCCTGGGGCAGCATCCGGAACCGTGTGGAGCGAAACGTCATCCGCACTACTGGCCGGGGTGGCATCTTCGGCGATCACTCCGCCGAACTGGTCATCCGCCACAATCAGGTGTCGGGCTCCGGCGGCGAGGGGCTCGGCATCGAGATTTGGGGCGGCTGCCCACGCTCGTTGATCGAGGACAACGTGGTGGATCACTGGATCAGTGTGGACCAGGGTAACCAGTCAGCGGTGCGTCGCAATGTGGTCGGGCGCCGAGGACGATTCCCTCAAGGGCTACGGCATCGAAATCATCGCCCGCGACGTCATCGTCACCGACAACCTCGTCAAACGCGGGGCGGCCATCGGCCTTTCGGTCTCGAACAAGCCACAGAAGAACAACGTGTTCTGGGGATACAACACGATCCGGGATTGTATCCAGTGGGGAGCGCAGCTTCAGGGCGAGACCGGCGGTATCGCTCACCAGTACTTCTATCGCTGCAATTTCGAGAAGACGGTCCGGGGCGATCCCCGCACCCGCTACGGCCAGAGTGGAAATGGCTTCCGTTTCAACGGTTTCAGCCACGAACTGGTCTTCGAGGAATGTGGCTTCCGGGACAACGGCGGCTATGGGGTCCAGTTCGGCGGGCCGAATGTGGACGCGATGACTTTCCTGCGCTGCGCGTTCGCCAACAACAGCCAGGGACCGGTGACCGGCCTTTCCGCCGAGAAGACGATCGAGTTCCAGGACTGCACGGGCGGCGCACTGCCGCCGACCAAGGCCTTCGCCGGTGCACCGCCCGTGGCGGATTTCCGCATGCCGTCGGTGATTCACGCCGGCATCTCCGCGTCCTTCGAAGACGCGTCCAAACCCGGGGCAGGCGAGATCGTCGAGCGGCTGTGGGACTTCAACCACGGCATCGCCGAGACTGTGGCTAATCCCGGCCACACCTTCGAGCAGCCGGGGAAATATCGAATAACGCTCATTGTCTGGGATACCGCCGGCGCAGTGCGCGGGCGGAGAAAGTTGTCGAGGTCCTGCCTTGATGAAGATGCTATGTCTCGTTCTTTTCCTGCTTACCGCGTCGGGGCCGGCCGTGGCGCGGGAGCAAGGCTGTATGTCTCCCGGTCGGGTGACGACGCGAATCCCGGCACGGCCGAGAAGCCGTGGCGGAGTCTGCAAAAGGCCGCGGACGCAGTAGGGCCGGGCGATACGGTGATTGTAGAAGACGGCGTGTACACGGCCGCTGGTAGCGAGGAGTGCGTGGTCACAGTGCGGCGGGGTGGAACGGCGGACCAGCCGATCGTTTTTGCGCCGAGCACAAGTGGGGCGCTGTCGTGGACGGCCAGGGCAATGTCACCAGGCTGGGCTGGAATCTGGGACGGGAGGCCAGATATGTCACAATCGAAGGCTTCGAGATCCTGGATTTGTCGGCCTGCGGGATCGACAGCAACGCGGGGACGGACCACCTTACCGTCCGGGGCTGTCATATCCATCACATCGGCAATATCGAGACCACCACGCGGTATGGTCTCGACGGGATCTTCGACAATGCGGATACGAGCTACAACGTGTATGAGGGTAACGTGTTCCACCACATCGGGCGGACCGGACCGCCGAGCGTGCTGTTCAATCTCGACCACGGCATCTACACCTGCGGCAAGCACCATCGGATCGTCAATAATGTCTTCTACCACATGAACGCGGGCTGGGGCGTGCAGGTCGCGGGCTACAAGACGGTGGACGACCTGCTCATCAGCAATAACACCTTCGCGTTCGGGAACAAGCGCGGGCACATCGTGCTCTGGCAGCCGTGCCACAACGTGCTGATTCAGAACAACATCTTCTTCAGACCGGCTGTGCCGAACGCGATCGCTTTCGTCGGTGCGGAACTCCAGAATGTCGTGCTGAGGAATAATCTGGTCTTTGGCGGCGGACTGAAGGACGATAACGACCACGGCGCGTGCGCGGTCAGCGGAACCATTGTGGATCAGGACCCGCTGTTTGTGGATCCGCAGCGCGGGGACTTTCATCGCAAGGCCGGGTCGCCGGCGCTCGGCGTTGGGGCCGGGGACAGCGTCTTAGGGTTGGACGCGGATGGGAAGCTGCCATCACGTCAGAAGGAGTAGAACGATGAGAGAATCAAGACGCGAAAGCGGTAGCGGCTTCTCCGTGCCAATCCGAGCAGGGAAATACATCCGGCTTGACGCAGCGGCTTTGCTGCTCTGTTGGACCTCGTCACTGTGGGCCGCCGGGACGGCGGATGTCGTCGTGCTGGAGGGTCAGCGGGTGGCGGTCAAGGTCGAGGTCCGGAACTGCCGCTGGTCGGCGGAGCTGAAAGGCACGGAGGTCAAGCTGAACAATGTCTATTTCCTCGGCGACGACAACCCGGCGGGCTGGTCGGTCACGGCGACCGTCAATCGCGACGACGTCAATCCGCTGGGCGCCTTCGAGACCGTCACCTTGCACGGCGTCCGGAGCGGCCGCCTGGATTTCGATTACCACATCTCGGCCAGCAAGACCGGCAACGATATCGTGGTTCGTCTCGATCGCGCCAACCACACGGATGCTCCGGTCGAAATCGGCGACCTGGATTACATGGTCGTCGAGGACGCACGATTGGGAGGCACGACCGACAAATGGCTCAGCTTCGGGGCCCGATCCGTGTTCTCCGAGT
Organism: uncultured Planctomycetota bacterium; assembly: GCA_963750205.1. Classification (GTDB taxonomy): domain Bacteria; phylum Planctomycetota; class Phycisphaerae; order Sedimentisphaerales; family Anaerobacaceae; genus PLanc-01. Next base: position 71,971 of record CAVVRJ010000031.1, read on the forward strand.
ACTACGATTTGACGGTGGTGCGGGACTTCCCGGCGGTGAATCAGGGCGAGTACCACCGTCCTCAGAAGATGTACGAAGTGTGCCACTTGGTGCGAAACAAGGACACCGGCAACGTCATCCTCCTGGGGCATCTCACAGTGAACAAAGGGCATTCGCGTTTCGAGGTGGGCCGCAAGGATGCTCCCGACAGCATGCGGATGCGGGCCTACTGCACGTACGCCGTCACCATGCCCCCCGGCAAGAGCTTCATTGGAGAGAAACTGCTGGTGCACTTGGGCGGCGATGGCCTGCGGGCCCTGGAGCACCTCGGCGACCTGATCGGCGTGGCCAACGACATTCGGCTCCAGGAGAAACGACCCTTGAATCTGGAGGACCGATCCCTGCTGAGCTTTACGCATACGCGTTGGATCGGCTGGATGTCAGGAGGAACAGCGGCGCAAGCCACGAAGTTCATCAAGGGCAACGGGCTGGACAAGTTCTACTACGGCACGGGGCAGGGGGATCCGGAGATTGGCAGGCACGTCAGTTGGGGCGTTGCTAACGCGGGCGGCGGAGGTTCCAGACGCGGGGGCCCATCACCCTATCCCGCGGAGTGTTACCTATCCGTCAACGTTCCGTGGGGCAACGGCAAAGTCCTGGATTTCTCGAATCCCCTTTGCGTGGCGGCGGAGAAACTACGAATCGCGGTCGCGTTCGCGGGCGTGGAAGGCAAAGTCAACCTGGGCGAGGTGGATTACTCGGAAATCTGGGATAAATGGCCCGGGCAGCACGATCCGTTTATGAGCGCCGTGGAGACGTGGCATGCCGCCGTAGCGCCCTGGCGGGATTTCATCGACACGAAGAGCCCCCGGATGCGGAATCACAGTTGCATGACCAAGCTGGATTTCAATTACGGCTACATTGATTTCGCCCGCGTTGCCGAGGACTCCGACGGTATGAACGTTCCGGACACTTACATCGGCGGTTACGATATCCGCGGACCCGGCCACCGGGGCTTCCTGGGCGAGTGTGTTCCGGGAGCCACCATGCGGTTCTTCTACAATGGGCGGGTCTTCTGGAACGACGGCGACCACTCACACGTGTACAAGTACGCCGGCTCTTCCAGAGAAGGCCTGCGCACCATGCCCTATGACGAGGCCAAGGTATCGCTGACCTACAAGGCCATCGCCACGAGTTGCATGCGGCTTTCGGAGGCGTTCGACGGGCCGTATCCCGAGGAGCGGCTCGAATTGCTCAAGCGGGTGTCCCCACCCACGGCAGACGTAGCCTATCCCGTAGACCTGTTCGTGCGCAAGCCGGCGGTGGTGTGGAATCTCCCGGTGGAGCGGGCCTTTGGGAAGTGGAACATCCTGGGAGTATTCAATTTCGGTCCCAAGAGCCCCAATCTAACCGTGACTCTGGACGCGGCCCAAGATCTGCGGCTCGACCCGCAGAAGGAGTATCTGGTCTACGAGTTCTGGAGCCACAAGCTGGTCGGGACGTTTCGGGGCGCTTCGTCTCGCGCACCATCGGCAACAAAGACTGCGACGTATACAGCATCGTGGCCAAGGAAGACCGGCCGGTGCTGGTGTCGACGAGCCGGCACGTGCGGCAGATGGCGTTTGATGTCCAGGACCTTCGCTGGGAGGGTGGGCAGAACGTGCTCCACGGTCTCTCGCGAGCGGTAGGCGGCGATCCTTACGAGCTGCGGATCTGGGTCCCCGCGGGATACCGGCTGGACCGGGTGGAGTTGCCCACGGGGCTGACGGCCGCCACGAGGACGGAAGGCGATCTCTTGCTGGTGGACTTTACGACCTCCACCGATAACGACGTGGCGTGGGCGGTCCGTTTCTCGCGGTAGTTCAACGTGGAGTCGGCTCGTCAATGAGGAACCCGCCAACAAACCGATGCCCATCAAGCTGCAGGTTTAACGCTCGGGTCGGGGGCCTCGGAGAGGAGTGCCATGCCCATGATCTCATGGGCAACTGAAAGCTGAGGGACGATATGAACGCTTTGGTCTCCCATGCCTGGTGCCTCCTGGCACTGCTTCCGGCTGTCCCGGCCAGCGCCGTCGACGGAATTCAGATCGTGAAAGAACCCACCCATGATGCGAAAGGGACCATTGTGATGAAGCCCCGTGTCTTTCCCTACGCCGCTGTCGTGACGCTCTGCCTGTCGCTCCTGCCCGCGCGGGCGACGGCCGTTCCCGTCATAGAAGCCTTCCCTTCCGCCGAGGGATTCGGCGCCCAGGGCGCAGGTGGGGATGCGACAAAGGCGGCGCTGAACGGTCCTCGGGTTAGGGTGGAAGTGGACCTTGCGGAGGGCCGGCTGCGGGAACGTTATCTGGCCAAGAACGGACGAGGACGTCTGGGTGGAAGTGGCGACATCGGCGGGCGTCAGCGGCGGGCCGATCTGCCTATATGGCGTCGAGGGCGGTTCCCAAGGCAGCCGCCGCAGGAGATCCCGGCGACGGCGCTGGAAGTCTCGGCTTCTGCGAGGAGATGACGGAGACTTTCTCGGCCGGACCTTGTCGCATCGTGCGGAAGGTATCTCTTGACGGCAGCGGGCCCTGGCTCCGCGTGACGACCCGGCTGGAGCCGTGCAGAAGCTGTGGAGCTTCAGTCCATCGCGGACCGTTTGCCTTCTCCCAACGGGCGCAGTGGTCCTATTCGCCCTCCGTGGGCGGCTTCAATCCCGATGCCCAGTACAAGGCACCGCTCATTCTCGTTCAGTCCGGACGATTGGCGTTCGGCGTTGTGCCGGATGTCACGGCGCTGAATCGCGACACACTGAGCTCTGCCCCCATGCCCTGGACCTGGACGTCACGCCCGTCCCTCGCTGTGCGTCGGCTTCATGCCGGCCAAGATGGCGCGCCATTCGGTCTATCGCATAGACACCCAACGGCTGTGGAAGCTGGAGAAGCCGCTGGAGAACGCCTATTTTCTGCTGGTGACAGCTACGGCCCAGGCGGGGCAGGCGTACCGCCAGTGCGTGCGGTTTCACTGGGAGCGGTTCGGCCGTCCCGGGCCAAGTGGCGGCCGCCGAACAGCAGAGAGGGACCGGCCCCTACCAGGACCTCGCCTGTTCGACCAATGGCGGCAACGCGTGTGGGAGCAGGAGTCGCGCAAGGCTGGCTCCGGATCGCCCTGCCGGACGGCTCGACCGGCGGCGGCGTCAGCACCAGCCGGGCGCTGGGGCCGCGGTCGTCTATCTCTCCTCCTGGTTCAACAGCCTGCGGACCTCATTCGGCATGGCGCTGTATGCACGTGCGGACGAGCAACAACGATCTGCTCCAGCTTGCCATGGAAACCGTGAATCTGGCACTTCAATCGCCCGGTCCGAACGGCGCCTTCAAGTGCATCGCTGCCCTCGACAAGGACGACCAGTTGGTTTGGGGAGCCGGCGATGGCTCCGGAGGCAGCACGATCCAGGGATATCTTGGCTACGACATGAGTTGGACGGCCTATTGGCTCCTGCGCTGGCGAGCAGGCCCGGTTGCCTGGTCATGAGAGAGTCTTGCCTCGTTGCCAGGGGCTGGCCCGTTTCCTGATCGCCCGCCAGCAGACCGACGGCAGGTGCGCGACGTTCTTCGACGAAGCGGGAAACCCGCTCCCAGACAAAGCGCCGTACACGATGGCCGAAACGGGGCCGGTCGCGCTTTTCTGCTCAAGCTGTACGAGGCGGACCGGCAGCCTGAGTACCTCAATGCGGCGCAGAGGGGACTTGGCCTTTCTGGAAAAGGAGGTGATTCCCCAGCGCAAGTGGTACGATTTCGAGACCTTCTGGAGTTGCAGTCCGCGTGGGATCGGCTTCGACACACGGACGGGCCAATGGCCCGCTAACGATCTGGCCTTGGGTCAGACCGTGGCGGCTTTCCTGCAGGCCTGGCGCGTCACAGGGGACCGGGCGTTACTTGGAGAAGGGCGAGAGCTTGCTCGATTACCTTCTTCTCTATCAGCAATGCTGGACCAATCCGCTGCTGGAGGGCCTGACCGGTCCGGCCATGCTTCTCGGCGGCTTCACGACCCAGAACTCGGATGCCGAATGGTCCGATGCCCGGCAGAGTCAGTGCGGCAACATCCTGCTCGACTACTATCGTGCCACGGGCAAGACGGAGTACCTGGAACGCGGCGTTGCCGCCCTGCGGGCGCAATTCCCGATCTCTCCCTCCGAGAATTGGGCCCACAGCGGCTACGGCGGCAAGGCGGGCGTCTCGAGTTTCCACTGGGGCTACCGGCAGCGGCATGGCGGGAATCGAGATCGAGGAGGAATTCCTGCGCGATGGCATTGTCGATGTGGCGGCCGGGGCCGGGGTGGGTGTGAACGGTCTCAATATCACCGAAATGCCAGATCGGCGCCGGCAAGATCGCGCTGGAGATCGACACCCCGTTTTCCGTGGCCGCGCGAGCCGATCATCGTATTTCGGAATATCGCATCGTCCGGCCAGTTATGCGCTGACAGTCAATGGCGTTGTCCTGGGGACCTACGAGGCGGCGAACTGGAGAAAGGGATCGCAACTGCTTTGCCGAAAGAACACCATCAGTAAGCCCGTTGGGTGCGGGGATTCATCCAGGGGTAACCGGCAGAGGCTCACGGGCGGAGGGTGGGCAGACAAGCGCCTTCGTCAGAGGAGGGCGGAGTTTACCAATAACAGCTCACCAGTCATTCCCGCCGAGATGGATTGTGTCCGGTGGGGCTTGGGTCCAGCGAAGCGGGAAGAACATACCGATGTTCTTGCCCGGAATCGGCTTCTCAAGGCCATCATCATCAACGCGAACGACGTCATTCGCTATCACGTGCCATCCCATCCGGGCGTAGACCTTCTCCAGCCTGGGGACGCAGAACAAGAGGCCACCATCGAATCCCCGCTCTCGGGCCTCCTCCTGTGCGGCCCGCATGACAGCATCGGAGAGATTCCTGCCCCTGTAGGAGGGAAGGACAAACACGTTCTGGATACCCGCCGCACTGGGCCGGACGCGAACCAAACCGCACCACGCGGTCCACAACTCCGACATGCGCGCACGACCTCTCCCTTAGCCTCGATGATCACCGAAAACGACGGGCCGCTGCCATGCCACTGGCGCGTCTCTGAAAACACGGCGACATCCGCCGGAAAACAAGCACAGAGCGACCGGCGAATGGCCTGCATCCAGCCCAGGGAGCATCTTGTACTCATCAACGATCTTTGGTTCCAGAGGTTCTCCCGGTACCATCGAGCCCGGCCTCCAAAGCCCACCGAGCGGTTTGACCGGCTTGTGGGCTCATTGATCCTTCGTGCCGTTTACGACAAACTGCTGCGTCACGGGCCCCACGCTTTCATAGGTCCTGCTTTGTTCATATTCGTTCCCCCACACGATATTGTCTTTGTCATGCACCAGCCGGTGCTCCTTCATGAGGGTCACGCTGACGGTCACCGTCCCGCCCGTCCCGTCCGACGTGCCGGTGATCAGCCCGGTGTCGGCGTTGATGCTCATCCAGCCCGGCTTTTGCGTGAGCGAGAACTTCAGAGGCTCGATCTTCCAGAACTTGGCTCCGGGCTTGGGCTTGGCGGCATCCCTTCTCGTGAGGTCGCCTAAGGAACGGATGGCCTTGACTTGATAGCGATACGGCTGGCCCGCGGGCGCGCTTGTGACAGGGACGCTGTAGATGAACGGCCGGGGGCTTCGGCATAATCCGAATCCCCGCTTCTTTTACCCTTGGCGTCCACCGCCACGACGCGGTAATAGGCCTTGTTGGCGTTCGGCAGGGCATTGCCGACCCCGACCACATCCAGGGAAGTGCCTGTGACTTCGGCCACGAAGTTGGCCGGGAAAGGGATTGGCGAGTTCTTTCGTATCGCCCAGCTTGACCTCGTAGGAGTTGTCGTGGACCGTGAAGCCCTTCTCGTCGCTGCCGTATACCCGGTACTTGGCGGGCGGCCTTCCCACCGGGTTGGCGCTCCAGGTCAATGTGCCTGATTCCGGTGTCAGGGTTGTATTTGAGCGCCACGTTCAGGGGATACGCGGGCCCCTGCGCCGTGAAACTCCAGGTGTCGCTCCACGGCCCCCAGACGCCGTTGGCATCCTTGGCTTTCACATGCCAGTAATAGGTCTGGCCGGGCGTCAAAAGGCCGGGACGCGGCAGCGTGTAGCACGCCTTGCCTTGGTCGGGCGTCCTGGAAACGTACTTGTCGAAATTGGGCGACAGGGGCCATCGCATGTCGGGACGGTCCGAAAGCTGGAAATGATAATCCGTGATGGCGTCGCCATCAGGGTCCGTGGCGGCGTTCCACTGGAACACCACGTCCGTGCCGTCGCTCTGTGCCGCCGTGGGCCGGATAGACGGGCGATTCGGGCGCTTTGGCGGGCGCGTCTTCGACCTTTCGACCCAGGTGTGCGTGATCCTCAGATGCCTGGCGGCGTTGGCGCCGGTCTTGTTGTCCGTGTGCTCCAAGTACGTGAAACGGTTGTCTCCCACGGTCATCGACGGCATGGCCAGCGGCGCCATCTGGATATCGTTCTGGATGTTGACGTCGCTCAAGCGAAGCTTTGCCTGTCAGGGTGCATCGGAGCCAGTACTCGCTGCGCGTCGGCGGTGCGGCCTTTGAACTGGCCGTCAAACTCGGCCAACGTTGCCAGCGGCGTGTAAACGGTCTTCCGCCAGTCTTTCGGGTCGAGGAAACCAACCTCGAAAGCATATCCGTCGCCTGCGGCAGCAAGGGTGCCGCCGATGAATTGATAGGGCACTCTTCATGGGCCATACGATGGTGCCCGTGCCACCGTCCGCTGCCGTGAGGACGCCGTCTTTGTTGGCGATGTTCGTCACGGCCGCGCCGGCCCGCCACTGCGGATCGTTCTTGAAAGTCCGGGGCATATTCCCAGAGGCCGTTGTAGATCGTGTCCGGGAGCCATCGGGGGATGTCCCGGCCATATCGCCGTGATATTTCACCGGAGTCTCGTGTCCCCACCGCCATTCGATGGCTTCGTGCGGACGCAGGACCATGCCCATGGTCCACCAGTCCCAGCCCTTGAGCTTCTGGGTCGTGTTGTCCCTCCCAGGTGTAATACTGCGCGTAGTCCTCATTGTTCTTCACAGGATTCATGGGACTCATGATTCCATACTGATGCACGCGTTTGATCAGGTCGTGGTCCCGGACCAGATCCAGCTCGTTGGCCAGGGTGTGGTTGTCCCGCAGGAGCATGAAGGTGGCCATGTCCCCGTCCAGCGTGTTGTACCTGCCGTCGAAGAAAGCCTGCGGGACGCAATGGCCGGGGCAATGGCTGAAGATGCAATCGCTCACGCCGGCTTTGCTCGAGCAGGTCCGCGATGCACAGCGTGCTGTTGCCGCAGGTGTTGAAGCCGAATACGTTGATCGCCTGCGAAACGTCGCCCTGCGCTCCGTTGTCGCCATTGCCTTTGTGGTAGCGATGGGTGATGTAGAAGTAGAAGAGCGCGAGGGCCTTTTCCTTATCGGTCGAAAGCCCCTGCGTAACCGAGTCGGCGATCGTCTGCTGGGAGAAGAAGTCGATGGGGCCGATGTTCAGCCAGGGATTGATCACATTTCGCGCGCCGACGTTCTCCATGCGGATCGAACGGTTGGACTCCCAGGTCTGCTCGTACGGCTCCCAGACGCCGGGCAGCGTGGTGCACATCTTCCCGTCCATCGTGCCGCCCTGCATGAGGCAGTAGGTGAAAGGTGCGGTCGTAACGTCCTGGACGTGGCGTTTAGGAGCGTCCGTGGGATCCGTCGTTGGACGCCCAAGGCTCGAACGCCCCCTGCGACTGGGGGATAGGACAAACCGCCGAAAGAACCGCTATGCACGCCATCAATCCAATAGTCTTTAGCATCATGGGACTACTTTAGAAGAAAGGCTGTGCCAAGTCCAGATGCTCTTTCGACCACGTCACAGGCCGTGCATGTCCGTTGTGGCGTCGTTTGGAGTTCCGCCTTCAGGCGGGTCAAACAGTCTGGATAGCCTTGGATGTTCTGCGTCTGCGTGGGAGGGAGCCGGCTGCGCCGGGAGACTCTCAGGCCCGCCTGAAGGCGGAACTCCAAACCGCGCAACGGTGTGGACTTTCCCTTGCGGCCAGATAAGATTGGTGGCGGCCGAGTTCATTTAGAAAGGCATTCTGTGAAACGCCAAATCAAACAATGGAGTCCTGTACACTTCCACACGCCGGAAAGCCCTGCCTCGCGGCTTGCTTTGGCCATGCTGCTGGCAACGTTCTGCCTCGCCGGGCCTGGTTCGGTATCGGCGCAGGACCAAACGAGCGCGGTGTTGCCGCCCGGAGTCAAAGCGGTATGGGACCTGGCCAAGGCTTATCGTGAGACCACGCCCACGCGGGAACGGCTCTGTATCAACGGGCTGTGGCGCTGGCAACCGGCGGCGGAGGATGCCCGCGCCGTGCCGACGGGGGCTTGGGGTTACTACAAGGTGCCCGCCTGCTGGCCCGGGGTCGAGGATTATTTGCAGAGCGACTACCAGACGCTCTACCCCCATCCGAGTTGGAAGGACACGAAGCTCGGCGCTGTCAAAAGCGCATGGTACGAACGCACGATCACGATCCCGCAGGACTGGACGGGGCGGCGGATCTCCTTGGAAGTCGAGTACCTCAATTCCTACGCGACCGTGTATGTGGATGGACGCCAGGTGGGCCAGGTCCGCTTCCCGGCGGGTCAGGTGGACCTCTCGGGGGTCGTTCGTCCGGGAGCGACGCATACTCTGAGTCTGCTGGTGGTGGCGATGCCGCTGCGAGCCGTCATGGAGTCCTACAACGACACCAACACCGCCCGCCAGCGGCAGGGCACCGTCGAACGCCGGGGTCTGTGCGGCGATGTCTGGTTGGTCAGCGAGCCGGATGGGGCGCGGCTGGGGACGGTGAAGATCGACACCTCGTTTCGCCGGAGCGAGGTTACGTTCCGGGCTGGGGTCAAGCAACTGGCGGCGGAGGGCCGCTATAAGCTGCAAGCCCGCATCCTGGAGCAGGGCCGGCCCATCGCGGAGTTCACCGGGCCTGCCTTCGCCGGCGCTGAAGCGACGAATGGCGTGTGCGACGTTCACCGCCTCTTGGAAGCCGCCGAAGCTCTGGGACATCCACACGCCCGAGAACCAATACGAGGCTCAGGTGTCGCTTCTCGACGCGGCCGGCCGGGCGGTGGACACCGCGGCCCCGGTTCGCTTCGGGTTTCGGGAGTTCTGGATTCAGGGCCGTGATTTCTATCTCAATGGGACGCGCTTGTACCTGTCCCTCGTGCCGCTGGACAACGCCCAGGTGGGAGCGGCGCTGTCGACTTACGCGGGGGCCAAGGAGAGTCTGCTGCGCCTCAAGAGTTTCGGGATCAACTTCGTTTACACCCACAATTACGGCTGCGAACCCGGCGCCCATCTGAGCTTTGCCGAAATCCTGCGCGCCGCCGATGACACGGGGATGCTGGTCGCTTTGTCGCAGCCGCATTTCAGCGCCTATGACTGGAAGAGCCCGAACGCGGACCAAACCAACGGCTACGCCACCCATGCGGCGTTCTACGTGGGGGTGGCAGGCAATCATCCGTCCGTGGTGAGCTACGCCATGAGCCACAATGCCACCGGCTACAACGAGGACATCAACCCGCCGATGATCGACGGGATCAGCGATCCGCGGGACCAATGGGCGGCCCGCAATGCCGCGCTGGCGCTACGCTGTGAAGCCATCGTCCAGCGCCTGGACCCCGCGCGGATCGTCTATCACCACTCCTCCGGCAATCTCAGCGCCATGTACACCCTCAACTTCTATCCGAACTTTGTGCCCATTCAAGAGCTGGACGACTGGTTCGAGCACTGGTCGAGCGTAGGGGTCAAACCGTTGCTTCTGGTCGAATACGGCGCCCCGTTTGGCTGGGACTGGGCCATGTATCGCGGCTGGTATAACGGCCAGCGCGAGTTCGGCAGCGCCGCCGTGCCGTGGGAATATTGCCTGGCGGAATGGAACGCCCAGTTCCTGGGCGATGCGGCGTACCAGATCAGCGATCGGGAAAAACGCAATCTGCGCTGGGAAGCGCAGCAGTTTCGCAAAGGCCAGGCGTGGAAGCGCTGGGATTACCCCTATCCGGTCGGCGATGTGCGGTTGGACGAAATGCAGCCGGTCCAAGCCGCCTACACGACCGACAACTGGCGTGCCTTTCGCACCTGGGGCCTCTCGGGCAACTCGCCCTGGGAGCATGATCGCTTTTGGAAGTTGCGCGACGGTTTCCAGCCCCGGCGCCAGGACCTTGCGGTGGATTGGGACAACCTCCAACGGCCTGGTTACAGCCCGGATTTCATCGACCACACCTACGCCCGCTTTGACCTCGGCTTACGAGCGGTCCGACTGGGTGGCGTCGCCGACGGCCCAATCGTTGCTTCGCAATAATCTGCCGCTGCTGGCCTGGATCGCCGGCAAGCCGGAGCATTTCACCACCAAGGACCACACCTTCTATCCCGGCGAAACCGTCCAGAAGCAGTTCATTGTGATCAACAACACACGCCTGACCGTCACCGGCGACGCCTCCTGGACGTGCGACATCCGGCCGGCAGTCCAGGGGAACCAACGGGTGGTCATACCGACCGGCGACCAGGTGCGTGTCCCGCTGGAAGTCAAGCTGCCGAGCGATCTGGCGCCGGGCGACTACCGAATCAACGCGAGCTTCAAGTCCAGCACCGGGGAAAGCCAGGAAGACTCCTTCACCTTCCAGGTGATTCCGCGCTCCACCGCGCCCCGCCCCGCCTTGAAGATCGCTCTCTTTGATCCGCCGGGCGAGACGGCCAAATGGCTGGCAGGCCGGGGCGTCGTTTCCCAACCGGTTGATGCGAATGCGGACCTTTCGAACTTCGACGTGCTGCTGATCGGCAAAAAGGCCTTGACGGTGGATGGCGCGGCACCCGCGTTGACGTCGGGTGCGCGGACGGTTTGAAGGTGGTCGTGTTCGAACAGACAGGCGCGGTGCTCGAAAAGCGGCTCGGATTCCGGGTCGAGGAATACGGCCTGCGACAGGTTTGGCCACGTGTGCCGGACAGCCCCTTGCTGGCGGGACTCAAGGCCGAGAACCTGCGTGACTGGCGCGGCGCGGCCACTTTGCTGCCGCCTACCCTGGACTATACCCTGAGCCCGCGCTACAGCGGCGCGCCCACGGTGCGCTGGTGCGGACTGGAGGTCACCCGGCTGTGGCGCTGCGGCAATTGGGGCAACGTCGCCTCCGTCCTGATCGAGAAGCCGCCCCGGGGCGATTTTCTGCCGATCGTTGACGGTGGCTACGCCCTTCAATATAGCCCTCTGCTCGAATACCGCGAAGGCCGCGGTCTGGTCCTCTTCTGTCAAATGGATGTGACGGGAAGGACCGAACAGGACCCGGCGGCCGAGACCTTGGCCGACAACATCCTGCGGTATGTCGAGGCGTGGCGGCCGACTGCCCGGCGGACCGCAGTTTACGCGGGCGAGCCTGCCGGTCTCGCCTGGCTGAAAGCCTGCGGCGTGGAAGCGTCCTCGTTCCAAGGCGAACCGCCGAAGGCCGATCAGGTGCTGGTGGTGGGACCGGGCGGGGGCCGGGAAGTGGCGGCCCAGGCGGCGACCATAAAGGAATGGATCAAGGCAGGCGGCCGCGTCTTGGCTCTCGGCCTGGACCAAGCGGAGGCGAACTCCTTCCTGCCCATGCAGATCACGATGCAGCCGGCAGAACATATTGCCACGACTTTCCCGCCTTTCAGCGTCGAATCCCCGTTGGCCGGGGTGGCGCCGGCCGACGTACACAACCGCGACCCGCGTACGCTGCCACTGGTAAGCGGAGGCGCAACGGTCTACGGGGACGGCGTGTTGGCCTCTACGAGCAATGTCGTCTTTTGCCAGCTTCCGCCGTTCCAGGTGAGCAAGGTGATGGGGGTGCTGGGCTCGATTGAGCTGGTCGATGACAGCACCGGCAAGGGCAAGAAGGTCGCTCAGGTCTCGCTGGGCAGCCTGGTCAGTGCCCAGCTGGGGCAGAAGGTCTCGGCGGGCTCGGTCGGCAAGACCTACACCGTGGACGCCCGCGTGAAGGCCGTCGATGGCCCGGCGGTTTTGCGCCTGGAGGTGGAGCGTGCAGGCCGTCCCTGGGATCGGGCGGCACGCGGGCCGGACAGCACCGTCAACCCCGGCGCCTGGACGGACCTGCACCTTACCTTCACCGTGGACAAAGAGTATCCCGAGGGCTGGCAAGCTTACGTGAACGCCTCGGGCGATGGCGCTCGGTTCCAGGTGGACCGGATGCGCCTCTACGAGGGGCCTTACGTTGCGAATGACAACAAAGACAGCACGCTAACCCAGTAACTTGTTCAAGAACGCGAGCTTCGAGGCGGGCTTGGCCTCGTGGTACTTCAATCACGGCCCGGAGCAATTCAACCTGCGTCGTACCTTTGGCCGCACCTCGTTTGCCGTGAGCCGTCTGCTGGCCAACCTCGGCGTCTCTGGCTCGACGCCGCTACTGGAGCGGTTCGGCAGTCCCGTGGGCGCTTCGGCGGGACCCTCCGTTTTGAAAAACGGCGATTTCAGCGTCGATGCCAACGGGGATGGACTGGCCGATGGCTGGGAGTGCAGCATCAAGGGCGGGTCGTGTACGCGGCAGGCTCTGGCGGGGCCGGGCTCCGGCTGGGCCCAGGTCATCAATGTGCCGCCCGTCGCGGCCGGCAATAAGCCGCCCGAAGTCATGATTGCTCAACATGATTTCCCGATCCGTGGCGGCCAGTGGTATCGCTTATCCCTGCGCACGCGGGCCGAGGGCCTGACCTCGCATGACGTCACTTGGACGGTACAGAACACCGCCAATTGGCAAGCCCTTTTCGACTACACCAACTTCACCCCCAAAGCCGAATGGCAGTCGCTGCAGCTTCCTTGTCCAAGCCAAAGACACGGCAGCCAAGGGCACGAAGCTCCAGATCTGGTTCACCGGCACCGGCAAGCTGTGGCTGGCCGATGTGCGTCTGGAGCCGATCCAGGACCCAACGGCCGGCCGGTGCTCGGAAGGTCTCTACCTGACCCGACCCACCGAATGGGATGACCCTTATCGCTTTTTCGGATGGTGATTACCATCCCCGAGACCGCCGAATCCACGCGCCGGACGGTGGCCTTCCTCAAGGTGCATTTTGAGCGGGCAGCGACTTCACCGTAGAGGTTCCTCCTTGACCTTGGCCGGGACTTGTCGTCACTTCCATAGGGCAGCCGACATTGTTGACAAACACATAGCCGTCGCCATGTTCTCCGAGGTCGACGACCATCTGATCCATGAATCCGTGATAGAGCGTGTTGTTGGCGATGATCGAGTGACTTAGCTTTCGCAGAATGAAACCGACTTGCGGCGTGTATTTCCCCTGGCCGCCATCATCCCGGCCTGCTGCACACGCATTGGCAACGAAGCTCAGCCCACTACATTCCTCCAGGCGGACCTGGCAGGAGCGTTCTCCTTCGGCGAGCAGGTTGCTGTCTTTGCCGCAGCGCCGGAAGACATTGCCGGTGATGGTGGTGGTACGCATCTTTATCGCACAAAGGCCGGCACCCCAATTCCGGTCGAAGCAGTTGCCCGTCACGTTCCAGGCGTCGCCGGCGTAGAGGTAAAGGCCGTATCCTCTGTTCCATTCGACGCGGTTGGCCGTGAACATGATGGTCGAGCCCACGCCCTCGCAGCCGAAACCATGACCGCCGTTTCCGGAGAATTGGTTGTCCGTTACGAAACCGTCCCAGCCGGTGATCTGAACGCCGCACCCCTTGTTCCCCTGCATGATGCTGTGCCGGATGATAAACAGCCAGATGCAAGCAGATGCACCCCATGGCCGGAGAACCCCTGGATCTTGCAGTCGTCAATGACAATGGAGTCCTCTTGAGGGCTGTATTTCTCCGGATTGTTGAGGAAGACGCCATGAATCGGCTTTTGGGTGCCCCGCCGGCCTTGTAGGAAGAGTCCCCGGAGATGGACGCCGAAGGCCCCGGTAATGTTCAGCAGGCAGTCTGCTTCCTCGGAATCCAGGAGTAGCATGGCCCCGGCCCCGCCTCGATAGCCCCACTGGGGTTCTGCCGTGACTGTGGTATGCTGCTGGACCTTGAGGTCGTGGCAAAGATATCGTCCCGCGGGGAAATATGCCGTGCCGCTGACCGCGCCGGCCGCGTCCAGTGCTTTTTGTACCGCGTCCGAGTCCGGCGTCTTACCGTCACCTGTGGCGCCGAAAGTCCGAACGTTGAAGACGGAAGAGCTCTGCGCCCTGTCTTTTCGGCCGACGATGCGGGAATTGCTCCGGCGAGACTCGCCATTCCCAGAAAGCTGGTTCCCCTGATGAAGTCACGCTTGGTCATCTTCATTGCGATCTCCCCGTGTTGAGCCTGTGGCACCCTGATTCTCCCATCCAGCCGCTGGATTCGACGCAGTCTGAGTCACACGCCACCGCTCAGGAAGCCCGGGCACGTGGTGCCTTCTTGGGCTGTCGTCGTACGAGCCTTTTGCGATACGCCTTCTGTTGTTGTTGGAGGTGCTCATAGAACGAAACGGCGTCCGGATACTGCTGCTCGATCTCTTTGCGGATCGAACGCACCTCCTGAACTATCGGGTCTTGAGTCATGTCATATCTCCATCAGCTCTTCAGGTGTGCAGATGATCGGCGAAGCCAGGGTTCGACCCGCGTTCACCCGTTGCACGATCAGTTTCACTTTCCCGCCGGCAATGTGCGTGCAGTTCCAGGTTACGAGGTAGTCCATGCCGTGCCAAACCGCCAACGCCAAATGATAAGCGTCAGCCCGGGCTTTCTCGGGAAGGTCGATGGCCGCGAAGTAGTGCTCAGCCAAATCACGGACTTCCGGCGCTACCTCCAGAACCTTGAAACGGCTCACAGCCTTGATACGTTTCTTCGCCGCGTCCGGGTCGCCTCTGCTGATCTCCTCCAAAACCACTGGGGAGATGAAAGGCTCAAATGGCGGCAGCGCTTGCTTCCACCACTCCGCCGTCAGTTGCTGGTGAGCGGCAACCACCAAATCTCGGCTGACCTGAGCCGTCAAGTAGCTGATCACAGACGTTTCGACATAGACGGTCGGTTTCATAGCCATAGAGTATCAAAAATCCTCTACTGGAACAATGTCAATCAGGGGGCAGGAGTTCGTGGGCGTCCTCCCAAGACCGACGGCCGGGATTATTGAAGCAGACGCGGGACCTGGGTATCATACGGCGTGTGGGCGGCGTGCAGGAGCACCATCCACGAAGTCAGAACGGGGAATCCCGGATTGACGAACACGGCCCCCAATCAAAAGGGAGATAGCTCAATGCAGAATCCGACCGTCGGTGCGTTCTGTCGCAAGCCGCTCGTTCCGTTGCTTTGGGTGCTCAGTCTCGGTGTGCTGCCGGGTTGGGCCCAGACCGCCGGTTCGTGGCCGCAGCGACCCCTGATAGAAGCGACTTTTGAGAACTCGCTGGAATACCGCTACTTGTCGAAGCAGGTCTATGAGTCTTCCGTGATCGACGACATGGAGGCGGATGGCAATTGGTCCGTCTCCGGCATCGGTACGATGGCCTATACCACGGACCGCGCCAAGGACGGAAAGCGGTCCCTGCGCTTCCGTACCTCGCTGCGCGATGAAGCCTACCTCAAGGCCAACCGCAAGGAGGGTTCCTTTGTCGGGGGACAGGGGGGCAACTCGAGCATGCGGCTGAAGCTGGCGCCGCCGCAGGATTGGAGTCGGTTCAACCGGATCTCGTTGTGGGTCTACGTGCATCCCACGTCCATGCGGGCGTATTCCTTCACCTTGGGGTTCAGTTGCGCGGGCGCGCCTACGGGGGCGCTGGACCCCGTGCCCAGCCACTTCGTGCACGATCTCAAGCCGGGCCAGTGGAATCACGTCGTCTGGGAGATCCCTGACTACCGGCGCGACCAGGTAACCGGACTGGCGATTTCCCAGACGCTCCGGGGCCACGATCCCGAAGACGAGGGCATCGTCACCTACGATTTCGATCAGATTGAAGTCCAGCGCGTGGAGGCCGAGCCGTATGAAGGGTGGGAAGTCGCCCCGGGGAAGATCGCCTTCCAACACGTGGGCTACCGGCCCTCCGACGAGAAGGTGGCCTTCCTGTCCGGCGTGAGCGATGCACAGTTCACGCTGGTGGACGCTCAGAGCGACCGCACCGCCGCGAGCTTCCCGGTGCAGACCGTGAAGAATCGACGCGGCCAGTTCCAGATCCTCGATTTCACGAGCTTCACGCAGCCCGGCCGGTATCTCCTGCGGTGCGGCCCGGTGTCCAGCCGGCCGTTCGCGATTTCCGATGACCTGTGGTACGGGGTTATCGAGAAAGCGCTCAACTTCTACTACGGTCAGCGCTGCGGCTTCGACGTGCCGGGGGTGCACCGCGTCTGTCACCAGGACTGGCAGGGCACGCACGAGGGGCAGACGAAGATCATCAACGGCGGTTGGCACGACGCCGGCGATTTGTCGCAGGGCTCGCACCGCACCGGCATGGCGGTCTACGCCATGCTGCAAATCTACGAGCAATTGCGGCAGCGCGGGATCAGGCCGGAACTCCAGGACAGGGTGTTGGAGGAAGCTCGGTGGGGACTGGACTGGCTACTGAAGACCCGTTTCGGCCAAGGGTATCGGATCACGTGGGCGCTCGGGCGCATTTACACGGACAACCAGGTGGGTACTATCGACGACATGGTCGTGCCGGCGCAGCACGTGGCCTACGAGAACCTCCTCTTTGCGGCCGTGGCCGGTTACGCGTCGCGCGTCTTGAAGGACGCCGATCCACAGAGAGCCGCTCAGAGCCTGGAGGCGGCAGAGGAAGACTACCAAGCCACGCTGGAGCGGCGTTCCGACTGGTCTGCGGCGACGCGCGACGAAGCGGCCTTTGGAGCCTTGGCATCGGCCGAGTTGTACCGTGCCACCGGCAAGCCAGCCTACACCGAGCAGGCGGCGCGTTTTGGACGCCTGCTGCTCGAATGCCAGGAGCAGCGTTTCGTGGACGGCATCCCGATCACGGGCTATTTCTACACTGACACGAAGAGACAGCGCGTGGTGCACGACTTTCACTTGAGCTTCGAAGAGGCGCCGCTGATGGCGTTGCGGGCCTTGTGCGAGACCTTCCCTGGCCATGCCGACTGGATCCAGTGGTACGGGGCGGCTCTGCTGCATTCGGAGTTCTTCTATCGGCAAGGGGCAAGTATCTCGGAACCCTATCGTCACATTCCGAACTCGGTGTGGCGCCGCAGTGAGGTCGAGGCCATGGCCGGGGGAGCCCAGCCTTCGCGGGGGAGGGCTCCGGACCCGGCCGCCGCCCTCAAGCAGTTCAACGCCGGGACGCGGCTCTCCGAGGACTACCGGTTGCGGGTGTTTCCGATCTGGCGCGACAATCTCTTTCATGGCAACACCGCCGTCCAGATGTCCGGCACGGCTGCTTTGACGGCCGCGGCCCAGTTGCGCAACCAGCCGGCCCTCGAAGCCCTGACCCGGCGGCAGCTTCAGTGGGTCTTTGGCGGGAACCCTTTCTCCGAGAGCTTGATGTACGGCGCGGGGTACGATTATCAGCCTTTGTTTGCGTACTGTCTGCGCAATCTGGTTGGTGCCTTGCCCGTCGGCATGGACTCGCGGCAGAACGACGCTCCCTGCTGGCCGGCCACGAACATCGCCACGTACAAGGAGATTTGGGTGGTCCCCGTGAGCCGGCTGCTCTGGAGTCTGGCCTACCTGGGGATGCCGGCGCACGTCACCGGGTCCGCCGCCTCGGACGCGGTATTTCGCGAGTCGCGCACCGGCGCAACAGTCCAGGTCCCGGCGGGCGAGTTCGCCGTGAACCTGGCGCCCGGGGACTACACCATCACGTACGGAAACGCCGCCAAGAAAACGGCGTTGCTGGCCGGGGGCCGGTACGAGTTGCAACTGGATCCGCCGCACGCCATCGATTTGCAGCTTTCCGCGCAGCGGCTGGAAGCAGGGATCGTGCAGGTAGAGGCACGCGTTCGTGGAGCCGGCACGCACCAGGTGGAACTTCGCGTCTTCAACGCGTCCGCTTCCGGGCCGCAGGGAGCGGTCAATCTAACGGCCGGCCAGGAGCAGACCCTGACCTGGAAACTCCGTGTGGCGAGCGCAGACAAACCTTGGGCGGTCGTGGTGATTCCGGACGGCAAGCACAAGCGACAGGAAGGAATTGTTTCGGGACCGCCCAGGCTCTGCCCGCAATTGAGTAACCGCCGGCCGTCTTTCATCCGCAGCCTACGATGAGGGTCAGAAAAGATGGAATCATGATGCCGCCCATTTTCACCCCGTGCGCTTGTCCTTCCCGTAAGCCCGCTCTCAGTGTTCGGATTCGCCCGGGTGCTCCGGGATGCCGGGTCGTCCAGAATCTGGACGGCCGTGGCGGGGCCGAGGTTGGCCCAATCCCGCAGGACCCAGACGACTTTCTTGTCCGGCGTCACTTCGACAAGCTGCGGTCCGGCGTTGCCCTTCCCGCGGGAGCAAAAGATCGTATTGCCGTTGGCGAGGCGGGTGCACGATTGCGGCGCTGACGAGCAGGCGATATTCCTCGGGCAAGTCGGTAGTCTTGAATTCCCAGACGATCTTCTTCTGGGGATTGACTTCGATCGTGGAGTTGCCTGCTTCATTGGTGATCAGGGTGTTGCCGTTCTTGAGACGCAGCGCGGCCCAGGGGCTGAAGCGGCTGCCGGCCGGGAGATCGTTGACGTCGAACTTCCAGATCTCTTTGAAATCCTTGTCGTATTCCGACAACCTTGTTCATTTGAGAAAGGGAACCAGATAGGTGCCTTGGGCCGTGTAGCGGACGCGGCGGAACTGGGCGTGGACTGTCTTGAGTCGGTCAGGCTGGCGGCGGCAGATCGTGCGTGAACTTCGACGGCCTTGGTCTTGATATTGACGACCATCACTTGGGCGGCAGGCCGTTCTGCACGAACAGACCTTGTCCAAACCGATGGGCTGGCAGGTGTGGATCTCGGTGTCCTGCGGGGCGTCGTAGCGCCAGACGATTTCCTTCTTCGGCGTGACCTCGGCGACGTACTGCATGCGCGTGAAGAGAATATTCCCGTTCGAGAGCATCCAGACGTCGTCGTACTCGTTGCCGCCACCGGTCTGGTAGGTCCAGATGATCTTGCCTTCAGTGACCAGGAACATCTTGTTGTAGCCCTCGCCGACGTAGAGCATCGGGTGCTGGGCCAGACCTTTGCCCGGCAGGTGGGCAAGAGCCGGTTCGGCCGCCGGGCGGGGTTTCACGGCCTCCTCGCCGGGGCCGAGGGCCGGCACCTCGGTCGCGGTGAATAACTTCAAGACGTCCAGCAGTGGCGTCTGCGACGACGCCTGGCCGAAGGCCGAGCTCCCGACGAAGACGCTGATCAGAACGTCCGCGGCCACCCCACGGGCCGACAATTTCCGAAAGTCCATGAATGATCCTCCCAGAGCTCTCGCTATTTGGTTGTGATCAGGTCGTCCAACACCGGATTGACCTCGATCGTGACATCTTCGTACTCGTCGAACAGGTTTCATGCGTCTGTCCTTTCATCCTATCGACGTTTCGCTCGTGACCTTTGTCCGGCCGCGGCGTCGTCCTCCAGACGCACCAGTATATCACCACTTCCCCTGGGACCGCCAATCTCCCGATTGGCCTTCTTTCTCATGCCGCCCGGGGGAGCGGCGTTCCAGGGATTCTGTCGCCTGCAGTCCATGACCCTGATTAGCTACGGGATGATGCTTTTGACTCACTGTCGCGTTTGAGTTACCATTATTACGGCTGGTAAACGGTTGGTGCTCGCGTGGACGCGGCGGAGCTCTCTTGTTCGGCGAACAGCAATGGGTCAAGAGATCACGGCATCTTATGTGTGGACGGTGGAAGAGCTGATCCGGGCCCGGGAGAATCATGCGCGGGCACAATGCCGGCCTGGGTACCGCGCTGGCATCAAATTCCTGTCGCTCATGGCGATCCTTGGTGGATGGTGCTGTTACCAAGCCGACGGATGGTCGAGTCCCGCCGTGCTGGTGCCGATCGTGTTCCATAGCGTGGGCAATGGTTTCGTCCTGGCGGTCCAACTGGGGATCTGGCTCGGGACACATTAGAGAAGGGAGAACAGCATGCATCCAACGTTCAAATGAGTGGCGGTGGCGGAACCACGGGGGCCTTTGCGATGTTCGCCAACTTGTGGGGGCACGCTGTTACCATATTATGATGGTCTGTGCCTGGAGAGCCATGCGTGCCCACGAGAGACTGGCGGAGTCCCGGAGTTGATCTCGCGGAAGCAATCCTGGCCCGCCACGGGGAAGCAGAGTGTCGAGAACGGCGGGACTCCCCCTCGATCAAGCCCTTGACCAGCCGGAGCGGCGCGACTATGCTCCTGGCGTTGCATAGGGAGAAGGGGGGCCGAGCAAGTACAGGAAAGGAATAGGAAAATGAGGAAGGTAGCCTTGATCGTGCTGATCGTGTGGCTCGCCCAGCCGCTTTCGGCCCGGGAATACCATGTTTCGCCGAGCGGGCTCGATACGAATGAGGGCTCGGCGGCGCAGCCGTTGAAGACCATCGCGGCGGCTGCGCAGAAGGCACAGAGCGGCGATGTGATCACCGTGCACGCGGGGACGTATCGCGAGCGGGTCAACCCCCCACGCGGCGGCGAGTCCGATCAGAATCGCATCGTCTACCAGGCCGCTCCCGGCGAGAGGGTGGTCATCAAGGGCTCCGAAGTTGTCCGGGGTTGGCAGAAGGTGCAAGACGACACTTGGAAGGTCACTCTCCCCAACAGCTTCTTCGGGGACTTCAATCCGTACCGTGACTTGATCCACGGCGACTGGTTCAGCCCCAAGGGACGCAATCACCACACGGGGGCGGTTTATCTGAACGGCCACTGGCTCATCGAGGCGGCCAAACTGGAGGATGTGCTCAAGCCCGTTGGAGGTGCCTCCGGGTATGCCCCAGGGAGCGGACAATACCTGCTGAACGTGGCCTGGCTCCGGCCCGGGGACGGTGCGGGAAGTGCCGGCCGGATTCCGGCGGCGGGCTTTGCCGCCCAGCACGGGATTCAAAAGGCCCCTTGCTCGGAAGGAGGGGAGTGCATCGGCTGGATCGAGCACGGCGACTGGGTCCGCTATGAGCGGATCGACTTCGGCTCGCGCACCGAGCAGATGGAGATTCGCGCGGCCTCGGAAACGACCGGCGGGATCATCGAGATTCGTCTGGACACAGCCGAGGGAGAGCTTCTGGGCACCTGCTCGGTCCCGAACACGGGCGGGTGGCAGTCGTGGTCCTCGTTCAAGGCGAAGATCAAGCCGGTGAGCGGGATCAAGACGCTCTGTCTGGCGTTCAAGGGGCCGCAGATCGGGTCCGTCGGACGCCCCGTTGTGGTTTGCCCAGGTGGACGAGACGAATACCACCATCTGGGCGCAGTTCAAGGGCGTCAATCCGAACGAGGCCGAGGTCGAGATCAATGTCCGCCGGACGGTGTTCTATCCGGACAAGCCGGGCATCAATTTCATCACCGTGCGAGGCTTCACGATGATGCACGCGGCCACGCCCTGGGCGCCGCCTACGGCCGAGCAGATCGGCCTGATCGGCACCCACTGGAGCAAGGGCTGGATCATCGAGGATAACGATATTCGCTATTCGACCTGTGTCGGGGTCGCGCTCGGCAAATACGGCGACCAATGGGACAACACGTCGCAGAATACGGCCGAGGGCTACGTCGAGACGATCAACCGCGCCCTGAAGAACGGCTGGTCGAAGGAGAACATCGGCCACCACCTCGTGCGGAACAACCATATCGCGTATTGCGAGCAGGCAGGCGTCGTCGGCAGCCTGGGGGCGGTGTTCAGCACGATCACCGGCAACGTCATCCACGACATCCACGTCCGGCGGCTGTTCTCGGGCGCGGAGATGGCCGGCATCAAGATTCACGGCGCGATCGACGCCGAGATCAGCCACAATCACATCTACCGCACGTGCCTGGGCGTTTGGCTGGACTGGATGGCACAGGGCACCCACGTGACCAAGAACCTTTTTCACGACAACGACAGAGACATTTTCTTCGAAGTGGACCACGGGCCGTTCCTGGTCGATAACAATCTCTTTCTCTCGGGCGCGTCGCTATTGGACGTGTCGGAAGGCGGGGCCTACGTGCACAACCTGTTTGCGGGCCGCCTCGAGCCTCACCCGGAGTTGAACCGCGAGACCCCGTTCCATCCGGCCCATAGCACGGCGGTGGCGGGCTTGCAGAAGACTCAGGGCGGCGACGACCGGTTCTTCAACAACCTCTTCGTGGGCGCAGACCGGTCTGGCTCCCTACGACAAGGCCACGCGGCCCATGCAGATGGCCGGCAACGTCTTTCTCAAGGGCGCCCAGCCCGCCAAAGCAGAGCAGAATCCGCTCGTGCAGCCGAAGGCCGACCCCGAGATCAAGCTGGTCGAAGAGAAGGACGGCGTCTACCTCCATATCACGCTCGACAACACGGTGGCCGAGAAGCCGCTGCGTCAACTCATCACGACCGAACTGCTCGGCCGGGCGAAGGTCCCGGATTTGCCCTACGAACAGCCCGACGGCTCGCCCTGGAAGATCGATACCGATTACCTCGGCAAGACAAGACCCGAGCAAGAACCCCACCCCCGGCCCGTTCGAAAAACCAGGTGATGGCAAGCTTGTCCTGAAGGTGTGGTAAGGGCAACCGAGCATGTGGCCTGCCGGTTCCGACTCTGGTGGGGCAGGCATCCTTCTTGCCGCCGTCGCATCAGCCAGTAATTTGACAAATACCAAGGCAAACGCTAATCTGGACGGTGGAAAAAGAATGTGAGATGCGATTCGGGTAAAGATCAGGGAAGCCTTATGCTTAAGAGTATCGAAGGTGTGTATCGGGACGGCAAGATCGAATTGGCCGATCTGCCCAAAGACGTGCCGGACGATACACGAGTCATTGTGACATTCCTGGAAACAGACCACGTTGACTTGCACGAGCGAGGCATCAACGAGGCCCAAGCCGCAGAAGTCCGAGCCCAGTTGCAGACGTTTGCTGAGGATTGGGACAGTCCGGAGATGGCCATCTACGACAACTATGATGCCGCCAAAGCCAAACTATAGACGGGGTGATGTCGTCCTCGTGCTCTATCCCAACTCGGACTTGCGCACCGCGAAGACCCGCCCCGCACTTGTTGTCCAAGCGGACAACCTGCAAACGGGACTGCCGCAAGTCATTGTCGCAATGATTACCAGCCGCCTATCTCGTGCCAACCATCCGAGCCGTGTGGTGGTTGAGGCGGCGACGCCAAATGGACGCAGGTCTGGGTTACTGACGGATTCGGTGGTGGCAACTGATAACCTTGCGACCGTTCTGGATGCCGTGATTGGCCGGGTGATTGGGGCCTTGCCAATGAGGGACATCGACACGGCTCTGCGCCATACGTTGAGGCTATCGACGTAAAGGATTGCAGATGAAGGGCGAGTTTACGGCGATCATTGAGCAGGCTCCGGAAGGCGGCTACTGGGCTATATGCCCGGAGATTCCGGGAGCCAACGGCCAAGGAGAGACCGTCGAAGAAGCGAAGGAAAGCCTCAAGCAGGCGATCATTCTCCTCCTGGAGGATCGCCTGGAAGACACTCGACGGGGTCTGTCCGATGATGCCATCCAAGAGACGATTGTGATCTGATGAAAGGCAGGGCTGCTTGGAAAGGAGGGAGACCGCCTTGTTGACTTGCGCAAAGCGCCGGGCTACCATGCATTCGAAAAGGAGGTGCCAAACTATGACAATGAAAGAACTCATAGAGGAAGTGAATTCCTTGCCCGTGGAGGAAAGGGCGGCTGTCGCCGATTCGATTCTCCGGAGCCTGAACCCTCCCGAGTCGGAGGTTGACCGTAAGTGGGCCCAGGTGGCTCAACGCCGTCTGGGGGAACTGCGCTCAGGTAAGGTCAAACCCGTGCCGGAGGAGGAGGTCTTTGCCAGGGTTTGGAAGCGATTCGAAGCATGAATTATTCGTTTCACCTGGAGGCGGAGAGACAGGGGCGGCGTCAACTCCGCCACACGGCGTGAACGATCGAACGATCAGAAATGGATCACGAAGTCACGGCATCCTATGTGTGGACGGCGGACGAGTTGATTCGCGCACGGGAGAATCACTCCGCGCACAATGTCGGCCCGTCTACCGCGCTGGCATCAAATTCCTGTCGCTCATGGCGATCTTGGCGGGGTGGTGTTCTTACCGGACGGACGGCTGGTCGTTCTTCACGGTACTTGCCCCCTTGGGAGGACTCTACCTCCTTCTCTTGCGAAAGTACGATGTCCGATGGTCGCTCCGCAGACACTTCAAGAAAAGGCCGGACAGAAACTCAAATGTAGTGTGGGTCCTGCGAGAAGATGAACTTCAGACCAAGACGGAAGAATCGGAATCAAGAACGAAGTGGAACCAGATTGCGAAGATACGCAGGTCGAGCCCGGCTTCTTGCTCTATGCAAACGACACGATGTTTCATTGGCTTCCCATGACGGCTTTTGCCTCGGACGAGGATCGGAAACGGGCCGACGAATTGCTGCGCTGCAAGGTCAAGGACTTTGCGGACGTCAAGTGAGAATTGTCTTCTCTGGCAGACGGCAGACGCCGATGCGAATGCTGATGTGGAAAGGGAAACGGACTTCGTCATGCGGTTCGCCGTAGTCTGGTCATGGAAACATGGTTCTGACCTTGGCCAGGTAGATGCTCGTTTTGCCTTCGTGGCTGGAGTAGTAGCTCAGGTAGAGCAGGTCGTTGTGCCAGACGAGGCCCGGGTAGCTGGTGTCGCCGCCGCTGGGGAGCTTCAGCAGCTTGGTCATCGTGTGGTTTGTCACGTCGAGATAGCACAGGGCCGTGTGGACGCCGCCTTGGTGCATACGGCCGGCGGCGAGCCAGACGCCGGTTGGTAGTTGGATTAGGTTGGGGCCGCCGAAGGCGTTGAATTCGGGGCCGAGGTCGTGCCATTGCCATTGGGTGTAGTCGCCGCGACTGATGCCGAGCACGGCACTGTAGGGCTGATTGCCGCCTTGGTCCCGCCGGACCAGGGCGTAGCAGGTGCCGGAGGGGTCGAAACGCAGCGTGGTTTCGTTCGGGAAGCCCACGCCGTAGAGCTTGGGGACCAGGGGCTTGTAGGTGAGCCCGTCATCGCTGACGAGCAGGGCGAGATCGGGCGAGCCCTGGGACGCGGGGTACGAGACGCCGTAGGCTTTGCCTTCGTGCCAGGTCACGCACCAGAGCCAGCGGCCCGGCTCGACAGACGATCTGGGGCTTGGTCCAGTCGGAGCCGTTCTTGGAGAAGGCGACGAACGAGCCGGTGGGGGCGCTTTCACCGTCTTTCTTCCTCGGGGCGGCCCCGCCCAAGAGCATCAGGCGGTTGTCGGGCGTGACGGATAGATGCGCGTCCCGCAGGTCGTAGCCGTCGAACGTGATCAGTCCTGCCGAGCTCCACGTGTCCGCATCTTTCGAGCACAGGACGCGGATGCGGCCGTCGGTCGAGACGTGGCTTCGGCCTTCGCGGAAGGCACAGAAGAACTGCTCGTTCCAGCGGGCCAGATCCGTGAAGGCATTGTGCGGGGCCTGATCCCAGATCTTCTTCACATCGAGCAGCTCGGCCCTGAGTGGGCACGGTGGCTGATGCGACGCCTGCCTGCAAAACCATCAGCGCGATTGATAGTCGTCTTGCCTTCACCGCTTCGCTCCTTCATCTTCGCCTGTCCGCGGATGAAAAACATGCCTGCGAGGCGTAGGCACGGCACCCGGACTTGGTCTGAAGGCGCGACGCCATGCCGCGCCACGTCGTCTATTCTCCTACTTGCAAACCTCAAACTTCACACTTCAATACTTCAATAGGCTCCTTTGACGCGGGTCTTGATCGAGAAGAGCGAGTCGCTGGCGGTGATGAAGAGGGTGTCGCGGGCCTTGCCGCCGAAGCAGACGTTGGCCGTCCAGCCTTTGTCGATGGCGATGTGGTCGATCTGCTTGCCCTCGGGATTGAAGACGGTGACGCCTCGGCCGGTCAGGTAGAGGTTGCCCTCGCTATCCATCGTCATGCCGTCGGAGCCCATCGAGCAAAAGAGCGTCTTGTCCGAGAGCGTGCCGTCCGGGTTGATCTTGTAGCGGTAGGTCTTGCCGGCGCCGATGTCGGCGACGTACAGGAGCTTGCCGTCGGGGGTGCCGCGGATGCCGTTGGGCTGCTTGAGATCGCTTGTCACGCGGACCAGCTCCGTGGCTCCGGGGGCCAGGTAGTAGACGTGCTCGCCGTCCTGCTGCTTCGCCGGGTCGCGGGTCCAGTAGTCCCGCTTGTACATCGGGTCGGTGAGGTAGATGCCGCCGTCCGGGGCGATCCAGAGGTCGTTGGGGCCGTTGAGCAGCTTGCCCTTGTAGTTCTTGACGACGACCGTGACCTTGCCCTGCGGGTCGATCTTCCAGAGTTCGTTGTTCATATCCGCGCAAGTCCAGAGGTTGCCCTGCTTGTCGAAGAACATGCCGTTGGACCGGCCGGCGGGCTTCATGAAGTCCGTCAGCTTGCCGTCCACGGACCACTTGCAGATGCGGTCGTTCGGCTGATCGGTGAAGAACACGTTGCCCTCGGCATCGGCGGCGGGGCCTTCGGTGAATTTGAAGCCGGCCGACAGCAAGGTGAGCTTCGCGCCCGGGGCGACGATGCCGGTCTTCTTGGCCGGCGCCGGGATTTTCACGAGCTCGATGCCTTCGTTCTTGCCGAGGTTGCGGGAGTACTGCCGGTCCTTCGGGTTGTTCCAATGCTCGTGGACGCCGAGACTGGCCAAGCGGGTCGTGGCGGTCGCGTGGTCCGGATCGTAGAACGTGCCGGAAGGCGGATTGTCGGCCAGGGCCGCTTCGTGGAGATAGTCATCCGTACCGGCCATGCCGGCGGCCTTCGGTCTGATCGACCAGCAGGAAATCGAAGCCGACGGAGTCGATGGCCACCGGGTCCTGCGAGGCGAACAGGCTGCGAGGTCCAGTTGTCGTTGAAGGGAGCGGAGGCGAACTTCTGGGGCGTGCGGTCCACCGGGTGCGTGCCGCAGTAGAGGCCGTCGAGCAGGTAGAGCATGGTCTTGCCGCCGGTCTGGGAGTGGCCCATCAAGTCCACGAGGTCGCGATACTCCTTGCTGCCATTGACTGAAGCCGCTCTTGTGCAGGTCGAGATAGCCCTTCTCCGGCGGCGTGCGAATCAGCGAGCCGAAGTGGTTCTTCGCGCACAGCGTGACGCCGGCGCCGCTGTGGGCCTTGAGGTTGGCGAAGTTGATGAAATACGCGGCCTCGACGTAAGACTTGGGCAGATAGTCCTGCTTGACGCCCTCGGGCCGGTTGCTCCAGTAGATCGGGACGTTGGAAGGCTCCGCCTTGGTCCGGCCGGAGGTGCCTTGGCCGTCCAGGTAGACGACGTCAGGGAATTGCTTGTGGAGCGGGTCGTAGTATTCCTTGGCGAAGAGGCACAGAGTGTCGCCGACGGTGATATCCGACTGCTTGACGCCCGCCGCTTGCGTCAGTTGCTTGAGCAGGGCGGCGATCAACTGCGGCGAGGTGTTCATGTAGTCTTCCCACTCCTTCAACACCGCGTAGGTCTTGGGATCGACGCACCTGTCGCCGCTGATCATGCCGACGAAGTTCACTTTGACCATGATCTTCTCGCCGGGCTGGTAGCCGACGTTGCCCTTGCCGTGGGCCTTGTTGTGATAGCGGAACAGGGCGTTCCACGCCGCGGCGTTGGTGGCCTCGCCGGTCAGGGCCCGAATCGCGTTGGACACCATCTGCTCGCAGACGGCCGGATTGGTGTGCTCGTCCTGCCACAGGTGGCCGTCGCCGGGACCCTTCCAGTTGGTGACCTCGGGATCATGGACCCAGACCACGCGGCCCGGATGGATGCCCTTGCCTTGGCCGACGGGTGACAGGGCTGGGCTGCTCGGCGGCGCGGCTGACCTTCTCCGGCATGTTCGTGAGGGCGACCACGCCGAACACGAGCGCCGCCACGAGGCAGGCGATCGCCAGCGGCAGCCGCGACTGCCGGAGCAGTCCCTTGGCCTTGCGAAACGCCACGACCGAGCCGGCCAAGCCGATCAGCCAGGCGACGAAGCCCGACGCCAGCGGCATGGCCACCCGCTGGCACGGATAGGTCGCCCGCGATGGCTTGGGAATCACGCGAATGAGAAACCAGACCAGGGAGAACAGGCCCAGGATCGGCGCCAGCCAAAAGAGCCAGCTTTGCTTGAGCCTCTCTATGTAGGGGCGGCGCTTGCCCCACCGTCTTTCCTCCGGCGCAGCACGGAGTGATGGTGCGGATGCATCTGAGGATGATTGGGATTCTCGTGCGCGTGCGACATTACTTACACCTCCATTGACGACTCTGGATCGTGAAATCGATACTGAGCGAGTATTGTACCACGCGGCCGGAGTCAAGTCTTGCTTTTTTGACGCTCGGTCGCGGTACACGCAATCGGCAGACCATTCGATGCGTTCGCTCTGAGTCCTTGGTGCGGCCACATGCAGGAAAGAGCCTACGCCGCCGGCAGCAGACGCTTGCTACCATACCCGGATCGGTGGAACACAAGCATTCCGAGGGGAGATCGAAGAGATCAAAGGGGCCAACTATGAATGGGACAGCATCAATGACGAAAACAAGGAAGATTCACAAGGTCTGGCGCAGCAAGCCCACGATTGAAGGGGCGGGCGTGCACCTCCGGCGGGCGTTCGGCTACGGCGAGGTGCCGCTGTTCGATCCCTTTCTCTTGCTCGATGATTTCCGGTCGAGCCGGCCCGTGGAGTACCTCCCAGGCTTTCCCTGGCATCCGCATCGGGGGATCGAGACCATCACGTACGTTCTCGACGGCACGGTGGAGCACGGGGACAGCATGGGCAACCGGGGCGTCATCCGCAGCGGCGATGTCCAGTGGATGACCGCCGGCAGCGCGATCATTCATCAGGAGATGCCCAAGGGCAATGCGGCCGGCGTGATGTCGGGCTTTCAACTCTGGGCCAATCTGCCCGCCAGCCATAAGATGATGGACCCGCGCTACCGCGAGGTGAAGGCCGGGCAGATTCCGGAGGTGACGTTGGAGGATGGCGCGGTGATTCGGATCGTCAGTGGCACGGTGGCCGGCACGCAGGGCCCCGTCCGGGACATCGTGACCGATCCGGTCTATCTGGACGTGACGATCCCGCCTTGGTCGCAGCACATGCACGCCACGAAGCCGGAGCACACCGTCTTCGCCTACGTGATCGAGGGCAAAGGCTACTTCTGCGACCAGATGGACCCGTTCACCTACGATGAAGAGGGGCTGAACTACTTCGACATGCAGCGCGATCCTTTCCTGGGCAACGGCATGCTCGTCCTGTTTGACGAGGGCGATCAGGTCATGATCGCGACGGAAGAAGAGGCCGTTCGGTTTCTGCTCGTGTCCGGCCGGCCCATCGGCGAGCCGGTGGCGTGGTACGGCCCCATCGTGATGAACACCGAGGAAGAGTTGCGCATCGCCTTCGAGGAATACCGCAACGGCACCTTTCTCAAACACCGGCGTGCCGAGCACAGGCCGTGATCCCGGCGCCGCGAGGAACGAGACCGGGCGTGGCGTCGCTGAGGCGGAGGCGAGTGTAGCATGAACAACGGGTGTCCTGGAAGGTCGCACGGTGCTTTGGCTGCGGAAATTCTCTCATCGGCATGTTGATTCGACGCGTCGGCCGTGCTATCGTGTTCCTGCGGCAATGAAAGACCCGATTCGCTTTTATGGACCGATCCTTACTAACACGTTACGCCTGGCTATCGATTGCGGCGGCCCTTGTTACCATCGGGCTCAAGAGCTTGGCTTATCTCTTGACGGGCTCCGTCGGTCTACTGTCCGATGCGGTCGAATCGGTGGTCAACCTGGTGGCGGCGGGGATGGCCTTGGCTATGCTGATCGTGGCCGCGCGTCCGGCGGACGAGGGGCATCCCTACGGGCACAGCAAAGCCGAGTATTTCGCCAGCAGCGTCGAGGGCATTCTTATCCTGGTGGCGGCCCTGAGCATCGGGGTGGCCGCCGTGCAGCGCATCCGCACGCCGCGGCCGCTCGAACAGCCCGGCATTGGCTTGGCGATTGCCACCCTGGCGTCACTCATCAATTGGGCGGTGGCGCGTGTCCTGCTGCACGCTGGTAAAACCAACGACTCCATCACCCTGGAAGCCGATGCCCGCCATTTGATGACGGATGTGTGGACGTCGGTCGGCGTGGTTGTCGGCATCGGGGCCGTGGCGCTGACGGATTGGGAAGTGCTGGACCCGCTCGTCGCCCTGGCAGTTGCCGTCAATATCGTGCGGACGGGTTTCCACCTGATGCGACAGTCGGTGGCGGGCCTGATGGATGCGGCCCTGCCCGCCGACGAACACGAGAAGCTCATGGCCGTGCTCGAGAAATACAAGGAGCAGGGCATTCAGTTTCACGCGATTCGCACCCGCCAGGCGGCGGGCCGGCGGTTCGTGTCCGTGCATGTCCTGGTTCCCGGCCGCTGGACCACGCACAAGGGACACCACGTCGTCGAGGACATCGAAACCGACATCCGCGCCGTTCTTCCCGGCGTAATCATCTTCAGCCACATGGAGCCAGTGGACGATCCACTCTCGTTCCAGGATATCGAAATCGATCGCTGATAAGAAAGGAGCATCGAGAAGGAAGAGGAGGCACGAGAAGTAATCCTGGTTTCCGCTGCTGCCGGGCGAGCGAGTGACCGCGAGGACAGACTCTCCGCGTCGCGTTCCCGCGGGGTTCCGGAGTTCCGCCTTTCAGGCGGGTCAAACAGTCGGAATAGACTTGGAAGCCCTACGCCCACGTAGGGCGGAGCCGACTGCGCCGGAAGACTGTCAAACCCGCCTAATGAGTGTTGACGAGCAAAATCGGTAGCCGAGACTCCCTCGCCGCAGGGTGCCATGTCTACGCCTCGTAGACATACTTGCCTCTAGGAGCCGGCCATGTCTACGCAAAGCCGTAGGCATGGCACCGGGCTCCCAAACGCAACGCATCGCGCTTTGGGGACCCGCCACCAGCGATTACCGAAGTTGTCCGTCAAAACTCATAAGGCGGAACTCCAAACGGCGCAACCAACGGTCATGCTCCCATTGATTTGCCTCCGGTACGATGTTATGGTGTCGCACGTTGGTAAAGGAATCCCGGACGCCGGGTCTGTCAAGAACGAATAAGCTGAAGGAAGTCCACGCTGTGCAATGCCATCATGATCTCTCCAGGACGACGCGAATCAATACGACCAAGGGTAGGGCTTTATCGACAGGAATTCTGAGCGCGGGAGCTATTCTGATCGGCGCTCTGCTCCTGGGCGGCGGGGGCTGTGCGAAGGAGAAGAAGCTGTCCATCCGGCCCGAATGCCCCTCGCTCGATGCGGAGGATTACTATTTTCCCAAGAATGCTTTCGACTCCTCGAACGCCAAGATGGACAAGATCAGCCGGGAGTGGTATTCCAAGTATCTCCAGGCGATGCTGGAGCCGTCTCTCTCGTGCGGCACGGGGACGGGCGAGTACGCCTATCGGTTCCTGTGGCTGCGGATTGCGCACCACCCGATCGCCGTACGCATCGAGAGAACGGGCAACACGGTCGCTCTGAGCGCCGTGGAGCTCGACGGCACGGGCGCCCACGATCCCGACAAGATCCTCCGGCGGATCCAGAAGACTCTCTCCCCGGCCGACGAGAACAAATTCCGGAAGAAACTGAGCCAACTCGACTTTTGGGAAGTGCGGAAGGACCAGGGCCGGTTCGGGTTCGAGGGAGCGCAATGGATCTTGGAAGGTGTCGAGAACGGTCGGTATCGCGTGATGGAGAAATGGTCGCCCAACCCGGGGGCTTATCGCGACGTCTGTTTTCTCCTGATCCAATTCGCCGGCTTGGCGATCCCGCCGTTGGAGGTCTATTGATCGGCTTTTGGGGAGAACACTTATGTCGAACCTGCCTGCTGTCCTGTTGTTGAGTGTGGCCACGACCGCCTCCGCCCAAACCCTGGTGTCGCCGGAGGTTCATTCGGATGGCCGCGTGACGTTCCGCCTGCGGGCCCCCAATGCCAAGGAAGTCGTGCTGCGCTGCGAAGGCACCAAAGGCGGCCCGATGCAAAAGGGCGACGGCGGCGTCTGGTCGATCACCACCGAGCCGCTCAAGCCCGACATCTACGCCTACAGCTTCCAGGTGGACGGCCTGCACATGATCGACCCGGCCAATCCGCTGCTCAAGTACAACCTGCTGAGCACGGACAGCCAGGTACACGTGCCGGGTCCGGCCACGCTGCCCTGGGAGATCAACAACGTGCCGCACGGCGTGGTCCACCGCCATCTGTACCGATCCGCCATCCTGGGCGACGACCGCCCGTTCCTGGTCTACACGCCGCCCGGTTACGATCCGGCGGCCAAAGAGCCCTATCCCGTGCTCTATCTCCTGCACGGCTACAGCGACGCCGAGGACGCCTGGATCAGCGTCGGCCGGGCGAACATCATCCTCGACAACCTCATCGCCCAAGGCAAGGCCAAGCCCATGCTGATCGTGATGCCGCTGGGCTACGGCAACAAGGAAGTGATCGCCAACGGCTGGGCGGGCCTGAGCAAGACGCAACGTCTGGCAGGACAGCATCGAGAAGTTCCGCGACATGCTGCTCAACGAGATCATCCCGCAGGTGGAGAAGACCTACCACGTGTCCCCCGACGCCAAAGCCCGGGCGATCGCCGGCCTGTCGATGGGCGGGACGCAGTCCCTCTTCATCGGTCTCAACGCCCTGGATCGTTTCGCCTGGATCGGGGCCTTCAGCTCCGGCGGCCTCGACGCGAATTTCGAAAAAGCCTACCCGGCTGTGAACGAAAGCACCAACCCGCAGTTGCGTCTGCTCTGGATCGCCTGCGGCCAGCAGGACGGCCTGATCGGGATCAACCAGAAGCTGGTCGATTGGCTCAAATCCAAGAGCGTCAAGCTCACCTGGATCCCCACGCCCGGCACCCACAGCTTCACCGTCTGGCGTCGCTATCTGGCCGAACTGGCGCCGCTGCTGTTCCAGGGCAAGTCCTAACAACGTCGCCTTGCCTTTTGGGTGGCAAACGGGTATCTTGAATTCATGAAAATAGGGGAGTTGATTTGGCCAGAAGATCGTGTCGCGCATGTAGCGGAGCACGGGATTCGGCCAGAAGAAGTGACGGAAATCTGTGCTGGGCACCCGTTGATTCTCCGTGCTGGAGCGACGGGTAGCAGTCCGGTGTATTACGTGTTAGGACAAACGTTGGGTGGACGCTATCTGTTCTGTGTCGTGGTTCATTTGCCCGACTCAAGGGGTTATCCGATCGCCGCCCGGCCGATGACAAAGAAAGAGGAACGACGTTACAAGCAATGGAAGAATCGCCGAGTATGGGTAAGATTCCAAAGATTGATTCTATCGGAGAACTCGCCAAGTTCTGGGACACGCACGATCTGACGGACTTCGAGGAAGAACTCGAAGAAGTCAAGGAGCCCGTCTTTGACCTGCGTGGCGAAGCTGTGGTGCGGATACATCTTGCCTCCGAGCAGGCGGAGGCGTTAAAACGCCTCGCGCAGTCGAAGGGGATGGACGAGGCGGACCTTGTCGAGGAATGGGTGAGCGAGAAACTGCGAACCGGCTAAGAAACTTGTCCGGCAGGGAGGAACCGAGTGGATGGTAGACAAAGACCTTATCGCCGCCTTTCATGAGGTAGCCCTCCAAGTGTATGAGGAGGGCAAACGCACACAGGTTACCGCGGCACGCGGTATTTGCAGAAAGTCCGCCGAGACGGTGGGCTGCAGGCGGCCAAATCTTGGTTGAAACGACGCGCGTGTGGCGACGCACCTACTGGGGGCTTCCTCAAACTTGTCGAGTGCGGACGTTTGGATGTGTTACTTGAAGCGCAGGTGGTCAAGGAACCGTGGTCGAACTTATTCACCCAGGACGAACTTGCGGTCGCAAGAAGTCGGTTGACGAAGTACGGGTATTTCGAGAGGCAGGAGTATGAAACGTGTGGCGACGACAAGTTGCCTGAGGAAATTGATCCTCGAAGAGCCTACCTTGAAGGTGCACGGGTGTCTGTTACTGTCAATGCATTCGAGCGAAACAAGCAGGCTCGCAAGGCCTGTGTTACACATTATGGTGCCAAGTGTTGCGTGTGCGGTATGACATTTCGAAGTATCTACGGGCGAGCGGCAGATGGTGTCATCCACGTTCATCATCTCTGTTCCCTCTCCGCTATCGGGGAGGAATACCAGATCGATCCAGTTGCTGATCTACGACCGGTATGTCCGAATTGTCATGCGGTTCTCCATTTGCGGGAGCCTCCATTTACGATTGATGAGGTCCGAAAGATGATTTCCGCGCGAGTACTTGAAACTGTATGAGGAGAACGTCCGATGGGACACCCAGTGCGATGACCGGATCATCTGTGCTCGAAAATACAGGCTGCATCCGAGATGCCTACGCGGAGAAGCACCATCACGATCTCGATGAGATGGTGAAGATCTGCAAAAGCGCAGAAGAATCGCGCTGAAATTCGTGGACCGGCGGAAACGGCGGCAAGCGGTCCGACTGACTGCGGCTCGATAGGGGTTCTCCCGGAGCTTATTTCCTGACGAGTTCCGGCACGCAATTTTGGCAACAGGGGCGGCTTCGGTTCGGAGTTCCGCCTTCAGGCGGGTCAAAAAGTCTTCTGCCGCAGCCGCCTTCATTTCGCGTAACCGTGGGACGAAGAAAAGGAGGCTCGGACTGTCAACCCGCCTGAAGGCGGAACTCCAAACGACCGGAACTCCGAACACAGACTTCAATTCGCGAGCTCGAGGTCGAGCGTGAAGGGCCGGTCGGTGGGGATCGTGAGCGATGATTCGCCGAGTGGGCGGTCGGCCAATTT
This sequence comes from uncultured Planctomycetota bacterium, assembly GCA_963750205.1. GTDB lineage: Bacteria > Planctomycetota > Phycisphaerae > Sedimentisphaerales > Anaerobacaceae > PLanc-01. The sequence goes on from CAVVRJ010000031.1 coordinate 106,783, forward strand.
TACACTGCGGATGGAGCGGGTGAAGTTCTCCAAGTGAACGACGATGCCGGAGATCGGGATCTCGCTGGGGTGGGTCGCAGGTGAGCCGGGCGGATTGGCCCGTGGGGGCGACGGTCAACTCCATCGAGACGGGGCCGAAGGAAGTCGGGATTTGGGTCAGACGCGTGGTGGATCCCGCGCTTGGTCCAGGTGGTGGGCAGGCCTTCAAGCAGGTGCAATTCCTGAGCCGCGTTCCAGGATCAGGCAGTGGCGGGTCAGACGGAGGAATTCGGCGCTGGCCCAGTTGTGGGGCATGTCGCCGCAGTATTCTTCCTTGGCGCCCGCGAGGTTGTGCTCTTCCCGCCAGCAGAGCAGGGGGCTGGCATGATTGGCGAAGGCGTAGAGCGTGGCGGCGGCCTTGCGGCCGTGGCCCAGCCACAGGTGTGCGTGGCCGTAGAAGGAGGCGGCGTAGTTCCAGATGCCGTCGGCCAGCCAACCGGTGCCGTGGATCAGCCCTTCCTTCTCGTGGGCGTCGAGCATGGCCATCGTGCCGAGCATCAAGTGCGTCGTTGCTGTCGAAGACGCGTCCCGGAAAGATCGACTGGAGAAAGGCCCAGGCCCCGCGCTGGGGCAACTGGGGCGCTTCGCCCTTCATCGTGACGGGGACGTAGACATTGCCGGAGCTATCCGTCAGCTTGTCACGATTGCGGGCCCGCTCGAAGCACTGCCAGTAGTCCTCATATTGTGCTTGCCACGCGGTTCGCTCGGGCTTGTCGAGGATCGTCGCCATCTCGATGGCGGCCTTGAGCCCGGCCAAGGTCCAATAAACATTCGTATATTCGCGGTGCTTGCCGCCGAGACCGCCGTCGCCGAAGCCGATGGGCATGAGGCCGTAGTTGGCCTGGTTGGGGTCGTTCATGGTCATCCGGCGGTACTCGATGATTTGATTCGCCTCGCGCGCGACACGCGGCCACATCTTCTGGAGCCAGTCCCGGTCGCCGGTCAGTTGGGCGTGGCGCCAGATCATCCACAGACGCAGGCCCGATTTCTTGGAGAACTCGACGCCACTCGGCCCCTGGTCCTGATCGACCTGGTGTTCCAGTCCGGCCCGCGTCTCGCTCGCCCGGCCCAGATAGGTGATCGCTTCGAGGATGAACGGGCCGTCGGCCGCCCACGTGCCGCGATAGCAGGTGGGGCCGACCTGGAAGGCGGGGCTGCCGTTCTTGATCTCCCGGGCTTGATAGATGTTGCGAATGCAACTGTCGAGCTGCGCCTGGATGCGTTCGTCCGGCACGACGATCCGGCCGTAAGGCAGATCGACCTGCTCCCAGTACTTGACGGCTCGGTCGTATTCCCGCTGGGCCTCTTTCTCGGAGATCGTGGCCAAGGCCTTCTCGCCTTGAGGAAGGGCCAGCAGCACGCGATATTCCTGGCCGGGAGCCAAGGTCTTGCGTCTGGAACAGCAGCTTCACCGTGTTGTTGCCTTGGCGGGCCGTCGTGCTGATGTCGGCGATGGCGAGCGCGGCGCCGTCGGCCTTGCCTTCGCGAAGGGCGGATTCCGATGGAGCATTGGCCGCATCGAATACCCACAGGGCCGAGAGGATCGTATTCTTGTCCTGGGCACCGTCGGGGGAATAGACGCCCATTTCCAGCAGGCCGTTATGGTTGCGGTCCTCGGCATCGAAGCACAGGACGGCGGGCTGATTCTTGCCGAATTCGCGGACGAGGTCCACGGTGCGGACGACTTGTCCTTCGATCCGGATTTCCAGCGGCCGCAGGCCGGGCTCGGCGTGATAGCCTTCGATCAGGCCGAAGGCGACGCGGTACTTCTTGCCCGGCTCAACCCGATACGTGAAGGCCAGCGGCCGCGCCCAACCCACGAGAATGTCCCGGAAGCGGGGATCGCAAGCGACTTGCGGCCGGGCCCAGTTGCGCTGAAGACCCGGCGGATGGTCGATGAGCAGCCGGGTGTCGGCCGGCGACGGCGGATTCGACCCGCTCACAGGCCGGGCTCATCGCGGCGAACGTCATACGCCGGTGTTTCCCTGATCGACAAGGCGGGTGCGTTGCTCATCCGTGATGACGCGGATTCTTCGGGTCTACTTGGACGACGATCCGGCCGGTCGCGCTCTGCGTGCCCCGGTTCACCATCTTCAGCCACAGGTAATCGATCCGCTGCTTGCTCCATTGCTCCACCTCGGCCGCTTCGGGGGCGCCGGCCCAGGCGGATTGTTGCAGGACCAGGTCTCCCCAGCTTTGTTCGGTCATGACGATAGGAGTTCGGGCATTGTACAGGCGCTGGCTCACTTTGCCTTTGGCGCCCTCGAGTGTCCAGTTGGGCGAGGACGCGGGTCTTGAAGTCGTAGAAGCGGCCGCCGCCGTAATCGTAGTACAGGCCGCCATCGGAGCCGACGATGCTCTTGTGCGGATCGTCGGGCAGGCCAATGCAGGTTTGCCAGCGGTAGGGGGCGAAGCGGAAGTCCACGACCTGCGGCTGCAAGTTCTGCGTCGGACCGCCGAGAGGAAAGGCTTTGACTTGCAGGGAGGTCGTCTTCGACGCTTCGGCCCAAACACTGCCGACGAAGCAGCTCAGAGCAAGGCAAGTGTAGACGACGACGTGTCGGCAATTCCGAACCATGATGTCACCTCTCTATCAGGCTTTCTTCGACCTTCATGCCGAAATGCCGGCCGGACTTTTCGATATGGGCGAGGACTTTGTCGCCGGGCTTCAGATTCGTGACCGAGATCGCCTTGCCTTGCGGGTCCATCAGGCGGATCGTCTCGGCGTTTTGCAGGACCAGACTGATCGGCTGGCCCTCGGCTTGGGCTTCGATCAGTAGCATCGGCCGACGCTCGATCTTGTTGCGGCCCAGGTAGGCAGTCTGCGTGCGGCCCTCGTTATTCACGAGCATGACCTCGTCGCCCGCTTTGAGGTCGGCGAGGTACTTCGTCTTGCCGCCGGGCGTGAGGATGTAGGCATGGACGGCCCCGGCGTTGACGCGGAAGGGACGCGACGCGACGTACGGGTTGTCGATGGATTCCGAATGGACGAGGAAGAAGCCCGCGGCGGTGTTGCCGACGAGCATGCCTTCGCCGAGCGGTCATTTGCGTGCAGGTATCGAGGCAGGAGCGGTCGCCCATGCCGAGCTGCTTCGTGGCGGTGATCGTGGCCGCCACGAGGCCGATCCGCTCACTGACGCCGTGGATGATCTCGGCGGTCTTCTTGATCTCGTTTACGTCGGTGGTGCTGAGCACGACGCCATCGACGCCTTTTTCGAGGATCTCGACCATGAGCTTGGCCTGCTCGCTGTTGGCGACCTGGACCATGAGGTTCTTGCCCCGCCGGGCCAGCAGGTTCTCGATGGGGATGATCGTCCAATCGAGCATCTTGAGCACGACGATCTTCTCCGCAGGCACGGCGGCGGCCCGGTCCTCGTCGGCCTTGCTCGCCACATCGATGAACTCGACATCGACGCCGGGCTTGAGGTCGCCGTGCTTCTCGACCGTCTTGATCCGCCCGAACTGGCGGACCGTCTCGCTCTGGCCTTCCGGCAGGACGACCGCCTCGGCCCCGCTCTCCAACGCGGCGATGGCGACTTGCTTATTGTAGGGAACGACGCTCACCCACAATCTCTTCATGGGGCCTCTTCAGGTTATTGGTAGGGTGTGCACTGCACACCAATTCTCTTGGACGCCGTCGGTTGGTGTGCGGTGCACACCCTACCGGCTCATTCACCTCTGACGCAGAACGTTCTGACTTGTCCAGATTAGAGGAGAAGGAGATTTCCTGTCAACTACGATTCCTGCTCCGGACTGAGGTGGCGGCGGATCGCTTTGTAGATTTCCGTGCCCCACAAGGGGAGCGAGGAGATCACGACGACCAGGACCCAATCGAACAGGCCCAGCGGCTCGGTCTTGAAGATGGTCTGGAGCCCGGGGAGATACACCACCGCCATCTGGAGCACGAACGACAGACCCGTGGCGAGCACGAGACTGCGGTTCGTGAAGAAGCCGATCTTGAACAAGGATTCGGTCTGGCTGCGGCAGTCATAGGCGTGGAAGAGCTGGCTGACGGCCAGGACGAAGAAGCCGGCCGTCCGCGCGCGGGCGAGGCCTTCGTTCTCCCCGAACAGGACAAACGTGTACGCACCCAAGCTGCACGCGGCGATGAAGATGCCCTGGGCCAGCATCAACAGTCCGCGGCGGAGCGTCACGACCGGCTCGTCCGGCGCCCGGGGCCGCCTTGTCATGATTTTCGGGTCCACCGGGTCCACGCCGAGGGCCAAGGCCGGCAGGCCGTCCGTCACGAGATTGATCCACAGGATTTGGATCGGCAGAAGCGGCACCGGCAAGCCCGATCAAGGAGCCGACGAACATGACCAGGATCTCGCCGGTGTTGCACGAGAGCAGGTAGTGGACGAACTTCAGGATGTTGTCGTAGATGCCCCGGCCTTCCTCGACCGCCGCAACGATGGAGGCGAAATTGTCGTCCGTGACCACCATGTCCGAGACTTCTTTGGTGACGTCGGTGCCGGTGATGCCCATCGCGACGCCGATATCCGCTTCTTTGACGGCCGGGGCGTCATTCACGCCGTCGCCCGTCATCGCGACGATCTCATGGCGGCTGCGCCACGCCCGGACGACCCGCAGCTTGTGCTCCGGCGCGACGCGGGCGTACACGGGGATCTTGTGTACCTGCTGTTCGAGTTGCTCCTGGCTGAGCTTGTCCAGCTCCTCGCCGGACAGGGCCAGCGAGTCCTCCTGGAAGAAGCCCAATTGTCTGGCAATCGCGGTGGCGGTATTCTTGTGGTCGCCCGTGATCATAACCGTCTTGATGCCGGCCGTGATGCACTCCTGGATCGCCTGCTTGACCTCCTCCCGCGGCGGATCGATCATCGCAATCAGGCCGACGAAGGTCAGGTCCCTTTCGATGGCGGCCGCGTCGAGCCGGCCCGGTACGCTATCCAACTCGCGGTACGCTACGCCCAGGACTCGCATGGCTTGAGCGGTCAGGTCGTCATTGGCGGCCGCGATTTGTTTTCGGTCCTCAGCCGTTAGCGGGCGGACGGTCTCCTTCGTTGTGGCACGGGCATCCTGCCCGTGATCTTGAATGCATGGGCAGGATGCCCATGCCACGGTGTTGCAATCGGCCAGCAGGACGTCGGGGGCCCCCTTGACGTACGCGACATCGCCTTGTTCGGCCGCCGGACGACGGTCATCTTCTTACGTTCCGAGTCGAACGGCAGCTCATCGACGAAGGGAGACTTGCGTTCCTCCTGGTCCTTCCAGATCTCGGCCTTGGCGGCCACGGTCAACAGGGCCGCCTCCGTCGGATCGCCCACGATCTTGTAGGAATCCCGCTCCTGCACGAGCTGCGCCCCGTTGCACAGGACGCCGATCGTCAGGGCCTTCATCAGGTCGGGGTAGTGCTGCGGGTTCACCTTCCGGTCATTCGCGAGGAACTCGCCCTTGGGGGCGTAGCCGATCCCGGTCACGCGGAACAACTGTCCGCCGGCGAAGACAGCCTGCACCGTCATCTCGTTCTTGGTCAGCGTGCCGGTCTTGTCCGAGCAGATCACGGTGGCGCTGCCCAGGGTCTCGACCGACCGCAGCCGCCGGATCAGGGCGTGGCGCTGGACCATTCTCTGGACGCCCAAGGCCAGGGCTATCGTGACCACGGCGGGCAGACCTTCCGGGATCGCGGCGACCGCCAGGCTCACCGCAGTCAGGAAGACGTCGATCACTCTGCCGCCACGGCTCAGTTCGAGGGCGAACACCACCGCCACGAGCACGAAGCACATGTAGACGATCCACTTGCCGAACTGCTCCAGCTTCTGTTGCAGCGGCGTGGATTCCCGCTCGATCTCCTGGATCATACCGGCGATCCTGCCCAGCTCGGTCTGCATGCCGGTCTCGGCCACGATAGCCCGGGCCCGGCCGGAAGCGACGGAGGTGCCCAGGTAAATCATGTTGGCCCGGTCCGCCAGCGGCACTTCCGGAGGACAGACGACGGAGGACGGAGGACGGATCTCGGACGAGGACAGACCGAGGATGGAGAGGGGTGCCGTCCCCTGCCTTCTGTCCTCTGTCTTCAGTCTTCCGTCGTCACTGTCTAAGTTCAGGGCCGCCGTCGTCTTGGCCACCGGCGTCGATTCGCCCGTCAGGCTGGCCTCCTGCACGGTGAAGTTGGAGGTGACCCAGGCCACCCGGCCGTCGGCGGGGACGCTGTCGCCCGCCTCCAGCTCGACCAGATCGCCGGGGACCAGTACTTCGGAGGGAAGAAGGCTGTGCTTGCCTTCGCGAATGACCTTGGAGGTGGGGGAGGACAGCTTCTTCAACGCGGCCAGAGACTTTTCCGCCCGGTATTCCTGGATGAAACCCAGGATGGCGTTGAGAATCACGATCGCGATAATGGCGACGGCATCCACCACCTCCTGCAAGACGCCGGAGATGATCGCGGCGGCAATCAGGACCCAGATGATGAAGTCCTTGAACTGGTCGAGGAAAATCGACAGGGGCGACCGTTTCGGGGCTTCCTGCAACTGGTTGCGGCCGAACTTCTCGAGGCGAACCGCCGCTTCCCGGGCACTCAAACCCGCGGCCCGATCGGTCCCCAGTTCCCGGGCCGTCTCCTCCACGCCCCGATGCCACCATGACTTTGCCATTTACGGTCTACGGTTTACCATTTATGATTGATCATTCGCGTTGCCTCCCACAGGCAGTCACCCGATTCTAAGTCGTCGGGGGTAGATCGTAAATGGTAAATCTCTACGGGGAGTAACGTCATGCAATACAGGGGAGTGATCGTCGCCGTCCTTGTGACGTGTGGATCTGTGTTGGGCCAAGCGCCGGTCGGGCCGGCCACCGCCGTCCTGGATGGGGCCCGTTTCGGTGTGTCCGCGGAGTACGGGCAGACGAACACGAGTATCGCTTTCGCCGACGGGGGCAAGGAACGTTTCGACTTCCAAACGGCCAACGCCGATTTCTCCGTGGCGTTGACGCGCCGGTGGGATTTCTTCCTTCGGCTGGGAGGTTGCCAGGCCGACCACTCCGGCTTCGATGCCGACTGGGACTTCATGTGGGGCGGCGGGACACGAATTACCGCGTTCCAATGGCACTCGTTTAGCTGGGGCGTCATGGGCCAGGTCACCAACTTGATCTCCCGGTTCGATCCCGCGGGAGAGTCCCCCGTGCTGGGCTCCGCGTCCCTGCTGAGCGGCATCAATGAGCTCAATTTGGTGGAGTACCTCTTCGCCACCGGGCCCACGTGGCAGCAGGGCCCGTTGTCGCTCTACGGCGGTGCGCTGCGTTCGCTATACGCACGGCCAGTTTGAGGCGCCCGTAGGGGATGTCTGTGAGGAGATCGACGTCAATGGCCGGTGGGACTTCGGCGGGTACATCGGCGGACGGCTCACGTTGTTCCAGACCGACCCGGCGCAGACCTACTGGTTCAGCCGGTGCGATCTGACGGCCGAGGGCCGGTTCACCCGCGACAGCACCGGATTCAGCGTGGGTCTGCTCCTGCCCTTCGGCGGGGCGTCCTGAGATATTCCGATTTGGAGTACTGCGTTTACGCGAGGTCGGGACTGAGTCTTATCCGCCTGAAGGCGGCACTCCGAACTCCGTTATCGACTCGCCAGGTGTAGAACGGCGTCGCCCGGGAAGGGCGCCTTCAGAGTCTGCCGGCTGCCGCCGGCGGTCGGCTCCGCCGGAATGAAGGTCCCTTCTGTGGGACGCATCCACTCCGTACTGAACTGACTCGAAACGCCGGAGAGGTCCACCGTCACCTCGCCGCCTTGCGGCAGGTAAACGAGGTACTCCCTGCCCGGATCGGCCAGGCAAAAGCCGGTGGAGGCGAGCTCGGCGTGCGGAACGGCGGCGGCCAGGTTCATCCGCTCGGCGCACACGCGCGTCTGGCCCATCGCGTCCCGCAACGGGTCCCAGTATGGGTCGGGTTGGCCGCCGGCCGGGTCGTTGCGGCCCGGATCGTGGCTGGGATCGAGGTAGGGGTCCATGAAGAGACACTGATTGCCCCGCGTGAAATTCTCCCAGACCCAGGCCCGCTGGGCGGCGACGCCATCCTTCTTCAGGCCCGTCCAGAAATAAGAGTGGTCGGTATCGTTGAGGACGACCTTGCAGTTTGTAGTGACGCCGTGAGGCGTTGTGTCGCGGGCATCCTGCCCGCGATTCGAGGGCGGGACGCCCTCGACACGTTCTTCAGATGCCCTGGCGGGCACACTACAAACGAACAATTTCGCGGCGGGCGAAATCCAATCGGCGGGACTGGCGAACAACACCGCGTCGCTCCCTTGCGGGTATTGCGCGGTCATGCCCACCGGATGCTGCTTGGCCTTGGTAGCCTCATAACCCTTGATGAACTGGATCATGTGGGTCTGCCAGGCTGTGTCGGCCGGGCCGCCGCTATCTTCGTTCGAGATTTCGTAGAGCACGTTGTCCAGATCGTTGACGGTATCGATGACCTTGCGAACGTAGGCTTCCTGGAGGGCCGTGATCGCCGGATTGGAAAGGGTGTGACTGGCCGTGCCGCTGCCGGCATCGACTCCATTGATGTTGTTCTTCGGGTTGAAGGGATGCCCCTGCCAGGGATCGCCGCCCACGTTGCCCTTGCCCTCGATGCTGAAGCCGTTGAAGAGCATGATGGAGGCGTAGATGCCGCTGTCCCGGGCGGTCGACGACCCGACTGCGCAGACGGTCAAAATAGGCCTGATTGAAAGTGCTGACGTCGAACTTGGGCTTGCCATCCAGGGCCAGGCCGGGGCCGGGCCGCGGATAGGGCAGGGGACCGTAGGTGATCGTGCCTTGTTGGGCGTGGGGATTCCACGCACTCTCCCAGGCCCAGAGGCGGAAGAAGTTGTGGTTGTGCCGCTTCAGGAAAGCGAGGTACGCGTCAAAGTCCAGTGTTGGAGGCGACGGCAGCTTGTCAAAGGTGTAGTCCTGGAGATTGCCCCACGTGTGCGAGCCGACCAGCAGAATGGCCTTGCCGCTGCCGTCGGTGAAGTAGCGGGGATTGGCCGGGCAGACCCGCAGCGGTCCCATGGCCGGCGCAGCGGCCGGCACGGGCGATGCTCCGAATAGCAGCACGGTGATTGCCGTCCAGTTCATGATTTTCCTTCTCATGCTTATCTCTCCGAAACAAAGCTACTGTGTACGAATCTGCCGGTCCACCTTGCGCAGGAAGTCGCCCAGCGGTCCCAGCAGGTTGCCATAGTCGGTGTCTTCGCCGCCGATGGGGTAGCCGCGCGGGTCGAGGCTGGCGGCGCGCCGGGCTTCGCGACCATCATAGGCATTGTCTTGCAGCGTGGCCAAGCCGAAATTCTCGTTGTCGCCCCAATTGGTCACCGCCGGATCGTAGAGGCACCAGTGCTCGAACCCGATGACGAAGTAGACACCATCGTCGCCCCGCAAGTTCAGCAGAGACTGGTAGAGTTCGATCATGGCACGGGCTCGGTCTTCCTGTGTGCGGCGGGGGTAAGGGTATCTCCCGTACTTCCACATCTCGACATGCATGCCGGGCTTGACGCCGGGCGTGAAGTCGCCTGGGACCTCCAGAACGTTCCAGCGGGCGGATTTCACCCGTGGATAAGGATAAATGTACTTCCCGCCGCAAGTCCCTTTCTCAGTCAGCTCGACGCAATCGGGAAACGCAACGGAGTGGGCCCCGCGAAATACGTACCGCAGATCCGGTACATCGATAACCGTGTTTCCCGAAGCGGAATCGTAGCGCAGCGCGGCGATTTTGACTTTGAAGTACAGGGGCGAGTCGGGGTCGGCGGTCAGGTAGTCCGCTACCACCAACGGCTTGTGGCCGGCGTTGTAGATGCGCAAGGCGTCGTCAGCCTTGAGGACGCTCACCCAGAAGGCGTCCACGTGCGGCGCCAATGCACGGTAGACACAGTCCGGCCCGTTGTAGATTGGCAGTAGCAGCAGGGGATGCGGGATGGTCTTGAAGACCTTCTCCAAGACGACGCCATAGCGGGCCGCGAACAGACCGATGAAGTCATCCAGGTCCCTGCGGATGGCAGGGTGGGCGGCGTCCGTGAACTGCCGGTCAAACCCCACGGAGCGGGTATTCGGCGTCAACACGCCTTGGCCGTTCTCGTCCATGAAGCCGGTGCCGCGACCGTAGGCGTTGTCACCCTGGAGCAAGTCGCCCGCGGAGGTGTCCCAGGTCGTGTAGTGCGTGCCCCAGCTATGATTGAGATTCTCCAGCGCGACGCCTTCCGGTCCGGTGGGCTGCCGTGCGTAGGTATAAAAGGGTGTTGTCGAGTCCGCGGCGAAGTGCGGCGTCGAATCACCCGTCGGCCGATAGCGGTCGCGGAGAAAATCGCGGAGGGCGTATTTCGCGTACAGGCGTGGGTCGCTGTAAGCGATCTCTTGCCCGTCGCGCTGGGCACGCGGTTGGTACGGGTCCTGGGCGAGAATCACGTAACCCATGTGGTCGTGCGTGAGGCTGTCGAGGCCGAACAGGTAATCGGCTTCCTCCGGGACCAAAGCCCAGGACCAGGCCTCCTGCTGCGCGTCTTGCTTGGCAACCAGTTCCTGGTACGCCTTTTCGAAGCCCGGCTCGAAGACGTCGGGCTGCAAGCCCTGGTAGAGCAGATTCTTGCTGCCGGGCGGCAGGACGGCGCCCGCGTAGACATTCTTGACGTGGTACGGGTAGTCCTTTCGTGTGGCCCAGCCGCCCAAGGCCCAGGTGGGCTCCACGGGCAAGCGCGGGGCGCGATGGCCGGCCGCGACGCTGTACCGATACGAATAGAGTCCGGCTGCATTGAAGCCCCACGATTGCAGCCGCTGCGTCATGGCGTCGGCCCATTTGCCGAAGTAATCGCCGGGGCTGTACTTTCGGCGACCGCCTCGTCCAACTCGGCCCGCTCGTAGCACTGGTTCAGAATTGGCGCCGTCGTGAAGTCCTGCTGCACGACGGCCTTGAGGTAATACCGCGGCAGGGGATCGCCGGGCAGGGTTGTCGGGGCGAAATCCGGCGGAAAGCCCTCCTTCATGTCCCACCATGTGATCTTGTTCGCCTGTCGGTTCTCCCACTGGCCGAAGCCATTCTGGTCGGGGGCCATATAGTTGCCGAGGTCCAGGCTCCAACTGCCGTCGGCAGTCGGGGCGATGGCCTTGAGCGGCTTGCCCGTCCCCCGGATCAGCCGCCAGCCGCTGCTCGTCGAGTAGTACCATTCCAGCCGGCCGTCTTGTCCCAATCGGTCCAGCCAAAAGTAGGTGTAGTTCGGCTTGAACTGCGCGGAGCCCAGATAGATCGCATCGCCCTTGGCTTGGAGCGTGACGCCGGTGGCGGGGTGCACGACGTCCTTCGGCACGGAGCTTTCCGCTGCGCTCCGCAGGTTGGGGGACAGGACGCCCGCGGCGTTTTGCAGGTACACGCCATCATAGGCCAGGAAGCCGCCGCTGCCACCGTAGTCCGCGGTATCGACTTTGCTGACGGCCCGGACGAAAAGACCGTGACCTTCCGGTGACACCAGCCACCAACGCGGGCCGATCTGCTCCAGATGATAAGACGGGCCCGAATGGCCGACGACCTGGCGGAGGCCGCCGTATTGGTCCAGCGGGTCTTGGGCACGGGCAGGGCACAGGCAACACACCAAGAGCGACAGCACCCAAGCAGGAATTGCGGAGATGGTAGGATGGGCTTGAGCCCATGCGGATGATTTACACGCGACCGGAGGAGGGCCGCATGGGCTAAAGCCCATCCTACGTGCGGAAGAAAGAAGCTTTTGCGATGTCATACACACCTCGTTCTTGCGAGTCACATTCCGCTCCAAGCGGATTATGGTCTCAGAAGTCCCGTGTGGCAAGGCCCGACCTATGGGCCGCTCCTTGTTTTGGCCTTGAACGGGTCCTGAGGGGCCGTATAATGCCTGCCATTACCTATGAGAAACTTCAGCAAGACAAAACGCGTGGTCATCAAGATCGGCACGAACACCCTGGCCAAGGACGGCGGGATCGACACCGCGTATTTCAGCGGCGTGGCCGCCCAGGTCAAGGCTTTGCTCGACGAGGGCCGGCACGTGGTCATCGTCACGTCGGGAGCCATCGGCATGGGGGCCGGTCCAGCTCCATCTGGCCGGCAAACCGAAGGAGATGAAGATGCGGCAGGCGTGCGCCGCCATCGGCCAGCCGCTGCTGATGCAGGAGTACCGCGCGGCCTTCGGGCGCGACGGCGTGCAAGTCGCCCAGGTCCTGCTGACCGCCGAGGTCCTGAGCAACCGCAAGACTTACCTGAACCTCCGCAATGCCATCGAGACGCTGCTCGATCTCGGCGTCGTCCCGATCCTCAATGAGAACGACAGCATCAGCACCGCCGAGATCGGCACCGCCTTCGGCGACAACGACCGGCTCAGCGCCTTGGTCGCCAGCAAGATCGACGCCGACCTGCTCATCATGCTCACGGACATCGACGCCCTCTATGACAAGAACCCGCAGGAGCACCCGGACGCCAAGCCGATCCCCGTGGTCTTCGAGATCACCGACGAGATCGTCCGCAACGCCGGCGGCCAGGGCAGCGTCCACTCGACCGGCGGCATGAAGACCAAGATCGAGGCGGCCCGGATCGCCGCCAATGCCGGCTGCCGGATCGTCCTGGCCAACGGCCGGGAGAGGGACGTCATCACCCGCATCATGGCGGGCGAGCCAATCGGCACCATTTTCATGCCCCGGCGCAAGCTCAGCAACCGCGCCCGCTGGATCTTGAACAGCCAGACCGCCGGCACGATCCAGATCGACGAAGGCGCCCTGAAGGCCCTGCGCAATCACAAGAGCCTGCTGCCCAGCGGCGTCACCGGCGTCGAAGGCAGCTTCGAGGCGGGCGACGTCGTCCTGCTCAACGCCGCCGCCAAGGCCGTCACCAGCCTCGGCAGCGCGCAGCTCAAGACCCTCGCCGGCAAGCACAGCACCGAGATCAAGAAGCTCCTCGGTCCCCAGCACCGGGACGTCGTCGCCATCCCCGAGGACATCATCTTTCTGGACTATTGAGGCGCGGCCGTCTTCGGAATATTTGCTTTTTCTTCTTCGGAATTTGTGGTATAAACATCTATCGTCCTGCAGTTGCGATGCTCGTATCGTAGGCGTCCAACGGTGACCGTGAGGAGCTGCGCAACCGCGGGACGCCCGACGATCATCCAAGGACGGGGAGTAGTACGCATGAAGAACTGGTTGTACCAGGTTTTCATCCATCGGATCACGAACCAGTGCTACCAGAGCACTCTGGATTACGTGCCCAACGGCAGCCGCCTCCTGGACGTGGGGATCGGCAATGGGATCATGATCGAGACTTTCCATCCGTTGATCCGAGGCAAGCGGCTCCGGATCACGGGGATCGATATCGACGCGGGTTATCTCAAGCACTGCAAGGAGCTGATCCAGAAGTACCAACTCGAAGATTGTCTGGACGTCTGCCAGGAGGCCGCGGAGAGCTATAGCCCCGCCCGAGACGGGGTCTTCGATTTCATTCTGTTCGGCATGAGTTTCATGGTGCTCCGCGACCCGCGGGCCGTCCTGAGGCGGGCCAGGGACTGGCTCAAGCCCGGCGGCCGGATCCTCTTCATCCAAGCCCTGTTCCGACGCCGGTCCCGTCTCGTGGACCTCGTCAAGCCCAAGCTGAAGTACCTCACCACGGTCGATTTCGGCCGCGCGATCTACGAGCGGGACTTCTTCGCCCTGTTGCAGGAGAATGGATTGACCGTCCAGGAAGACCGGGTGCTCAAGGGCGAATGGCTCAACAGTCAAAGCCGCATGATCGTAGCCTCCTTCGGAGTGCCGAAGGCAGAGGACAGCGGACGGGCGCCGGAAGACAACGCCGCGATCCGTCCTCCGACTCGCATCCTCGGGACCTGGTCCCCCGGCAAAGACCGGCATCCGGCCAACGCCAAATCCGCTTCCCTGTAAGCGAAGAACCGTCCCGAAACAGGTCCTTCGCTCCTGCGAGTCCCAAGGAACGGGGCTGCCTGCTCGGAATAAGCAGGCAGCCCCTTGGATTCACAGGCCGATGGCGGTGTGGTCGCCGATTACTTGACGACCGGCGTGATGGTGATATTGCGATAGTGGATGCCGGTGTGGTCGCCCTGGAGGTAGATCGGGCCCGGCTTGAATTCATCGGACGTCAAGGCGCCGCCCGTGCAGCCGAGCAGCGGCTCGTTGTCGATGATCTTCTGGCCGTTGAGAATCACCGTCACGTGACGGTCCACGAGCGTGATCTCCATCGTCTGCCACGTACCCGGGGGCTTCTCGGCGTTGATGGTGGGGCAAATCCGGCTGTAGATGGCTCCCATGTTGTGCGAGTCGAGACCCTTGACATAGGAATCGCAGACCTGCACTTCATAGATGCCCCGCAGGTAGACGCCGCTGTTCTCGCTTGTGGCCGACGTTCACCTCGAGCTTGATCTTGAAATCCTCGAACTCGGCGACGGTCCGCAGGTTGCCGTAGCTGAGTGCTGCTTGTCTTTTCTCCTGGACCGGGTTGTTGACGAGAACCCCATCTTCGATCGACCAGCCGTTCTTGTCACGCGGATTGACCAGCTTCCACGCGTCCAGGGACTTGCCGTCGAACAGCACGACCGGCGTGCCGAACTTGACCTTGGACAGGTCGGGCTTCGGCGGCAGCGGCGGAATCCGCTTGCCGGTGAAGCTCGCCGGATTGTTCTGGGAGCCGTCACCGCGCTTGGTCGTCGTCGTGAGCTTGAGGTTGTCGCCGTCGACGGTCGCCGTGATCGTCTCGGTGGAGGAGGTCTTCTTGTCTCCCCGCTGCCGGCGGGTAGACGCGCGTCAAGACGAGCTTGTCGCCCTCCACCTTGACGCTGCTGACCGGCAGCCACGCTGCCGCCGCCCCAGAGGATGCTGGCGGTGAGCTTGTGCTCTTTCTCCTCCACGCCGAGCCAGCCGGCCCCGCCGCCGGGAATCGTCAACGCCCAGCGCCCGATAAAGGGATTCGGGTTCCCAAACGCAACCGGTTGCGTTTGGGGGCCCTTGGTGCTTGTGCGCCAGCGCGACGGCCCCCGCGATCAACAAACCGACGAGAGCCAGTGTCAGACGTGTGCCCTTACTCATGCGTTCACCCTTTCAGATTTATACCAGTGACTCCCAGGGTCCCCCAAGGCAATATGTCGCGTGGCGGAGCCCCAGCCGCTCCTTAGGATACCGTCACCCGGCGAACAGTCCAGCAAATTCAGGGGCAAAAAGCCGGACGGCCGGACGTGTGCGACTACCTTTTGTGGGGCACACCTCGGGCCACGCCAGGGAAAATCCCTTACCGCCCCTCTCTGTCCTTGCGAGTCGCGAAGCCGCTGCGCGGCGGGTAGGCGGGAGAAACGAGTCCTGTGGTGGGTGCCATGCCTACGCCTCGTAGGCATGTCTTCCTCGCCGTCCCGCATGTCTACGCAAGGCCGTAGACATGGCACCCGAAGACGTCAGTTTCTTAAGAGGAGCGCAGCCAAGCCTGCCCCTGGAATTCCCCCGGCTTTTCGCTTGACAGGAAGCCGGTAGAGACGGCCTCATCAAGGCATTGCCGTCGGTGCGATGGATGACGCTGTCTGGGAGAACGTGACTGGAGGTACCATCATGATTCGTCCGCACGATCCTGCTTCGACCCCTGCCGGTGCACGAACCACCACGCGACGCGAGTTTGCCGCCGCCTTGGGGCTGACCGCGCTGAATGGCGTCTCTCGGTTCCCGGGCGGCCCACGGGGCGGACGCGGCGACGCTCCTCCCCGACACGCCGCGCGAGTTGCAGCCGACCGGCGCCGATCTGGGCAGTCTGCGGGCGGATGTCGAGCGGATCGCCGAGCGCAATCGGCCCGCGGACTCGTTCTTGAGCGGGACCTACCGGAACTTCGACGAATTCCAGGAACGAGCCCTGGCACCGCACCTTCGACCTGATCCTCTACCGTCCCGAATCGGTCCCGCCGCAGCCCGAGGTGCTGGAGCGGCACGACTGTGGCGACTATGTGCGTGAGAAGATCACCTTCTCCACGGCTCCCGGCGTGCGTGTCCCCACCTTTGTGCTGATTCCGAAGAACCTCAAACAGCCCGCGCCGGCGATAGTGGACCTCCATTCGCACGGCGGCATGTTCATGTTCGGCAAGGAGAAGGTGATCGACCTGGGGGCCAATCACCCCGCCCTGACCGAGTACCACCGCGAGAACTACGATGGCCGGCCCACCGCCACGGCCCTGGTCCGGCGGGGCTACGTCGTCATCACTATCGATGCCCTGATGTTCGGCGAGCGGCGGGTGGTGCTGGACGCCGACCTCAAGTCCGGCTGGGACCGCGCCCAGCTCTCGCTCGCCGAAATACGGCGCTTGAACGACCAATGCCGTGCCAAGGAGGCGACGCTGGTCAAGGCGCTTACCTTCGCGGGGGCCACCTGGCCGGGCATTGTCTTCTGGGACGACATTCGCACCGTGGATTACCTGGTCACCCGGCCGGAGGTGGACCCCGCGCGGATCGGCTGCCAGGGCATTTCCATGGGCGGCTATCGCGCGATGTTCCTGGCCGCCCTGGACCGCCGCATCAGGGCCGGCTGCATCGTGGGCTTCATGTCCACGACCCGTCCGATGATTCCCCGCCACGTGGACACCCATTCCTGGGTGCACTTCGTGCCGGCCCTGCACCGCTATCTCGACTGGCCTGACGTGGCGTCGCTGACCGCCCCGCGCTCCTTGCTGGTGCTGCAATGCTCGCGCGACGGCCTCTTCCCGCCCGAGGGCATGAAGGAGGCGGTGGAGAAGATCGCGGCCGTCTTCGACCGTGCCGGCGTGAAGAACCAGTTCACCGGTCGTTTCTACGACGAGCCGCATCATTACACCCGCCCGATGCAGGAAGACGCCTTCGCCTGGTTCGACCGCCAGTTGGGCGTGAAGTCCTGAGTGCCTCAATGTTCGGAGTTCCGCGTTTACGCGGGTTTGCATTGTCCGGGGTTCCGCGCTTGGCGTAAGGCAGGCCCCAGAGAGCCTCGTAATTGTTAATTGGAGGGCAGGCCATGCGAAGCCGGCCTACCCCGAGATCAGACGCTGATGCCGCAGAGGTTGATGGGGAGGTGCTTGGCGTAGCGGAGGAAGTCGGAGTCGGTCGTCAGGATCTGGAGTTCTTCGAGGGCGGCCACGGCGCAGATCAAGAAATTGATGGTTGAACCCTGGACGCCCTTGCGGCGGCATTGGTTGCTGAATTCGGCGGCTCGCAGGAAGTGTTCCGTTCTGAGGGGGATCTCCTCGAAGGGATCGAGTGCCTTGCGGAGAATCTCGAACTGCGCCGAGCTGGGCACGCCGGAGAGAAGCTCCTGTCGGATCGGCCCGATCAACACGACACGCCCCTCCCGGATCAGGTCCTCGACCAAGGCCGCGAGGGCCTTGTCCGGCTTTGCGCCGTAGCACCTTCGACCAGACACAGGTATTGATGAGGACCCTCATCGTCGGCGGGCGTCCTTATAGCAGTAGGCGGGATCGAACTCGATCTTGCCGATGAGCTTCAGCACGCCGAGCTGCTCGCGCCGGGCAACGTACTCTTTCAGGGCCGCCGTGACGGCTTCCTTCTTGGTTTTGTGGCCGCCCGCCGCCTGGGCTTCCTCGATCAGGCGATTGTCCAGGGCCAGATTCGTAGCCATAATCAACTCCTTTCCACACAGAGCATAACACATGGAAGTGTGTGGATCAAGGGCAAATTCCAAAGACGCCACAGAAATGTGTGCGAGGAGAGATTCTGGCCGCTTAGACGGCCGCTTTCGAGCTGCCCCCGAACCTACCCCATAGTTGGAGGCGGTCCCCCGTCCCTCCCCCACGCTTGGCGTAAGGCAGGCTCCAGAGAGCCTCGTAATTGTTAATTGGAGGGAGGCCCTGCGAAGCCCCGGCCCAGCGAAGCCCTCGGCCTCCGATCTCTGTCCTCTGACTTCCGACTTCTGTGCTTGCATCCATCGTCTACCGGACCGCTTCGGCCAGGCGGTCCCCGACCGCTCGTTCGAGTTCGCCCGTATCGGTATAGTAGGCCCCGAAGGTCAATTGGCCGTTCGTGAAGCGCTCTTCCGACTTCAGCCGGCCGCTCTCATAGAACGCCAGCTTCACAAGCCGGCCGAATGCGTCGGTCCATTCGTCCGACTGGAGCCGTCCGTTCTCGTAAAACGCGCTCACGTGCGCCCACCCCAGGTTCTTACTCAGGTGGTAATTGACCAACTCCGCCTTCAGCTTCCCCGAGTCGTACTGCTGGTGGTCCTGAATGATGGACAGGCCGCTCGGGTAGGCACATCCGCCCACCGCCCATCCCACCGCCACCAAACCCACCCATCGCACCCAGTGCATAGTCATCCCTCGAATCAAGACGACCTTCAAAACCCCGGCCCATGAATCCCTCGGCTTCAAGGAAGAGAATAGCATTTTCGCTCGCACGAGTCAATCACGGCCGAGGCACACCGCACCCCGGGACCGCCAATCTCCCGATTGGCCTTCTTAAAGGGACCATTCTCCTTCGACACGGATTCACGCGGGAGGCACACGGATTCTGGCCCGAGAGAGAGAACGGCGTGACGCTTCGGCGCGAGCCGGTAGGGTGTGCTTCGCACACCGCCTCCTCCGAGAGCGTCCAAGGAACGATGCCCCTCGCAGTCCGCCGGGATTCTGAAGTCGCTCTGATACGCTAATTGTTAATTTGAGGGCAGGCCTTGGAAGTCCCCCTCACTTTTGCGACACGTCACTGTCACGGCTTTCACCAAGGCTTCCGTTGTCAGCCCCTGACGGGCAAGTGAGTGATCCGAGCAGAAGTTCTGGATCGCAGCGGAGGTCTTTGGGCCAATCAGACCATCTACCCCCCCGTGATAGTAGCCCAGCTTTATCAGGTCCCGCTGTATCCCTTTGATGCGGTCGAGGTGCTTGGCCATAAGCTTCTGGAACTCCGGGACATCCTTCAGGTCTTCAAAGTTCTGGCTGCACATAATGGCATAGTAGTTTGACAGATCTTGCGAGAGCAGCCGTTTAACCGTGCGAATTGCTTCCGACGTGCGACCGGTATGGTGCAAGACAACGGCCAATGTGAAATATGCAGGAGTGAATGCGCTGTTCAGCTCTGTGGCATGTCTCACCAGCCCTTCAGCCTCGATGGCTTTGTCGAGCTTCAGCAGGGAGCCGGCTTTGTACGTCAACGCAACAACGTCATTTGGGCATAGGCTCAGCACTCGATCAAAGTGCTTGATGGCTTCTTCGTAGTCTCCACCGAATTGGCATTGGAGCCCACTCAATATCTCCTCCTGACTCTTTTGGAGCATCTCATATCGTTTACTGAGATTCACCGATGCTTCCGTAAGGGTGTGGATTTCAGTTCTTCTGCTAA
Organism: uncultured Planctomycetota bacterium; assembly: GCA_963750205.1. Taxonomy (GTDB): domain Bacteria; phylum Planctomycetota; class Phycisphaerae; order Sedimentisphaerales; family Anaerobacaceae; genus PLanc-01. The sequence continues at coordinate 126,109 of CAVVRJ010000031.1, forward strand.
CGATTTCGCTCTCCGTCACGTGGAGTCGCCACGCACTGAGGGCCAGTGTACCGCCGATAATACACGCCCCGATGGCTGTCGTAATCGCGGCTTGTCTCGAAGATCGTTGTAGTGTGTCGGGAGGGATTGGGCTCATAGGCTTCCTCATTTCTCGTCTGCGGTTGTCGGCTGCAAGACTTTGATAGCCTCGCTCCACATATTTTGAGCAGGCGGCCGGTTGAGTCAAGTGATCCCTCCCGAAGAGCCAAACAAGCCCACGAGTTCTGGCGTTCCAGATCGATGTGCGGATCATTAGCACGGCGGCACATAGCAGAAGAACAACGAGGGATGACACGGTTATGGCGAGATATACCGTCCGCTCCAGACGGAAGAGACTGAGCAACTGCTTGATGGCGTCAACTTTTTGCTGGTAATGATCCGGTGGCATTGGTGTTGCTCCTTTTCTGCACATCATCCGGGCCCATTCATACCGTGCGGAGGAATCCCGGGGACATCTTACTTCCTTCAATTCCTCACAGTCCTGGACCCATACTGTTCGTGTTGTGCGTGCCTCAAACCAACTGTCCACTGCTTCAACGAGTACATTATGGCAAGGCGGAACGAGATAGGGCAAGAAAAAGGGCTCTCTTGAGTGATTTTGGGTGGAGGACTTCAGCGAGTCGTACCTTGGCAAGACCACTCGGGGCCCCAAAGGCCCCAATTACTCCGCCCGGTTGCCCTCGGAGATCCGAGTCTCACACTGGCACATTTCGCAAATTTGCGTCCCCTGAAGGGAAGGTGCGCGGAGCAAACCTTGCGGGAATCTCGGTGACATGGGAATCTCGGCGACATCTTACATTATTCTCAACGCCAGATCGCTGCTGATCAAACGGGGCGGCATGGGTTGGCGACACCCTTGAAGCTGGCCTTGGCGGCAGTGACCGACCTGTGGGAGTGCTGCGCAAACTTCGAATGCGGTGAGGGAGAACGAAAGCGCCAATACAGACCTCTCAGAGGATGGTAGAATGTGAGGATACTTACGCGGACCGGCCCATAAGTGGCAGGCCCGGTCGTTTGTTCGCGGAGACGCGCGAAAGAACCTCGAATTCCGGCCGGAATTCCGCCCGGCAGAAAATAGTATGGTGTCCCCTGAACACCCACCCTGAACACCCAAGGGGAATGACCTATCCGTTGGGCACGGACCGGACTCAGCGCCGGGTGCCCGTGGCCGTGGACGGCGGGGCGTACAAGAAGTCGCATGGGCGGCGGCTCGTCATCGACCCAAGGTAAGAGCCGTATGAGGTAATGCTTCACGTACGGATCTGTGCGGGGGGCCGCCCGCAAGGGCGGTCCCTACCGCGACATTCAATTCCAGCCCGAAATAAGTATGCTGTCCCCGGAATTCCCCCACATTCAATTCCAGCCCGAAATAAGTATGCTGTCCCCGGAATTCCCCCAGAAGGCAACATTCACTCGACGGTCATTTTCCCACCCCGGGCCACGGGACGCAATCGTTTTCTCTGAAGAACCTCGTCGCCGGCACATCAAAGTACCCCCGAGCAGAGACCGTCGATTGTTGGGGCTCCTAGAGTTCTGAGAAACGACGTTACGCGCTTCTGTGGACGGAGTAGTCCACGCACAAGCGTGTTTTCCAGTGGTAAGGGGTGACTGTTCCCAGACCCAGGCATCAACCCCGCTCCACTAAGAATTCAGGACCTCCTGGACAGTACGGCTAAGCCCAATGCCAGGAGCGTTATGATGAGGGTCAACAGAGCGACGACGTGTGTTCTGTGGATCGCGTTCCAGCCGCTGTCCGTGAGCCTGTACAGCGGTGCCTGCTCCGAAAACCGGAACCCGTACGGTAGACTGCCATCTGCACTCAACTTCCCACGAGGGACAGCATTTTCTATTGGCTCTACCCAACCTCGCAGGTCGCAGTCCTCAGATTCTCTTCCGTCCTTTCATCATGCGAATCGCTTTCTCAATTACCCAGACGTTGCCGGGCTGAAGAACCAAAGCAACGCGCTACCTCGAAAGGGCTTTCAGTGTCCTGTATATTGCATACTCTCTTCTCATGGCGGTCACGATATGTCGCTGATCGGCTGGGATACGTGGCCGTTCGCATCTGGTCAGCAAACCGTTCGCTTCAGGTTGACCTGTCGAGTATCTTCTGTGCGACCAACTTGCCGTCAACCATCTTCACACGGACGTTGACGATTCGCTTCGACGATTCCAGGATGATCTGAACTGACGAAAAGCCAGCAGCAGTGTGGCAGACCGAAGCCGAGGCGAACACTAGGAGGCGGTTCTCCCGTTGACCGGAAGAAATTTTGATTCCTCCTTGTATTGTCGTCACAGCCGACATTGGGTTGCCACTCCGCCATTGATCTCTTCCGCGGCAATGGCTGCAAGGTCATAGAACTCGTCGAGGAACTCCTCTTCTTTCAAGTAATTCCGCTTTAGGTGTTCGTCCATCGATTGCCCCCATTAGAAATCACGTTCCCTTCAAACAACGCCATGAAAATATCGGTCTTTCCGCGTAGCAATCCGGGGACAGTGTACCCAATTCCAGACCAAGATAAACATGCTGTCCCCGGAAATCCGGAAATCCCAAAAATAAGTATGCTGTCCCCGGAAGTCACGCCCCGGAAGTCCCGGTCCCCGGAGTGCCCGGAATTGCCGAATTCCCAAGAGCCTGTTCAATAAAGCGACGCAACGTACTTGTTGATTGGCTGCGGAAGAAGGTCCTGCGGATGGGCTCCTCCAGGGTTGCCCATTTGCTCTTTCCAAAGATGCTTGCGGAGGCGAGTTCTTTCCAGGTCGCCCCCTCGTAAATGGACAACTTCACTTCTATTTTGTCAGGCATGCCCGACCATTCAGCGGCGCGGTTTTCCCAATGAAGGATCTCCGGAATGACATAATAGTCGAAACGTGATGAGCTATCTTCCTTCAGGGAAGAGAGGTCTTTGCATGTAGTTGAAACCGTGGCAGCGTTGGTGAATCTGGCAAATGCGGTGCGCACAGCGAGAGCGGGTCATTTGCCCGGATGCCTTGTATTCTCTGTTTTCGTACCAACCGTTGGCTGGGGTCGCAATTACGACAGACCGCCCTCTCAGAAGCTTTGCAGAAGGTACTGTGAAGTCCCTTTGCGCGTACGTGGAAGTACAGCCAGAGCCACACATTACGATGACAAGACCTATCGTGATAGTACGCATAGATACTCCCCCCAAATCATCAGAGAAGAACTAAAGGTGTCACGTCCATTTTCCATGGTCATCTATCAGTCTCCAGACGCGTCACGTTAAACTTCCGTATTATAGGTGACCTTATCGGCCACGCCAAGAGAAATCCCTCAGGATGGCGGAGAGAAGGGAATTCGTGTGTGACTACATTTTGTGGGGTTGGTGCCCTCCTAGTCCGTCATCCTGAGCGTCAGCGAGGATCCTGGGCCACGTGCGAGGACAGACGTAGGTTCTATTCGTTGGCCAGATGCTTCGCTTCGCTCAGCATGACAAATGGCCGCCGACTCCCCACGAAAGTTAGTCGCACACGGGAATTCCGGGACGCCATCCTATTCGCTGGCGAAGGGAGTCTATTGCCCCCTCATTTCGAGATCTTGTCATCTTGGCAAGGGCTCGGTGCCTTGGTCCAGAATTCGGACATAGCGGTCGTAGAGGTAGATGCGGTCGCGCTGTTTGCCGGTGATCTCGCGGACAATCCCGAGGGTTTGCAGGGTCTCCACCGCGCTGCGGACGGTGGGGGCCGTCAGGTGGAGTTGGGCGGCCGCATGGGGAATGGTCGTGATCGGGTGTTGGCGCAATTGGTCGAGCAGGCGCTGGGCCGACCCGCCCTTGCGGCCGAGGGTTCTCGACCTTGCGGCGGTCCTCGTCAAACAGTCGCAAAATCTGTCCGGCGGTGTCCGTTGCCTGCCGGGCGGTCTGCTGGACCCCTTCCAGGAAGAACCGAAGCCAGCCGAGCCAGTCGCCTTTGAGGCGCACAGCGTCGAGCCGGTCGTAGTATTCCTGGCGATGCTGCTTGAAGAACAAGCTCAGGTACAGCAGTGGCTGGGTCAGGGCGTCCTGGGCACAGAGGATCAACGTGACCAGCAGGCGGCCGAGCCGGCCGTTGCCGTCCAGGAAGGGGTGGATCGTCTCGAACTGGACATGGGCCAGCGCCGCCTTGATCAGCACGGGCGTGCGCTGGGGCTGATCGTGAAGGAACTTCTCCAGGTTGTCCATGCAGGCGGCCACCCGGTCGGGAGGTGGCGGGACGAAGCGGGCGTTGCCGGGCCGGGTGCCGCCCAGCCAATTCTGGCTCCGCCGGAATTCGCCGGGCGTCTTGTCGCTGCCGCGTCCCTTCGCCAGCAGCACCTGATGCACCTCTCGGATCAGCCGCAGCGACAGAGGGAAGCTGTCCTCGCGGAGACGTTTCAAACCGTGGTTCAGGGCGGCGACGTAGTTGCTGACTTCCTGCACATCGTCCAGCGGGACGCCGGGGGCCAAGTCCTCCTCGTGCAGGAGCAGATCGGAAAACGACGACTGCGTGCCCTCGATCTGCGACGACAACACGGCCTCCTTGCGGACGTAGAAGTACAGAAAAAGAGAAACATCCGGCAGCAGCGTTGTGATGCCGTCCAGTCGGCCGAGGGCACGGTTGGCCTTCTCGATCAGGTCCTGGTCCTGGCCGGTGAGTCGAATCGGCGGATCGGGCGGCAGCGGATTCGGTACAAAGGCCCGGACGGATTCGCCGGCCGTCGAGGTCGTAACGTAGGTGCCTGTCGCTTTCATAGTGCCTTTCCTTGAGAAAGCGTACTTTCTTAGTGGAAGCCACTAAGAAAAGATACGGCCGAATCTTTTCTTAGTCAAGGGCCCGCAATCGCGACGATTTTAGGAAGCCTTGCCTGTTTCGGTGGACGCCAAGCTCGCAGAGGATTCGTGTGTGCCGTCCTCAGCCTTCCGTCGTCTGTCCTCCGTACCTTGGCGCTCTTGGCGTGCTTGGCGAGAGGAACTCTTGGTTCCGGCCAAGGCGCAGCCCGAGGCGGGCTGGGACCCTCTGCGCTGCAAAGGCGCCACATCTTGTTTTCCTGGCGCGCATTGTCAACAAGGATCGTGTAAGTGCTGAATATGAAAGGAGATAGAAACAACGAATCGCACGGATTCCACGAATGAAGAGGGAAAGAGGGGCGGACCAAATTTGTATAACTACTTGTTCAAATATTGTTCTCTCGCGAAGATTTCCGAGAGTACGCGACGTAGATCATTGGCACCCATAAGATTATGTCTCGCGCAAGACGCCAAGCTCGCCAAGGTAAAGGCGTCACAGTCCGGTCTTCTTGGCGCTCTTTGCGTCTTGGCGCGAGAACGCGTTTTGGTTACGGCCAAGCGCAGCGAGGCCGCGCTGCGACCTCTGTGGTGAAAATTCTTCATGCTGTCTCTTAGTCTCGGCGGGACAAGGACTTACGGATGCGAATTTTCTTTTCAAATTCCCATTTTTGGGTGACATCTGCCTTTGGTTCGGTTATAATACGCATAACATTCCAAGCGGGATGTGCCGGTTGCTAACACGAGGGCCGGCGCGTGACCTGGGTGCGTCGGGACCCGGCGCTGAGCCGGTCTTCCGTGGCCCGGTCGAGAGAACTGGTTTGGAGACAGATTGCGGAGGCAACATGGCGAAGCGAACAGAAGGAAGGTCATCCCCGAAAGGCATTTGTCGGGGACCGGAGGGAGTGGAGGGAGTGGGGCGGGGGACCGTGGTCCGGCAGCCGCTGACGGCCGAGGAGCGGGCGGAAATCGGGAAGAACAAACCCAAATGGAGTTGTCGCCAGTGCGTGTTCTGCGTGTCCAATCTGATGCTGTGGGCGCGGACGCTGCTGTCGGGGTTCCCGCTGATGGGGCAATGCGCGAATCACCCGGATACGCCGGGACAGATGCGGCCGGTCCCCGGCACGCCGTGCCGCAACTTCCGGGCGAAGCATCGCGTGGAACGTGCGCAGCCGCGCGAGTCCGAGGACCCCACGGTGCGTTACATTCCCTTGACACGGAACCTGCACGCGATCGTGGATGCCGAAGATTACGAATGGCTCAAGGACTACAAATGGTGCACGACAACGACCGGTGCCGGTGGGAACGTCTACGCTGGGCGGCGCGAGAGAGGCCGCTTTATCCTCATGCATCGCCAGATCATGAATCCGCCGAAGGGAAAGGTCGTGGACCACAAGAACGGCAATGGTCTGGACAACCGCCGCTGCAATCTCCGCATCTGCGACCAGAGGGAGAACGCGCAGAACTGTCGGCCTCGCGCCAATAAGACGGGTTCCAGATTCATAGGCGTGGTCCCGCATCGCGACAAGTGGATGGCCCGCGTAGGAGAGGAGTACCTGGGCGTCTTTGTCGATGAGGTGGAGGCGGCCAAGGTCCGCGACCGCCGGTGCGGGAGCTTTACGGCGAACATGCCTGGCTGAACTTTCCGCCCGGCAGCCCGGAATATGAAGAGTGACAAGTGACAAGAGAAAAGTGACAAGCGACAAGCCGGAGGGCGGGTCAGCGCGATGTGGCGGCGGTGTAAGGTTCAATCGCCTCCAATACCCTGCGATCCTGGGCGTGGGCGTGGTACAGGTCCCACGCAGTTGCAGGTCCATCCAGAAACTGGACGACATTCCCAGGAACTTCTCCAGCCGCAGGGCGGTGCTCGGCGTCATCCCACGCCGACCGTTAATAATCTCGTTGATCCTCTGGTAGGGGACGTGAATCGCTTGCGCCAACTGACGCTGGGTCAGCCCCATCGGCTTGAGGAACTCCTCCAGGAGCATTTCTCCCGGATGCGTTGGAGCCCGATCTGTAGGGATACGAATCATTTCAATCTACCTTTCGGCAAGTCGTTCTTGTTCAATGATAGTCCACGATTTCCACTTGGTCCGGTTCACCTTCTATCCATGTGAAGCAGACGCGGTACTGGTCGTTGATTCGAATACTGTACTGGCCTCTCCGCTCGCCCTTGAGAGCTTCCCACTGGTTGCCGGGTGGTATGCGCAGGTCTTCCAGCGAAGTCACGGAATCGAGCTGATCGAGCTTCCGCCCCGCTACGCGCCATATGTTCTGAGGGCAGGTACGTCGAGCTTGCGGCGTGTTTCTGCCGTTGAACACGTCTTCTGTTCCGGCACTCCTGAACGAGTGGATCATGATAGCATGATAGCATGATAGCACGGAATCCATGCTAATGCAAGGGAAAGCTAATTTGGCCCGGTCGGGCGACGACCAGGTTTCCCGCGGTGAACACGGAGAAGGTCGGGCGGGGACGCCCAACCCACGAAGAGCCGCCTGTCGGGAGCAGCAGGAGCTGGCGGAGGCTCAGGAGCCAACTCGCCAAACAAAGCCAATCGCCCGGGCGGGGTGGAGACTCAGAAGCCGACCCGTCAAACAAAGCCAATCCGGCGTTCCTCAGAAGTTTCGCTCGACGAAGCCGGTGTCGATTTTGCCTTTGACGAAGAGGTTGTGCGAGAGGATCTCCAGGCAGGCGGGGATCGTCGTCTTGATCGGGCCGATGGTGAATTCCTCGAGGGCGCGGCGCATCGTGGCGATGGCCTCGGGGCGGGTCTTCTGGTGGACGATCAGCTTGGCGATCATCGAGTCGTAGTGGGGCGAGACCGTCCAGCCCTGGTGAGCGTGCGTGTCCACGCGGACGCCGAAGCCGCCGGGGGCGGTATTCCGTGATCGTGCCGGGGCAGGGAGAGAAATTGTTGGCCGGGTCCTCCGCGTTGATCCGGCACTCGATCGCGACGCCCTGGTGCGTGATGTCCTTCTGCCGCAGGCCGAGCGGCTGGCCGCTGGCGACTTGGATCTGCAGCTTGATCAGGTCGTGGCCCGTGACCATCTCGGTGACGGGGTGCTCGACCTGGATGCGGGTGTTGACCTCGATGAAGTAGAACTTGTTGTCCTTGTCGAGGAGGAACTCGACGGTGCCGGCGTTGACGTACTTGGCCTCTTTGATCACGCGAATGGCCGCCTCGCACAGGTGCTGGCGGTCGCGCTTCCTGGAGCACGGGGCAGGGCGACTCCTCGATCATCTTCTGGTGGCGCCGCTGGATCGAGCAGTCGCGCTCGTAGAAGTGCAGGACGTTGCCCTCCTGGTCGGCGAGGACCTGGACCTCCACGTGCCGGGGCTCGACGATGAACTTTTCGAGATAGACGTCGCCGTCGCCGAAGGCGGCCTGGGCCTCGGTCTTGGCCGCATTGAACGCCGCCCGCAGGCTGACGTCGTTGTGGACGACCCGCATGCCGCGGCCGCCGCCGCCGGCGACGGCCTTGATGATGACCGGGTAGCCGATCTGGTTGGCGAGCTTCATCGCCTCGGTCTCGTTGGGGATGGCGCCTTCGGAGCCCGGGACGATGGGGACCTTGGCCTTGCGGGCGATCTTGCGGGCCTCGACCTTGTCGCCCAGCAGCCGCATGGCCTCGATGCCGGGGCCGATGAAGCCGATGCCGCAGTCGCGGCAGATCTCCGCGAAGTCGGCGTTCTCGGCGAGGAACCCGTAGCCGGGGTGGATCGCATCGACGTTGGTGATCTCCGCGGCGCTGATGATCCGGGGGATGTTCAGGTAGCTCTGGTCGCAGTCGGCCGGCCCGATGCAGATCGCCTCGTCGGCCAGCCGCAGGTAGGGGGCGTTGCGGTCCGCCTCCGAGTAGACGGCGACCGTCTCAATCCCCAGCTCGTGGCAGGCGCGAATGATGCGAAGGGCGATCTCACCGCGATTGGCGACAAGGATTCTGGATAGCATTCCGTGTGACTCTTATAAAACCAGTTGGAAGTCGGAAGTGTGAAGTTGGCGGCATGCCATGGCGAGACGCGTAGCGACGATCGCAGTCTGAACCCCCCGCGTGGGAGATTGCTTCGCTGCGCTCGCAATGACATCCTTCACACTTCAAACTTGACACTTCAGACTTCCCACTCTCTTGGCCTAATCCGGTCTCACTCTGAAAAGCACTTGGCCGTACTCGACGGCTTGGCCGTTCGCCACGGTCTTCTCCACCACGGCGCCGCTGACGTCCGCCTTGATCTCGTTCATCACCTTCATGGCCTCGATAATGCAGACGACCGTTTGCGGCTCGACGTGGGCGCCGACCTCGACGTAGGGGTCGGAGTCCGGACTGGGGGCCTCATAGAACGTGCCGACGATCGGGGACTTGATCTCCAGCAGGGCCTCTTTCGCCGGGGCACCGGCCGAGGCCGGCGGGACGAGGATCGGTGCTCCCATGCCGGGCATGGAGGCGATCACGGGCCCCAGGGCCGCTCCCGGCTGCTGCGGCTGGGCCCTTTGCAGGGAAACGTAGTCTTCGCCGTGCCGGATATCGATCTTGACCAGATCATTTTCTTTCATGATCTTGATCAACTCTTTGATCTTCTGGACATCGGCATCTTTCTCGGCCATTATCGCATCCTTTCCCGGGGCCCAAGATGGGCTATCCAGAGTCCCTGCACAACGCCCGGACAGGGATTGGGACGAACATCTGCTTGGGACGCCAGTATACCTTCTCCGGCGGCGGTTGCAACAGAATTTCGAGTCCGGCGCCATGGTCGCGACGTGTCGGAGTCACCGATACTCTGCCCAGTTTACCGGCCTGACGCTATTTGTGGCGCGGCCGTGTCGCGACGTGAATTTGGGTAGAATTGTGCCGACGCGGGGGAAACGCCCGACCAGTCTCCCGTCGCGGGCGCAAAAGAAACGCCGCGGCTCTGGTGGGGCCGCGGCGTAGAGGGCTGGGACTAATTGCCGTTGTTCTGCTGGTAGAAGTGCGTGGCTTCCATTTGCTCGATGGGCAACGCATGCTGATCCGTGTGCATCGTGACCTTGAAGCGGACGTCGCCGGGTTGCAGGCCCTTGACCACCACGCGCCAGGTCGACTTGGTCTTGGGCTCCAAGCTGCGGAGCGGCGCGAAGCTGACGGTCTTACCGATCAGGGAGCCGGCCGTGGCGCCTGCGGACGAGACGTATTGCAGCTTGTCGTCGAGCAGGCAGACGATCCGGACGTTGCTGTCGGCCGCCGAGCCTTCGTTGTTGATCGTAATCGTGTAGGTCGTATTGACGCCCACCTCAACGGGGTCTTCGGCGTTCACCACTTCCAGCCGGGTCGCGGCAATTCCCGTGATCGCCGTCTTCGCCGACTCGGTTACCGGCTCGGCACAGTATGCGGAAGCCGTCGCACTGGCCATCAGCTCGCCTTCCTTGGACGGCGTGTACGAGACCCGCACCTTCTTGGACGTATTCGGCTCCAGGGTCCCGAGCTCCCAGACCAGCTTCGAGCCGGAGAACTGGGCGCCGGTCGTCGCCTCAATGTTGGTCACGCCCGGCGGAATGATGTCTTCGACGATCGTGTTCTGGGCAGGACCATCGCCCTTGTTGAACACCGTGATTTCGTAGGCCACCGAGCGCCCCAGATACTGCCTCTTGGGACCGGCTTTGGCCAAGGTCAGGACCGGCTGGCGGACATTGGTCGTCGCGTCGTCGGACTCCGCCTTCAGGCCGGTCGCTGAGGTGGCCATCGCCTTGCCCACGTAGGTGCCGGTCTTGGTCGCCCGCAGCTTGGTGGAGAACCGGCGGGACTCGCCCGCCGCCAGCGTGCCGGCTTCCAGCACGATCTTGCCCTTGCCGTCGGCCGTCTGCATACCTGCCGGGAGATTGTCGACGACCTGCACGTTCTGGGCGGCGCCCGTGCCGGTATTCGTCACGACATAGTCCACCTGGATCGGCTCGCACAGCAGGGCCTCCGCCGGCGCGATCTTCTTGAGCTCCAGCGTCGGCTCGACGACCTTGACGGTGGCGGGGACTCGGACTGTATGCGTGATGGCCGTGAACTGTTCCAGAGACTTCGAGGCGGTGGCCACCCCATCGATCCGAATGCTCTTGCTGGCCTTGGGCCCGAGGGAATCGATCGTCCACACGAGCTTGTTGCCGTCCGTCTGGGCTGCCGGCTCCGAAGCCTTGAACTCGAACTCTTTGGAGACGGTCTCGGTGATCGTGATGTCGGCGAGCATTGTATCCGTCAGGTTGGTGACCTTGATGATGTACGAGAACGGGGTATTCAGGCGGACTTCGTCCGGCATCGTCTTGTCGACCTGGATGATGCCGGAGTCCGGCCGGGGATAGGTGAGCGAAAGGACGCGACCGCCCGTCTCATCCACGGAA
>CAVVRJ010000032.1:0-106866 GCA_963750205.1 uncultured Planctomycetota bacterium
ACCTGTTCAAAAATAACTTAGCCATTTGTATAATCTGCGTGTGCCGCTTCCAAGGATGGAGAGACGGTCATGGCAGACACGGGACGCAAGCGAATCCATCGGTGTCGTTGTCGAGAATGTCGGTCGCGTCGCGATACCGAGGTGGTTGCACAGCATGGAGCCATCAATCGTGTGATGGCCGAACTGGACGAACGAAGTCGGCGGTTGTTCGCGGGGGTTTTGGCCCGGCAGCGGGGGCACGGGGGCATCCAACAGGTGACACGAATCACCGGCCTGAACCGCATGACCATTCGGCGCGGATGGCGGGAGAGCGAACGGGGGCAAGTCGAGTCTTCGGACCGCGTGCGTCGTCCCGGGGGCGGACGAAAGTGCGTGGAAAAAAAGTGCCGCGCGTGGAGTCGTTGTTGAAAGAGTTGTTGCGGGACGCGACGGCGGGCGATCCGCGGGGAGGTCTGCGGTGGACCCACCAGACCACGCGCAAATTGGCCGCGGCTTTGCGGCGCCGTGGCGTGCGGGTGGGACATGTGACGGTGGTGCGCCTGTTGCGGCGCAAAAGTACTCGTTGCGTTCCAACCGCAAGCGGCTGGGGGGAAAGAAAGACCCGCACCGCGACCAGCAGTTTCGCCTGTTGGGACGTCGGCGACGGCGCTTCCAGCAGCACCATTGGCCTGTAATCAGCGTGGATACGAAGAAGAAGGAGTTGGTGGGCAACTTCAAGAATGACGGGCGCACTTGGCGGTGTGAGGACCGCGATGTGCGGGATCACGACTTTCCCAGCTTGGCCCAAGGGCGAGCCTTTCCCTACGGCATCTATGACGAAAACCGCAACGCCGGCTATGTCATGATCGGCACGACGCATCAGACGGCGGCCTTTGCCGTGGGCGCGATTCGCTCGTGGTGGCTGGACGTGGGACGGCATCGGTATCCCGGCGTGTCCCGGCTGGCTATCGAAGCTGATAGCGGCGGGGCCAAGGGCAACCGTTCTTGGGCCTGGAAGGTGGGCCTGCAAGAGTTGGCCGACGAATTCGGCTTGACGATCACGGTCGGACATTACCCCGCCGGAGCCTCCAAGTGGAATCCCATCGAACACCGCATGTTCAACCTGATCAGTGCCAATTGGGCCGGCGAACCGTTGACCAGCTACGAAGTCATGCTCCAACACATTCGCACAACCCGGTCGACCACTGGTTTTCGCTGCCGCGCCTCGTTGGATCCCAGGTTCTACCCGACCAAAGTCAAGGTATCCGAACCAACCAAGGCCAGTGTGCGGCTGTCGCGCCATACGGTCCTACCCCAATGGAACTACACCATTCGTCCCCGAAAACGAAATGGCTAAGTTATTCTTGAACAACTCCTAACGAGTTTTGACGAACAACTCCAGTAAAGGTTGGGTGCCATGCTTACGCCTCGTAAGCATGTCTTGTCCATCGAGTCGAACATGTCTACGAGGCGTAGACATGGCACCCAACAACCGGGGAGTCTCGGTTACAGATCTTGTTCGTCAAAACTCATTGGAGATGACTGGATGACCCAGCCGTACTCCTGGTAGCAGCGGCGAGACTCGGGCGAGGCCAGGAACTCCATGAACTGCTCCGCCGGACCGGGCTGCCGGGCAAACGATAGCAGCCCTACGCACGTCCCTCGCATCACCTGCTGCTCGCGCGGCACGCGATGACCTCGATCCGCTCCAGTTCAAGGTGCCGAAACGACGTCCAGCCGAAGGCCGCATCCACCTGCCCGGTCGCCACTGCCTCGATAATAGCAACGCAGCCATTGGCATGGTACGTGATGTTCTTGCGAATGGGCTCGATCAGCCCCAAACGGCCGCAGATGTCTTCCCACAGCCCCTTGAGACAATCAAGCACCGAGACCGCGATGCGCACGCCGGGCCGGGCCATGTCCGCGACCGAATGGATGTTCTTTGGGTTGCCAACGGGCACGAGAAGCGCCGAGGTGCGATAGCCGATGGTCCGGCGTTTGCCTTTGCGGACAATGCCCCGCACTTCGCCGTCATCGAGCAGGTACTCCGCCCCGGCGATCGCCAAATCATGGATTCCCACCTCGGCAATCTCGACCAGGAAATCGTCGCCCCCGGTCGCACCGGTGGCTTCCTCCGCTACCGGGCGAGCGCAATGACGACTGCAAACGCTGATCTCCACGGCAATACCCGTGGCCTGTTCAAAGAGCCGCGCGGCCTTCTCCAGCGGGGCCGCACAAGCCCTGGCACTGAAGATCCGCACCGGTACGGGCGAATGACTATTCGCCCCTACGTGGTCCTGCTGACACATTCCTATCTCCAGGATCGACTGCCTTCATTTGGGCCTGACCGCTCAAGCGCGGCTTCTCCCCTTTGGCGCCGCCGTAAACATTCGCACCGCCACGAGGGCCAGAAATATGGCGAAAGACTTCCGCAACACCCCGGCGGGCAACCGGGCAACCAACTCCGTCCCCGCTATGGTGCCTGCCGCCGCACCCAGTACGATCAGCGTAATGACCGAGCCGTTGAATTCGACCTCCGGGTTCTTCCAGTAACGGATGGCCCCGATCAAGGCCAGGGGCACCATGGTGGCCAAGGCCATGCCTTGCGCCGACTTTTGCCCAAAGCCCCAGATCAGCACGAGAGCCGGAATCATAACCGTGCCGCTGCCCACGCCCAGGAGGCCGCTGACAATCCCGGCACATACCCCCAAAAGGACAAAGCCCCACCATTCGCCCGGCAACGAACCAGCCACAGCATGCCTCCTGCAAGAACCTGGCTACCTACAACATGCGCTGACTCGCGCAGTATAAGGCAGCGACGCCAAGAACTCCACCTCATTCAACTCTTCCAGTTCTTCCCGTATTGCCTGTTAGGCAGTTCCGGACAAGACCAGTCTGTACTCTGCCGTCACGGCTTTGTCAGTTGGATATCATCGATATAGATGCGACCCGCGCCGCCCGCCACCGGGTTCCTGCGGTCCCCTACCCCAAGGTACATCTTCTTGACCTTGGCCAGATTCACGTCCGCAAAGAGGCTCAGCGGGACCTCCCAGTAGGTCCATTTCGTCGTCCCCGTAATGGCAGTGTCGGGGTAGGCTACCACGCCAATGTGTTGAGAAGAGTCCTCAGCCGCGACGTACACCTGTGCGGGTTTGTTGGCGGGGTCACCGTGGATGTACAGGACCAACGTAGTGGCACCATTGACCGTCCAGTCCGCCACAGGCGAGAAGTCCCGTTCGGCCTCGCTGTAATAAGGCGTGCTAACGTTGTTGTACTCCAAGGGCATGGACTGCTTGCCGCCATGCACGATCGTTTGCTCGGCAAATGGGGCCTGCACATAGCCGACAAGAGAGCTGGTGTGGTTCGTCACGCCGTCGATCCACGTATCGTAGATGCGATTCTTGTCGTCGTTATAGCTCTCGAAATCGTCTATCGACAGGCAGGTGGTGAATTTGCGATCGACATAGGTGACTTCGACGTAGGGACGCTGGTCGGCCGCGCCGTCGCTGCTGGTGAAGGGCGCCCGCGGCATATCGGCGGCCCCCGGATAGGACTCGTCATTCATGCGCAGCATGGCCCCGAACGCACGCAGATTCGTGTTGTTCCACAACGGAGTAATGTCCCAACTGAACCAATTCTTACCCTTGACAGCGTCCACAAAGGCCCGGGGGTCAAAGTCGCCCCCCGTGCAGGTCCACGGATTCTTGCCGTCATAGGTCTGCCAGGTCGCTCCGTCCCCCGAGGCGGTCCCGTCCCCTTTGCCTTCGGCGAATCCCTGGATCAGCGGATACAGCGTCACGGTCCGGTCGGCGGTTCGATCCTGGAACACGTAGAACCAGACCTTTACCGAGATCAGTTCGTCTTCGGGGAACAACCAGAGGCTGTCAGGCAGTTTGAACAGGACGCGCGTCAGCGATCCGTCCGCACCGTTGACCACAACCTTGGCGGTAGTGCCAACACCCCAATTGAACGTCGGACTACGACTGTCGATGTACGTATCCACATCGAGGGGGAATTGCTTTACGGCATCGGCTTTCGCGGCCGTAACGAACACGGACAGGCCGGCCGCCACACCGAGAACGACCCAATTCAGACATTGCACTTTCATCATTTGCTCCTCCTTTCAAGAGTCAATAGGGAAACCAGGTCAAATCGTGTTCCAAAGGTATCCGAGGGTTGCCCAGGGATTTATCCCACAAATCATTCCGCCATTCTCGATGGCCATCCAGCATGATGACGTTGCCGCCGAGTCCGCCCCGGACGTGGGCGTGCCGCTCGGTGAGGGCACGCGCGTCCTCGGCGGTATATCGACCGGCTTCCGACTGACCTCCTTGTTGGCCGTAACCTTGCTGCGGGTCGAGCGTCTGCTCGAACATCAGGATCGTGCGTGAGGGCGCCCGGCACAAAGACAACTGGAGGAAACTGGGGTACGGTTTGTACTGTCCAAAGTCGAAATCCTGCTCCAAGTACGAATTCATCGCATAGCTGTGATAGCCCTGCACCGAAGGTTGATAGCTGGGACTGTAGGCGTCGTCCGGCAGGGGCTTGGCGTCGGGACATTGCCAGATATCGCCGGTCGGCTTGGACCCGTTGGGAAAATCCCGCCACGCCCGTCGGCCCATCAGGGGCGGCAACAGGTCAACGTAGCAACACTCGTGCTCGGGGTGCACCGGATCATAAACGTCGGCCGGACGGTTGCGCGCCCGGTCATCGGTGTGCGGGAGAATGCCCTCATACTCATTGGCGTAAAGGTGAAATGCCTCTCCCCAGAGCCGGAGATTCGCCGCACAGGTTATCTCCCTGGTTATGGCGCGAGCGCGAGTCAGACAGGGCAGCAAGATCGCCAAGAGGACCCCCATTACGGCAATCACCACCACCAACTCGACCAGCGTAAAACCGACGCGAGCCGACCGCCACGGCGCACCAACCCGAAGACCTCCACGCTGGGTCTTGGTCAGCGAAGATCGTATCCTGGGGAGGAAATCAGTTCTTTTCGCTGCGTTGACGATTCTCATAGCGCATCCTCTCAATAAACTTTCGGGCGTCGAGCAATCCATCCTTTCTGGCTTGGCCCACCGTGAGGAACTTGCCCACCAGCAGCATGTGGGCATCGGCCGGAATGTCCTTGAGATTGACCTCATCGAAAAAGCGTCCCAGCGTACTGGTCCGCACTCTCTGACGCTGCCGGTCGCCCGCATAGCTGACAATGGCCACCGGCGTATCTTCCGGGTAGTGTCGTTTCAACTCGGCGAAAACCTTGGGATAGTCGAAGTGCATAGTGTAGAAAACCATGCTGGTTCCCGCTTCCATGAGCTTCTCGTTCGTATCGACTCGGCCCGTCCAATCCGACATCGTCAGGATCACCGCATTGGTGTCCCAACCATAAACCGGGCTCATCTTCACGGCCGCGCTGGCCGCTTGAAACGCCCCTACGCCGGGCACGATCTCGGACGGAAGATCCTTCGGCAGCATCTCCAGATAGAACGTCACGCCATACATCATCGGATCACCCCCTCCAGGACGGCCACGGTCTTGCCGCGCTCCACCGCCGCGCGGATCCGATTGACGATCTCATGATGCGCGCGCGTCCAGCTTCTGGGCAAGAGCCTTCTCGGCGGGGTCTTTCAGCGTATTAGGGTCAGTCCCGTAGGACATCAGGTTGGAACGCGGAAAAACCCAGGCTTCTCTTTTGCCGATGAGGTTCTTCCAATCCTGAAGTCCTTGAGGGTCGTGTACCAAAACGATATCTGCCGCTCTTGATGGCTTCGAGGGCGCGCACTGTAACGAGATCCGGCGCCGTACCCATGCCAACGATATAGAGCTTTCCCAAGCGGTTCCCGGCAGCCCCAACTTTTCCAGGGCTTTTCTCGACAGTCGCACACCCCATCAGGAGTGCGGTCACAGCCAGACATACAACCGCGTCCCTAAGCGCCAACGCTGGTTTCTGCATTTTCATTTTCTCCGTCGCCTATTCACGTCCATCTTCTGCTCGGATACGCTCCGTTCGTGAGAATCGACGAACCGCCAGACGCTGTCTTTGGTCGAGGAACCGGCCACCACAAGCCTGCGGCAAAGACCCGAGCGTATCCGACCGGGCACCGATGTCACAATATACCCCAATGACCGCGCAAACGTCACGCTATTTGATTGGCTCAATTTTAGCGCCATCAAGCGTTTGTTACCTTGACACAACCGCGTCGGCGTTGGTCGCCGCGAGCTTCACGCCGCCTGCGCCGGGACGACGAGACGCGCTGGGTTGTCGGTCTTGGCGACGCGGTCCCGTTAGTCGGTGCCAATCATGACACTGGAGGTCTTGATGATGGCATAACCCTGTTTTCCCGGCCTGAGCCCGAGACTCGCGCAGGACTTCTTCGTGACGATCGCCGTCAGCGTTATGCCAGGGGCAACTTCTATCGCCACTTCCGAATTCATCGCACCGGCCTCCACCTCTTTGATGGTGCCCTTCAGGACATTGCGTGCACTCAGCTTCATGTGCTGGTCTCTTTCTGTCTTGCGTCTGTTTTCTTGACGATTGCATGTTATCCCCAAAGCGTCTTCGACAGAATCAGAAAGGGCAGCAGGAAAATCCTGAACCAGCGACACACGGATTGACTTTCTGTGTTGACTCCCTGCAGACCGGCTTGAAGCCAAGCCACCCTTCTCTTACAATGTCGGCGTTTGCCAATGGGCGTTTTTGGAGCCAGCTATGAAATCCGCCAAGTTGTATATCGTTCTTGGCAGTGCCGTGGGCGTCGCCGCCCTAGTCCTTCTGCTCCTGTGGACTCCCGGCACGAGCCGACAGCCAAGTTCGCAGCCGCCGCTGGTGCTTTATTGTGCGGCGGGTATCAACCCGCCCGTCGCAGACGTGGTCAAGGAATACCAGGACCAGTACGGCGTGACCGTCAGCGTCCAGTATGGTGGATCGGGGACGCTGCTGAGCAACCTGCGGGTCGCCCAGAGCGGAGACCTGTTCGCAGCGGCCGACGCCAGCTACATCCAACTCGCGCGGGAGCAGGGCCTGATTGCCGAGATGATCCCCCTGGCGACCCAACGGCCCGTTGTCGCCACGGCCCGGGGCAATCCCAAGAAGATTCAGGCGGTGAAAGACCTGCTGCGGGCAGATGTTCGAATCGCACTGGGCAATCCGGACGCGGCCTCCATCGGAAAGCAGACCGAAGTCGCGCTGGTCAAAGCCGGGCTATGGGAGAACCTCAAGCAGGCCGTGCAAGCGCATGGCGTCTTCAAGCCCACGGTCAATGACGTCGCCAACGACATCAAGATCGGCACCGTCGATGCCGGCGTGATCTGGGATTCCACCGCCCAGCAGTATCCGGAGTTGGAAATCGTCGGCCCGCTGACCGAGGACACCCATTTCGTCATGGAGATTCAGGTCGCGGTGCTGCGGAGCAGCCGGCAACCGACGGAGGCCTTGCGCTTCGCCCGGTATCTGTCGGCGCGGGACAAGGGCCTGGAAGTGTTCCGACGGCACCATTACACCGTGGTCGAAGGCGACATGTGGGCGAAAGAGCCTCCCTTCCTGCTCTTCAGCGGCGGCGTGAATCGCCCGGTCATTGAGGACACCGTCAAGGCCTTCGCGCAGCGCGAAGGCTGCAACTCACGACGCAGTACAACGGCTGCGGGATTCTCGTGGCGCAGATGAAAGCCGGGGACCGGCCCGACGTCTACTTCGCGTGCGACGTCTCCTTCATGAAACAGGTGCAGGACCTGTTCCTGGAGCCGGTGAATATCTCGGAGATGGATATCCTGATCGCCCTGCCCCAAGGCAATCCTCGCGGGATCACCTCGCTGCGGGACCTCACGAAAGAGGGACTCAAGCTCGGCGTGGGGAACCCGCAACAAGGCGCTCTCGGCGCCTGACGGCGCGGATGCTGGAAAAGGCCGGCTTGCTCAAAGAGATCATGGCCAATGTCCGGTCGCAGACGCCGACGGCGGACCTGCTGGTCAACCAGCTTCGCGCCGGCGGCTTGGACGCCGTGCTCGTCTATGAGTCCAACATCTCGCAGGTCCGCGAGCACGTCGCTATTGTGCGTCTCGATCTGCCCGGCGCCACGGCCATCCAGCCGTTCGCCATCGGGGGGAGCTGCCCAACACAAGCAGCTCGCCCGGCGTCTGCTGGACGCCCTTGCATCGGCCGAGTCACAAGAAAAGTACAAGAAGGCGGGATTCCGGTGGCTGTACCACTCGAAAAAACCGTGATCGCATCCCCCCGCACCACAGGAAGCGTGCGCATGGACCACCGGGTTCGGAGTGATACGCCGTTTGTCGTCGGCTTGTGTGTCCTGGGCAGCGTCTACGTTCTGCTCATTGCCGGGATGCTGCTGGCGGACTTGTCGTTTACCACGCCCGGCAACTTTCTGGCGGCCCTGCGCAGCCAGGAGATCCGCTACGGGATTCGCCTAAGCCTGATTTCCTGCAGCATCACGGCCGTGTTGTCGCTCTGGGTCGCGGTGCCCATCGGTTACCTGATGTCGCGGTATCCCTTCCGCGGCAAGGCGTTGATGGACGCCGTTCTCGACATCCCCATCGTCCTGCCTCCCCTGGTCATTGGGCTCAGTCTGCTGATTCTGTTTCGGACCCCTTTCGGCCGATTCATCGAGCGGTTTGTTCCTGTCACCTATGCGGTGCCGGGGATCATTCTGGCCCAATGGATGGTGGGCTGTGCCTTTGCCGTACGAACCATGCGCACGACCTTCGATCAGATCAGCCCGCGGCAGGAGCAGGTGGCGCTGACACTGGGCTGTACGCGTAGTCAGGCCTTTTGGCAGGTGGTCTTGCCACAGGCCCGTCGCGGCGTTCTCGCCGCCGGAACGCTGGCCTGGGCACGGGCCCTCGGGGAATTCGGGCCGATCCTGATCTTCTGCGGCGCGACCCGGATGCGGACGGAGGTAATGCCGACGACCGTGTTCCTGGAATTGAGCGTGGGCAACATCGAAGCGGCCGTTGCGGTGTCGCTCTTGATGGTGATCGCGGCCATGTTCGTCCTGCTGATCGTACGAACGTGCGGTCGAACCACCGTGTATTGACAAGAGGCGTAGGATGGGCTTCAGCCCATGCGGACTATTCAATTGCCGGCAGACAAGAGCCGCATGGGCTAAAGCCCATCCTACATGATGTCCGTTGCGAACTGACAACTGAACACAGAGAACTGTGAACTCGAAGCCATGATCGTTCTGGAAGACGTGACAGTTCGAGCCGGGACCTTCAGCCTGTCGGGGATCTCGTTGGAGATTCCCACGGGCCGGTATGGCGTGCTGATGGGTCGCACCGCGTGTGGCAAAACGACTCTCCTGGAGACGATCTGCGGACTCAAACCGGTCCGGGCCGGCCGCATTCTCCTCCACGGCCGGGACGCGACGCACCTCAGGGCGGCCGAGCGCGGCATCGGTTACGTGCCGCAGGACGACGCTTTGTTCTCCACGATGACGGTCCGCCGCCACCTGGCCTTCGCCCTCGAGATCCGCAAGATGCCGCCCGGCTCGATTTCGGCACGCGTGGCGGAGTTGGCCGCCCTGTTGGGGATCGAATCGATCCTGGAGCGAAAGCCGCAGGGTCTCAGCGGGGGCGAACAGCAGCGGGTCGCGCTGGGCCGGGCGCTGGCGGCTCAGCCCAAGATCCTCTGCCTCGATGAGCCCTTGGGCTGCCTGGACGAAGAGACACACCAGGAGATGTGCGAACTGCTCAAGCGGGTCTCCCGGCAGGTGGCCGTCACCGTGCTGCACGTGACGCACAGCGTGAACGAAGCGCAGAGACTGGCCGACTGCCTCTTCCGGTTGGAGCATGGCGCCGTCACGCAGGTAGCGCCGTAACCAAGCTTTCCCCACGCTCATTTCTTGTCCGGTGCGAATTCGCGGAACAACGCACGGGCCAGGGGGAACGTCGGGCTCTGCGACCGTTTGTCCAGGCAGTAGGTAACAACGCCGTCGCACTTGCCGTCCCGCCAGGCTTGCAGGGACAAACGCAGGTACCCGGCAATCCGCTCGGGCGTCGCGGGATCGCCGTGGCGCTGGCGAAACTCCTGCTGGTCCCCCGCCGTCATGGAGAGGAAAGGAATGTGGAAGCGTCGTTGTCCCGGCCGGACTTCGCCACCGAAGCCCGTGTCGAAAGCGCCTTGGCGATCCACCTTCCACTTCTGCGGCTCACCCAACCCCGCGTCCAGTTGCAGACCGTCCGCGTGAAAATCGGCCAAATGCCAGCGTACCCCGAAGTTGCTCACCCCCTTCTTGTCCAGAAGCCGAAACGCCACATTGACGCTGGTCTTCCCCCGCACGTGCTTCGTCACATCCACGGTGACGGTGCGCCAGCCGGCTGATCCCCCCGCCACATCCTCTTCCCACACGACGTTGTCGTCCACCAGCAGTTGCTTGAAGTGATACCCGACCGTGGGTCCGGTGTAGCTGTCGCGCTCCCGGAAGGCAAGCACGTACCGATCCGCGGACAGCACTCGGGCCGATTGACCGACCATCACGAAATCGCCCGCCTTGGAGACGCTGCTCCCCGGATAACTCAACTCGCTGAGCGGGGCAAGCGCCGCATCATTGAGAACGGCCCATGTCCGCTCGATCTCGTCGCGGTCCTGCAGATAGGCCACGACGACGCCGTCGATGACTCCTCGATAGTCCTCCGCGAACTTCGTCTGGATCTCATCGAAGTACATCAGCGGCAGGAACAGCAATTTCGGGTTGACGCATTTGGCCCGCGTCTGCATCTCGCGCAGATAGACTGGTGTGAAGAGATCGTGGTTGGCGTAGAAGTCATCGATCACCCACGCCGTCAAGTTGGGGTACTGGAGCGACAGACGCGCGATCTCCTCCGCCCAGCGGTGGTAGTCGAGACGGAACGGCTCGGCATAGGACGTGCCTTCGCGAGGTGCGCTTTCCGACGGCGGCACAAGATACACCCAAACATCAAGGCCCGCTTCTCCGGCCTTGGGCAGGAACAGCTTCAGATCGTCCCAATCCGTGGGCGCGTGCCAGATCAGCCAGTAGTAGGTGGTGACGCCGAGTTCCTTCAGTCTCGCCACCATGGCGTCAACATCCACGCGACCATCCGGCCGCCGCAGTTCCGCGTCATAGTCCGCCCAGTGGGGCCGACCCGCGCGGGCAGCATAACTGGTGACCAGGAACAACACTGCCGAGAGGCAAACGACCTTGGCTTTCATTCTTCCGTCCTTTCCACCGTGGCATCGTGAAACAGGTTCGTAGTGACGCCGTAAGGCGTTTCTTCAAATGCCCTTACGGGCACACTACAAACCCAGGCCTTCGGCCTGGAAGACACCATCCAGCGTAAGCCTTCACTCCCGAACAACGGCGGCACAGGCCCGGCGCAGGTACTCCTCGAAGGCCCACTCGCCGCTGCTGCCGGTCTGGCGCGTGACGACCAGGTCGAGGCTGGGCACGAAGGCGATGAGCTGGCCGCCGGAGCCGGGCTTGTCGCGGGCGTCGGGCGGAAGGCCCTGCCCGTTGCGGTCGCCCGGGCCGGTCATGCGGGCCGGCAACTCCCAGCCATGCGAGAAGGTCTGCGGGTTGAACTTCCAGCGCATCTCCGGGCTTTGGACGGTGTGCGTGGGGGCGGCCGTCTGGTCCACAAACCATTTCGGGATAACTTGCCGCTCGCCCCACCGCCCCTCGCGCAGCATGCAGTAGGCGATGCGGGCCAGGTCGCGGGCCGGCATGCCCAGGCCGTGCGTCGGATGCCGGCCGATCCCCGCGCCGCCGTCGTAGTACTGGAACCACCAGTGCTCGATGCCGAGCGGCTTGAAGAGCGCCTCGATGGCGAACTGGTCATAGGGTTTGCCGGTGACCGTCTCGCATACCAAAGCGGCGTGATCGAGGGCGTGGGTCGAGTAGCCGCACGCCGTGCCCGGATCGAACGCCAGCTTGGCCGTGCGCGGGTCGCCGCTGTGGCCGAGGATGTACTCCCAGGTGCCGTCGTTGGGAGCACCGGTGGCCTCGGGACATATGCCGGAGGTGTGATTGAGCAGTTGCTTGACCGTGATCTGCGCCTTGCGCGGATCGCTCAGCGGCTGGGCCCAGGGAATGAACTGAAACGCCGGGTCGTCGAAGGTCATCTTCTTCGGCGTCAGCCCCTGGCGGCTTTGCTCGGAGGCAATCGCCAGCACCGTCGCACAAACAGCCTTTGAGACCGAGGCGACGCGCCGCGTGTCCGTCTTGGCGCTGTTGCCGCGCTCGACTTCGAGCACGAGGTAGCCCCGGCGAATCACGACCGCCGCGAAGTTGCGATCGTCGCTCTGCATCAGCCAGTCCCGCAATTCCTCCAGCTTCGCCGGGTCCATGCCGGCGGTCTGACGGAATCTCCTGCGGCCTTATCGAGCTTCCGCCAGCCGCCCTGCGATTCGGGCGCCGGGAAGTAGCGTTTTCTCGGCCCCAGACGGTCAGGGCGCCTGCTGAAGTCAGTTGCTGCATCATGGCGTACACCTCCGGATCATCCGCCGCCCCTTGGAACGTGAAGGGAAAATGCTGATTGATCTCCACCAGCATCAAGCCCCACGAGGCCCCATTCGCCACGCAAACTCGGCGGCTTTCGACGCCTTGCTCTGCCCATCTTCGGATCCTCGTTGCACACGATCGGCTTGCCGAATTTCTTCAGTGCGGCGATGCGCGCGGGGATGTCTTCGATGCGGATGGAGTCATTGAAGTGGATCAACAGGAAATCGCTCGCCTGTGCCACGCGGTCGGGCAGCCGGCCATTGCCCAGACCGCTGGCGGACACCAGCAGCGTCGGCGCAGGTCTGCTTGGCCAAGCCGATCAGCTCGGCGATGCCGTCGGGGGTCTTCAGCAGGCGATGGTCGAAACCGCTGTGGCCGAATTCGTTGGCGATCTCCAGGACAACGTTGGTGAAACCGCTGGCCTTGATCCACTTGGCCACGTTGACCACGCCCGCCCGCACCGCGGCCTCGTCCTGGAGCACCTGATCCTGCCGCTGGTAGATAGCAGCCCAGGATCACAACCGCGCCGCTACGGTCGCAGGCCTCGATGACCCGCCGGACCCGCTGCAAGTAGGAATCCCGTAGCGAGCCATCCGGCTGGAACGCCGAGTTCACGGCCCCTTCGTAGCCGCACGAGCCGCCCTGCAAGCAGACCGTGAACGCACGAACGCCATGGGCCACGTAGTCGGGAATGCGGGCGATGAATCTCTCGGTATTGGCATTGGGATCGAAGTCGGGACGGATCCGGTCCTCGAAGACGGCGTTGACCATCCGCACGTTCATCAGCAATCCTTCGGCCTTGGCCCCGCGGTACGTGATTTCGTCGTTGAGAAACCACCGCCCCTCCCGGATAGACACGCGGGTGCGCGGCACGGTCCGGTCCTGCGATTCGGCCGCGGTGCTTGTCCCCGCCAGGATGGATAGTACCGCCAAGGACACCAGAGGTATGGACGTGCTCATCAGATGCTCTCCTAACGAATGGCCCGCCGGCAATCCTGCCCGCCCGCCGCACCCCCGGCAGGACGGACTTTGGCCATAATCACCGCCTATGCTACCGGGCAGGCCTTGCGCCTACAAGAACACAGCCCCAATGTTCCTATTGGCGAGAGGCGGGGACATGGTATTATGTGACGTGGCTTCACGAGTATGATCCCTCTGGATGGCTACAGAACCAGAACCAGGGTGCAATACAAAGGATTTGAGGGCCTGTCTCAGATCGGCTGCAAGAAGCACGAAGCCCTGCTGGAGAGCATGAGATTGCTGACCGGTCAGTTGCGCCGGTGACACGTACAAGTAAGGAATCCTATGAAGGTTGCGAAATTTGGCGGCACCTCCCTGGCGGACGCCAAGCAGATTACCAAGGTTTTCAACATCGTCAAAGCGGACCCCCAGCGGCGGATCGTCGTCGTCTCCGCCCCGGGGAAACGCAGCCCCGATGACATCAAAGTGACGGACCTGCTGATCGCCCTGGCCAAGGCGGTGCTGGCGGGCAAACCCGGCGCGAGCGAGCTGGCCGCCGTGGTCGAGCGCTACGCCGCGATCCAGAGAGAGTTGAACTTGGACCCCGGCGTGGTGGCAGAGATCGAGAAGGACCTCCGTGACCGTATGCAGGGCCGCTCGGATCACAGTGCCCAATTCCTGGACGCCATGAAGGCCGCCGGCGAGGATAACTGTGCCAAACTCATCGCCCGCGTCTTCACACAGCAGGGCCTGCCGGCCCGGTACGTGGACCCGCGTGACGCCGGCATGTTGCTCAGTGAGGATTTCGGCAACGCCCAGGTGCTGCCCGAGTCCTACACCCGCTTGGCCGCACTCAAGGACGTGCCGGAAGTGGTTGTCTTCCCCGGGTTCTTCGGCTACACCCAGCGGGGCCAGGTCGTCACGTTCCCGCGCGGCGGGTCCGACATCACCGGCTCCATTCTGGCGGCGGCCGTCGGGGCGCACCTGTACGAGAACTTCACGGACGTGGACTCCGTCTTCGCGGCCGACCCCCGCATCCTCCCGGATGCCCGGCCGATTCCCGTGCTGACCTACCGCGAGATGCGCGAGCTGGCCTACGCGGGATTCGGGGTCTTCCACGATGAGGCCATCGTGCCTGTCATCCAGGCCAAGATCCCCATCTGCATCAAGAATACCAACCGGCCCGAGGCCCCCGGCACCCTGATCGTGCCGCAGCGCAAGTACCGCCACGGCGAAGTGATCGGCATCGCCAGTGCCGGCGGGTTCAGCACGATCTTCCTGAGCAAGTACATGATGAACCGGGAGGTCGGCTTCGGCCGCCGGCTGCTCCAGATCCTGGAGCAGGAACAGCTCTCCTTCGAGCACATCCCCTCCGGCATTGACAGCATGTCGGTCATTCTCCGCCGGGCCCCGCTCACCCCCAAGAAGGAAGAACATGTCCTGGGCCGCATCCGGGAGGAGCTGCGACCGGATGACGTGACCATCGAGCACGACCTCGCCTTGATCATGGTCGTGGGCGAAGGCATGCGCTACGCGGTCGGCATCGCGGCCAAGGCTTGCGCCGCCCTTTCCAACAACGGGGTGAACCTCGAGATGATCAATCAGGGCTCCTCCGAGATCAGCATCATGTTCGGGGTCAAGGAGATGGACCACAAGGCCGCAGTGGAAGCATTGGGCCAAGCCCTTTTGGCCCGTTGAACCGCCAACCGGAGGACGGAGCACGTGGGATGGGCTTTAGCCCATGCGGACTATTCCGCCATCGGAGATAAGAGCAGCATGGGCTAAAGCCCATCCTACCATCCGGCCTCCGGCGAGGCTGCTTATCTTTCTGGGACCCGTTTCGCGCAATACTGTGGTGGACTTCTGTTGTCAATCCCGGTCCCAGGAGCGGTCGATCGCCGTCGGTTGGGGGTCAGAAACTGTACGCCAGGCCGACACCGCCCCAAAAGTTGTCGCTTTTGACGGTCGCGTCGCGGATGTGTTGGTCGACCATCATGGAATAGCCTATACTGGGCCGGATGGTCAGTTTGCCGAAGCAAAAGGGTATGCCGGCGGCGAGCGTCAGATCGTTCAGCGCCGTCCGGTCCACGCCGAAATAGCCCTCGTCATACCGAGAGTCGGCCAAGCCCAGGCTCGCTCCCACTTGGACGCCGCAATAGCACCCTTCCTGCCACTCGTGGAGTTTCTCGATCGTGTGGCCCAGGGAAAACTGGATGTAGTTGCCGTGGAACTGCTGGAAGTCATAGAACCACCGCACGCCCGGCGACGTTGGCACCGAAGCGGTCAGACCCAGGTACGCTTCGCTGGTCGCCGGGAAGGGCGTGTTGACGAAGTCGTAGTGGATCACGCCCACTGAATAGCCGAGAACGTCCAGACCGGGCACCTTGTTCGAGTAGTCCAGAGTGAAATCGACTTCGTTGAACTGACCGCCGCCAACCACTTCGCCCGTCAGGTCCATGTTGCCCCAGATCGAGCCGGTGAGTCCCTGGTAGCCGACGCTCGCGCCGGGCTGCAGGACCCAGTTATCGACGACGTTCTGCCCGCGCCAGATGTACTTGCTGAAGAAGTCCGCCGTCGCGCCCACCGCCACTTTGTCCTTTTCTTCGGCTTCGTTCCCCCCCGGCCTCCTTCTCCTCAGCCCATGCCATCGCTGTCGCACTCACCATCAGCACCACTACAAACCATAGAACCTTCGATCTTGCCATGTCGCGTCTGCTCCTATCTATCCAGGTTGATAGGTGTCGCTCAACACCATCCTCATCCTTCTCATGTCGGTCGCAGCACCTGGCACTCGAGCTCCCTGAAGACGATGGGGGCGGGTCTGGGGCCTGAAATGACCCGCCCCCCCGGAAAAGCCCGTTTAGTTATTGAACGCGTTCAGATCGTCCTCACTCTTGTCGAGCGGGATCGCCTTGCTTGCCGCTTTCGCGACGCGGGTTTGCTTGGTCGGCGGATGCGCGATCTTGTGGAACGTCTCATCCGACTTGCCGAAGGTCTGGACCTTGGCCTTCTCGACCTTGGGAGCCTTGTGCTCCAGGTCCACGTGGAGGTGGTGCTCGGTCTTCTTCGATCCCCCGACCGGGCCTGCTGGGAGGCCGCCCCCCCACGAGAGCGACCAATTGACTGACGACTTCCGTCATGCTCTCGGCCTGCGCACTGAGCTCTTCCGAAGCGCTGGCCGATTCCTCGGCGTTGGCAGCATTCTGCTGCGTCACTTTATCCATCTGGGAGACGGCCGTATTGACCTGATCGATCCCTTTCGCCTGCTCCTGGCTGGCGGCGGCAATCTCACTGACCAGGTCGGTCGTCTTGCCCACGCTCTGGACGATCTCTTCCAGGACCTTGCTGACCTCCGTGGCGATATCCACTCCATTCTTGGAGTTCTTGACGGACTCCTCGATCATGCGGGCGGTGTTCTTGGCGGCTTCCGCCGACCGCATCGCCAGGTTCCGGACTTCTTCCGCCACGACGGCAAAGCCCTTGCCCGCTTCTCCCGCCCGAGCGGCCTCGACGGCGGCATTCAAGGCCAGGAGGTTCGTCTGGAAAGCGATCTCGTCGATGACCTTGATGATCTTGGCCGTCTCATCGGAGCTCTTTTGGATCTCCAGGATCGCCGCATTCATCCGGCCCATCGAATCGCTGCCGGTGCCGGCGGCCTTCTTGGCTTCCACCGCGAGGGTATTGGCCTGCTCGGCATTGTCGGCGTTCTGCTTGGTCATCGAGGACATCTCTTCCAGGCTGGAGGAGGTCTCTTCCAGACCTGCCGCCTGCTCGGTGGTGCCTTCGGCCAGAGACTGCGAGGCCGCCGAGACTTGGGCGGAAGCGGAGGAGACCTGCTCGGAGCCCTCGCGTAACGTGGCGACGATCTGAGTCAGCACTTTGCTGACGCCACGGGTGATGAGCAGCGCGATGGTGATTGCCAGCGTCAGAACGGCGGCGATCGCGATGATAATCCCCACGCGGGCCGTGCTCGCCACCGATTTGGCAGCCGCGGCGACTTGGTCGGCGTACCGTTTGTTGAAGTCCGTCAGGGCGGCCACCTTGTCGACATACGCTTGGTAAGCCGGGTCCAGCTTCTCTTCCACCAGAGCAGTCGCTTCCTTGGTCTTCTGGGTGCGGCTGAGGTTCAGGACCTCGGTACGAACGCGCCGGAACTCCGCCCTCACTCCGTCGAGCGCGGCGAACAACCGGCGATCTTCCTCTTGGGTGATACCGTCCCCATACTTCTTGTACGTGGCATCCAGCTCTTCCGTGTTCTTGAGAATATCCGCCTCGGCCTTGTCCTTGGCCTGTTTGTCCTCGTTCAACACGTGGCGCAGCGCCAGCACCATGGCGCGGCGGGTAAGGGACTCTATCTTGCCGGAATTGAGGGCGCCGGGCAGCGATTCCTCGGACAAGACCTTGATCTGGCTGTCCATCGCCGTCACGCGGGTGTAAGCGAACACGCCCAAAGCGGCGGAAATGCCCACCACCACCAGGAAACCACCGATAATGCGTTTTCCAATCGTCATCTTCATAATCACATCTCCCAAAAAGCGGCGTTTGTGGAACCATCATCACGGGACGCGGCGCACAGGTGCCCGCTCGTCCAGCCGCGCGAAGGCTCCGTTCTTTCTGTTCAGGTTCACTATCCCCGTCAATGAGACTTCGCCTCGGCTAGCACGGGGGTCGCCACGTGGCTCTCGTGCCCCTCGGCAGGGGCCGCACCGGCCGGGGGCCGGGTGGCCGGGCTGGTGGCCGTGGACTTGGTTTCAGGCACGCCCTTCACGGGCGGCTTGGTCTCCGCCGGACCGGTCGTGGCGGCCAGCAGCCGCTCCTGCTCCGGATGCGTGCCGAGCCAGCCGACGGTGCCCGTGCGAATGTTGTAGATCGCGGCAACGATCTTGAGCTTGCCCGCCTTGACAAGTTCCCGTGCGGCGGGGCTGGCTTTGAGCAAGTCCTCAATGGATTGCCAGCAGTTGGCCTTGATCGCCTCCGGGACCAGTTCCGCGCCGGACAGGTGGGGATTCAGGGTTGCCGCCTTCTTGACGGCGGGACCGATACTGTCCACGAGCGCGGGGATGTTCCCGTGCAGCTCGGCCCCCGTCACTACGGCGGTCACCGCGCCGCAGCCGGTGTGGCCCAGCACGACCAGTAAGGGCGTTCCCAGGTGATCAACCCCATACTCGGCGGACCCGGCTTCATCCACGTGGCAGACGTTGCCCGCCACGCGAATGACGAAGACGTCGCCGATCCCCTGATCGAAGATGGCCTCCACCGGCACCCGTGAGTCCGAGCAGGTGATCACCGTGGCGAACGGGTTCTGCCCTTTCTCGGAGGTCTCGACCAGACGTGCCGCATCCATGCGCGGATGGGTGCACTTGCCCGCCACGAAACGAGCGTTGCCGTCCTTGAGCCTCTGGAGCGCTTCGTCGGGTGACGACACCCCACTCGTAGCCGGGGTCGACAAGCCCCAGGTCCACGTGGTCAGGACAATCGTGGTCGCGATCAGGGCGAGCATCGAAACGTTAGGATGGGTTCGCAGTCTCCTCAGCATTGTCTCTTCTCCTTCCATAGGGCCCGGACAGGGTCCTAATCCTCATGGGGGTCTTTTGATCTGTTGGCCTTGTCCAGGGATCCCCGGCGTCTGCCGCGTTGCCGCAGAAGCCCAGACCTGTCCCCGAGAGGACCCTGTCGATATCGAGCAGGATCTTGACGGACTCGCCGATCTTGGCCATGCCGAGGATGAAGTCGGTCTCCACGGAGCCGCCGAACTGCGGCGCTTCCTCGATGTCCTTGCCGGCGATATCGAGAACCTCCTGGACGCGGTCCACGACGATGCCGGTGTTGAACTTGCGGCCCGACTGGGTGATCTCGACGACGATGATGCAGGTCTGCTCGGTGACCTCGGCGGTCTCCATGCCGAACTTGGCCCGCAGGTCCACCACGGGGATGACCTGGCCGCGCAGATTGATGACGCCCTTGATGTAATGCGGCGTCTGCGGCACGGCGGTGATCTCCATGTAGCCGATGATCTCGCGGACCTTCAAGATCTCCAGGCCGTACTCCTCGTGGGCGAGAGCAAAGGTCAGGTACTTGCCCTCTCGGTCGAGCAGACCGGTGCCCAGCCCTTTCATTTCTGTTGCGACTGCTGCCATAGTGAATTCTCCCAAAATCGTCCTCTTTCCAGTGTCTCATCCGATTGGGCCCATGTGCGGGGTGGAGCCCTCGTCGGCACGGGCCCTGTGAACATGGAACGTGGCATCGACTTTTGTCGCGGGACGCATTACGAGCCTCCGGCTATTGTGAGCGAGCAAAAGGCTGATTCTCCGGGAAAGAGAGCCGAGGCGCTCGTTCCGGCCCGCGCTCGTCGCGCCGGGTTGTCAGGGAAATGCGGGCGGCAGGATGTTGACAAGAGACGCCGTTACCCCCTCTCCGGGGAAACGGGCGAGCAAGAAGAGAGCTTGGGATACGGTGGAGCCGGGTGCGTCCATCGGCACGGACGGCCTTGGTTTCGAACCGTCGGAGGCGCGGTTGGGCGTCACGACTTCTACCTGCCTCGGCCTGGGCAGGCCGCGTCTGAGGTTTCGAGCGAATGGGGTCGCGTTAGGTGAACGTCCCGCCGGCGAACTCGTGGACGATCGTCGGGCTTCGCCGTGGCCAACTTTCGTCCAGCCCGGCGGTGACGTAGAGGTAGGCCAAATCAGTCAGCGTGTCGACGCTCACCTTTTTCATGATGCCGGCCCAGTGCACGCCGACCGCCCGGCGGGCGAGGCCGAGTTCCCGGGCGATGTCCTTTCTCATCCGGCCCGCCATCATCAGGTCCAGCACTGCCCTTTCCTGGCGCGAGAGCGCGCGGAACCGGGTGGCAGCGGCCCGTTGCCCGGCGGCCTTCCGCCGGTCCCGGAGGTCTCGCGCCAAGGCCGCCTGGACGCGGTCCAGCAGGTACTGCCCAGGGACGGGAGTTTGCAGAAAATCGAAGGCGCCCTCCTGCATCGCCGCGACGGCCGTCCCAATATCATCGTGCGGCGTGAGGAAGATCGCGGGGATCGTGCTGCCTTCCGCCCGCAGTCGTCGGTACAGGGCCAAGCCGCTCCTCTGGGGCAAGCGCAGGCCGAGAAGGAGACAGCCGGGGCGTGTCGTGGGGGATCCCTGAAGAAATTCCGCGGCTGTATTGTATGTAGTCACGCCGATCCGTACGGACTCCAACAACGCACGGAGCTTCCGCTGGAGTGTCCTGTCGCTGTCCACGATGTACGCGCTGGAGGGCACGTCCGTCAGCGTGGGCCCTCTCCCCGTGGGGGTGGAAACCGCAATGGTACTCTTCTGATTGGTTTCGATCTTTTCCATTTCGTCTCCGGTTATAGCCGAGGCAGTTCGCTCAGAGCCCAATAGGCGCAGATGGTGGCCACTTCTTCACGCAGTTCTTCGGGATCGTGGGACTTGACCACGTAGGCCGCCGCACCCCGGGCGAAACTCTCGGCTACCTCCGATTCCCGGTTCGACTCCGCCCAGACAACTACCGGGATCATCCGCAGAGTCTCGTCGGCTTTCAACGCTTCCAGGAAGAGTAACGCTTTCTCCCCCCGACCCTTCCACGCCAGCAAAATGAGCGTAGGTTTCGCCGTGGGCCGGCTCCGCAAGTGCGCCAAAGCCTGTCGGCCCTCCACGAAATGAACCAGCGGCTGCCAGGTGCCGTTGTCCTCAAACGCCCGAGCGAAGAACGCCGCCTCCGTGGGATCGCCCTCCACCAGCCACGCCCGCCGCGTCTGAGCCACTGCCATACTCGGCCTTCGATTCGCCCCTTGTGTTTGTACCATGCCTTTTCCCGCTTTCCCAACGAATCTAAACCTGCGCCGGCAGCGGCGTCACCGTCGTCATCTCCATCAGGATGGCACACTTGACCAGTCCGGCCATGCTGTCCACGCCGAGCTTCCGCATGAGCTGCCGCCGGCACGCATCAATCGTCTTGGAACTCAGATGCAACCGCGGCGGCAATCTCCTTGGACGTCCGGCCCTCGGCCAGCAACTGCAGGATCGTGGCTTCCCGCTCCGTCAGCGGCATTCCCCGGGGACCTTCGCTGTCGGACCCACCCTGCGTGCTAGTCGTCCAGCAGGATCTGCGTGGCTCTGGAACACAGATACGTGGAGCCGGACGCCACCGTCCGGACCGCTTCCAGCAATTCCTCAAAAGCACACTGGACTGGTGACATACCCATGGACGCCGGCGCGGAAGAACTCCCGCCAAGAGGGCCCGGTTCAGGACGGCCGCCAAGGCAATCACGCGTGCCTGGGGCCAGCGCGCGAACGACCGGTCCCAGAATGGCCAGAGGATTGTCGAAGGTCCGGCCCACGCCCACGATGACGACATCGGCCTGGCAGCGTCCGCCCGCGGCCAGGTCAGGTCGCTGTCGCTTTCGCCGATGATCTCCATGTCGGCACACTGTTCGAACAATGCGCGCAGACCGTCTCGCATCATGCGCTGATCGTCCACCAGAACGATCCGCGTCTTCACCTCTGTCTCGTTCATACAACCCCTATACACATGTCAAATGTCGCTGTCGTCTCATCAAGGTGCAACCTGCATACATAAGCTATTCTCGTTGGGTCGGGCGAAATCACCAGTGAGCAAAAGGCTTGCGCTCGTAGCATTTGGCTAAGGGATATCGGCAGAGGCTACGGGGGCACGGATTGTCACGCCGGCCGCCGCCCCGTCAGGGCTTCAGACATCTGTGCTCGTCAAACCCTCCCGGATGGCGTATTTCACCAGCCCGGCCACGCTATTGATGCCGAGCTTCCGCATCACCTGCCGGCGGCGGGCATCAATCGTCTTGACGCTGGCGTCCAGGGTTCGGGCAATCTCCTTCGAGGTCCGGCCGTTCGCCAGCATGCGGATGATCGTGACCTCACGGTCCGTCAAGGGCGTTGCCGCCGGCGCGTGGACCGGTCCGGCCGCACACTCGCCGACCAGAAATCCGACCACCTTTGCGCGAGGCATATTTCTCCCCGGAAAGGATGCTTTTGATCGCCTCGACCACTTCGGCAAACGCGTTCTCCTTGAGGAGATAGCCGGAGGCCCCGTTTTTGAACATCTCCAGGACAAAGGCCTTCCGCAGGTACATCGACAGAGCGAGCACTTTCGTTTCCGGATAGTCCCGCGTGATCAGGCGCGTGGCGTCGATCCCGTCCATGCCCTGCATGTTCACATCCATGATCACGAGGTCCGGCCGAAGGTCCCGCACCTGTTGCAGGGCCGTGGTACCCTCGCCCGCTTCGCCTACAACGACCATGTCGGGCTGTTTCTCCAATAACGACCGCAGCCCCTCGGCAGGACCTGATGGTCATCCACGAGCAGAATCTTGACTGCCATCGCGGTTTCTCCCGCTCTCCCCAACGCTCTGCTCCAAAGGTGCCAAAGTGTGAACCGGCTTCCCTGTCCGGGTTGGGAGCGGATCTCCAGGCGGCCCCCGACATACTCCAGACGTTCGCGTGACACTGAGCAAACCGAAATGGCGATGGTGGACCAGCGTCGAGAATACCCCGCTGACGTCACATCCCACGCCATCGTCAGTCACTGTGATCTCAATAGAGTTCTTCACACGTCGGATGTCAAGACGTACTTGGTGCGCCGGGCATGTTTGACGACATTTACCAGGAGTTCCCGGACGGACCGGAACAAGAGCACCCGCAGATCCTCCGTCAGCGGCTTGGCCTGATCGTCATTGAAGAAACGGCATTCCAGGCCGTGTTTGCCCCGCATCTTGTCGTCCAGCAATTCCTCCAGAGCGGCCTCCAGGCCGAACTTGTAGAGCGTGGGCGAGCTCAAATCGAAGGTCAAGTCCCGAATGTCCCCGAGGACACCCTCCACGGTAGCGTCAACCTCACGAATCATGGCCTCCTGGACCAAAGGCGAGCCTTCCAGCAGGGAGTGCAGGGTCATGCGGGCCAAGGCCAAGTCTTGGCAGGCATGGTCGTGCAGATCCGCCGCAATGCGCCGCCGCTCCCGTTCCTCCGCCAAGACCAGTTCGGAGGCCAGAGACCTCAACTGCTGGCGCTGGGCGAGCAACTTGTCTTCGGCTCGCCGACGCTCGGTGATATCACGCACCACGCTGACCCACCCGATGCGACGACCTTGTGTGTCCCGAATCGGCGTGACACAATGCTCGGTGGGAAAGATGCCTCCCTCCTTGCGTTTCATCGCAAACGTTGGCAAAAAGAGAAAGCCTTCTTCTTCCACGGCGCGGAACAGATGCCGCCGGAACTCGGTCAACGCCGTCGCGTCAACATGGAGGAACTCCGTGGTCCGCCCGACCATCTCTCGGATGTCGTAGCCGAACATCTGTGCGGCGGCCGCGTTGCACTCGGTGATGCACGCTGTGTCCGCGTTGATAATGAAAATGGCGTCGCGAAGACTGGTGAACGTTTGCTCGCAGCAATTCGTGGGATTGCATGATCGTCTCTTCCGCCCGCTTGCGCTGCGTGATGTCGCGAATAAAGACCAGATGAGCATCCTTGCCTTGAAGCAGATGGCCACCGCCGTGGTCTCCACGGGTACGCACGATATCGTGTTCCAGGATGGGCGGCATCTCTTCGCCCTGGCGCAGCCGTTCGCGCCATTGTTCCACCAACGCCCGGGAGCCGGGGGTCAGATGATCCAGGAGCGACTTGGCGGCAAACTCCTCGAAGCTGTCATATCCGTACATCCGCAGCAACGACCGGTTGGCATATACGATCCGGTCGCCGTTCGAAATGCCGATGCCGACCAAGGAATTCTCCACGATGGCACGATACCGCACTTCGCTGGCTTGCAGCGCTTCCTTCGTCCGTTTACGCCCGGTGATGTCCTCTACCGTCCCCTCGTAGTACTTGACCTCCCCCTGCTCATCCCGGACAACTCTGGCGTTCTCGCGAACGTACAGGGTGGTGCCGTCCCGCCTGATCCAGGCCGACTCCAGGCCGACAACTTGTCCCTCCGCCTCGATTCGATCCTTGAATGCCGCGCGGGGATGGCCCGGCTCGAATCCCGTGTCTTCCAGGTTCCGGCCGGCCAACTCTGCGAACCGCTCGTACCCCAGCATCCGGACCAGGGCGGGATTGGCCGCCAGAATCCGCCCGTCCGGGGTGGTTCGGTAGATGCCGAGGACCGCGTGCTCGAAGATCGTGCGATACCGCTCCTCACTCACCTGCACTTCTCGCATGGCGCGGCGGCATTCCGTCAGTTCCCGCTCCAGCTCACCGGTCCGCGCAAGGATCCTGGCGGCAGGCCCCTGGGTCTCCTGACACAAACCGTCGAGAGGGCGACCAAAATGTCCCCGGTGCGTGCCCATGGTGTCTTCTCGGCATGGCCTGTCGTGACCTGCCAGGCGTATCTCCAATCATGCGGTCATTTCGGTTGCAGCCCAAGCGGATTACACCAGCAGGACATCGCCCCGCAAGGGGCGATTGGCGCGAGGACATCGTTCGCAAAGCACCGGTGGGAATGCACCGGCAGCCG
The DNA here is from genome assembly GCA_963750205.1 of uncultured Planctomycetota bacterium. GTDB lineage: Bacteria > Planctomycetota > Phycisphaerae > Sedimentisphaerales > Anaerobacaceae > PLanc-01. The sequence goes on from CAVVRJ010000032.1 coordinate 24,880, forward strand.
CTGGGTGACAATGGTTAGTAAAGGCTAGAAGCTGTCGGAGAAGTGGCACGCGCATCCTGCCCGCGAGATCTGTGGCATCGGCATCCTGCTGATGATTCATAGGCTGGAAGGCCATGCCGCCTCCGGTCTTCTACAGCGGGACTTGGGCCGGCCTTTCCGGCCTCCGGCAGAGCCGCTCGATGTCCCGGGCCACGATCTCAGCGACAATGCGCTGCAACTCCGGCAGGTCCCCGGAAGCCCAATCGGGGGCGGAGACCCTCACGCCGGCGTCTGCGGACACGGCGACCGGCTCTTCCTCCGCCCGGCCCGGCCCGCGCCGCCGCCGGCCCGCCGCACGGCGCTGCTCCGCCAGGATATTCTCCGCCAGATCGTAGATCGGGATGCCCGCCCCGTCCCTGGGCAACGGCCGGGCGGTGGGGCCGATCCCGCCGGGGACACACTCTTCCCGAGCCTTCTTCATTTCCGCCGGCCCGGGAAGACGGAACTGGGGGCCTGGCACGTCCGTCGCACCAGGGTCGGAGGACGGGGTGCTTTTGTCGAACGGTGGCATGACATCCATCGCTCGCAGTACTCTGATGCGCTTCGCTTTGCTGCTGCGGTTTTTCTCGTCCACGGTCGAACTAACCTCCCGGTGAAATCTTGCTCAAGGACCGGACGAACAAATTTAGTGCCTGTTCACGCAAGACTCTATGATAACTCAGGTGGCGAAATCCCGCCAGAAGTCAGTTTCATCGTTCCGCAAGAACCTACGCCGGTTCCACCGCGGGTCGCCCATCAGTCAAGTCTCCCGCATGGGCCTATAATGACAACGATCCGCTCGAAGGCTAAGACGGGCCGTGGCAAGCGCGGGTGGCAGCCTCAAGTCCTCCGGACTTGGGGATGGCCAACCCCATGAACCGGGGCCGGCGCACCGTCAACGTCCAACCATCCCCAAGGCCTTCCGGCCTTGAGGCTGCCACCCCAAACAGACTCCTTAGCTTTTGAGCGGATCATTGTATAATGATACTATCGGCCGGTTCGCTCTTCTGGCGTGAATGGGCACCCCGTGGGCGAAAGACGAGGTCAGGCGGACGCGGCCGGGCCGAGCGAATACTGCGTGTAGCTGTCCAAGTGGATCTCGCGGGCCACACGATTGACATCGTCGATCGTCACCGCCTTGACCGCCCGAACATCCTCCTCGATGGAACGGTACGTGCCGAGGTACATCCAGTTCGAGCCCAGGTCGCCCAGCCGGCCCATCGGCAGCTCGTTCTTGAGGACCAGGGCGCTGAGGACTTTGTTCTTGGCCTTGGCCAACTCCTCCCCGGTGATGCCGTCGCGGACCAGGTCGCGGAAGATGCCGTCCGCGATGTGTATGACTTTGGCGGCGTTGGGCGTGCCGCAGCGCAGATAGCAGTAGAACAGGCCCGTTCCATCCATCGGGCCAAAATGCATCGTGGCCTCCTCGGCCAGGGCTTTGTCCACCAACTCCCAGTAGAAGCGCGAGCCGTAGTCGTCGCCGACGATGATGCTCAGCAGCGCGGCGGCGAACCGTCGCGGGTCTTGCGCCGAAACCCCCGCGTGCATCAGGCAGATGTGCTCGCGCTTGAGGTTGGCCTTGTCGGCCCGCGCCTTTTGCCTGGTGCCTTCGGAATGGCACAGCATCCGCCCCGCCTCCTGCCGGGGCCAGGGGCCCGAGGCCGCCTCGACCACGGCACAGAACCGCTCCCAATCGAAGCTTCCGGCACAGGCCACGACCATGTTGTTCGGGGCGTAGCGCCGGGCGAAGTACTCGCGCATCTGTTCGGCCGTCAGACCATCGACACTCTCGACCGTCCCCAGGACGCTGTTGCCGCACGGGTGGGCCCCGAAGTGCAGGCTCCGGCATCGGTCGATCACGTCGAACGCCGGCGTGTCCTGGTACATCGCGATCTCTTCCTTGATGACGTTCTTCTCGATGGTGAAGTCATCCTCGCGCAGCGCCGGCCGCATCAGCTCGGCCCACAACGAGGTGATGTCGACCAGGTACTCCGGCAGCACGGAAGCGTAGAAGACCGTCTGCTCCTCGCTCGTGAAGGCGTTGAACTGCGCCCCCCGGCTGTCGAACGCCTCGTTGACCTGGAACGAATTGAGCCGCTCGGTGCCCTTGAACAACATGTGCTCCAGAAAGTGCGAGACGCCGTTGATGTGCGGGCGTCTCATCCCGTGAGCCCGGTCCGGACGAAGTACCCGACCGCCGCCGATTTGGCGGGCGGGTTGACCTCGCCGATCAGGACTAATCCATTGGCCAGTGTCTTTTGCTTGAATTCCATCGCTCTACTCAATACGTCCTTCGTGGCATGGTAGCCGGTAGCCCATGTGGTCACGGGCGTCATCGCCCGTGATGCCAGGGCCAAGACTAGCCCTGACAACTCACTGGGCAAGACTGCCCATGCTATAAGTACGGATTTCTTTGGGCCCGATGGTCACGACCGTGAAATCCTGGAACGGATGACTCCGCAGGAAGCCGAGCACCGACTCGACCGAGGTCTCCTCGATCTTCTGCTTGACTTCATCGAGCGTCCGGACCCGGCCGAGCATGTAATAGTCGCTCCCGATCGCGCCGGCCCGGCTGCTCGACGACTCGCTTTGCAGAATCACGCTGGACTTGAGGCCGATCTTGGCCCGGGCCATCTCTTCTTCGCTGATTCCCTCGGCCAGCCGGTGAAACTCCGCGAGGATCACATCATAGGTCTCCTGGGCCTTGTCCGGCGCGGTGCCCGCGTAGCAACTGATGCCCGCCGCCTCCCGGAGCGAGTGGTACCGGGCCCCAATGGCGTAGCACAGGCCGCGTTTCTCGCGCACCTCCGTAAAGAGCCGCGAGCTCATGCCGCCCGAGAGGACCGACACCGCCAGCCGGGCGTCGTAGTATGCCTCGTCGGCGAACCGGGCCGTCGGGGTCATCAGGCCGATGTGGACCTGTGCGCCGTCATGCGGAATATGCGTGTACTTGGGCCCCCTGGCGCCGATCTCGATGGCACTGAGTCGGCTTGGGCTGGTAGCGGCCCGAACACGCCCTCGATCTGCCGGCAGACGGCGTCGAAATCGTATTTGCCCGCGATGGCCAGGATGATCTGCTGCACGTCCAGATACGCCCACGACCAGCTCGCGGGTCTGGGCCGCCGTCAGGCTCTGCAGGTCTTCCAACTCGCCCATGTTGCTGCGGCCCAGCGGGTCGGGATAGAACCGTTTCTTCAGCTCGATCGAGACCCTCTGCCGCGGCTCGTCCTCCAGCGATTGCAACTCCTCGACGATAAGCTGCCGGGCCGGCTCGAACTGCTCGTCGCTCAAATGAGGATGGAGAATGACATCGGCATAGAGGGCCAGCGCCTGCGCCAGATTGCTCGACTCCAGGGCCGACCCGATGTAGAGGTGCGAGCTGCCAATCGAGGTCGAGCGTTGCAGTCCGAGTCCGTCGAGGGCGTCCCCCAATTGGCGGCTGTCCCGCGTCCCCGCCCCGCGGAAGATCCACTCGGAGATCACATTGGCGGCCCCGCCATAGCCCGGCGGCATCCACGCCGCCCCGGCCGGCAACATGAAGTCGAACGCCACCGACTCCACCCCCGGCATCGGCTCCCCCAGCACCACCATGCCGTTCGGCAACACGCACTTGTCAATCCGCTGCTCCATGCCTAACTCGCAAAATCGACCTCAACAACCGCTCGACGCATCCGCGACGACTCACGCGAGACGCCGGATTCTAACACCCCTACCCGTCCTCTTCAACCAGGATTTCCCCGACCAGCCACAATGGAGATCCTCTGCGCAGCGAGAGCAGGGCTTTACTTGCCTGGAGTGACAAGTATACTCCCGGTATGAAGAACGAAATCCTCGAGGAGGTCTGGCGGAACCGAGATGCCTTTGCCAAACGGTGCCATTACGATCTTCGTCGCATGATGAAGAGCTCCCCCAGATCGAGCGAGACCTCAAAAATCCGTTGGTGCGCGGCAGGAGGAAACCAACAAGCAAGAGGACAAAGTCTCCCCGTTAACAGCATCGGTGATCCTACGCCGCGGCGGTTTCCTGGTTGTAGTCGTCGAAGCGGACGGCGATCCGCTTGCTGACGCCCTGCTGCTGCATCGTGATGCCGAAGAGCATCTGGGCCATGCTCATCGTCCGCTTGGAGTGCGTGATGACGATGAACTGGCTGTCGATCTCGAAGTCCCGCAAGAGCAGGTTGAAACGCTCGTTGTTCGCCTCGTCCAACGCGGCGTCCACCTCGTCCAGGAAGCAGAACGGCGAGGGCTTCGTGCGGAAGACCGAGAACAGCAGCGCCAGGGCCGTCATGGATTTCTCGCCGCCGCTCAGGAGCGAGATGCTCCGCGTCTCCTTGCCCGGCGGCTTGGCGATCACTTCGATGCCCGCTTCGAGCACGTCGTCGGATTCTTCCAGAACGATGTCGGCTTTGCCGCCGCCGAAGAGCTTGCGGAAGATCTGCTGGAAGTTCACGCGAATCTGCTCGAAGGTCTCGACGAACTTCTCGCGGCTCTGCTTGTTGAGCTTGTTGATGAGCTGTTCGAGCTGCGTCTTGCTCTCGCTGAGGTCTTTGACCTGGTTGGCCAGGAAGTTGTGCCGCTCTTCGAGCGTGTCCTGCTCGGCGATGGCATCGAGGTTGACGTTGCCCAGCCGCTCGATCTTGCCGCGCAGCTCGGTGATCTCGTTCTTCACCTGCTCCCAATCGACCTCACTGGTCGTGCGGGTCGCAAAGGCTTCGGCCAAGTCGATCTGGAGCTCGTCCTTCACCCGCGCGATCAAGTCCTGCTGGCGAACGCCCAATTGGCCCAGCTCCACGCGGAGCTCGCCGATCTGGTGTTCGACCTCGCCTTTCTGGGCCCGCTTCGTGCGAACCAGCTCTTCCTTCTGCCGCTGCTCGGCGACGAGGCCGGCCAGCTCTTCCTGCAACTGCCGGTTGTCGCGCTGGGCGTTCTCTTTCTCGACGAACAGCTCCGAGACGCGGGCTTCGCAATCCAGAATATCCCGCTGCGCCTCGGCCACCTGACCGGCGCCGACCCGGATCTCCTCCTCGGCGGCCGCCAGCGTGTGCTGGCTCGCCTGCATCTGGCCCTGGAGCCGGTCGATGATCTGCCGCAGGCCCTTCTGCTGCTCCAGGACCTGCCCCAGCCGGACCTTCAGGTCCGTCAGTTCCTGCATCCGGTCCTGCTGTTGGCCCTTGAGCTCGTCGTAGCGACCCTCCAGCTCTTTGATGCGAGCCGCCCGCTCGTTGTTCACCGCCTCCAGCTCGGTGAGCCGCTGCTTCGAATCGTATTCCTTCTGCACGGACTGGGCGATCTGGGCTTCGAGCGTGCCGAGCTCGCTGGCGATCAGCGGCTCTTCGTCCTTGAGCCGCTTGATGTCCCGCTCGTAGACGGCCAGCTTGGAGTTGATCTGCATCTTCTCCGTATTGACCTCGTACACGGCCGTGCGCAGGTCCTTGCAGAGCTTGTCGAGGTGCGACTTCGTCTGGGTATTCTTATCGATCTGGGTCTCCAACTCCGCGATCTCGGCGTTGATGGTCGCGATCGTCTCTTCCAGTTGGCGGATCCGGCTGCGGCGGGAGATCAGGCCCGTCGCCTTGCCCGAGCGGTCCCAGGCGCAGCAGCCCATCGGCACTGAGGCACGCGCCGCCGAGCGTGACGAACGTGTAGCCGGCCCGCGTGTGCTCGGTCAGCCCCATCACGGCGTCGAGCGAATCCACCACGATGGTTTTGCCCAGCAGGCTCCATGCCAAAGGCGAATAGCGGCTCTCGCACCGGATGAACTCGACCAACCGCCCCCGGACGAACGGGTATTTCGAGAAGTCCACATCGTCCACGAACGGCTCGACCTGGTCCAGGCGGCGGAAGTGGACCCGGCCCTCCAGGTTCGCCAGCATCTCGCCGTCCTGCAGGAGCCTGCCCATGTCATTGACGAGCAGCACATCGGTGAGCCCCTCCAAGGCAGCCTCCACCGCCCCGGCGTGCTCGACATCCGTCCCGATCTTCTGCGCAGAATCCCGTCGAGGTAATCGAGCTTCTTGCTCTCGTCCTTCTGGGCCTGGAGGATGTTCTTGACCGCGTTGCCCAGACCTTCGTACCGCCGCTCCATGTCGGTCAGCACGGACAGCTCGCTGCTCGAGCGCACTGCGGGTCTCCTTGCTGCCGGCCAGGCGTTTCCTCTCCTCGGCGATCTGGCCCTCGGTTTCCTCGCTCTTTTGCCGCTTGGATTCCAGATTCTGGTCCAGCTCCACCAGCACCCGCTCGATGTCGCCCAGCCGGGCGTTGTGCTGGGCTTTTTCCGTCAGCAGCCGTTCCAGCTCCGCCCGAACTGTCTGCGCCCGGCCCGCCAGCCGCTGCTTCTGGTTGGCCAGGTTGTCCCGGTAACTCGAGAGGCTTTGAATCTCGTTATGAAGCTGGGCCGTCCGCCGGACAATGTCGATGATGCCGGACTTCTCGTCCTCCAGCTCCGCCTGCAAGGACCCGATCTGCAGATCGACCTCGCGGGCCACCTTCTGGATTTCCTCGATCGCCCCATTTCTCTCGGCCACCATGCGATCGCAACCGGTCAACTCGTCGCGATGGTTGGCCAGATCGGCCTTGAGGGCTTCGCCCTGGGCACGCAGCCGCTCGATCTCCTGCGCCGCCGCACTGCGGCGTTGTTCCAGCTCCACCGTCCGCGCACGCAGAAACTCGATCCGCTGGAGCTTCTGGTCGATCTTGCTCTGGGCAGCCACCAGCGCATTGCCGGTCTCGCTGAGCCGGTGCTCCTTCTCGATGATCTCGTTCCCCAGCCGGCTCGCCTCGGCTTCGGCCCCGCCTCTTCGGCCGCCACGGCGGAGAACTCGTCCTCCGCTTTGTGCAGCACGGCCGACTTCTCGTCGAGCTGTTCCTTGTTCTTGCCGTACTCGACCAGCGAGAAGTTGACCTGCAGCTCCTTGAGCCGCTGGGTGTATTCGAGGTAGTTGCGGGCCTTGCCCGCCTGGAGCTTGACGCTGCGGAGCCTCTTGGCCACCTCTTCCAGGATGTCGGCCAGCCGCAGCAGGTTTTGCTCGGTATGCTCGAGCTTGCGCAGGGCCTCTTTCTTGTGGGCCTTGTACTTGCTGATCCCGGCCGCCTCCTCGAACACGAGCCGCCGGTCCGTCTTCGAGGCGCTGACCAACTGATCGACCTGGCCCTGCTCGATGATCGAGTAGGCCCGGGTCGCCACGCCCGTGTCCATGAACAGCTCGCGCAAGTCCTTGAGCCGGCAGAGCTTGCCGTTGATGCGGTACTCGCACTCGCCGCTGCGGTAAATCCGGCGGGATACCTGAACCTCTTCCGTGTCGATGGGGAGCCGGCCGCTGGTGCCCTGGGGATTGGAGAGCACCAGCGTCACCTCGGCCGAGCCCAGCGGCTTGCGGCTGCCGCTGCCGCCGAAGATCACGTCGGCCATCTCGGTGCTGCGCAGGTTCTTGACCTTCTGCTCGCCCAGCACCCATTTGACCGCATCGACCACGTTGCTCTTGCCGCAGCCGTTCGGTCCGACGATCCCCGTAATGTCACTATCGAAAGTGAATTCCGTCCGATCCGCGAAACTCTTGAATCCGTCGAGTACGATCTTTTTAAGTCGCATGCGTTCCGTCACTGTTATCGAAGTTGACAGTTGGCAGGTTTCAGGTCTCCAACTGGCAAACCTCCAACTGTCAGCTCGAACCTCCACCTTTTATCGGCCTCTGAACCGTCATTTCTTGACCGCCGGTCCGATTTTCGGCAGCGGTCCCGCCCAGAACTGGGCGGCCACCGCCTGTTTGGCCGACATCTGCTCCAAGAGAGCTGATCACCTGAGAGTAAGGAATGCCGAGGCTCTGAACCTGGCCCGAAGATCCGGCCGCCGGCTCGCCGCCGAGGGTCCGGACGATGTTGGCCACGTCCGGCGAGCTGCGAATGGGCCCGATCACTCCCGGGCGATTGGGGCGTTTGCGAATGACGGAGACATAGCCCTGCCCGGTGCGGGAATCGAGCACCACCTCCTGGTCGGGCGATTCCACAAACAGATTGTCCTGACAGAGCAAAGGGGCGCCGAAAAGCACGACGCAGGGATCGCCGCTGCGCGAGACGATAGATCGCCTTGTGGCGGCTCTGCGCCACCTGTTCCAGCAGGAAGCCGCGTCCGATTACTTCTCGCGCTACGGCCCGGTCGTCGATCTGGCGCAAACCCTCGTAAGCCGCCAGCACTACCGCCACATCCTCATCGCCCAGCAGCCGCTGGGCCAACGCCCCGGCGTCCGCACGCCGGGCGCACGTCAGGACCGCCTCAAGGGCCTCCAGCCGATAGGCCGACTTCGGATCGAGGGCCAGTTCCCGCAACGGGGCCAAGCCGCGAGAATCGCCCAGCCCCAACAAGCACCGGCCCGCCCGCAGACGCACCTCGGCATCGGGGGAATTGAGCAAGAGCGCCGAGCTTTCCGGCGCTCTCCCGGCCCACCGCCTCCAGAGCAATCTCGCTGCTCTCCTTGTTGCCGGACTCAGCCAGAGCTTGGACGTAAGTGTTGATTCTGGCGATGTTTAGCTCGTCCGTGACTTCCAAGAACGTCGCCGTGATAATGGAGAGGAACCGTTTTTTGCGCAGGCTATACTCGGCCGGGATGCGCACCTCGACGGCCGCCGCGGAAAGCGCCTGGGCGATGTTCGGCCCATATCGCTCGCTCAGGCGATTGCGGATCAAGCTGGCGGAGGCGTAGCTGGGTTTTCGCAGCCGCAAGACGGCCGTGTACTCATAGAGGGTCCGGCCACCGCCGAGGATGTAGCCGCTCCGAGGATCGATCTCGACAGTGCCGATTGGGTTGATGAAGACCGGTCCCTTGACTGTGGCCAACGGTTTCGTGCCTGCTCCAATGGTCCCCTTGGCCACCAACTCGGCCTCGTACAGCCAGCCGCCCTGGATCGAGGTCGCCTCGGAGCCGGGCAGCAAGGCCACACGAACATCGAAGCGGTCTCCGATGGAGGGTGTCGCCGGAGCCGTGGCTTCCAAGAGCACGACAGCGCCATTCTTGCTGCCGATCAACTCATCGACGTTGACGCGGCTGGTGGGCAGTTGCGTCATGATATACTGCTTGAGATACTCACGCACTTCCGACGGGCAATACCCTGAACCTGTGCCGGCCAAGCCCCGGACCAGCCCATAGCCCTCCAAGGCAACGGCCTCTGGCTTCATCACTTCCGCCAACGTACCGATTGTAGCCCCCAGGTCGGCGGAGGAGCGTCAGTGCCGCGGAGCCCGTTCTGGCACCTTCGTTCTTCTGACAGCCGCCCGCCGCCAGCCACCAACAGCAGGCCCGCTACCCACACTGTGTTCCAACGAGAAGTTCCCATACGCTCCCGGATATCGCCATAACGATAGGATTTGGATGAGCCGAACTCTCTGTCATCATAATTGAGGAGAGAGTCCGCGTCAAGCCTGTCGGCGACGGTTCCGCGAGCGATCGGCCGCTACTCCCCCGCCTCGCCGATGATCTGGCAAACGACCGTGCGGGTCCGAGCCCGAGTGTCGAAGTCCACGAGGATGATCTGCTGCCAAGTGCCCAGAGTCAGCCGGCCCTCGACAAACGGTACGGTCAATGAAGGCCCGAGGAGCGACGCCCGCACGTGCGAATGGCCATTGTCGTCGTCCCAGGTGTTCTCGTGCTCATACCTCCCGGCCTCCGGGGCGATCCGCTCGAACGCCGCTTTGAGGTCGTGGTTCACCAAACCCGGCTCATATTCGGTCGTTGTAACGCCTGCCGTCGAGCCGACATTGAACACGGTCACGACTCCCGCCTGCAGGCCCGCCTTCGCCACCGCCGCGGTAACCTGCTCCGTGATATCGATCACATGGCAGTTGCCCTGCGTTCTTATCTGGATCTGTTCCGTTTTCACCATCGTCGCACCACCTGCCGTGCCTTCACCAATACCTTGAAGAACCCAAGCTAACCCAATCCACCCAATTTGGCAAGTCCATCGCACGAGGGAGTTCTGACATACGCCTCTGTGGGGAAATGCTTAGCCGAAATTCAGCATTTCCCCTATGTAGAACTCCAAGGCCATTACGTACAATGCGAGCATAAATCTTCGCTCTGCGATCGCCGGTCAGAGGATCGCGCGGTCAATGGCATGCCGTGAGAGTAAGAAATGGAGAACACGTAATTCAGCCCCATCCTTCTCGTTGCAGCCGGCGGCTGAGGCCATCAGTTCGGCAGGGCAGCCGGCAGTCAATAACGGAGGGCAACGAGTACGGGGGGGCCGCTTGTGCCAGGTGCCGGCAGAACGGGGCATCAGTTCGTGGACGGGAGCTTGGCAAGTGAGGTTCGAGCGTCCCGGCCCTTGCGAGGGGGGTGACTCGGGGGGGAGTAGGAGGGGTCGGGGAGGGGTGATGCGGAGCGGTGATGTGGGGTTCTCCAGCGCGGCGGATTGCGCTTGAGGGACCCAAGGCACGCCAGCCTTCCCCAATGTTCCGACATCGTGGGAGGGCCGGCGCCGGCCGAATCTCCCACGGATCATCCATCACGTCCCGATGGACCCTGCCCTATGGTGTCTTGCCGGCCTGCGCCGCCAGAAGATCCGCGATCTCGTTGTAGCCAGCCCGCTTGGCGACTTCCGCAGCAGTCTCGCGACGGCGCGTGTTGCGCGCGGTAACGACGGCGCCATTGGCTACCAGTAGTTCGACCATCTCCTTCTGGCCCTTCTCCGCTGCGTAGTAGAGCGGCCGGGCGTCCACCCGATCCTTGGCGTTGACGTTGACGCCGTCGGCCAAGAGAGACCGGGCCTGCTTGAGGTCGCCCGTGGCGGCGGCCTGGTGCAAGGGTGTCACGCCGGTTTTCAGAAGACTCTCCACGGTCGCGTCCGAGGCCGCACCTTTGGCCAGGAGAAACGCGACGACGTCAGCATGACCACGCCGGGCCGCGTAATGGATGGGGCGATCGTCGTCGGTGTCTTTCGCCTCGAGATTCGCTCCGGCGGCAACGAGTTGCTCGACCACATCGGCCCGCCCTCGTAGGCCGCCAAGTGCAGCGGCGTGGCCCCGTCATTGTTCCTGACATTGACGTCCGCACCCTTGGCCAGCAGCGCCGCTACCGTCTCCGCCGGACCTTCTGCGACCGCGCCCAGCAGCGGCGTCCGCCCGACGTCATCTTTGGCCTGGACGTCGGCACCCTGGGCGAGCAGCAGTTCGGCCACGTCCTTGAACCGGCCCCGGGGCGTATCGCGGCGGCCCCGCAGCGGCGGCCTCATGCAGGGCTGTCGTGCCATAAGCGTCCTTGGCGTTGACTTGGGCGCCTCCGGCGACGAGCAATTCGACCACGTCGTAGTATCCCCCGGCGGCCGCAACTTGCAATGGCGTCTGGCCCTCCCATTCGCTGTCGGGCCGGCCCCGCGCACCGGTCTTGATACGCACGTTGGCGTCGGCGCCCCGGGCGAGCAGAAGCTCCACGAGGTGTCGATTGCCCAGCCGGGCCGCACAGTATAAGGGCGTGGCGCCAGACGCGGTTTGGCCCGTCGGTTTCGCGCCCGCCCCGAGCAACTGCCCCGCGATCTCCTCCTGATAGCTCGCCAGGGCCTCCATCAGCGGTGTCGCACCGCGACGCGTCAACCGCGTCGATCTCGGCGCCGTGGGCGATCAGCAGTTTCACCACCTCGACCCCGCCACGAGAAGCGGCCAGGTGCAAAGCCGTCTTGCCGTCGCTGAGTCTGGCATGCACATCGACGCCATGCGTCAGAAGCAGATCAACCATGTCCTTATCGCCCGCCGTGGCAGCCTCGTGCGGCTGCCCTCCTACCACGGCCTCATCCAACGGCGTCCAGCCTCCCTCGGCCCGCCCGTTGACGTCGGCCCCGTGCTCCAGGAGAAACTGGACGACCTCCTTCCGGGCCCTCGACGCCACCGCCTCGTAGAGGGGCGTCGCGCCCTGGGCGTTGCGAACGTTGACGCCGGCACCGCGGTCCACCAGCAGTTGGACGGTCTCGAGGTTGCTGGTTCGGGCCGCAACGTGCAACGGCGTGACTCCCGCACTATCCTTGCCATTGGGGTCGGCCCCGTGCGTCAGAAGCACCTGGGCCATTCGGGTATAACCGCGATCGATAGTGTACCGGAGGGTGTCCTGGATGGACGTTTTGTCTATCGCGTTGAGATCGGCGCCTTTCTCCATCAGCAATTCGACGGCTTCCGTCTGCCCTTGGCCAATGGCGTAAGCGAGCGGAGTCTTGTCCTTGGCGTCTTTGGCGTTGAGGTCGGCCCCCTTCGCAATCAGGGCTTCGACAACATCCTGGTCCCCCCGGCTGGCCGCATGGTGCAGGGGCGTGTAGCCGGTCTGGTTGTCGTGCCCGTTGATCTCGGCGCCGCGGGCGATCAGCAGCTTGGCAATCTCCTTCTGCTGGCGGCTGGCGTCGGCGTTCGACTGCCGGCGGGCGGCCGCGAAGTGCAAAGGCGTCGCCTCGGCCCGATTCCGGGGGCTGATGTCGGCGCCCTGGTCGAGCAGCAATTGAGCAATCTCCAAGCGTCCCTGGGAGGCGGCCGCGTGCAAGGGGGTGTCGCCGTTGACGGTCTTGGCATTCACGTCCGCTCCGGCGGCCAGGAGCACCACGACCACTGCCGTTTGCCCCTGCATGACCGCCACGTACAGCGGGGTCCGGCCGCGCCCGTCTTTCATATTCACGTCGCCACCCCGCGCCAGCAGGGCTTGCACCCGCGCGGTATCCCCGTCCTTGGCCGCCTGATGCAGCGGCGGACTCGGCGGACCGCCCCCCTGCGGCTTCTTCCGGCACCCGCCGCCCGCCAGCCCGATCAGCAAGACCAGACACGCGTATTCGCTGAATCTCACCACTTGCTTCCTACCCAAGAACACCGCCTTCCCGCGCCGTCGGCGCGATATCTGCTCTTCTCTTTACGCAAGAGACTCATCCGTGGCCCGGATTCCGTGCGAAGCTCACCCTTTGCCCTGGCACGGTCTTGACGAGGAGATCTCTTCCATCTTCTGTGACCGTGTCGGCAGGAGCTAATATACCCACGTGGGAAGACTCCGGGAACGGGTTTTCCAGGCGCAGCAGGCCGCCCTTCTCGGCAATGATCTCGATTCGCTCCGTCACACCGCTTCTTCGTTCGGCGCTGACCAGAAAGGCCCCTTCCGCCCGCAAGGTCTTGAAGGAGACCTCCTTCCAACTGGCTGGGATGGCCGGGAAGACGCGAATGGTCCCGCTGTAGCTTTGCAGGAGCATCTCCTGAAGTCCGGCCGCCGCGGCGAAGTTCCCTTCCAGCGTGAACGGGCGATAGCGGAAACTCGAATAGCCCTTGCCGGATTGGTCGCCATTGCAGTGAAAACCGTTTCGCAGGCAGAAGGCTTCCGAGAAGATCTCCAGGGCCCGCTCTGCCCTCTCTCCATCCCGGGCCCGGGCTGCCATATTGGCCAGCCAGGAGAAGCTGTAACCGCACCACGCCGAAGTGCCCTTGGCGTCCAGTTCGGCCAAAGAGGCTTTGATAGTCGCCTGGTCGGTCAAGCCGTTCTCCCAGCGGATCGAGCCGAGCGGATGGATCGCCATCAGATGCGAGAAATGCCGATGCGAGAAGGGCAGCGGATAATCCTTCGCCACCAGCAGCTTGCGGCTCTCCGGATCGAGCGCCAGTTCCGGCATCTCCGCCAGCACCCGCCGCCAGTGGTCCGCTTCATCCGTCTTGCCGAGGATCTGGGCCAGCTCGGACGTTCGCTCGAAGGTCCAGCGGATCAAAGCCAGATCATAATTCGTGATCGAAGGGAACCACGCCGTCAAGCGGTCGTCGTTGATCTCGGGCGAGGAACTGAGCGGCAGCGTCCGCTTACCGTCCGGGCCCTTTTCCGTGACCGCTTCGAGGAAGGCCGATGTATCCCGCAGCCACGGATACGCCCGCTCCTCCAGGAATTGCCGGTCCATGCTGTAGCGCCACTGGAGATAGAAATGATGCCCGAGCCAGGCGGCCGTGGTCGCGGAATGGGTGTACTGGTGCCAGCCGCCAATCTGGTTTTGCTCCAGGTCGCTCGTCATCGGCACATTCAGTCCCGGCAGATCGAAGAACCGCCGTGTCCAGTCCCGGGCGTTCTCCCGCGTCGCCCAGAGCCACCGGACGTATCCGGACGCCCCGTCGAGCCGATTGCCGCTGTAGGCCGGCCAGTAGCTCAACTGCGTGTTCAGGTCGTGGTGATAGTCACCCTTCCACGGCGGAATCTTCCTGTCGTCGGCGGTCCAGGGTCCCTGTAACGTGATCGGTGGTGTGTCCGGCCGGGCCGCGGCCCCGAATTTGTACGTCTCCAGATACCATTGCCGCTCGATCACGGGGTTGGGCACGGAGACCGACGCCTTGCTCCAATAGGAACTCCACCACTGCTCATGATCCCGTGTCAGTCGATCCAGCCCTTGGTCGAGGGCGGCCTCACAGCGTTTCCGTGCAGCGGCCAGCGGGTCCACCGCGTCTTTCGACGTGCAAATCGACCAGACGCCCAACCAATCGGAATCGGAGCTGCGCCAGGCCAAGAGCCACGGCGAACCGAAAATCGCCCCAGCCTTTCTGCAAATACCCCGTCCACATGTTTCCGCTCTGCTCGACCGGCGCTTCATACCGTAGCGTGGCCAGATCGCCGGCGCTGATCTTGTTCGCGCTCGCCTCCTCGGTCACCTTGCTCCGCAAAGGGCGGTGCCATCAGCGTGACTCGGGTGGGCTTGCCCGTGATGTGGATGACGCCCAAGGGCTCCGTCGCGTGGACAAATACCCGCGCGACCATACCGTCGTTGAACTGCATCGCTGCCGTCGCCTTGGCGATATCGAGCGTCGCAGTCTGGAATTTGGTCTCGTCGCCAAACGTCAGTTCAATCCGTCCGGCAGGGATCTTCGTTGGGCCGGGGTAGCCATAGGGTTTATCGTACAGCCGATGCAGGTCCTCGATTCGTCCCTCCTTGACCCACTGGCGCATCATCTTGTACGAGTATTCGGCCGAATGAAACTCCGGCACCGGCCGCAGGTCCCACAGGTCCGTGCGATCCAGCGAAATGCGCAGCGGCTGGCCGTCGCCCCAGACCAGGGCCCCGAGCAACCCATTGCCCAGCGGCAGCGCCTCGTCCCAGACCAGCGCCGGCGTCGTGTACGCCAGCCCATGCTCCGGCCTCGGCTGTGCCCCGGCGGGACCGCCAGAAATGACCAAGGCGATGGCGAAAGAGCAGGCGACACTCACGACCCTGAGGTAACTCATGTTTGATCCTCCGTGTTCACCGGGGCGTGCCACTGAGACTAAGA
The DNA here is from genome assembly GCA_963750205.1 of uncultured Planctomycetota bacterium. Lineage (GTDB taxonomy): Bacteria > Planctomycetota > Phycisphaerae > Sedimentisphaerales > Anaerobacaceae > PLanc-01. Next base: position 40,141 of record CAVVRJ010000032.1, read on the forward strand.
GCCGCTAACAAGATGAACCTGGGCAAAGACCGTTCGCATGTCATTGCGAGCGCAGCGAAGCAATCTCCGCGCCCATGCCGAGATTGAGATTGCTTCGTCGCTGCGCTCCTCGCAATGACATACGGAGACTCATTCTGTTAGAGGATCTAAGTAGCGGGTGCCATGTCTACGCCTCGTAGACATGTCTTGTCCCTTGTGGAAGGCATGTCCACGCAAGGCCGTAGACATGGCACCCAAGGCACAGCGGACAATGTCAAGCGTTCATGCAAGGACAGCACCCATGCGGGCTATCCGGATACAGCGACTGCTCGTGCGCGTGGCCCGCCGTAGCCTCCTCGTCTTCCTTTTGAAAGACCGAGCCGCACCCTGCGGCCCGCTCGCGCAGCTTCGCGACCTCGGCCTCCGTGATCGGCCGATACGACTTGGCCGCCTTAATGCACTTGTCCAGAAGGTCCAGAAAGGAGGCCGGAACGGTGGTGACGACGCCCGGCTGGGACAATGCAAAGCGAATCGCCAGATCGACCTCCTCCTCCGTCTCTGCGGGCCGATACCACCAGTTCCGTGTGCGCTGCATTCCGGCCGGCCAGGCGCCGGCATAAATCGCCTTCATGGCCAGCACGGCCACGCCTTTCTCCTGGGCCGCCTCCAGCACGGCCTTGCCGAATTCGCGCGTCAGCAACTCGGCGTAGCTGATGGGGAACATGACGGAATCGAACGGATACCCCTTGATCATCTCCAAGGCCCCACGCGTCGTATGGGCGGAGAAGCCGATGTGCCGAATCTTCCCCTCTTCCTTGGCCTTGAGGAAGGTCTCGATGGCCCCGCCGGGACCGAGGGCCTGCTTGACCTCCTGCGCCCAGCGGATGTGATGCATCTGGTACAGATCGAAATGGTCGGTCTTCAGCCGTGTGAGCGAGCGTTCCAACTCCTTGCGGGCCCCGTCTTTGTCGCGCATCTTCGTCTTGCAGGACAGGAAGATCTTGCTGCGGTCGAGGCCCTGCAGGGCCGGGGCCCATCTTGACCTCGGACTCGCCGTAGGCGGGCGCCACGTCGAAATGGTTGATGCCCTGATCGAACGCCTTGTGGACCCCGTCCGTGGCCTTATCCTGACTCAGTTGATCCAAGGCCAAACCCGGAAAGGCCACGATCGACACCTTCGCACCAGTTCGCCCGAGCACGCGTCGCGGCAGGCCGGCCACGGCGTCCGCCCCGCCGGGGTCCGCCGGCTGCGCCGCCAGGAGTGCTTGGGACGCCAGCGCAAGCCCCCGGCCGTCACGCCCGCCACTTTGAGGAATTCTCGTCGTTCCATGATGATCCCCTTCATAAAGGAAGTTTCCAGTTGATCGTGTGCTATTGTAGAGCCCGCGTCAGGTCCTGACAACCGTGTTGCCACACGGCCGTTGGCAGAGTATACTGCCCGTAGGCACACAGTGGTGGGAGTCGGCATGAGTGACGTCACACGCATCTTGAATGCCATGGAACGGGGGGACGCTAAGGCTACGGATGAACTTTTGCCGCTGGTCTATGAGGAACTCCGTCTTCTTGCCGCCCAGAAGCTGTCCCATGAGCCACCGGGCCAGACCCTCCAGGCCACCGCGCTGGTGCACGAGGCCTATCTGCGGCTCGTGGGCGACGAACCTCTGGGCTGGGAGAACCGTGGTCATTTCTTCGCCGCCGCCGCCGAGGCGATGCGGCGGATTCTGGTCGAAAACGCACGACGCAAGAAGAGCACCAAGCACGGTGGCGGGCGGGCCGGCATCGATCTGGAGGCGGTAGAGACAGCCGCACAAACGCCCTCGGACGACCTTGTCGCGCTGGATGAGGCTCTCGCCCGGCTCCATGCCCAAGACCCGACGAAGGCGACGCTCGTCAAGCTGCGTTTCTTCGCCGGCTTGAGTATCGACCAGGCGGCGCAAGCTCTGGGCATCTCCCGAGCCACAGCCATTCGCCACTGGTCCTTTGCACGGGCTTGGCTTTTCCACGAGCTGCGCCAGGGCTCTTAGGCTCGTCCGAACAGGTTTTTTGCCATCTTTTTGCATTTTCGTGAGTCGGTTGCGACTCGAATTTCGCATTGTCCAACGAAGATGTACCCAGAGGAGTCATCGTGCGACCGACGTTGAAAGAGATCGAGGAAATCTATCACGCCGCCTTGGGAAAAGGACCCGGGCCGGCACGGGAGGCATATCTGACCAGCGTGTGCGGCGGGGACACCTCCCTGCGGGCCCAAATCGAATCCCTACTGCAGGCGAATGACGAGGCTGGCGACTTCCTCGAAGCGCCGGCTTTGGGGCCCGCCGCTCTTGCCGATGAGCCTCCGGTCTCCGAAGGTCCCGGCACCGTGATCGCCCGGTACGAGCTCCTGGAGAAGATCGGCGAAGGCGGCATGGCGGTGGTGTACATGGCCGAGCAGACCGAGCCCCTCCGGCGCAAGGTGGCCCTCAAGATCATCAAGTTGGGGATGGATACCCGCCAGGTGATCGCTCGCTTCGAGGCGGAGCGGCAGGCCCTGGCTCTCATGGATCACCCGAATATCGCCAAGGTCTTCGACGCCGGAGCGACGGAGGCCGGCCGGCCCTACTTCGTCATGGAACTGGTTACCGGCGTCTCGATCACCGAATACTGCGATAAGAATAGCCTGAGCACCAAAGAGCGATTGGCTTTGTTTCTCCAGGTCTGCCAAGCGGTGCAGCACGCCCATCAAAAGGGCATCATCCACCGGGACATTAAGCCCTCCAATGTCATGGTAACCCACCATGACGGTAAACGCGTCCCGAAGATCATCGACTTCGGCATCGCCAAGGCGATCAACCAGAAGCTGACGGAAAAGACGCTCTTTACCCGCTACGCCCACATTATCGGCACTCCCGCTTACATGAGTCCGGAACAGGCAGAACTGAGCGATCTGGACATCGACACCCGCTCGGATATCTATTCCTTGGGCGTGCTGCTCTATGAACTGCTGACCGGAACGACTCCTTTCAGTGAAGAGGAACTCCGCAAGGCGGGTTACACCGAGATGCAGCGGGTGATCCGGGAACAGGAGCCGGTCAAGCCCTCGACGCGAATCAAGACGGCTACCCGGGAACGCCGATCTCCCGATCGGCACTCTTCAGACGGCCAATCAGGAGATTGGCGGTCCCAGGGGCCCCGACGCCCATGCTACGGGAAGTCCGCGGCGACCTCGACTGGATCGTGATGAAGACCCTGGAAAAGGACCGCGCCCGGCGGTACGAGACGCCCAACGGCTTGGCCGAAGACGTTCGGCGGCATTTGGAGCATGAACCGGTCCTCGCCAGAGGACCCGGCACAGGGTATAGACTACGCAAGTTCCTCCGCAGGCACCGCTCGCAGACCATCGCGGCTCTGGCGATAGCAGTTATAGCCGGGGCTGCGGTGGTCATCCTCTCCCTGTGGAATCGGGACCGGCTTCAGCTTGTGGAGGCGGAAGGGTTCCGGCACAGAGGCATCCTCTCCCAGGCCCGCGAGCAGTATGCGAAGGCGGACCGCGGAGCCGCCCTGGAGACGATCAAACCCATCCTCGATAGCCGTCACGTCGGACCGGAAGCCCAGCTTCTCCAGGCCGGGATCCTCGTGGACAACCGTCGGTCCAAAGAGGCCGTGACGATCCTCAATGGTCTGCTCAGCGACCGTCCGGAGATTGCCGGGGCCGCCCACGCGTTTTTGGCTCGCATCCTCTGGGAGAGTGGGTCCCCCGATGCCAAGAAGCTCGAGGAGATTGAGGAGCACCGGCGACAGGCCGAAGCCTTGCTGCCGGAGACGGCCGAAGCCTATTTCCTGCGGGCCATGACCGCTATCACGGTCAAAGAGCAGCTTGCCTCGCTCGACCGGGCTCTGCAACTTGACCCCACGCACTACGAAGCTCGCCGGCTGCGGGCGTACACATACTATGCCTCACGGAAGTACGAGAGGATGAAGGAAGATGCATTGGGTATGACCATCCTGCGGCCTCGCGACCCATTGGGCTACTCTCTGCACGCGATGGCGTGGCGGGAGTTGGGCCGGTATCCCGAGGCGATGGCGGACTATGACAACGCTCTGGCGCTCACGGCCAAGGATAGCCGAGAGTGCCTTGATCTATCGACCCAGCGTTGCGAGACGCTCCTGCGCATGGGCAGCTATGAGCGCGTCATCGCGGAGGCCGAAGAGTGCCTGAAGCTCTGGTCCGACCAGCCTGTCTTTCAGTATCACTTCTTCTGTGCCTTGACGGCTCTCGGCGACTACGACAAGGCCACGGCCTTGTACCGCCAGATCCTCAGCCCCGGCTATGATGCCCGCCCCAAACTCCAAGAGTGGTGCATGAAATACGTCTTCGATACCTTGGAGGCCGGGGGGTCCTGGCATCCGGCGGACCACGAGCCGGTGGGGCCGGCCTTCCTGCCGATGGTGGAGGCCCAGGAGACCTATCGTGACCTGGCCGCCAAGGGCCACCGCGTCATTACGGATGGTTTTACCGCCCATTGGTCGCCGGATGGGAAGAGACTTGCCTTCAGCTTGGGGTATGTCGGTAACAGCGGCGTGGCGATCTTCGATCCTGCCACGAACGAGACCGAGCTGCTCATCGTCCCCGGCAAGGACCCGGTCTGGTCGCCCGATGGGCGGTACATCGCCTTCGTCCGCGATTGTGAGGTTCTTCGCCTCCCTGCGCTCACGGCGGTGCCACGCGGGGTGCGACCCCGCCCGGCGGCAAATGAAGAGGTCTGGATCATCAAGTCCGACGGCACCGAGCCCAGACGCTTGGCGTATGGCGGCTGGCCGTCCTGGAGCCGGGACTCGCAGCGTGTCTACTATCAATCCCGCGTGGACAAGGTGCTCTGCTCGATTTCCATCGCAGGCACAGAACCTCGGCCCAAGGCGATCCTCCCGTGCGCCAGTAGCTTCCCCGCGATGTCGCCCGATGAGACGCGGGTCGCCTACTTGGAAAACGCCACGCTGAAAGTCAAGGACTTAGCTTCGCGAAAGGTGGTCGCCGAGTGGCCGGCGCCTCTGATGATGTGGGGTCCGGCGTGGTCTCCCACCGGCCGGGAATTGTGCCTGGGCGGTGTCGTCCAAGCCAACGTCAGGATCGGCTTGTGGATTTACCCGGTTGAAGGCGGTGAACCCACGAAGGTGCTCAGCGGACAGACCGTGATGGCCTCGTGGTCCTGTGACCAGACGAAGTTCCTCTTCACGCTGGGTTCGCCGTACTATGAGATTTGGGCGGCTCCTCTCGACTCTGAAGTGCCTGCCGTCGAGGCCCTGGGCCCGGGTCGGACGCTCCGGGATCACTACCGCCAGATCGCGGCCCTGTACACCCGGAGAATCCAAGCCGATCCTCGGGACGCGGACGCCTACCTCCAGCGCGCACAACAGGATCACTACCTGCATGAAGAGCGGAAAGTCCGCGCCGACATGGAGCGGTATACTGCCATCGTCACCCAAGGCAAGGCTTTGGAGGGGGCCTCTGTCATGCCCTGGGACATCGAGCGTGTCATCAAAGGTCCATTCGGCTATCAACTCGTCTTCTTGGTGGAAGAACGTGACAATGGGATTCAGGTACTGCGTGTTGCCTTTGGGCAGAAGGGAAGGTCTAACATGAAAGCGTTTGAGGTTCCTTTGTTCATGGTGTCACTGCTGGCATTTTGTTCTCTCTCCAGTCTGGATGCGCCGCCCGCGTATGCGGATTTCGCCTTTGGCCCCCCCGTGAATCTTGGGCCGGCCGTCAACAGCTCGGCTTACGACCAGATGTCGGCCATCTCAACTGACGGCTTGGAGCTGTACATCTTGTCGAACCGGCCCGGTGGGCACGGCAGTTTTGATCTATGGGTGACGACACGGGAGAGCACGGATGACAATTGGCGACCGGTGGTCAACGTCGAGCCGAGCGTGACCGCCCCGTGGCACGGCCCCGGGTGTCTCTCGGCTGACGGTCTATCGCTGTACTTTTGCTCCAACCGGCCGGGTGGGTATGGTGGTAATCCTGGAGACATCTACGTGACAACGCGAGCGACAAGAAAAGACCCCTGGGGAGCGGCGGTAAATCTGGGGCCAACGGTCAACTCGGGCGGAGCTGCTTACCCCAGTATCTCGGCTGATGGTCTCTCGCTTTACTTTGTCTCGCCCCGGGCCGGCAGTTTCGGGGGTTCCCAGGGCGATTTGTGGGTAACAACGCGGGGAACGACAGAGGATAACTGGGGGCAACCGGTCAATCTCGGGCCGACGGTCAACAGTACAAGTGACGAGACGACTCCGAGCATCTCCTCGGACGGCCTGGTGCTGTTTTTTGACTCCACGCGGGCCGGTGGCTGGAGCGTGTACATGACGAGGCGGGCCACCAGAAACGACCCCTGGGGTGAGGCGGTGAAGCTTGGAGTGCCCATCAACACTTCGGATGAGAACGCTTCGCCGCAGGTGTCGGCCGATGGTCGTACCCTCTATTTCACTTCTGGTCGGCCGGGCGGCTACGGCAACGACGATGTCTGGCAGGCGCCCCTCATCCCCATCGTGGACTTCAACGGAGATGGCAAGGTCGATGCGGCGGACATGACGATTCTGGTGGCCAACTGGGGCAAGAACAACTCCTTGTGTGATATCGGTCCCTTCCCCTGGGGCGATGGCGTGGTGGACGAGAAAGACCTGAAGGTCTTCATGGAAGCTGTGGTGAAGCCTGCTCACAAGGCCTCGGATGTTCCCTGTGACGTGGCCCTGAACTGGGTGGCGGTCCCGACAGCCAAGTGCGACGTGTACCTCGGGAAGTCCTTGGAGGCGGTCACCAGCGCCAGTCGCGCCAATCCCCAGAGTGTGCTCGCCAGCCAAGGGCAGACAGCAACGACGTATGCTCCCGCCCTGCCGCTGGAATTCAACCAGACCTATTACTGGCGGATCGACCAAGTTGTGGGCCCCGGGAGTCCCACGATCTACCCAGGCCCGGTCCTGAGCTTTACGACCTCAGCGTATCCGATCAAGAACATCAGCGCCACCGCTTCCAGCGCCCAGCCCAATATGGGGCCGGAGAAGACGGTGGACGGCTCGGGGCTCGACAAGAATGACGGGCATTCGACCAACGGAAATGACACGTGGCTCAGCCTGGGGACCCAGCCTAACTGGATTCAGTACCAGTTCGACCAGGTGTACGCTGTGCGCGAGCTGTGGGTGTGGAACTCCAATCAGGCGATGGAGCCCTTCCTCGGCTTCGGGGCCAAGACCGTTAAGATCGAGTACTCGACGGATGGCATGAAATGGACCCCACTGGCCAATGTGCCGGAGTTCGCGCGGGCACCCGGCCAGGACGGCTATGTCCACAATACCACGGTCAGCTTCGGCGGGGTCTCAGCCCAGTACGTCAAGCTGACGATCACGAGCAACTGGGGCGGGATGAGCCTCGCGACCGGCCTGAGCGAGGTGCGGTTCTTCTACATCCCGGACCGATCCGCAGCCAGCCGTAAGACCGCAGGATTCGTTCCCCACTTGGCACAAAGGACAGGGGCTGGCGGACAACCTCGCCGCCAGCCCTTTCTTCACCTCCGATGGCGCCGTGGTCACGGAATGGACCAAGCCGAGCAGCGTCGGTGCGCAACCCGCGTACCACGGAGACTTACAGACCTGAGAGGGTTCCCCGACACGACGAATCGCGTTGGGGGGCCCCGAAAGGAACTGGTTATCCGATCCGGCCGCAGGCGGTGCAATCCAGCGACAGCGAAGCCAGATGCTCGGTGACCCGGCCGTTGACCCAGACCGGGCCGCCGTAGGAGCAGATCGTTTTATACTGGGCCAGTTGATCGGGGAAGAAACTCACTTCGATCAAGCCCGTGGCGTCCTCCACCGTCACAAACCCCATGACGCGGTTGTCGCTGGTCTTGGCCCGCCGGGCCGTGGCGACGAACCCAGCCACCGTAACCCGCTTATCGAGAAATCCCGGTAGCCGGTTGGCCGGCACATAGCGTCGCGGCAGCAGCACGGCCGGGTGCATACAAAACGGGATCCCCGTGACATCAAGCTCCGCCTCCAACTTCGCAATCTTATCATAATCGGGCAGAGCATCTCGACACTCTTCGTAGAGCCTGCCCTCGACTCGATCGAGGGTCGTGCGTCCCCGCACGATCTCCTGTCGGGTGGCACGAGCAAACTTGTTGGCAACGCCCCAAGTTCTTGAGATTGGCGTGCACAAGTTTCTGGTTTGGGTGGCAGCGGCAAGGCCGCAGGCTTTGCGTAGGCTTTGCCGATGGCTCGCCTCTCTGGCACCACACCATCGGCAAGCTCCGAAGACTGCGCTTGCCGCTGCCACCCGACGCACGACGTCATGCCATTGCGAGCGCAGCGAAGCAATCTTCCATCCTCAGGATTGAGATTGCTTCCCCCGCCTGCGCGGGCAGGCTTGCTGCGCTCCTCGCAATGACATCCCGTCGGGTGGCACCGGCATCTTCGTAGCGAGGGCATCCCGCCCTCGTTCTTCGGGCCTATCATGCTCGACCAGAGCACGGCTGGGCACCGCCCCCCAGATGTCAAACAGCATCGGCTGATCCCGCGAAGACGGGGCAAAACGCAATCGGCTCAGCATCGCCGGTCGCGTGGAACCCAGGCCGTCGCAAGCCCCGACATGGATCAAATTCTGCAATTCGGGTTTGCGAAATCTTACCCGCCTCCGCAGATCGTCCAAGTCGCGGAACCTGGCTTTTTGCCTTTGTTCGAGGATCATTCTTATAGTGCCGCCGCAGAGTCCTTTTACGATATTCAGCCCTGCCCGAATGACGCCGTTCTGAAGGCTCCACTCGATCTCGCTGTGATTGACGTGCGGTGGCAGGACCGGTACGCCGTGCCGCTTCGCATCCCAAACGTAAACGCGCGAGGATACATGCCTTGGTGATTGTTGAAGAGCGAGCAGTAGAACTCGGCCGGGTAGTGGGCCTTGAGCCAGGCGGTCTCCCATGCGATGTTGGCGTAGACGGTCGCGTGCGCCTTGCAGTAGGAATAGGCCGCGAAACGCAGGACCTCGTCCCAGATGGCCTCGGCGGTCGTGCTCTCGATCCCCGCCTGGGGGGCCCGGCGATGCACGAAGTCCACGTACTGCGCCTGCACGCGGCCCGGATAGACCGCCTTCGAGACCTCGGAGCGGAACCGGTCCGCCTCCGCCACCGTATAGCCGGCGACCTCGACGGCGATCCGCATGACGTCCTCCTGATAGAGCATCACGCCGTAGGTATCGCCGAGCAGCTTCTCAATCTTCGGATGCAGATAGGTGAAGGGCTTGCCCTGGACGTGCCGCTCGATGAATTTGGTCTTCATGCCGCCCGAGGCCGGGCCGGGCCGAATCAGCGACAGGGCAATCGCCAAGTCCTTTTTGCTCTTGACCTTCAGACCCCGCAGAAGCTGCCGCATGCCGGGCGACTCGCTTTGAAACACGCCAAGACTGTCGCCCGCACTGAGCATCTGAGCCGTTTTCTCATCGTTCGGATCGAAACATGTAGGATGGGCTTTAGCCCATGCGGACAATTCCGATATTGGCGGGCCAGAACCGCATGGGCTAAAGCCCATCCTACCCAACTGAGCTGTTTCGGCATCGTCTGTGTCAACGATCTGGAGACTGCTGATGTTTCCACCAGCGTTAATGATCTGGATCGCCTCATTCACCGTGGAGAGCGAGCGGTTGCCCAAGAGATCGATTTTCACCAAGCCCACCGCTTCGGCGGCATCCTTATCATATTGCGTGATGATGACCCCCTTGTTCGCCCGCTCCAGGGCGCGATCTGCGCACACCGGTCCCGGCGTGACCACAATCCCGCCGCAATGGACACCCAGGTGCCGCGGGATGTCCACCAGCTTTTCCGCCAGCCGGTAGATCGGCGAAGTACTTTTAATCTTGCCCTCCCGGGCCAACTGATTGATCTGCACCGGTTCCAGGCCCAGGGCCCGGCCGACGTCGCGAATGGCGCTGCGGAGCCGATACCGATTGATGTTGCAGACCATCGCGACGTGCTCGAAACCCCAGCGCTCATAGCAGAAGCGGATCACTTCATCGCGTCGCCGCCAGCACAAATCGATATCGATATCCGGGCAATCGGTTCGCCCGGGATTCATGAAACGCTCGAAGTAGAGCCGGTTCTCGATGGGACAGACCCGCGTGAAGCCCAGCACGTAGGCGATCAACGAGCCGGCGGCGGAGCCCCGGACCTCCACCGGGATGCGCTGGTGCTTGGCGAAAGCGACAATCTCGTGGACCACGAGGAAATAGTCACTGAAGCCGTTCTGGCGCACGGTCGCCAGCTCGTACTCCAGCCGCTTGATGACCTCGTGACGGGCGGGGCTGTACCGCTGCGCCAGGCCCAATGACACAACCGGGATAGTTCCCGGTCGCCGGTGGTCCCGTTGTCGAGTTTGGCCTTGGGCAGGATCGGTTTGCCCTTGAGCAACTGGAAGCGGCACCGCTCGACAAGTTGGTCGGCATTCGCCAATGCCCGGGGACAGGATCGAAATGCCTGCTCGACTTCGCTCACGGGGACCAACGTCTCGAAACCGTCCTTGTCCTCGGGGCCGGAGCCCGTGACACTCAGTCGCCGTATCTGTGTCAGGAGCTTGGCGTTTTCGATGTCCTCCTGTACCAGCCAATTGACACGGGTCCAAGTTATCGGTTCGGTGCCCCGGGCGACCGCGGACTCCGCCTCCCGCCGCGTCCCGGCAGCCGGCGAACAAATAGCCGCGTGGAAACAACGCCTTCAACCTTTTCCACAGTTCCGGCTCCGAACCAATGCAGATCACACCCCGGCTATCTACCTGCAACTCCGGACGAGATCGAACTCGGACAGGAGATTTCGCGCCGTCGTGATCCGGCACAAGTTGCCATAGCCCCTGTCGTCTTCCGCCAGCAGGATCGCCCTGTTATGGTCCGTCAGGATCTCCACCCCGACGATCGGCAGTAACCCCGTCTTCGCGGCGGCCTGGCACAGGTCCACCACGCCCGACATCGAGTTGACATCCGCCAGGGCCACTGCCCCATAGCCGTACTCGGCGGCCTCGCTCGACCCACCGCCGCACCGACACCGACCCCCGCAACAAACTGTAGAAACTCCGGCACGTCAACGCGGCCACGCGCATACTGTCCCCATCCGAACCCGTCACAACGTATCGAATCTTACTCACTCAAACCGACCGATTCGTATGTCACGTCCACAAGAGCACAGACCTCGGGTGCCATGTCTACGCCGCGTAGACATGCTCTCTTGGATCGAAGCATTCGGGCAGAAAGATGCGTTCCGCCGTCGCGACGCGTGAGCCTATCGCCTCATTTGGAGCGATGCACGCGCGCACTTTCTCCGCCTTACACATTTTTGCTCTCACTCACAAGTCAATCCGCGTAGCCTTATTTCGTCAGTGCGACCTTGGCTAAGTTTGGATAAGTCTTCAAGAGCCCCTCGGGCACTGGTTGCTTTTGGCCGCTGACCAGCGCCTTCAACTCGATGGCATTGGCCAGCTCGGCGCCCTGGAAGTGATTATTCGCAATCACCGTGAGCGATTCGAAAGCCTTGCCCAAGACGTCGAGCCGCTCCTTGATGGAGGCTAATTCTTTCTCGTCGTAATAGTAATTGTATACTTCATCGCGCCCGGCCTTGCTGAACCACTTCTCCGCGTTGCGGCCGTGCATGCGGAAGTAGCCGTCTTTGCCGACCGTGCAGTGCTGCAAATTGAAGGATTGCCGCGAGGTCGGATAATCCAAATTCGCCACGCCGACGCCGAGATCTTGCAGAAAACTCAATGATTCCGATTTCTCCCACGATTTGTGCCGCAACTCCACGATAAGGCTGAAGGCCTCCTTGAAATGGCCGACGATTTTTGTCAAGTGTTCGCGGCCGGCCGGCGTGTCCGCGAAATCGTACCGAAACTGGGCCAGCAGATGCTTGAGCTTGCCGGCGTCGAGAAACGGGCGAAAGCCGTCGTGAAACTGCTGCACGACCACTGGGTCAATTTTCCCCTCGTGCGTAAAGCTCTGGTGCAGCTTGGCCGTGAAGAAAAACTCCGGCCGGTCCGCCGTTCGGGCCAGCCACGACCTCGTGTTTCGCTCGACCGGCGGCCGATAGAAACTGCTGTTGATCTCGATGCAATCGACGTACCCGCTGACGTATTCAAGCTGGTCCGCCTTCGGGTCCGTATAGACAATCCCCTCCCAGTCCGGATAGGACCAACCGGCAATTCCGATGTATATGGGGCAAGTTATCATCCGCTCACCCATCGAACAATTGTCACAACTCCGCCGCAGGCGGACGCCTGTTGCCCGGCGTCGTTCCAGAAATTCCAAATTCCAAGCACCACAACCCTGTTGCCCCGTGCCGTTCGGGCAATCCCAAATTCCAAACAAATCCAAAACTCAAAGCACAAATGATCAAAACGCTGCCGCCAGTCCAAGCCCGTCATGTCATTGCGAGGAGCGTAGCGACGAAGCAATCTCAACCTACCGCATGAGAGATTGCTTCGCTTCGCTCGCAATGACATATTTTGGAGTTTGGCACATTCGCGCTTGTTTGGGATTTGGTGCTTGATGCTTTACGTAACATCCGTTCGAATGCAGCCGACCACCCGGCCCAAAATCCGCACGTCTTTATCGAACCGTTTGATGAACCGCGTCTTGTATCCGGCCCGCCGGTTGGCCGGCTTCAAGGCGATCCGATCCTTCTGGATGAACACCCTCTTGACGGTCGCTTCCTCGTTCAACAGAACGATCCCGATCTGCCCATTCTCAATCGTCGGCCCCGCCTTGACAACGACCAGGTCGCCATTCATGATCCCCTCATCGACCATACTATCCCCAGCGACCCGCAGCAGAAACGTCTCCTCGCCCGGCCCAAACAGCTTCTCCACGTCCAAATAGCCTTCGATATTCTCCTCCGCCAGGATGGGCGTGCCCGCCGCCACCCGGCCGATGATCGGGAGGGTCGGGCCCCCAACCCTCCCGTCGCGTTGGGGAAACCCCCGCCCCCCCGCCTCCCGCCGCTCCTGGAGGTATTCTTGGGATAGGCGCAGTCCACGATGCCCGCCGACCTCCGCTATATAGCCCTTCTTCCGCAGGTAGCTCACCAATTGATACGCGGCGTTCTGGACAAAGCCGAAATGATCCGCGATCTCGCGCTGGCTGGGCGGAAGCCCTTCTCCCAACTTGCCCTCGATGAACTCCAGCACCTGCCGTTGTTTCGTCGTCAATGGCTGCATACTCCACTCCTCGAATTCCGTACCGTATCCACGTCCTATCGTTTAACGGTTGTGCGGCTCGTTTCGTCGAACGTCCGACGGCAACCGTAACCGGCAGCGTCACCGCGGAACGCCGCCCACTCCATCCGGCCGCCATTCGCTCGAATGGCCATATGTACAATCTATGGTGTTTTGACCACCGCATCAACAAAAATCTTCGCATTTTCTGAAAAATTTTTCCCCCGCCGCTGCGAAGACAGAATCGCCAGATTCCCTGCCAGGAAGATCCGATGCCGGCCAAGCTGCGCAATCTTGATTCTGGCCTATTTCCACAAGTTCCCCCATGCCCAGATCTCGGGGAGGCCGGGCATCCCCGTCGGCACCGTCAAGCGCCGGCTGCACACGGCGGTCGGCCGGTTCGCGGAAGCCTGGAAGGCGGCCTTGAGGTACGAGACCGCGAATTGAGGCCTGTCCCCCGGAATGGAATCCGGGGGACGGGACCTACGCCCGGGCCGGTGGTCCCGCCCGCTCCCACAGGCCACGACATGGGATGGCGGTCGTCAGCCCTCGGCCCCCTGTCCGCCCTCCTGTTTCCCGCCTCAACCCACCCAGTTGTCATCCCTCTGCTCGCCCTTGCGACAATCCCATCACAGGGGTCGGCACGTCCCGCAAATCCCCTACCACACAGTAGGAATAGCAAAATTCGTGCAACAATTCCGACCCCCAAACGGCCCGGCGCAAAATTTTTTTATTCCTTTGCCCGCCTGGACTTACGGCGATTTGGCACCTTGTTGTGACACAGAATTACCTGAGCGTTTGTGCAACATCGCAGTAGATAGGGAGGCGCATATTGGTATGAATAAGTCCAGAATTGAAAGGACAGGTGGGAAGTGAAAGAGAGTGGGAAAGAAGGAGTTTGAAGTGTGAAGTCTGAAGTGTGAAGTATGTCATTGCGAGGAGCGCAGCGACGCGGCAATCTCGGCCCCACGATGGGGTATTGCCCAGGTTCCGCACGGCAACCGGTTGCCCTCTTCCAACTGAAAACTGGCTTTCTGAGGAACGTCTATGACTGATCAATGCTGTGCCCACTGTGTGTTCGTCGGCCGGGTGCATAACGGCGACCCGGGCGAGTTGATTTGCGTCAGTTGCCCCGTGGCCTTGGGCGAGCCCGTCCGCGTTCGGCCGGACGGCACCTGCGAGAACTTTCGTACCAAGCACGAGCCGTCCCGGCTCCTGGTTCTGCCCACACCCCCGAACGACAAGATCCGCTACATCCCCTTGACCAAGAACCTGTACGCCATCGTGGATGCGGCCGATTTCCCGGAGTTGAACAAGCACAAATGGACCGCGACCGGCGCACCCGGTCGCGAATACGCCTATCGCCGCGAAGGCCACAAGAGCATCTACATGCATCGCCAGATCATGCAGCCGCCGCCCGGCAAGGTCACCGACCACAAGAACGGCTACCGCCTGGACAACCGCCGGGACAACCTCCGCAACTGCAACCGGCTGGAGAACTCCTGGAATACCCGCGCCATATCGAGCAATTCGGGATTCAAGGGCGTCTGGTACAGCAAGAGGCGCCGGCAGTACGAGGCGTCGGTCTGGCTCAACGGAGAGAAGATTGTCCTCGGCTGGTTCGACGATCCGGTCGAGGCGGCCCACGTCCGGGACCGCAAGGCCCTCGATCTCTTCGGTCCCTACGCCTACCTCAACCTCCCCGATGACATGGAGCCGCACCCCATCCCGCCGGACCCGAACCATCCGGAGCGCCCGGTGCGCATGACCGGCCCCTACGGCTATCTCCGTTGTCCCCCCTACCTGCCGCCCCTGCCCGACGGCACCTGGCCCACCTACCCCCGCCTCTGGGGCGTCGCCCGGGTCCTGCACCTGGTCGCCTGGGCCCAGGACCACCCCAGCCCTCCCCCCGCCGAGCCCCACCCGCCCCAGCCGCCGCAGCCGCAGAAGGAATGTCATCCTGCGCAGGCTTGTCATCCCTGCGGAGGCAGGGAACCAGAGTCCAAACCCTCGTCAACCACCGAGAACACGAAGCCCACGGAGACAAAACGTGTACAGGAGGTGCCCAAAACGCGGGTCACGCCCGTGCGGGCGAAGAAACGCAAGAGGGCATAGAGACCGGTCTGAGAGTGACCAGAGTAGTTGTAGGGTGGGTTCGGGTCCCCAAACGCAATGCGTCGCGTTTGGGAGGGGCCCCCCAACGCATAATTCCGCGTTGGGGACCCCGGTGCCCTTCTCAACCCACGCGTCACTCAGCCCTTTCGGCCTTGAACTCGCTCCTTGACAACTGCATAAAGACCATTCGACCGCGAAATGCACCGAATACGCGAACGGAAGAGGGAGATGTCGTCCGTAGGCACCCCTGCCCCTGCGCAGGGGTGTTTTCCCTGAAAGGCCTTCGGCGGCGGAGGCGGCAGCCTGTAGACCGCAACTGCCTACCGGCGCTTTTCTCAACTCCCGACGGAGCCCACGTGGGTCTCGGGCACAATGAAACAGACCGAAGATCACCACGCGCTCCCCCTCCATCCGGAAGTAGATCGCCTAGGGGAACCGCCGCAACAAACCCCGACGAAATTCCTTGTGGACCTTGGGGTGAATTTGCGGATCGCGTGCCAACTCTTCGGCACAGGCATAGAACACGCGCAGGAATTCCTCTCCCAGCCCCGGGGACTTCGCCTCGTACCAAGTCCGACCGTTGTGGACGTCCGTCTCGACCTGAGGCAGGAAAGCGCAGAGCGTAGGTCATCGTCTCGCCTCGACCCTCCCGCGCAGTTCCTCCAACGTCAGCAGATGGCCGGGGTTCTTTTCGTATTCGGCCAGCCGGCGGTCCAACTCCTCCCGGTGGCTGCCCGGCACCGGAACGCTCGCGTCGTCCGCCGCGATGCTGTCCCACAGGTCCTCCAGCAGCAGGATCTTCTCCGGGACCGTCAGTTGGGCGATTTCAGGGATCTCATCCACACGCATCCGTCATGCTCCTTTGGAACCAACGCCGCGGCACGGCACACAGCAAACCCACCGTGGCCACCTCCTCATTATCATAGCGAATCGCGCCACCCTGGTCAACGCCCGCCACAGTCAGCCAACGATCCGTCGGAACGTCGGAAGGAATGCCATCCCCGAAATGCCTCTGCCGAGGCCGGCGGCCGTAGCCGCCCTCCGCCTCCAGCCTACGGCCTACGGTCTACCGCCTTCTTTGCTTCTGCCTTGTCACTTTTCACCTATCACTCGTCACTTATTGCCTGTCACGTGTCACATTTTCCCTTTGCTTTCTTCGCCTCTTTTCACGATAATAGTCCCCAAAGAAGTGCCTTGATGAAGCTGCGATGAAATGGTTGGCGGGTCTGGTACGCCGGATGAGGTTGGTGAGGCTGAAATAACTGGAATGGCTGCGGGAGTGGCGAGTGGCGTCAGAAACAGGATAGACAGGGAAGAAGGCAGTGGCTATCCCCGGTTTCTCTCTGAGGAGCGAATACATGAACGATTGGAACCCAACCCAGTGGAGAGACTTGGTAAGGTTATTGTATACGCGCACCGCACTCTTGGGCCTTGGAGTCTTGTTCATCCTGGGGACAATCTGCCTTATCGCATCGTACATGCCAGTTCTACAGACCCACGACCTTCTGGTGAGAGCTCTGCGCGAAACCGCGATCGGGTTCTTCGTCGCCATCGGCATCAGTGGCGTGACCGAAGTCTTCATCCTGCGATATTACAATGAATTCAAGGACAACATGCGCACATTCATGGAGGACGATGTCAGGCAGTCTCTGAAGCAGGTCGAGGAGGAGATAGGAAAACAAACGGGCGGCTTGAAACAAGGCGTCGAGGAATCCTTGGGAAAAATGCAATCCGCCATTAGCACCCAGATGACGAACCTTAAGGATGAAGTTAGTGCCTCCACCGACCAGTTGGTCAAGTCCGCAAGTAGTGCGATGGAGACGATGCGTGAAACTGGGTTGACGACGATATATGCGACGCGTGAAGCTGCCGCTAATGACATGATCGCGAGCCTGGAGAGCGAGTCTACTACGCAAGTCAGGATCATCGGCATATCCATGAATGATTTCTTCGCGGATGCAAGTGAATTCCGAAGGGCTCTACGCTTGATAGAAAAACAAGTGGGTGGGGAGCAGTTCAAGGGCGAACGCGGCCATCCGTTGGACATCAAGATCCTGATCTGCCACCCTGACTCCAGAGGAGCCCAACTCCGTGCGCAGGGCGAGGCATCAACGCAGGCAGTCGAGGTGAGTCGACTGCAGAGCGATGTGGTGAAGAGCGCGAACCGTTTCCTTGCCCTGGAGAAGATTGCCAGAAAACAGCAGGGTGCAAAATTCGAGGCCAGGTGCTACCAGATGGCACCGGTCCTGTTTCTGTTCAGGACGGATACAGTCAGTTATGTGCAGCAGTACTTCTTCTGGAAACCTCGATTGGAAGGATGCGACATACCAGTGTTTCGCTTTGAGAACCGGGAGGGCCAGCGGAGCAAGAGCATGCATGAGCAGATGGCCGATCACTTCGACTGGCTTTGGGAGAAGGCGTCAATCCCGGTTCGAGATTACCTCCTCGGAAGTTGCATAGGAGTAGACAAAGGGCTCGCTCAGGCGGACGCTGTGAATGTGTTCAATGACGACGTGCGGAGCGGCGCGACGGATCAGGGCAGGAAACGGCTCTTGTGGCATTTGAGGAACACCAACAAATGTCTCTGGCTGCATGGCCTTTCTCTCCATTCTTTCTTTACAACCGGAGAGTTCTTCACGGAGATACGCAAGCTCATCCGGAAGAGCGACTTGGAGAGCATACGTGTACTGCTCCTCGATCCGGACTGTGAACAAGCGAAGTACAGGGCCTATCGAGAACAGTGTTTGCAGGACAAGAACCTGACGTTCGAGGAGTACGAAAGCCGGGGGCTGCACAAGGACTCGCGGCTGTATAGAGAGACACTGGACAGCATCAGGCAGATTCAGGAACTTGGGCGAGTCTCAGGCGGCTCGCAACAGAAGTTTTCTGCACACTTATACAAGACAGCTCCCGCCTTCTTCATGCTGCGTGCAGACGATCACATCCTGATCGAACAATACCACTACGGGAAGATCGTCCAGCAAGACGATGCCGTTGGCAAGGACATGCCACTCATGGAGTTCTCTGAAAAGCCCCAGGTGACGTTCGACGACAACAAAGAACTGTTCCAGGCTGATCCGGGTAGAAAACCGTTTGGGCTTATTGTCAACCATTTTGAATTTGTATTCGAGCGTTGCAGCCGACCAATACCTGACACTGGCGGCACGCCCGCGGTCGCGCCTTAAATATTGATTGTTGTTAGGCGTAGCAGATGAATAGCCTGACACATATTGAGAAGCAGAAGCTGGAGCGCGAGCTGCGTATGGGCGGGGGCTACGTGCTCGACTTCTCGAACCGTGCCTTTGAAGAGTTCTTTCGCGAGGTTGTCGGCGTGGCAATATACGACCCCCGCTACGCGCTTGGCTCGGGGTCAAAAGCGAACAGGATGCGTGCTTTCTGGCAAGTGGCGACGGATGACCAATTGCGAGCGTGCTTTCAGGGCGTCCTTGACGGCTGGGAAATCTACTCGCGCACGCCGATCCCCGACTCGGCGCGGGAACTACTACAGAACGTTGTGAGGAAGTCTGGGGGGCACGTCCCAATCGATGCAGAACCGCTGAGCGATGCAAATGGCACGCTTGATTCAGGGACATCCGATGGACTCATGTCGGAACTGCTCAGGATTACAGCCCTATCCCCCCATGCACGGGGGTACGCGTACGAGACGTTCTTGAAGGACTTGTTCAATGCTTACGGGCTTTCCGCCCGTGCATCGTTTCGAGTGACAGGAGAGCAGATCGACGGTAGCTTCGTCCTGCACCATGACATCTATCTACTGGAGGCGAAGTGGCAAAATCCCAAGGTGGGAGCGGCGGAACTGCACACCTTCCAAGGCAAGCTTGGCGAGAAAGCCGATTGGTCCAGGGGACTTTTCGTGAGTAATAGTGGGTTCACTGTGGATGGACTACAGGCTTTTGGACGTGGCAAGCGGCTCATCTGTATGGACGGGTTCGACATGTGCGAAATGCTGCGACGACGACTATCTTTGAGCGCAGTGATTGACGCCAAGGTGAGGATCGCCGCGGAGACGGGACACCCACTTGTGTCGGTGTGGGAGTTGTTTCCATGATAGGAATCCGGGAAAGGAATCTCGGGTCACCATTGCTCAATCAGATCAAATTCAAAAAAGACCTGCCAAGCGTCACCGAGGTTGGTAATTCCCGGGACGCGGTACTTTTTCGCCTCTGCGGGAGGGCGTTCGTGCAAGTATCGCACGGGCACGCTTGCCACCACTGACCGCGACCGGGGATTCTACCGATCCACACGCTTCAAGACCCTCCTTCTCGGGGTTTATTCTTGCCTTTCCGGGCGAGCCTGAGGTAGAATATATGAAGCGGCGGGAGAAATCCGCCGCGTGAGACAATTTGTTGCATCGAGATTTCAGACGCTTTGGTTCAAACGGCTAGGTTTGTGTCTACGAAGCGTTTGGAAGACTCGGTGCTCTCTGTTTCTATGCAGGGAGCACCTTGCTTCATTTTCATTGACGAAGGCATCCTCGATCCTCATCCGACATGAAGCATGGGCTCCGGCTTAGGGTACGTCTGCAGAGAGCATCGTTGGCTTCCACGTTCGTAGAGGGCCCTAGCCGGCCTGAACCAAGCGTGGTTGCGGCGGTGCTCTTTTTCGTTGGGCCGCCGTGCGGATATGAGGTAGCGTGGGGGGAGAAAGGCGGCGGCCATGCGGCGGGTGCGGCAGAGTCTGGACCGGGCGGAACTTCCGGCGTACGAGCGGATCATCGGGTGCTATTGTCCCTACGTGCTGATTCGCTGTGCGAGGTATACGAACGGCCGGAGACAGGCCCAGCAAATCGGGGCGTATGCCCTGACCACGGCGTGCGTCATGCTGCGGAAGTTGGGCGACGCTGTGCCGATCGGCAAGATCGTGGAGATGGAGCTGCGAGTGATCGGGCCGGACGTGCTGCGGGGGGCACGGGGCGAGGATTGGCGGGATGGGCCGGATGAGCCCTTGCTCGTGGGCCCGTGGATGCAGTACATGGCTACGGCCCTCAATGCGCTGAAACGGCCCGGGCGGGAGGTCCTCATCCTGCACCATATCGATGGGATGGAGTTGGGGGACCTGGCCCGGCTATTGGAGCAGCCGGTGGACGAAGTCCAGGCCCGGCTCGGCCGGGCCGAGAGGCGGTTGGCCCAGTGGCTCGCCACGCCGGACATCCGGCCGGCCCTGACCCGCTTCGCGGCGGCGTTGGACCACGGCTGGATGCAGGAAGTGGCCGGCTATGCGATGGCCTACTTGTCGGCAAATGCGATGTCTGCCGACAGGTAAAAAGTAGAAGGGTAAAAGGCACGAGCAGAAAGGCAAAAGTAAAAAGGGAAAAGGGAAGGACAGGAGGACCGGCCAGTCCGGACTCTCGCGGACAGATCGTCCACAGACTTCCCAGCCCGGCCTCGGACTGCGCCCTCGGCCGGAGCCAAGATATCTTTGAACAACGAATCCACACCAATATCACGAATCCGCCGTGCGGTCTTTGTTTCTTCATTCGTGTGATTCGTGCCATTTGTGGTTGAAGAGGGTTTCGGTTGCGGCCGAGGGCCGCGCTATGACCTCCGTGGTGGAAAGAAGCAGCGGGATGGTGTGCGGAGCACACCCTACCGGCTCACGCCGAAGCGTCACTCCGTTCCTCCCCTCGCGCCTGAATCCATGTGAATCGCGTGTGAATCCGTGTCGAAAAAGGATAGCTCTTCAGGTCTGGAGAATCGCCTACCGCCTCCAGCCTCCCGATGAATGGTTCTCAGTTGTCAGTTCCCAGTTGAAAATCTATGCCAATCGGGAGATTGCCGCCCCCTGCCAGAGGCGTGCAGGGGTGACAATACTCCGCTCGCAATTGTCTGATCTGTGGACAACCCTTCTTCTGTTCGCGTGGTTCGCGTCGCTCGCGGTGGAAAAGACAGTTTTCGGTAGTCAGTAGTCGGTAATCGGCGGAAATCGGCGCACTCTGCGGCTGAAGAAAAAGCCCGCATGGGCTCCAAGCCCATCCTACAATCTTTGAGCGAACTATTGTCACGTACGTCTTTCCTTTTGCGTTTCTTTCGGCTAATGTCTTTTCGTCCCTGCCGGGCCTGTCTCGGAAGTAGAAGGTCTCGCTGTTTTTGCGACAAGGAGCGCCTATGAAAACGATTCTGCGAGGGAGGTGCCTGTGCGGTGCCATGCGGTATGAATGTGCCGCCGACCCCGGGAATGCCAGCTATTGTCACTGTGACGACTGTAAAAGAACTACCGGGGGGCCCTACACCGTGGGCGTCCTCGCCCGGGCGGCGGACCTGCATATCCTCTGCGGCCAAGTCAAAGGCTATACCACCATCGCCGACAGCGGCCGCAAGATCACGCGGGAGTTCTGTCCGAATTGCGGCGCGCCCCTGTTCACCCGGGCCGAGAAATTGCCCGATTCCGTCTTCCTTAAAGCCGGCTCTTTGGATGAACCGGAATTGGTCAAGCCCAACTGCCAGACGTGGACCAAACGGGCGGTTCCCTGGGCCTACATTGATGAGAAGCTGCCGTGCTTTCCGGAGGGCCGTCCGTCCGGAGCGGATGTCCCCCGGGACAGGTGACTGCGCAGGGCGGCGGGCAGGTCTCAGTTCGCAGTTCAGAATCCGTGCTGCTCACCCGCAAAAACCGAAGGCCGTTTCCAGATAATTCAGATATCCTGACGCAAGCCGTGAAGACCAAGAGGATTACGTCTCTCGCAAAGACGCAAGGAGTGCCAAGGGCAAAGCGACTCCTGTTTTGCTCTTCCTTTTCTCTTTCTTTGCGCTCTTGGCGTGCTTGGCGCGAGGGACTCGGTTCCGGCCGAGGGCGCAGCCCGAGGCTGGGCTGCGAAAATCCGTGCAGACCCCTGCCTTCGACAGAAGCGTTCCGGGGGTGACATTCCTTCGCAGGAGCAGGTGTGTCTGCGGAAAATAGGAAACGCGTGGGTTGAGAAAGGCACCGGGGTCCCCAACGCGGGATTATGCGCTGGGGGGCCCCTCCCCAACGCGACGCACCGCGTTGGGGGACCCGAACCCGCCCTACTACGTCGCCGGCCGTTTTCGTATTACTACCCTTGAAATCTTGTTTTCTTGCGCAGATTCTCTGAACCATAGAGGACACCGAGCACACGGAGATAGAACGGAAGACCGCGAATGGGAAGGACGGATGGCTTTCCGCCGATAGGTGCCGGCTTGTCCCTCGAGAATGCACTCTTTCTCCGTGGCCTCCGTATTCTCTGTGGTAGATGAAGTTCGGTTGCGGCCGGAGGCTGCGCCGAGTGGTTCGTGTATTTGGCGTTTGGGGGTCGTCGGACGGGGCTGGTGAGGTCAAACCGAGTCGGAGCGCGGGCCGATTGCGGGAGAAACGAAAGACACCAGATCGTGTCGGTGGAGAATCGGGTGCGTCCCCAGCCCCCCGGTTTCCCCTCTGCACCGGCAGACGCGCGACCGGGCGGTCGCCCCGAACCGGCCCCAGGCCGCCCCGGGGTGCCACGACAAAAAATGAGACGCGTCCATCATTTTGTGCTTGCGTTCTCCCCCAGGACCGGCATAATGCTCTCCCAGAGAAGTACGGTGGCGCACCTTGACGAAGCACCTTTGACACCGCTGTTGTAATCGTTGGCTACGAGTCCGAGGGATGAAATTCGCGGAACAGTCCGCGAGGGAGGTCAAGGTATGCCAGCAGCAAATGCCACACCGTTGAAGACCTACCTGTTGGATGTAGGAGAGGAGAAGTATGGGGATTGTCTGGTCTGCACGCTGGGTGAGCGCCGCATCCTAATCGACGGCGGCCACCCCGGCGACTGCCGGCGTCGCACCGACCGGCCGTCGATTCCCGAACAATTGGAACAGATCTTGGGCTCAGCGCCCCCTTCCGCTTCGACCTGCTGGTCGTCACGCATTGTCACTCCGATCACATCGGCTGTCTGCCGACACTGGTGGCGGACGGGACCATCGAAGCGGACATGGCCCTGGTCGCGGACGAAACCCTGGGCTATGGCCGGCAGGAGGACGCCCTGGGGCCGCAGCCACGCGCGGATTCCCTGGCCGGCAAGCTCGCGGCCGCCTTGCGGGAAGAGGACTACTCTCACCTGCCGGACGACGAATTGGCCCAGATACTCGAGGATGTTGCCAGCCTGGAGTCCCGCTACGGCACCATGCTGACCACGCTGGAGCAAAACAAAACCCGGGTAGTCCGCTACACGGGCCAGGGGGAACACCGCGCGGTGGAGGCCGCTTTCCAGGACTTCGGCCTGAAAGTGCTCGGCCCCGCGGGCCCAACTGGAGCTTTGTGCCGCCGCCATCGCCCAGCTCAATCGGCGCACCGACACCGACGTGGCCCGGTTCGCGGACGCCGATCTCGTCTCGCTCTACCGCGCGATTGTCGGCCAGGCCGACGCCGCGGGGGCGGAGGATCGGCCCGGCAAGGGCGCGGCCGCGAACAACCAGAGCCTTGTCCTCAAGCTCAGCGCCGGCGGCAACTCGGCCCTGCTGGCGGGCGACATGCAGTTCGCCAAGCCGGAGATCTCCGGGCTGACGCCCCTGATGAAAGATCTGCGGGCCGCCGTGAAAGCTGCGGGTCCCTATCAGTTCATCAAGTTCTGCCACCACGCCAGCTACAACGGCTTCGATGCCTCTTTGCTCCAGGAATGGTCGCCCGCCAGTCGCTATGGGCACTCCGGTGGGCTCAATGACGCCGGACACCCCGACTCGGGCGTCCTGCATTTGTTGGAGCAGAATCGCAATCGCCTGCAGTGGGCCCGCACCGACCGCAACGGACTAGTCACCGTCACGTATGCGGCCAGCGGCGCTCGTCTGGTCCCGACCATCGGCACCCTGAACGATGCGACGCTCAATTCCGATTCCGTGCCGGCGGCGGCCGCGCCGGCGCCGGTGTCCCAACCGGTAGTAACCGCCATCCGCGCACGCACGCCGGGAGCGGAAGTGGCGGCCACCGCGAAGATCGTGATGGATCCCGCGCCTGGTCGTCACGTTCGAGATCTCCGGCGCCCCGGCCCGCGCGACGCCGGACCCCAATGTGGTCGAGATGGCACAGACGCCCAGCATCGCGATCAGGCCGACGCTGCCGCCTCAGCCTCTGTTCGCCCTGAAACCGAAGTTGGCCGCAGGACGCCCCCCTGCCCCAGCTCCTGTTCGTCACGTATCGGCCGCGTCTGGAGAACAACCTGGGGGTGACCGAGTGCGCCGCGGCCCTGGACGTCATCCGGGACGGCGGGCAAACCGTCTATGAGGTGCAGCAACCTGCCAGCCCTTGGCCCGAGGTCCGCGCCCAACTCCAGCGTAAGGACTGGAAAGGAGCCGTGATCTTGGGCGGCTACGATGTCCTGCCGGCCCAGCGGCTGGACGTGCTGCCACCCAGCCTGCGCCAACAGGTAAGTCCCGGCTCGGACTCCGACAACTTCATCGTCTGGAACGATGAGGCCTACGGCGATCGCACGGGCGACCTGATCCCGGAGATTCCCGTCAGTCGCATTCCGGACGCCAAAACACCCCGGCTGGTCATGGCCGCCCTGACGGCCGGCGTGCCGACGGGCAGCAAATGCCGTTTCGGCGTCCGCAACATAGCCCGGCCCTTCGCGACCCAGCCGTATAACCTGCTCCCGGGCATCGCGCCGCTACTAATCTCCCAGCCCGCCGCGCCGACGAGCATTGGCGCGTGCCATGCGTGCGGGGATATGGTATACTTCATGTTACACGGCTCCGACTCGGATGCGACCCGGTTCTGGGGCGAAAACGCTGGAAGTGCCGTGGAGGCCGTCAATGTGACGAACGTTCCCAAGACCCTGGCCGGCATGATCTTTGCCGGATGCTGTTGGGGTGCCCTGACGGTGGACAAACGTGCCTCGATCGTCCTGCCCGGTCAGCCGCTGGGGATTCGCACGGCCGACCAATCCATGGCGTTGAGCTATCTCCACGCCGGGGTCAGAGGCTTTGTGGGCTGCACCGGCACGCACTACTCGCCCACGGCCTCCCCCTATGCCTATTTCGGAGGGCCGATGCACACGGCCTTCATCAAACACGTATTGAAAGGTGAGGGACCGGCTCAGGCGCTTTTTAACGCGAGGATTGACTACGCCTCCGGCATGCCCCATCAGCAGAACTCAACGGCGGGTATGGCCATTGAGTACAAGATCTGGAAAGAGTTTACGTGCCTTGGGTTAGGCTGGTAACGACAAAGGACCATTTATGGCTAAGAAGAAGCCTACGACAAAAAGAAAGAACGCGGAGGAAATTCCCGACGTGGCCGCGAGAATCCGTCGCATTGCGGAACAAGAGGAGCCCAACATGGAGGTCGTAGAGCCCGCGCCTGAGACGGACGAACTGTCCGCGCCCCCGGACGCCGTGGCTCCCGACATCACGCAGGTCCAGCGCAAGTACGGCGTGGATACGCCCGCCGATTCCGGCCCTACGGAAGAGTTGCACGTGGTCACCATGCGGCCGAAAGATAAGGGCACCGATGCCTCCTCCCGCGGCGGGCCCCAGGTCCGGCGGTTCCTGTACGATGAAAAGGGACAACGAAAAGGCGTAGAGGGCTAAACCCCGTTACCCTACGCCGCCATCGTTGTTGGACGACCAAGTTCTATCGGTCCCGCCCCGAGCCGAGGATCGGTGGGTAGTTTGTGCCCATAGAACGGCCCGATTTGTGTCGGTGCTCAGCCGGCAAAGCAATAGTTTTATGCGCCCGAGGGTGCCGGCCCCTTGCCAGCCCGGCAAGGCCCGGTTGGTCCAAGCGATCAGATTCCGGATCGGCGTGAAGCACTGGCGCCCGTTCGTCATCTCCCGCAGCTTGTCCCGCACCTGTTGCAGCGCTTTGGCAATGGGACGGCATTTCCTTCGGCCAGACCCTCCGTTGGAAATCGGCGTAATCTGTGGATGCAGAAGAGTCCGCGTGGGCTGAAGCCCATTCTACAATCTCTGAGCAAACCGCTGTCAAGCACGTCTTTCCTTTTGCGTCCTTCGGGATGAGAAGATCACCTTGAAGCAACGAATTCCACCTATCACATGCATTCGAGGGAACTCGGCCTGAAATTCGCGCCGTTCGTGCTATTGGTGGTGGAAGAAGCAGTTTCCCGGGAACGCCGCTCTCCTGAGCGGCATTGGAAAGACGGCCAATCGGGAGATTGGCGGTCCCAGGTGCGGTGGAAGGCAGGCAGGCCCCTTTACATCACGGCGTCTTTCGGGGATAGTAAGCGGCCGGTTTGGGGCCTGGCCGATTCGAGGAATGCTGTGCCGGATGACCCGGGGAGACACCGGCGGCGGTCGATTCGGCCGGGATGGCGGCTCTGGCCCCGACGAAGAGAAGGAGTCTTCATGAAGCTCGATGAGCAGCGTAGCCACGCCGGACGCCCGCCCCGATGCGCGGACTCTATTATCGACGTGATCGGCAATACGCCGATGGTGGAGTTGCAGCGCATCGGGAATCGCTGTGGCATCGAGGGACGGCTCTTGGCGAAGCTCGATTACCTCAACCCAGGCTTCTCCAAGAAGGACCGGATTGCCCGAGAGATGATGCTGACCGCATGCCAGGAGGGCAGACTCGCGCCCGGCCAAACCGTGGTCGAATTGACCAGCGGCAATACCGGGACGGGACTGGCCCTCGTGTGCCGGGCGCTGGGACACCCTTTCGTCGCGGTCATGTCCAAGGGCAACACCCGCGAGCGGGCCCGCATGATGCAAGCCTTGGGCGCCGAGGTGGTGCTCGTAGACCAGGCGCCGGCTCGCCGCCGAACCAGGTGTCCGGAGAAGATCTGGCCCTCGTCGAGGAGAGGACGCAGCAACTGGTGCGGCAGCGCGGGGCGTTCCGGGCCGATCAGTTCCAACTACAGGCGAACGTGTTGGCCCATGAGCGGCACACGGGGCCGGAGATCTGGGAGCAGGCGCAGGGGAAAATGGATGTTTTCGTCGACTACGTCGGCACCGGCGGCACGTTCACGGGCACTGCCCGGTTCCTTAAGTCAAAGAAGCCGGCCATCCGCTGCTATGTCGTCGAGCCCGCCACCGCCCCGGCCTTGGCCGGCGGACCGATCACCAATCCCAGCCACAAGATCCAGGGCGGCGGTTACTGCCGGGCGGACCTGCCGCTGCTCGACCGCACGCTCGTGGAGGATTATCTGCGCGTCACCGATGACGAGGCCATCGCCGGCGCCGCATGCTGGCCGCGGAGGAAGGCATCTTTGGCGGGTTCTCCTCGGGGCGCACTTGGCCGCCGCCCTGCACCTGCTCCGGCAGCGCGAACGGGGAGCGACGATCGCCTTCCTGATCTGCGACAGCGGCCTCAAGTATCTCAGCACCGACCTGTTCCCCAGCGAGGTGTCGGGATGATCCTGGCAAGGCTCATTCGCCCTCGGTAAGGCCTTCGGCCTTTCCGCTGCCACCCAGATTCGCCACGCACTTTGTTATTCGGACCACGGTTATAAAGATGAGGTGTTGGATGGACGAAAGGGTTTCCGTATAATCTTCAGGGCCGTCTTGACGCGACAAGCAACACGGCCGTCTGGGTATCCTGTCGCCGCGCATGGCGGCGGGACCCCGTTGGACCTGTGGTTTCGGAGTTGTACGATGAACGCGATACGGATGTGGGTCGTGGGCATAGTGCTGGGGATGGTGGCGACGGGCCTGCAGGCCCGCGAAAGCATCGAGAACGTGGTGGCCGCTTCGACGTGGGAGATCGGGCCGGAAGTATCCTACTTCCGCTACAACGAGCCGGGCGATTACTCCGTAAAAGAAACCGGCTTGCTGTACGGTGTTGCCGGGGCCTACACGTGCCCCCGGGACAACGGGCTGCTGCGGATCGAAGCCGAGTTCGCTTTTGGCCTGCTCGACTACGACGGCTACATCTCTCATGAAAACACGGATGAAAGCCTCTATTACACGCCCTACACCATGAGCGGCAATCGCGATTTCCTTCTCAATCTTCGCCTGCTCTGGGGTCAAGAGTGGGGAAGTGGCGACTGGGACAATCGCTTCACTGTCGGCGTGGGATATCGGGGGCTCAATGACGATTCCAGCCAGGACCCGAATGGGTACGACCGGCAGGCCAACTATCTCTATGTGCCGGTGGGTCTCAAGGTGTGCCACGAGCTGGGCGACCATTGGCAGATCGGGCTCGGCGGCGAGATCGACGTCCTGCTGTTCGGCGTACAATGTCCGGCTTCGGCACAACGGGTACATGTCCAACGTGCAGTGGCCGGGGTTCGGAGGGCGGGCCGCTCGTGGAGCTCCGCCACCAAGGCAGACCGATCGACGTGGCGATCGCGCCGTTCGTTCAATACTGGTGGGTTGACGAGTCCAACCATACGACGGATGGTACGAGCTGCGCAACAACAGTCTCCAGTACGGCCTGGGTCTGATCTAACAGCCTCCAGTACGGCGTGGGCCGGATCTTCCGGTTCTTCGAGTGCATCCAAGGTCAGTAGTGTAATCCAGGCCTGCTTACGTGCTCCTGGACCATAAGAAGGAGAACGGATTCATGATCGTACCGCAAGGACGCGGGAAGCGTTTGTGTCTCGTCGCTCTTTTGGGCCTGCTGGTCCCGGCGAGCGGTCGGGCCGCGACGGACAGCAACAATCTGTTCGCGAGCCCCTCTCATTTCCTGGACACCGTGAAGCAGGACTACGAGGACCTGTATCTCTCGCCCGAGCATTGGATGCACCTGGGCATCGCCTTCGGCGCCGGCGGGATCGTGGCTAATACGAAGATGGATCGGGAACTTCAGGACTGGTACCAGCAGCACATCCGCACCAAGGCCACCAATCGCGCCGCGGATGTGGCCACGATCTTCGGTACGGGCCAGTATATGGTCCCCGTGGCCCTGGGCGCCGCTTTGCTGGGCGACAGGCTCATGCCGGGCGACGACGGCGATTCCCCTCTCGGCACCTGGGGCTCGCGCGCCACGCGTGCCTATATCACCGGGCTTCCCGCCTTGCTCGTGTCACAATGGGTGACGGGCGCACCGCGTCCGGACGAGGGCAGTTCGCACTGGCGGCTCTTTCGCGACGGTCACGGCATCAGCGGCCACTCATTCATCGGGGCCGTCCCCTTCCTGACGGCGGCGCAAATGTGCGAGGACAATCCCCTGGCCCGCTATCTGCTCTACGCCGCCTCGGCACTGCCCGCCCTGGCCCGCATCAATGACAATGCTCATTATCCGTCTCAGGCCTTCCTGGGCTGGTTCCTGGCTTGGGAGGCCACCAGCGCGATCGCCCACCGGGAGCGGAGCGACCAGCACGTATCGCTGGAACCCGCGATCATCGGCGATGGCTACGGGATCGCCTTGTGCATCCGATGGTAGCTACTCGGCCTGGGCTTTTGTCAGGACGGCGTCCAGCGTCACGGTGATCAGGAAGTCCGAGCTCGTGTTGGACGAGTTCATGCCGTGAATGGCCAGGATGTTGGCCCCGGCCTGCAGCGTGCTGAGAAACGCCGTCAGGTCGATGCGCTCATCGACGTCCGACACGTTGGCTTCGCGGGCGGAGTCGGCGTAGGAGTTCCACGCCGGGGTGCCCGTGAAGTTGCGGCGGGCCACTTCCTTGCCGTTCAGGTAGGCCACGAAGCCGTCATCATACCGCACTCCCAACGTCAGCTTGGTGATGCCGGCCAAGCTATTGGCATCGACGGTGAACGGCACGCGGATGTAGCAGGTGTTGTTCTTGCCCGATCCGTACATCTGGGCCCCCACATCGAGCGTAATCAAGGCCTGGTAGCCGGTGTCCTTTTCGTAACCGATGCCGCCGGGACTGCCGCGGCAGATCAGCCAGGCCGTATCATCGAACGCCCGGCCGCCCTTCCAGTCATCGCTGATCGGGCCGGTGGGGACCAGGGCGCGTTTATCCGCCGCTTGTGCCACCAAGGTGGGATTGGTCGTGACGACCTTTGGCATGGGGATATTGGCCGTGCCCGGCGTGGGCGCGGGTAAGAAGGTGATCGTGCTCGCCCCATCGGGCACGCGTCCCTGGGACACTGTCGGCGGTCTGCACGCCGTAGACCACGTTGTCCACCTCCTTCATCTGGGCATCGAACAGCCGGATCGTCCCACCGGCGGACGACAGGCGAAAACCCACGTGCCCCGGCTTATTGGACTCGTCCGCCAGGAACACGGCATAGCCCGTGCCCGCCAGGAAGCTCAGCGGCCCGATCCGGTTCTCCGCCGGCACGGTGGCGGGGCCGTCCGTCAGATACATCCCGCTCAGGTCCACCGGCTCGACACTCGGGTTGTACAGCTCGATGAAGCTGCCGGCGAGACACGGTCTTCGCGACGGCCAGCCACTCGTTGATCTTCACGCCGCCGGCATCGCCACACGGCTGGGCCACGTTGGCCTGTCCCAAAGTCGGGACCGTCAGGCACCACGCGTCGTCGTGTCCGACGCGACCGATCGACAGGTCCGTCAGTTGCGGGCCGAAGGTGACCGAATCCACCAGGACGCCCAGCTTGTTGTACAGGAAGAGACTGTCGCCCCCGGCGTTGAGAGTGAAACCCAGGTGCAAGCCGGAGGTCGTGGCACTGGCATCGGCGTAGAGAACGAGATATTGGCCCGGTGTGATTTTCGAGCCCGCCGGGAAGACGAACTTCGTCGGTTTCGTGGCGTCGTTCGTCAGACGCATGCCGGACAAATCAAACGCCGCGGCGCCGTCGTAGTACAGCTCGACCACGCCCGGATAGGTGCCCTCGTGCCCCTGGGCCGACGTGGTTGACGACCAGGATTTCATTGAGGATAAGCCGCTGATAGGAGGGGTCCACCGTCCAGGTGCGCGAGGTGGTCACGACGGCGTCCGTCCCCAGCGCCGGATCGTTCTGATACCAGCCGGCATCGTTCTTGCCGATGACATCCACATGGTGGGAGCCGCTGGCCAAGCCCGTGAGCTTGATGGGCGTGGCGATGGGCGTCTCCGCGCTCCAGGCGCTACTGTCAAGCCGCCAGCGGTAATGCGTGAAGCCCGAGCCGAGAGGAAAGCCCGCGGTCGGGATGCCGCTGCCGGTGCGATTGAGGCCGACGATGAGCGTCGCCGTCGTCATGCTCGTGAGGGCGCGCGGCTCGCCGGAGATCGAGGCGCCGAGCGGGATCACGCCGCCCTTATCCGTGCCGTTCGGGCCGGTGCCGCGGGCCGGAGAGCCGGGCAGGAGGCTGAACCAGTCCCGCATCACCTGGGCCTGCTCCCAGGTGGTGAATTTCGTTTCGGACACATCCGGGATGTGCTTGAGCATGGGGTCCAGGACCGCGTTGCCGCTGCCGGGGCCGGTCCACGGCATCGGCAGGATGTTGTTGTTCCAGGTGACGGTGCGTTTGCGTGGGATCGTAGTTGCGCACCAACTGCTTGGCATCCACGACGATGTTGCCTTCCAGGTAGAAGCCTTTGCCGAAGGTCGTCAGGCTGGGCGTGGTGTCACGGACACAGAACTACGCCCGATGTCGAAATCGACCCCGCCCTTATTGGTCAGGTGCACGATCGTGTTGTTGATCAGGGTGAAGAAGTTGCCCTGCTTGGCCGTGGCGGCGTTGTCACAGTCGAAGAACAGGTTGCCGATGATCGTGATCTCCGAGGTGTCGTTGCCGTAGCTGCCGCCGGAGACAGCGGAGGAGCTGTCCGGGGCGCCCGTTGCGGTGGCGTGCAGGAAGATGTTGCCTTCGATCCAGGCGTCCGTGCCGTCGAGGTCCAGGATATCGTCGCTGGAGCCGGTGAAGACGTTGTTGTAGTACTGAATGATCGGCTGGTTCTGGTCGCGGTTGCCGCCGGTGAAATCCATGGTGTCGTTGTAGCCGATCGTGCTGCCGAAGAAGCTGTCGCGCACGATGCCGCGGCCGCCGGCCTTGATGCCGCACGTTGCCGTGGAGCAGCTCGAACGCCGTGGTCCCCGAGGGGAAATAGCAATTGCTGATCAGGAAGGAGGCCGCATCGAGCGAGACATACTGGTGCGTCGTCGTGCCGAAAGAAGCGTGGTCGAGATACAGGGTGCCGCCGGCCACTTCGATGCAGGTCTTGCCGTTGCCTTCGAAGTAGACGTAGGCCAGACGTGTCTCCGGCGAGCCGGGGGTGCCGTTGATCGTCAGCGCACCCCAACTCGAGCCCGAGTCCGGCGGGCTGGTGATACGGATGCCCTGCGTTTCCGTGCCTTCCGCCAGGATCCGCCCCCCATCCGAGACGTTCAGATTCACATTGTAACCAAGATACACGGCCACACCCGGCTCAATGGTCAGGGTCCGGCCGGACGGGACCGTAATATTGCCGGTGACGTTGTAGGGGGCCGCCGCCGCAGTCCAAGCCTCGTCGGCAGTGAGAGTCCCACCGGGTCGAGTCGTCATGGCCTGGACAGCCACGCTGCACAGCGACAGCCGCCAAGAAACAGAAGGCGTGTCTTCTCATGAATAGTCCTCCGGGCACGGGCCAGCGATTCTCCGCCTTGCAAGCACCTCGACGTGACGGGCGTACTGTCGCTGAGTATAGCAGAAAGGGCCTATAAGATCAAGCTCGAAACGCGAGCGATCGGTCGGGTGTGCGACTACATTTTGTGGGGCACCCCTCGGGCCACGCCCGGGAAAATCCCTTACCGCACCGCTCTGTCATTGCGAGGAGCGCAGCGACAAAGCAATCTCAACCGCGCGGTGGGCGCACGAGATTGCTTCGCTTCGCTCGCAATAAAAGAACACGCACACACCCCCACAGAAATTAGCCGCACACCGGTTGGCTGCGCGAGCAGGGACGGAACGGCAGCTTGAGTAAGCCCTGTGTCATCACTCATCCAGCGCGTTTTGAGGTGGCACCCACGTCACGTGGAGTTCGCGTGTACGGACACCACCGCGATGCCCTGCTGTTCGAGGGCCGTCTTCAGTTTCTCGGTCAGGTCGTAGCACACGGAAGAGTAGTCCATTGTCTTCACCCAGGGACGGACCACGAAGTCTGTCGCCGCAGTGGCCATCGCCGACACGGCGACCAAGGCCGCCGGCGCCGGCAGAACCCGCGCGTCCGTTGTCAATACTCGATCGATGGCCTGACGCGTCTTGGCCAGGTCGTTTCCCGGCGCGACGCTGACCGCCAGATCGAGTTGACGCGTCCCGTTAATCGTATAGTTCAGAATGCGTGCCCCCGTGACCTGGCCGTTGGGAACGATGATCCGGACGTTGTCCGAGGAATTGAGAACCGTGTTGAACACGTGAATCGCCTGGATAGTCCCTTTGGTCCCCGCCACCTCCACGACGTCGTTCACGCGGAACGGCTTGAACACCAGCAAGAGAACGCCGGAAGCAAAGTTGCTCAAGGAGCCCTGCAAGGCCAGACCAATCGCCAATCCCGCCGCACCCAGCACAGCGACGACAGAGGCCGTCTGCACGCCCGCGTTCGCCAAGGCGGCGACGATCACGAACACCAACATCACAGTGTAGCTGAGATTATCAATGAAGGACACCAGGGTCGGGTCCAGTTTCGCCCGCGTCAGCGTCCTGCCCAACAGCGAGGACAGCAGTCTCGCGATCCACCGAGCCCAGCAGGAGAATCACCAAGGCGCCGACGACCTTCAGTCCATAGGCCGCGAGCATGTCATAGATGCGAAGCCAGATGTCATGCGTGCTGGCGGGTCCCGCTCCAGGACCACCTCCGGCCGCCGCGCCGCCGGCGGACTGGGCGGCCGCCCAGGCCGCTTTCGACCCGAGTCCTGCAAACAAGAAAGCCAAGCGAGAAGTCTGGTGAACCACCTGCCGGACAGTATCCATGGCGAAGTACTCCAATCTCAAGCCAAGGGTCCCTTTAGGACGTATCTCTTTGGCGTCGGGGACCCCAATCTGCCTCAACGAGCCACTTCTGACACTATAAGGCTATTCTTCGGCCGGACGCCCTGCAAAACTCAACTCGCGAATGGAGCGTTCGGCAAATAACTCACCCGAAAATGCGGCTTCCGCCTCGCCGGGATTCAGGAGATCGTTACCGGACTGTCGCACGATCCCGCTCTGTATCTGCGAGGTTCCGAATTGCTTCGCCTCCATCGTAGTGCCGCGACGGAAGAATTTGTCCTGGCCGCCCTGTTGGGCCAACCCACGTTCGCCTATCCGACGGCGTATGGCAAGCTGGAAGCAATCTATGCCCACAGCGTGAAGGACTGGGCGCACGTCGAATTCGTGGACGGCACGGCCCCGACTGAGGAGCCCGAGAGCCGCCCCATCGCCGGCACGCCGCGGACCGAGATGTGCCGGCCAGCCGTCTGAGACTCAGGCACGGTCCGCCCTCCCAGCGCTTTGGACGGCCGGCGCAGCCGGTCGAGGGCGGTGCGGAGGGTGCTCCGCGGACAGCCGAAATTCAGCCGCACAAAGCCTTCCCCCTGAAACTCCCGGCCGTCATACAGCGCGACGCCGAACTGCTCGAAGAAACGCGTCGGGTTGGGCAGGCGGAGCCGTCGCGTATCAATCCAGGCCAGATAAGTCGCCTGGACTTCGTCCATCGAGAGCCCGGCGCCTCTTCCCGGACGAATCGCCGCACGAGATCCCGATTGCCTCTCAGGTAATCGATCAGCGCCAGCTCTCCAGGGCTCGCCCTCTCGATAGGCCGCCAGACAGGCTGTGAAGCCCCATCACGTTCGTGCCGGGCACAATGCCCTCCCGCGTCTTCTTGAATTTCGTCCGCAACTCCGGGGTTCTCGATGATGGCAAAGGCGCAGTTGAGGCCCGGGATGTTGAAGGTCTTGCTCGGGGCCATCAACGTGATCGTCCGGGCCGACACTTCGGGGCCGAGCGTCGCGGTCGGGATGTGCGGCCCGCCCTCGAGGATCAGCTCGCAATGGATTTCGTCGGAGCAGACGAGGAGGTCATGGGCGACGCAGATCCGGGCGATGCGCTCGATCTCCCCGCGGTCGTAGCGCCGGCCCACGGGATTGTGCGGATTGCACAGAAGCAGGATTCTGGAGCGTGTCGAGATCTCGCGCTCGAACTTCTCGGCATCGAACGTGTACAGGTCCCCTTCCCGGCGCAGCGGTATCGTCCGGAGAGTCTTGCCGCAGCGTGGCGGCGCCATCAGAAAGGGCGGATAGACGGGAGTGAAGGTCACGACCTCGTCGCCGTCCTGGCCGTAGGCCCGGCACACGACATTCAGCGCCGGCACCACCCCCGGCAGCCACACAATCCACGAGGGATCGATCTCCCACCGATACTTCTCCCGCATCCGGGCGACCACGACCTGCACCAACTCCTGCGGCGGCGTGGCATAGCCGAAGATCCCGTGCTCCACCCGCCGATGCAACG
This sequence comes from uncultured Planctomycetota bacterium, assembly GCA_963750205.1. Lineage (GTDB taxonomy): Bacteria > Planctomycetota > Phycisphaerae > Sedimentisphaerales > Anaerobacaceae > PLanc-01. Next base: position 75,668 of record CAVVRJ010000032.1, read on the forward strand.
CTTCCAGCGATCGGCGGCGGCGACGGGAAATCCATATCGGCCACCCACATGGGAATGACGTCTTGTCCGCGATACCTGCCCCACTTAAGGCTATCGGTGTCCCGCCGGTTGTGCACCGTATCGAAATCGAAGCTCATGTCATCCCACCGCAGAAAGTCGGTGGGGCATGCGCCAGCGTGACCGCCGGCCGCCGAACCCGACGACTTCCGAACTGACGTAGGTCTCGCCCCGGCAGACGGCTTCGATGACCTCGATTAGTTCCCCGATATCCGCATCTTTGAGGACATAGGCGCGCGCCCCGGCCTCGAGCATCTGCCGGGCATAGAATTCGAAGCAATGCACAGATAGGCCGATAACCTTGACGTTGGGGTCCCGTTGGACAATGCAGCGTGTCGCCTCAATCCCATCGAGGCCGGGCATATTGATGTCCATGAGCACCACGTCCGGCCGGAGCTTCTCCGCCAACCGGACCGCGGCATAGCCGTCGGCCGCCTCGCCCCACCACCTCGATTCCCGGCTCCGCCCCCAGGGCCCGCGCCAGGGCCGTCCGCAGGGCCGCATAATCATCCGCGATCATCACACGCACGTTTGTCATCTCCATGTCCCCTTCGTGTCACCGCTGTGTCACCTGTATGTCACTATACATACGAGATATACGGCTATCCGGGCCACCGGCCTGTTGCGGAATTTCCTTAATCGAGCATTTTGCGGTCCACGCGGCCCTGTTCGGACGATAATCGGCCCCTGCGGCGGCCCGAAGAATGCCTTTCGGACTCCTCCGAGCCGGGAATTGCCCACGGGAGATTAGGCACAACCCCTATCGAGACTTTTCACGGTCCCCGTGTTAATTCAGAAGACAAGGATCGGCGTGTCCTTGCCTGCAGACATTGTGCCACGGGAACTACAAGGAGCCAGACCATGGCAGATCAGATCAGGATCTTTGGCTTCGCGGGCAGCCTGCGAAAAGCGTCGTTCAACAAGGCCCTCCTGCAAGTCGCCCTGGAAGTCGTGCCGGAGGACGCCGAGATCGAGACCTTCGACTTGGAAGGGATTCCGCCATTCAACCAGGACCTGGAGCACGACCCGCCGGAGAAGGTCCGGGAGCTTCAAGGCCAAGATCCGCGCCGCCGACGCCCTCCTGATCGCCACGCCGGAGTACAACTACTCCATACCGGGCGATTCTGAAGAATGCGATCGACTGGGCCTCCCGGCCCTACCCCGAGAACCCATTCGACGGCAAGCCCGTCGCCTTTATGGGGGCCTCCATCGGCATGGTGGGAACGGGCCGCGCCCAGTACGATCTGCGCCGGTGCTGCGTCTTTTTGAATATGCATCCGGTAAATCAGCCGGAGGTCCTGGTGCCGTACGTGGAAGACAAAGTCGATCGTGCCGGCCGGATCGTGGACGTGACCACCCGGGAGAAGGTCAGAGCATTACTTGAAGCGCTCGTTGCTTGGACCTTGCGGCTCAGGGCGCAGCAGTACGCCCAAGCGGAAGCCCTCTGAGCATCCCCGGAACGATTGCAGGCAATCCACGCCGTACGGAGTGCGTTCCACTTCACCGCATCCGCGTCGCCGTGGTGTTCTTCTCCTGGAGGTCGGCCGGGCGGCAGTGCGGACACCGGTAGTGCCCTTCCGCCACCAACATTTCGTAGCCGTGTCCTCCCGCCATCCGAGGCCCCGGGCGGCGACGGAACGAATCTCGATGGGCACTTTCTGCCCACCCCCGGAGTGACTGAACTGCACCTTCTGACCATCCATGAGAAACTCCCCACCTAAAGCCATCCTGTATTCGAAACTATCATTATACTCTGCCCGGCCCGCGATGTTCAAGTCACCATGTTCTCCTTTTTTGCCGTCGCGTGCGGTCCTGCCACATTGGCCAGTGGAAGCACGCCGGGAGAGGTCCGGACCAGCGGCAAGCCGAATCTCGAACGTGGCACCACGCCCCGGTTCACTGTGTACGTCGATGCGGCCGTCGTGGGCTTCCACAATCTGCTTGACCACGTACAGCCCCATCCCGGTGCCCTCCGCGAGAGCATCGGCCGATCGACCCCGCCCAAAAGGCTGAAAGATCACCTTCAAATCGTCCTTGGAAATGCCCGGCCCTTGGTCGGAAACGGTCAGCACGGCCTGCGTACCCTCCTTCTCGACTCGCAGGGTCACTCGGGTGCTGGGCGGACTGTACTTGACGGCGTTCGAGACCAGATTCATCAGCACGCGCTCGATCCGATTCGCGTCCCCGCAAATCGTGCAGCCGTCGGCCGCGGTTACCACCACCTGATGCGTGGCGAATGCCTTGCTCTGCGTTTCCGCGAACCGCCGGACCAGCACGCTCAGGTCCACATCCGTCTTCTGAATGGAGAAACGGCCGTTCACGACCTGGATATCATCGGTGAGATCGCGAATAGTCCCGCGCAGACGCCCCACCTCTTCCCGGATGCCGTCGAGATACGAACGCCGTTCTTCTTCCGTAGCATTGGTCTGGCCCAACACGCGTGTCGCCATGTCGATGGCCAGCACCGGGTTTTTCAGATCGTGCACGACCATGGCCACGAATTGCAGGCGGTCTTTCTCTCGATCGGCAATATCGCCGGCCATGTTGTTGAACATTCGCGCCAGGTCCCCCAGTTCGTCGTCGTGGCGGACGGCCACGCGCGTGGAGAGATTGCCCTGACCGAAAGCCGCCGCCGCGTCTTTCAAGGCCAAAGCGGGACGAATGATCCGCCGAATCAGGATCAGGGCCCCGCCCGTTAGCAGCAAAGCAGTGATGATCGAAAGTCCCTCAGACCAGTGGGTGAGCCTCTCCCGCACGTGAATAGCAGCCTCGATCGATGTTTCCATCTCATCTTGATTGATGGCCTGGAAATCTTGCACCATATCCAACAACTCGTTGGCGGAGGTGAGTTCGGCCTCCGTGATCGTTGGCTCATTCAGTTGTGGTTGCTGCCGGAAAGCCTCGAGTCTGTCCTGGATCTTCACCCAGAGCTCGTGTTCCTCGGGTCTCTCGACATATGGACCGAAGTCATGAGCGATCTGTTCCGCCGTCGCCAGATGCCGCTTTTCCCGCTGCAAGTAATCGGCTTGGCCGGTAGTGTGCCAGAGCAAATCGTCATGCCGGAAAGCGAGGATGGCCGATTCCAGCCGGCGGGTGGCGTCAAGCCCCTGAACGTCATGAAGGAGCTGATCCCCTACCTGCATCAAGTGGTTGCGAGCTACGAACCAGCCGCCGAAGAGAATAAACCACGCTACCAAGATGCTGCCGGCCCAGAGCACCACCAGCATTCGAATCGTAGGCGGCCGGAGAAAAACGCGACGAATGGTTTCACTCATGAATCGATTGCCTTATTCAAGATACGAAATCAGCCTTCTGCTTTGGTTACTACGACTCCCCCCGTCAATCAGGTCGCAAGAATCTGTTCGTAAAAGGCTTGCTGCAAACGACTTGCCAATTTGCTTAGCGGCCTGGGCAGGCGGCTCTTCGTAATTCCTGTAGAGGATGCATCCAACGTGTAAGATGCGTCCGTGGATAGGCCAAATATCACGAGAGGAAATTGAGGTGTACCATGATGAATGCCATTGCCGTTCCCTTGCTGGAAGCCAAAGTGGAAGCGTGGAAAGGCTGGGTCTCGGAGTGCATGGGCCCCCGCCGGGAGGAGTTCGACGATTTCAATGAGCGTATGGGTCTGACGCTCCATCGTGCCTGGCTGATGCAGACTCTGCAAGGCCCTCAGGCGATCGTCGTCTTTGACGGACCGGGCGTCCAGAATTTTCTGCAGAAGATGATGACCTCGCCAGAGCCGTTCGACAAGTGGTTTCGCGAGCACGTGGCCGAATTTCACGCCATCGACTTCACGAAGCCGAACATACTGACCCCGGCGGAGTTGTTCCTGGACTGGCAGGCACACCGTTATGCCTTTGCGGAAATCAGCGGATAGGACCTCGCGTAACATCCGATCCGTCACCTGGGAACCAACTGCCCCCGGTAGCACCGACACTACGGAAGAGCGGGCCCCGGCAGCGCAGGACCGACGGGTTGCAGCGCCGGCAGGCGGGCGAGGATTTCTTGTGCCAGGGCGAGGTACTCCTTCGCGCCCCGGCTGTCGGGGCAGTACGTCAGGATGCTCTGGCCCTTGCTCGGCGCCTCGGCGAGAGCCACGGTCTTGTGAATGGCCGTGGTGAAGACGAGCGGGCCAAAGAGTTGACGCATGCCTTGCTCGATCCGTTTGCTCAGAGCCGTGCGGTCCTCCAGGAATGTCAACAGCAAACCCAGTGGTCGCACGCAACAGGGATAGAAGCGGGCCCGGATCACTCGAATTGTATCGAGCAGGCGTTTGAGGCCGTCGAGCGCATAGAAATGGGCTTGGACGGGGATGATGACTTCCGTGCCGGCCACCAGGGCATTCAACATAAGGATGCCGAGCGAGGGAGAGCAGTCAATGACACACAGATCATACTGGCGCGAAACGGTCCGCAGTTGCTCGCCCAGGATCAGCTCCTTGCCCGGAGTGCCGCGCAGCGCGAACTCCGCCCCGGCCAGCAGAATGTTGCTGGGCAGCAGGCTTAACCCCGGGACGCGGGTCTTGACGGCGACGGCCGACACGGGGAGAAAACCTTCCACCATCGTGTGATAACCCGTCTTCTCGAAGCTGTTGGGATCGTAGCCCAAGCCGAGAGTGGCGTGGCCCTGCGGGTCGAAATCGACCAGCAGGACCTTGCGCCCGAGGTGGGCAAAGGCCGCCGCCAGGTTGATCGCGGTCGTCGTTTTCCCACAACCGCCCTTCTGATTCGCGATGGCAATGATCTGCATGCAGACGAAGAAACCCACCCCGCGCGACGGCACTCAATTCATCTTCCCTGACCCAAGATCGCACACCTGCCCTCTATTATACGCGGCCGGGGGCCTCCGACCCAAACAAAAAAGGTACGCGCCAGCCGATGAACAAGCGGCGCTCATCCACCGCGTGCGGCGGCCCACGTATTATCGGTCGATCGCGTCCTCTCAATCACCGTTGGTTGACACACGGTAGGTCAGGGCGGCGTAGGCATCGACCATGCCCCAGCCATACTCCGGGTCCCAGCCGGTCGGGCCCAGGTCACGCGCGGTGGACTCGATCGCCTTACGGATTTGGTCGGGACTGGTCACGCCGTGCGACGCCAACAAGGCCGCCACCCCGCTCACGTGCGGGGCCGCCATGGACGTCCCCTGGAAGAACCAATAGGCAAAATCGTTCGGGTCGGACCTGAACGTCTGCTGGACGATACCATCGGGATAGCCATCGCCATTCTGGTCCACGGTGAGATCCCCGCCCGGCGCAACGACGGAGATATAGGATCCCGTGCTCGAGTAGGCAGCCCGGGTCAGGTCGTACCGGACAGCGCCCACGGCGATACAGTAGTTGCTATAGGCCGCCGGGTACGAAGGCGGACTGCCACTGGCGCCGTCGTTGCCGGCCGACGCCACTACGGTCACGCCGCTGTCGTAGGCTGTCTGCACCGCGTTTTCCAGAGTCGTGGAGGGCTGAGTGCCGCCGAAGCTCAAGTTGATCACCCGGGCACCATGGTGGACCGCAAAGAGGATGCCCTCAGAGACCGTAAAAGCGTCACTCACCCCCTGGCTGTTCATCACCTTGACGGGCATGATCGAGCAGCGGAACGCCACCCCGGTCACCCCGATGAGGTTATTGGTGCTCTGCGCAATGGTGCCGGTCACGTGCGTTCCATGACCGTTGTCATCGTTGGGATGGTTGGTGTCGTGGACGAAATCATACCCCGGCACAAACTGGGTCTGCGCCAAGTCCGGGGCCTGCTGGTAAGCCCCATAGGTCTCGTAGGCGACGCCGCTGTCGACGACCGCCACGATCACGTTCGGATCCCCCTGCTCGATCCCCCAGGCTTCGTTCATGTGAATACCGCCCGTGACGGGGTTCTCAAAATTCCACTGATAGGAATACAGCTTGTCATCCGGAACGAACGTGGCCTGCACGTAATAGCAGGAGTTGAGTTCGGCATACCGAACGTGCTCGTGCTGCCCAAAGAGCTGAACCATGTCCTCCGCTGTCGTCGAGGCGGGGACGCGAACCAGATGGAAGTCTCCCAGGTCGGAGGTACGGGCGATCGCGCAGCCATGCTCCTGCACAATCCGGGACCGATCCGGTGGGAAGCACATTGGGATCGAACCGGACAATGATCTCGCCGGGCCGGGATAGGGGCAGATCCTGGCACCCTTGGCCGGACGAATAATCGACTTTCATCACATCGGCCGTCAACAAGCCGTCTCCCGGCGCGGCAGAGCCGCCGCCTGTGGGCGAAAGAGCAAGGCCCCCAAGACACCGCTGCCGCCAGAATCATCCGTGTGACGAACTTCCGTGTCATGGGAAATCCTCCAGAAGCGTGAGCGATTGTAGTTCCTGCGAACGGCGGGGCGGGATCCAGAGACAGATCAGTCCTGGCCGTCCACCCTCACGTCGTTGGTATTCTCTTCGATACACTTGATGAGATTGTCCAGATTTACGGGCTTGGCGACGAAAGTCTGCCCACCACTGAGGAGGGATTCTCCTCCTGTCTCTTGGTTCGTGACTATGGCCGTCAGGAACACGATGGGAACGCTCGTGCAAGGCCGGATCCTCCTGGATGCCTCGCCGGCGAGTCTCCGCACCGTCCATCTCCGGCATCATCACGTCGAGGAGAATCAGGTCCGGCTGAAACTCCCGCGCCGCGGCCAGCGCCTGGAGGGCCTGATTCTCCGTGCCCACCGTGTAGTGGCCGGTGCGTTCGAGGTTCACCTTCATGGTCCGCGTGATGCTGGGCTCGTCATCAATGACGAAAATGCGTTTCTTTGCCATGGTTCCTTCCTTGATTTGAGTTGAGCACGATGGTGACGCGAACGCCGCCCTCCGTGCGGTTGCGAAGGTCGATGGTGCCGCCGTGTAACTGCACGATTTGTCGCGCAACGCTAAGGCCCAGGCCCGTACCTTGGCCCACGGGCTTCGTCGTGAAGAACGGGTCGAATACCTTGGTCAGGCTGGCCTCGGGGATTCCCGGCCCGGTGTCGTCGATTTCCACTTGGAGCTTCGGCAGGCCACTGCGGCCGGGGAGCACGGCGGACGTGCGGACGGTCAGCGTCCCGCCCTTCGGCATGGCCTGGATCGCGTTCATGAAGATGTTGACGAGCACCTGCTCGATCTTGTTCTTGTCCAGCGGCAGCGCCGGCGCCGCCGCGTCGAATTGTCGGACCACCTCGATGTGGTGACGTGTCGTCTCCAGCTTCACCAGGGACAAGGCCCGGTCCGCGATAGCGTGAAAATCCTCCGGCTGCAACGTCAGCTCGCCCGGCCGGGAGAACTCCAGCAGCTCGCTAATCACCCGATTGGCGCGTTGGATCGCGTCCCGCATGTCCTGCAGCATGGTGGCCGCCTCCGGTTCGCCGGCCGGAATCACCTGGGCGAGGTAGTCGGCCACCATCGTCAGGGTCATCAGAGGGTTCTTGACTTCATGCGCCACACCGGCGGCCAGCCGGCCGACGGATTCCAGCTTGCTCGCCTCAATGAGCTGCCATTGGGTGGTCTCGAGCTCCGCATGGGATTTCTGGAGATCCGCCAGGGCCTCGACCAGCCTCTCCCGACTCTCCGACAGCTCCTCGTTGGTCTGTGTCAACCGGTTCTCCGCTCGCCGGCGCTCGGCGATCTCCCAGCGCAGGGCCGCGGTGCGGCGCTCGACCTCGGCTTCCAGACCTTCCTGGGACACCTTCAGCGCCGACAGCAGATAGACTACCACTCCGAAAAAGCCCAGCAACACGGCGGCATTCCAATAGGGGACGAGCGGGTGCCTCCAGTGTTGTCCCGCTGCCGTATCCGCCGCCAGCCAAGCCATCGTGCTGGCCAGCGCGACGGCGAAACCCTGCGTCCGGCCGACCTGCCAGGTACACAGGCAGATAGGGATGAGGTAAAGGATGGAGACGGATACTTCCTCGCCCGTCCAATAATCTACTCCTCCGACGGCGAGCACTAACAAAGCCGTGGAGGCAGTGAGAAGACCGGGGCGATCTGCGGTTCTGGCCTGGGCGTCCATAGGGGCTCCAACACAACTGTGCTGTCCCCTACTGATACTCGCACGCCGATCGGCAGTTCAGCCAATCTCTCATGCTGGCAGAGAGAAATCAGGACACAGGCCCGTACAGATGCGCCGACAGATCAGGGTCCCTGCCGCATGGATATGCTACCGGGCCGGAACCGCGTACGGCCAAGCCCAATGTTCGTACTTGCCGAACTCGGCCTCGCTCCGATCCGCCTGCCCCTCCACCTCTGGCAGGCCGGATGAAGTACCCGAGAATCGAACAACCGGAATTACGGATACTTCTTGAAGGGGTAGCTATACTTCTCGAATAGGCCGTACTCGGCCTCGCTCTTGTCCATTTGCCCGTCCACCTCCTGCAAGGCGGACTTAGTGTTCCCAACATGGCTGTCCGCGAACACGAGGTTGACCGTGCCACCGTTCCAGTCATTCTTCTTGCAGCCGTGGAACGTGCCGAACCAGTCGCGATTATCGCCGCACAGGGCGTTGTCGTTGAGCACGTTGGTGTTGCCGGGTCGCGCCCACATGTTCTCTTCGGCGAAGAAGAAGACCTCGGCCTTGGAACGGGTAATAGCCGAAGCCTTTCCGTTCACAATTCCCGCCGGACTGGTCGAGCCACCCGGGCCGTTGCCGAGGAACGCGTTCATGCTGTAGTTATAGTACGGAACGACGGGATTCGTGGCGACATGACTGGGGTGCGCTTCACCCATCGTCTTGGCCAGAGTGGCGAAAACCGGGCACAGGTTGACGCCTGATTCCGGCATATACGATCCAAATGGGGCCGTCCGCGGGATAGCGGGGATCGTGCCAGCGGCAATAACGCTGATAACCCCCGACGGGGGCCTCGGTCTTGACCAGGGAGGTCCAGGCGCAGGGATAGCGATCGTCGTTATCCCCCAGATACATCGATTGCACCACGCCATATGTGCTTGAGATTCGCCCGGCACCTCATTTCCGCCGCCTGGGCCTTGACCCGTTGCAACGCCGGCATCATGATCGCCATCAGGATGGCAATAATGGCAATGACCACCAGCAGTTCGATCAGTGTGAAGGCACGCCTGTTCAGCCTCATGATTCTGTCTCCTTCTTTTCCCAGCGGGAACCCTTCAAGGCCAGTACTTGCGTTAATCCACCGCAAAGCCCGTTCATACGGGACCTAAGTCCTTACCATCTGCTTCTTCCAACGGAGCAGGACCGCACCCACCGTTCCGTTGCTGCCACTAAGATGCGCCAACATGGAAAGGTGTTCCGCCCCGAAAAGCGGACACCCTTCTGCCACCCGCCCTCGATATCCACCCTTGTTCCTCGATTCCGGCCGCCACTTGGCGGGGTGGGAGCACTCGCTGGGTCGATCGGTCAACCCGTGGCCTTGCCCCAGACCCATTTGCGGAACAAACGCAACTCTTCGGCGCCTTCATCCGTCTGGGGCGTGAGGGCGGTGCCCCCGTGGTAATCCTGGTAGGTCCGGCCGAATTCGATCGTTTCCGGGGCGGTCCACTTGAGATGGCTCGCATGGCCGTCGGCCCAGGAGATCGTCGTGCCATCGCCATGCCGAACCGGGGGATAATCCCACCATTGATTGTCTGTCATAATACGTGGCGAAGCTATCCGGCGTCATCGCGCCTTCGTCGATGAAAACCAGCCGCTCCGCCGCTGTCGGCGACGAGATGTCCGTTCTCTTCTTGATCCAGAGCACCGTCTTGCCAATCCGGGTGCCCGTGGCCGTGACGTGGTTGCCTCCGGTACTGACGCCGGTGCGGCCGTTGTTGGCGTTCAGCCCGTTCATCGCATCCACCACCGAATAGGTGACAAACTCGAGCTTTCTGCCGGTCGGACACTTATAGCAGCCCTCGTTGCTGCACACCGGCCACAGGGCGCCGTCGTGAATCGCCTGTATTTTTTGCATGATCCGTCAGCCCCGTCGTGTCCACGTTCGCGTTGTTCCAATTGTTGCCCCAACCTTGGCCACACCACGGCCGCTCGGCAATGGAAGCATCCTGGGGATTGCTCGTCGTGCCTCCGCTGAACGTGTAGTAGAACCCGGCGGCCCCATTGACGATCTTATCGTCGTTTTGATCGGCGTACATGATCCACGCCAACGTGAGGTTCTTCAGGTTGCTCTCACACGACGGCCCGCTGTCCCTGCTCTCGGGCGCGCTTCAAGGCCGGCATCAGGATGGCCATGAGAATCGCGATAATGGCAATGACCACCAACAGTTCGATGAGAGTAAAGCCCCGCCACCGCGACTTCATATCGTTACCTCTTGTTTCTCACCCGAACTCGTACGGCCGATAATCCCGCTCCGGATGCGGGACCACCGCCAGATTCTATTTATCTTACCGTTGTCCCCTCTCCCAAACGCAACTCCATTTTGTCAGAATCCGTCCGCCCGGCCCCGGAAGGGCACAGGCAAATGGCTCATGGGACTCGATGCGATTGCCGAAATAAGGATCTGCCGCCGCGCTCCTGCGGCGATCGTCTCAAGGCATGGGGTGTGTTAAATGGCTACAGCAAAAGAACTTATGAATACGAGTGTCGTCACGATCGGCCAGAACGAGGATATCTGCGAGGCCATGCGCATGATGGCTCTCAACAATATCACGGGCCTGCCGGTGGTGGACGACGACGGCACGCTGGTCGGGATTATCACGGAAAAAGACATTCTCGTGCTGTTGTGTAACCGCTTAGAGGAAGCGGGCGCGGACGGCGAGGTCGGCAAGGTCGGCCAGTTCATGACCCGCCATGTCGTCTGCTTCCAGCCCGAGGACAGTCTCCGTGATATCGCCGAGTGCTTGAGCACGAACAACTTCCGCCGGGTGCCCATTCTCGACCAAGGCAAACTGGTCGGCATCATCAGCCGCCGGGACGTCATCCGCTACATCCGCGATCTCCAGCAGCAGGACGAGGTCGTCAAAGACAGCATTCTGGAGCTGCTGTACTGAAAGCCGCGCAACGCGGAAATTCGAGGACCGGAGAACGGCGACCTGGTGGACCGCGTGTCGCCGGGCAATCCGCATCAAATTCCCAGACCCAGATCCCACAGCGGCAGGTCCGGACCTGTGCCTGATTTGGGTCATTGGAATTTCGGATTTCTTGCTTCGGGCCCGGGAATCTCCCTGGTACAATAGATTCCATGTCGAGAGTCGTGTCCATGTGGATCGTCGCGGGATCGATCCTGTTGGCCCTTGAGACAGACCGGGCCGCGGGACAACCACAGCCGGTCCATGCCGGGACACGCCTCCTGCGCAGCGGCAGCCTTGTCGCAGAGATCGGCGATCCCGAATCCAAAGAATGCCAGTGGAACCAGGGCGTGCGGTTCTCGCCGGTCGGAAACGTGCTGCGGGTCCAACTGCACGAGCAGGAGTTCCTGTACTCCCCGGTCGGCGGCGGGGCCTTGTCGTATCTGGGCGGGCTGCCGATGGAATTCGATATCGGCCAGGAGGCGTTCCAGCCGGCCCCGCCCGGCTACAATGAGGGTAAGAGCGGCGATCCTTTCCTCAAAATCGGCGTTGGGATCCTACGGCGGGACGCGGCCGCCTACAATTTCAGCACGAGTTACCCCATCATCGAGCCGGCCCGCGTCACCGCGACCTGGCAACCGGACCGGGTCCATTTCGTGCAGACCCTCACCGGCAACGCCAACGGCTACTGCTGCTACCTGGAAGAGGACGCGATCGTCAAGAACGACCGCCTCACCCTGAGCTACCTGCTCCGCAATACCGGCACCAAGTCGTTTACGACGGAGCAGTACGTGCACGATTTCCTGTGTTTCAACGGCCGCTCCGTCGGGCCGAATGTCCGGCTTTCATTCCCTTACGACTTCACGACAAGCCCTGATGTCGCCCCCTGGCAGCCGCCGGCGGCGATCCGCGGGCTGGCCGCCGCCGCGAACCCGACCGTGGTCCGCATTGCCAACGCCATCGAATTCATGGACAAGGCGACCAGCGTGCCCAAGATCTGGATCTATAAGCCGCAGGGCTACGACGGCCCCGAGTTGTGCGCGATCGAGCAGGCAGAGACGCGGCAGCGCGTGTGCCTCGAAACCTCCTTCCCGACGGCCTACGTCGGGATTTGGACGACGGACTACCAAGTCGCGCCGGAGCAGTTCCTCCAGGTCACGCTGGCGCCCGGCGCGGAGGCCCGGTTCAGCCGCATTTACACCTTCCGCATCGACGGGTTTGTCCTCCAGGACGGTACCGGGGATAGCACGGTAGACTTCAACGATTTGTCATTGCTTTCCCGCGCCTGGCTCCAGCGGCCCGGCGACGCAACCTGGCAGCCGGCGTGTGACATATCCTCTCCGCCGGACGACCGGATCGATTTCCAGGATTTCGCAGCGCTCGCGCATCAGTGGCGTCAGCCGGGCGGGCTCCCCGCGCCCGCGCTTACTGGAAGCTCGACGAGACGGCGGGGCTGACAGCGTCCGACGAACGGGGCCCGTGTCCCGGGGTTCTCCACGGCTTCCCCAACGACAACTCCCAATGGGTGGTCGGCGTCAGCGGTGGTGGACTGCGTTTCGACGGCGTCGAGGACTACGTCGATATCGCGGGCCTGCCCGCGCTGGCGGCCGGCGCCCCGCGCACCCTCACCGCTTGGGTCAAAGTCAGCGAGAAACCCGCGACCACCAAGACCATCTTAGCCTGGGGCGAACCCACGTCCGGCCGGCATTGGCTGCTGCAAGTCGATCCGTACCGTCGCCTGCGCTTCGCTTGCGGCGCCGGTTACGCCTTGGCGACGAGACTGGTCGGCGACACCCAATGGCACCACGTCGCTGTCGCCCTTGACGCGCTCGTCCCGAGTCACCCCCACGTCAGCGATATCCGGCTTTACGTCGATACGCAGCCGCAGACCGTCTACGATCTGAAGGAACAGGAGATTGCCGGCGTCACAACAGAAAGCCTCCGAATGGGCAGCCCCTACGATTCCGCAGGGGGCCAGCCTTTCAGCGGCATCCTCGACGACGTCCAGATCTTCGATGCCGCCCTGACCCCAGCCAATATCTGCCAAGTCTACAACGCCGTTCCGTAGGGTGGGTTCTTAACCCACGCGGGTCCACCGCCAGCAGATTCGTAACGTGTGGGTTAAGAACCCACCCTACCCTCGAAGCAATCGGTCTGCGACCCCGTAGGATGGGCTTTAGCCCATGCTGCTCTTGTGCCCCCACGCCGAACCATCCGCATGGGCTGAAGCCCATCCTACAGGTTGTATTCGCGGATCTTGCGATAGAGGGTCCGCTCGCCGATACCGAGGATCTTGGCGGCTTTCTCGCGATTGCCCTGCGTGCGGGCCAACGTGTCGGCGATCGCCTTCTTCTCCAAGTCGTTCAGGGAGACGCCCGCCAGACTGGCCGGGGCGGCGCTGGTACCCGGCAGTTGCCGGCGTGGGGAGATCTCGGGCGGTAAGTCCGGAACGTCGATCTGGGACCGGTCGCACATCACGATCATCGTGCGAATGGCATTCTTCAGTTGGCGGACGTTCCCCGGCCACTCATAGCCGACGAGCACGCTCAGGGCTGCCGGCGTGATACCCGTGACCTTGGAGCCGGTCTCCTGGGCCGCCTCCTGGAGGAAGTGCTCCGTCAGAATCGGGATATCCTCGGGCCTCTCCCGCAACGACGGCAGGGTGACGCTCACGCCCCGAATGCGGAAATAGAGGTCCTGGCGGAACGTGGTTCGTTCGATCAGCTTCGTCAGATTGTGGTTCGTGGCGCTGATGATGCGCACGTCCACCACGGTCGCCTTGTTGGAGCCGACCGGCGTGACGACGCCGTCTTCGAGCACACGCAACAGCTTCGCCTGCATCGTCAACGGCATATCCCCAATCTCGTCGAGAAACAGCGTCCCCTTGTCGGCGACTTCGAACATGCCTTTGCGATCCGTGTTGGCGCCCGTGAACGCCCCCTTGACGTGCCCGAACAATTCGCTCTCCAGCAGCGTCTCCGTGAGCCCGGCACAATTGACCGGCTTGAACGGCTTATCCCGGCGGAGCGAATTCATGTGGATCGCCCGCGCCAGCAGCTCTTTGCCGGTGCCGGAGGGCCCTTCGATCAACACGGAGATATTCGTCGGCGCCACACGCCGCACCACCTCGAAGATGCCCTGCAGCGCCGGGCTGACGCCTTTGATGCCGTCGAACAGAAAGGATTCCGGCTCCCGGTCCGCGTCGGGGCGCGGGAGAAGCCGCCCGTTGCCTTGCGCGACGCCTGTTCGACCAGGGTCCGCAACTGGTCGATGTCGATGGGCTTGACGAGATAATCGAACGCCCCCTGCCGGATGGCCTCCTTGCAGTTCTCGATCGTCCCGTAGGCCGTAATCAGGATAACCTCCGGCGGATCGCCCTGCTGCCGTGCTTCGCGCAGCACGTCCAGGCCATCGACCTGGCCCTCCAGCTTCAAATCCGTGACCACCACGTCGATCCGCTGATGGCGCAGCACCTCGAGGGCGTGCTCGCCCGTGTAGACCGCCAGGGCCTCCACAGACAGCTTGCCCAAGGCCTCCACCATGCCGTCGGCATGGTCCCGCTCGTCATCCACCACCAAGACTACCGGTTTTTGTTCTGTCCAATGACTATTCAAGACTTTACCCGCGCATTGTATCCATCCACCACGCTTCCAGATCCAGCCGCCGCACCCGCCGCACAACAGCAAGGTGCCAAGGCCGTCGCTATCCTTCCCGAACGGAGGGTATTCTACACCCGGAAATGACATCAATCAAGAGGCGATTGCCCATGACCCAGGGATCAAGTATAGTAAAGGGGGCGTTTCTTGACGCCGCCAGGAGATACGCCATGGACAATCTCGTAACTATCGACCCGCGCGTCTGCAATGGGAAACCAGTCCTCACTGGCACGCGTATTCCGGTCACGGTCGTGCTGGATCAACTTGCGGAGACAGGGTCCGTGCAAGAAGTGCTGCGGCGGTATCCGGAACTCTCCCGGGACCAGGTCAAAGCGGCCCGCGAATACTGCCATGCCATGATTGATCGCACGGAACTCGAACCCGAAGCGGCGTAAGAGGTGGAATGCGCCTTTTCCTGGACCAGATGATCGACCGCTGTGTAGCGGACGTTTTATGCCAAGCGGGCTATGACGTGGAATGCGCTGCCCAAGCGGGTTTCGCACGCGCGGACGATCTGGAAATCCCGGAGTATTGCACGAAGCAGGAATGCGTTCTTGTTACTCTGGATGAGCATTTTGGCGATTGGACGGTGGCGAAGCTGACCGCGCACGCAGGCGTCATTCGGCTCAAGGTCCATCCCACCGGCTCGCGCGACATTGAGAAGGTACTCCCCGCCTTTCTCGAACGCTACGCAGAACGCGACTTTCGCAATACTCTGGCCATCGTCAGACCGAGCAGGGCCCGGTGGATTCACGCGCTGTGACTGTGCCGATGTCGGCGCCCTGTCTACAGCTTGGCGTAGACAGGTTCCTCTCGATGGATCAAGCATGCCTGCGCGGCGTAGGCATGGCACCCAGAACCGGGGCGGGGGAACACCGTTTGGAGTTCTGCTCTTCGGCGGTTCAAGGCCGTGGAAAGGGGGAATTCCCAACGGACAAAGGGAGTCGCGTCTACTTTCTGGCGGGTTTGCCGGGCTCCAGGACGGACTGGCGGATGTCGGCGATGGCCCGCAGGTAGCGGCGGGCGGTAGGCTCGTCCTTGGCTTCCACGATCACGCGCATCACGGGCTCTGTATTACTGGTGCGAAGGTGAATCCAGCCGTCGGGGAAATCGAGCCGCAGACCGTCGGAGACGTTCATCGTGGCGTCCTCGAATTGCGCCACCGCCAATTCCTGAATCCGCCGGGCCTGCTGCTCATCGGCGATGAATTTGTCCTTGTGCATGAAGTAGCCGCCGATCTCCTGCACTAATTGACCGATGCTTTTACGTGTCTCAGCCATCAGTTGCAGGACCAGGGCAATTCCCACCAAGCTGTCGCGAATCGGCCCGACCCGCAGGTCGATCACGCCGCCATTGCCTTCGCCGCCGATGATGCAGTGATGCTCGATCATGGCGTTGGCCACGTTGGCCTCCCCTACCGGCGTGCGAATCACGCTGCCCCCCGCGCCGGGCGACGTCGTCAATCATGCGGGAGGTCGAGAGATTCGCGGCGGCGGCCCCCGTCCGCTTCGAGAAAACCTGCATGGCGGCCAGAGCCAGCGTGTACTCCTCTCCGATGTATGTGCCCTTCTCGTCGGCAATGGCCAGCCGGTCGGCATCCGGGTCTTGGGCGAACCCGAGATCGGCCTGCTCCTTCTTGACCCGCCAGCACAGCCCCGTCAGGTTCGCCGCGGTCGGCTCGGGCTCGTGGGCAAAGAGCCCCGTGGGCTCGTCGTTCATGGCCACCACGTCACAGCCCAGCTCGGCCAGCAAGAGCTTCGTAATTTCCGCGCCGGCGCCGTTGACGCTGTCCAGAACGACCTTGTATTTCTGGCCGGCGATGTGCTCGGCGTTCACCAGCGCCAGGACTTTTTCGACGTGAATGCGTTGCGTTTCCGCGTTGCAACTCACCTTGCCGCAGCGGTCGGAGCCGACAAAGTGAAAATGCCGGTCCCAGAAGGTCCGGCGGATTTCCTGGGCCGTCGCCACGGGCGGCGCCATGCCGTTGCCCAGGAGCAGTTTGATTCCGTTGTACGGAATGGGGTTATGCGAGGCCGTGATGATAACGCCACCCTGGCAGCCGAGGTGACGCACCATGATCCCGACGCTGGGCGTAGGAACCAGGCCGATGTCGATCACATCAATCCCAACGGCGCACAGACCCGCGGTCAGCGCCGACACCAGCATCGGCCCGCTGACGCGGGAGTCCCGTCCAATACAGACGGTAAACGGCCGGCCCGCGGTATCGATGCTGCTTCTCAGAAAGGTCCCGAACGCACACCCATACTCCGCCGCGACAATGGGAGTCAGGTTCTCGCCTACGACACCCCGCATGCCGCTCACGCTGATGATGAGGTTCTCCGCCATTTGCTCTCTCCGTCGGTGCTGCCATCTTCACACGCCCACGTCGGCCTTGAGACAGCCAGTCCGAACACACCCCGTGGGCAACGGGCCGATGCTACCCGCCGAATTCCTGCCATGCTATGAGCGAAAGGCGCAAAATGCCAGGGGTCCGGGGAGAGAATCCCCAGACCCCGGGCATACCAGACCGATCGAGATCAATCCAGCCCGCAAACGTACAATTCGTTGACGAAATCCAGCTTGCGCAGCTCCGCCACCGTAGCCGCATCGGGCTCTTTGTCGAGGCTGACGGCCAGGACGGCCTTCTGCTGCTCGAGCTTCTGGCCGACGCCCATCGTGCCGATGTTGATGCTGTGATTGCCCAAAACCGTGCCGACGGCGCCAATGACGCCGGGCCGGTCATCGTTGAAGATCACTATCACGGTGCCTTGCGGCGTCATCTCAATGCGGAACCCATCGATCTCAATGATCCGCAGCAGCATGCCACCGAAAACGGAGCCGCGGACTGTGCGCTTGACTTCGCTCGTCGTGACGGTCGCGCTGAAGCTCGAGGCCACGTCCTTGACCTCGGGGTTCTTCGTCTCGGCAAAGCTGATGCCTCGTTCCTTGGCCAGCACCGGCACGTTGACCATATTCAGCGGCGTATCGAAATGCCGCTGCAACAGACCAATGCCGAAGCTTAGGGTCGCCGGCTGGACGCCCATCTCGGCAATGGACCCGCGATACTCGACCTGCACTTCCTTGATGCTGCCTGGCGCGATCATGCTGAGCAGCTTGCCCACCCGCCGCGTCAGATCCGCGTACTGGCTGACCGCGGGCGGCAGCGCGCCGGCCGTCGAGGGCGCGTTGACCGCGTTGCGAATCGGGCCGCCCTTGACCGCGTCCAGCAGAATCTCCGCTGCCTCGACCGCCACTTCGACCTGGGCCTCCTCGGTGCTGGCGCCCAGGTGCGGGGTCACGATGCAATTGTCGAGCTTCTGGAATCCCATGTTCTTCGGCGGCTCTTCCGAGAACACGTCAAGCGCCGCCCCGGCGATCTTTTTCTTGGCCAAGGCGTCCCACAGGGCGTCTTCGTTGATGATGCCGCCGCGGGCACAGTTGACCAGCCGAACCGTGGGCTTCATCATGGCAAGCTGATCGGTGTTGATCATATTCAACGTCTGCGGATTGCGGGGCACATGGACCGTGATGAAATCAGATTCCCGGAAGATCCGCTCGAGCTTATCCGTTACTTCGAGGCCCAACTGCTCGGCATTTTTCGGCGCGGCCAGCGGATCGTACCCGAGCACCTTCATGTTGAACCCGCGCGCCATGTGAGCCACAGCCATGCCGATACGACCCAGACCGATCACGCCGAGGACCTTGTTGTTGAGCTGATTGCCCATGTACTTTTTGCGGTCCCAGGCACCGGATTTGAGGCTGTTGCAGGCCTGGACCACGTTGCGGCTCATGGCGAGCATCAGGGCCATCGTATGCTCGGCCGCACTGAGGGTATTGCCGCCCGGCGTGTTCATCACCAGGATCCCCTTGCGGGTGGCGGCCGGCACGTCGATGTTGTCGACACCGACGCCCGCGCGGGCAACCGCTTTCAGCCGTCCGGGGTTGGACAGGACCTTAGCCGTGACCTTCGTCTCACTGCGGACGATCAGAGCGTCATAATCGCGGATGATATTCGCCAGCTCATCTTCACTGATGCCGATCTTGAGCACTGCCTCGGCGCCTGGAGCGGCGTTGATGATATCGATTCCTTCTTGTGCGAGTTTGTCTGTGATGAGCACTTTGATCATACCATTCTCCAGAAGTCCTAACCGTGTCGTTCATCGCGGGCCCCGAACGCAACCGGTCGCGTTCGGGCACCCCGCTCAGGTCTGTGCCGCCACCGCCCGGGCCAAAGTCACGGCCCAGCCGGCGGCAAGGATCACCAACAGACCTATAACCATATATTTGACCTTCAACTCGACCGCCAACCGGTCAAAGAAGCCGAAATATACGCCAAAGATGCCCGTGAGCAAAGCGAAAAATGCTGCCATGACCAGCAGAGTGCAAAAGAAGGCCCCCGCCGGCTGGACATAAAAGGCCGTGAGCAGCTCGCCGCGAGCGAACGCCAGCACACAGGTCGTCATGCCACACGTCGGGCAAGGCAAGCCGGTCCGCTGCTTCATGCCACAAGGCCCGAAAAGCAGGCCAAAATCGAACCCGACTCTCTGCAACAGCCACAGGCCGCCAAAGCCTGCCACGAGGGCGGAGGCGATGAAAGCCGCAATCTCACGCTGGCCGGCCGAAGCGCGGCGAATCACTTTATTATCCTTAACCGTTGGTATCCCTGCATATACCATGTAGAATATTCTCCGCCTGTGGTTCTGTCAATCGACGTAGTAGGGGCTCTATGTCCTTGCAGCAAAAAGACTTAAGTGAGATTCTGGAAACAGCAATCGTCGCGGCCCGGCGTGCCGGGCACCATGCCTGGACCGGATGAGCCATGTCCAAGCCCGGAAGAAGAGCGAAAACGAGCTGGTTACCCAGGCCGACGCGGAATGCCAGGAGATCATCCTTGACCAGATCCACGAAGCCTACCCCGATCATGGGTTTATCGCCGAGGAAGGCGAGAAAGGCAAGATGTTCAAACAAGCCCCGACCGGCACGCCGCCGATCTGGTGGGCGATCGATCCGATCGACGGGACGAACAACTTCGCCCACGGAATCCCGCTCTTTGCCGTCAGCGTGGCCGCCTTGGCCGAGGGCAAGCCGGTTGTCGGCGTGATCTTCGAGCCCGCGACCGATTACTTGTTCACGGCGGTGGAGAGCGGCCCGGCGCACCTGAACGGCCGGCCCATCCGGGTGAACGAGGAAGGAATCGGCCCGGTGACCAGCGTTGGCTTGGACAGCCACTTCCCAGCCGTCCTGCCCTCCTGGGCCGTCGATCTCATCCGCCGGTCACGGTTCCGCAACTTCGGCACAACCGCCCTGCACCTGGCCTACCTCGCCAGGGGTGGACTGGTAGGCGCCGTGATGTGTACGCCGAAGCTGTGGGACATCGCGGCCGGCACCGTGATCGCCCGGGCCGCCGGCGCGCTCGTGACCGATTGGCACGGCCAAGATCCCTTTCCCACCGACCTGGACCGCTACGACGGGCAGTCCTTCCAGGTCGTGGCAGCCAATCCGAAAACGCACCCGCACCTCCTGGAGATCATGCGAAGCTGACCCGGGCAAGTTGGCGGCCGGCGCCGGCTGGACCACGTTTTTTCTGTCTCCCGACGTCAATTGCGTGCCACCGCGATTGACGTCCGGTATAATGACGCCCCCAGAAGTGCGTGCAGGCGCTCCAGGCATGTTGCCACAGGCAATTTGGGTAAGGAAACATGGATCGGACACGAGCGTGACGGCCGTCGGTTCGTGGCTCGGGGCAGAGTTTCTCATGAAGCAAGGACGCAGACATCAGAAACTGTACTCAATGGGTCTTCTACTTTTCCTGTTCGTAGCCGGCTGTCAGGTGTTGCCGGACCAGGGCATGTCCTGTCCGGCGGATCAGGTGGTCAGCACCGGCTTCAATCGGCCGCCGCGTCTGCGGGGCGGCGCCTACCCTGCCGCCATCCTCGGCACGCCGTGGCTCGGCCCGGAGTTGGGCGCCGACGGCTACTACTACACCCCCGCGGAAAAAGACGGCATCGCCTACACCTGTCGCGGCGGTACCATCGACGTCGCCCACCTGCGGATCGCCGTCGATTGGAGCGCGTACCTGGCGTCCCAGACCTACCGGCGCCTGATGAAGCACGAGACAGGGTTCTCCTACAAATTGGCCGTAGACCGCTCACGCGACTACGTCCAGTTCTCCTATCCGGCCAACTGGGACAGTCTCCCGGAGACACAACGCCGCGCCGCCGCCCGGGAGATCGCCCTGGCAGTCGGACCTTATTTGACCTATACGATGGTCACGTGGCACGAGATCCTCACGTGGTTCGGTTTCAAGTGCGCCGGGCTGCCGACGGAGTTCCCCTCCGCCTTCTCGTGGGAGGACTCCTACTCGAACCGGCTGGGCACCGTGATCGCGGTGCAAGCCCTCCAGGACGCGGAGCATCGCTATGACGAGGCCGTGACGCTCGCCCTGAAGCAGGAGATGGCGAAGTTGGGCCTTCAGTCGGCCGCCGCGTCCCGACAGGCCAGCGAGTCGGTCAAGGGCACCTGGTCCAAGGGTGACATCATGATGTTCGTGACGATCATGAAGAGGAATTTCAGCATCGGCCTCAACGGTATGGTGACGCCGACCCTGATCCCGAACGTGCCGGTGTGTCCCGGCGCCGAGTTGGCGGCCTATCCTGCTCCCAAGCTGGACGTCCTGGCCCGGCACGGGTTTGCGCTGACCCTGGAGATCGCCCCGCACGAGTGGGAGAGCGGCGCGATCCTCCGCGTTGCCTACGCCGGAGAAAAGCCGCAGAAACGGATCCACCCCGAGCGACATTTCCCCATCCTCATGGACTACATCCGCAAGGAGGCGACCGCCCTGTATCCGGAGTTCGATTACATCAACTACGAGGACGGCAGCCCTCCGCCCGCAACCGGCGCCGGCCGGTGAGAAGTTCAGCTTTCGGAAGGGCCCAAATAAGGGATGCGCCCATAGCCCCGCTTTCGCGGTCCGCGTAAAGTACTTGCAGTGGGTGAGGGTGTTGTGCGTCGGGTCGTGATTCACGATACCGACAAACGGCACAAAACTTGCTCATAGGCGTTAGGTGGCCGAGGCTACCTAACGCCGCTTTTTTTACTGGCAAGCCAAGGCCGCCCCGGCCATAATACCATCGTCAGAGACGCGTAACAGTCCTGCGACGACAATTGGCTGAGGGGAGTCTATGTACCGTAACTCGTTGACGTCGGCACGGTTGTTTGCCTTTGCGCTGCTGCTGTTTTTCTTCACAGGCATGCCCATATGGCTGACCTGCCTCATCGACCACAATGAAGAGGCGTTCGACACCGGCGGGTTGATCCTGCTTGGCCTGACTCTCGGCTGTCTCATCCTGTCGCTTCTGTTTTTCCGCAGGTTAAGGTGGGCCCCGCTCGTCCTATCCATCCTGTTGCACGCGGGCGGACTGGCCCTCCTGACAACCCTGCTGTGGACCGTGCCCGCGGTGCAAACCCCGTTGGAGAAGGTAATGGTCGTGGCCTTGACGGTGCTTGGGGCAGGACTGCTACTCGTGGTAATTCTGGTTCTTCACAGCACCGCGATGAGAGCAGATTTCGCGGCGTCACAAGAGCGCGTCGCTGGTCCCCACAAGCATCTCTACGCCAAGATCATCGTGGCCATCCTGGTATTGCTGCTGGCGATCGGAGCATGGCAAATCGTGCCTCTTCTTGTGGCTCAGCCCACCATCACCGTAGATTACCTGGCGCAGGCCAACCAAGCCAGCAAGCCCCCCAATTATGACCCGAACCAAAATGCGGCTCCCCCTGCCGAGAATCTTCTCTCGCAGTTTGTCCCCCTGCCGGAAGCATGGAAGGACAAATCGCAGTCGTGGCCCACAGATTCAAGCCTGGAGCAAATCAAGGTTCTGGAAGAATGGGCGGCGGTGAATGAACCCTCGCTATCCGCTCTCGCCCGGGTGGCTCGTTGGCCCTATTCGTGGCACGAGATGAAATCGACGGACGGCGCGTTGTCGGGTACCCAAGTGCCGGACCTTGATCACATTCGGGATTGCGCTCGCGGCGTCCTGCTTCTGGCCAAGTACCAGGCGGCCAGAGGCGATGCGGAGAGCGGACTCCACCTGCTAACCGACTTGCACGGGCTCGCGATCCATCTGGCGAAAGGCAGCACACTGGTCGAGCAAATGGTCGGCGTGGCCGTCTGCCAATTGAGCTACGACGCCGTACTCGCCATCTTGGATCGCGGCACGGCCGACGCTAGCGCTTTGAGACAGACGCTGGAGGTACTGGCCGCACGGCTGCCAAGCCTGGTTGTACCGCGCTTTTCCGAGATGGAGCATCTCTATGAACGCGACAACATCCAACGACTATTCACGGATGATGGCCAAGGAAACGGCAGACTCATTCCGGCGCAATTGTACAGGGTCAAGAAGAACCGGGCCAAGCTGTACGCCTATCCCATCTCATATCTGGACGCTGTTCGAATCTGCCTTACTCACCCGGACCGACGGGAAACGCTTGAATTGGCAGAAGTGTATTTCATGATCGTGAAGGACCTCGCCAAGCAGACACCTTGGGATCTCCACGTGAAGGGCACTTCCTATGAGACGGTGCTGAAGAAGTTGCTTTACGCCAATTACTACCTCCTGGATAGTCACTCGGGAATCGGCCCGTGCATCCAGCGCGGCTGGCGGGGCCGCGTATCGGGCGCGGCCACAACAGCCGTATTGGCAATCCTCGTGCATAAGGCCCAAGGGGGACGGCTTCCGGAGTCCCTTCGACAACTGGTCGATGAGGGTTTGCTTCCCGGCGTGCCGATGGACCCCTACAGCGGCGCGCCGCTCATCTACAAAGTTCAAGGCGACAGCTTCACTCTCTATAGTGTGGGCGAGGATTTCGCCGACGACGGCGGCCAGCCGTGCGAGTGGGACGAGAAGTCTGGCGACCACGTCTTCTGGCCGATGCCAGCCCCCATACGATAGGTCCAGCCGACCCCAGCGCCGCCCCGGAAGATCAGCTTCCGGAAGGGTCAAAAGCAGCCGTTTACCTATAGCACCGCTTTCATGCGGCTCGTAGTATACTTCTAGTGGGTGAGGGTGCTGCTGTCAGCGTCGTGTTTCACGATAAAGACAGTAACACAAACTTGCTCATAGGCGTTAGGTGGCTTCGGCCATCTAACGCCGCTTTTTTTCGTGGACACAGGCCCCAACCAGCTTTGTTCTTCTGGAAGGAAGATCGGCGTCCGGAAGGGTCAAAACGAGCAGTTTGCCTATAGCACCCTTTTTACGCGGCTCGTAGTATGTAGGCAGTGGGTGAGGGTGCTGCTGTCAGCGTCGTGTTTCACGATAAAGACAGTAACACAAACTTGCTCATAGGCGTTAGGTGGCTTCGGCCATCTAACGCCGCTTTTTTGCGCTGATCCTCGCAGCACGGGCATCCCGCCCGGAGGAGCCACTTCGGGGTCTCCCGTCGAACCGGCTTCTCACCTCCAGCCCGGTTCTTTGCCTTAGCCGGTCCACGGGCTTTTCCCTATTGCGCCGACGACGACAGTCACTATGCTGCATAGAGTGTCAATGGACGGACCGGACGGCCTAAAGCCAAGGTGCTTCGATGAAAATCTTGCAGATTTCGGCCCAGGAATTATTGGATTCCCGCGGCAATCCCACCGTGGAGGCGATGGTCTTGCTGGACAACCACATGAGGACTACGGGCATGGCGCCTTCCGGGGCTTCGACCGGCAAGTTCGAAGCCTTGGAACTCCGCGACAACGACCCGCAGCGTTACCTCGGCCGGGGCGTCCTGCACGCCGTGCAGAACGTCAACGCCATCATCTCGCCTGCCCTCGTCGGCCAAGACATCACCGACCAGCGGGCCCTCGACCAGATCATGATCGACCTCGACGGCACCGACAACAAGTCTTATCTCGGCGCCAACGCCGTGCTGGCCGTCTCGATCGCCTGCCTGCGGGCCGGCGCCTGCGCCCAGCAGTTTCCGGTCTACGAGTACATCGCCAAGCTCTCCGGCCGTCCGGCGGAAGGCCCCTTCCTGATGCCCGTGCCTCTGGTCAATCTCATCAATGGCGGCCGCCACGCCAGCGGTTCGGCTGATTTCCAGGAGTTCATGGTCGTGCCCGTCGGGGCCCCCACTATCGTGGAAGCGATCCGCTGGTCCGCCGAGATCTTCCACCACCTCAAAACCGTGATCGACAACCGCGGCTGGCACACCACCGTGGGCGACGAGGGCGGCTTCGCCCCGCCGGTCATCTCCAATGAGGAGCCCCTCCAACTGCTCCTGGCCGCCATCGAAGAAGCCGGCTACATGCCGGGCGAGGATGTAGCCCTGGCCTTGGACTTGGCCGCCTCCGAGATTTACGAGAACGGCCGCTACCACCTGACGAAAGACGGCCTGGAGCTCACTTCCGAAGAATTGGTGGACCTCCTGGTGGACTGGACCGAGCGCTACCCGATCGTCTCCATCGAGGACGGCCTGGCCCAGGAGGATTGGGACGGCTTCGCCCTGCTCAAACGCAAAACCGAAAACCGGATTCAAATCGTCGGCGACGACCTGTTCGCGACCAATCCTACGCGAGTCCGCATCGGCGCCGCGAAGGACGCCGCCAACGCGGTCCTGATCAAGGCCAACCAGATCGGCACGATCACGGAGACCCTCGACACGATCGCCGTGGCCCGCGAGCACGGCATGACCGCGATCATCTCCCACCGTTCCGGCGAGACCGAGCTGCCCTTCGAGGCCTGTTTCTCCGTGGGCACCGGCGTCGGCCAGATCAAGACCGGCTCGATGTCCCGCTCCGAGCGGATCGCCGAGTACAACCAGTTGATGCGGGTCGAGCGGCGTCTGGGCGCCCGGGCCACCTATGCCGCCTTCCCCTTCGCCGGCTATGCCCTGGCCCGGCCGTAGCAGGAGATTAAGGAAACCCAAACTGAGGACCTCTAACGGAATGAGCACAACCATGTCATTGCGAGGAGCGCAGCGACGAAGCAATCTCAACGCCTGGGATGAGAGATTGCCGCGCTACGCTCGCAATGACATGGAGGTAGCCTTGCGGCCCTTCATTTCCGTGGAGATGCTGAGGAGCAACCGATGATCACGACGCCGACGATTACCCTTCGCAGAGCCGAGGACATCTACCAGGCCCGGGGCCGGATCGAGAACGGCACCTTCCAAGGCCGCTGGCATTTCTCCTTCGGCGACTACTACGATCCCCGCTACCTGCACTTCGGCCCCCTGCGCGTCTTCAACGACGACGCCCTCTCGCCCGGCGCCGTCTGGCCCCTGCACCCGCATCGCGAGATCGAGGTAGTGACCTACTGCGCCGAAGGCGAGTTCCGCCACGCCGACGAGCGCGGCGTAGGCGGCATCCTGGAGCCGGGCTGGGTCCAGCACACCACGGTGGGCAAGGGCATGTTCCACTCGGAGATCAACAACCGGCCCGGCCAACCGATGCGTTTCATCCAGATGTGGTTCGCCCCCGACACCCCCGGCCTGACACCCTCCGTCGAGCAGAAGCAGGTGGACCGCGCGGAGCGGACCAACTGCCTCTTGCCCCTGGTCTCGAACGACGACCTGGAAGCCCTCCCCATCGCCTCGGACGCCAAAGTGTATTCCTGCTTTCTCCAAAAGGGCAAGGCCGTCGCCTATTCGTTCCAAGAAGGCTACGGCGCCTACCTGTACGTAGTCGAAGGGGGCGACCTCACCCTCGTGTCGGACACTCTGCATTCCCTCGACGCCGCGCTAATCGTTGGCGAGTCCGAGTTATCCCTGCAGGCCCAGGATGACGCGGAGTTACTGCTGGTCGTCGTGCCCGTAAAGTAGAGAGCGACAGGCACGCCGGATGAGTCTTGACGAGCGACTTCGGCAACGGCTTGGACACAATGTCTCCCCGCAGGGGCACGTGGATCTCGGCGAATGCACCCACGCATGGCGACAGGGCAAGTCCGGTAGTACTCTGGCCACCTTGAAATGATGTGTGGCAGCGGCAAGGCCGAAGGCTTTGCGGAGGTCTTGCCGCTGGCTTGTGCGTAGGCCTGCACCCCATCGGCAAGCTCCGAAGACTGCGCTTGCCGCTGCCACCCGGAATCCACTAGATTGGCGTAGCCGGAGTAGTAGGGTGTGCCGTGCACACCTTGCCAGGGGATAGGGGGGCACCCGTTGCACACGACCATTCTCTCTCTATAATGGGTCAGGCCTTGCCAAGATCGGACCATGGACCCGATATCCCATAGAGAGTGATTCCATGACAACACGAAATGCAGTGATCCTTCTCATAGTGCTGGCCTCTCTGGCCGCAACGCGCGCAGGAGGTTCGCATCACCGTGCAGGCCGACCAGGTGCTGCACCCCTTGTCGCGTTATCTGACCGGCGCAATGCCTCGAAGACGTGCCACAAGCGTGCCTTGCCCAACGCCCTCGCCCTCGGCACCATTGAGCGGGACGGCCGGATTGCCATCGTGACCTCGGCCAACTGTCTCCAGCCCGACGGCCAAAACGACAACGGCTGGGACCAGGGCCTGCTCTTTCTGAACCCGTCGCAGGTCTGGCTCCAGCCCCCCGGCTACGTGACCCAGATGTTCTCACGCACGCGTCTTGGCTTGGTAGTGAACTGCGATGTGACCGCCGTAGGGGCGAATAATCACTCGCCCGTTCCAGTGGAGGTAACTGCCACCCGGAGCACCGACAGCAAAGCCCTGACCCTCCAGGCCGTGAATCCGACCGACAGACCCATAGCCGCTCAGATGCACGTGGAAGGCTTTGTCCCAGCCCAGCCCACCGCCGGGGTGACAGAGCTGTCTGGCCCGCTCAGTGCCGTCAACATTGCCACGCATCCCGACGCTATAATCCCACGGCAGACGCAATGGAGCCACGACATGAAGGACGGAACCACGAGCTTCACCTTCCCGCCCCGTTCGGTTGTGGTGCTGTCATTCGAGTGACAAGCCATCCATCATAGGACCGCCAATCGCGTGATTGGCCATTAGCAAAAGTCCGAGGTGGCCGCTTTCCCGAGTGCCACGGTGAAGGAGGACCATCAGGAGATTGACGCACCCTGGGCCCCAACGACGTACCCAGGCTACGTGGTGTTCCGCACCGGTAACCACAACAGGTTGTGGTGGACACGCTGGTGTAAGTCCTTGTGCCGGCCCTAGTTCCTGCAATCCAATTATGGGTATTTGGGTAAAAGATCACACCCCAAGCATATTTTACCCAGATTTACATTGACATTTGTGGTCGCTATGGCTTTACTGAACACTCAGGTATGGAGTGATGGGTGCATGAAAAGTTGGAGGAGTAGAACCCTGGTTCTTGTAGTGGCGGCGGTCGGCGCGGCCACCGCACGTGCGGATATGGTCTCGGTGTGCCGTCCGTCTCCTGCCAGGCGCGAGATTCCAACCGTGGCCCATCCCGGCGGTATGCCACCCGGCGGTCCTCTCAACCGAGCGTTTGATCTATGCGGCAACGTGCCATTGGGATTGTTGCCGGCAGAGGGTTTGCCGGGAGTCGACGGAGAGGTAGAACGATCTTGCGGGACAGAACCTGTTCGGCTGGCGACAGACGGCCAGAGCAGTTTGAGCCTGTTCTTGTGCGGTCTGCTGAGCTTCGGGGTTTTCCGATGCGGCGGCTGGGTGAAGAAGACGTCGTTCACCGGTTCGGTCCCCGATTGGTATCACGCCAGCGGGCCTTGGCAGATTGGACACAGTTTTGCCACGGGGCCGGATCTTCAGTTGACCCCGGCTTACTGCTTCGTTCAGCCGCAGCGCCCCAAGGTGAACTGTCTATCGCTTTATCATCGAGGGACAATCGCGAGCTTTTGGCGAAGATCCCAATTCACTCCTGCGGTGCTTGCCTCACGAGGACCTCCGCGCTTCCCCTTCTGACTTAGTTTGGCCGGTTCACGAGCGTCCAAGCTATCCTGGGCTAGATCAAGTCTCTTTGGCGGCACATTTGAGAAAAGGCGACCAAAGAGGCGTGTGCCTGGGCGCGGGGCGAAACCAAGCCGGTCAAGAAGCGATTGTGGTTAACGTCTGAGAGATTTGTGATTGAGGAAAGATGATCTTATGAAGAAGCTCTGTCTTATCGGGATAGTGACTGCGTTTGCGGCTGCGTCCGCCCACGCAGATATGGTGATGCACACGCCGCAGCCGACTACTATTACTGGCAATCAGACGGGTTACGGCGTAGGCTTAGAGTTCAGCGTTGTGACTCCCGGTGGGATTGACGTTAAATCCCTCGGCGTCTTCGACAGTGGGGACGACGGCGTCATTGCGAACAATCTGTGGACTTACATTTTCGATTCGAGCGGCAATACCGTGGCGAGCATGGAGTTCACGCCGAGCAATTCCGGCGCATTGGTCTCCAATTACTTGTGGAAGGGAACGCCAGTGCACCTGGCGCCGGGCGACTACAAGATAGCCAGTTACGGGTTCACGGGATCGGATTCGGAACACAACTCCAACGTCAGTGGTGGAATTGCCTCTGAACCAACGTTCAACGGCAGTCCCGCGGTGGAGTTCGACAATTCGTTTTGGACGGACCCCGGCGCGTTACCAGGAACCGTTCCTATGAATTCCTACCTTAACAACAGAGATTATTTCGACGCACCGAATATGGATTTTTCCGTGACTACCGTGCCCGTCCCCGCCGCCTTCTTGCTCGCGATGCTGGGTTTGGGCACAGCCGGCCTGAAGCTGCGCAAGCGGGTGTAGACGGATTAGGATTGATTTGGGCGCGGTGGCCGTTCGGTGGGGCAGATCGCGCAGGTGTTCCGGGGTCAGCCGGTGCCGGAGGCGTCCAACAGGTTCTCCTAGGTCCTGATAGACGCGGTGGCTCCGGTCATGGCTGCACAGATACGCCCACGGGTGCCCCGCAGGATTCATTTCCCGACTGTACGGCCGCAAGTACAGGAGGTCAGGTTCGCCGGCTGGCACGTCGCCAAGGCCTTGGCCATGCCAGCCGGCGCAATCCTGCACCAAGATGACGTGGTGGCAGCACAACCTCAAGGATGGTATCACAACCCACACCTTCCCGCCGCGTTCGTTTCTGGTGCTGTCCTCCGGATGACAGGCCACCCCGCCCTGGGACCGCCAATCGCCTGATTGGCCGTTTGAAGAAGTCCGGGGCTGCCGCTTTCCCGAGTGCCACGTCGAAAGAAGCCAATCAGGAGATTAGCGATCCCGGCGTTGGCCTGTGAAGAGCATCATACGCGAGGGTGCCTCTTCCCGGGGTGATTTTCTGCGCCTCCGGGTCTCGGCGCAAAGGATGATCCTCTTGGTCATAAGGACTTGCGGTTCGCCGGGGCGGCTCGCCGGCCGGGTAAGGCTTTTGCCGGGGCAGAAATAGGGCTCTGCCCGTTGAGCGGGGAGTGCCCCACAGCGGTAATGAAAGCATCCGATGGTTTATGAGGGCACCAGAGATGAAGACACGAGAATTGGGCAAAAGCGGCTTGGTGGTTTCGGCGCTCGGCTTGGGCTGCATGGGGATGTCCGAATTCTACGGCGCGCACGACGATCGCGAGGCCCTGGCGACGATCCACCGGGCCCTGGAATTGGGCGTCGACTTCCTCGATACGGCCGACGCTTACGGGCCGTTTACGAACGAGGAGCTGGTCGGCCGGGCCATCCGCGGCCACCGCAACGAGGTGGTCCTGGCCACCAAGTTCGGCAATGTCCGCGGGGCGGACGGCAGCTTCGTCGGCATCAGCGGCCGGCCCGAATACGTCATGAGAGCTTGCGAGGCTTCGCTCCGGCGGCTCCGCGTCGATACGATCGATCTGTACTATCAGCATCGCGTGGACCCCGACACGCCGATTGAGGACACGGTGGGCGCGATGGAGCGGCTGGTCGATCAGGGCAAGATCCGGCATATCGGCCTGTCGGAGGCTGGGATCGACACGCTCCGCCGGGCGCACCGGGTCCACCCGATCACGGCCCTGCAAACCGAGTATTCTCTCTGGAGCCGCGACCCGGAAGACGGCCTGCTCGACATATGCCGGGAGTTGGGCATCGGCTTTGTCGCGTACAGCCCGCTGGGACGCGGGTTTCTCGCCGGCCGCTTCAAGAGCTTCGACGATTTGCCCCCGGACGATTGGCGCCGCGGCAACCCGCGTTTCCAAGGCGAGAACTTCCAGAAGAACCTGGACCTGGTCGCACGCATTGAAGAAATGGCGGCAGAGAAAGGCTGCACGCCCGCGCAGCTCGCCCTCGCCTGGGTACTCGCGCAAGGGGAAGACATCGTCCCGATCCCCGGCACGAAGCATCCGAAATACGTCGATGAGAACGTCGGCGCCCTCGACGTGGAGATCGCGCCGGAAAACCTCGAACGCATCGACGAGATCGCCCCGAAAGGCGCCGCCGCCGGCCAGCGCTACTCCGAACCCGGCATGGCCACGGTCACTCGGTGAGAACCCGTTTGGAGTACCGCCTTATGAGTCTTGACGAACAAAACCAGTAATCCAAAGTCACCTATTGCGGGGTGCCATGTCTACGCCTCGTCGACATGCCATATTCTATGAGCCGGACATGCCTACT
>CAVVRJ010000033.1:0-242188 GCA_963750205.1 uncultured Planctomycetota bacterium
GACGGCCGTTACATCATCGCCTATGCATTCTCTGCTACCGCGAGCTGTGAAATCTGGCGGATTCCGGGCAGGGCGGGACGCCGCTGAAGCTGGACCTCTCCGTTCCAAAGATGATCGTGCTTCGCGCTTCACCCGGACAACCGCCGCTTTGCGTTCGGCGTCCTTGAGGAGTCCAAGAGCGAGCTGTGGGTGCTGGAGAACTTCCTGCCGAAATCCACAGCCAGCGAATAAGGTTCGTCAGAATAGATTTACGTGTTTCGCAGAAGGCTGATCCGTTTTGCAAAGGAGGTAATAGTATGAACAAGACAATGAAGGTGGCGTTGTGTATTGGCTTGGCGGGGCTCGGTGTGTTGGTATGGACGCACTCGGCTACTGCGGGTAAACCACCCTCAGCGCCGGTAAACCACCTCCGCCCGTGGTGGTGACTTTCCTCTCCGGGGATGTGAGCGCTGCGCCACAGACACTGGGAGGGCCCTTTATTGCCAGCATTGACTTCGCGAAGCATCTTGCCTATCCGGCCGGTACCAGTATAGTCGGCTGGCAGGATCTTTTAAACTCTCTGCAGGCCAGGAATCCCATAGCTTACGATTCCCTTGCTATTACGAATTCGGCTAAGGGGCCATTGTACGGCCGGCTTGAGTTCAAGGTGATGATTGATGGTGTGCCATACCTTATCACCATGATGGCGTTCCTGTCCGGCACGACCACGTCCACCGCGACGTTGGACACAATGGATTGGCACGAGGGGCTTATCCGGATCCAGTCCGGCAAGCCCGCCAAAATGGTGTTTGAAGGCGGTTGTTACGGCGGACGGCCAAGCGTGGACTTCACAATGACCAAGTAAGAAGCTTCAGTGCGCACAGTAATCCAACCGCAGTCGGACCAAGAGCCCGGCGGTCGTAGGCTTGGCAAAGGCGGTCGAGCTTGCCTCGCTTGGCGTTGTGGGTGTGCTGAAGGCACGAGTTCACCAGTGGGCGTGAGGATGGCCCGGTTGCCGTTGGGAATTGACTGAAAAGGATATGAAGACTGGCAACAACAGCACGATCAGCAATCTGCAAGCGTCATCGGTAGGAGGCTTGGTCCTTCTCCTGACGCTTGCAGGGGCGATCAACGTTGTCGCTGCGCCCAAGATCGTCACCAACTTTCCCATCCCGAGCAGTTCCGCATGGCAGGGCGCTGACGATCCGTCCCTGTATGGAATCTATGGCGACATGATAGAGGCCCTGTTGCCCGTGGCGATTGTCTGTGTGGTCTCGCTCCTGTGCACGGTCGTGTGGCTGCTGGCCGCAGGAGCTTACCCCCGAAAGACGCGGATAAGGTCCTGATGCGGTGGAAGGTCTCCGACAAGGAATACCGCGCCATCTTCGGCGATCTGCGTGCTGAGACAGTTACCCCAGAGAGACTGGCGGAACTTGAAGAGGCGTTGCCTAAATAGGGTCACTATCTTGTGAATCTGCGAACAAGGCCGGGCTCGTTTGCCCGGCTTTCTTTTGCGCTGGTGCCCCAAGTGGCATTTTCCTCGACACATTCTTCCGCCGGTGCGCAAATTATATGGTGAAAGCTGAGCCATCGATGGTTCAAAAAAGTGACGGAAAGCCGACCGATATGGAGAAGCAGACCGAGACGGAAATAGCCGAGGGCCTGCGACAAGGCAATCGCGATGCCTGGTTGACGCTGTACGACCTGTATGCAGAAAAGGTCTGGTGCAATGTCGCCCGGCTGATGGGCGGTGACCCAGCGTCTGTCGCCGACATTGTGCAGGAGACCTTCCGCCGGATATACAGCCGGCAAGTAAGGTCAGCAACAGCCGGGGCGGAACAACTCCAACGTTCCGCCCCTTTACCACAAACGAAGCGGAGCGATACCAGCATATCAGGCCATTGTCCACACGGATGAAGCCCGAAAATGGCCCCTTTTCGGCGCTTCCACCACCACCGAGACTTGGGCAGGCTTACTGACTCACCTTCCCCGACCAGGAGCACGAGATTCCCGATCTCTGGCCACCCTCCAACGCCTGCGTCGGCAGGTCGAGACTGCCTTCCCCGACGCCCGGCCTCCCTGCGACCGGGATTCGACACGGAGGAAACGCAACCGACCGAATGAGCCAAAATGCCTCCTGCGACTCGGTCATTTACTCCGCCTGTGTTTTGCGGTTGCTGAAGGTCGCTTGGGTTTCCGCGTGACCACTCGCCGGCCCGACTGCTTCTCTATCCTTCTCAGATCGGCCCAGAGTTCTTCAGGTCGTAGTCAAACGGCGCGCGTGTTCGTCTCGCGCCTTCCAGATTTCCTCAAGGATGGGATCGCTGCCCCTCATGCTGCCAGTTGGATTTCTTGTACAGAAACTCTGGGGCGATGTCCGCGCCGTTGGGCCAAGCAAGCGTGTGGAACTCGGGATGCACGAGAGAACTGTTGGAACAGCGCCGGTCCTTGAGAGGCTCGAAAATCTCGCCATATAATTCCTCTCGAAGATCCACATCGCCTTCGGCACCATCGGTGAAACGGAGGTGGATCGTATAGTCCCGTACGTAGCGTGCTTCGGCAAGCTTCGGTATCATTTCTGTCGTTCCGGCGACGTTACCTGTGGTTGGTGCCGGTCTTGAGTTTCTGCACCTTCTCTTGGAGCCACAAGTTGACCAGCGTATGCGGCGAAACGCCTCTTTCCCTGGCTGCCTGCCGGATGGACTCGGAGAGCCCTTTCTCAACGCGGTACAGAGACTCTTCGGATTCCAGGTCCACGTCGGCCCGGACGGACCGGGTCTTGCCCCAGTAGTCAGAGAGATCGTGTTCGTCCCAGAAATCAGCTATTTCGGCGTATGTTCTGGCATCAGACAAATGCTTTTCCTGCCGGCGACCCTCTTTTCCTGCTACTACTTTTTCTCATATCGTTTTCTTTCCGCAAGGGTCATGTCGCAGGGTGTCAAAATCAATAGCGCGATGATCCTGATTTGGAACGAAGAACACGATCAAATACCTGCCGGCCTTGAGTCCGGCGGGGCTGCGTACCGTCTGTCAAGGCCCGCGACATGCCTTCCCATGGGGCGTGGGGAGGGTGTCTGATGAACCGAAGCATCCCGTCACCGCAAATCGATTGCAAACGCAATATTTATCGCCCAAATCTGCGGCAGGTTTCATTCTCGTCGCCGTCATCGGTTTCGCAGCAGGTCGATCAGCTCGTCGGCGGTCAGGGTGTGGGCGGTGTCGGTGCCTTCGAGGAGGGAGTCGGCCAAGTCACGCTTGGCGTGGTGGAGTTGGACGATTTTTTCCTCGATCGTGTCGGCGGCGACGAGGCGGTAGATGGTAACCGGGCGGGTCTGGCCGATGCGGTGGGCGCGGTCGGAGGCTTGATTTCCCGGCGCGAGCAGTCAACCGTGAAGTGAAGAGCCGTTGTCCATCGACGGACACGGTGGTATACTGCTATCCGTGTCGGATATGGTGTCCGATCACGCGTCGTGGAGAGTAGGACATGGATATTGCCCGTTCCGTAAACGGTGTGCCCATACGTCTGAGCTACGAGCGATGGTACCACATTGTCGAGAACCATGACGATCTGGCCAGCACCTTCCACGACGTACTGGATACCGTAGAGAAGCCTGAAGTCGTTGTCCGTGGAAGCCACGGCGCTTTGAAGGCTGTGAGAAGCATGGGCAGGAAGAGATGGCTGGTGGTAGTGTATCGGGAGGCGTCGAGGCGGGACGGATTTGTGATCACGGCCTATCTCCTGTCCCAACGGCCCAAAGGAGAAGTATTATGGCGACCGTAGCAGCAAAAAGAACGGCGGATTTCGTGAGCAATTGGGTGGCTTTGGCGACGAAGATTCTGAAGCTCCCCGTACAGCACGTGTGGCTGGACTACGACAAGGAGGCCGACGTGCTCTATATGAGTTTCCGCAGGCCTCAGCATGCCACCGAGACGGTTGAGTTAGAAGATGACATCCTGATCCGCAAAGACGGCAAGGATATCGTAGGTCTGACCATATTGAACGCCAGCCGCAAATAGGAAGCAAGCGTATCCCTATCCCCGCGGGCCGTGTCTCCTCATACGTTCCTTCTTGAGCATGCGGCGATGCTCGCCCTACTCGGTTGTCTGCCCTCAGCGTCTCCTCATCGGTTTCGCAGCAGGTCGATCAGCTCGTCGGCGGTCAGGGTGTGGGCGGTGTCGGTGCCTTCGAGCAAGGAGTCGGCCAGGTCGCGTTTGGCGTGGTGGAGCTGGACGATCTTCTCCTCGATCGTGTCAGCGGCGACGAGGCGGTAGATCGTGACCGGGCGGGTCTGGCCGATGCGGTGGGCGCGGTCGGAGGCCTGGTCCTCCACCGCCGGGTTCCACCACGGGTCCATGTGGATCACGTAGTCGGCCGCGGTGAGGTTCAGGCCCAGGCCGCCGGCCTTGAGGGAGATCAGGAACAGGTCGCCTTCGCCGTTCTGGAAGGCGTCGATCCGCTTTTGGCGGGTCTTGGGCGGGGTCGAGCCGTCCAGGTACTGGTAGTGGATGCCCTGCTTGTCCAAGTGCTCGCGGAGCAGCGTCAGGTGGTCCACGAACTGCGAGAAGACCAGGGCCTTGTGCTGGTTTTCGAGCAACTCGTCCACCAACTCGGCGAAGGCTTCGAGCTTGGAGCCGGTCAGGCCGCAGTTGGGCATGACCAGACGCGGATTGCAGCAGCAGCGCCGCAGCTTCATCAGTTCCGCCAAGACATGGATGTGGGCTTGACCGGGGGCCATGTCCTTCACGCCTTCGAGCCGCTCCAAGGCCCGCTGCCGCAGGGATTCGTGCAGGGCCCGCTCTTCCGGACTCAACTCCACCAGCCGCATCGTCTCGGTGCGCGACGGCAGGTCTTCGAGCACCTGCGACTTGGTCCGCCGGAGGATGAAAGGCTGAACGATGGACTTGAGGATATGGCTGGCGTGTTGGTCGTGATCGACCTCGATGGGCCGCACGAACCGCTCCTGGAAGCGCTCCTCGGAGCCGAGCAGGCCCGGATTGATGAAGCGAAAGAGATTCCACAGCTCGGCAAGCCGGTTTTCGATGGGCGTGCCGGTGCAGATCATGCGAAAGCCGCCCGTCAGGCTCATCGCGGCGGACGACCGTTTCGTGGCGGCGTTCTTGATCGCCTGGGCTTCGTCCAGAACAATCGTGGCGAAGCTCACATCCTTAAGGACCTCTGCTTCCTGCTGAAGCAGCGTGTACGAGCAGATCACCAGGTCGAACGGGCCGAGGGCCTTGAGGACCTGGTCCCGCCGGCCGAGGTCGTTGATGCCGAAGCGGACCGGACGCAACGTGGGCGCGAACCGCTGGGCCTCGGAGACCCAGTTGGCACAGACGCTCGTGGGCGCCGCCACGAGAGTCGGCCCCTGGGACGCCCGATGGAGAATCAGGGCCAGGGCCTCCACGGTCTTGCCCAACCCCATATCGTCGGCCAGACAGGCCCCGACACCCCACTCGGCCAGCCGGGCCAGCCAGGTGAAGCCGTCCACCTGGTACGGCCGGAGGGTCGCCTGAAGCGTCGTGGGGATCGCCGGTTGATAGGACTCGACCTGGCGCAGCCGCTCGATATGGGCGTCGAAAGCCGCATCCGCCTGGAATCGGCCGATCTCGTCCTTCCATTGCTCCAGACCAATGGCGGCCAGCGGGTGCATCCGCAGCGTGTCGCCCTTGCCGACGGTTTGCGTCCCGGCGGAGAGCCACTGCAATTGCTTGCGAAGCTGGCGGCTCAGGGCGATGTACTGGTCCTTGCCCAGGGCGATGAACGGGCTGTCGCTCGACTCCAGCCGGTCCAGGAGGGTTCGCATTTTGATCAGGAGGCCCTGATCCACCTGCACCTCGCCCTCCACCTCGAACCAATCCTGGGCCGAGTGAATCGAGAGATGGAGCTGCTGAGTCGAGATGGACCGCACCGTGATCGGGTCGCCTTTGGGCCACTCGACCGTCAGAGACCTCCGCGGGAACCGCCTGCAACTGCTCCAACAGCTCCAAGGCGTCCAGGGGATCGTCGAACGTCCACGTGTAGCTCTCGCTGGGCAGGTCGTTCAGAACCGTCGCCGCCTCCAAGGCCCGCTGGGCGAGATCGGTCTCCTGCTCGAGATTGCGGTGGGTCTGCAGGGTCTTGTCCCCGATGGACTCGACCAGGTGCACGTTGCCCGCGCCGGGGGAAGGCGCGCTGCGACGGTCCGCCCAGCGGAACGACCATCATCTCCGCCTGCAAGCCCTCGTTGAGTCGCTGCAAGCGCAGCCGGGGTCGGCAATCCGGCTCGACCGTCTCGGCCTCTGTCCCCGCCAAAGCCACATTCGATTGAATATGCCACGTGCTTGGACAGACCTTGCAGCCGGGCCAGGGCCTTCGTGGACTGGCTCTCCGGCACGGCCAGACCATCGGGACCGAGAATATCGGCCATCTTCATGTGCAGCGGCTCGAACACGATGACCCGCAAGCGGCTCGGCGGACTCCTTGACGATGCACGTCGAGCGCAGGCGGTCCTGGTAGTCGAAGGGCGGATAGGGGTCCATGAAAAGTAGGACCTGCCCCTTTTGCGGCACGATGTGCACCTCGGGCGTCCCCCGCACGATCTCGACCGGCACGTGCGGGCGGTCCTCCCAGAAGACGTTCGGGTGCCCCGCCAGGGCCTGCAAGGCCCGCCCCGGGTCCAGGCGGTACATGTAGTCGTAGTAGTAGCGCCCGGTCTTCTGGGCGCCGGCCAAGGCCGCATGATCCTGCTCAGTCAGATAGTCCAAGCCTTCGGCCTGGTGATTGATCAGACGCTGCAGGGGCACCTCGCGGCCCTTGGTCCAGGCGCCGTTCTTGGTACGCTTCTGCTCGACCGGGATGACCACGACCTCCTCCGCCTCGACCGCGTAGAGCTTCCAGGCCAAACGACGCGTCTGCGCCGTCGCCGGAGCTTCCGTCGTGCGCTGGGCCTCCTGCAGAAGCTGCTCCAGGGCCCCCACCCGGGTCTCCCAAATCTCTTTGACGGTCCAGAGCTCGGACAGGTCCTTGGCCAGGGTGTCTTTGAAGAAGGCCTCGGCTTCGGCGCCGCGGGCGGCCGGACCCAAGCCGAGCTTGTGCATCAGCCGCGCGATCTGCATGACCGGCCAGCGTGCCCCCTGCTCCTGACAAACGTGCAAGAACTCCTCCAACGCCGGACCTTGAACGTCTTTCTGTTTCTTGGAGATCCGGGGCTTGGAGGTATAGAGCTGGTACAGCAACTGCACGAGGCAGTTGCCGACGTAGGCCAAAGGCATGTTCCGAAAGTGCAGGAGCCACCAGTCTTCGCTGTCCTGCGGCTCCCGCCCCTCATGGAAGGCCAGCAGCGAGCCGAGAACGCGGTACGCGTCGCCGTAGGCCTCCGCCCCCCGGTGCTTGTCAAACCAGTCTACCCAGGTTCGCACCTGCTGACGGTCCTGCAACTGGTCGGATTGCACCAGCAGCAGCGCGTGCAGGAGCCCGGGGAAGGTCGCCGCGTGATCCATCTGGACCGTTTTGCCCTTGCCGCGGTTGCGCAGGGCCAAATCGAACGCCTGACGGGCTTCCGGCACGTGCCCGGACAACAACTCCAACATGCCGCGAACGATGGAGGTGTCCAAGTCTGCGAACGCGTCCAACAGGGTCCGGGCCCCGACGAAGTCGCCCGCGAGGATATCCCGCTCCGCGATGTGATTGACGCACAAGATCAGCAGGGATTTGTCCAGACAATGACGGTCGGCCAGAATCTTGGCCCGTAGGTACGAGAAGACGGGATGATCCAGGATCAGGTAGGAGGTGTGGCTGTGCACGGCGGCTTGCAGCACGGTGCCCCAGTATTGTGCCGGCAGACGCTCGATGTAGGCGGGCTGAAACGGGTCCACGCAGATCGCCAGCAGCACGTTGGTCAGCGACTGCGTCTGCGTGTCCTGGCTGCATAGCCCGGCCAGCCGCTTGAGCTCGCTCTGGTCGTTCTTCTCCAGGGCCACAAACACGTCCCGGCAGGCATGAAAGAAGGACACAAAGC
This sequence comes from uncultured Planctomycetota bacterium, assembly GCA_963750205.1. Classification (GTDB taxonomy): domain Bacteria; phylum Planctomycetota; class Phycisphaerae; order Sedimentisphaerales; family Anaerobacaceae; genus PLanc-01. Next base: position 7,977 of record CAVVRJ010000033.1, read on the forward strand.
GTCGGCCGCTCCATTTGTAATCCCAGGAACTCGTCGTCATCTGGGCGGGCACGGCCTGCTGCAAGGCCTCGGCAAAACGCAGGAGCCAGCCTTTCTGGCGGGCCGCCTCGAGGCAAGCGATGCGCGTCGCGGGCGAGCAGGACTGGGCCTCGGCGCCGCGCACCAGGAGGTGGCCCTTCCGCATCAGGTGTTGAATGCACTCCCCGGCCTTCTGGACCGTGATCGGCGATCCATCCGGCATGGCCATGCCCACCTGTTTCAGGGCGCGGGCCAAGTCGGTCTTGCTCAGCGGCCCGAACGACAGAGCACACAGCAGCAAGGCGGCCTCATCCAGACTCGACGGCAATCCGGTCGCGAACAGCCGCGACCTATCTTTCAACGTCTCCAACGGCGGCTTTCCTTCGTGAAAACGATCTAGCGGCAATATCCATTCTTCGCGCAAACTCCCGGGCGGAAGGCATCCACGGAACCACCCTCAAACACCATCATCCATCAGGACCTCCCTGATCCGTTGGAGGGCCAGTTTACCGCACGGAGTGTCGCATCGCAAGATCATGTGTTCTCAGCTTCTTAGCACTTTATACGCCCCGGCACCTCGGCACGTTCGGCCGCCGATAATCCTTAATCAAGAACAAAGGGCCCGGCCGAAGAATGAATGGCAATTTTGGGCCGCACTGGCGGCGACAACCTGGAAAAAATGGCACAGGTCGGGCGCAGTGAGGTTTGTCAAGTGTCACCGAGCATGGTAGAATACGGGGCTATCGTGGAAAGTACATCGACGCTCTTACGGGTAGTGAGTATGAAGAAAGGCAGCAATAACGAACCCTATCGGATCGAGCCGGCGCAGCGGGTCAGCCGCTTGCCGCCCTATTTGTTCGGACGCATCAACGCGCTCAAGCACGCCAAAAGACAGCAAGGGGCCGACCTGATCGACCTGGGCATGGGCAATCCCACCGACAGCGCCCCGCTGGAAGTGATTGAGAAGCTCTGTGAAGCCGTCAAGGACCCGCGCAACCATCGGTACAGCGCCTCCAAAGGGATCAAGAACCTCCGCGGCGAGATGGCCAAGAAGTACGCGCGAAAATGGAACGTCGAGCTCGACCCGGATTCCGAAGTGCTCGCGTGCATCGGCTCCAAGGAGGGGTTCAGCCACATGTGTCTGGCCATGCTGGGCCCCGGCGACACGGCCGTTGTCCCCGACCCGGCCTTCCCCATCCACAACTACGGCGTGGTCCTGGCGGGAGCCAACGTCATCACGGTCCCGCTCGGCAACGACCAGAAGTTCCTCGACACGATCGCCATGGTCTGCGAGCATCTGTTCCCCAAGCCGAAGCTGCTGATCCTGAACTTCCCGCACAATCCGACCGCGATGACGGTCGATCCCGGCTTTTTCGAGCCGGTGGTCGATCTGGCCAAGCACTTCAAGTTCCAGGTCATCCACGACTTCGCCTACGGCGAAACCCTCTTTGACGGCTACAAGGCCCCGAGCTTCCTGTCCGCCAAGGGCGCCAAGGACGTCGGCGTCGAGTTCACGACGATGAGCAAGCCCTATAACATGGCCGGTTTTCGCATCGGTTTCGTCGCCGGCAACAAGCAGATGATCGACTACCTGGCGACCATCAAGGGCTACTACGACTATGGCATGTTCCAGGCCATCCAGATCGCCGGCATCATCGCGATGCGGCACTGCGACAAGGACATCGCCGCCCAGAACCTCAAATACCAATCCCGGCGGGACGTCCTGTGCGACTGTCTGGAAAAGATCGGCTGGCAGGTCGAGAAGCCCCGCGCCGGCATGTTCGTCTGGGCCAAGGTGGCCCCCGAGCACCTGAGCGGCAAGGGCACGATCGAGTACGCGCTGGACCTGATCGAGCACGCGGAAGTCGCCGTCTCCCCCGGCGGCGCCTTCGGCGAGGGCGGCGAAGGCTACATGCGCATCGCCCTGGTCGAAAACGAGCAGCGTCTCCGCCAGGCGGTCCGGAACATCAGCCGCTACATCCAGCAAAGACCGATCCGCAAGGCCAAAGCCGCGAAATAAGCGGGCACCTCCGGGCTGTCCGCGATCTGTCATCCCAAGGGTCCACTCCGTCCTTTGGTAGTTTAGCAGCAGTTGTTTCCGTTTGCTCAATATATTGAGTAATTTTACTCAATATAACTCGCAATATGAACGATATAATACGTGCATGGAGAAATACACAAGACCGGTGTTCCAGATCTTGCGGGCACGAGTTCTGCAAGCAAGACGATTCATCCAGGTGCTGGTCGGCCCGCGGCAAGTCGGCAAAACGACTCTGGCCAGGCAGTTGATCGACACCCTGGACATACCTTGCCACTACGTGTCCGCAGATGAGCCGACTCTCCAGGACCGCACATGGCTTGCTCAGCAGTGGGACCTGGCGCGATTGAAAGCAGGTGCACCAAACGATCGACGCGAGACCCTTCTGATCGTCGATGAGGTACAGAAGGTCCAGGGGTGGTCTGAGACGGTCAAGCGCCTTTGGGATGAGGATTCAGTCGCCGGCTTGCCTGTCAAGCTGATGCTCCTGGGATCATCCTCATTGTTGGTACAAAGAGGACTAACGGAGAGCCTGGCCGGCCGATTCGAGGTCATCCCGGTGACACATTGGTCCTACCCGGAGATGAGAGACTGCTTCGGCGTGACGGTGGATCAATACCTGCTCTTCGGCGGGTATCCCGGGGCGGCCCCTTTGATCGGCGACGCGCATCGGTGGTCCAGCTACATCCGGGACTCGCTCATCGAGACAACGGTGTCTCGTGACATCCTGCTGCTCAATCGCGTCGATAAGCCGGCCCTGCTGCGTAGGCTCTTCGGTTTGGTCTGCGAGTACTCGGCACAGATCCTGTCCTACCAGAAAATGCTCGGCCAACTCCAAGATGCCGGCAACACAACCACTTTGGCCCACTACCTGGACCTGTTGGATAGTGCAGGCTTGGCTGTTGGTCTGGCCAAGTACGCCCCAAGTCGCGTCGGACGTCGGGGGTCGAGTCCCAAGCTGCTGGTCTTGAACACCGCCCTCATGACCGCCCAGTCAGGTCCCGATCCACAAGCCCTGCGGCAAGACCCCTGTGCCTGGGGCAGAGTCGTAGAGACCGCTGTAGGAGCACACTTGGTCAATACCTCTCGGGATCACCAATTGGAGGTTCTCGTACTGGCTGGACCGCAACCGTGAAGTAGACTTCGTACTGTGTCGCGGCGACACGGTTGTCCCAATCGAGGTCAAGAGTTCCGCCCGGCATCACACCCTTCCCGGCACGGAGGCCTTCTCCAAGCGGTTCAACGTGAGACGCAAGCTTCTGGTCGGCGGGCAGGGCATGGCTCTCGAAGAGTTTCTGTCCACACCCGCGGGACATTGGCTCGAATGAACCGCTTCACGCCAGAGCGGCGTTCCCGGACAAACGACCCGGTTAGGACGGTGTTGAATTCCTTGCGACAAAGTGACATAATCCCCATCATGCGATGGGAATTCGGTCAGCCACCAGTTGAGGGGACATAATATGAAACTGCAATCTGTCTGGGCGGGGTTCTTCTTCACGGCCATCATTGTGTCATCCGGACTGCTCTACGGAGCGTCGTTCTACCCGGAGCGCCTGGACGATCCGGCCGGCGTCTATCTGACGCAGGAGAGTTTCCCCGTGCAGGGCGATGGGATCGCCGATGACTCCGCCGGCCTGCAACAGGCGATCGACAAGGTCGCATCGAGCACCGGGGCCGGCGTCTTGTTTGTCCCGCCGGGGACCTACCGCCTCACGAAGACCGTCTACGTCTGGCCGGGCGTCCGGCTGATCGGCTATGGCGACCAGCGGCCGGTCTTCAAGCTGGGCGAGAATACGCCGGGATACCAGGAAGGGACCGGCAAATGCATGCTGTTCTTCTCCGGCGGGCGCGGGTTCGGCCGGGGCGGCGGCAGCGGCACGCCGGCAGACGGCAGCGCCGGCACGTTCTACAGCGCCTTCAGCAATATCGACATCGAGATCGGCGCGGGCAATCCCGCCGCGGTCGGCATCCGCTTTCACGTGGCTCAGCACTGCTACATCGCCCACGCCGATTTCCGGCTTGGCTCGGCCCGGGCGGGGCTGGAGGATATCGGCAACGCGGTCGAAGACCTCCACTTCCACGGCGGCCAATACGGCATCACCACCAAGAAATCAGCCCCGGGCTGGCCCATCCTCGTGCTCGACTGCACCTTTGAGGGTCAGAGTGTCGCCGCCATCAACGATCAGGAGGGTGGACTGACTATCGTGCGCCCCCAGTTCCAAAACGCTCCCACGGCTGTCTCAATCGTCCCGGGGAGCCCGGAGCAGCTTTGGATCAGTGACGGGCGTATGGAGAATATTAAGGGGCCGGCGCTGGTCATCAGCAACGAGAGTACCACCCGGACCCAGATCAATTTGCAAAACGTCGCCTGCAAGGACGTGCCGGTCCTGGCCAGCTTTCGCGAGAGCGGCAAGACCGTCGCGGGGGTCGGGCCGGCGTATTTGGTCGAGCAGTTTGTCCACGGGCTGCACGTCGCCGGTCTGGGTGCAGATCGACAAACCAAAACCGTTCTGACAGCCCACGAGGTCCCCGCCCTTGCGACGCCGGCGGAATCGGACATCCCGTCACTGCCGGAGGCCAAGACCTGGGTCAACGTCCGCACGCTGGGCGTCACCGGCGACGGCAAGACCGACGACACCGCCGCTCTCAAAGAGGCGATCGCGAAGCACCGGACGCTCTATCTGCCGATCGGATGGTATTGCGTCAGTGACACGCTGACCCTCCGGCCGGATACCGTGCTGATCGGTCTCAATCCCTCGGCCACGGTCATCGCCGTGCCGGAGAAGTCCCCCGCCTTCCAAGGGTCCGGCGAACCGAAACCGGTCATCGAGGCCCCGCCGGGCGGGACGAACATCATGACTGGCATCGGCGTTTACACGGCGGCAGTCAATCCGCGCACCGTGGGTGTGAAGTGGATGGCCGGGGCGAAGTCGATGGTGGACGATGTCCGCCTGCTCGGCGGGCACGGCACGAGAATTCCCGGGGAACGCGGCGGCTTCGGCCGATTGGGTGACCGCAACGCGTGGAGCACCCAGCCCGCGAGCCTCTGGGTCACCAATGGCGGGGGCGGGACTTTCAAGAACATCTGGACCCCCTGCCCCTATGCCCAGTCCGGATTGCTCGTCTCGGACACCTCTACGAGCGGCCGGGTGTACGCGATGTCCCTCGAACACCACGTTCGCAGCGAGATGGTCATTCAGAACGCCTCCCACTGGCGGTTCTACGCGGTGCAGTTCGAGGAGGAGCGGGAAGAAGGCCCCAAGTGCCTGCCCCTGGAAATCGGCCGTTCCAGCGATCTCCAGTTCGCCAACACCTGGTTCTATCGCGTGATCAGTTGCTTTGTGCCCTTCCCCGAGGCGATCAAGACGGGCAATTGCCGCGACATCCGCTTCCGCAATGTCCACTGCTTCAGCAACAGCCGGGTCTCGTTCGACAGCACGCTCCTGGAGACGACGGCGAACGTCGAGGTCCGCGATCCTGAGCTGGCCGTGCTGGACCTCACGGGCGACCCGCTGCCCGCCCGGCCCCCTGCCGGCACGAAGGTCCTGGCCGCCGGCGCCAAGGTCGAGAAGCTCGCCGACGGGTTCCTGAACATCGGCGGGGCCACCGTGGACAGCCAAGGCACCGTCTATTTCGCCGATGCGCACGAAGGTCACATTTACCGCTGGTCACCGCAAACCCACCGGGCGGAGCCGGTCCGCGACATTCCCCAGCAGCCCGTGTCGCTGGCCTTCGACAAAGCAGGGAATCTGTTGGTCGTCGCCTATTCCGGCAACGGGACGGTGCTGGCCTTTCGGCCCGACAGAAGCGATAGTGAGATCGTCACCCTCAAGGCCCAACCCGCTGCGTCCCGGCCAGAAATGACGGCCGTGCTCCCGGTGAGCCGGTGGATGCACGATGACGAATTCCTGCGCGACTCGACCATGCACAAGCCGACCCACTACGTTTCGCCCGACGGCATGGCGTTCATTCCCGCCGGCCGGGATTTCACCACCGGGGCCACGCAATGGGGCATCAAGATGGCAGACGTGGTGCGCAGCTTCCGGCTGGCCCCCGCCGTCGCGGGCCGGCCTTTCTACGTCACGAACGAGATCGAGCTCAAGACGTGGCGATTCAACGTGGGCCCCGATGGAACGCTTTCCGACCCGAAGCTGTTCGTCCCAGAAGGCGGCGAGTGCGTCACGACCGACGACCAAGGCAACGTCTACCTTGCCGCCGGCCAGATCATGGTCTTCGACCCCTCCGGCCAGCGTATCGACACCATCGAGGTCCCCCAGCGTCCGACCAGCCTCGTCTTCGGCGGCCCGGACCGCAAAACGCTGTTCATCACAGCCCGCTCATCCTTGTACGCCGTCAAGATCGGAACCGCCCACTGACCGGCTGCCTCGTTTGTAGTGACGCCGTAAGGCGTTATCTGTGTCGAGGGCGTCCCGCCCTCGGATCGCGGGCAAGATGTCCGCGACACGAAGACATGCTCTTACGAGCACACTACGAGCAGACCGCGTCCACTCTTCCTTTCACCCGCCCGACGTCGGAAATCAACTGTCGATAGGGTTGGGAGCGGCTGCCAAAGCAGGGACTGAAATAGGGAAGCTGTCCACGAAATCCGCCCGAATAGAAACAGAAGGGCCTTGTAAGACGCCCACGACAGAAGTCGAGTTCACGCGGCTTGGAGGAGAGCCAGGCGAGGAAGGAACCAACCGTGAGAAGCCCCAATGACCGCAGACGGGGCCGGCCGCGAGGTCTGGGAGGCGGGAACCGCCGTCCGGAGCCAGGCCCAGAGGCCCAAAACGGCCGCGCGGGCCTTGGTTTGCACCAGTTTCCGCATCGTCGCGCACGCCGCGGCTCGCAGGATGTTCCATCCCGTAATCTTGAGGTAGAGCGTCTGGAACACCCGGGCCCGACCCCGCACCCGCAGGCGGCCCAGGCCCGTGCGTCGTTTGAGGCCGCTGTTGGTGCTCTCAATCCCGCTGCGGCGGCGATACCGATGGCGAAAGACCTCCGTCTCTTGTTCCCGGCGCCGGCCCGCCGTCCGCCGCTGCTTGGCCGTATGCTCCAGATGATAGCCGTCGGGAGCCTCCTCGACCGGGCACTGATTCCGGTAGGCACAGCGGGCACAAGCCGAAGCCGGCATCGTGGTGCGGGTCTTGCCCGTAGCCGGGTCGTGAACCGAGGTCAGCGGCGTCTGACCATCCGGACAGCACGTCACCTGCTCGGTGGCCTCGTCGACGACGAAGTCGTCGATACTCAGATCGTCCGGCCGCTCGGCCGGGGCCGCCCCCGGCACCGGGCCGACCAACGCCACGCCCAGACGCTCCGCCCGTTGGACATTCTCATCGCTGGGATACAGCGTATCCACCAGCAACTGCTCCGGCAGCAACTGCGCCGCCTGGAGGTCCTCCAGCACCGGCACCAACGCCTTCTCCTCCGTCACGGCCGCCGTCTGGGGCAGGGCACAGGTAATCAACTGGGCCTCATTGTCCGGATGGCAGGTCTCCGCGATCTGGACCTGATAGCCCGGCCCTTTATGGCCGTCCTAGGTCGCGTCCGGGTCCGAGGGATTCTGCATGACGGCGCTGCCGACCTGGGTCTTGAGGATCACCTTCTCTTGCTGGACCTCACATTGCTCCTGGAAGATCCGCTCCATCGCCTGGTAGCTGCTCCGCTGGGCCTGGGCGGACGGGGCGGCAAAGAGCCGCAGCACCTGGTACAGATCCTCGGCCACTTGCTGGCGCAGCCGCGCCTGCGACTCGCGGTCCCGGGCGGTGTCGGCGAACAAGCGCAGAGCGCTGGGCGCATACCGTTGCCGCAAGGCTTCCGGCAACGCCGCATACGCCGCCGGGTCATGGCGTTGGACCTGGGTCAAGAACCGTTTGAGCGCTACCCCCAGCAGCCGCGTGCGGCCGAAGTGGGCCATGTCGCTGAGCACGTGCGTCGAGTCCAGCCGCGGCTGGTCGATCTTCAGGCCCAGCACGGTGACCAGCCGCGTGGTCACGTCCTGCATCACCCGCTGGGCCAACTCGTCCTGCACGAAGAACGCCAGATACCGCTCCAGGGTCCGCACCGACAGATCGTGGCTCTGGGGCTCGAGGTTCAGGGCATACTGGACTTCCAGATGAAAGCGGTAGGCCTCCACCGCGTACTCTTGGGTCCAGTGGTGAAACTCCAGCAGCAGAATCAGACCGGCCAGGGAATAGAGTTCCTGGGTCGGCCGGCCCAGGTCGGGGTCAAAGTGCTGCCGCAGAATGTCCACGGGCATCAGTTCCAGGATGACATGGCGGAACACGCCGGGCCAGTTCTTCTCCAACCACTGGCGATTCGTGGCGGTCAGGACCGGCGTATAGGGGTCAAACAGGCGGGTTTGTCGGGGATCTACCATCCGTTGCATAAGGGCTCCAAGTCCTTGACTGATAACGAGTTACAGTATAATCCCCGAGAACCGCTTGTCCAGAGAAAAAGGAACATAAATCTATACAAAATAACAACTTAACGCGTTTTTCTGTGACAGCCGACTTTTGTCGTGGGCGTCTTGTAAATTTAATATTGAATGTTAAATTTGCAAGTATAGCTGTGAGGAGCTCGGTCATGATCCAGCGTCATCTGGAACAAAAGCTGCGGACCGCGGCCGAGCAATACCCGGTCGTACTGCTCACCGGCCCGCGTCAGTCCGGCAAGACCACTCTGGTTCGAGCCGTCTTTCCGGACCATCAGTACGTCTCTCTCGAAAACCCCGACCAACTGACCACGCACGCGGCCCGCGGGGCCGTATTCGAATCCTGGGTCGTTTCCGAACTGCTGAAGAATTACTACAACCGGGCAGCCACGCCTGATCTCTATTTCTGGCGGGACTCGACCGGCCATGAAATCGACCTCCTCCTCGATCAGGGCGGGGAATTGGTCCCCATCGAGATCAAGTCCGGCCAGACCTTCGCCGGCGACTACCTCCAGGGCCTGACCTACTGGCGGTCTCTGCCGGACCAGGCCAACGCGCGGGCGGCCCTCGTCTACGGCGGCGGCACATCGTACCTGCGACAGGGAATCGCCGTCCTCTCCTGGCAACACTGGGAGTAGCGGGACCCGGCATCGCATTTCCTATTTCTGATACTGCCTTGTCTTAAATAGGGTACGTCCCCGGTTTTCCCCCGGTTTTCCCTCTACTTCAGCACCTGCGACGTGATGGTCCAGCAGTTGTTGCGGGCCAAGCGGGCGTTGGAGCTGGACAAGCTCTTGAAGAAGCTCTCGAAGTACGATGCTCTGATGATCGACGACTTCGGGTACGTCAAGCAGGACCGGGACGAGATGGAGGTCCTGTTCACCCTGCTGGCCTACCGGTACGAGCGGGGGAGCGTGCTGTTGACCAGCAACCTGCCGTTCTCGAAGTGGGAGGTGATCTTCAAGGACCCGATGACGACCGCGGCGGCCATCGACCGGCTGATCCACCACAGTGTGGTGCTGGAACTGAACGTCCCCAGCTACCGGGCCGAAGAGGCCAAAAGGAGAAATAAAGACGATGACACGAGTCCAGAAACGCCCCCCCTAATGAGTTTTGACGAACAACTTCGGTAGTGATTTCGTTGAAAGAGAAGGGAGGTGGATATGGTTTGAGGGAAGTAGGTAGTAGAACCATAGGAAGTGAGACGATTGTGAAACAACGAACATTGAAGCTGTCGAAGAGACAGCAGAAGAAATTGGAGCAGTGTCGAGACCATGATCTACGGCCGGATATTCGCGAGCGGTGTGCGGCGGTTCTGAAGATTTCCGCCGGCCAATCGGCCCATGCGATGGCCCAAAGGGGGCTCCAGAAACCGCGGGATCCCGGATACGGTGTACGGGTGGTTGGACCGGTATGAAGAAGGCGGACTGGTAGGGTTGCAGAGTAGGCGGCAGGGCGGCAATCGCCGCCGGCCCTTTCGCCGAGCGGGAGACCGTGATCGAGCGGCTGCGACAAGGGCCCGGCCCCGAGGCCCCGCCAGACACGGCCGCGCCGCCCAGCCGCTGGACCCTGCGGACGATCCGCGCGACCTTTGCCGCGCTGCACGAGTACACCCTCAGCGGGGTGTGGCGTTGGCTGCACGAACGGATCGGGGTGGAGCTTCGCTCCGCCACCGTGCAGCAGTACAGTCCCGATCCGCAGTACCAGAAGAAGGTCCGCCGCGTGAAGCGGTGCTTACGCGAGGCCGCCCGCGATCCCCAGCATGTGGTCTTGGTGTTTCTGGATGAGATGGGCTATAGCGTCTGGCCCGAGGCGGTCGCCGACTGGTGTGCCGCGGCTCCCGCCGAACCGCCGCTGACCGACCGGCAGAAATCCCCCGCCGGTCTGTGGCGGATCGGCGGGGCGTTGAATGCCCTGACCGGTCAGGTCACCTACCTGGATGGCTATGTGGTCGGACGAGAGAAACTGATGGCCTTGTACCGCCGGCTGGTACAGACCTACCCGCGGGCCCAGAAGATCTATGTGGTGCAGGACAACTGGTCGATTCACACGCATCCGGATATGCGGGAGGCGCTCCAGGCGTATCCGCAGATCAAACCGGTCTGGCTGCCGACGTATGCCCCGTGGCTCAATCCGATTGAGAAACTGTGGCGGTGGCTGCGGCAGGACATCCTCAAGTTGCACCGCTGGGCGAGTGACGCGAAGGGATTGCGGCAGCGGGTCAACGGGTTCCTCGATCAGTTTGCGCAAGGGTCATCGCGCCCTGTTGCGGTACGTGGGCCTGCTGGGCAAAGGACAACTCGCCAAAGCCATCCCCAAGCAGTGACTACCGAATTTGTTCGTCAAAACTCATTAGGGGGGCTCTGGGGCAAGGAAAGAACGGTAAAAATAATTGTCGCTGGAGAGAAACAATAGTTGACGTTGATCACTCCGGTGCGAATTCGTGGCTTTTCTCCGAGGCAAGCCGCACATCGGTGAGAATTGCCCGCGTGCAATACGCAATCAAAGGGTTTAGGATGTCGTCAAATCGTGCGTTCAAGTACCCGGCTCGGCGGACGTCAATCGTTCTCACACTGTTACCCTTGATTTGCCACTTCTTCGTCCCAGGTACAAAGTAGGATTGACTCGCGGCATACCGAGTCTAAGATAGTGAGGCGCGGAGTCTGAGCCGGGGAGCAGACAACGAAAAGCGGCACCTGGATGAAGGAGAGAATCGTGTGCAGACATGGAACTCGTCGCCCAATCGTGGCACTGGCAGCGGCATGTTGGGCAGCCTTGAGTTGCACGTACATATTTGGGGAAGGATCCGGCGTGGGGAAAGCGCCAGTGCTGCGCGTCGCGTTGCAGGGGGCCGACTACAACAGCATCCAGTCGGCAGTCGACGCGGCCCAGCCCGGCACCGAGATCGTGGTGGAGAACGATACCTACACGGAGTCCATTTGGATTGCAAAGGCCAAGCTGACGCTGCGGTCGGCGAGCAAGCACGGGGCCAAGATTGTGGCCCCGCAAAAGAAAGATGCCTTTGGATTGGGAGAAGACGCGAACTACATCACCTTGGAGGGATTCGACATCACGGCGCCCGGCGGAACCGGCATCCAGACCAACCAGACCGGAATCAAGCACGTCCTCAATCACCATACGATCGTCAAGAACTGTTACATCCATGACTGCGGCGGCGGCGGGATTCAACTCAACCATGGTGATTATCGCACCGTGGAGTGCAACGTCGTCCGTCGCTGCGCCTTGACGGGCCCTTGGGGCCAGAGCGGCATTTCCTTCTGGCAGGCGATCGCGCTGGACCGGGAACCCGGTTTCCATATCATCGTCCGCGGGAACATCCTTTCGGACAACAGCAATCCGCCCAACGGAACCGACGGTAACGGTCTCATCATCGATGATTTCCGAAATACCCAGCACGGCAGCACCAACGGCATATACCCCAACTACACCCTCGTCGAGAACAACCTCGCCTACCACAACGGCGCCCGCGGTATCCATGTCTTTCTCAGCGATCACGTAGTCCTGCGCAACAACACCGCCTACCACAACAACTGGGACAACACCAACGACGCCACCTGGCGCGGCGAACTCAGTTGTATCAACAGCAGTGACGTGAAGTGGTACAACAACATCGCCGTGGCCAGTTCCGCGGTGAACGCTGACAACACCGCGATGATGGACGGCGGCGGCAACCAGGGCACCGAGTGGACCGGCAACCTGTTCTTCGACAGCGACAAGCCGACGGTGCCTTCGGTGAAGATATCGGGCGGGGCGAACCGGGACGCAGTTCTGGCCAGCAATCTCGTGGCAACCGATCCGCAATTCGTGGCGCCAGGGATCGACGCCGACGCCGATTTCCGCCTGAAAGGCAGCAGCCCGGCCATAGGAACCGCTGTCGCGGCCAGCGCCTCGACGACCGACGTGCTCGGAAGGACACGAGACAACAGGCCTGACATCGGAGCCTATGAGTTCGGAGCCAGACAGGAAGAACCTAAATACCTCGTCTTCTGGAGTTCCCCTGAGAAAGCGGGGGAACTGGCCGAGCGGATCGGCATGAAGGGCGACGGCAAGACTCGGCTTCTGGGCTTCGGCCTACCCAATGCGACCTATGAACTTGAGGCGCAATTGCCCAGCCGCATTCGAAGCGCATTCGCCGCGGCGCGCGAGCACGACATGGCGCTGATGCTGCATTTCGATTTCCATCTTTTTTGGAAGAACCGCCCGGACCTCTGGAACTGGTTTGATCCGGACAAGCCGGGTTACAACCCGAACAACAAAAACAACGTCGAGTGGCACGGCTGGGACGGACCGCCCAACAAAGTGCGCTACCTGAACCATGGTGTGCTCGAACGCCTGCCGCCGAACATGTGCTTTACGAGCAAAAGAATGCGGGCCGAGGTCACGCGGATTGTCTCAAAAGTCATCGGGCCGGTCCTTCGCGAGGAGATTGCGAAGCTCAAGGCCGAAGGCAAGGAAGCTCTCTTCGCGGGAGTTCTGGTAGGTTTAGAGCCCAGCATCGACGACTATTCCCAGCCGAATCCGGAGCGCGCGAAGATGATGAAGGAAGACGGCGTGCCCGCGGGGCCGCTCGGCTACCGGGCGCTCCTGGACCGTGGCTTCCGTGCGGACAATCCACCGGACGATTTCCGACAGGCCCTCGCGAAGATCGTTCAGGAAACCGTCGCATTCTGGTGCGAGCAGTTCGTCGATGCGGGTATCCCCGCGGAGAAGCTCTACCCCCACGTAGCCGCACCCGCGCCCATCGAGGTGATGAACGCTCCCATCTGGACGGCCTTCAACAAATATTCCCGGCCCGGCTGGACCACCTATGCGGTCGGGGTTCTCGGGGAGAGCTTCAAAGCCATCTATGATGAGCTGGAGAAGCACGGGAATCCCGCCTGGGCGGGCGTGGAGGCAAACGCAGGCATTCCCGGATCCGTCGTGGATTGGGAAACCTACCTCGCCTGGCACTACAACCATGGCTGTGTTCTCGTGGGCGTCAATACAGGTGCCACAGGCCAGGATCTCCCCAAGCGCCTTTGGGACAGCGCCTTCGGTAAGGAAGCCATCGCGGCCTATCACAAGTTCCTGACAGGACAACCGCTGGTGGAGAAGCCCTTCTCCATCATGGATAACCCGCAGTACCGCATTCAGGCGAAGATGAAGCGGGTGCGCAGGGATCGAGCGTTGGCACCGCAGCGGCAAGGACCCCTCGGCGGTGGGCAAGCTAATGGAAGGCGCCCTGCCGCTGGCGAACGACGGAAAGCTCGATGAGTTGGAGAAACTCGTGGACCAAGCGCTGGAGATGCTGGGCGAGACCGAGAAAGTGCCCGACGTGTATCGTTAGTCACTTATCGCTGAACTCTTGTGCAAAATGATCGAGATATTTCATGGTTGCGGCAATAGGCCGCGTAAGGAAGGGGCAGCGATTACCCCCTGAACCGCCTCTTCTCTTGGGAGCAAACTAAAGATGTCAGTGGAACGAGTGCACGGCACACCCTACGAAGCTTTCCCCCTGCGTCCTCCCCGTCCTCCGTGGTGGAAAAGGACAGTAGTCGGTAGCCGGTAGTCAGTAGTCGGTCGGGAAGGCCACACTGAAAAGCAGTAGTCGGTAGCCTCTGGACTGATGATTTATGATTGATCATTGATGATTTCCTCTGCATCCCCCGGCGTGGCCTCCCGCCTTCGCAGGGCCAAATGTGTCTGCGGTTGGATGCCGATCTTCGGTGGTGCGCAACCGGTAATCGGTTGGAAATCGGCGGAAATCGGCGCAATCTGTGGATGAAGACGAGCCCGCATGGGCTGAAGCCCATCCTACGGTCTCTGGGCGAGTCGTTGTCAGGTAACGTGTTTCCTTTTTGCGTTTCTTTCGGCTAAAATCCTTTCGTCCCTGCCGGGCCTGTATCGGAAATAAAAGGTATCGCTATCTTTGCGATAAGGAGCACGTATGCATACGATTCTGCGCGGTGGATGCCTGTGTGGGGCCGTGCGGTATGAATGTGCCGCCGACCCCGGGAATGCCAGCTATTGCCATTGTGACAACTACATTGATGAGAAGCTGCCGTGCTTTCCGGAAGGCCGTCCGTCGGGACCAAATCGTCCCCAGGACTGAAGATCGTATGACATCCGATCGGTAGTCAGTAGCCGGCAGCCTTTGGATTGGTGGTTTCCTCGGCCTCCCCCGGCGTCCTCTGCGGTTAAGTCTGGGCTGTCGGTTCTCAGTTCCCAGAACCCCATCTGTCTCCGTCTGCCGTCCCTACGGCCTATAGCTTCCGGCCTGCTGCGCAAATTTCTGCCTTATTTTAGATTTTTGAACAACATACAAGTGTCGAGAAGCGTCTATAATACGAAGGCCGCCGCCGGTGACCGCCGCGGCACGCGGGGGCAGGGACCCTGCGGGTCGGCCTGGACCAAGGAAACGCCGCTCTTTGTTCCTCGGCGAACCACAATGATTTCACCACAGAGACACCGAGATCACAGAGACAATTCGCAAGTCATCTCCGGGGTGGCCGGGCTCCGGCTCCGTGCCCTCTGTGCCTCTGTGGTGAGGATTTGTGCGAAACAAAGCCAATTTGCCGGAGCTGGCACCAGTGACAAGTGCTTTTGGAAGAGAGGATTATGGCGATTTCAGGCGGTCTGTCGACCGGGAAGAACAAAGCCAATTGGAGGGGTTTCAAGTGTCAAGTCTCCCGTTTGAAGTCGGAGAGGCAATCATGCGAAACGAAGCCAATTCCCGCCGGGTGGGATTTCGCCGCCGGGCTCTGGGTGTCGTCAAGCCCGTTCCTTCGCCCGGTTCAGGACAGGCTCTGACCCCGTCGAAGGGACGGCCGCGGGACTGTTGCGCGGGAAGGCCGCACCTCTATTCGGCGTCACCTGGTTGGGGGTTTCCCGGGGATGACTCGCTTGGGCGGCGTTTACTTGCCTGGAAGCGCCAGCAGACTCCGTTGCGTCGGCAGATACAGCACGCCGTCCGCCGCGGTCAGAGTGATCGGCGCCGTCGGCCAGCGCGTCCGCGACAGCACCTCCAGTTTCCGCCCGGCTTTCAACGTCCAGAGAATGCCGGTCTCCGTGCTGACGTACACCTTGCCGTCGGCCACGAACGGCGACGCGGGCCACGTCCTGGCGCCGAGCGGATGCACCCAGCAGCGTTCGCCCGTGGCCGCATCAAAGCAATGGGCGTTGCCCGTCGTGTCGACGATGTACAACAACCCGTCCGCCAAAGCCGGCGTCGCCAGCGTTCGCTCCACCAAGTTCGAATCCCACACCTTTTGGCCTGTCGCGGCCTCCAGGCAAGAGAGGCAGCCCTGCCCGTCACCATACAGCGGGCTCTGGCCGATCGCCACGTATACCCGGCCACGACTGAACACCGGCGTGCCGATGATCTCGCTCGGTCCATCCTTGCGAAGTTTCCTGTCCGTGGAGTGCGGGATGGGCACGCCGTCGCGCATCCGGTACCCCAGCGGATTGCCGTCGTAGGACCAGACCTTCTTCAGGGTCTGCACGCCGCCGTCGCGCGAGGGGGACGGCAGGTCAAACGCGTACAGGATGCCGTCGCCGCCGCCGAAGAAGATCAGCGTGCGTCCGTTGACCACGCCCGCGCTGGGCGACGACCAGTTGCAGTGGAGCAGTCTTTCGCCGATCCGCTCCTGGTCCCGCGCGACCAAGTGGCCCGTCCTTTTGTCGAGCACGACCAGCGCCGGCGCCAGGGGGGCCGGCACCTTATCGTGCCGATCGTCCAGACCGTTGGACGTGCAGGCGAAGACCAGATCCTCGACGATCAGCAGCGTGCTGCCGCAGACGTCGTGAGGCACGACCCCGAGTTCCGTGATAAAGCTGTAGCGCCACACCACGGTGCCGCGGTCGCGGTCGGCGCACAGCACCTCGCCGCGGTTGCCGACGACGAACACCCGCGCGCCATCCACGACCGGCCGCGAACAGATCCCACATTTCCATTGGTCGAAATGGAACGGAGGTTTCACACCTTCCATATAGCGCGGACTGGGCAGTTCCCAGACCAACTTGCCCGTCGCCTGTTCCACACACATCAAGACGCCGCCGCCCGTAGGTTGGTAGCCGGGTTGTTGCACCGCGCTGTCGTCCACCGCCAGAAAGATCCGGCCACCGTCAACGGTCGGAATCGAGTACTGGTGGAGTCCGAGTTTCAACTCCCACAAGGGCGTCGTGGCGCCTGGATACCGCGGGCAAGTTACGGCCGTTCGCGGCCACGGGCATCAGCAGCAGGACAGCGAAAATGTATAGTGCGGTTTTCTTCATAGGTTACGTCACGACCACAAGCCACAGGTTCTCTTTCATAGTCCCGAGAGAATACCGGACGGGCGGGCTGTGGGCAAGGGCCTTCGTCAGGCAGCCGCGCAAGTCCAGGCTGGGTAGCTACTTACGGCGAGATAATATTTGCACCCTACGAGAGCCCTTTCAATGCGCACCGGCGGAGCCGGTGGCTAATGAAACGGGCTGTTACTCTGTTGACGCCGCTTTAGCCCTCTTGTGAGCCACGGAGTCTATAACGCCTGCGAGCTGGAGACCATACTCCTGAGATAGATATTCCAACGTCACCCCCGGGGGAAAGGAGCCGTATTGCTCCAGGTAGCCATTGATGGCATTGAGCTGGGCCGCTTTCCATGCGTCGGGCAACAAGTCGTTGATGGCCATGCCTCCCTCCGCGTTCCCCATGACTCCGTACCACGCGTTGAAATCCGGATCATAGAAGATATCGCCAGGCTGACGACGCTCCCCGGTGAGCATGAGGATCTCCTCGATGGGCATCTCTTCGGCCGCCATCGAAAGCCACCACAGTGCCGACTCGTCGAAGGCCTCCATGGGCATCTCTTCCGGCGCCATCGAAAGCCACCACAGCACCGACTTGTCGAAGGCTTCGAAGCCCTGGCTGGAAGAGGCGTCACCCGGGCAGGTGCCTGTGGGGTCCATATCGCGCAGCGGATTCTGGTTCGCGTAAGGGTAGGGGTTCAAACTCCGAGAGTCGTACAGCCGCGGTGGGCGAAGATCCGCGTGAGGAACCGGGCGGTGGCCGGATCGTAGCCGCGGGAACGCATGTCGTAAAGGTTCCCGGCCGGCTCCCAGCGCACCCCGTAGGCGCCGACGTAGGTGAAGGGCTGGTCGCTCGAACCGGTCCGACTGAGGAGACGGCCGTAGGGGTCGTAGGTGTAGCTGTCACTCACGGCGTCCGTGCCGTCCGTCAAGAACAGCGTCGAGCCGAGGCGATCGAAATGGTAGAAGCGCACGGCGTTGGTGCCGGCATCGATGGAGTACAACAACCGGCCGCCGGGGGTGTAGACATAGAAGCGTTTGTAGGTTGTCCCTTCCTTCTCCGCCACGATGGGGGAGAGTCTCAAAGCATAGTGGTGGTAATAGGTGGTCGTCATGTCGCTTACCGTGCGGGTCCGCAGGTCCTCCACCCCGTTGTAGGTGAAGATCGCCGTGCTGCCCCCGGCCGTGATCGAGGTCACACGACTCGCACTGTCATAGGTGAAGGTCCGGCCCGGGGCGGTGGTCAAGCGGCCCAGCTTGTCGGAGGCGTACCCGAAGCTCCTGATCTCGGACGCGTCATCGTAGCTGAAGCTATCCGCCCTTGGCGACGGATCAAACGGCGTTTTTCCCGTCGCGGTCAAGACATTGCCGGCCGGATCGTAGGTGTAGGTCACCCGGTTCCCCCCGCCATAGTCCGCGTCCGTCAATCGGCCCGCGGCATCGTAGACGTATCCGATGGTGGCCCCGCCCGGAGGTACGTTCATCACCGCCTGCGTCGGCTCGCCCTCGGCGTTGAGGGTGTACTGCTGGTCGGCGAAGGTGCCATCCTGGAGGCGGATCAATCGGCCCGCTTGGTCCAAACTGTAAGTGGTCGTCACGTTGTTGGATCAATGCGCCTCCACCAGTTGGCCATCGGCATCGTACACGAACTCCATCCAGGCGCCGGAGAGACTGTCGCTGACCCGCGTCAACAGGTTCCGGGCGTCATACGTGTAGGTGACGGTGGCTCGGCCGTCATAGGTGACAGTCGCAAGCCGTCGGCCCGCGTCATAGGTGGCGCCGAACGACGCGGCCCCATCCCGGCTGTCAACGATATCGCCGCGTGCGTCGCGGCGGAACGTCAAGTTGTTGGCAGTCAGCAGTCGCCCGGCGTTATCCCACGTGAAGTCCAAGGTCTGCCCACCCGGGAAAGCGACATGCGTGGGGCGGCCGACCTCATCGAGAGTGATCGTCACCACGTTGTTGCCGGGGTAGACGATCCGCCAGGGCCGGCCGCGGTTGTCGTAGCTGTAGGTCCGCCGGTTGCCGAGCGGGTCGCTGTCCGACGTGAGCCGGCCCATGGACGAATAGCCGAAATCCCAGGGCTTGCCCCGCAAATCGGTGATGCGCGTCAACCGGCCCAGGGCGTTGCGCAGTGTAGGCCGCCGTACCGAGGACCGATTTGGTGACGCCGGTCAGCCGTCCGGCGGCATCGTAGGAACTGGTTGTGACCCGACCCAGCCGGCTGGTGGTCGAGGTCACCCGGCCCCGTTCATCATAGGTGAACCTGGCGGTGGCCCCCAAGGGATCCGTGATCCCCGTGAGCCGGCCCAGCTTGTCCGTCTGGAAGGTCATCGACCGGCCGGCAGGCGTCGTGAAGGCCGCGGGGATGCCCTCGTCGTTGCAGGCCGTGGTCCAGGTATGGCCCGCCGGATCGGTGACACCGGTCAGCCAACCGCGCGAATCGTAACGAAACGTTGTGATGTCTCCGTTGCAGTCCGTGCGCGAGGCTACCTGGCCCAGGGGCCCATACGTGAGGGTGCTCCGTTGACCGAGGGGATCCGTCCGGCCGGAAGGGCGGTCCATCAGATCGCTGGTGTAGGTTACGGTCTCGTTCAACGGGTCGCGCGTGGCCGTCAGATTGCCATTGGCGTCGTAGGTGAAGGTCGTGGTCTGGCCGCACTCGTCCGTGACAGTCAGCAGGCGGCCGTTCAGATCGTAGGTGAAGCTCACGGTGGTCCCGTCGGGCCGAGTGGCCACGCTCGGTCGCTTGAGGGCATCGTAGGCGAAGTTGGTGACCCAGGTGTCCGAATCGCTGCGGGAGGCCGGCAGGGCGT
The DNA here is from genome assembly GCA_963750205.1 of uncultured Planctomycetota bacterium. Taxonomy (GTDB): domain Bacteria; phylum Planctomycetota; class Phycisphaerae; order Sedimentisphaerales; family Anaerobacaceae; genus PLanc-01. Next base: position 27,568 of record CAVVRJ010000033.1, read on the forward strand.
CGGCGTTGTAGGTGTAGGTGGTCGCCCCGCCGCTGGGGTTGGTCCGGGTCAGAGGTTGTCCGCGCCCGTTGTACGTGAAGGACCATGTCTGGTTGTTCCGATCCGTACGGGTGAGTACGTTGCCTTGGGCATCGTACGTGAATTGCTCGTGGCTGCCGTCGGCGTAGGCAATGTCGGTGAGGTTGTAGAAGGTGAAAGTGACGGTCTCCTTGGCCACGGGGTTGGTGAGAGTCTGTGGCTGCGCACCGTAGGTGAAGGTCGTGGTATTTCCCTGGGCGTCGGTGTAGGCGGCGATCTTGCCGGTCTCCTGATGATAGCCGATCTGCGTGGTGTTCCCCAGCCGGTCGACGACGGAGGTAGGCCGGCCGAGGGAGTCGTAGCGCAAGTTGACGCTGTGACCTTTCTCATCCGTCCAGGCAGTGAGCAGACGCTGATTCTGGTGGACGTGCTGGGAGGTCTCGCCCAGCGGATTCGTGATCGTGGTCACCCCCCCGGCGTCATCATAGCTCAACCGCGTGGCATTGCCGTAGGCGTCGGTCTGTGCCGCGACGCGCCAGGGCCAGTCGGCCTCATTCCCCGCCGACAGGGTCTCGTGCTCGTAGGTCTGGCAATAGGGCACGTTCCCCAGGGGCAGCGTCTGGGCGGCCAGCACGCTGTTCGTCGGGGACCCGGCGTAAGAGAAGCTGGTCGTCTGGCCGGCCGCGTCCGTCACGCTCTTGAGGTGTATGGAGGGCGGGTTGCCGGCTGTAACGTCGTACTGGAATTGAACGGTCCTGCCGCTCTGGTCCCTCACCTTGCTCAGGTGCGGGGATGGCCCGCTCTGCGTCGGGTCCTGGTAGGTGAATTCCAGGAACCGGCCCAGCCCGTCCTCCACGCGCGTCGGCTGCAGATAGGGGCCGCTGGGCGTGTTCGTGAACGTCAGGGCATTGCCGTTGCGGTCTTCGAGGCGCACCAGGGCGCCACCTGGATGCCCCCGGTAACCGTGGTCTTTTGGAACGTGTAGACCCTCTCCCAGACGGGGTCCATGAGGTAGTAGTACCCCTCGGTCTCCTGCAACTGATAGATGACTTCCTCACTCTCGATCTTCCACGTGGCGCCGCTCTGGTGGAAGAAGATCGTGTTGCCCTCCCTCGTGAGGACCCAAATGGTGTCGGGCGTCCCGGGGAGCCGCCGCAGGGCGACGTGGTAGTTGTGCGTGAAGCCGTCGCCCCCAAAGGGATCGTTGTAGCTGCCCATCCATTTTTGGATTCTCGAGGCATAGTAGAGCGAGAATTCGACGGGCAACGGCCCCCCGAGGTTCATCAGGGGCTTCGTGAAGTAGTACTCTCCGATGGACGTAGAGACGGGGCAACCCACCGATCCCGCGAAAGGAGCGCCGCCCGCCGTCGTATCACCCCACCCGGGGGAGTTAACGTCTGCACCCAACGCCACCAGACGACCGTCAGAACCTCCCTTCTGCTCCGCACTCGCCAGGGCGGCAAACACCACCAAACCTGCGACGATCATCCAACCGGAAAGGGGGTGAGACTCACGGCATCGGCAATTCTTGGTATTCATGAACTCTCTCCTCGTATGTGGGAAGGCATGTCCGCCGTGAACTTGTTCCTTACGGCGACACAGGCATCCGAATACAAACACAACTCGGCCCCATGACGGCTCCCTCCCCGCCCGGTGCTCTAATCGTCCCTATCGCGCAGCGGGGGGATTGTACTACGCGCTGCCGGGCCCAGTCAAGTCAGAGGACAGAATGTTCAGGGCAATTGCATGTGACCGATGATCCAAAGTGGCATGGGCTCCCAGCCCATGCAGCATCGGCAGGATGCCGATGCCACCGGCTGACCCCGGCGAGCCGCCTAGCCACATGCAATTGCCCTGACAGAATGTCTGTATCAACCCTGCCGTAACGTTTTTGGCCCCGTAGCCAATCTAAGGCTCCAGGGGAGCCGAAGATCCAGGTCCGGGGCCAACTGATGCCCAGGCCTCTTCGTTTCCTCGCCGTCTTTTTCCCGCGGGCGGTCGAGGAACACACCGGGACACGACGCATCGTAACCAGCGTGATGAGAGTGACTTAGGAGCGTCACGCGTGACAGGACGGGGACAGTATGTCACGCCGCGCCGCAGAAAAATGCGGCGCGGCACAAAAAACTTGCATTTTTCTCTTGACGACGTGCAGAATAGGAAGTAAAGTTACGGGCCGTAATGGGGGGCATGAGTGCCGCAGGCACGATTGCCACAGTTTTGCAGCAAGGCATCGGAGTGACGCCTCGTGGATCACAATCCCACTGGCGGTCCCAAGGAAGGGGATGCGGTGCGGTCGTGAGGAAGACGTCAGTTCGGGCCGGGGCCAGCGCAAGATAGCCCAGGCCCGGCGGGAGACATCTGCCCGTGGGGGCAGAATAACGGAACGGAATCATCGGGGGACAGTAGCCACGGAGGGTTCATGACACACAGACGCCCACCTTCATAACAGCACCCGGAGCGGCTCCCAACGACAGGGCCGGCGCGCGCGGGGAGTGAGGCGACGCGATTTCACGCCGAGAACTCTCGTGAATGTACGCCTGTCGGGGTGTGCCCCAGGGAAGAAGACCGCCGCCGGAAGCAAGAGCGGTCGTCCCGGTTCGCGCAGGACGTCGGCCCGGGATCAGGCAAGAAAATAAAGGCCCGGCGCACTCGACCTTCGGGACGCGGGGCCGAGGGGGGCGTATTCACACAATTCAGATCGTAATTGGCCCGTGTGCCATTCACAAGGACGGAAGAACTGTCTGGAAAGGAGTTCAACGATGAAGAAGAGTTTGTTGGCAATTCTGATGGCTTTGGTGTTGGGTTCCGGCGTGGCGCTGGCCGATCTGACGAGCTCGGCCACCGCGACCGTGTCCGTGAACGTCGTCTCGAACGTCGCGGTGGGAGTGGTCACGGGTCTGGTGAATCTCGGCAACGTCCAGACCGGGCCCTTCAGCGGCACGATCATCTTCCGCGTTGACGCCAACGTCCAGGTCGTCACTCTCAGTGTGGCCGTATCGAATTTGTACAAGGATGATGCAGCGACGTCCACGTATTTCATCCCCGTGTTCGTGACGCCGGGCGTGGCGGTGGTGCCGGAGATCGGCAGCCAACTGCCGGCCGGCTCTCCCAACGTGCTGGCCTATGACGCGACCCCGATCTTCGTCGGCCCGTTTGCCGGTTTGTCGACGCTGACCGGCCAGTTCGGCAGCGGCCAGAATAATCACTTCAGCCAAAACGTGACAGTGATCCCGTCCTGGATTCAGGCGGATCCGGAGTTGCCCATCGGCGAGTACAGCGGTCTGGTCGTGTTGACCGCCGTCATCTAACGAATCGGGAAGGGTTCGGTGTTGCAGGTAGATTTCCATATTTGACATGAGAGTTCTTCACGGCCCGGGCCAATTACGATTTTTGACAGACCGACGAAGAACCGATGTGCGTGGGGGGTCATAGCATGGTCAAGAAGGGTATCGCCACCGTTGCGGGGGCCGCGCTGTTGGGTGTCTGTCTGCTGACCGGCGTCCTCCGGGCGGACATCGCCATCAAGCCGGCGTTCGTCGAAGTGAACCTGGATGAAGGAAGACCGGCGGGCACGTTCCTCGTCTCCAACCTCGGGGACAAAGAGGAACGTTTTCGCGTCAATGCCCTGTATTTCAACTATACGGAAGAAGGCGGCCTGAAGAAGTCGCAAACCGGCGACTACTCGCTGGCCGCCTGGATTCGCTTCAATCCCCGGGAACTGACGCTGGCTCCCGGGACCCAGCGAGCCGTACGCTTCGCCATTCTCCCCAAGGGCAAACTGGCGGCCGGAGAACATTGGGCCGCGATGGAGCTGGAGTCCCTGGCCGTCAATGAGGTCGTCTCCAAGGACGAGAAGTCGGGCCGATCCGTGAAACTGAAAGTGATGACGACTATAGTCGCCCCGATTTTCGGGACGGTCGGCAAGACGTCCTATGCGGGAGAGGTGCGGGACCTCCAGGTGCAGACCGAGAACGGGGAGGTCGTGTTGAAGGCGCTCGTGGCCGCCACGGGCAGTGGACGCCTCGGCATCAAGGGGAACTATGAGATCCTGGACGCTTCCAGCAAGGTGATCGACAGCGGCCCCTTCGGGGCGGGTTATGTGTTCCGGGGCGCACAGCGCTGGTTCTCCAAGAAGATGGAAACACCCCTTCCGAAAGGCAACTACACGGTCAAGATCAGTGTCGAGGCGCCTCATCTGGAGCAACCTGTGGTGAAAGAGGCCCAGCTCGCCTGGCCGGAAGTGCCCCCGACGAATGGGGAAGGGACCGCCAAACCACCCACACCATCCGCGGTCGAAAAGCCATCCGCCTCGGTACAAGCTTCTGCCCAGGAGAGCAAGAGGACGGAGATCCGGGGGAGTGCCGACACTGAGTAAGTAGGTATGAACAGACCTGGACGCCTGATAGGCGTATGTGCCGGTCTGTGCCTTCTGGTTGTGCCGACTCTGCGTCTCATGTCCCGCGCAGAGGTCCCGCGTGAGTCCGACGCGTGGCTGTCGGCCCCCGACGATCCGAACCTCTCCGACAATGATCTTGCGGTCCCGGCAATCCCTGAAGCCAACACGGTCACGACCCGCCCTTCGGACCCCGATGCCGGCGGAGAGGGCACCGACAGCCCCGAGGAGGCACCACCAGAGAGCGCGACGCCGCGCCCATTTGCCGCACCGCTAATCGCCGCGAACCGGGAGAGCGAGGATGCCAATTCCCCCGGCGCAAATGTCGCGCGCCGCCCATCGACACCAGCCCCCTCCCGGGGCCCCACCACTGTCGTCCCGCCGGACCCCAATGCGGAGACCTCCGGGACTGGGACTACGCGCGAGCTGGTCGGGTTTGTGGTGCGCGGCCGCAGCATAGTGGAACGCTTGCAGGTCGATGATCTGGACTCGATCGTCACGGCGGACGGGAAGCGGTTGCTGCCGCTGCTGCGCATCCTGCACGTCTTTGCCGTCCACATCGAAGAAAAGGCCAACATGCTACGCTTCACCCCGGAGGGACTGGGGGAAGAGGAGTTGGACCTGGACAAGAAACAACTCACGATCCGGGGCCAAACGAGCCCCATCGAAATCCTGGAAGCGGTCTCCGAGATCACGATGAAGCCCGATTTCTACGTAGCGCCCGAAGACTTGGGGAAGATCCTGGACGTCGAGCTGGAATGGGATAGTGGCATGTATGAGTACCGCATTCAATTGGCCCGAAAGGTGAGCCTCTGGAAATTCGGCTCCGGCCGGTCCCTGCTGTCGATCCAGACCAAGTACGTCGAGGGGGACTTGCCCGAAGCCTTGCCGGCGGCCGACCGCAGTCGTGCGCCACTGCAACTCGTGGAGCTCGATTGGCACCCCAACTACACGTGGCAGCGGACGGCGGCCGATTCCTCCGGCAAGCCCTCGGACTCCCACACCGTCAACCTCGCCGGTCCCCGCGAGACCGTCTGGGGCAGTGAGGGCGACGGGCAGTACAAGGTCCAGGTCTCGCAGCCCAATCTCCTTTGGACGAATAACAGGGGCTGGCATTGGGAAAACGATCAGGCCTACCTGGCGCAAGTGGACTGGTTTGAATGGGTCCAACGATTCCAGAACGCCGAAGTGACGGTCGGCGATTCCACGTTTGGCTTCACCGATCTCGTCTACCCCGTGTTCACAGCCACGGGCGTGCGCGTCAACGGCTTGCTCGGCTGGATGCCCGACGAGCTCCTGTCGGACCGCTCCCAGATGGGCCTGCAGCAATACTTCGGCAAGCCCCAAATCTTCCAGGGCACCGCCCCAATCGGCTCGCAGGCGGAACTGATTCTCAACGGCAGGACCATCGACGTGCAGAAGGTATTCCCGCAGGCGGATTCGCCCCCCGGCATGGGCGTCTATCGCTTCGAGGGCGTCGAGCTGCCAAACGGGATTCTCAACGAAGTCACGATCGTCATCAAGGAGCCGGACGGCAACGAGATTCGCGTGGATAAGTCGGTCCTGGGCACGCCCCAGCTCGTGCCGGAGGGGCACGCCGCCTACGTGGGGATCGCAGGCACCAAACGGGAGATGCGTCTAACCGACAAAGAGGTCGTGGACCCCGGGGAGTTCTACGGCTACGTCATGGGAGGCCGGGTGCTCTACGGCGTGACCGACCGGCTCACGGTGGGCACGGTGCTCGCCGGCGAGGACAGCCAGTTTCATCGCCTCCTGGAGAATCAGGATCTTGCCTCCACGACGCGACCCTTTCCCGACACGAGCCAGCATGCCGGGGGGACGTTCTCTTATCTGCCCCTGGACAACTTGATGTTCACCGGCGACGTGGCCGCCAGCCAGGGACAAGGGGAGGACCGCTACAATGATATCGCCGCCCGGCTACGAACCGAGTACCTCCCGACCCAGCAGCTCAGCCTCAATACCGACCTGCTAAACCTGGGGTCTCATTACTTCGACGGCTCCGATCCGGACGTTTCCGACCGCCGGGGCGGCGAGGTCGGGGCCTCCTGGAGACTGCTATAAGAACTGGACTCTCGAAGGCGGCCTGGGGGAAATCAGCAACAACCTCGACGGCCGGCTGCCCGAGACAACCACGGTGAACTACGAGAGCGTGGGCGTGACGACCAGCGTCCTGCCCCGCACGGCTTTGACCGTCCGGGAGCACCACCTGGGTGTGAGCACGGAAGAAAGCGACCGGTTCCTGACCGAGTTGGGCTTCCGCACGACGCCGGCGCCCCGCTGGAGCCTTTTCGGCCAGATCTTCGTGGGGAAGGAACTGACGGTCGAGGAAGACGATCGTTTCCTGACGTTGCTGCGGCTGCGTTACGCCCCCCGCCATCTGCGTCCCGCGCAGTACTGGGCCCTCCGCCGGGACTTGGATCGGAGCAACGCCCTCAGTCTCATCTACGACGACACCCAATTCGAGCGGAGTCTCTCGCTCGTGCACGACCTCAACCTGGACCTGCATACCCGCTCGCTGCGCGTCCGCTCGGAGTTCATTCGGGAATTGCGGGAGGAGCCCGACGGGCACGATTACGGCTTTCGGGAGGGCATCGACTACCTGCTCGATCGCATGGGGTACAACAGCTTCGGCGCCACGGCGGAATATCGGCACGGCGCCTATTCCGTGCTCGTCTACCTCAACATCATGAATCTCTATGCCCGTCATGACGGGCACTTCGTCAATGTCAACGACAGCCGCGTCCGAACGTCCTACGGCGCCATCCAGGGCAAGGTCTTCCTCGATTACAACGGCAATCATCTTCCCGATCCCAACGAGCCCGGCGTTCCCAACGTGAAGGTCTGCCTGGGGGAAACGACCACCGCCGTGACCGACAAGAACGGCTATTACATTCTCCCGGTTCCGCCGGCAACTTCGGAAGTTCGGGTCCACCTGGATGTCGGTACGGTCCCGGCGACCTACACCGTCACTCACGGCAGCCAACTGGCCAAGGTCTGCCGGGATAGCCTGACGGAAGTGAACTTCAGTCTGGCCCCGCTGATCTCGATCGGGGGCCGGGTGGTGGCCGTGGACCCCAACGCCGTGGACGCCCCGACGGCGGACCCCAACGCCGCCGAACTCCAGGCCGCCCTCCTGAAAGTCGCCGACCCGAATAGCGTCAAGAAGCCGGTCTCCGGCACCCGGGTCTACCTGAGCGACCCGCAGTCAAATCGTCTCGTAACCGATTCCGTCACGGGCGACGACGGCACGTACTATCTGGAAGATGTCAAGCCCGGTCAGTACGTGCTCCACGTGGATGCCAAGACCGTGACGAAGCGGTACAAGCTGCTGGAGTCGCAGCGTTCGATCACGGTCCAACCGACGCGGGAAGATTACGTGGAGATTAAGCTGCCGGACCTGGTCGTGGCGCTCAAGAGCCAGAGCAAAGGCTTCTGAGGCTGTGCCCCCGAAGAGCCAGGACGAGAAGAACGTCAAGACTGACCCAAATCAGCCGCCGCCGTAGCCGGCGCTTTTCCGCGCTTCAATTCGTAGCGCCATTTCCAGGTGGCATAGAGAGGCGGATAGACGAGCAGCTCCAGCACGAAGCTCGTGAGAATGCCGCCGATCATCGGGGCGGCGATCCGCTTCATCACATCGGAGCCCGTGCCCAGGGACCACATGATGGGAATCAGGCCCATGAACATGGCCATAACCGTCATGATCTTGGGCCGGACGCGCTTGACCGCCCCGTGGATCACGGCCTCGCGCAGGTCGGCAAAGGTCTTCAGCCGGCCCTGGGCCAGTCGCTCGCGATAGGACAGGTCCAGAAACAGCAGCATGAACACGCCCGTCTCCGCGTCCAGGCCCATCAAGGCGATCATGCCGACCCAGACCGCAATCGAGAGGTTGTAGCCCAGGAAGTACAGCAGCCAAATCGCCCCGATCAGTGAGAAAGGCACCGCGAGCAGAACGATCCCGGCCTTCACCGCGCTCTTGGTGTTCAGGTACAGCAGCACGAAAATGATCAGAAGGGTCAGCGGGATCACGACCTTGAGGTGCTCCCGCACCCGCAGCATATTCTCGAACTGGCCGCTCCATTGCAGCGAATAGCCCGCCGGCAACTGCAGTTGGTCGCGCACCGCCTGCTTCGCGTGAGTCACGTAGCCGCCAATGTCTTTGCTCTCCAGGTCCACGTACACATAGCCGGCCATCATGCCGTTCTCGTCCCGGATCATCGAAGGGCCGAGAGAAACGCTGATGTCGGCCATCGCCCCCAGAGGAATCTGGGCACCCGAGGTGGTCGGCACCAGAACGCGTTGGAGCTTCTCCAGGTCGTCGCGGTAATCGCGGGCGTAACGAACGCTCACGCCGTAGCGTTCCGGGCCGGCAATGGCGGTCGTGACGTTCTCGCCGCCGACGGCCGACATGATGATCTCCTCGGCCTCCTGCACGGTCAGCCCGTAGCGGGCCAGTTGTTCCCGCTTCAGCGTGAAATCGACAAAATAGCCTCCCGACACGCGCTCCGCGTACACGCTGCGGGTGCCCGGCAGCGGCTTGATGATCTGCTCAAGCTGCGTGCCGATCTTCTCGATCTCGCCAAGCTGGGGCCCATAGATCTTGATGCCGACGGGGGTGCGCACGCCCGTCGTCAGCATGTCGATCCGCGCCTTGATCGGCATGGTCCAGGCATTCGTGACGCCGGGGATTTGCATCTTGGTGTTCAGCTCGTCGATCAACTGGTCCCACGTCAGCCCGGGCCGCCAGTCTTGCTTGTCTTTGAGAACGACCGTCGTCTCCATCATGGAGAACGGCGCCGGGTCCGTCGGCGTATTGGCCCGGCCGGCCTTGCCGAACACCCGCTCCACCTCCGGCACCGACCTCAGAATCTTGTCCTGAATCTGCAGCAGGTTCGCCGCTTCCGTGACGGAGATGCCGGGCAGCGTCGTCGGCATGTAGAGAATCGTGCCCTCATTCAACGGCGGCATGAACTCCGAGCCCAAGCGAAAGTACACGGGCACCGTCGCCGCCATCAGGAGAATCGCTCCCACGATGGTCAGCTTGCGATGATTGAGCACGAACTTGCACGCCGGCTCGTACACCGCGAACAGGACCCGGCTGACCGGATGTCTCTCCTCCGGATAGTATTTGCCGACTGTGAGAGTATTGTACAGCCACGCCAGCGGCCGGGGCCGGAAGCGATGATAGTCCATCCGCGTGAAGAGCATGCGAATGGCGGGATCGAGCGTGATCGCCAAAATCGCGGCAATCGCCATCGCCAGGTTCTTGCTGTACGCCAGCGGCTTGAACAGCCGGCCCTCCTGATCGACCAGCGTGAAAATGGGCAGAAAGGCCACGGCAATCACCAGCAGCGAGAAGAACACGGACGGCCCCACTTCTTTCAAGGCGTTGAGCCGCACCGTGTGGAAATCGCCCTGGCGTCCGCCCTGCTGCCACAGCTCCAATTTGCGGTAGGCGTTCTCCACCTCCACAATGGCCCCATCGACGAGCACGCCGATGGAAATGGCGATGCCGGAAAGCGACATGATGTTGGCCGTCAGCTTCATGCCATACATCGGGATGAACGAGAGCAGCACCGCGATCGGGAATCGTGACAATCGGGATGATGGCGGAAGGAAAATGCCACAGGAACAGCAGAATCACGAAGCTGACGATGATCATTTCTTCGATGAGCTGGTGCCGCAGCGTGTCGATGGCCCGGTGGATCAGCTCCGAGCGGTCATACGTGGGGACGATCTCGACCCCCTTGGGCAGTGACGGCTTGACGTCATCGAGCTTGGCCTTGACGCGATTGATGACGTTGAGGGCGTTCTCGCCCTGCCGCATCACGATGATGCCGCCTACCGTGTCGCCTTCGCCGTCCAGGTCGGCCACGCCCCGGCGGATATCCGGCCCCAGCACGACATCCGCCACGTTCTTCACCAGGATGGGAGTGCCGGCCTTATCCGTGCCGATGACGGTGTTCTCCAGGTCCTGCGGCGACTTGACATAGCCCTTGGCCCGGATCATGTACTCCGTGCCGGACATTTCGAGCAGCCTGGCGCCGACGTCGTTGTTGCTCTGCCGGACCGCCTCCACGACCTTCGTCAGCGGGATGTTGTAGGCCAGCAGGGCATTGGGATTCACGTTCACCTGGTACTGTTTCTGAAAGCCGCCGACGGTGGCCACCTCGGCAACGCCCGGCACGCTTTGGAGCCAGTAGCGCAGGTACCAATCCTGGAAGCTCCGCAGGTCCGCCAGGCTGTTGTTGCCGGACTTGTCCACCAGAGCATACTGATAGACCCAGCCCAACCCCGTGGCATCCGGCCCGATCTCCGTCTGAACGCCCTGCGGGAGCCGGGCGGTGATCTTGCTGAGATACTCCACGCGTCCGGCTGCGGGCCCAATAGATATCCGTGCCGTCCTGGAAGATCACGTAGACATAGGAGAAGCCGAAATCGGAGAATCCGCGAATCGCCTTGACGCCGGGGGCGCCCAGCATCGCGGTGACAATCGGATAGGTCACCTGGTCTTCGATGATGTCGGGGCTGCGGTCCCACTGCGAGTAGATGATGACCTGCGTATCGGACAGGTCCGGAATGGCGTCCAGCGGGATATTCTTGATGGCATAGACGGCGCCGACGATCGCCGCGATCGTGAAGAAGATGACGATGAACTTGTTCCTGGCCGAGAACTCGATGATTCTGTCAATCATGGTGCTGACCGCCGTTCTTGGTTCGGCTCTCCCATCTGGTTCAAAACGGCATTGAGCTTCGATTCCGAATCCACCAGGAAATTGCCGGAGGTGACGACCGTCCTCATTCGCCGTCAGGCCCTGCAAGACTTCATAGTAGCCCTGCGCCTTTGCCCCGAGCGTTACGGTCTTCGGCGTGAAATAGCCGTCGGCGTCGGCCACGAAACACGAGATTGCGGGTGCCGGCGTGCATCACGGCGTCTTCGGGCACCGCCAGTTTCTCGCCCAGATCGTAGTTGATGCGGACGTTGGCGAACATCTCGAGCTTGAGCTTGCCCTCGGGATTGTCCACCAGGGCCCGCGCTTTGAGCGTCCGCGTAGCTGCCTCCAGCAGGGGCGTCACGGAGACGATCCGGCCCGGGAATATCTGCGCCGGGGTAGGCCAGCGTGTCCACCTGGATGGGCATGCCCTCTTTCACCAGCCCCGCTTCGTATTCGTAGATCGTCACGTAGACCCAGACGTTCTTATCCGCGCGGGTCGGCAGATACAGATTGGTTTCGGGCTGGCCCTGCTTCTCCATGCCCTCGATCTCTGCCTCGCTCATGCCCATCAATTGCAGCTTGGACTTCATCGTCTGGAGCAACGATTCCGATTGCTCGTCCATGTAGCTCAGGTTGGCCTTCTGCGCCGATTGATGGCCCCGGAGTGTCTGCAGGTACTCCTGTTGGGCAACGAACAGATCGGGGTCATACGCCACCCGGCCGACCGTCAGGATCTGGCCGGAAAGCTGCCGCATCTGGACCTTGCCCTTCTTGACGCCGATCAGTTGCTGCTTCTGGGGACTGATATAGACGCCGGGATGAGTCTGGGGCGTCTGCTCCTCGTACACGGGCACATAGTCCATCCCCATCTCGTCCTTCATGGGAACCGGCGAGGTAATCTGGGGATTCATCGGGTTGCGGTAGTAGAGGATCTTCTTGCCGCTCTGCCCCGCTTTCGGCTCGCCCGCAGGCGCCTCCGCCGCCGTTTTCTTTACGAGGCTCATCCCGCAGATAGGGCAGTCCCCCGGCCGGTCCGATGTGAACGAGGGGTGCATCGGGCAATAGTACAACCCCTTGGCCCCCTTCTCACCCTTCCAACTCATCACACACGCTTGAATCGTGTGGTACCAGGCGAGCAGCGGGCGTTGCTCGACATAAGCCGGCCACGCCTGCCGCCAGCGACCAGGATCACGAGGAGGGCGGCCAATATCCTGCCTTTTCTCATCGCGGCGCTCCCGGCTTTCTACTTGGCAAACTGCGGCAGCTTGGCCAGGTACTTCTGGGGATCGGCTTTGAATTCGCCACACAATCCTTGCAGCAGAAGTAGACTTTCTTGCCCTGGTATTCAACGAAGATGTTCTTGTCGATCGCCCCGCCCATCACCGGGCAGGTCGTCTGCTCGGCGACTTGAGCCGCCGGTTGTCCCAGCCGCGGTCTTCGCGGTCGTGGCTTTCGGCGGGCGCCGTCGGCGCCTGCTTCTGGCACCCCGCCAATCCCAAAAACCCGCCGGATGACCAAACCCGCCACGACGAGATACGCCAACACTCCTGCCCTGCCATTCATGCCATTGTCCTTTCAACTCCAACCAGTCCGGCCCGTTAATGCTCAATGTATACTATATCCGTAGGATTAGTGTTCGCCAATCCGTGCGAAGCACAGGCCGTAGGATGGGCTTCAGCCCATGCGGATTGCCTCGATTTGCCCAGCCAAGAGCAGCATGGGCTAAAGCCCATCCTACTTCTGCAGCCCAGCCTTTTCGCCGGCGTTCGGACCGGGTGTCGTTCGATTCGACCCCGATTCCGTTGTCGGTTCTGTCAACTCACTGCCGGCCAGCATCTCCAATTCGGCCAGTTTTTGCCGCTGATCGGCCCAGGACCGTTCCCGCGCCAGTCGAAATTGCAGCAAGGTCTGCTGGGCACTGAGCAAATTGAGAAAATCAACGGTTCCCGCCGCATAGGCGGCCTCGGAACTCCCGATCAGCTCCCGGGCGCTCGGCACGAGCGCATCGTCGTACAGCTTCACCTGGCGGCCGCTGTTCTCAAACTCATACAGGGCGCGTTGGGCCCGCGCGACAAGGGTATTCTCCAGGTCCTTTCTCTCATGGCGCGCCCGGCGGGCCAGCGCCAGGGCCTGCAATTCGCCGGCCCGATAGCTGCCGCGCCAGATAGGCAGATTCAACTCCACCCCCACTCTCAGATCGCTATCGAGGCCCCCGCCGGACGCCGGCATCTGCATCCATTCTGCGCCCACGCCGATATCCGGGTAGAAGTTCCGCTTGGCCACGGCCACCTCTTTATCCAGCCGCTCGATGTCGAAGTCCATGGCCTGGAGCTCCGGATTGTGCTCCTTCAGCGCGGCGATCAGGATATTCCGGTCCACCTCCACCGGCCGGCCGGACCCCTCACGCGGCCAGGGCAGTGATGCTTCCGTAGGGCGATTGAGGGCCGCATTGAGCCGGGCCACGATCGGACTCCTGGATCGTTCGAGGGTGGTCAACTCGTTCTGTGCCTTGGCCACCTCGATTTGGGCCCGCATAATGTCCGGATGAGTGGCCCTTGCGGTGAGATGCCGGGTGCGGGCGGCCTCCTCGAAACGCTGCATCAGTGCCAGGTTCTCCTTTGTGATATGCGTGGCGCCGGCAAGATAAACGTACTCGTAGAACGCTTGTTTGACCTCGGAGAACAATTGCAGCCTCCTGGCCTCGTAACGTTTCTGAGCGGCGTTTGCAGCCGCCGCGGCGGCGTCCGTCCGGGCGGCGATCTTGCCGAACCAGGGAAACGTCTGCATGATCCCCGCCTGTTGGCGCGTCATGATCTGCTGGGTGAAGTAGTCATAGGTGAACTTCGGGATCGGGCAGGGCCTTCGCCTGTGGGATCTGTTCCAGGGCCGCCCTCCAGTCCTCGAACGTCGCCTTCAGACCGGCATTGTGCAAGGCCGCGTAGGCGCAGATACTCCGCCAACGTCCGCGGTGCATTGCCGTCCGCATCGGATGGCAGAGACGCAAAATTTTGCGTCTCTACGGCAGCAGACCCGAGGCCGGCCGCGATCCCCACCACCAGAGCCGCCGCAAACGTCGTTCGCTTGACCATCCAGAGTCCTTCGCGCCGCCGAGAGTCGGTGTCGAGCACGACCGCGTCAGAAGTAGTCCGGCTCGTTGCCGGGCTTCCACTTGATGTTGCAGCCCATGCTCGGCTTCTGTTCTTCCGGGACCGGCCGGCCCTCCAGGACCGCATCCAACGCCGCACGCAAATCGGCCCCGGTCACCGGCACGTTGCTCCCCGGCCGGCTGTCGTCCATCTGTCCACGATAAACCAGTCTCCGATTCTCGTCAAACACAAAGAAATCGGGCGTGCAGGCGGCATGATACTCTTTGGCCACGTCCTGCGCCTCATCGTAGAGATACGGGAACGTAAAGCCCTTCTCCCGGGCAAACTGGGCCATCTTCTCCGGCCGGTCCTCCGGGAACTCGTTGACGTCGTTCGCGTTGATCCCGACGGCGGCCACGCCCCGGGGCTGGTACTCCTTCACCAGCTTGACGAAGCCGTCGATGACGTGCTTGACGAAGGGACAGTGGTTGCACATGAACACGACCACCAGTGCCCTGGCGTCGTCGAAATCGGAGAGCGACACCAGGTTCCCCTCGGCGTCCGGCAGAGTGAAGTCCGGCGCCTCGGTCCCCAGCGGTAGCATTGTCGAAGCTGTCATCACCATAATCGGCCCTTTCCAAGTACGAGACCCGATAAGATGACTTCGTACTTCCTAATATGGAATAACGGTGCCGGGGTTCGACAGTTCCCCGCTACGGCACTATTCTCAGTGCGATCTTCCCGAACTGCTTGCCCGTCTCCATCCGCTGCCATGGCGTCCCGCACCCGTGTCAACCGATAGACCCGGTCCACCACCGGTTTGAGCCGGTTCGCCGTCACGGCCCGCAGCATCTGGCGGAAATCCTCCGTGGAGCCCATCGTCGAGCCCAGGATCGTAAGCTGGTTCCAGTACAGCGTCCGCAGGTCCGACTCCGCCTTCGCGCCGGTCGTGACGCCGCACAGAACGACCCGGCCGCCCTTGCGCACACAGGTGAAGTCCAGCGGCCACGTCGCCGCCCCCACGGCATCAACCGCCACATCCACCCCCCGGCCCGACGGTCTCATGTTCGATCCACTTGGCGACGCTCTCTTTCGCATAATTGAGCGTGTGGTCGGCCCCGAATCTCCTGGCACGCGACAGCTTGTCGTTGGACGACGACGTGACGAAGACTTCCGCCCCGACCAGTTTCGCCCACTGCAAGGCCGCCGAGGGCCGCACCACCGCCGATGCCGTGGATCAGCACGGCTTCGCCGGCTTTGAGCTGGGCCCGTGTCATCAGCATCCGCCAAGCCGTCACATAGGCCAGCGACAAGACGCCCGCCTCCTCATCGCTCAGATGGGCCGGCCTGGGATAGCAGTTGCCCGCCGGTACCGCCACGTACTCGGCAAAGGTCCCGGACCGGCTCAGTCCCATAATCCCGAAGGATACACACGTGCTCTGCTCGCCCCGGAGGCAGAACTCGCAATGGCCGCAACTCAGGCCGGGATTGAGGATGACCTGCTCCCCCACTTTCGGGCTTTCCACACCCTCGCCGACTGTGCCACGGTGCCGACGGCATCGGAGCCCAAGCACATGCGACGTCTGCAACTGGGCGCCGGGGCGGCCCTTGCGCACCCAGAGGTCCAGGTGATTCAAACCGGCGCAGAGGACTTTCAAGACCACTTCCCCCGGCCCCGGCTTCGGCTCTTCGATGTCCTCCACCTGCACAACATCCAGGTCCCCGTGCTCATGAATCACAGCCGCTTTCATGTGGACAGCCACTCCCAAAGAACGAGTGAATCTCTACTGCACCCGAACATTGATCCGGCCGATCATGCCCTCCAGCTCATGCGGGATGCAGAAGTACACGTACAAGCCCGGCAGGTCGAACGTGCGGCGGAAGGTCTCCCCGGCGCGATCTGCCCCGAACTGAACGGCGGAGCCCCCTCGGGCAACACCACATCGCGACGCCGCTGCGCCAGCAACGGATCCGCTGTCACGGTGTGAACCAGGGTGGACGTGTTCGTCCAAACCACCGTCTGGCCCACCATGATCGTCACCTCTTCGGGCACATACCTCAACTCATTGGTCATCCCGACCGTCACCTCTTCGCCCGAGAGGCCCTGCCCACTGCTGCTCTCTACTTGTGCAGATACGTTGGACATATAGGCGAGTTCCTGTCCGCTGGTCTGATTTGTCGTGGAACTACGAGCCGACGACGAGTTGGAGGGGTCCGGACCGCCCTGCGGCTTAGTGCTCCATTCCCGCGAACAACTCGTCAGCAAAATCGCAGCAATCAGGAGACACGGCCCAATCTGCGTCATTCCCAAGTAGCCTCGCATCGTTGCCCCCTTTTACTATGGGATCCCCGGCGACAGGTCCGCGCCGCCAAGAAGAGCTTGCCGCCACAGATCCTGGACGACCTTCTCGCGCGTGCCGATCTCGTGATCGACTCCCCGCATCAAGCGGAGGTGGGGTCAACTCTTGACACTTGACAGCCTTGTCAACTGTCAAGAGTTGACCCCGAATATTGACATCAAATCCTGGACGATCTTCTCGCACATCGGTTCCATGATCGACTCCCCGCGTCAGGAAGCGGATAGGGAAACTACTGAGTTGTCGCTTGCAGATTGCCGAGAGAGGTTCTCCTTGCCAAGGTGCTCGTCATTGGGCCTTCACGTCATAGCAGAACAGGACGTCCCAATGGCGGAGGTAGAGCTTGCCGTCGGAGATCACTGGGTGTGCCCAGGCTTCTTTCTTCGCCCCGTCGCGTTGCGGCGGCATGAACTTGCTGATGAGGTTGTACTTCTGCGGCGTCGCCTCGATCAGGGCCATGAGACCATCTTGATAGCGGAAATACAGCCGTCCCTCGGCATACAGCACGCAAGCGGAGCCGCCGCCGGGCTGCTCTTCCTGCCACATGATCTTGCCGGTCTTGAACTCGATGCACGTGGGCTTGCTAAGGTTGTGGCCGTGACCGCCGTAGAGGTAGTCGCCGACTTTCACGAACCCACCGTGGTGGCTCTGGAACTGGTTCTGGCTCAGCCAGTAGACTTCCTGAGCCTTCACGCCACCCGCATCCGGCACGAGCTTGAGTAAGGCTGCGCCGGTACCATAGGCAGACGACGTAAAGACGCAGTCGCCCTCGACGACGCACGTCGAGATATTGGCCACCCCATTGGCGACGCGATTGTAGCCCCAGAGGAACTTGCCGTCGGCCGAGACGCTGACCACACCCTCATTCGTCAGCGTCACGTACTGCTTTACGCCAGCCCCGTGGCTGATCACAAGAGAGGCATATCCGGCCTCTTTCTTGCCCTTGTCGCCAATGTCCGGCATCGGGGCCTGCCAGATCACGTCGCCCGTCTTCTTGTTCAGAGCGGCGATGACATCCTTGTGCCCGCCGGGCGTGCACAGCAGCCGGTCGCCATCGATCAGAGGCGACTCGCTGTACTTCCATTCAGGGTTCGAGGCCCCGCCGAGGTCCTTCAGCAGGTTCTTCGTCCAGACCACCTTGCCGTCACCGACGGCGATGCAAACCAGATCGCCGCTGGTACCGAGCGCGTAGACGAAGTCCCCATCCACCGTCGGAATGCACCGCGGGCCATCGTCGTGAGACTTGCCCACCTTGGCCGCCCAAAGCTCCTTGTGCGTGTTCAGATCGTAGGCATAGACGAATTGCTCCTTGCCGCGATCGCCCATCGTGTAGAGCCGGCCCTTCGCAATCGAGACCGAGGAATACCCCGGCCCCAGCCCGGAGATTTCCCACAGCAGCTTCGGCCCTTCCTTCGGCCACTGCTTGAGCAGCCCCGTCTCCGTGCACACACTGTCTATGTTCGGCCCGCGCCAGCGCGGCCAATCCGCCGCCCAGGAACTCCCCGCGAAGGTTATGACAAACAGGCAGGCCGCCAGGGCCCCTTGGATCGATCTCGACATTTCTAAACCCCTTTCTTACATATGTCGGATTGCGAATTGCGGATTGCGGATTGGCGGGGGCGTCTTCTTCAATCCGCAATCCGAAATCCGCAATTCTCTCTTATCCACCCGCCTCGCTCACATCGAGGCACACCAACTCTCCGTCGGCATTCCGCACGTAAATTCGCCCGTTGGCCAGCACCGGAACGGTCCAGCACTTGCCGCCGAGAATCTGGGCGGCCGCCAGCTCCACATACCTGTCGGGCGACGCCTGGGCGATCGTCAATTTGCCCTTATCGCTCAGGGCGAGGAGCTTGCCGCCGGCCAGTGTCACGCTGCCGGCCCCCAAGCCCTCGTGGGCCCATTTCACGGCGCCCGTCTGGAAGTCGAGGCACTTCAGAGCCCCATCCTTGGTGTCCACGCCGTAAATGCAGCCCTGCCATAAGATAGACGTGCTGAGCCAGTTCTGCATTTCCTTGCGGCTCCAGATTTGGACCAGTTTGTCCTTTTGGATCTGAAACAGCGCCGCCCCGGTCCCCAGGCCGGAAGACATGAAGAGCTTGTCCCCGGCCACGATCGCGTCCGGAATGCTCTCGTCGTACATCGTCTTCCAGGACTGCTTCCACAGCACTTGCCCCGTCGCCGCCACGAGCCCAAAGACCTCCTTGTTGCCGAGGATCGCCACGCACTTTTTGCCTTGCTGCTCGTAAGGCACCGCAGACGAATACCCCGCGGGACCTTTCTCATTGACCCAGGCCAAGCGTGCCGTCCTGCTTACGCAGAGCCAATCCGTACGAGCCGGCGTTAAGAACGATCAGGTCGTCCACGATGATGGGAGAGCCGGAGAACCCCCACTCGTGCGGCTTGATACCGTAGTCGCTCCTTAGGTATTTCTTCCACACGACCGCCCTGCTCTTGGCATCAAGACAAAACGCGTGCCCCTGCTTGCTCAGGATATAAACTCGGCCCGCTTCTACCGTGGGCGTCGCGCTGGGGCCGCCTTCGTGGCTCTTGGGTTCCAAGAGACATGCATAGCTGTATGCCACATCTCAGTCGCCCGTCCCGGCCTCGAAGCACCAGAGGACGTCAAACTGCCTCTGGTCGCTCTTGCCATCGGGTTTGGCCGTATTGCCCAGCGCGTAGGCACGGCCGTCGCTCACGGCCACAGAGGCAAATCCGGTTCCGATCTGCTTTCGCCAGAGAACTTTAGGCCCCGTCTTGAGCTTGTTCGCATCCCAGGCGGTTTCGCGGGAGATGCCGTTGTGGTCCGGGCCGCGCCAGTTGGGCCAATCTTCGGCGCGTACGGAGCTCGAACTTGCCGCCCACAGAAGGCCGGCGACGATAGCGAGACTACCCAGACTGAATTGTCGTGACTTTGCCACCATTCGATCCTTTCAGAAAGTATCGAGCCCCATTGGCTTGCGGGCGACTATAGTAGCCCTATATACTCGAAGCAGCAAGAGTGCGTTACAGTTGGAAGTGTGAAGTTTGAAGTGTGAAATAGTGTAGGATGGGCTTTAGCCCATGCTGTTCTTAATTAGTCACGCCGAAATCGTCCGCATGGGCTAAAGCCCATCCTACAAGCCCTTCAGGAGGTCTCTCATGGACAGCGTCACACGTCGGGATTTCGTTAGGAATTCGCTAACAGCCGGTGCCGCCGCAGCGGCAATTGCAGCACCCGCTGCTGGCGCACAGCCCGCCCCCGCGCCGGATGGGGCCATCAAGATCATCGCGATCTCGTGCAGCCCGCGCAAGGGCCAATCGACCGCCACGGCACTGGGGGTCTGCCTGCAAGCCGCCAAGGAGGTCAGTCCGAAGATGGAGACGGAGCTGATCGAGCTGGCCGGCCTCAAGATCAACGGCAGTGTCGCGGCCGGCATCCCATTGGCCGAAGGCGAGCGGGACGATTTCCCCAGCCTCGTCCCCAAGCTGGCCGACCCCAAGGTCCGGGGCATCATCATCGGGACGCCCGTCTACTTCGGCAACATGAGCTCTCTGTGCCGGGCCTTTCTGGAGCGGTGCATCGTCCTCTACCAGAAGTTCGATCTCCACAACAAGGTCGCCGGCGTGGTCGCGGTCGGCGGCACGCGCAACGGCGGACAGGAGGTCACGATCCAGTCGGTGCAGATCTCGCTCTTCTGCAACGAGATGATCCTGGTCGGCAACGGCCGCCCAAGCCCGCGCCTCGGCGCTACCGTCTGGAGCGGCGCCCCAGGCGGCGTCCTGAAGGACGAGTTCGGCATGACCACGACCAAGGCCCTCGGCCGACGGGTCGCCGAAGTCGCCCTGCGCCTGGCCGGGCTGAGTTGATCAGCGTCCCTCGTGCCCATTCTTGAAGGCGAGCGCCCCGGTGGGACAGGCTTGGACGCACTGTGCCGCCGCGACTTTGAGGCCCTCGGCCAGCGATTCATCGAACGGCACCGCCACGCACACGTCAAAGCCGCGGCCGACGAAGGCCAAGCCCAGCTTCTCGCCGGCCTGCGCGGCAATTTGAATGCAGATGCCGCAATCAATGCACTTGCCCGGCTCGTAGATGACGTCCGGATGTTGCGTTTGCTGGACGAACCGCCGGCGCTCGGCCTTGTACCTCGTTTGCCGTGCCTCGTAGGCTTGAGCGTGCTGTCTCAGCAGGCAGGCGTCCGCCTTGCGACAGTCGCAATGCAGGCAGCGAAGTGCCTCTGCCCGAGCCTCTTCGTCCGTGAATCCGCGGCCTGGGCCGGAGGGCTGTCGCCGCGGCTCAGGGCTGGCTGATTGCAGGAAGACTTGCATCTCGGCATCATCAGGTTTGCCCATTCGGCTGATGAAGGCCTTGGCAAATTGTAGGATGGGCTTTAGCCCATGCTGCACTTGACTGGCTATGCCGGGATCGTCCGCATGGGCTGAAGCCCATCCTACGAGATACTGGCGAATCGACACCGCCGCTTCTTTGCCATCCGCCACCGCCCGTACGGCGAGCCGCCGCTTGCGAACAGCGTCGCCGCCTGCAAAGACGCCCGGCACATTCGTCGCATTGGTCTGGCTGTCGATCTTGATCCCGTCGGAGCGACACCTCCACTCCGAGGGTCTGCGGCATCTCCGGCTTTCAACTCGCCACAGCCGATGAAGACGGCATCGAATTGCCGGCGGAGTTCCTCCATCGAAACAGCGACGCCCACCCGTGTGTTGAGTCTAAATATCACGCCCAGCTTCTGAATCTGGGCAATCTCCGCCGCCAGCACGTCGCGCGGCAGGCTCGCCTCCGGCACGCCATACCGCAGCATGCCGCCGGGCTCCTCGTGATCGTCGAAGATGGTGCACTCGAAACCGTCCTGCTGCAGGTAGTACGCGGCCGCCAAGCCCGCCGGACCGGCGCCGATGATCGCTACTCGTTTGCCACGAGCTTGGCCACGATCCGGCAGATAGGGCGACGGCGATTGCAGGTCCACATCGGCGACGTACCGCTTCAGGAGACAGATGGAGACCGCCTCATCGTGCTGCTTGCGACGGCAAGCCTTCTCGCACGGGGCCGGGCAGATTCGGCCCAGGACTGCGGGCAGAGCGATATCCTGCTTGACGGTCGCGATCGCGGCCTTCAGCTCGCCCGCTGCGATCTGGCGAATCATCTGCGGGATGTTCATGTGGGCCGGACAGCCCATCTGGCAAGGGCCCGCACAGTCGCCCACGTGATCGCTGAGCAATAGCTCCAACGCCGCCTTCCTCGCCTCGCGCACCTCCTCGCACTCGCTCTCGACCCGCATGCCGTCGCGCACGACGGCGCCGCAGGCCGGCACAAGACCGTTCGCCCCGGCCAGCTTGACGACGCAGACCATGCAGCTCGTCGTAGCTTCGTGACCGCGCAGGTGGCACATCGTGGGAATCGAGATCCCCAGCTTCTGCGGCGGCGTCGAGGATCGTCGTCCCGGCCTCCACTTCCACTTCGCGGTTATCGATCGTGATCTTCGGCATAGCTACTGCACCCGCACCGCCTTCGACGGGCAGACAGTCTTGCACGTCCCGCACCGGGTACACTTCTCCAGGTCAATTTCGTGCTTCTCATAAGGCTTCATCGCGATGGCATCGGCCGGGCAATGCTGGGCACAGATCGTGCAGCCGATGCAATCATCCGTAATCACGTACTTGACGAGGGCCTTGCACTTGCCCGCCGGACAGCGGCCCGCCACATGGGCCTCGTATTCGTCCCGGAAGTACCGCATCGTCGTCAGGACCGGATTCGGGGCGGTCTTTCCCGAGACCGCACAGGCTCCCCTTCTTGATGATCGTCGCCAGGTGTTCGAGCTCGGGCAGGTCCGCCGCCTCGCCCTTGCCCGCGCACAGCCGGTCCAGGATATCCAGCATCCGCCGCGTCCCGATCCGGCAGAACGTGCACTTGCCGCACGACTGGTTCTGCGTGAATTGGAGGAAATACCGCGCGATATCGACCATGCAGTCGGTCTCGTCGAGGACGACCAGGCCGCCGGAACCCATCATGGCCCCGGCCTCGGTCAACGTCTCGTAGTCCACGGACAGGTAGTCCTTCGTCGCGGGGATGCACCCGCCCGAAGGCCCGCCCACCTGCACGGCCTTGAACTTCAGCCCGCCGGCAATGCCGCCGCCGATCTCCTCCACGACCTGCCGAATCGAGATGCCCATCGGCACTTCGATCAGCCCGCCCCGAGCCACCTTGCCGGCCAGGGCAAAGACCTTCGTCCCTTTGCTCTTGCCCACGCCGATTTTGGCGAACGCCTCGGCGCCGTTGCGGATGATCCAGGGCACGCAGGCGTAGGTCTCGACATTGTTGATCAGTGTCGGCCGGCCCCAAAGCCCTTTCTGTGCCGGGAATGGCGGCCGCAGCCGGGGCATGCCGCGACGGCCTTCGATACTGGCCATCAGGGCGGTCTCTTCGCCGCAGACGAAGGCCCCCGCCCCTGCCACGATCCTCAATTGAAGCGAGAAGTCCGTGCCGAGAATATGGTCCCCCAGAAACCCGCGCTCCCGGCACTTCTCCAGGGCTTCGCTGACGCGTTTGATCGCCAGCGGATACTCCGCCCGGATGTAGAGAAAGCCCTCATCGGCCCCGACGCACCGGGCCGCGATAATCATCCCCTCGATGATGCGATACGGGTAAGACTCCATCAGCATGCGGTCCATGAACGCACCGGGATCGCCCTCATCGCCGTTGCAGACGATGTGCTTCTTGGCGGACGTCTCCGCCCGCACGGCGGACCATTTCAGGTGCGTGGGAAAGCCCGCG
Organism: uncultured Planctomycetota bacterium; assembly: GCA_963750205.1. Taxonomy (GTDB): domain Bacteria; phylum Planctomycetota; class Phycisphaerae; order Sedimentisphaerales; family Anaerobacaceae; genus PLanc-01. The sequence goes on from CAVVRJ010000033.1 coordinate 50,928, forward strand.
CCGCCGCGGCCGCGAATTCCGCTGGTCTCGATCTGCCCGATCACCGCCTCGGGCGTCAGTTCCTTGAGCACCTTCTCCAACGCCTTGAAGCCATCGTTTTGCACGTATTCATCCAAGTCGGTCGGGTCAATGTGCCCGCAATGCTCCGTGGCGATGTGAATCTGCCGGCCGAGAAAATCGGACACGGCCTGGTCCCGCGCGTGGATCGAGTACCGCGTGACCGGCTCCGATTTCTCGTCCGTCAACAGGCGATCCAGCGTCTCGGAAACCGCATTCGAGAGCATCTTGTGGGGCCATTTGATGGCGAAGTGCCGCAGAACGATAGCCTTCGCGTCCTCCGGCTGCACGCGGGCGTAGAGAAACGACGACTGATCCGGCTGTACCACCTCCAGCAGCGGCGTCTGATGACACATGCCCACGCAGCCGACGCGCTTGACCGGCACCTGGACGCCGATCTGGGCCAAGGCGTCCTGCAGAGCGGCGTGCAATCGGCCACTGCCGCGGGCCTGGCAGCAGGAGCCCAGGCCGATCCGTATCTCACCGCGGAAGCCCGCTTTCCGAGCACGTAACCGGGGCGGCTTCGCGACTCCGCCGTCCGCGTCTGTTCGTGTCGGAGGAAGTCTTTCAAGACCTTGGGCACGGACTCGCGCGTGAGATGACCGTAAGTGATCCCATCGATCTGCACTGCCGGGGCCAGCGTGCAGCAGCCGAGGCACGCGATCTTCTCCACGGTGAACAGCTTCTGGACATCCGTGTCCTCGCCCTCCGGGAGTTCCAGGCACCGGCGGAACTCCTCCAGGATCTGGTCGGACCCTTTGACGTGGCAGGCCGTGCCCACGCAGACATGGATGATATGCCGCCCGGCGGGCCGATGCCGGAACTGGTCGTAGAAGGTAGAAACTCCGGCAATCGAGGCTGGCGTGATCTCCGTCAACTCGCAGGTGCGCCGTAACGCCTCGATTGCCAGATAGCCGTAATGACCTTGGATCGCCTGGAGTATCTCCAGCACTTTCTCCGGGCCGGTGCCGACCTGCGCGACGATCTGGTCAACAAATGTCAAATCCAACTGGTCCATGAGCTAATGTCAAATTGCGTGGCGAGCGCAGCAAGCCCGCTCCTGCGGAGGCAGAGGAAGCAATCTCGACTCGCGTGCAGGATGTGCAGACACATACGAGTCGCAGCATCTATTTTGTCTCCGATACCTGCCCGCGGGGCCTTGACCGATGCAAAACAGGCTCTTTGCCCCGCGGAGGTAGATCCGCCCATCTGCAAACGCCGGCGAGGCAAGACAGTCCTCGCCCACCTCGCACTTTGCCCAGCTCCTTGTACTCGGGCCCGGTCTTGGCGATGTGCATGACCCCTTTGAGGTTCGGGATGTAAAGCTTGTCGCCCGCGATGCTCGGCGAGGCCCGGCACGGCTCCTTCAGATCTTGCTCGTACACTTTCTTCCCATCGTCCAGTTTGTAGCAAGTCATCAAGCCGTCGCTGCTCAACAGATACACGTAGGTGCCATCGCTGACGGGCGAGCAGATGTCCGGAATACCATCCTCGACCTTCCAGGCGATGTGCGTCTTCGTGACGTCGCCCTGGCCCGTCGGCTTGATGGCCACCAGTTGCGATAGGGGCTGAATCGCCAGGACGAAACCGCCGGCGTAGATCGGCGAGGGAGTCAGGTCGCCCCCCACGCACTTGGCCCGCCACAGCTCCTTGCCGCTGGCCGGATCGTACGAGACGACAATGGGGTCCGCCACGGTGATGTACTGCGGCTGCCCCGCCACATTCACGACCACCGGGCTCGTCCAGGAGCTCGGCAGGTTGCGCTTGGTCTCCCAGGCGACCTGCCCGGACGAGCCGTCCAAGCGCGAAGAAGCCGGGACTTGCCGTCCTTGCCGTCGCCCTGGTCGTACTCGATGAGCACGCGATTCTCATACGTTTCCAGCGAGGACACATAGCCGTAGGAACTGTCGGGCCGGCCCAGGCTCTTGTGCCAAAGCCGCTTGCCGTTGAAGTCGAAGCCGGCCACGTCGCCGGTCGGGAAGATCGCGTACACCCGCCGGCCGTCGGTGGCGACGGTCGGGGCCGCGTAGCCGGTGTCTTCCATGATCTCGAACTTCTCGCCGCCAGGCAGCGGCACGGTCGGCACGTCGCCCTTCCAGAGCAACTGGCCCGATTGGGCATCGAAGCAAAAGACCTGGCGCGTATTGGGGTCGGCCCCGGAGAGGAAAACCTTGTCCCCCCAAACCACCGGCGAGTTGTGCCCCTTGAGAGGCACGGCCGTCTTCCAGAGAATTCCCTCACCTGTTTTGCCATTCCAGGAAGTGGGAATGTTGGTATAGGCACTGACACCCGCCCCACCGGGGCCTCGGAAACGAGGCCACTGCATCTGTCTCTCTTCCACCGAAGCGTAGGGCGACCCACCGTCACCACCTTGGACGAAATTCACCCACCGGGTCATGGCCAAAATCAGCATCCCCACGACCACCACGGCCAGACTGCCGACCACCGCCCGGCGGGCCCGCTTGGCCTCTCTCACCTGCCACTCGCCCCTTTCTGGTGCCGGTTGCGGTCGCGGCAGCCCCTGCGCCATGCGATGGGCCAGCTTGCCCGCCACGACCAGTACGACAACGCTGGCGAGCAGCATGTATGCGGCGTTCTCGGCAAACGCCAGCCGCCAGAGCCTGTCTCCTCTGATCTTAAGATCCAGTTGGCGAATCTCAGACAACAACTCCTGATTCGTCGGGTCCTTCTGGACTTGGACCTTCAGCGCCGCCAGTTTGTCCTCGCGCCACGGCCCGAGGATGCCGCTGCCGATGAGGTTCAGCACCAGCGACACGGTGAAGATCGCCGTGAAGACCGCCCCAACGAGCGCCGTCGTGCGCGCTGCCTGATGCCACGGGATTTGTACTTGCCCACATCCGCCATCATCGGTTCTCCCTCTTGTTCTTCCACCGCTCGTGCTCGTTCGGGCAAGTACGCGTAGCATCGCCCGCAGGCGAAGCAACTCGCCGGATCGGCCTCGTATTCCGTGCGTCGGCGGCGGACGGAAAGAACTACGAGTTTGCCGCCCGCGACGAGTCCGACGAACCCGCCGAGCAAGGCCCCGCCGAGAGCAAATCGATGCCGGATCGCCGTTGCGTCGGCGTAGAGCGATTCACTGGTCTGGCCGGTCGTTCGAAACGCGTCACTGGCGTCGGTCGTCCCGCTGACTTGGCCGGTCTCTTCGAGGAAGACCCGCTCGGCCGTCCGCACCCTTGGATGCATCCGGGCCAATCGCTCCTTCAGCAAATAGCCGCCCCAGCCGCCTGCGGCCACGAGAATCGGCAGCAACACCAGAAACAGTGCGAGCCGTCTCTTGGCGATCTTGTACTCGCCCTCGGGCCAGTCCTCCGTCGGCTCACGGATGGCCCCGAACGGGCACGCATCCTCGCACAACCGGCACTTGATGCACGTCAGTGGGAGTAATGGTCACGCGACGTTTGGAGAGCCGCGACAGGTGCCGCAGGATCACACCATAAGGGCACAGGAACCGGCAGTACGGCCGGCCCACGAACAAGCCGATCACCAGCAGACTGACGCCGAGGATCAGGATATTCCAGTTGCCGCTCAGGCGGAAGAACCCGACAAACGGGTCGTAACGGCAGATGAGAAACGTACTGCCGAGCGCCGCGAAGAGCACCGCCGCACCGAGATACGTATAGGCCAGCAGGCGCAGCCCGCTCTCCAACCACCGCGGCACTTTGACCGGATGGATCAGCACGGCGTCCTGAATCGCCCCCAAAGGGCAGACCGCCCCGCAGAAAACCCGACCGTTGAACAACGTGAAGACCAGGGGAATGACGAAGAACGCTGCGGCCGCCAACGGGATGGCATAGGTGCTATCGAAGACTGTCAACGTCACGTTCTGGATGGCCCCGACGGGACAAATGCAGCCATCGCGCACGAAGCCGAAGTAGAACAGGGCAGCGATCATGAGGACAAAGATCGCGCGGCGGCTCCGCCTCCGGAGAACCAAGTACGACGCGAGCAATAAGGCCACCACGAGCAGTCCCGCATCGACGTACTCATAGAGGACGGGTCGCGCCCCAGGCAGAGGGCTCATCTCGGGGAACTTGTAGCCGCTCTCAAACTCCGGCGGCGGAAAACGCAACTCCCCTCGTGCACTCAGGCACGGGACCAGCAGAGTCATTGCGAAGACTGTGATGCGGGTGAAGCGCGTCATTACTTCTGGTCCACCTTCTTGAGCAAATACGGCTGGTCGGCGGGAACCCGCGTGTACGCCTGCGAAGGACAAGCCGCCGCGATGGCGCACTCGTTGCAGTTCTTGCACCGGTCGTGCCGGACCTGAAGAAAGAGCGACCCGTTGCCAAAAGCCATGCACCCTTTGACGCACTTGCCGCAGCCGATGCACAGGGACTCGTCGATCGTGTACTCGTAATAGGGGTCCTCGACGTACGTCCGCTTGATCGCCCCGGTCGGACAGAGCTCGTTCTCCGCCCCTGTGTCGAGGGCCTTGGGCTCCGGCACGAGATAACCCGTGCACAGATCGCAGTACCCGCAGATCGCATAGGCCTGGACGCACTTGACGGCGGACTGCTCCAGCACGCAATAGGTCGCGCAGTTGCCGCACCCGATGCACTTGTACGGATCGATCTGCCAGACGGTGTTGTCCCGGTTATTCTTGGCGATGCTGAAGCCGGCCGCCGTGCCCGCCCCCGCCAAGCAGGCGCCCCAGAGACCATCCCGCAGGAATTTGCGCCGGGTCACATCTTCTCTCTTATCTGTCATAGCGAATCCTCGCTAATACGCTCTTAACGGAGAGCGCTCTGGGCAGGCCGCATTCGTCCAAGACCCCGCAGTCGCGGCAGACTCCCTGGTTGAGGCATTTGCCCTCGCGCAAGAGCCTGCGCCGCTTGAGCATCGTCGCCCCGCCGGCTCAGACCCAGCACGGCCAAGCTCACGTTGCGTAGCAGACGCGTTATGAATAGTCGGCGAGCGGGGACGCTCGCCCTACGAAGAGGCTCTCTCATCGGCTCACAGCTTTCTTCTGAAACACTCGGACGACATTATCCGTGATGTCCAGGACGTAGATCCGCCCATCCGGCCCGACGGCCACGTCCAAGCCGCCCTCCCGGCACTCCTCGGGCGTGTTGCAGATTTTGATCTTGCCCTCCTTGCCCAGTTGAGCCGGCCCCGCGACCACGCCCACGAATCCGCCGTCACTATTGTAGATCTTCACCCGGTCCAGGCCCTTCTCGGCCGTGACGAAGCTGCCATCGGGCAAAAGTGCGAAATTCACGGGGTTGCAGCACCCGCAGAAGCCCTTGATGCCGACCGAGCGCTCGCCCCACGCGAATTCCAGATCGCCATCGAAGCGTATACGTCTCGATGCGGTTCCGGCCGGGGTTGACGACCCGAAGCAGGCCATCCCGCGAGACAGCCAAGTCGAAATGAGGACTGGGAATGACGAAGCCCGGGATGTTCTTGTCGGGGTTCTTCTCGCCGACATGTCCGACGAGAGTGCCAGCCATGTCATAGTGCAGGACGATTCGATGGCCGGCGTCCGCCACAAAGACATCGTCCTTGTACTTGGCGATGCTCGTCAGGACGGCTTCCTCGCCCAGGGGGTCCCAGGATGCCACGCGTTGGCCCTGTGCATCGAAAACCTCCACGTGATCCCCGACGCCGACATAGATCTTGCCGTCGTCCGCAACCGTCAGACAGCGCGGCTCGCCTGATAGATCGATGATCTTCTCCGAATCGCCGGCATGGCTGAACACACGAATCGCCTTGTCTCCGGCGACGTAGATTCGTCCGCTCGCATCCAAAGCAATGGCTCGCGACTGGCGAAAGCCCGTGCTTACCGCCGGGCCGGCCTCCGCGTAAAGGAGCAGGCTCGGATCGACCGCCGCCAGTTTCTTCAGATCGTAGGCGTATTCCGCACTCAGGCCACTGCCTGACGCACCCGTCACGTCGAGCCGCAGAACGGAGACAGCCCCCGTGACCACGGCCGCAATCAGGAGAGCCGCGATAATCAGGCTGCTGTCGATTCTTCTGGGTACTCTGGGCACCATCAGATCCTATATCCTTATGCGACAAGAACTTGCAAGCACTGCATTATAAACGATCCACGCAATGCGATCAACGCCGCTCGTTCGTAGTGACGCCGTAAGGCGTTTCTCAATATGCTCTTACGAGCACACTACAAACGGGATCATTGCCCGGCAATGTCCAGGCACACCATGCGATTCAGGTCGCGCACGATCAGTCGGCCGGAGGCAACGGCCATCGGTCCCCACGATTCGAGCCCGTCCAGGACCTTCGCCTTGGCCAACTGCACGTATCCGGAGGAGCTGGCTTCGACCAGCGTCAGAATGCCGGAGTCATTGAGGACATAGAGCATCCCGCCCGCAATCACGTAAGGCCCGCTGCCAAAGGTATTTGCGCTCGTGCTGGTCCAGACCACCTTGCCTTCCAGATCGAGGCAGATCAACTGCTTGTCCATGCCGACGCCGTAGATGTGCTCGTTGTAGAGGATCGGCGTGTGCTGCATCGAGCCGAAGACAGCCGTCGGATGCTTGAATTCGCTCTTGGCGATGATTTTGCCATCGGATTCCGTCAGCCGCAGCATCATGCAGCCGCTGTCGTACTGGCCATAGCCGGCGGTCAGGAAAATCCTGTCTGCGCCGACCACCAGCGGCATCGGCACATTGGTGCGCACCTTCCATTCGTCGGTCTTCCACAGGACCTGCCCATCCTTCGCCGAGACGCCGACCACCCCGCCCGCCTCGGTCGATCCGCCGCAATAGATGTAGAACCGGCTGCCCTTGAACTCCATCGGCACGATGGACGAGTGCGTCATCACCCACTTGTCGGGATTGGGAGTTTGCCAGACGATCTTGCCCGTCTCACAATCGACCGCCATCATCAGGACGGTCCCCGCCGGGGCGATGATCGCCTTGCCGTCGTCGATCAGCGGGCACTGGGCCGCGTACCACTGCGGGATGGCCGTGCCGTATTCCTTGACCAAGTTCAGCATCCACCGGAATTCGCCGGTCTTGGAATCGAGGCAGGTGACGTGCCCCTTGGGCCCCAGGGTGACGACGTACTTATCCGTCACGGCCGGCACGGTCCGGCTCATGCCGTGGAAGCGTTTGATCTTCACCGGATAGGAGTAGCGCCAGATTTCCTTGCCATCGGCAAGCGAAAGGCAGCGGACGACATCGGCCTGCTTGTTCTGATCGTAGTCCAGCAGGTAGACCCTGCCTTCGAGAACCGCCGGCCCGGCGTAGCCCTCGCCCACCTCGACCGACCAGAGCACGCGCGGCCCCTCCGCCGGCCAGGACTTGGCCAGTGTCACCTTCTCCGAACTAACAGCATCGAAGTTGGGCCCGCGAAAATGCGGCCACGCCCCGGGCAAATTCGCGGGGACGCCGTCGGACTTGACCAGCGTGCCGGCGATCTTGACCGCTTCGCTTCCCCCGGCCGCATCCTTGGGCTTGTTGTCGCCGCCGGGCAGCCGCTCCTGGACGCTCACGGCGGCATCGGCACTGAGCCAGAGGTACATCAGCGCCGGCCACGCCCGCGACGACGAAGACCATCGGAAGACCATCGGCTATGAGAAATCGCTTCATCAAACACCCGCGAATCGTTTTGATTTACTCGTGTCGCAGCGCATCCAGCAGTCTACCGCGCAAAGCCAGGGTCCCTGCGATCCACACCCAGACGGCCCCGCTCAGCGCTATGCCGGCAACTGTCACCAGCAGCGAGACATACGGGACCTGCCCGCCCGGCGACCGCACGGCCGGAATCACCGCCACGAGGGCGGAGATTACGCCGCACACCAGCCCCGCGAGCAGCAAGCCCCAATGCTCATAGAAGACCATGCGTTGGAGCCGTCCCCGACCAAAGCCGACCGCCCGAAGCATCGCCAATTCGCCGCGACGTTCCAGCATATTGCGCAGCACGACCAAGCCCAAGCCGACGCTGCCCGAGCACCAGCCCCAAGCTGCCCAGGACCATGAAGATGGACAAGTACGTGTTCTCCACGGCACTGAAAGCGGCCAGCCGCTCCTGGGTCGGCGTCAGCACCAGCCCATAGTCCCGCAGGCCCGACGACAGCTTCTGCGAGACGGCGTCCGCCTTCTCCGGCGGAGCATCCACCAGGAAGACCCGATATCCATCGACCGATGGAAACTTGGCGACGAACTCATTCTCAGCGATGACCAAGCTCCCCTGCAAGACCGAATTTGCCAAGATGCCGACGATCCGCACACGAAACGGCCGGCCCATCTCATCCGTATACTCCACCTCGTCCCCGATGTTCTTGCCCAGGGCCCAGAAAACGGTCGGGTAGTCACCGATGGCCGGCACGACCCCTGGACCCAAGTCCATACGGAGCAGGTCCCACCCTCTTTCCTCCTGCCCTTGCTCGCTACCGCCGTGAATTTGAACGCGCCCCGCTGGCTGGAGAGCATCGGGCTGCACACCCATCAGCCGGGGCTGCTGCGCCCGATTAAGGTTGAGGCAACTCGCGTCGTCCCCGTCGCGGACGCGGAATTGGACCGCCTGGACCTCATCCAGCCCCTGTCCTGCCAGTCCGAGCGATTTTCGGCCGGATTCGGTGTTCAGGTCGTGCAGGATCGGGATCGAAGAGTCCCCATAGAGAGCAAAGCCCCCGGTGCCGGAGTCCCGGCCTTTCGCTTCGCTCCCCGGGTCATGGCGGTTGGCCCCGACAGCGACCACCATGAACACGCCGCACGCCAACAGCCCGACGATCGCCAAGCTGCGTCCGCTCCGCCGGGAGGCATTTCGCAAGCCCAACCCCTGAAGAGAAATCATGGGCTTGCTCCAGCCCCCCGCCAAGGTCCGCAGCACCGCGTGGCTCAGGCCCAGCGTCCCGATCAGAAGCAATGCTCCCGCCCCGAAGAAGACCCCGGCCATCGCCTCGCCTCCGCCGGCGGGCATCATCGCCAAGAGAACTACCACGCCGATGAACGCGAGTATGCCTATGACAATACCGATGCGCCGGCCGTGTCGGCGTAGGGTGGGGCTTGCCCCACCAGAACCGGACTGGTTGGCCAAAGCCCAGCTAATGCTGGACCGTGTCGCCTGCTTGCGGAGAGTCAACCAGATGGCGAACAAGGCCGCAGCTAAACCGCCAAGACCGCCCCACAGCAGCGTCAGATCCCTCGCGTGAAAATAGACCGGCGTCCCGCCTACGGCGCCGCCCCATAGAGTGCCCAGACCATAGACCATCAGACGCGTATAGAGCAAACCCATGCCCACACCGATGGCCGTGCCGAGAAGTGCGACAAATCCTCCCTCGGCTAATAGGAGTCTTCTCACCCGTTTGGCCGGCCAGCCGACGGCCAACAGCAGGCCGATCTGCTGCCGCCGACTCTCGACCCCGAACACAAACATCAAGCCGGTCAGGATCACCGCCGCGGCGATGAGGAACATACTCAAGCCCAGAAATAGCTCGCCAAAGTCGGTGCCCTGGCGGCTGGCTTGTGTGCCGCGTTCGCGCACCGGCTGGAAGAATAACCCGACCGTGGCCGGATCGATCTTGCTCGTCAGGTGCTGCTCCAGCTCTCGATCAAGCCCCTCGCGCCAGGGATAGCGCACGGCGGTCAGATTGCCATATTGGTTGCGCCATAGCTTCTGGCCGGCCGCCAGGGTGATGAAAGCCTTGGGCGTGCCACGACGCTCGTTCCAGTACTGTTCATCCTTCGGGCGAATCTTGTCCAGATTGACCGGGACGCCCGGCTTCCAATCCCGGCAGTTGCTCACGTCGGCCAAGCCGGGGAATGCCGGCATCAGTTTGGGATCGCACGCCGGATCATCCAGCGGCACGATCTTGATGACCTTGAATCGGCTCTGCCGCTCCAATAATTGTCGCCGGGGGCCGAGGACGTAATACGCCATATCGACCGAATCGCCGATCTTGGCGCCAAGGTCATCCGCGAGCCACTGATTGATTACGATTTCATCGGTTCCCATCGCGGCGGGGAACAACTGTGGGTCATCGATCGCCGCTACCATCGAATAGGGGGTGGCTTTGTCGTCTCGGCGGATCTCGTTGACGAAATACGTCAGGACGCCCTGGGCCTCGGTGCCGGCTTGGACCGCCTGGGCCCCGATCGACTCGTCGATGAAGACCCGTCGGCTATGAAGCTCCAGCACGTTCTGTTTCGGCAAGCGCTCCAACTCCAACCCGGCGTCGGCCAGCCGCCAGGCCTTCGCCATGATTCTACTTATATCCTCAGCGAGGGAGCCCCCTCGTGCCAGGCGCGGCACCAGCAGCAGATTGGCTCGGTCCGGCTGCTCGATCTGCTTCCCGAGCCAAGACAAAGGGACAAAGACGTTGAGAGCGGACGCCTGGATTGGCCTGGAGATCGAAACGCCCAAACGTGGGAATCGTCCGCGATGGCCCGCACCTTCAGCCGGCAGGCCACCGTCCGGTCTTTGTCGGACGCCAGAGGCACATCCCGCGGCATCAGCCCCGGTTTCTCGACTCGCAACACCACTTCCTCCCCGACCGCCGCACCCAGTCTCCGCGCCACAGATCGCCCAGCACAGTCCCATCCGCGGCGTCTTGTCCGAAGGGGTTCTTTTTCCACCCGACTGTGTAGAACCTCTCCGTCACGCCGAGGACCTGGACCCGGTTGACACGCCGGGAGCCATCTTCATTCGCGATGAGGCCGGATACCTGCAGGACTGGTGCTACCGTTCCGCCAAGCGACTGCTCCAGGTCATCCGCGAGCGCCGCCCGGAAATAGCGGCCCTGTGGCAAGACGGCGAAGTCGATCTGTCCCAAGCGGGCCTCCAGGGCCTTCTGGAGCGTGAACCGCACGGAATCGCCAACCGCCAGCGCGCCGGTCAATACGCCCGTCGCGACGACGACCGCCAGCAGGACGGCCAGATTCGTTCGCCAGTAAAAACAGGTGCTGCGTGCCACCAGCCGCCACAGACTCATGGCCGACCTCGATCGTGCAAAGCCCCGCCGCTGAGATCCAGCACGTGTCCGATTCGCGCCGCCAGTTCGTGCGAGTGCGTCACCACGATCAGGGTCACGCCCTGGTCCCGGTTCAACTCGGCCAGAAGATCGGCGATGCTCCGGCCGACGTGCTCTCATCCAGCGAGCCGGTCGGCTCATCCGCCAGCAGCAGCTTGGGTTGATTGATGAGGGCCCGCGCGACGGCGACTCGCTGCCGCTGCCCGCCCGACAGTTCGCCCGGCCGGTAGGACATGCGATCCGCCAAACCGACGCGACGGAGCAGGGTTTCGGCCCGTTCTCGAAGAGACCGCGGCGAAGACTTGTCACGCGTGGCCAAGGTGGGGATGAGCACGTTCTCCAGCACGGTGCACTGAGGCAGCAGGTGATGCAACTGGAAGACGAACCCGATCTGGCGATTGCGAATCCGGGCCAACTCCTCGTCCCCCAGCACCGCCAAGTCCTGGCCCTCCAGCAGAACGCGGCCGCCGGTCGGATGATCCAAGCCCCCGATGATATTGAGCAGCGTGCTCTTGCCGCAGCCCGAGGGACCGACGATCACGACCGACCGGCCCGGCTCGATCGTGAGCGTGATCCCCTTGAGCACGTCCACCGCGCCGGACCCCGCCCGGTTCCGCATAAGTTTTCGTCACGTTAACCAGTTCAACCATCCCTGTCCCCGCTACCTTCTTTGCATGATGCGCTCGTAAATGTCGATCATCTGAGCCGCGGTCCGACCGATTTCGAACGACTGGGCCGTCCCCGCCCGGCCCTCGGCCCCGAGGCGCCGGGCCGCCTGCGGGTCCAGCAAGAGCGGCTCCAGCGCCGCCGCGAGCTTCTCCGCCGTGTTCGGCTCGTACAGCACGCCGCCGCCCGTCAGCGCCAGGATCTCCGGAAAACAACCTGTCGCCGGCTCGACCACCGGGACACCCAGCGCCAGGGCTTCGAGCACGTACAGCCCGTAGGCGACGGGCTTCTCCTCCGGCACGGACAGCACCGAAAGACCCCGCAGAAACTCCAGTTTGGACTGCCGGTCAAAGGTCGGGAGGAACTCCACCTCCGCCAGCCTGCCGGCAGATTCAGCCTGCCCCGCAACCGTTTCAGGAAGGACTCGTCGCAAGCCAGTTTCCCGCCGCAGATCCGCAGTTGCGCCGGCGCCAGTTTCTCGTTTCTCTTCAGGAGAAGGAAGGCATCGACCAGCTTCTCCAAGCCTCGATCCGGACACATCCGGGAAAGAAAGCCAATGGTGGGTACTGCCGGCCCGCTATCGCCCGGTACATATTCATTCAGATCGATCCCCATATAGGCCACGTGCATCCGCGAGGCTTGCGCTCCCAGCCGCGGCGACATGACACCGGCAAAGTACTGGCTGACCGCCAGGAACGCGTCAATGTCGTGGGCCCGCTCACGGACAATCCCCCAGGCCTGCTCGGCATAGGGCGGGGTCAATCCATCGAGAAAGCCATCCTCGTCCTGGAGCAGGCAGACGACCGGGACACCGAGACTCTCCTTGATCCGTCGGGCCATGCCGGCCAGCAGGATGTTGGAGAGACACACGATGTCGGGCTTCTGCGGCTCCGTTTGGAGCCAGTCCACGAAGCGGTCCAGTTCCTTCACCTGCCGTCCCTCTTCGCCCTGGAGCATGGAGACCGTCGTCTCGCCCAGGTCCCGCGCCCGGGTCATGCCTGCCTTGCGGCCGGCCCATTCCAGCAGGGGACGCGTGTCAAACCAGCGGTCGATCCATCGCGGCGTCCTACGAAAAAGGGCCAGCTTCTGCTGGAGGTAGACGTTGATCCCCCCGAAGAAGATGGGGGCATTGCTGAGCTGCTCGGTCCGATCGGTGGCGAGGGGCAGATAGAGGGGCACCATCAGGACGTCGTGCCCGAGCTTGCGCAGGGCCTTGACCAAGGCGGCATCGCGGAGGCAGTTCTCGCAGTAGAAACTGTCCCCGGCACTGGGACAAATCTGGACAATCCTCATCGGGCCTTGCTCCCCTCTGCCGTTTTCGGACCGAACGCGTAGACGTAGCCGTCGTCGCAGCCGACCACGACCATCCCGCCGGCCACGGCCGGAGAGGAGGTCACGGGCTTGCCCATCTCGTAGGACCACAGTTGCTTGCCGTCTGCCAGGGTGAGCAGATAAAGCCGGCCATCGTCGCTGCCCACGATGACCTTGTCGCCGCAGATCACGGGCGAGCTGTTCACCTCTCCCAGGGTCTTGAACGTCCAGACCTTCGCGCCGTTGTCCCGGCGAACGCAGTGGACGAGATTATCGCGGCCGCCCAGGACCACAAACTGCTCGCCGACCGCCGGCGACGAGAAGAACGGGGAGTCGCTCTGCGCGTATTTCCAGACGGCCTGCCCCGCCTTCACATCCGCCTTGAGAAAGACATTGCCGTAGTTGCCCACGTAGACTTCGCCGTCGAGGAACGCGGCGGAGGCGGCGATGTACGAGCCGCTGTCGATCTCCGTCACCTTCGCGCCGTCGGCCACGGACACCACGTGGATCAGGGCGTCGCAGCCGCCGAAGACGCACTTGCCGTCGGCCACGGCGGGCGACCCATTGACGTAGTTGCCCGTCTCGAACGACCAGACAAGCTGGCCGGTTTGCGCCTCGACGCAGTGCACCTTATTGTCATAACTGCCGATCAGAATCCAGGTCTTTTGCCCGTCCGGGGAGCGGGTCCAGTTGGCCGAGCCCAGGATTTGACCGCCCGTCTCGTACTTCCACTTCAATTCGCCCGTGCCCGCGTCCAAGGCATAGAGAAAGTTGTCGCCGGAGCCGACGAACACGCGTCCCTCCAGAACACAAGGAGCCCCCTCCACGCTGCCGCCCGTCTTGTAAGACCAGAGCTTCTGACCCGCGGCCAAATCCAGAGCGTAGACACTCTCATCGGAGGAGCCGATGAAGACCCGCCCTTCCGCGATGGCCGCCGACGATTTGACTTCGTCGCCCGTTTTGAACTTCCAGAGGAATTGGAGAGAATCGGCTCAGATCCCCTTCCGCGCGGCCCAGAAGGCCCTGGCCGCCATGAAACATGGGCCAACGGGCGGAGAGCAGAGGACGGAGATCGGAGGACGGAGGACGGAGGTTAGATGACACCGGCGTCGTCTGTCCTCTGTCTTCTGTCTTCTGTCCTCCATTTTGCGTCCACCGGCCTTCGCTTCGGGCCACAAAGAAAACGACCAAAACGACCAGAAGGACAGAAACAAAGACAGTCCAAATTGTGGTCCGCGTAGACATTCTCGGCGTTCAGCACCACAGCGAGCAAACTCAAAGCACGACTGCCATACGGGCGTACGTTCTGTACGGCAACGCCCTATGATAGTTCGCTGCTCCCCGTGATGCAACCGATCGGCGGAATCAAGCGGCTCTACCGCTTCACATCAATCAGAGCCAGACGCGGCCCGATGTTCGCCTCGGGATCAGACTGGAACACCTCGATCTTGGTGGGGATCAGGACGCCGCCGGCCGCCTCCTTGGCGTAATCGTAGCCGCGCACGATGAGGAACTTTCTGCGTGCCGGGGTTCCCGAGCCAGATCATGTCAACCAGGGGCTTGTCCTGGCTTTGAAAGTAGGTGCCCTGAGTCCAATAGGGCCCGACTTTCTCCGCCTCGAGTAGTCCACGTCGATGGGCAGATACCACTGCCCGGTGATCTGCACCGCCGCCGGCCGGCTCGCGAGCGGCGCGTCGGTCCTCCAGCATGCGCACGGGAGCCGTGACCATCTGGAGCACCGCGTCGGCGTAGTCACAGCACATGCCCCGCAGCGGCGAGACATCCAGATTCGGGTCCGCCTGCCGCGCATAGTACCGACCGCGCACCACCTGCCAGGTGAAGTCCGCCCGCGGCTCATGGGCCGTAACCTGGATCGCCTCCGACCAAGGGCACAGAACGAAATCGTGCTCCGTCAGATAGAAACAGCCATTGCCTTCGCAGGCCGTCACCAGGGCACGGAACTCGATTCTCTTGCACTGTTCCCAGGCCGCCAACCCCCCGGTGGCGTCGAGTGCCGCCGACACAAAGGGATAGCGGCTCGGCAGCCCCTGGCGATCCGGGCCTGTGGCCAGCAGGTCGAAGTTCGGCGTCAGCCTCCTTCGAAACCTGCCGGCCACAGCCGGTCAACATCAAACTGGTCAGGACGATCAAACCGCACTTTGCATCACCCTTGCGACCATACCGTTCCCCCTTCCGTCGTGGCATAGGTGTCATGCCACCGGGTGGCAGCGGCAAGCGGAGTCTCGGAGCTTGCCGATGGTTCCATGCGTACGCACGAGCCATCGGCAAACTGACGCTTGCGCTGCCACCCGCATTTTGGCATAGCCATGCTACTGTTTGGCTTCGGGATTCGACGGGGCCGCCCGGCTGGTTCTGCCCGCACTTGAGGCCCGCCAACTGCTCCATCAACGCATAACGCTCGACGGCGTCGCGATTGGCCAGCTTCATCAGCTCGGCCGCGACTTCCGGCTTCGACTGCTTCAGGGACTTGTAGCGGTCCTCGTTGTAGGCGTACTCGGCGAACTCGATCGTCGGCGGCTTCGAGTCAAGCTGCAGCGGGTTCTTGCCCTGCTCCTTGAGCCGGGGATCGAACCGGTACAGCGGCCAATGCCCGCTGGCCACGGCCTTCTTCTGCTCCTCGTTGCCGGTCGTCAGATTGAAGCCCTGATTGATGCAATGCGAGTAGGCGATGATCAGCGACGGACCCGGATACGCCTCGGCCTCGGCGAACGCCTTGACGGCCTGGCTGGCATTGGCGCCGATCGCCACCTTGGCGACATAGATGTTGCCGTAGGTCATCATGAGCAGGCCGAGATCCTTCTTCGGGAACGTTTTGCCGCCCGCCGCGAACTTCGCCACGGCCGCCCGCGGCGTCGATTTCGACATCTGGCCGCCGGTATTGGAGTAGACCTCCGTATCCAGCACCAGCACGTTGACCTTCTTGCCGATCGCCAGCACGTGGTCCAAGCCGCCGTAGCCGATATCGTAGGCCCAGCCGTCGCCGCCGACCGCCCAGACGCTCTTGCGCACCAGGTAATCGGCCACGGTGAGCAACTGCTTGCAGTCGGGGCAATTGCCCTGCTTGCGGCACTGCGTCTTCAACTGCTCGACCCGGCCGCGCTGCGCCTCAATCGCGGCTTGCTCCGGATCGTCGGCCAACGTCGCCGTCCGGATCTCGGCCGCGAGATCCTTGTCCACGCAGCCGGTCTCCACGACTTTGTCCAGAAGGACCAGCGCCGTCTGGCGGAACTGATCGACCGTCAGTCGCATGCCCATCGCGAATTCGGCGTTGTCCTCGAAGAGGCTGTTGCACCAGGTCGGGCCGCGGCCGTCCTTGCGGGTCGTATAAGGCGTCGTCGGCAGGTTGCCGCCGTAGATGGAGGAGCACCCCGTCGCGTTGCCGATGTAGGCCCGATCGCCGAACAATTGCGTCAGCAGCTTGACATAGGGGGTCTCGCCGCAGCCGGCGCAGGCGCCGGAATACTCGAACAGCGGCTGGATCAACTGGCTGCCCTTGACCGTGTTCGCCTTGAACAAGGCCGGGTTCGTATTCGGGATCGAGAGGAAGAACGCGTAATTCTTCCGCTCGCGCTGCCGGATCGGCTCCTGCATTTCCATGTTGATGGCCTTGCGGCCGGTCGGCTGCTTGTCCGGGCCCTTCTCGATGCCCGGGCAGGTCTGCACGCAGGCCCCGCAGCCGGTGCAGTCTTCCGGCGCGACCTGGACGGTGAACTTCATGCCCGCGAATTCCTTGCCTTTGGCGTTGATGCTCTTGAACTCCGCCGGGAGCACCCGCCAACTCTTTGGGATCGTAGGCCTTGATCCGAATTGTCGCGTGCGGGCAAACGAACGAGCACATGCCGCACTGGAGGCACAGCTCCGGCTGCCAGATCGGAATGTTGACCGCGATGTTGCGCTTCTCGAACTGGGTCGTGCCCACCGGGAAGCGGCCGTCCACCGGGAACTTGCTGACCGGCACGGAGTCGCCCCGCATCGCCATCAGCTCGGCCGTCACCGTCTGCACGAACTCCGGCGCTCGGGCGACACCACCGGGCGGCATCTTGATCTTGCTCGTGACCTTGGCGGGCACCTTGACCTCGTACACGCGGTCGATGGCCTTGTCCACCGCCGCGTTGTTCATCTCGATGACCTTCTCGCCCCGCTTGCCGTAGGTCTTGCGGATCGCGTCCTTGATGGCGCCGACCGCTTTATCGAGCGGAACGATGTTGCTGATCTTGAAGAAGGCCGTCTGCATGATCACGTTGATGCGGGCGCCGAGCCCGAACTCCTGGGCCAGCGAGATCGCGTCGATCACGTAGAACTTGAGCTTCTTGTCGATCATCTGCTTCTGCACTTCCTGCGGCAGCGTGTCCCAGACCTTGTCGGGGCCGTGGAAGCTGGTCAGCAGGAACGTGCCGCCCTTGCGAGCCGAGGCCAACATGTCGTACTTTTCGAGGAAGCTCGGATTGTGGCAGGCGACGAAGTCGGCCTGGTTGATCAGGTACGGCCGCTGGATGGGCTTCTTGCCGAACCGCAGGTGCGAGACCGTCATCGTCCCGGCCTTGCGGGAATCGTACACGAAATACGCCTGGGCGTAGTTGTCCGTCAGCTCGCCGATGATCTTGATCGAGTTGCGGTTGGCGCCGACCGTGCCGTCGGAGCCCAGCCCGTAGAACATCGCCCGGTACATCCCCTCGGACGGAACTTGGAACGACTCATCGACGTCGAGACTCGTATGCGTCACGTCATCGTTGATGCCGACCGTGAAGCCGCGCTTGGGCTTGGCGGTGTCGAGGTTGTCGAAGACCGCTTTCACCATCGCCGGCGTGAACTCCTTCGAGCCCAGGCCATAGCGGCCGCCGACGATCACGGGGTACTTGTCGAACGGGGCAATCCCGTCGGCCATCGCCTCGCCGATCGAGGTGCGGATGTCGAGGTACAGCGGCTCGCCCAGGGCGCCCGGCTCCTTCGTCCGGTCCAGCACGGCGATCTTCTTGACGGTCTTGGGCAGCACGGCCATGAAGTGCTTCGTGCTGAACGGCCGGTACAGGCGGACCTTCAACAAGCCGACCTTCGCGCCCTTGGAATTCAGGTACTCGACCGTCTCATGCGCCGTCTCGGCGCCGCTGCCCATCATGATGATCACCTTCTCGGCGTCCGGCGCCCCGACGTAGTCGAACAGCTTGTATTGCCGGCCGACAATCTCGGCGAATTTGTTCATCGCCTCTTCGACGATCTTCGGCGTGGCCAGATAGAACGGATTGCACGTCTCGCGGCCCTGGAAGTACACATCCGGGTTCTGGGCCGTGCCGCCCATCACCGGCCGGTCCGGCGTCAGGGCCCGGGCCTTGTGCTGGGCCACCAGATTGTCGTCGATCATCGCGTGCATGTCGTCGAACGTCAGCTCCTCGATCTTCTGCTCCTCGTGGCTCGTCCGGAACCCGTCGAAGAAGTGCAGGAACGGCACCCGCGAAGCCAGCGTCGCCTGCTGCGCGATCAAGGCGAAATCCATCGCCTCCTGCACGCTGCACGAGCACAGCATCGCAAAGCCCGTCTCGCGGCAGGTCATCACGTCCGAGTGGTCGCCGAAGATGGACAGGGCATGAACCGCCAGCGAACGCGCGGTGACATGGAACACCGTGGGCAGCAGCTCGCCCGCGATCTTGTACATGTTCGGAATCATCAGCAGCAGGCCCTGCGAGGCCGTGAAGGTCGTCGTCAAGGCCCCCGCCGCCAGAGCCCCGTGCACGGCCCCCGCCGCTCCGCCTTCCGACTGCATTTCGGTGACCGACGGGACGACGCCCCAGATGTTCCGCTCGCCCTTGGCGGTCTTGGCATCCGCGATCTCGCCCATCGGCGAGCTGGGCGTGATCGGGTAAATCGCAATGACTTCATTCGTCGCATGGGCGACATGCGCTGCCGCCCCATTTCCGTCCGTCGTCACCATCTTACGCTTCATAAGGTCTCCAATTCTATAAGGACCGAATCACAAATGACTTAGCTCAAAAAAATCCCCTCGCAAAGGGCCTTTCCACCCGTCCCATTTGCGAGTCTGCGTAAGAGCTGGTCCTCCTTGTCTTCACGCAAACCCAGGCATGCGAAGAAACGATGTTTATACCCCCACCCGCCCCCTCAGGCAACACAAATTTCCAGGTGGCATCATCCTTAGCCACGGAACACAAGTTGCTTAAGTAACTTCCTGTAATCTGTCGATACAACTTGCAAATTGCAGGAATAGTGGTAAGCTGATCACGCTCCACCAGAAAGGATAGAACTATGGTCGAAAGAGAAATCGCCCCCCACATAAAGCAGGTGTTCCAGCAGTATCCCGTGGTTACTCTCAGCGGTCCCCGGCAATCCGGCAAGACCACGCTGTGTCGGTCCACTTTTCCGGACCTGCCCTACGTCAACCTGGAGGCCCCCGATGAACGGGAGTCGGCAAGCCAAGACCCTCGGGGATTCCTCTCCCGGTATCCTGATGGGGCGATTCTGGACGAGATTCAGCGGGTTCCCCCGTTAACCTCTTACATCCAGGTTCGTGTGGACGAGGTCCAACGGAATGGCCTGTTCGTGCTCACGGGTAGCCAGCAATTCGCCGTCTCCCAGACCATAAACCAATCTCTGGCCGGCCGGACGGCGGTGGTGCGATTGCTGCCCTTCTCGCTGGCCGAGGCGCTGCAACTGAGCCCGTCCTATGACCTCGACACGCTCTTATATACAGGCTTCTATCCGAGGCTCTACGACCAGCACATCAACCCAACCCAGGGCTTGGCCGATTACTTCGAAACCTATGTCGAACGAGACCTGCGGCAGCTTAGCGAACTGCGAAACCTTTCGACTTTTCAGCGGTTTGTCCGGGTCTGCGCGGGCCGTGTGGGGCAATTGCTCAACACACAGAGCCTCGGAGCGGATGTCGGGGTCTCACACACCACCGTCCGGCAGTGGCTGAGCCTGTTAGAGGCCAGTTACGTGATCTTTCTGCTTTATCCCTACCACGCGAACGTGGGCAAGCGTCTCATCAAGTCCCCGAAGCTCTACTTCTATGATGTAGGTCTGGCCGCCTACCTGCTCGGCATTGAGAACGCCAAACAAGTGGCTACCCATCCGCTGCGCGGAAGCCTCTTCGAGAATTGTGTCGTGATGGAGGCCCTGAAATACCGGTACAACCGAGGCCGGGCCAGCAACCTTTACTTCTACCGGGACAGCACCGGCCAAGAGGTAGATCTGATCTACATGATCGCCCAGCATCCCGTCCCGATAGAGATCAAGGCGGGACAAACCGTCGTCCAGGACTTCTTCAAGGGCCTGGCCCACTTCGAAGAAGTCGTAGGGGACCTTCCTTACGGGGGACTCCTGGTGCATGGGGCGGACCGAGAGTTTACTCAAGGCAACGTGCGTGTCACCGGCCTGCGCGGGCTCTCAAGGCTCCTGACAGAACTCGACCAGGTCACTCGTCCAGACCAAACAGATCCATCCACTGCTCGGTCTCGCTCTCGCTGAGCCCTTCTCTTTTCTCTTGCGGCTCGGGTTTTCGCGGTTTCTTCCGCCCCAGTTCTTTTCGCACCAACTCCCAGAAGTCCTCGGACTTGATCCCCGCGGCCTTGCGCAGGGCGGCCGCCTTGCGCAGCCGGCGGTCGCTGCTGACCACCGTCACCCGCCGGGGCGAGGTATTCGCCTTGAGCTTCTCCTCGATGACGCTGTCGGCATCGCGGTGGAAGCCGGCAAAGAGGATCTCCGGATTCGCAATCGCGTCGAAGTCGCCATGATCCGCCGGTCCGGCCCCGTCGAAGACCACCTGCCCCGGTTCGCCGGTCGAGGCGAAGTAGCGGCTCAAGACCCGGCACATCTCCAATTCCGTCGTGATCTCCCGCTCCTCCAGCGTCTGCCGCAGCGCCCACAACAAGTTGTCCCCGTCAATGATCGTCATACCCCATTATGCCGCATTCCGCCCGCGCGGTCCACATCAGTTCTTCACGGTGATCTCGTAACGAAGCTCGTCCTTTTCGTAGCCGCCGGCCGGGGCGGTCGATTCGAGCACGGCCATCGCTCCGGTCCGCGTGTAGCGAAACGCCGCACCGTTCATCGGATCGTTCGGGCACAGAGACCTCCTTGATCTCGGCCAGAGTCTGCGGCAGTTGCCCGCCATGGGACGCCGCATAGGAGCGGATGGCCTCGACGCACTGCAGAGCAGCCAGATCGCTGTCCAATCTCTTGGCAATCGACTCGTGATCCGATCGTGCGTCGGTTTCATCTGGCTCTCGAGTCTGCTGGCTCGGCACAGCTTGCCCGAGAACTGCGCAGACGGCCGCCTTCCTTTCGCTCTCAATGGCCTTTTCCGGATCCACGAAGGGCTTCGGCAGAGCTGCCAGAGCCGAGTACAGGTTCGGCGCATCCTCCATGCTGCACGAACTGCTCGATCTTCCGTGTTCATCATGCTGGCTGATCGCGACCCCCAGTTAGCAATTGCGATCAGAAGTGGGGGCCTGCCCAACGTGCCTGGCCATCCCCAAACCCGTCTGCAGGGCAAGCACCGCCCCCTCATAGTTCGCCGTTGGGCAACTCCAGTCTGGCCCACAGCCGGATGGCGAAGGCAGAGCCGATCGATATTCTTCGAGGTTCGCCACCTGTGTCCCGGGCGTCCAGGCCGGCCAGTTGCATTGCCGGCACTTGACCGCCTGGGCCACACACTTGAAACTCTCAAGGTACGCCTTCAATACCTGCTCTACTTGGTCCGCCGGCAACTGATCGATCGGCATTTTCAGGTACTGTACGACCTGATCGTAGCTCTTTCTTGTCCGGCAACGCCTTTACGGCCTTCTCGTACCATGGGACCGCGTCCCCATCAGTCAGTGATGCCGCGGCGGCAGCAACACGTACTTGCCCGCGTCAGGGGACGTCTTCTGCGGCCGAATCGCCAGCTTCACAGGATCCCGCCCGAGCGCAGGTCCGCAGACCGCACTCAGAACAACCACCCCAACCGTCAGCCCCTACCGCCCAGTCTTTGCGTACACACACCATGATTTTTCCCTCCACTGAACGCATCGGTTGATATTCTGCTGCTTCGATCCCCCTCAACGGGAGAAGATCAACGTGCCTGGAGCTCCGACCAGATCCGCAATATGCTCGACAAAGGTCTCGGCCTGCGGCATCCAGGGGCGGACCTTGGACTCCTGAAATCTCACAAAATCAGCGTAGTCACTCTCCTGACGGCGTTCAAACAGATCATTGAAGATTTGGGCGGCCTCCTTGTGCTGATCCTGCCCGTCTTCACAAAGTGCTGATTGAACAGACTCCGCACGCCGGTGTGTCTTGCCGACGACAAACCTTCTTGCGTCAAGAGTGCCGAGACCGCATAGAAGCACGCATAGTAGAGTCGGTTCACGCAGGCGATTCCACCGTCCTCGCATCGGCCAGAAGATGCGAGCATCATCCAGAGTCTCACGCGCTCTCTGTAGCCGGTAGACAATAAGTTCCCGGTTTGCCGCCGTCACAACGCGATCCCCTCAAGCTCGACATTCTGAGTGAAACGGCGTACTGCTCAGCGGCTGGCTGCTCCATTGCTCACGGCTGCGCACAATCGACGAGAGAACCTGGTCGGACTCCCACTCAATCTCGTAAAGGCGGTGCCGAATCCCGTCAACGCGATCATCACTCGACAGGCCCGTCCACCAAAACCAGAAAGTCCCAATCCGACTCCGCGTTCGAATCGCCCCGCGCACGAGACCCGTAGAGGATAACCTCGGCCGTCGGTTCGATCTTCAAGACAGCCTCTTTCACCTGCTTCAATAATACATCGCGATCCATACAGAGAATTATAGCCCCATTGCTCGTCCGTGCAAAGCATCTTACACCTCGAAGCGGACCTCGCCGCCGACGATGGTTTTTTCGACCTTGCCTTTGATCGTCCAGCCGTGATAGGGGCAGTTGCGGCTTTTGGAGAGGAATTTGCTCACGTCGATCTGCCACTGCGGTGTTCGGGTCGATGATCGTGACGTCGCCCTGCTTGCCGCGGGTGAGCGTGCCCTTGTCGATCCCGATGATGCGGGCGGGGTTGACGGTCATCATCCGGATCAGGCCGGGCCAGTCGAGGATTCCCGGCTCGATCAGGGCCTTGACGTAAAGCCCCAAGGCACATTCCAGGCTGGCGATCCCAAACGGAGCGGCGAGGAACTCCAGCTCCTTTTCGCTTTGCAGGTGCGGGGCGTGGTCGGTCGCCAAGGCATCGACCAGACCCTCGCGCGATCGCCGCTTTCAGAGCGTCCACGTCTTTCTGGGCTCGCAGCGGCGGGCTGACCTTGTAGTTCGTATCGTAGGTGGAGCAGCATTCCTCCGTCAGCAGCAGATGGTGCGGCGTGACCTCGCACGAGACCGGCAGGGAATCCTTCTTCGCCTGGCGGATCAGCTCGACGGAGCCCGCCGTCGAGAGGTGCTGGGCGTGATAGCGGACCTGGGTCTTGCGGACCAATTGGAGATCCCGCCACAGCATGGCCTCTTCCGCCAGGGCGTCCATGCCGGGCATGCCCAGGATCGTGGAGCAATAGCCGGCGTTCATCACGCCGTTGGCGGCGAAGCTGTTGTCCTGGCAATGCTGGGCGATCACCACATCGAACATCTTGGCGTATTTCATCGCCCGCAGCATGACGGCGGAGTTCTGCACGCCGTTGCCGTCGTCGGTGAACCCGCGGGCCCCCGCCTCGGCCATCATGCCCATCTCGGCCAGCTCGATCCCCTCGCGTTTCTTCGTGATCGCTCCCATGACGTAGACGTGGGTCTTGCGGGTCTGGCGGCCCTTGCGGTGCACGTACTCGACGTCGGTCTCGCTCTCGATGGCCGGGTTCGTGTTCGGCATGCAGACGACCGAGGTGAAGCCGGCCGCCACCGCCGCCGTGGAGCCGCTGGCGATGGTCTCCTCTTCTTCGTCGCCGGGATCGCGGAAATGCACGTGAATATCGATCAAGCCCGGCGTCACCAGCTTGCCCGTAGCGTCAATGACCCGTGCCACGGACTTCTCGACGGCGCCGTTGAGGTTGCCCACCTCGGCCACCTTGCCGTCGGTGATCAGGACATCGCACGTCTTGTCGAGATGATTGGCCGGGTCGATGACCCGCCCATTCTTGATTAACAGTTGACCCGCCATAGCGCACCTTTGCCCCTGTCAATGCCCTTGCCAACCAAGCACACTCATACCAGAAACTCTTGAGGAAGAAAAGCGGTTTCTTCCTGGTGGTGCGGGCGTCCCCGCCCGCCCTCCTGTCGTGCGTCTGCGCACGACACTCCTGCCCTCAGAGCCTCCCCAAGGAGACGAACGCCCCGGCCCGCTCATGGGAAATCGGGCGGGGACGCCCGAGCTACGAAGAGCGCAGCCGCCATAAGTCGCGAAACCGCTGCCAGGAAGCGGGACAGCAAATGATGCGACCGAAGGATACCCGTGCCAAGCGGCTCTCTTCGTGGCGCGGGCGTCCCCGCCCGCCCTCTTCGTCGTGCGTCTTCGCACGACACTCCTGCCCCCAGGGCTCCCCCAGGGAGGCGAACGCCCCGGCCGGCTCAGGGAAATCGGGCGGGGACGCCCGAACTACGAAGAGCGACAGCCGGCATAAGGCGCGAAACCGCCCTGCCTTGGCCGGATTATCTCGGATGTACCGGCGGAAACGCTCCAAGTGGGCGGCGCTGCGCACGATGTGGTCGAAGGATTCCGCTTGCCAGAGTTGGCCCTGTCGGCTCTGGAGTCGGTTGATGGCATGAGAAGTGAAGGACTTCCATCCCTGAAGGACGGCTTCCAAAGTGAAACTCTCACTCGGAGTCACAAGCACATGGACGTGATTGGGCATGATCACCCATTGATCGAGGCGATAACGTTGTCCATCGAGAGCATCCATCGCATCGGCAACGATCTGGGCACATAAGGGGTCGCCCAGCACGCAGGAACCAGAACACTGGTCCAGCCACTGCTCAACTCGGCGCGGAGAATAGTATGTGGTATTCACGCCACTGAGCAGGGAGTGCATGGTTCCGGATGCGCCCGACACCACGCCTGGCGTTCTCGACGCAACTCGGCGGCTCTGCGCGGCGGGTATGGAATCCGCCAAGCGAAATGTGACGAAGTAGATTCGGCCCGCTTGGCTCCAGTGAGGCAAATAGCGACGGTAGACCTCCTTCTTCGCGTCTGGGTCATAGAAGAGCATCTCGTCGTCGGCCATATCTCAGCATTGTCTCGCGCCGCATCGTCACAATGCAAGAGGCAGGTCGCGTGTCTTCGCCAGACCATCCCGCCATGCAGGTCTTCCCCCGGCAGACGAACGCCCCGACCGGCACATAGAAGCATCGTGCGGGGACGCACGAACTACGAAGAGCGCCGCCAGCACAGGCTGCGAAGGCGATCCCAAGGAGCAGGCTGGAAATGGAGACGGTCACAAGGTGCCGGTGGCCAGAAAGGGCCAGACGGCTCTCTTCGTGGCGCGGGCGTCCCCGCCCGCCTCTTCGTCGTGCGTCTTCGCACGACGCACTGCCACGCAGGACCTCCCCCGAGCAGGCGAACGCTCCGGCCGGCTCAGGGAAAATCGGGCGGGGACGCCCGAGCTACGAAGAGCCCCTGCTCGGCTTGGTGCTCAATACGCGTCGCATGGCAGACCGTGGAATTCTCAGAACGTCGAACTCCCGCGCCGTGGCAAATCGTGTGCATCCGCACGACAGGACAGTAGAATGACCGTCATGGATCGGTTGGCAAAAGAGAAGAACCTTGGTCTGGCGATCCGGGATTGCGGACTGGCGAACTACCGGGAGGTGCTGGCTCTGCAACAAGAATTGCAGGAGCAACGCCGGAGCGGACAGATCGCCGATACGGTCCTGATCGTCGAGCACCCGCCGGTCATCACGCTGGGGGCGCGCAAGAGCGCGAACAAGCTTCTGGTCGGCCCCGATGAGTTGGCCCGCCGCAACATCGATCTGGTCGAGATTCGGCGCGGTGGCGGAGCGACAGCCCATAACCCCGGCCAGTTGGTGTTTTACCCGATCCTGCATCTGCAAGAGCTTCGGCTGGACATCAACCAGTACGTGCGGACGCTGGAAGCCATCGGGATTGAGCTATTAGCCGGACTGGGGGTGCAGAGCGAGCGACGCCAAGGGTTCCCGGGGCTTTGGGTGGATGGCAGAAAGATCGCGTCCATCGGGGTGCGCGTGTCGCGCTTCGTGACCTGTCATGGTATGGCGATCAATATTCAGAATGACTTGAGCATCTTCGACCTTATGGTCCCGTGTGGACTGGATGGGGTGCGAATGACCTCCGTGCAGGAAGAGACGGGCAAAACGCACGACATGGAGCAGATCAAGACTCAACTGAGCAGGCTATTGACCCGCCATCTTAGAACAAGCGGGTCAGACGCCGAGAGGCAAACAGAGCATCGCATCGTACTCTTGAAACCGTGTAGACGAGGTTCACTCGTTGAGCTCCCGGAACAACTCATCCACGCTCCCCACTCGATGCAGGTCTTCCCCACGGTCGGTCTTTTCAAACGTCTTCCTGGTCAACGGCGTGGGTATCTTGATTTCAAAGGGAATTGCCTTTCGAAGCACAATTTGCTTGAGAAAAAGGTTGATCGCCTGAGACATCGACATATCCAACGCATCGAGTATCATCTGCGCCCGAGCCTTCGTATGCTCATCCACCCTTGCCTGAACTAATGCGGAACGGTTCATTGTCTGCTCCTATATCGCTCGCATACGTTTGTATGACAGTGTACACACATTATAATACGAAATCGTGGAGCGGAAGGCAAAAGAATTATGGGATTTTTGGTCTTCGCAGTACTATGGCGTATCGCCTGAAAGTAACCGACGCATCTATCTTCGGATAATGCGAACAAGTGAATTCCTATGGAAACAAAGGGCACAGTGATGAGAAAGCTGCCACCCTGGTTGCGACGGCCGTGGCCGGCGGGGTATCAGTTTCAACATACCCGCGATACGCTGGCGTCGCTGGGCCTGGAGACGATCTGCACGAACGCGAACTGCCCGAATCGGGGTGAATGCTGGGGGCGTGGGACCGCCACCGTCCTGATCCTGGGCAACGTCTGCACGCGCAACTGCGGGTTCTGCTCGGTGGCCACCGGTAAGCCGCAGCCGCCGGACCCTACCGAACCGGCTCGGCTGGCCGAGATGACCAAGCGAATGGACATCAAGTATCTGGTCATCACCAGCGTGAATCGGGACGACCTGCCGGATGGCGGCGCCGGGCACTTTCGCGATTGCATCAACGAGGTCCGCCGCCAGTGCCCGGCCACACGTTTTGAGATTCTCACGCCGGACTTCAAGGATTGCCAGGAGCAGGCATTGGACACACTTCGAGACGCCCTGCCCTTCGTTTTCGCTCATAACGTGGAAACCGTGCCGTCGCTGTATCCGTTGGCCCGGGCCGGCGGCAACTACGAGCGCTCGCTGCGGCTGCTGCAAACGGCAAAGGACCGGTATCGCATCCGGACGAGGACAGAGGACAGAGGACAGAAGGCGGGACCCGTCCAGCATCCATTCTCTGTCTTCCGTCCTCTGACATCCGTCCTCTGATTGCGACGAAATCATCAATCATGCTCGGCTTGGGCGAGACGGATGACCAAGTCGAGCAGGTCCTGCGCGACCTCCGCGACGCGAGCTGCGACCGGGTCACGATCGGGCAATATCTCCGGCCCTCGAAGGACTGCCCTCAACGTCGTCCAATATGTGCCGCCCGAGAAGTTCGCCTGGTGGAAGGAGCGGGCGCGCGGAAATCGGCTTTGCCTGGGTTCTTTCCGCCCCGTTCGCCCGCAGCTCCTACTTCGCCGAGCAGGAAAACGCCCGATAATACAGAGGACAGAAGGCAGAGGACGGATGGTTCGTGTTTCCTGACTTCCGCCCTCCGTCGTCTGTCATCTGTCCTCCGGCTTTTCCCGTTTGGCGGCTGGCCCAATAATGCGTATACTCTCTTTGGAGCCATCGAAGTTTGCCTCAGTGTCTCATGCGTGATCTCGTCATCCGACAGGGGGAAGAAAAATGAAACGCGCCAAGACTCTCCCGCCCTGGAACCCACGCGGCTCCGTCATCAACTACGCGGAGAACCAGATGTCACTCGGCGGCAACAGCTATCTGTGCTTCAACCGCTCGGGTCGGACCCAGGTGCCGGCCGGCTTCGCCCCCGACATTGTCTTCAGCTACGATCGATCCTCATATTCGGAGGTATCCCTGTGACGCCACGCGTATCCATACGAACGTTGGTCCTGCTCTTGGAGCTGCTGGCTGCGGTGGTGGGCTTTCAGTGCGTAGCGGCGGCCCGTCCCGCGAAAGCGGACACGGTCTGGCTGGCCGGCGACTGCCTCGCGGTGGCCCAGCCTCTGGCCGAGCCAAGCGCCGACACCGTAACACCTTGAGCTTTCATCAACAATGATCCGCTCAAAAGCTAAGGAGTCTGTTTGGGGTGGCAGCCTCAAAGCCGGAAGGCCTTGGGGATGGTTGAACGTTGACGGTGCGCTGGGCCCCGGTTCATGGGGTTGGCCATCCCCAAGTCCAGAGGACTTGAGGCTGCCACCCGCTCTTGCCACGGCCCGTCTTAGCCTTCGAGCGGATCATTGTTCATCAGGGGATGGTCCGCAACCGCTCTGGTTCCGAGCCATGAGCGGCCCATGCTCTTGCGACCGATGAGCCGTGCGAGGGTCTCTTGATTGGTTGCCCGGTCCCCCTACGACCGGCCGCGTCGAAGCCGCCAGCCGGCACAACTCAGGCCGACAGCACCGAGAAGGGCGGCACCGGGCGCCGGGACAGCGGAGACCCCAACCTCGGAGAGGTCGACATCGACGAGCCCCAAATCGGTTTCCACATTCGGCATAAAACGATCTCGGTCCAACTGGAACTCCAAGATCAAACTGGGTTCCGGAGAGGCTAACGAAAAGAGCCAAGTATACGGGTTGGCTTTGTCGGCGTGAAGATCATCGTAAAAGCCCGACGACATGGACGCCCCGGTGTCTGTCTGAACTTGTTGTGTCATCACGTCCGAGTGGCCATCGTTCAAGACGATGTTGAAGGTGTCGCTCTCATAGAGACCCGAGCCTCCACCATAGGTGTAGAAGACATATTCGAAGGCCAGCCTATATTGCCCCGCCGGCAGACTGATCGGCTGTGTCAGTGTTAGCTGAGTTGGGCCGGGGCAATCCGACCAAATGAAGAAATGCATACAAGGATCAAGGACATCGTAGGCATCCCGCTGAACATCGGAGTAGGTGGCGTCGGGCAGTACGTTGGCCGTCCAGCTCTCCGGGAAGGTATATGGGGTGCCGCCGTCTGGGTCTATGGCGGGCAAGGAGAAATCGCCGTTTGCGACCAGGTTCCCTCGGGCCAGCATGGTGCAGAGACACAACGATAGTACCAGACATGTGGCAGAAGCCCTGACGATTGGCCGTTTCATATCATCACCCCTGGAATCGCCGAAATCGTTCGCTGACGCCGCGCAGACCGAACGAACCCAAATGGTTCAGGCGCAGAACCTACCTACGACCATCCTGGTGTGCGTACTTCCGTGTGGAGGATTCCATCCCGCCATCCTGAGCGATCCGGCGGGGGCCGGACCCCTGACCTTCTGCACGCCACCTCAGTACTCCCGACGGACCGGCGGCGTGGTCAGACAATGCCTCAATCCCTGCATTGGCATCAGCATGAATAGCAGTTCTGTCACCGCCGTGCAACTGAATTCTCCCGATTGTGGGGACTTCGCCCGCAAAAGGAGTTTTGGATTCCTGGCCACACTTTCTATACTTTCATTGTCACATAGAAGAATGCTCCAAACAAGGCACCAGGTCATTTTCAGAAAGGCAGGAAGATGTTCGCGGTGCAACAAGTCCGAGGCGGCCGCCGCGGCATGGTCGTCGTGCTCGCCATGGTGTTCATCGCCATGTTCTCCGCCCTGGCCGTCGCGCTGGCGTCCCTGTCGGGATCGAATGTACAAGTGTCATCGAATCAGCACAAGCTCAACGGGGCCCTCCATGCGGCCGAGTCCGGATTGGACTGTGCCAAGTACCTGGTCAAAACCGTGACGGGGCTGGGCACCACCAACACCAATACCGTGTCCACCACCCAGGCCAATCAGTCCTGGACCACCCTGTGCGCGTTACGTCCAGAGCACCAAGCTGGATGGCAAGACGGTGTCCGCGGCCAGCCGCTTTGCCGATTCCCTCGGCAGCGGCGATCAACTGATCACGCCCGCCCTGCACACGGGCGTGGCCAACGTCCGTGTTCACGCTGCGCTTCTACCGCTACGACGCCAACCCATGCACGATCAAGCTGCAGGCCACCGGCACGGACGGACCGGCCTCGCGCACGGTCGGCATGGACATGGCCGTCACGAAGGATGGCCAGGTCTTGAACTACGCCGTGGCCTCCCAATGCCGCGTCTGGATCACCGGCGACTCCACCATCCACGGCAACCTTTACAGCAGTTGGAAGTACCAGAACGTGTCCCCCTTCAATATCACCAGCGATTCCAAAGTGGATGGGACGATCGGCACGATCCTGACCAACGTCAACCCGAGCACCGGCAAGGCGGGCCCCGATCTCTACGCCGGCAGCACCAAAATGCCGTATCACCTCGAGACCCTGGATAGTCAGGGCAATCCCGAGTACAACGCCGCAGGCCAGAAGATCTACAGCTCCTCGGATCAGATCCAGGGTCAGTACGACGACATCCAATACAACATCAACTACGGCGACAAGGCCGCGAACATGCCCGGCCTGAAGCTCTCCGATTATGACACCAGCTCGTACAAGGCACAGACGACCACCATCTCCTCTTCCAACTACACCAGCACGACCACGGAGTACATGCCGCACGCGGATGGGAATTATAATCAGCCGGCGCCGGACGGAGGTCTGAAACTGACGCGGTATGTCTGTCAAAACAAGACGCTCACGAATGCCATGGTCGCGGCCAACAAGAATGCCTTGTTCCAGAACTGCACCTTCAACGGCGTTCTCTACGTCGACGGCGGTCGCTCCGGCAGCACGAACAACGTCCGGTTCGATGGCTGCCAGTTTAACGGCCCCATCATCACCGCCCCATCGACAGACACCTCCTCCGGATGGTGGCAACGGAACCAGCTTTATTTCACCGGCACCGCGACCTTCAACAACCAGACGACTGTTCCGGCCACCATCATGGCGCCCAATTTCAATGTCGACATCGGCAATACTGATCCGACCAAGCGCGATGACAACATCCTGACCGGCGCCATCATCGGCGGCATCGTGGACGTGCGCGGCAACGCCCAGATCTACGGCACGATCATCTCCATGTTCGACACGAGTTCCTATCCCAGCGGTTACGTCAGCAACATCGGGGCCACGCTCGGCGACGGCGGCTCAGAGACCACCGATCCGGGCGACGTGGGGACCATTACGATCACGCCGGACCCGAGCAAGATGCTGCCCAGCGGCATCACCACGCCGATCGTCATCAAGCCAAATCAACAAACGTACGCGGAAAGTGTGTAGCCTGTCATAGAAGAACAGCCGTTGGCTAGTCAACCAATCCTTACGCTTGAGGGGACAAGAAATGAAACGAGTGTCTGTCAAAATGCTCATCCTGTTGCTGGCCTTGTTTGGTTTGGCGGCAGTCTGCTACTGCGCCGCCTGGACCCCTGTGGTTCGCGCCGACACCCACTGGTGGGGCGACGATCACGACCCCAACCAGCCGCAGGACCCGAATCGGCCCGTGGACCCCAATGCGCCCGCGAAGCCGATGCCGGAGATGAGCCTCTCCGCGGGCTCGCTGCTCTGGCTCAGTGCCATGCCGGCCGACGTGAATGAGCCGAACCAGCCCCCGCAGCCTGCTCCGCCAGAGAAGATGTAGGACTGCTCACCTGAGCGGATACGAATCTTCGGGTTCGGACACGCCGCTCCCACGACCGATGCCGGAGACAATGCCTGCCCTCCTCCGGGAGTTGACGGGGCATTGTCTCCGGCATTCCGCTGCCAATCCATCCTCTCCCGTCGCACTCCGCAAGCTCCCATACCTCGTCTCAGTCGCCGCCACGGCCGAATCGATAAGTGACAATCGACCCGGTAAAGGGCTAGGAAAAGCAAGCCACAGAGGTCACAGAGGAACACAGAGAAGCAGCGAAAAGTGCAAAGGCAGAATGCGTAAGACTCGGCGGCCTGCTTCGCTGCCCACCACGGGCCTTCCCGGCTTGCGTTGCGCCAAACGCGATCTATCGGCGTTTGGGCCCCCCTGCCTTCTTCCGTTGTTCCCTCTGTGGCCTCTGTGGCCTCTGTGGCTGCCACCCCTCGTTGTAGCAAGCCGAGCGGACCAATCGACAAATAAACCGTCGCCTCATAGATAAAACGGCGGTCCATCGCGCGTCTTTATCTGCGAAGCAGTCAATAAGCCGAGAGAAACCATTGGACAGGCATGCGGTGGAAGAGTTGATTCGAGCGGCGCTGCGGCGGGATGACCCGGCGGCTTGCGAACTGCTCTGGGACCGCTACGCGGGCGACGTGCTGGCGTTTCTCCAAGCGGTGCTGTGCTCCCAGCAGGATGCCGAGGACGTCCTCCAGACGGTCTTCCTGCGGATCGTCCGCAAGCGCCGGCACTTGGCCGCCGCCCGCTGTCTGGACGCCTACGTGCACCAGATCGCACGGAACGAAGCCACGAGCTTCCTCCGCCGCCGGCGCCGCCAGCGGCCGGTAGAAGCGGATGCCCAGCCTTGGCTGCTGCCCGCCGAGCCGGACGACAGGAGCCGGGAAGAGGCCGAGGCCTTGCAGGCGGCGCTGAGCCGGTTGCCGGCCGCGCAACGGGAGATTGTGATTTTGAAGACGTACAGAGACAAGACGTTTCGAGAGATCGCCGCGATGCTCGATCTATCTCTCCAGACCGTAGCCAGCCGCTATCGCTACGGCTTGGAGAAGCTGCGAGCCTTGTTGAAAGATCCGGAATCATGAAAGAAGCAGACAGAAACCTGGAAGAGGTGGAACGCCTTCTGCGGAAGGTCCGCCTGGCGGAGCCGCCGGCGGAGCTGAAGGCTCGCATTGTCGGCACGGCGGAAAAGACATGGAAGGAGGCCCCTGCCGACATCCCCTGGCGGATTCCTCTGCGGCACCTGGGACTTTCCGCGGCGGCGGCCGTGCTGATCGTCTCCTGTGCCGAATTATCTCAGCGCCCGGGCGGTGGCCCCCTGGCAAGCCGGCCGGCCCGTTGCCACCCGGCTGCAAGCCGCTGATTTCGAGGACATGCCCGAAGTGCCCTACAGCCCCTTTGTCAGGAATTTGCTCGCCATGGGCCGGTCGCCGGCGCAGAATGCCGCGGCCCTGCTCGACTATGTGGAGAAGGTCCGGGCGACGCTCAACGGGGCCGAACAGGAGGAGGCGGTGGAGAGGCCCGGCCCCGACGAACACGAAAGCCTGAAAGGGAATATCGGAAATAATGGAATATTGGAATAGTGGAATACGTGGCAGGCTTGGGGCACCCCGATTCCCATCATTCCAATATTCCAGCATTCCATCATTCCACTCTCCCCGAAGGAGTCGGCACATGCAGCGAAGGTCCCGAAGAATCCTGACGGTCCTCGGCATTGTCGTTGTCACCCTGGCCGCTACCTATGCCATTCTGCTGGCACGGGCAACGGCCCGTCTGCGAAGGGCCTACGCGGCCCTGGAAGCGGACGGTCGTCCCCTGCAGGCGGCCGAGATCCTCCCGCCCAAGGTCCCGGACGCCAACAATGCGGCCGTGCTCTATCAGAGTGCCGTCCTGCTGCTCAAAGGCCAGCCCGCCGGCGACAAGAGCCTGTATGAGCGGCTCACCGGCCGCCTATGGGATCGATCGGGAGAAGCAGGAGAGGAACCAGTTGATCGGCCGGGAGGCCGTGGCCGACGCCCTGGCGCTCATCGAGGAAGGGACCCGCCGGCCGGCGTGCCGGTTCGAGCACGATCACGGCCGTATCCTGGAGGTCACCGACGAGCCCCTTTTGGAGGACATGAGGAATCTGAGCTGCCATCCTGATGGCCCGCGCGGCATTCGAGGCCCAGACCGGACATCCGGCCCAAGCCTGGGACCTGCTGGTGACCCAATTGCGGTTTGCCGATTCCTGGCGCGGCGATCCGTCCTCCTCCACCCAGTTCACCCGTCTGAGCCGGGCGGCGCGGACCTGTCGCACGATCCAGTGGCTCTGCGAGACCGCCCCGCCGGACCAGGAACACGTCCGGGTAATCGAGGACCTCCTAAAGCGGCAGGAAGGCGTCGAACCCCTCATCCGCGCCGTCGATGGAGAGCGTCTGCTGATCGGCGAATGGTTCTTCCACCTGCCCCGGGACGAGATGGACAAGATCCTGTGGAAAGAGAGAGGTCACGACACGATCACGCCGCCGGGCGTTCTGAAGGCCACCTATCGGCTGTCCTTCCTGGTGATCGCCTTCAAGCCCCGGCTGGTCGCCGATCACGCCGCGTACCTGGACCTGATGCGCAAACGTGTCCAACTGCTTCAGGGCCTCTACCGGGACAGGAAGGAATCCGACGAGTTCATGCAGATGTCGCGCTGGGGCTTCCTCGCCGACAAACTGAGTTGGAGGTCCGATTATCAGAAATCGTTCTATTGCGGGCTGCTCGCGGACCTGCGCCTGACCAGGGCCGGTTTGGCCCTACTTCAGTACCAGCAGGCTCATGGCACGTTCCCCCCAGCGCTCGATGCCTTGGGTCTGGAGGGGCTGGTTGACCCTTACACTGACCAACCACTGCAGTATCGCCCGGAGGGCAAGGGCTTCGTCGTCTACAGCGTTGGCGAAGACCGCCACGACAACGGCGGCGTCCCAAGGCCCGAGAGGGAAGAGGCCACCCCGCCGCAACGCCGCAAGCTGGTGGAGTACGACGTAGTCTGGCGTTTCTCGACCCCGCCAGCCCGGCCGGCGGCCGGGGGTAGTTGATGTCGAAGGCAAGCCAAAATTTGAAATTGAAAGGGTCAGTCTATGGATCGCAGATCCAGGATAATCCTGACAGTGTTTGGCATTATCCTTGTCGCCCTGGCCCTCACTTACGCTATCCTGCTGGGGCGCGCGACGGTCAAGCTACGCCGGCGTATGCGGCCCTCGCCGCGGACGGGCGGCCCACGCAGGCCGCCGCGATCGTCCCGCCCAAGGTCCCCGACGCGGAGAACGCGGCGGTGCTCTACCAGAGTGCCGTGCTGCTGCTCAAAGGCCAGCCCGCCGGCGACAAGAGCCTGTACGAGCGGCTCACCGATTATCACTTCCGGCCCAAGAGCAAGACGGAGTTGAACGAATTGCTGCGCCAGGAAGCGGTGGACAAGGCGTTATCGCTCCTTGAGCAAGGCACACGCCGGCCCGCCTGCCGGTTGGAGCACGACGGTGAGGATCTCTTGAGTCTCCCCGGTGTATTCGCCGTGGATATGATAGGAGGTCTGTCGTGGATTATGAGAGCCAGAGAAGGCCTGGAAGCCGAAGCCGGCCACAAGGCCCAGGTTTGGGACCTGCTTCTGGTGCAACTGCGGTTTGCGGATTCGCTGCGCCTCGACCCGACGGCGGCCACCCAATATACCCGTCTGGGCATCGCGGCCCGGGTCTGCCGCACCGTTCAGGGCCTGTGTGAAACCGACCCGCCGGACCCGGAACGCAGCCGGGCGCTGGACGCTCTCCTGCAGCGGCAGGATGACGTCAATCTCCTGATCCGAGGTATGGACGGAGAACGCCTGCTGATCGGGGAGCGGTTCTTCCGCCTGCCCCGCGACGAGTTGGACAAGGCCCTCGGGAAGGAGTTCGGCGGCCATGAGAGCCATGAGGGCGACGTCATACCGCCGACCTTGGCGAAGGCCCTCTACCGGCTGGGCTTCCAGGTGGTGGCTTTCAGGCCGAGACTCGTCGCCGACCACGCCGCGTACCTGGAACTGATGAGAAAGCGAGTAGACCTGCTCCAGGGCCCGTACCGCGGCGTAAAGGAATATGATGAGGTCCTGCGAACGTCGCGTTGGAACATCCTGACCATCATGCTGGGCGCGACGTCCCACTACCAGATTTACGTTTACCGCCGGGACGTGGCGTACCTGCGCATGACGCGGGCCGGGTTGGCGTTATTCGAGTACAAGCGGACCCATGACGCGTTTCCGGAAACCCTCCAGGCACTGGGCCTGGGCGATCTGCTCGACCCCTTCGCGGACCAACCGCTGCACTACCGGCCCGAGGGGGAGGGCTTCGTCCTCTACAGCGTCGGCGAGGACGGCAAAGACAACGGCGGCACCCCGAAGCCGGAGCATCAAGACTCCAATCCGCGCCGCCGGCAGAAGGAGTATGATGAGGTCTGGCGCTTCCCGGCCCCGAAGAGCCAGGAGAGTAGTCGGTAGCCGGTAGTCGGTTGTCCGCACAGAAGAATCGAAGGCCAAATTGATTACTGACCACCAATGGGAGATCGAGACATGATGACTCTCTGGCAAGACCTACGTTTCGCCGGGCGGATGCTGAAGAAGTCGCCGGGGTTTACGGCGATTGCCCTGGTCACGCTGGCGGTCGGCATCGGCGCCAACACGATCATGTTCAGTGTGGTCAATACGCTGCTGTTTCGACCGCTGCCCGTCAAAGACCCCGACCGCTTGGTGCGCTGCGAGTTTGATAAGCCCCGTCCCTTCCTTTATGCGGGCTATCTCTACCTGCGTGACAATAATCCGGTGTTCAGTGATCTCATCGCCCACAGTTACTACGGCGGAGTGCCCGATACCCTGGTAAGAGACGGCAGCGTAATGCCTGTGGCGGCGCTGTTCGTCTCGGCCAACTACTTCAGCCGTCCTGGGGGTAGCACCCCTCTATGGGCGGACTTTCTTGCCGGAGGAGGAACTGGGCGGTGCCGAGCCGGTGGTTGTCCTGAGCTACCGAACCTGGCAGCGCCTAGGGGCGGAGCCCGAGATCGTGGGCCAATATGTGCGTGTCAGTGGTACGCTCTGTAGAATCATCGGCGTGGCACCAAAGACGTTCACCGGCACAGCCGTCGTCGGCCCCGACGTCTGGTTGCCTCTGGGTACGGGCGGTCTGGTGTACCGCTACTTCATGGAGAAGCCGGAGAAGCCGACTGAATCCTGGTACTATCCGCCATGCGTCTTAGTGGGACGACTCAAGCCTGGCATGAGTCTATCTGAGGCGCAAGCACGGCTGCAATCTATGTTCCCACACCTGAAGCAGATGTATCCCAGGATGCATGAAGAGACGCACATGTTTCGCCTCCGCCCGTTGCCCAGACTCAACGCCGGTGCTGGCGACAATGACAGGCCCGTGTTGGATCGGATCAGCCTGGGTTTGATGGGAGTTTCCGGCTTCGTTCTGCTCATTGCCTGCCTGAACCTGGCGAATATGATGGTCGTTCAAGGAGGGGGGCGCCACCGAGAGATCGCCATCCGTGCGGCCCTCGGGGGAGGGCGTCTGAGGATCATGCGGCAGTTACTGATCGAAGCGCTTCTCCTGGCCGTATTCGGAGGGATCCTGGCTGTGGCCGTGGCCCTCTGGGGCATCCGGGTTCTCAAGCTGTGGGCGGCGCTGGGCCAACTCCCCATGCAGTTGGGGGAGGCCGTCGCCTCTGGAATCGCGCTCGACGTTCGCGTCTTGGCGGCCACCTTGGGTTTCTGCCTGATTGCCACCGTGCTCTTCGGCCTGAAACCGGCCCTGCGCCTATCCGGGCGCGAGCTTTGTGGTGACCTGAAAGAATCCGGCCGCGGCGTACTTCAAGCGACGCGAACAGGGCGAGGGATCTTGCCACCCGGCCTGTCGGTGCTCTGTCAAATGGCCCTGTCTGTTGCGCTCGTCATGACCGCGACACTATTGGCTCGAACCGCACTGAGGGCCGCCCGGACCGAACCTGGTTTTGGCTTGGACGGCAAGGTGGTCGTCAGCGTGAAGCCATACGCGGGAGGTTACAGCATTGCTCAAGCAAGGCAAGCCTGCGAGACGTTGGCCGAGCGGTTGAAGGAGGACCCCGAGATTCAGGCGGTTGGCCTGTCTCGTAAATCTCCTGTGGACCTGGGGTGGTGGCCCTGGAGTTGCGAAAGAGTCGTCGAGTATGTGCCGGGCGGCGCAGACGAGGTGTCCGGCAGCCTATTGACGAAGGCACTTCACCAGTACGAGGTGAACGGCGATTACTTCCAGGCGATGGGAATTCGGCTCTTGCAGGGCCGGTCCTTTGGCCCTCTCGACAGTGCTCCCCATGCAGAGGAAGTCGTGATCATCGATGAGCTTCTGGCCCGCAAACTCCGGCCGAATGGCAGGGCCCTTGGCTGTCTGATCCAGTATGGCGATGACGGGTTATCGTCGCCCCGCCGCGTGGTCGGAATCGTACCGAACCTACAGAGCGTTTGGGGCAATGGGGAAGTCCAACCCCTCGTCTATGAGCCAATCAAAGCCCACCACATGCCCGAATCCATCCACCTGTCGCGAGAAGTACGGCTCTGGGAGCCGAGGCCGCCCTCGTGCGAACCATCGCGCACGGATTCAAAAGATCGATCCTCGGCTGCCGGTCCTCTCGGTAGCGTCTCTGGCGGACCGACACCGCAATCATCCCACCGTCTTGTTCACGGGAGTCGTTGCCCGACTGGCGGTGATGTTCGGGACCATGGCCCTGTTCCTGGCCGGCATGGGCCTTTACGCCGTCAAGAGCCATATGGTCGCTGCGCGGACCCCGGAGATCGGCATCCGCATGGCGTTGGGCGCCACGCGGCGGGACATTCTGACCCTGGTACTGTGTCAGGGCGCAACCTCGACGTTCGTAGGGCTGTTGGTCGGCATGCTGCTGGCGCTCGTCATGACGCGGGTGATTCGCAGCGCGCTCCAGGGCATCAGTACCATTGATCTCGTGAGTATCGTTGTTACCGTGGTTGTGCTCACAGCGACTTCACTGCTGGCCAGCTATATCCCCGCCCGCCGGGCGGCAAGAGTCGATCCGATGGTGGCCCTGCGGTATGAGTAGGATTGGAATGATGGAATAATGGAATAATGGAATACTGAACTGGAGCTCGTACGGTATTCGCGTCATTCCATCATTCCAGCATTCCAAGACAGCTTGGGAGAGAGACATGGATCATAATGGTGACACAGGACCGGCGGCCGTGGAATGCCGGCAGTTGACCAAGGTCTTCCGAAGACTGCTGGCGGGGCGTGACAAGGCGGTCTACGCCCTGCGCGAGGTCTCCCTGACCGTGCACCGGGGCCAGATCGTCGGCCTGATCGGTCCCAACGGGGCGGGGAAATCGACGCTGCTGAACTTGATCGCGGGACTGATTCTCCCCGACGAGGGCTCCGTCACCGTGAGCGGGCACTCCGCCCGGTCCATCGCGGCCCGCCGCGGCCTGGGCTACATGCCGGAACACCCGGCGTTCCCCGGTCTCTATTCGGGCCGGGCCATTCTCCGCTACCACGGCGCCTGCTGGGATTCTCCGCGCCGGCCATCCGGCGCCAGCTTGACAAGTCGATCGAACAACTGCAATTGCAGGAGTTCATCGACCGGCCCGCCTCCGACTTCTCCCAGGGCATGAAACAACGGCTGGCTTTGGCCATCGCGCTGATGAACGATCCGCATTTGCTGCTGGTGGATGAACCCAGCAATGGTCTCGACCCGATTGGGATCATCCAGTTGCGCGACCTGCTCAAGCAGTTGCGCGATGCCGGTGCGGCTATCGTCATCAGCTCGCACCGCCTGGGCGAGCTGGAGAAGATGACCTGCGATTACCTCTTCATGCACCGGGGCCGGATCATCAGCCTAGGGGACGAGATCTTGCCGGTCAAGCCGGACGGCTGCACGTGGAGCTGGTTTCCAATGGCACTCAGGTCGCGCAAAGGCTGTTTCGAACCCTTCACGTGCTCGACGCGTCCGACACGGAGCTGACAGTCGCCGTCAACGACCCCGACGAAGTTCCCGACGTTGTCAGTCATCTGGTCCAGGGCGGGGCACGCATCCGGAGCGTGCTTTTGCAGCGGGAGGACATCGAGGAGGTATTCCTGCGGCTGTGTAAGGAAGGGACATAGTCCATGAGAGCCTATGAGCTGATGAAAGAGACGTTCTTTCGGCGCACCTACATCTGGATGGTGCACGTGATCTGGCTGGTCCTGTACGGTGTGTTCTACTGGCTCTTCGTGCCGGAAATGCCGGAAATGGGCCGGTTTCTGTTCATTTGGGCCGGCTTCTTCCTCGCTCTGGCCCTCAGCGCCGGCATCTTCGGCGACGATATCGCCTCGGGGCGGATCTGCGTCCTGGTGACGAAGCCCTTCTGGGTGGGCGAGTTGTACCTTTACCGCCTGCTGGGTCTGTCGCTCCAGGCGGCGGTGCATCTGCTCCTGGCCGGCGGCGTCATCCTGGTCGTCCATGCCGTCATGCGCAAGGGCCACGTCGGTCAACTCGGCGTGTGGCTGCTGGCGTCCTGGTTGCTGTTCAATACGTGTGCGGCCTTGTCGATCTCGCTGTCCGTCGTGGTCACCCGGGCGTTCAATTCACTGCTCTTGCTCGTCGTAATCGTAATGGGCTACTTCGTCATGAGTCTGCTGACGACGTACCTGCACCAGGAGCCGGCGTCTCTGGTGTTGACCAGCTTCGTGCGCTATCCGTGGCCGCCGTTCGAGCTGCT
This sequence comes from uncultured Planctomycetota bacterium, assembly GCA_963750205.1. Taxonomy (GTDB): domain Bacteria; phylum Planctomycetota; class Phycisphaerae; order Sedimentisphaerales; family Anaerobacaceae; genus PLanc-01. Next base: position 91,521 of record CAVVRJ010000033.1, read on the forward strand.
CTACAAGTTCGCCGCCGGCGAATGGGGGCAGTACGCCCTGACGGTCGGGAAATACAGCGTGACGAAGAGCGTCGCCTGTGTCGTTCACGCGCTGATGTTGACCCTGGCCTATAGCGTTATTGGCATTGTCCTGCTCAGGACGCGGCAATTCTCGCGGGTGCGCGATTGATGAGGACGGAGTCTACAAGATGGACATTCGGCCTATACTCCTCAGGGCAATCCGTCTGGCCCGTTCCCTGAAAATCGCAGGCACGTTCCTTGCCGATCGCGGCGCCTGCTGCTGGAGGGCTGGGCCCTGTACGTGGTCGGGGCCTCGCCGTACCGCTGGCGGCCGACGCTGATCCCTCAGGACGAGCCCGCCGCCCACGCCCGGTACGCCGCCATGATCCGGGCGATCCACGAGGCCCGGAGCCTCTCCTACACGAGCCACTGCAGCAGTCCGGACGACCGGGACTCCACCTACAGGATCTGGCTGAAGAAGCCCAACTCCATGCGCGTGGAGCAGACCAACAGTTCCAGCCCAAGAGCACCACGCTGCTCGACGACGGCGATCACCTGTGGATTCACTGGGGCGGGGAGCGGCTGACCCTCCTGACCGACACCGAGAAGAGCTACGAAGAGGCACGTTCGAACGTCTACCTGAAAGAGGCGTCCCGGGCCGGCAACGATTCGATCTGCGACCGGATCGCCCTGCTCGGGACGGCATGGCTGGGATTGATTCTCGACCCGAGCCTCTTCCACAGGTATCCGGACCCGCTGGAGCCGTACATCGACGGGATCCAGGAGCCGAGGCGTCAATCGTCTGCGGGACGAAGAGTGTGACGTGATCGAGGTCAGCTTCATGCAGGCCCGGCGGACCCGGTACCTCTGGCTGTCCCGTCAGGACCACCTGCCGCGGAAGATCAAGGAGATCGTCCGGGGCGCCGAGACCCGCGTCACGGTCGAAGAGTGGTCGGACGTGAAGATCAACGCCGAGATTCCCCCAAACTCCTCACCTGGTCGCCGCCCAAGGACTGGCAGCAATGGGACCCGCCCAAGCTGGAGGATTCGCTTCTGCGACCCGGACAAAAGGCCCCGGATTTCGTGCTGCGGTCAGCGCGCGGAGGCAAGATCAGGCTGTCGGATTATCGCGGCCAAGTCGTCTGGCTCTACCTGTGGGACACAGGGTCGCCCCAGTGCCGGGAGGAGAATCCGCGGTCTCCAGCAGTTGCACCAGACCTACAAGGACGAGGGCCTCGCGATCCTCGGCTGCAACTGCACCGACGACGGGCGAATTGCCCGCGCCTTTCTGAAAGCCAACGGCGTGACGTTTCCCAGCGTCCTCGACGCTTCCGAGACCGCCACACGGCTGATGCGAAAGGGTTTGCGGAATAAGGCGGGAATCATGCCCCTCAACTACATCATTGACCCTCAAGGTGCCGTCGTGGACGGCTGGTTCGGGCAGGACCAAGACCCCGAGCGTGTCCTGGCCGCCTTCAAAGCCGCCGGCCTGGCATTGGCGCAGTAGCATGGGCGTCTTGCCCATGAGTCCCAGGGCCATCTTGGCCCTGCCGGCACGGGCGGGACGCCCGTGATACAAATGGGCAAGATGCCCATGCTACTTCGTCGGGGAACCGCCTTCTGGCGTTTGAGGGTGACCTGTTCGCGGGGCTCCGACGCGCGGCTGCCGTCCGCAGCAATGGGGTAGAGCTTCGCCTTGAACGCATCGTTGTCGATCTTCGTGAAGACGTGCTGCAGCTTCTGCATCGTCCCATCGGGCTTGGTGAGTTCGGTCTTGTTGACCAGATCGCTGCCCTGCGGCTCCCAGACCATTTTCCAGGTGCGACCCAGAGTATCGGCGCCGAACTCCACCACCTCCTGGCGGCTCGTCACATACGTGATCATGCCGAAGTACTTGAAGTCACCGATTTTCATGCCCACGGAGGCCGCGTGCTTGTCGAGGACCGGCTTGTACTCCAATTCGTAGGTCTTGTTATTCTCGTTGCCCGTCCATTTGCCGATCAGCCATTCGTAGCCGCCCGAAGCGACAACGTCCCCCAGCTTCTCGTAATCGGTGGAGCGGCCTGCGGTCTCGCGACCGTACTGGCCGGGGCCGCTTTGGCCTGCTGCCGCTTGTAGGTGAGTTTGCTCACGGGCTCAGCACTGCGGCTGCCGTTGTTGTCGCTGGCGTAGAGCGCGATCGTGATCGTATCGGCATCCACCCTGGCAATCAGCATCTCGCCCTTACGCGTCTGGCCATCGGGCCCCAAGTGCTCCAGTTTGCGCACGAGACCGTCATTATCCGCGGACCACGTCCCCTTCCACGTGCCGCCTCGGTTGTCGATGCCCTGATCGATCGCCTCCTGACCCGACGGCGACAGAGTAATCAAGCCCTCGTACTTGAAATCCCCCATGTACAGACTATTGGACAGAGCGTACTTATCGAGCACCCAGTCAAGTTGAACTCCACCTTCTGGCCATCATCACCCGTGGCCATCCATTTGCCGACGAACCAGTCATACCCACCTGCGGCCACCAGATCGCCGAGTTTATCCTGGGCCATGCCCGGCACCACCCCGACGCCCAACCCGACCAGACCGCCGGAACACGCTTCGCCAATTCATGAGTTCCTCCTTCTTTTCAACCCAACGCTCGTTCGAACACCACGGGCTCGCCGTGACTCTGTCGCTGTTCTCGCGGGCCCACGATCGGACCTGTCCCTAATATAGCGGCCGTCGCTCGTTTGTCTCCGGGGACTTCACCTTTTTCTGTCGCGCGTGCCGGGCCCGTTTGCTCTTGGCCCAAGTTCGTCATTATAATGCCGATGCCGAGGCACAGACGCGTTCTCGGCTCGTGAGACAAATCAGAACATGCTGATGGGACCAATCATAGATTGGAGAATCCGATGAACCGCAGGACATTCTTGAAGACCGTGCCGGCCCTGGCCGTGCTGACCCCCGCCGCATCCACTTTCGCCCAGGACAAAGCCCCGGCGACCGGCTCGGCCCAGGAGTTGCAGCCGATCAGCCTCCCGAAGCCTCAGATGGACGGCGGCAAGTCCGTTCTGGCGGCCCTGCAGGAGCGAAGGACAAACCGCAGCATCCGTGCCGACAAGCTGCCGCCGCAGATGCTGTCGAATCTCCTCTGGGCCGCCTTCGGCGTCAACCGCGAAAAGGCGAAATTCGGAAAGTCCGGCCGGACCGCCCCTTCGGCCAGCAATTCGCAGGAAATCGACTTGTACGTGGCCCTGCCCGAGGGAGTCTACCTGTACGAAGCGGCCCCCCACCGTCTGACGCCCATAGTGGCCGGGGATTTTCGCGCCAGGTCCGGCCGGGGCGCGCCGCCACGGCCCCGGTGAACATCTTCTACGTGGTCGATCTGGCCCGATACGTGCTGGAAGGCAACCCCGACCGAAGCATCAACAACCCGGAAATCCAGAAGTCCTACTATTACTGTGCCGTGGGTCTGATCGCCCAGAATGTCTATTTGTTCGCCGCCTCGCAGGGCTTGGCCGCCTGTTTCCACAACTGCGACAAGACCAACACCCCCAAGGAGTTCAAACTGCGCCCGAACAGGCGTCCTTTTCGCCCAGACCGTCGGCTATCCGTATGAATTGTCGCCAGGGATTTCGAGTAGGATGGGCTTTAGCCCATGCTGCCTGTCACGGTTTGAAGACGACCGCATGGGCTGAAGGGCTCCCCCTAAGCCCATCCTACCTGCTGCGCTCTTTTGCGGCCTTTTTTGTGAGATTTGTCGAAATCGCATGACTTACCGGGAGATTGTGTTACAAACAGTTGAGCATTTGCTCGTAGGGCGGATGCGAAAAGCGATGCGATTTGTATAACATCTGAATCCGGAACACCCTGCAAGGAGGTCGCTTTGGCAAAAAACCACTACAGCCACGGAAAACACATGAGGGAACTCGCCAAGAAGCAAAAGCGAGGAAAAAGAGGACGCAAGAAAGCCAGACAGAATCCGCAGCCCGAGGAGAATGCGAGGCGCCTGCGGCCGAAGAGGCCGGCATTAGACCTGGGGTTGCAGTCCATAGGGTGTCCGCGACACCTTCTCCGAAAGGAGAGCAGACGCCAGGAATCCACGATAGGAAAGTGTGCGCAGCCACACCCTCCAATCATATCGCGCCAAGTAGATGACGATCCCGGCCAGCGTGCAAATCGCGGCGCCACAGACACTTATGGCTATCCCGAGAACCCAGGCGTAGCGTTTGTTGAGCTTGGTGACCACGTATTTGAGGTAGCGGTCGCTGGCGGCGAAGGTCTTGCTCATCTGCACGATGCCCTGGGTGTTGCTGACGGTATTATGGTTAAGCCGCTCCAGGGTGTCCTTGAACTTGACGAAGCTCTCGGCAAGCTGGACATCGCTGTCGGCCGCCGCTTCAAGCTGATGATTGATGAGAGTGAGCGTATCCGTCTGCCGGGCGGTCTCGGCGGGAATCTTGCCTACCGCCTCGATGAATTGCTGGTCCTTGGCTGCGGTCGTGCGGAGTTGATCGAGAAGCTGGGTCGTCAGGCTCTTTTGGTTCTCAACCGCCGAGGGGAGGCTTTCGAGCAACTGCGGAAGCTGCTTGACTCTGCCCATAAGTTCTTGATGCTGCGTGAGTTGCTGACTCAGGTGGTCGTTGATCTGCTCAAGTTGGCCGATCAGCCTGTGAAGCCTCCTGGAGTTCTCCACCGGCTCGCGGCGATCCAGCGTGGTGACAGAATTGACCACGACCGGTCCGTTCGGCGTGTGGGCCGAACTGGTGCCTTCGAAATCTTCCTGCGGCTCCAGCGCCATCGTCAACAGTCCGTCGTTGTCGAGCACCGGTTCACAGTGTCCGGCGTGCTCGTACCGGCGGGAACGCAGCCAGTTGCTCGTTCCGCTCAGAATCTCCCGTAGCGTCATTGCGAGTTATCCCTTTCTGGTAAACTCCTTCTTGGCGGCCGGACCTTTCGTGTCCGGTATCATTACCATCGACCCGCAGGCAATTTTCGCTTGAGCCAAATCCGATAACCCGCTGCCAACGAGGCGCAAAACGTCGATTTCAGTATTATTATGGGCGGTCCCCGGAGGATTTACTATTTACCATTTACGATTTATGATTGCGGCTCCCGCCCTGTGCGGGCCAAAATAGTAAATGATAAATCGTAAATCATAGATCCAAAGGGGAGTACGAACGTGAAGCTTGTGACCTATCGACGTGACAACACCGTCTCATGCGGCATTCTAACAGACCGGGGCATCGTGGACATCCCGTCCTCGTGGAAAGGCCCGAATCCGCACCCGGGAGTATCAGCGAGGTCCTGGAGCGGGGCCTAGCGTCCTCAGATCAACTCCGGCGACTCGCTGGACCGGCGGTCAAGGACGACTCCCACTCGACTCGGTCAAGCTCCTGCGCACAATCCCCCGGCCGGGCAAGATCCTGGCCCTGGCCGGCAACTACAGCGAGCATATCAAAGAAGCAGCCCTCAAACGCGGCTTCAACCTCGGCCTGTCGGACTCGCCCCGGCAGACGACCGTGCCCCGGCCCTTTCTGAAGCCGGCGACCTGCGTTCTGAACCCCGGCGAAACCATCCCCTGGCCCGTCTACAGCAAAGAAATCGACTATGAGCTGGAACTGGCGGTCGTGATCGGCAAGGCAGCCAAGTGTGTCGAAATCGGCCAAGCGTTGAGTTATGTCGCAGGCTACACGATCGCCAACGATGTCTCCGCCCGGAGCGTGACGTTCTCCGCAGAACCGCCAGGAGCGGCCCTGGGACGATTTCTACGACTGGCTCAACGGCAAGTGGGCCGACGGCTTCTGCCCGATGGGCCCCTACCTCGTCACGGCAGACGAAATCGCCGACGTTCAGAACCTCAAGATGGTCCTGAAAGTCAACGGCGAGGTCCGCCAGAACGCCAGCACCGCCCAGATGATCTACGCCGTGGCCGATATCGTCTCATTCCTCAGCCACATCATGACCCTGGAGCCGGGCGACGTCATCTGCACCGGCACGCCCTCCGGCGTGGGTGTCGCGACCGGCAACTTCCTCAAAGCCGGCGACCAGATCGAGTGCACCATTGAGGGCCTCGGCACCCTGACCAACACCCTCGGCCCGCGCCGGAGCAGTTCTACGAGCCGCTGACTTGAAGCGTCCCGCTCCCGCTGATTTGCGGAGAATGGTGGCTCGGGTATGAAACACGAAGGCGGGAGAGCGGGTCTGAGGATGCGGAGAGATGCAATGGAACAACGACGAGTCCGCCGATTGTGGGTGTGGCTTTGGGCCGTGGTCGCCTTGGCGGCCGTGGCTGTCGCTCTGGATCTTCCTGCCGCCCCGAATCCGATGGCGGCAGGTGGAAGAGGCGATCCGTCAGTCGGAGACCGCCCCATCGCAGGGGGCGGCCGACCGCCTCGTGATCCTGTTGAACCAGGGATACCCCACGCCGGAACAGGGCGAGCGTATTCTCGCATCCCTGTTCCGTCCCCAGGTGACGACACGCCGGGCCTACCCAGCCGGCCGCTGTCCCATCGTCGCACTCCAGCTTCCCTTCCCGGTTCGACGCATGGGAATGGGCCTCCGTTTCGAGGAGTGCCTTCTGCGCGGAGGGGGAATCAAAAAATCCCCGCCCCTCAGGGCGTCGGGCATTACTATCAGGAGGGAGCTTATCGCCTCGTCGCCCTGGACCGTCCCTTGTGCGCGGGAGAGACCTGCAAAGCCCAGATTCGATATCACATCTGGTTCCCCGTGGGGCCGATGCAATCCGCTGCTCCGGAGCTCAATCGTGCGAGCGGCCGTCCGTGATGTGGTCTACCGCTTCAGCCCCAACTACGCGATGAGAATCCTGGCCCCGAAGGGCAGGGAGTATGAGTGCGACTTCGCCGTGCCGGTGTCTCTGATCGGCGCCGCGGAGGGAGCCGAGGGGAAGATCGATCTTGTCTCCAATCCCCAGCTTGATCTGTCCCTGCGTGGCGCTTTTATTGTGTCCCATCCGGAGACCTGGATGGGACGCCGGTACAGCACCAACGCGGGGTTGTTCTCCTGCCGTGGCGGAGTGACGATCACCTACTCCTCCCTGCCACTGGCCGTGGCCTTCAAGGCGGTCCTTCGTCTGCCCGACGGACAAGAGATACCGCCGCCTTACAAGTTCGCCGAGCCGCTGCGGGCCCGTGGCGGTGCGGCGGGGGAGTTCGCGATCAATATCGCCGATTTCGTGGCCCCGGGAGCGGCGGGCGTGCGAGCGCCTGGATCCCCGGCGCGTACACCGGCACTCTTGTCTTGAGGCCGGACCCCAGCCTCGCCTATGATGACCCTGCCATCGATGCGATCTGGGATGGCACGCTGGAGTTTCCGATCGGCTTCACGGTTACCGCCGAGTCAAAGACCTCCAACCAGGAATAAAGAACAGATTGACAACGAGAGCAATACACGGAACCGCTTGATCGGAGGTGCAGCATGTCAAGCCGAATGGATCGTCGCGACTTCCTGAAGAGGTCACTGGCAGGCTCTGCCGCCGGCGCCGTCGCGTTGAGTCTCGAGGAGCAAACGTTGCTGGCGCAATTGCAGAAGCAGCCGTCCTCCCGTGTCGCGGGCATCCCGCCCGCGATTCGAGGGCGGGACGCCCTCGACACGAATGGCTCCGCGGGCGACCTGCCTATGGGAAAGATCGGCAAACTGAACGTCACGCGGCTGATTGTCGGCGGGAACCTGACCAGTGGCAACGCGCATAGCCGGGACCTGATCTACGTCTCATCCCTGCTGCGGCAGTACTTCACCGATGCGAAGGTCTTCGAGACCTGGGGACTGTGCGAGGAGTGCGGCATCAACACGGCCGTCCTGCGGCTGGATGACCATGTCATCGGGTTGCTCGCGCGCTATTGGAACGAACGTGGCGGCAAACTCCAGTGGATCGTGCAGATCAAGCCGGCCACGCGTGACCTCGAAGCCTTCCGGACGGACATTCGCCGGGCCGTGGACAACGGCGCCGTCGGCGCCTACATCCAGGGTAACGTCAGCGACAATCTCGTGCAGGCCGGCCAAGTGGACCTGCTGGCCCGGGTTCTTCAGTGCATCAAAGACACCGGCATTGTCGCCGGCATCGGGGCCCACGCCCTGGGGGTGCCGGTCGCCTGTGAGAAGGCGGGTCTGAAACCCGATTTCTACCTGAAGACCCTGCACAGCCCCAATTACTGGTCGTTCAACCCACGCGGCGAGAAATGGGAGCCGTTCCACGTCGGCGGCCCCAAAGACACCGAGAACGTCTGGTGTACGCAGCCGCAGGAAACGGTCGAATTCATGCGGAATGTCACGATCCCGTGGATCGCGTTCAAAGTCCTTGCCGCCGGGGCCATTCCACCGCAGGCGGCCTTCCAGTATGCCTACGAGAACGGCGCCGACTTCATCTGCGCCGGCATGTTCGACTTCCAGGTCCGGGAGGACACCATCATCGCCCGCAAAATCCTCAGCGTCAACCCGACCCGCCAACGGCCCTGGCGAGCGTAAAGCTGGAGAATTGACCGTCCCCGCCAATTGGCTGAGGTGGAACGACAGGTGATACAGTGGTTTCTGGAAGAACGACACAGGTTCTCACGGTGGGCGTTACGGCGTAGGAACGTGGAGAGATCCGATGCGAGATACGCAGACGGCACAGCGACTGTTACGACTTGCTCTTGTGATCGTCCTGGCAGTCGCGATCCTGGCGGCGGGGAGCGTCACGATCGTGAAGATGAAAGCCTGGCGCGTGGAGTGGGCGATGGATCGGTTCCGGACCGCGCCCACGGGCGAACATGCCCACCTGCTTATCCAGTGGCTCGCCCGATCAGGCCGTGACCCGCGAGCAGGGCGAGCGCATCCTTACGCTTCTTCTACGCCCCGAAATCCTGACCCGTCCCGCCTATCCCACCGGACAATCTGCGAGAATCAGTGTAAGCAGGCCCCTCCCTATCAAGATGCCACGGGGCCGGATCGAATTGACGCAGCAGGTCTGGGCCGACGGGCGGGAGTGCGATTGACGCCGCAGCAGATCTGGGCCGACGGGTGGGAGGTGGCGATGGGCACAAGGTACATGTCAACCAAAACACTATCCGGCTCCCCGGGAATCCTCCCTGCGTGGCCCGCGCCGAGAAACCAGGAATTTGCCATGCGGAGGTCCGCATCGAAGGCAGGATCGAGACGACCCACATCGTCCCACTCTGTGGGATCGGCTCTGCGCACAACTGCGGGGACGACTCCCGGGCCGGCCCGTGTTGGGTTCACCTGCCCCAAACGAACCGACTTACGAGTGCCGTTTCACCGTGCCGTTCAGATCAACATCGTCGAGCCAGATCAAGCGGAGCGGCTGGAACTGATCGCGAATCCACAGATCGATGAGACTATGCGGGCGGCCATCACGACCAAAACCTCGGGGCGAGGCGGGGACTACGGGAAGCGCAGGCCGGCGAAGCTATCGCGGCTCCACGATCGTCACCTTCGAGCGTCTGGCCGTTGCGGTTGCCTTCGAGCTATCGCTGCGGCTGCCGACGGCCACGAATTGCCACAAGGCACCGACCGGCAGCACCAGCACATTCGCCTACGGAGCGGCGATTACGGGGAGGATTTCATAGACATGTGGGGCTTCGCCATCGAGGAGCCAGACGAATACACAGGCAAGCTGGTCCTCCGACCCGACCCGGACTATGCGTATGAAGACCCGGCAATCAAATCGATCTGGAACGGCACGCTTGAATTCCCCATCTCGTTCTCTGTCTACGCGGGGACACGGACCCGATGAGTCTTCCCCGCCGGAATTCGTCCTCGACTGGCCAGAGAGAGTTCCCAAATCCTGGTGTCTTTGATATCCTCATCCGACAAGACATGAACGTCACTGCAGTTGATTGGAGCGGTTATGGAAACCTGTGGGGGGCTTCCGGGGCCTGCCCTCAAATTAGCAATTCGCCTCGCGGCGGCTTCCGAGGAGTTCCGGGGACGGCGTGCTTTCTTCGCTGGCAGGGTAATGATGCGGCTCGTGGTGGTAGCGATGGGCGGGTCGGATCGTCAACCGAGGGCCAGAAAGATCTGACGTGGCTCAGGAGTTGGCGGGCTAATCGAGCGTGCTTCGCGAAGTCGGGAAAGCCCTCGCCGGCCACCTCATAGCGGAACTGTACGGCGAAGGGGGTTAGCCCCATCAGGGGCCAGAACGGTTCGATGTCCGCCCTGCATCTTCCAGCAGTCGGAGCAACAGACTCAAGTCGTGGGTCTTCGGGTAATCGATGTGCTTGAAGGCCATCCAGGCTTTGAGAGACTTCTCGACCGTCTGCTGCAGATGAAAGCCCGCGGCCTCCATTTCTGGTTCCGGGGCCTGGGCGAGAATACGCGCCGCTTTGGCGTCCTTCTCGGCCAGCGCGAGCAGCTCACGGGGTGCGTCGGTCGGACTCATACAGGACCTTCCCCTCCTGGAGGGCTCGGCCCACCACGTGATAGCGCGAATCTCGCCACTGGTCAACCTCGTCAACGGAATAGACCAGGATATCTTTCGGCACACGGAATTCAGAAAGGCACTGCCAGATGCGAACCGCTTCTTCCCGGCAACTGCGCTGGGCGTTGAACGGCTCGCGTTCTATCACCAGGAAATCCACGTCCGACTGTCGCTCGCCTCGCCCCGCGCCCAGAACCGAAGAGAATAACCTTCTCCGGATCGACCTCGGTGACGATCCGGCGGGCCATTCTATCAATCAGTTCATCGGAGATGCTTACCATAACGACCTTGCGCCGACTCAAAGGGTCCGACGTCTACTGTGGATAAGCATACCAGATTCTCGTGCCCCTGCAATCCCGGGGATTCCGCGACGCGGGGAGCTTCGGGGGGCCGGAGCTGCGCGGCCCTGCCCTCAAATAATAGTGGCACCAGGCATGTCATCGCGAGCGAAGCGAAGCAATCTTCCAGGCGACGTGGTAGAGACGCAGAACCTTGCGTCTCTACCACGTCGCTGCATTGCTCCTAACCGGACTTTTGCAAAATGGACATTGGGCCTATATTCTTCCCGGAAATCGGTTTCACGATTTCCGGGAAGAATGGATCTAACTTGTGCTTTGTCAACGAATTGCGGACTGGGAAGGAAAAATCGCTTCGTGATTTTTCCTTCCCAAAGTAGGCCCAATGTCCATTTTGCAAAAGTCCAGTCCTAAGACACTGATTGCTCCGGCGCCGTGTCTACGGGTTTGCGTAGACATGCTGAACCTGCGGGAAGAACATGCCTACGAGGCGTAGGCATGGCACCCAGCACCCGGCGGGGTTTCTTTCTTCTACCCGCCGCACAGCGGCTTCGCGACTCGCCATGACAGGAAGGGGATCTGCCGAGCAACTTTGCGTTTGCGCTGATAATGCCCCATCGCCTCCTTGTCCGAGGCTCGCCTATCTGGTATCTTCGTCCGGCGGTGTGTGAGTGTCGCCAGGAACCATAGGAGCCATCATGAAGACCTATCAGTCACGCGATTCGAGGATGCCCCCGCTTGCCGCGTTACTCATCTTGGTCGTGCTGCCCTGCTCAATGGAACGTGCGGCGGACACGCACGCGGTCGAGGCGGAATTCCTGGCCCAGGCCCAACAAGGGGCCGAGCAGTGCCGTAAGGGGGACGCCATCCTGTCCTTCAAGGACAGCAAGGGTCAACCGCTGGCGAATGCGGCGGTGGAGATTCGCCAGACGAGCCAGGAGTTTCTCTTTGGCTGCATCGCGTTCGAGCTGGTCCGGGGTCAGAAGCTGCCGCAAGCCGATCTGTGGAAGCAGCGGTTTAGCGAGCTGTTCAACTATGCCGTGTTCCCGTTCTACTGGGCCAGCTACGAGCGGCAGCCGGGGACGACGCCACGCGATGAGACTCTCGCGGCCGTGAAATGGTGCACCGAGAACGGCATCACGACCAAGGGCCATCCGCTGGTCTGGACCGATCAAGCCGGCAGACCGAAATGGCTCCAGGAACTGTCGGCCGAGGAATCCGAGAAACGCATGCTCCAGCGAGTGACGCGGGAAGTCAGCGGGTTCGCCGGTGCGATCGACATTTGGGATGTCGTGAACGAGCCGACCCACTGCCCGTCGTGGAGAAGTATCGCGACCAAGGCGTCGGGGCCCGGGTCGCAGGAGGAGATCATCGACTATATCGATAAGGCGTTCCGGACGGCCCACGCGGCCAATCCCAAGGCCCACCTGATCCTCAACGAGTACAACGTCATGTCCCGCCCGCCGGACCGCGAGCGATTCTATCAGCTTGTGGCGGAGCTCAAGCAGCGCGGCACGCCCATCTCGGGACTGGGCATTCAGGCCCATGAGCCGCGGGAGGAATGGTTCTCGCCCGAGAAGGTCCGGACTACCTTGGACCGGCTGGGCGAGCTCGGCTATCCGCTGCACATCACCGAATTCATCCCGCAATCCGGCGGCAAGCCCATCACGGGCGGTTGGCGCGAAGGCACGTGGACCGAGGAGGCCCAGGCCGAGTTCGCCGAGCAGTTCTACCAGCTTTGCTTCGGGCATCCGGCGGTCGTCTCCATCAATTGGTGGGGCTTGTCCGACCGGCAAATCTGGCTGCCCGGCGGCGGCTTGTTGACGAAGGACTACGAACCCAAACCCGTCTACACGCAGTTGAAAGGCTTGATCCGCCGGCAGTGGCAGACGAATCTCACCGCCAGGACGGACGCGAAGGGCCAGCTCACGTTCCGGGGCTTCTATGGATCGTATGATGTCATCATCGCGGCAGGGAATCGTCCGCCGCACAAGTATCAGATCGCCTTGAAGAAAGGCGGCCAGAGTCAATGGGAATTCAGCGGGGAGTGAGGAACAAGGAGAATATCATGTCCAAGCACGTCGTCAGCATCTTGATCGTGGTTGCGGGGCTCGTCGCACCGGCGTTGGCTGCCGCACCGGCTATCCGTTCGGCCCGACCGAACACAGCATCGGTGGGTCTGTATGAGAAGTTCGAATTGTCCGTCGATCTGGAGGCGACCTTTACCAATCCGTTCGACCCGGACCAGGTCGATCTGTGGGCCGAGTTCACCTCCCCGGCCGGCAAGACGTGGAAGATTTGGGGCTTCTACAACCCGTCGCAGCAGTCGAGTCCCTGGATGGTCCGCTTCGCGCCGACAGAAAAAGGGACGTGGCAATACATTGTGAAGGTCAAGGATAAGGAAGGCACTGCCCAAAGTCAGGCCGGCAGCTTCACAGCAGCCGATTCGAACCATCACGGCTTCGTCCGGATCGCACCCAACCAACGCTACCTGATGTACAGCGATGGCACATCCTTCTACGGGGTCGGCCTGTGGTATAACGACAGCTTCGAGCGCAGCCGGGGCTCGATCACCGAAGCGAACCTCGATGAGCTCAAGCGACGCGGCGGCAACTTCATCAACTTCTTCCACACGCCGCTGGAGACGATGGAGACGGGGCTGGGCAAGTACGACGTCAACCGCTGTGCCCGGCTGGACCAGATCTTCGAGTGGTGCGAAAGTCGCGATATCCACATCGGTTGGGACATCTGGTTCCACTCCTTCATCTCCCAAGCGGTCTGGGGCGGCGGCAACGCCCGCTACCGCGAGAATCCCTATCATCTGGTCACCGACGCCACGGGCTTTTTCGGCAGCGACGAGGCGTGGAAATACGAGGAGAAGCTGCATCGCTACATGATCGCCCGCTGGGGCTACAGTCGGGCCCTGTTCCTGTGGTTTATCATCGACGAGATCAACGGCACCGAGGGTTGGGAAAAGGGTGACAAGGCCGTCGCGGAGCAGTGGTGCCAGAAGATGGACAAGTTCTTCAACGAGCACGACCCCTACGGCCGCCCGACGACCGGCACGCAGAGCGGCGGCATCGGCCAATGGTGGCCGGGCGGGTACAAGACCTTCGACATCGCTGCCCGGGAGATTTACGAGGCCCAGGGGCACCCGATGCCCAAGACCGGTAAAGTCGATCCCGGCGACGAGAGTCCGCTGCGCTACAGCTACCGCAACTACGCCACGCAGGTCCAGAACCTGTGGAAGGGCTTCGAGAAGCCCGCCATCGTCGGCGAGTGCGGCTGGGACCACACTTATTACGAGCCCGGCACACCCGGCTATCTCGCCATGTATCACAACGCCCTGTGGGTCAGTCTGGCGAACGGCCTCTGTTGCACGCCCTTCTGGTGGGAATGGTCGCAGCGGCTCAACGACAGCGTCGTCACCAACCAGATGCGCAACTTCCGCCAGTTTGTCGCCGACATCGACTTGGCACATCTCGACCTCCAGCCAGCGACCGTCGAAGCGACGGGTTGTGACGCCTGGGCCTTGAAGAGCGACAAACTCATCCTGGGCTGGGCGGTGAACGCCAAGACGAGCGTGGCGAAGGACTCTTTCACGATCTCCGGCCTCAAGGACGGCGAGTACGAAGTTCGCCTGTACCACACGTGGCGCGGCCGATTTCTGAATTCTCAGACCGTCCGGTGCCAAGATGGCAAGCTCACCGTAACGATCCCGGAGCTGACCACGACCGGCGGCCACGCCTCGAATATCGGCAACGACATCGCCTTCAAGATCGCGCCGCGTTTGTAGACCGGGCGCCATTGCAGTTGGGTGCCGTACTTCGTATCATAGTGATAGGACACTCAGGATCCGGACCCCAGGCTGTGCAGCCGGACGGTAGGCCTGACCGGGGTGAATGCGTTGATCATTTATGGTTGGAGAGATCATTATCTCCATCGAGGTATGCGCATGGAAATGCCTGCCAGGCAATGGTTTATGTGCATGGTCGTCCTTCTGCTGGCCTTGGGGCCCAGCGTCGAGGCGAAGAAGAAGGCGACAAAGGGCGCCAAGGAGCAGCCTGCGGCTCAACCGGCTTGCCAGGCGAAGGATGCGAACGACCCCAACGAGTCGTGGTGGCGCAAGTGGGATGTCTCGGTCAAGGATCCCAATGACCCGAACGAGTTGTTGGCGGCCAAGTGGGGTGCCGTTCTCAAGGTTCTCCAGGTCCGGGAGATGAATCTAAAGACCAAGCAGAATATCATCGACCGAATTGTCAGTCCGCTGTTCGATTTCCCCCTGATGGCGCAACTGGCCTTGGGACGGACCCATTGGCCCAAACTGAACGCCGCACAACGTGAGAGATTCATCCAGCTTTTTGTGGAACGGCTCAAGGCGTTCTACCTGGAAAAGACCTCACAGTATACGGATGAGAAGTTCGCGTTGAGCCCCGGGATATCCAAGAAGGGCATCATCCACATCCCGATGTCGCTGCTCTCCGACGACAGGGAGATCGCGATCCTGTACAAGCTGCACAAGCTGGAAGCGCCCGGTAAGGACAAGACCCTCGGGCGATGGAGAATCTATGACGTGGAAGTCAACGGCGTCAGCATTCTCCTAACCTATCGCTCGCAGTTTGACGATATCCTGCGCCGCGGTACGGTACCGGATCTTCTTTCGCAAATGGAGAAACAACCGAGTCGATGAGGGTCGTGAAAATAGGAGTTTTGCTCATCGTGGTTGGTGCCCTGAGCCGGGGTTCTTTTTGGGATACAATCAATTCCCCTCTCTGCTGGCAGCGGATGCGCACACGGCTTCGGCGGTCGCGCCGGCGGACGCGAACTCCTCCAATGACGCTATCGTCAACGAACTGGAGGAGGAGCTCGCACAGAAGCAGACGCCCGTGGTGGACCCACTGGAGCCCGTGAATCGCTTCATGTTCGCCGTGAACGATGTGCTGTATTTCTGGGTCCTCAAGCCGGTCCTGAAGGTTTACACCGCGGTGGCGCCCCAGCCCGTGCGGCACCGGCCTGAGCAACTTCTTTCACAATCTGGCCACGCCGGCACGCATAGTGAACTGCATCCTGCAGGGCAAGAATTCCGCCGCCGACACCGAGTTGAGTCGATTCGCCATCAACACCACGATCGGCGTGCTCGGGATCGGCGATCCGGCCCGCGACCGGTGGAAGCTGCAGGCGGCCGAGGAGGATATGGGACTGACGTTGGCGGCCTACGGCCTGGGCGACGGATTCTACCTTATGTGGCCACTCTTTGGGCCGTCGAACCTGCGGGATTCCGTCGGTATGGTCGGTGATGAGTTCTTGAACCCCGTTCATTACATCCCCCCGGAGGAGGTCTCCCTCGGCGTATCCGGGGCCAGCACGGTGAATAGCGGCTCGTTCCACCTCGGGGAATATGAGACCCTCAAATCCGCGTCCGTGGACCCGTACATCGCCATGCGCGAAGCCTACGTGCAGTACCGCAACAAGCAAATCCGGGGCGAAGAGGCCCCCAAGCGCGATGGATCGCGTTTGGCAACCCAAGACCGGCCGGCCGACCCGAACCGCGAGACGGGCCAGGATCGTTAAGATCCTACCAGCATGTACAGGATGCCGGCGGAGAAGAGCATCTCATGGTCCTTGTTGACGATGGGGCTGTTCGTGATCTGGCTGGCCAACCATTCGTACTCGGCGGCGCCGATCAGACTCCAGTGCTCGGTGAGGTTGCGCCGGATAACCAGCCGGAAGTAGGGGTCGAACGCCTGTTCGCCCTCGTAGGCCGGGCGGCCCGGCCGGGCTTCCTCGGGCTTGACACCGTAGTAGTAGTCCACCAGGTTGTCGCTTTTCCATCGGACGCCGGTCATGGTGATCAGCCGGAACCAAGGCAGCGGAAACAGGAAGGTATGCTCAAACTGCACCTCCTGCCCCCGATGCCGGCCCATCAGATCGGTGATGATATACAGTCCGAACTGCCCGACGCGCGTCACCGCTTCAATATTCGCCCCGCCGTCCACCGACCAAAGCCGGTCCTCCATGCCGTTGAGGACCGGGCTATCGCTCGCACTGTAACCGTAGAGGCGCGGTTGCACCATCGGTCCAATCGACACCCCCTGGTTCCTGATAATCCGATACCCCACCTGCGCCCGCGCACATAAAAACGCTTGCCTTCATCGGTAATCATCGGCACCGGGTAGATCGTGGGCTTGACCTCGGCGTACGCCATCGTCTTGACGAAACCACCGCCCCCAATAAACGACTTCGACTCCTCCAGGAAGACCTCCCGGGCTTTCTTGGTCGCCTCACTCTCTTGCTCTTGCTCTTGCTCTTGCGCACGGCAACACGGGACTCCGAACCAGAGCAATCGCGTTGGGGAACTCCCCCAGCCGGTCAGCACAAGACACGCAACGGCCACCCAGCGATAAGTGCTCAATCGCATCAAACCTCCTTCAAACGGCTACGACCACGCTTCTCCGGGAACGGATGAGGCCTCCATGGTCACACGCCGACATATGTTAACACCGCCGGAGCCGCCGTGCCAAATGGATTGTGCAGGAGGGCGACCCCGTGTTCTCGATAGTCCTCACGGCCGTCGAAGCGCATCGCTCGCTCAAGGCTTGAGGCCGACGATGCTCTCTTGGGCCGCCTCCAGCCAGGCTTCCAAGATGAAATCCTTCTTCCGGGCCTCCCACTGGTCACGCGGCAAGGCGTCCAACGTCTCGGGGGCGTATCCCGGAACATCCTGGCCCAGGGCCCCAGTGCCGCCTTCGCGTTCTTCGGTGGCGTAGAGTTTGTCGAGGACGACGCCGATCTGGTCGTAGGTGAGCACCGCCGCCCCGCCGCGAGCGAAGAGAATCCCCGTGTACCAGGAGTACCAGGAATACTTGTCGCCGCCGTGGCCGTTGACCACGATGAACGCCGGGATCTTCTCGGCCGGCAGCGGGTCGGGCAGGTACAGAATGGCCGGGACCAGCAGGCCGAACTGGGTGCGGTACGTCAGGCCCTCGGCTCGGACGCCCGGAGCGGGCGTGAAGCGGCGCTGGGTGTTCGCATCGAGCGCCGGCAGCGGCTCGGGCACAAAGAAGTTGTCACAAATCTGCTTGCGCCATTGCTGTTCCCGCGTGGCCACGGCCGGCGTGATTGCCTTCTGGCCTGTCTCGGCACGCCGCGCGTCGGGGGCGGAGGTTCGCCGGGTCTTCTTCTTCGCCGAGGCGGGTTCCGGCGGTTTGGTCACGTTGTCCTCGCGTGCAACGGGCCGGCGTTGCCCTTCCGGCAGTGGCGGCTCGACGATGGCCGTCGAGATGTCCCTCGGGGCGGCGGCCGCGGCGATGACGACCTCGGCCGAGGCCAGGCCGGGGGAAAGGACACCCACTTTGATCTCGCCCGGTTTGCCCGTGGAGCGGATGATGTTGAAGGTCGGCGCGTCGATGTACATCGTGCCTTCCATCGCCTCGTGCTTATCCGTATCGGTCGAATAGACGGCCGGGCCCACCAGCGTCGCCGGCCCGGAGACAGTCCACTGGATCGGATTGGTCGCGCCGTAGACGTGGTTGCCCTGGGCGTCCACGATATCGGCACGGACAATGGCCACGGAATCCAGGCCCGCCTCGAAATGACCCGGGTTGGCCGAGAGCGTCAGCCGGGCCGCCGGACCGGCCATGACCACCGTCGCCACCACCGTCCGGCCGTCCTTCTTGCCTTCCGCCGTCAGCACGCCCTGCTCGATCGGGACATCCTTGAATCGGACGACGTTCGCCTCCTCGAAGCGCGGCTTGAGGACGCCCACCGTGCGGCCGTTGACCTTCAGCTCGACCACGTCGCAGTTCGAGTCCACCACGATTTCCTTCTTCTGTCCGAGGTACTGCGATCGCCAGAAATGCGGGTGAATGAACACCATCGGCTTGTCGGCATAGACCGCCTGCCACAGGTAATAGAAGTATTTCGGCGTCCGCCAGCAATCCACGAAGCCCTTGGGATTGATGTGCTTGAGCGGCGAATTGGCGTACTCGCGGTCCGCCCCGTGGTCCTCGTAGAGCCACGTGTTGACGTTGGCGCGGTCGTCGGGCGTGCGGCCCTTGTTGCGATGGATGATCTCCCGGGCGTTCTGGTCGTGCTGCCAGGTCTCCGTGCCGGTCTGCTGCACGCTGGCGGGCTCCAGGTCCTTCACGTCGGCGTTGTACCAGCCGCGAATCGTGCAGCGTAGCAGCGATTCCAGCGCCAGTTCCTTGGACGTGGTCGCGACATATTTGCCGGCCGAGTCGTTGTAGACGTCCCGGGCGTGAATGAGCCGGGTGGTGTCCTCCTCGACCGCGAACTTCGAGTCCACGGCGTCGTCGGTCTCGTTGCCCATGCTCCAGAAGAAGATGGACGGATGATTGCGGTCCCGCCGGATCATCTCGCGCAATTGCTGCACCTGCACCTCCTCGGAGAACTTCTGCCGCTTGATGTTCGGGGCCTCCTCGATCACGATGATCCCGTAGCGGTCGCAGAAATCATAGATGGCCGGGTCCTGCGGATAGTGGGCCGTCCGCATGAAGTTGTGGTTGAGATTCAGCCGGAAGTCCCGCATGTCGAGCAGGTGCAGCCATTTGGGCGTGGCGTCGCCGAGCCAGGGATATTCCTGGTGGCGGTTGCTGCCGTGAATGAGGACCTTCTTGCCGTTGAGAATCAGACGATTGCTCGCGTAATCCCACTTGAACTCGCGGATGCCCAGCGGACTGACGAAGGAGTCCACCGCCACGCCGCCGTCCCAGACCTCGGAGACGACCGTGTAAACGTAGGGCGACTCCGGCGACCAGAGGTGCGGATGGGCGATGGGCTGGCTGGTCTGATCGAATTCGGCCAACTCCCCGGGCGCAAGGGTCTTCTTCGCGAGCGAGCCTCTGAATCGCATTGCCCTCGGCATCCACGATGATGGTTCGCAGCTCACATTCCTTGGCGGCGGCATGGTCGTTCTTGACCCACGTTCGCACGCGCACCTCGGCGGCGTCGGCGGAGACTTTGGGCGTAGAGACAAATGTCCCGCCCTGGTGCTTGTACGAGCCCTGGAACGGAATGTAGAGCGGGTCCTTGATGACGATCCGCACGTCCCGGTAAATGCCGCCGTACACGTCGAAGTTCCCGGCGCTCATCGGCGGGATCTGGAACGGGTCGTTCTGCCGGTTGTTGACGGCCACCGCGAGCACATTGTCTTGCCCGAAGCGGACCAGATCCGTGATATCGAAGTAGAAGCCGCTGTACCCCCCTTTGTGGTCGCCGACAGGCCTTCCGTTAACCCAGACCTTGCTGTATTTCTGCACACCGTCGAACTCGACGAAGACCTTGCGCCCGGCCTGCTCCGGGCCGATAGAGAAATGCTTACGATACCAGCCCCACCCGCGCCACCAGTAGGGATCGTCCTTCTCGGAGGCATCGTAGATGAACGGGTGGACCTTGCCGGTCGTTTCATACGTCTGCCACGTGTGAGGCACCGCCACGGCCGGCCAGGTAGAATCATCGAAGCCGACGCCTTCACAGCCCTTGCTGTCGGCGTTCGGGTCCGGGAAGTAGTTGAACGTCCACTCGCGATTGATCGTCTTTTCGATGCGATGGGTCGCGGGAGCCTGATAACGCTGTCCCTCTGCCCCGCAAACTCCAGCCCCGCCGATCGCCAAGCACACGAGTAAGGCACGAATCTGCCGAACCGATCCCATGAATTGGAGAAGTGCCATTCGCTTATATTCCTTTCGTCTTAGCAGCCTCCAAGCAAGTCAGGCATTACATGAAGCGTGGCCCAAACTAATCTCCCGCGCGGACGGTCAACTGGCTTTCCTCACTTCACACCTCAACCATCACACTTCAAACTTCTCCGTGAATTGGCTTCGTTTGTACCGTCGTTTTCCCGCCGACAACCGACAACTGACCACCGGCTACTGTCTTTTGGGTTCGTTTCGCACATTATGTACTCCGGCGCATCCGGCCGGGGACCGGAATGGTGGAATGATGGAATATGAGAATGACAGGCCGCCTCGGCTGTGGGCAGGTTGGTAGTGACGCCGTCAGGCGTTTCCGTAGCATGGGCATGGGTTCCCCAGGTGGGACAGCCGCCCCCGGCTGTCAATCGGGAAGGATGACCCCCGAGGGCGGGGGTGGGTTCCCAAACGCATTCGTTCGCCTTTGGGGTCCCGGTCTCACCCGGTTTGGGGTCCCCATCATGCCCATGATTACCGGCCACGAGCAGGGCCTGCCCTGACAGCGAAGCCGAAGCGATACTCGCGCCACGAGCAACGCTGGCAGGCGGCTCCGGATTCCCAAACTCGATCTCTCGCGTTTGCCCGGCCGGCCCCGGAGAGACCTCCGCCGGTGGTGTGAAGGGAAACGACCGTGCCTTCCGGGCGTTCCAATCCTCTTCCCGCCACCGTTCCAGCGTTACGGCGTCCTCCCGGTCCGCCTTCACGGCCTGGTCGTGCACCCGCCGCAGCTCGTTCAGTGTCCGGTACAAGCTGCTCTCGATCCGCCGTTCGTACCGCAGCAGGCGTTCCAGGACCGCACTTTGCCCGAAGTCCTCCAGGATCATCCGCCCGACCGTCGCCGCCCTGGGACCGCCAATCTCCCGATTGGCTTTCTCTCCTATGCCGCTCGGGAGAGCGGCGTTCCCGGGCTCTTCGCCCTCCGCCGTCTGCCGGTCGTACATGGCCACGAAGGCGTCGCTCTGGTCCTGGACCGCCCGGCGCAGCCGCCAGGAGAGATCGACGATCCGCACCGCCAGGATCTCCTCCAGGGGTCCGGCCGGACACAGTTGTCCCAGCAGCCGCTCCCGGTGCTCCTCGAACTGGTCCTCGTCTTCCCCCCGAATGACTCCCTCCCGCGCGAACAGGCCATGCGTGAGGGCGTTCTGGGCAGCCCGCTCCTTGCCTTCGGCCGTCCGCGGCCCCGTGGACTTCTGGGCATTCAACCGATTGGCCCGAACTTGTGCCTCGGTCGCCATGATGATCCCCTCCTGATTTATCATCTATTATTTACGATTGATGATTTGTCGCCCCCACGGGGCGACATATATGTAATGTATACCATAGTGCCACTGTGATTTCAACACTAATACAACAAATCCGCAAGTATTTTCTGTTTCCTAACCCCTTGTCCCGCCAAGATTAACGAAAACAGTCGAGAGAATCGGGTCCGGCCGAACCAAGAACTTGTTCGCGCGGAGAAAAGCGAGGTTATGCCCACTTCTGCCCCCGCGTCCCTGCATCACTGCGCGAGACACAGCCCTCTGATCTGTAGGATGGGCTTGAGCCCATGCGGACTGGGCCGAATGAAACGGAGGGATAGCCGAAAGAAATGTCATCCCTGCGCAGGCAGGGAAACGCAAAAGGGCGCAAAAGAAGGCGGGAAAGAAGTTCGATGAGGCCGGCGGGCCACTCTCTTTTTGCGTCTTCTTTCTTTTTTGGCGGCTACATCTTCTTGCTTCTTCTCGGTGTGCTTGGTGCCCTCCGTGGTTCAGAGAATCTGCAAAGAAGAATAGGATTTGAGGCTGATCCGGCTTTAGCGTACTTGAGGGGCTCTGCCCAAGAGGCATGGAAGTACGCCGAAGCCGGTAGAGACGCAAGATTTTGCGTCTGTACAGAACAGAAGAGGCGGTTCAGGGGCGTGGACGCTACGAACGTAACCGCCGCCGGTCCAGCATCCCAACCACGTCGCGTCCACTGGCGACGTTCTCTGGAGGCGGTTGGGTTCCCAAACGCGATAGATCGCGTTTGGGGTCCCTTCATGGGCCGAACCCTCTTGAAGACGGCCCATAGGCGGACTTCTTCACTTGGAATAACGGAATGGTGGAATGATGGGGAGAGGGTACGAGGAAAGGTCCCCACATTCCCGCACCCTGAAGGGACCCCAAACGCCTCTTCTCTTTTCTCTTGCCGGTTCTGTCCTGCTGTTGCTGCGGACCAAGTACGGAAGAACCGGATGAGCCTGATTTCAAGAGGTCGTGGTCGAACTCAGGGCAGAATTGACCTCTTATTCGTGGGATACGTGGGATTCGTGGTTGCTAAAGCTTTTTAGGACAGAGATTTACAACTGCTGACACGGATTCAGACGGATGAGCCCGGATTTCCAACTGACAACCGTCTTTCAACCACCCAGTACCTGAACAATGCGGAAAAGGACAGGATCCGCTCGACTCTGACTTATCACCTGGCACTTGCCACTTTCCCGCGCCTTCAGCCGTCGCCACCCTGGACCGCCTTACACTTCCCCTGTCAATGCGCCGCCTTCCCGGATTTACATAGGAGCTCACCGATGTATCTGTCGTAGCCGGGATCCCCGAGATATCCATCGTCGTAGTACCACAGGCCATCGAGCAACTTGCGATCACCGTTCTTGGCTGGTGGCGGATATTCTGGATAGCCTTCGCGGTATGCGAACACGCCAAGGGACGACCATCCCATATACATCATCTCGATCTTCAGCCTGCCCTCATCAATGGTCACATGGTTCGGCCGCAGTGAGGGTATAGGCTCAGGGAACTGTGCTATCTGCTCATCCACATAGATGCCGGTCTTGAGTTTCCCGTCCGCGACCTGTCGCATAATCTCCCGACAGGCACCAAGCAGGGCCTAGTGATCTGTCTCGCACAACAGACGCACCCGCGACTGCTCTGTGTCGCGCCTAACGGACGCAAGGTCCTGCCCAATGAACGCAAGCAGGCGAAGGAACGGCAGCACCACGTACAGGAGACAACCCATGAAAATGACAGCCGCGATGATGCCAATAGTTATCTTCTTTTTTCTGTTCATCCTGATCCTTTCTATGAGTCATTATATGGTCACCTTCGTCTTGCACAATCTGAGAAGCGGACCTGGCCACTACCACTCGGAGAGTCGTCATGAGGGGTTCCTTGAAACGCCGGGGGATCTGTCGTATACTGACAGCATCGGGATACGGGTGTTCGTAGCCGCAGGGGCGTGTCTTCTTGAAGGAGAAGGCTCTTATACGCCGCGGCTTGGCCGGACATTCCTATCGCTGTGGAGACAGAGCATGGACATAACGCGCGGACTCCTGGTAATCGTCCCAGCGGGTTTCCTTCTTACCATCGTTTCCATCGCCACAGCCAAATACAGTGGCGGTAGCGGCACGGCGGACGACCCGTACCAGATCGCCACGGGGGCCGATCTGATCACCCTCGGTGAAAGCCCCCTCGACTGCTACAGACACTTCATCCTGACCACAGACATTAATATGGACCCCAAGCTCCCCGGGCGGAGGGTCTTTGGTAGGGAGGTTATCTGTGTTTTCGGCGGGGTCTTTGATGGCCGCGGCCACACTATCTCGCATCTGACTATCACGGGGGCCGAGTATCTGGGCCTGTTTGGCCAATTGGCATCTGGGGCCGAGGTCAAGAACCTGGGTGTAATCGATGTCAACATAACCTGTTCTTCTCGTGGTCCCGTTGGCGGGTTGGTGGGGGACAACCGCGGCACCGTGACCCAGTGCTACAGCACCGGTTTGGTGCGCGGATTTCAGGTTGTCGGTGGGCTGGTAGGCAGCAGCGGTCACGGGGCACGGGGTAGGAATGGCATTGTGGCCCAGTGTTATAGCGCCTGCGCAGTCACCGGGAAGTTCTATGTCGGTGGGCTGGTCGGAGAGCATCGGGGTGGCATAGTGACCCATTCCTACAGTACTGGCGCGGTCAGCGGTACCGAGGTCAGCATTGGTGGGCTGGTGGGAGCGAGTGGTGGAGATTTGACCCAGTGCTACAGCACCGGTGCGGTCAGAGGCACTCCTCACGCCGGCGGGTTGGTCGGGGGCCGAAACCCGAAGAAGAATATGATCGCCTGTTTCTGGGACATCTGGACTTCCGGCCAAGCCTTAAGCGCGGGCGGCACAGGCAAAACAACGGACGAGATGAAGATGGTCAAGACGTTTCTCGATGCCGGTTGGGATTTCGCGCGCGGGACGGCCGATGGCACAAACGACATCTGGTGGATTGACGAAGGCAAGGGCTATCCGCGTCTGCGATGGGAACTGCCTGAGTCCGGCGGCAAGCTGCCGGCAAAGAACTTGACCACACTGCAAGGCAATTGACCACAGAGAGTCGGCAGCAATCCGACGGGACCAAAACTTGGAGTCAGCATGTAACACCGGCGCGGGCGGGCGACCAAATTGTCCGACCCAACCGGCCACCAGTACCTTCAAATCCCGATCCGGGGACGCGAAGAGCGCCAAGGTATGGAGGACAGACGACGGAAGACCGAGGACAGCACACACACGAATCCTTTGCGAGCTTGGCGTCTTTGCGCGAGGAATAGGTTTTGGCCGCGGCCCCGGGCCGCGTTGGGAGCTAGAGCCGCATGGCGGCGTCCCCGTCGCCCTCACAAAGGCCCTCAATCGACTTTCGGCTGCTTGGCCACCTGCTTGATGCCGCCATCGCCAAAGGAAACGGATATCAGGCGGTGGACCGGAATCACCTCGCAACTGAGTCCCGCACTATCCGGGAACTTGATCGTCAGAAAGTCGGCGGTCAACGCGCCGTAGGCGTTGACGTTCCAACTCCCACTTCCGCCTGGCACTGCCTTGGACGAGTTGACCCGCGTAAGCCCCGTGGTCTGGCCATTGCCGGTCTCATACTGGACGGCGTAGATTACGCCTTGGGTGACAACCTTGCCGGACGACTCGTCGGAGCAACCGCCTACTACGGAACAAATCATCGTCAGGAACGCCAGCGCCACTTTCATACTTCTCGCCTTTCAATAGGATGCCATTGCATCGACCACGCCGCTTTCGTGAAGACCCACGCGGACCTCAGTCAGGACATCGACGCTCTGCTTGACCTTGGCCTTGTCCATCCGGTGACGATCCTACCGCGGATCGGCCGGCCCGGCAAATACAAAGAGGCCCCCCACGTTATTGACGAAAAAGAGCAAGCGTGACCGCAGGGCTGGTGGGCTCAATTTCTCATTCCCAACCGTCCCTCAAGATCATTCCGGCACAACCGCGCCTCGTATTCCAGACCGGCCAGCCGTACCTTCAACTCCTGGTCCTGGGCGGCAAAAGCCGCGTCCGTGAGCCGTTGGATCGCTCGGTGCAGCTCCGTCAAATGCCCATGCAGAGCGCCATACAGGCTGCCCGCCGCGATGCTTTTGCGAACCTCGACGAGGAAATCGGTAATGCGCTTGACTTCGGTCTTGTCCACGCCGGTGTACACCTCCATCCGATCCGTATGTGGGCAAGCACGGAAAGCCCCCGCCGCGTCCGTGGAGGACCAGACGCGCAGGGATAATATATGTCAATATGGGTGTCGCCCAAGGTCGCCGCTCCTCCGCTGTCGCGGCTATCTCGACGGCACCCAATACAAGAAGGCGATTGGCAAGGGGCGAAGGTGGATGAGAAAATGGACAAAAGCGAAGGGCTGCGAGTTGTACGGCCACAGGGGGTGGCCGCTTAGCCACTGGACACCAGCGGACCGGGCCGGACAAACCGGGGGCAACATAGTACGGGCGGATTGAGGCGTACGCGATTCCAGCCCCTGAGCAGTGCCAGGATGTGCGGCCGGAATCGGATTTTCTTGCAATGCCGGCCGCAGGCAGATAAGCTTAGGGGGAACTTGTGGCGTGCTCAGGCGTACGCTCGTTCGAAGAGTGGCTCGCGTCCTCCTCCTATCCGGGACGGACAGGAGGAGCGGGTCGCCATAAGTATTTTAGCAGCAACGACTTGGGAGTGTAGCTCAGGAGGTAGAGCAACGCACTTTTAATGCGTAGGTCCCGGGTTCGAACCCCGGCACTCTCATTGAAGCGTAAGATGGGATGTCATAAGTACTTATCTCCATGTTTCTTCCTCGCCCTTTCGGCGATTACTACGCCAAAACGGCCTGGGCGTCAGTCTCGGGCGTCATTTCTTCCTCGGCTTTAGAAATCCACTTTGCGCGGCACTATTTGCTGCGGGCGGCAACGAGATCGCCGAAGGGGGCAAGCAATGCATATTTGTTCTGCCAAGTCGTGTACATGATGCCCGCTGCCTGAGGCGTCTGGTCGAGGGCGTCGAGCCAGCCGTGTGGGTTGTCCAAGGTGTCGCCATCATAATAGGCGCCGGCCAGTGTCTTGAAGCCGTGCGCGGAGAAGAAGGCGAGGCTCTGATTGCGCTTCTCGTAGTACCAGCACACGATTGTCAGGTCCTTCGGCACGTACTTCCAGGAGTCGGTGTAGTCACCCTCGACGAGATAGTAGTTGCCGTGGGCGTTGTGGTTGGGGTCAAGCATGTCCGACCAGATGAACACCTCGGCCTGCGGGTTGGCCTGCCGGAGGAGGTTGACCTGCTTGGTGATGCAGTCGCCCAGGATCTGGGCCATGCTGAGGTGCCGCTGTTTACAGGCTTCACAAGCCCCGCCGGCCCGAATCTCATCCATGCTGAGCAGGTATTTCGAAGGGGCCAGACGCTTGTGCATCAACTCGGCCTGCTTCGCCCAGATCTGGTAAACTTCCGGCTCGGACATGCAGATGGTGACTTGGCCGTCATTAACGGCCATGCCATGATAGAAGCTGACTTTGAGCCGCTCGCTCTCTTTGATCCGGCCGTCCGGCAACAGCTTGATCTTCGGCGGCTTCATGATCGAACCGAAAATTGAGCTGCGTATCCTTGAGCGGCTCGAAATCCTTGCCCTCTTCGTACTGCTGACCAGTCGTCGCGCTTTGCACTGTCACGGGCGTTCCGGGCCGCGCAGAACGTTTAACAACCCCACCTCCTCGACTTCCAGATCGTCCATCCAGAACCGTCCCGCCTTGCCGCCCCAGACGCCGGCGTAGATGTTGACCTTGCTTTGATCGAGGCTGTTGAACCCCATCACCACTTGCCGCCAGTCCGTTGTAGCCGGGACGCGCGGATCGTAGGGAGCCAGATCGCGGTCTTTCGGACTCAAAACCATAATGCGGAATGCGTCCCGCGGCTCCAGGGCCTCGGTCTTCACCCAACAACTCAACCTGTAACAGCGCTGCGGCTGGACTTCGATCTCCTGCATGAGCCGGGCGTGGCCGTGCTCGAAACGCCCGAAGTTCTCAAACCGCACCGACGCTTTGCCGCTGTGGAAAATCGTCGTATCGACAAAAGAAACCTCGCCCGGCCTGTCGTTGAACCGATAGCCGGCAAGCCGGTTTCCCTCGTACTGCTCGAAGCCTCCGTTGGCGATATGAGCCGGCTGTTCCGGGCTCAAGGAAGCTTGGCCGTTCTTCACGAGGAAAGGTGCATCCTTGACCGGAATCCCGGCCGCCAGATTGCGATTGTACGCGAGCACGTCGCTGCCGTAGCCGGCACTGAAGATATTGGGAATGATCTCGACCTTATGCGCTTGGCAGAACTCCTTGACCTTCGCGAGCCGCTCCAGAAAGGCCGGCGACTGCTTGTCGAGACGGTCGAGGCCCGCCGAGAGGACCATGCCGTTGAGACCATGCTCCGACGCCGTCTGAACGATCCTCTCGATGTCGGCCACGTTCTTGTCGGACTGCAGGCGAGATCGACACAAAGACCCAGCGATAGGGATAGTCCTTGGCCTGACACAAGGGAGCCAACAGACCGAGCAACACGCCCAGAACAATGCACTTGACTGTCCTGACCATAGGCAGACTCCTCACGGACGGAATTGTCGCGTGCCATGATATCGCGGGAGTCGTCCCGCTGCCAAGGATTGGCACCACGGCGTCGCTGCTGTATGATGCCCGTGTAGGGTGGGTTCTCAACCCACGCGTGAACACGTCCGAACGATCCAACGCGTGGGTTAAGAACCCACCCTACGGAGGTTAGACATGCGATTGCGCCAAGAATCATGGTTGACTCACATCGCTACCCTGCGGGCGTTCCTGTGCCTCGCCATCTGGACAGCACCTCTACATGCCGGCACGGGCCAGTATGCGGCGGAACTCCTCAAGGATGACTTCCGCGGGCTTCGCTTGGGCTTGGTTTCCGACGTCGTCGGCGCCCACACGGAGTACCACTATCTCCGGGAGGCGGCGCCGCAGGGGAATTGGGCCGTATCCGCGTTCAAGTCCGATGGCTCGCAACGGGCCTGGCGGCTGATCGAGGAAGACGGCACGCGCGTGATGCATCAATCCTACAACAACCGGGAGACCTTCACCCATCCGATGCTGATCGCCGGCGACCCGCTGTGGCAGAACTATCGCGTGACGCTCGATTTCGCACCGGCCTCGGACAAGGCCCAAAGCGGCATCGTCTTCCGCTATCGCAACAGCCGCTGTTATTATTTCTTCGGCGTCCAGGGCCAGAAGGCCATCCTCAAGATGGTTCGTGACGCGACGGGCTTTCACAAGCCGTATGAGGTCGTGCTGGCCCAGAAGGCGTGTGCCTGGACGTCCGGCAAATACCTCACGGCTCAGATGGACGTGAATGACGAGCCGCATCCGGGCACAACTGAGCAATGGAGTTGTGCTCGAAGCCGAGGACAAAACGTATCCGCAGGGCAAGATCGGCCTGATGTCCGATGTGCCGACGCGCTACAAGAACGTGGCGGTCACGACCACGCCTGAGGAGAAGGAGCGATTCCTGAAACGCGTGGCTGGCGCGGGAGCGGGAGTTGGCCGAGTTGGAGGCGGCAAATCCCCGTCCCGTGCTGTGGAAGAAGGCGAGCATCGGAGGGCTTCGGCGTCGGCCGCAACCTGCGTTTCGGCGACCTCAACAACGACGGCCAAATCGAGGTCCTGATCGGCCAGATGGTCCACCACGGGCCGCAAGACACCAACAGCGAATTGAGTTGCCTGACCGCGATGACGTTCGACGGGAAGATCCTCTGGCGGATCGGCGAGCCGGATAGGTGGAAGGACCGTCTGACCAACGACGTGGCCTTCCAGATCCACGACATTGACGGCGACGGCCGTGCGGAAGTGATCTACTGCATGAATATGAAGCTGATCGTGGCGGACGGCGCCACGGGCAAGACCAAGTACGAGGTACCGACTCCGAGCATGCCGCCGGGCACGAAACCGCCCTACGACAAGTTTCCACGCATTCTGGGCGACTCGCTCTACTTCTGCGACCTGCGCGGCACGGGCCGTGCGGCGGACATCATCCTGAAGACCCGCTACGACCACCTTTGGGCCTTGAATGACCGTCTGGAGGTGATGTGGGACGCCGCCTGCAACACGGGCCATTATCCCTATGCCTACGACATTGATGGCGACGGCAAGGACGAGCTCGCCATCGGCTATTCGCTCTTCGATCACGACGGGACCCGGCTGTGGACCCTGGACGGCAAAATGCAGGACCATGCCGACGGGGTGGCGATTGTCCGATTCACGCCGGGGGCCGACCCGCGACTTCTCTGTGCGGCCAGCGACGAGGGGATCTTCTTCACCGATCATGAAGGGCAATGTGCTCAAGCACCACTACCTCGGCCACGTTCAGAACCCGGCCATCGCCGACTTCCGCCCGGACCTGCCCGGCCTGGAGGCGGTGTCCATCAACTTCTGGGGCAACCAGGGCATCCTTCACTTCTACGATGCCGAGGGCAATGTCTACCACGACTGCGAGCCGGTCCATTACGGCAGCATGTGTCTGCCGATCAACTGGACGGGAAAGCCGCCGGAGTACTTCGTCCTGTCCGCCAACGTCGAAGAGGGCGGCCTGTTCGATGGCTGGGGCCGGCGGGTCGTCCGCTTTCCCGCCGACGGCCATCCGGACATGTGCTATGCGGTCCTGGATGTCACGGGCGACTGCCGGGACGAGATCGTCGTCTGGGACCCCTACGAGATCTGGGTCTACACGCAGAGCGACAATCCCAAGTCGGGCCGCTTGTACAAGCCGATCCGCAATCCGCTGTACAACTACTCCAATTACCAGGCGACGGTCTCGCTGCCGGGCTGGTCGGATGTGAACAAGGAGAGCAACTCCAAATGAAGACCATTCTTGCCACCGCGACCGGCGTACTTTTGCTCGCGAGCGTGTCCGTCCTCTTATCCGCCAACGACAGCGCGCCATCGACGTCCAGCGCGGCCGCCAGCTCATGGAGAAATTCCGGCGTGGCGAAACGCTCACGCCCGAAGAACAGGCTTATCTCGACCGCGTGAGGGCGGAAATCCGCAAGCGGGCGACGGGGAAACAGTCCGGCTCCGCGCCGGCCGCCGGCACGCCCCGGCCCTCCCGGGCCAACCCGGAGGACTGGAAGACGCTCGTGCCGATCACGGATATGAACGCACCTTATAAAGGCGAGGACGGCGGGCTGTACGGAGGCGGTCATAACGATCCGCCCGCTGCGCATCGTGCGGCGTACTTGAGAGAATCAGAAAAGATCCTGCCGCGCAACGCGAAGGGCGAGCCGGCGGAGGAGGGCAAGATTGGATTCATCACCATCGGCTTTTCCAATCCGTCCATCGAGTCGGAGGACTTCCAACGTGTCGCCGACGCCGATCCGCATAAATCGCCCCGCGTGGTGATCGTCAACGGCTGTCTGGGCGGCCGCTCCGCCGCGATGTGGGCCTGGGACGGCGCGGACCTTCTGCCGCAGGCCGAGCAGGAGCGGCTGGATAAGGAAATGGATGTCCTCCACATGCCCAAAGAGGACCGCCGCACCGCCCTCGGCGTCCCGAAGGACACCTGGCCGACGCTCGCCCAGCGCATCGTTGCGGCGGGCCTCTCGCCCCAGCAGGTGCAGGTGTGCTGGCTCAAGCACGTCGAGGCCAATCCCAAGCCGCTCGGCGAGTTTCCCGCGCACGCCCGCGCGTTGCAGGCCGACATCACGGCCATTCTCCAGATCGCGCGGCATCATTATCCGAATCTGCGTGTGGTATATCTGTCCAGCCGCACGTTCGGCGGCTGGTCCGGACGCGACAGCGGCAGCCCGGAGCCTTACGCCTACGAGTCGGGCTTCGGCACGCGGTGGATCGTGCTCAGCCAGATCAAGGGCGACGCCCAGCTCAACTACGATCCCGCCCGCGGTGCGGTGAAGGCCCCACTGGTCCTATGGGGACCATACCTCTGGGCCCGAGGCGATGTGCCACGAAAGCTCGACGGCTTGATCTGGACCGAGAACGATGTCCGCGACGACCAACTGCACCCCAACGCGTCCGGGTGCGAAAAGACGACCGCGCTCCTGCTGACTTTCTTCAAGACCAACGAGGGCGCGAGCCGCTGGTTCCTCAAGTCGGACGGAACTACGACGCCCACGCCGCTGCCGCCGCATGATCCCAATGAAACCAGGTACTTGCTCTTTCAGGTCTGGCCCCGCAGGCACGGCTATCCGGGAATTCCGCCCTTGGCCGGCCGTATGGCGCTCAGCAAGGAGCAGATGGCGGACTTCGTTCACGGCGTGGTCAAAGCCATCGGAACAACGGGCGACGCCCGGCACAAACTGGGCTTTGCCATCGGGCCGCTCTGCTTCGACCTATCCGACAAAGAGACGCGCCAGTGGATCCGTGACGCCTTTGCGGTCGCGTGCGAGAACGACGTGGCCGTAGCCTTGCACATTGATGATTCGATGAGTTGGGCAGCGCAAGGACCTGCTGTCCAATCCCGACAACATCGAGACCGCAAATTGGGAACAGATTCCCAATGGGGCACGGTCCCTGCAGTGGGGCGTCACTCCCACGAAGTTCCCACCCCAGATGTGCTACAACGCTCCCGACATAGTGGCTGCGGCCCGCGAGCGCGCGGGGCTGATCGGCGCGGAGATCAAGCGGGAGCTGGCCGTGTTGAAAGCACACGGCAAGGAACACCTGTTCGCGGCCGTCATCGCCGGGTCGGAGACCCAGATCGGTACGGAATTTGGAGCCAATCGCCCCTTGGGATTTCGCGCGTTGGCCCACCGTGGCTTCAGCGAAAAGAATCCCCCCAAGGACCTCGACGCCGAACGCGTGAGCGTGGTGAAAGAGTGGATCGAACTGTGGTGCCAGTCGCTTCACGCCGCGGGAGCGCCACGCGAGAAGGTCTTTTGCCACATCGCGTTCACCGACCAGGGGCTGCGCCAGCCGGGCCCCAAGGAATCGTACATGGAGAGAGTCGCGTTCGCCCCACCGGAAGTGGCCTTCAGCGCCGCCTATCGTCCGGGATTCTCCACGTACCCGGAGGGACGAACTTTCAAGGATATCTACGCCGTCTTGGCAGCGCACGGTTCGCCCGGCTGGATTTCCGCCGAAGGCACCAACGTGTCGCCCACAAGCATGCCGGGCGAGCCGACGATGGAGACCTATTTGGGACGGATCTTCAACCACGGCGGCGTGCTGGCGAATGTGTTTTCCTGGGGCATCGGCGGGGACGCCCTGCGCGACAACTTCTTCCGCCGGGCCACCGAGAATCCCGAGGCGCTGGCGGCCTACGCCAAGTTCCTGGGCGGCGAACACCTGGTGGAGTCCGCAGGGTTTTCCGGGACGGGTCTTCAGGAGAAGATGCACCGGATTCAAGCCGAGCTTCCGGGCTGGGTCCAAAAGACCGGACGACAGTCGGAGGCGATGCCCCTCGTCCAAAAGATGCAGGCGCTTATCAAGGACAAGAAATGGCAGGAAGTGGACAAGGTAGCCGATGAGCTGCTCGTCCTGATTCACGAGAAGCAGGCAAAATGAAGAGTCTGGATTCTCGCCAGAATGGTGGCGGCGCGGATCAACTGCCCCCCCATGAATCGGGTCGCCGGAAGACGACCACCCCGCGGCTGAGGTTCTTCAAGACGAACAAAGAAGCCAGGCGTTGGTTCCTCAAGCCGGGCGAGAAGGCGCAAATCAGGCCCCTACCGAAGTGAGATCGTTGTCCCACGCCAGTGCCGTCCGCCTTCGTAGACGACCGCGGCTTTCAGAGCTCGATGACGGCGACGCCGAAGCGGTCGAGTTTGAGGGATTCTCCGGTCCTTGGGCCGGTCAGTAGCTCGACTTTGCCCGGGGGCACGCGCACGTCTTTCGGCTCCTCGGTGTGGTTGATGAGGAATACGAGCCTCTTACCCGAGCCCTGACGGATCGAAACCTCCACACCCGGGGGCGGCGTAACAACGGGCCGAATGCTCGCGTCTTTCAGCAACTGGCCGACCAGGTTGTCGTAGAAGGCGGCTTCTTTGAACACGGTGCCGACGTACCAACCTTTACCCTTGCCGTAGTTGTTGCGGGTGACCGCGGCAAAAGGCTTCAAGTGCCATTGGTCGGTGTAATTGGCGACGGACACGGCGCTCTCGGGCGTGACCCAGTCCGTGTATTGAATGGCGGTGTACGTGCCGGCCAGCCGGTCGCCGCCCTGAACGCGGTACGCGGAATCGTGGCCCAGAGAACTGTACTCCTCGATGCGAATGCCCAGCGCAGGACCGAGCAGGCCGGGCAGCGTCCGGTCATGGCAGAGATTGTTCACATCCTTGACGGCGGTCCGGCAGTCGGCCAGCAGAACGCCGCCGTTTCTCACGTAGCCGTCCAGTTTCTGGGCGACCTCGTCGGGCAGGATCGACAGGTCCGGGGCGAGGACCAGCTTGTACTGCCCGAGCTCCCAGCGGCGGTTCACGATATCGACATTGACGCCGGCCCGGAAGAGCGCGTCGTAATAGCGCCGGATCGCAGTCTGCAGGCTGTTGCCCGTGAAGCCCGGCTGGAAATTCAGGGACCAGAGGTTGTCGTAGTCGTACAGGATCGCGACGTCACAGACCGGAGTCGTGTCGCGGAAATGAGATTCGAGCTGACGGAATTCCTTCGCCGTCTGGGCGGCCTCCTGGTAGCGCCGCAGCGGCTTACCGTCGTGGCCGAGCAGGCCGTGCCAGTACTGCTCCCGGCCGACGGTGCAGGTCCGCCAGCGGAACCAGATTTGGCCGTCCGAGCCGTGGGCCAGTTGCTGGTAGGCGATCTTGCGGATCTCGCCGGGCCAGGGATTGCGGCCGAACGCCTCCCAGCCGCAGGGGCCGGCCGTCTGCTCCATGATCATGAAATTCTTCAGCTTCAGGCCCCGCATGAGGTCGGCGGCGAGCGCCGGCACTGTACGGAATGTCCGGCTTGTCGTACCAGATGGGGTAGTTGTCCCAGGCGACGAAATCGAGGTCTTCGGCCATGACGTAGTAGTCCAGGCCCTGGAACAGGCCCATGAAGTTGTGGGTGACGAAATGGTTGGGGCAGGCGGCGTGGATGATCTTGACCTGCTCGGCCTGAAAGCGGGCCTGCTGAAACGTGATGAACCGCTTCCAGTCGAGGACGCGCGCTGGGGTTGCCCATGACCCAGGGCCGGTCCGTGCTGTCGTCGGGAATCGTGATCTGGGACCAGTCGGTGAACTTCAGGCCCCAGAAGCGATTGCCCCACGCCCGGTTGAGGGCGTCCAGCGTGCCGTACTTGTCGTGCAGCCACGCCTGGAATTCCGCCAGGCAGGAGGGGCAGTGACATTCCTCGCCGCCGAACTCGTTGTCGATCTGCCAGCCGATGACATTGGGCGTTTGGGCGAAGTGCTGCGCCATCGCCCGCGTGATCTGCCGGGAGAGCCGCCGATACTCCACGCTCGAATAACAGTTGTGCTTGCGGCCGCCCCAGACGACCTGGGCGCCGTCGGCCTTGGTGCGCAGGGCCCCTGGGTACTTCTGGGCAAGCCAGGCGGGCATGACGGCGGTCGGCGTGCCGAGGATGGCGCTGATGTCGTAGCGGGCGAGCACCTTGAGCGCATCGTCCAGCCAGGCAAAGTCGTATTGACCCTCGCGCGGCTCCATGTCGATCCAGGCGAACTCCGCGAGCCGCACGACGTTGAAGCCGGCCTCTTTCATGAGCCGGGCGTCGGTCTCCCAGCGCTCGCGCGGCCAGTGCTCGGGGTAGTAATCCACGCCGATGTACATGGCCCGCCCCGGCGGGAGCACCGACTGGCTCTGCATGGCGCGGCTGACCGCCTGCGCCGGGGCACCGATGAGCATCACCATCCCAAGGCACACAGTAATCGGAGATACTGCACGTTGTCTCATTTCGTCCCCTTTCACACCTCTATGGCTTTTCGCAAGCGCCGACGGCTGGTCTCTCGGATTCGGTCACTCGATGGCCCCAGAAGTCCCGGCCGCCGTTATCCTTGATGATGATGCCGGCGCCGATACAAGGCGAGTCCGGCATAAGCATGTATGCCTTCAGATCGGCCAGCGACGCTGGATCTGTGATCGCCGCTGTGCCCAGGCCGATCAGCTTGGGATCGAAGGACCTGCCAACGATCTCAGCACCGATCTTCTCCTGGCCCGTCGCCTCGGCCCACTCGCGCAAGCGTGCGATGGCCGTCAAAGGAGACTCCGCGTCCATCGGCGGACCAGTAAACATTGCCTTCGAATCGCCCCCGCTTCGCCTCGCCGGAGAGAACGTCGCCCAGCAGACGAAGATGTTGTTGCGAAACACGATGTTGGGCATGGGCAAGCCGCCGAAGCCGACCGCCGCATCCGTGCCGGTTGTAGACCGTGTTGTTGTAGACCTGGCAATCGGAGGCATTGGAACTGGCGGAGAAGACGTCGATACTACTGCGGCGGTTGTTCTTGATCCCGTCGTCCTGGCTGATGTTGTAGCGGACGACGTTATTCTTGAAGAGGGGTGCCTCGGGATACTGGCATAGAAAGTACCCAGGCCCGTCGTTGTGGTACGAGAGATTGTACTGGAGGACGGAATTCGTCACGCCGCCGTCGAGGTCGAAGCCGCCACCGTCATCGCCCGGGCTCTGGTTGTCGTGGCTGACGCAGAATTGGATAATCACGCGGTCGCTGTTCCACGCCCAGATGCCGACGGGGCCGTTGCCTTTGCGGGGCATGTCCCAGCCGTTGTTCGCTGCTTCGCAGTATTCGATGGTGACATTCTCGGCGTTGCCCACGACGATGCCGTTGCCGCTGTGATTGGTCAGGTTCGAAGGGTCGCCCGGGTTGTTCCTGGCCACACAATGGCCGATGTACACCTCCTTCGACCGCTGGCCATAGCCCACGCTCAGCCCGGCGAAGCCGTTCTCGTGGGCGTACACGTTCGTGATCCGGGCGTGACTGACACCGTCCAGCCGCAGGCCGCTGCCCGGAACCCGCTGACTTCGACCTGGTCGATCTGGACACCCTCGGGAGTCGAGGATGCAAACGCCATCCTGCGTGTTGCCGTTCTTCGCCCGGAACCGATAAAGTTGAGGTCCCTCACAACAAGATGATCACACCTATTGGCCCGCAGACCGCTCGCGTTGCCGCCGTCAATGAGGGCCCGCCCCTCCCCATAGGAAGTCACAACGATCTTCTGCTCCGAGGCATGCTGTCGTCTGGACGGAGCTCCACCGTGCCGCTGAACTGCTGGCCGCCCCGGAAATACACGGCGATCGCCGGGCCGCAGATGGGCCTCATTCACTTTGGCGATGCTCCGCCAAGGCGCAGGCGAGAGTCCCCGGATTCGAATCAT
This sequence comes from uncultured Planctomycetota bacterium, assembly GCA_963750205.1. Taxonomy (GTDB): domain Bacteria; phylum Planctomycetota; class Phycisphaerae; order Sedimentisphaerales; family Anaerobacaceae; genus PLanc-01. Next base: position 128,510 of record CAVVRJ010000033.1, read on the forward strand.
CGCCTGTGGGACTGACATAGTAGTCCCGCGCCCGCGGTGGATAAGCGCCAAAGCCCACGAAAGAAGATGCACAGGCACCGCAGAGACGATCGTCGCATCATGATTTGCTCCGCCCTGTATGATCGTCCCGCGGACCCGAGGCGCGGGTCAGCCTGTCCAGGACCTCGATCAGCCGGCGTTTGCGGGCGTGGGTCTCTCTGAGGTCGTGCAGGTAACGCGACCACTCGTCTTGTTTGCCCTCTCGGGCCATCACCACCCCGGCTTTGCGGAGGTATCGGGCGGCTTCTTCGTAAGCACTGGGCTTGGTCTGAGCGATCAGATTCTCGGCCTGCTTTCTCCAAATCTCCACCGCCCGGTCCGGGGCGTAGGCTTCGACCGCTGCCGCGATCCGATCCTCATTCACCCAACTCCAGCCATGCCGACTCTTGGGCCGCCGATCGTACCAGTACAGGACTCGCGCGGGGTCCTTTTCGTGAATCGCGATGTCGATCAACTCCTCGACCATCGGAAAGGACTGCCGGGGCGGCAGATTCCGGCAGGTTCAGCCCGCTGCCGGGAAGCGGCCAGCCCTTCTGCTTCCAGGGCAGCACGCCGGTCTCGAGGTACGCCAACAGGTGCTCCCGCACGCGGGGCCAAACGTCGAGCTTCTGACTGGTTCTTCTCGCAATCCGCCAGGGTCTTCTGCGGAAGGACCGCGTACAAAATCCTCTGCCGCCAAAGCGGCCAGGGCCGGCCAGTCCTTGCGGCGCGTGCGAATCTCCTTGAATTGGTCCCGCAAGGATTCGGCGATGCCGGGCCACGGCTTCTGCGTGGCCGCCAATCCCCTCCCGAATCCAACGCTCGGCCTCCTCATAACGCCGCTTCGAGATCAACCATCCGACCAGAGCGATCATAACTCTTCGTCTTGCGGGCCTCGGCTTCGCACAGGGGGATGATCTCGTCGGAGCGGCCGGCTCGCTCCAGAGCGTAGATGATCCAGTCGCTGAGCCGGTTTCGCACGTAGTTGCGGTGGAATTCCTCCTCCCCGGTGGAGTGCTTTGAGTGTTTTGAGCTGCGCCAACAGTTGGTCCGCCAGGGTATTCCACGCCTCCTTGGCATGCCGCCGACCGAGATAATCTTCGAAGGCAGAGCAGAGATCATAGTCGTCCTTGAGCACGGCCTCCACAGCCCAAGCCAGCCTGGCCGCCTCAGACAGCGAGGACCGCTCCAGGGCCTTGACCACGATCGGCATACAATCCGCCACTTCCGTGGCAGTCTCGCCCTCATCGTTGCTCTGCTCGACCTGAAGGGTGCCCGCAATCAGCAACTCCCTGCCCAAGCTTAGAACCTCATCGGCGTACCCCGCTTCCAGCAGCGCGTTGAGCTTGTTGCGAATCTCGCCGTAGTCCGCCCGGTAGCCCCCGCCATACCAGTCATCCTCCCAATCCGGCTCGGCGCCGGCCTCCCGAATCTCCTTGCGGAGCCGTGCCACCAGCTTCTTCGTGCTGCCGGACGCAATCTGCCGGCGGTCTCGCAGGTCTTGCGCGATGTCGGGGTGCTGTTTGGCAAGGTCGAGGAGCAGTTCCAGAAGCTGGGCTTTGCTCTTTTCTTGCAGGAACGGCTCGATCTCCAACCGCGCCGGCTCGGCCAACCCGGCCTCCTTCTCTTCAGTGTCCTCCTCCTTCCCTTCGCCCTCCAAGAGCACCAGCCGGTCATCATCTTTGCTCGCTCGGGGGATGCGTCGATTCGCCTCGATCTGTTCCAGGTATTCGAGCACGACGGCGACCCCGTGCTTGCAGTTGGCCCCGTAAGGACACGTGCAGATGGATTCCAGGAGGCCGTCTTCGCCCAGAACGACCTTTGTCGCATACCGCCGCGTGCCGCTGACCCAGGCAATCAGGCCGCCGTCGCTCGTCGTGGCCAGCTCGGACACCCGGCCCTGCCGCTGATAGCTGCGCCCGCGCGAGACAACCTTGCTGCCGGCCCATTCTTCGAGATCATCCCAAGTCAGGTCGGCAAACGCGTCCGACTGCTTTGCTTTCTTCCCCATCCGCCCCCTCTATCAAGGCCGCCGACCAGCCGCCTCGCACAGTACGGCCAGCGCCGCGATTTTCTCTCCCAACGGCGTACGCTGCAGGTCCTGCGCCTGGCCGGCCAGGGCCCGCGCCTCGTGATACCAGCCTGCGCACAGCGCCTGGCGGGCTTGGCCGCGAAGCTGCTGGGCACAGGCAACCACGACCATCAGACGCGACAAATCCGCCCCGCAGCGCGGGCACTTGTCTTGCCCGCGGAAGCGTGCCTTGCAGACGGGGCAATGGGGCAGACTGGACATCGTGCGCGACCTCCTTTCCTCCGAGTCACTTACCTTCGATGAAAAACAACAACTCCCGCAGCGCCTCGACGGCGGCCGCCAGCGCCGCGCGATCCGCCGCGTCGATGGCCTCCTGAATTCTCTCATGCAGGTCGATGATCTCTTCCTTGTCCTCATCGTGAACCGCGGCCAGCAAGCTTCGGGAACGTTCGACCAGCGTCTGAGCGTCGGCCATCTGAGCGATCAGATCGGCATCCGCCTCGGTGGCCGCGACCGGAGGGGCGCCGGCCGGCGCTTCCGTGACAGCGTCGGCTTCCAGGACCTCTTCCCACTCGGGCTGCTGGCGGCCGGAGTAGAGATGCCGCAGCCGGGCCCGGGCCTGGGACAACTCCGCCTCGCTCTTGGCCTTGATCGCGTCCTTGATCACGATATGCTTGGCTAGGCCGGTCCGCTTCTCGACGGCCTCGACCCTCAGAATCCCATCCACGTCGAGACTCATCCGGCACAGTACCTCATTCTCTTCCGGCACCGGCGTGAGGCCCTCCACGAGGAAGTTGCCCACCAGGATATCCTTCAAGGCATCGGGGTCGTCACCCTGAAATACCGAGACCTCCACGGCCTTTTGATACGGCGCCGAAGTGAAGTAGCGTTCGGTGCGGGTCACGGGCAGAGGCGTGTTGCGCTGGATGATCGGATGATAGCAATACGGATACGGCTCCCCATCCCGCACCCCGAGATACGACGGCCCAAACGAGTACGGCGAGACATCGACCAGCACCCGGCGAATGTCATGCCCCGCCAGCCGCGAAGCCAGCAACCCCGCCCCCAGGGCGACGCACAGGTCCGGGTGGACGTCCTGACGCACCTCGGCCTTGACGTGCTCTTCGAGCATCTGGCGGACCAGCGGCGTGCGCGTCGAGCCGCCCACCAGCAGGACCACGTCGATATCCTCCGGCCGCTTGCCCGCATCGCCCATCGCCTGCGAAACGCTCTCCAGCGTCGATTCGACCAGGGGCCGGATCATGTTCTCGTATTCCTGGCGGGACAGCTCCAGGTCCAGGTGCAGCGCCGCCCCGCCCGGGCCGGTCGCCAGGGCCTCTTCGCGCACCCGGACGTACTGCTCGCTGCTGAGCTTCTTCTTGGCCTCCTCGGCGGCCCAGCGGAGCCGGGAATAGGACACCGGGTTGCGGTCCTTCAGATCCACGTGGTGCCGCGTCTCGAACTCCTGCAGGAGCCGGTCCAGGATCAATTGATCGAAATCGTCGCCGCCCAGGTGGTTGTTGCCGTGGCTGGCGAGGACTTCCGTGACGTCGCCCTCGATGGAGACGATCGATACGTCGAACGTCCCGCCGCCGAGATCATAGACCATCGCGGTCCGGCGGGTGTTATCCGCAAAGCCATAGGCCAGGCTGGCGGCCGTAGGCTCGTTCAGGATACGAACGACCTCCAGGCCGGCCAGCTCGCCCGCCTCCCGCGTCGCCTGGCGCTGGGCGTCGGAGAAGTACGCCGGCACGGTGATGACCGCCTTCTTCACCTCCATCTGCAATTCCTGCGTCGCCCACTGGACCAGCTCGCGTAGGATCAACGCGGAAATCTCCGGCGGGCTGAAGGTCTTGTCGCCCAGCTCGAAGCGATCGTTCGTGCCCATGTGGCGCTTGACGCTGCGCACGGTCAGCTCCGGGTACACGAGCAGTTGGTTGCGGGCCGGCTCTCCGATCAGCAACTGCCCCTGCGGCGAAATTCCGACACACGAGGGCAGCATTTTCGTCTCCGGGCCGAGCACGCGCGGCCGGTCACCCACCAGCGCCGCCACCTCGGAGAACGTCGTCCCGAGATCGATCCCTACGATCACTTCATTATCGCTCATGCCGCGCTCCTCGCACTATCTGGAACCAGAGCTTTGACTTCCTTAATCACTAATCAAGCTCTGACCCCCATTTGATCCGTCATTCAACGTTCGTTCCTTGCCGGCCCGCCGGGCCACTTTCACTTCCGCCGGCCGGTAGACGGTGTCATTCCACCAATACCCCGAACGATAGACTTCCAGCACGGTGCCGTCCTCGGCGTCCGACTGCGTATCGATGTCCACCGCCTTCATCGTGGCCGGGTCGAAAGGCCGACCCAGGCAATCCATGGGGCGGACCCCGAACCGCCGTAACCCCTCCTCGACCACCTCCTCGCCCAGGCCGTATCCCTTCAGCAGGGACTGGACCGCCTCTTCCTGCGGCGTCGAGACACGAGCCGGCGGCGGAAAAGACCCGGCGCCACAGCCGCGTGACCAAACCCACTTTCGGCGCCGGCGGCGTGTGCTCGAGCCAGGTGTGGGCCGAGTCCGCGCCCCGAATCAGCCGGTCCCGCAGATCAATGAGCGTCCCCACGACCTCCCGCACGACCGCCTGCCGGGTCGCCTCGTTGACCCGCTGGTCCTGCTGATCCAAACTGGTCACGTACCGTTGCAGCGTCGTATCGACCGAGCCGACCAATTCCCGCATGGGCCCCAGGCTGTCATGCAACTGTTTGAACGCCCGCCCCTGGAGCCTGGTTTCCTCGACCATCGCCGTGACCACCGACCAGAGCGAGTACAAGTCGCAGCCGGCTGCGGGGCGCAGGCGGCCGGCTCGGTCTGCAATTGCTCCAGGATCTGAGCAGCGATCCCCTCGACCGGGCGCTCACCCTGCAAAACCTCATCGAGCCACGCCTCGAACTGCCGCAGGATGCGGGCCCGGACCTGTAGAAGGTCTTCCTGCGAGTTCCCAAACGCGAAAGAATGCGTTTGGGAGCCCTGCCCCGGCTGGGCCGAACCTGCCGACCCGGCCGACGCGTCGCCATAAGTCCCTGGTTCCATCATCGGTGTTCCTTGGGCGTGGACCTCAGCGCCGCCAACCACGGTTCCGGACCGACGTACCGCCGGGAGCCGGGCATATCGTCCAACAACGATTCCAAGGGGCGATCGGCGTTCGCTCCCAGAATCACGTACTTGGCCCGCCGGTAGGGGTCCTTCAATTGCTCGTAAGCATCCCGGACCCGCTCGAACTGCGGACCGGCCCGATCCGGCGGAAATTCCTTGACCTTCTCCACGTAGGCGGCGCGAATCTGCTCGTCGTCCGCCTCGGGTGATACGCCAAGGATCGACCAGGGGTCCTGTTCCGTCCTCGTCACGTTTACTTTACCGTCACTCATGCGGTGCTCCGTCATCAACCATCCCACTTCTCTTCTAACGTCTGCGTTTCTTTCTTCTGCCCCTTCGTCCGGAGGGAGGCCAGAAAGGCTGCCTCGGCGGCTCGTCCCCTCCGTCCGGCCAGTCCTCCACATCGTCGTCATCCGAATCATCAAGAGGATCGAACTCGCCTTTGGCCATGAGCGACGCCAGCTTGGCCAACAGCTCCGGATACCGGGCGATGACCCGATCCAACTCTTTCTTGCTGCGCGGGACCCGGCCGCCATTGAGGCGCACCAACTCTTCCATCACTTGTTCGAGCTCCGGCGACCAGCCGGGCGGCATGTCTTCGGCTCGGCCAGAGAGTTCACCCGCAGGACCCGCTTCGGCAACTTCGTCCTCGAATTCCTCTTCTTCAAATACATCGTCGAAGAGATACTGTTCGCGCGGATCGCGTCTCGGCTTGCCACGTTGTCTCCGGGCGGGGATCTCGCCCCGGCAGCGCCGGCAGGCTGGACATTGGCACGGCGCCGAGGGTTCGCGACCGCCGAAGAAAGGCCACTTGGACCCTTTCGGATACTTCTGGGTCCGTTGCTCGAAATCCATGACCTTCTTAAGGGTCTCGTCGTCCATGCCAAGATCGCCGACATCCAGCGGGTCTGGCCCGAAGGGGTTGAATCCGCCGAAGGGGCTGAGCGTGCGCCGGTTCGCGTCCGCGATCTCGGCCACCAGGTCCATATCCCGCACGCGCTTCGCCAGCTCCATGGCGGCGGCGAAGCAATCGCGCTGCCGGGTCTCGACCGAATACGGCAGGCTCTTGCCGCGCAGGAACATGAAGCGTGCCTGCCTCGGACCGCCCTTCTGCAGGCCGTAGCCGGAGCAATAGTAGGCCACCTCGGGCCAGTCGGCCACCAGGGCGGCCTGAACCATGACCAACAGGCCCGCACTGTCGAGATCGCAGTCCGAGCCCTTGAACCACTTGGTGAGCAAGGTCCCCCACTTCACGGGCAACTGTATCGCCATGTCCACGTCCGTGCCGATCTGACACGCCCGCACCACAGCGCCGATCAGGTCCTTCTCCTTGTAGGCCGTGAGCCATTTCAGCAGCTCGTTCGTTTCCGCCGAGGTGAAATCGCACTCGCGTGCCGTCGTCAGCAAGAGGAGGGCCGCTGCCACCGGGCCTCCCAGAAGATCGCGAATCTCATCGTGCCGGCGAACCATTTGGTCCTGGTCGCCCTGGAGCATCGCGTGCACCCACTGGAGGGAGAGAAGGAACGCCGGCCGGTCCTTTTCCGCCGCCTGCGGGAGCTGCGCGATCTGGACAAAGTCCTTGGCGGCCAAGTCGGTCTTGCTCTGCTTGAGATGCCGGACGGCCTTGGCCACCAGGAGGCGGAATCTGCGCGCCGGACCTTGGGGTCGATCCCGCCCAACTGCTCGGCCTGCCCGATGTACTTGAGAGCTTTGTCGTAGGCTTCCCGTTGTTCCGCCGCTTCGGCCAGGTACAGCAGGGGCCGGGGATCTTCCGGGAAGTCCCCCGCCCACCTTTGGGCGACCGGATCGCCTCGGAGATCGGTCCGCTGGGCCGCCTCGATGAAGTCCAGCCATTGCCGGTAGATGTCGGCGTCCGGCCGCAGCGCGATGGCCCGCTCGTACAACTGTTCCGGGGCCGTGAAGTATAGGTCGCGTTTGGCGCGGTGCCGCCGCCTTGGCGTCTCGAAGGAATCCCAATCCTCCTCCTCGTCGAAGTCCCCCCACTCGTCCAGTTGGTCGAGAAAATCCTGCTGCGCCTCCCACAGATGGTCCGGCTCGATATGGCGGAGCAATTCCGCCATGTGCAGGTACAGGAACACGTTCTCTTGGGCGTCGGCCGTGAAGAGCCCCTCTCGGATCGCCGCGGTGCGGAAACGATCCCACAGCTCGCAGGCTTCGAGGAAGCTGTGTGTGTTCTCAATGGTGCGGGCGAAGAGCCGGAAGAAATAGGCGTCCTGCCGGCACGGACCCCGCAGGGCCGCAGTCATCGGCTCGACCGAATAGTCTTTGGCGGCGGCTTTGACCGAGATGTGCTGCTTTAGACGTTCGAGTTTCTCGGGGCAGATACGCTCGCACAGGTCCACGGCCTGGCGCGTCTGCCGATACACCTCGCGCTTGTCGTTCTGGGTGAACGCCTCATCCAGGGCCCGCAACGCCGTGCGCAGCTCGAGGCGCGATCCCACGATCTTTTCAGCAAGGTGACGCCCGGCGGACGTCAAGGACTCATCCCAGGACTCGCTCAGAATCGATCGCACCACGCCGATTACTCGCGCCGGCACGGAATCCCCGTCCAAAGCCGCCAGAAACCGCCGGCATTCCTGCTCCTGCCCCCGGTACAGGCTCGCGATCGCCCGGATCAAGATCTTCCAAGGGGCTAAAGGGCTGCGATGCGAGACGCGGGCCAGATCGATCGCGGCATCGTCCACGGGGCCTGTGGTCACGGCGGTGAAGGCACGGGCCAGATCCGCCGCGGCGACACGCAACGGATGATCTTCCGACAAAGCCACACTGGCGGCCAACGCCGGCAAATCGACAAGATCCCGACGTATCGCCTGCTCGGCCTCGGCCCGCGCTTGCGGCGCCGCATTCGGATCGGCCAAAGGCGCCGCCAGGGCCGCCATGTCCCCCGTTTGTGCGGCCAGTCCGCGCTGCAACCCGGCCAGCCGGCCCGCCGCTTCGGGGAACCGCGAGACGACCAATTCCGCCAGGGCCTTGGCCTCGGCCGCCAGATCCTTGCCCAGCATTCCTTGAATGCGCGCGATGTAGGCATCGATCAGGACGGCTTTCGATTCCTCGCTGGCCAGTTTCTTGTGAAGCTCCTTGGCCTTCTCCAGCGCAGACTTATAGCTCTGCCGCTCGATCGCACGGCGAACATCTTCGAATGGAGCCGAGCCGCCGGGCGCGGGCGTCTGCTGGGCCGGTACGGGCGCACCCGCCGGCCGCAACGGCACAACGGACGGCGTCTGGGACCTGACAGACTCATCCACAACTCCGGCCGCCAATCGCTTCTTCTTTTTCTTCCTATTGTGGCTCATGACCCTGCACTCTCTACCAGCCGCGTTCCGCCGCGGTTCGCCAATGCCCAGCATTATGGCCGAAGGCCCGCCGACTGTCAAATTGCCCCGCCTCAACTCTTGTCGATGTTCTCGCACGCGCGTAGAATGGGTCCTCGTCGCCGTACCCAATGAAGCCGAGTTGCTGCGAGCGAGTTGCCAATGAGCCTGGATGGCGTGATTCAGAGAAAACTGGCCCTGATGGACGATCAGGCCCTGCAGCTCCAGAAGAATCTGCGAGGGGTCACCCTGGAGCAATTCAAAGAGAGCTGGCTGCTGCGGTCAATGGCGGAGAGGGCCCTGCAGATAGCTATCGAGCTTATGATCGATATCGCGGAGCGTTTGCTGGCCCAGGCCGGCGCCGGTCCGGCCGCCACGGCCGCTGAAGCCGTCCGCAAGTGCCTGCAACTGGGAATCCTCTCGGCCGAAGAGCCCTACCAGGAGATGGTCGGCTACCACAACGTGCTCGCTTACGAATTTGAGCAGGCCGACCCGGAGCGGACGTACACGCTGGCGACGCAGAAACTGAGTGATTTCCGGCTCTTTCGCGACGAGATCGACCGCTGGATGGTCCAAGCCGGCCATTGACAACTGCGAACTGCCAACTGGCGACTATCTATGCCTTTATCCAAGCACTATCTCGACACCCAGGAAGAGCCAACGCCGGTCGACGCCGAGGCTATCACCAAGCTCTTGGCGGACAGATTTCCCCCAGATCGGTTTCGCCTATTTGCTCGGCTCCGCCGCCCGGGGCGCGGTCGCTTCGCACAGCGACCTGGACCTGGCCGTCTACTATTTGGAGCAGCCCACTTTTGACAGACTGTCGGCCCTGATAGGCGCCGTCGAGGAGTTACACCGGGGCGTTCGCTGCGATTGGGGATCTCCTGAACCACGCCGAGCCCGTCTATCGGTTCGAAGCCCTCAAAGGCCGCCTGCTCTTCGTTCGGGACCAAGAGCCGTGGCTGCATTTCTACTCGCTGACCTGCCGCTGTACGAGTCTCAGATGTTCCACTATGACCGGCAGCGCCGTTACCGCCTGGAAGCGAGATCCAACAGGGTGGGAGCCGTCGACGGATAACCGGGCCTCCGGCAGTTCACGTCGCTTGCTTGACGATCATGCCCTCTGCCGATACCAGTCGATCACTTCCTTCAATCCCTCATCGAAGGAGGTCTGGGCCTCGAAGCCGAAGTACTCCTTGGCTTTGGAAACGTCCAGGCAACGCCGCGGCTGGCCGTCGGGCTTGGAGGGGTCCCAGCGAATCTCGCCCGTAAAGCCCGTCAGCTTGGCGATCTTCTCGGCCAGATCCTTGATGCGAATCTCGCGCCCGGCGCCGAGATTGACCGGCTCGGCGCCGTTGTAGTGCTCCGTGGCCAGCAGGATTCCTTCCGCCGCATCGGCGACGTACAGGAACTCGCGGGAGACCGCGCCCGTGCCCCAGCAGGTGACGTGATCGGCGCCGGCGTTCGACGGCATCGACGCACTTCTTGATCAGGGCCGGGATCACATGGCTGGTCTGCGGATCGAAGTTGTCGCCGGGACCATAGAGATTCACCGGCAACAGGAAGATGGAATTGAAGCCGTACTGCTGGCGATACGCCTGCGACTGCACCAGCAGCATCTTCTTGGCCAAGCCATAGGGCGCGTTGGTCTCTTCGGGGTAGCCGTCCCACAGGTGCTCTTCCCGGAACGGCACCGGCGTGAACTTGGGATAGGCGCAGACCGTCCCAAGGGCGACGAACTTCTCGACGCCGCGGAGCCGGGCCTGCTCGATCAGCTGCACGCCCATCATCAGGTTCTTGTAGAAGAACTCGCCCGGTTTGGCGCGGTTGGCCCCGATCCCGCCCACCACGGCCGCCAGATGAATCACGATGTCCGGCCGCATGTCCTCGTACATCCGCGCGATATCCGCCGGATCGACCAAGTCGTATCCTCGATCCGGGGCACCTGGATCTGCCGGCAGCCGCGCTGGCGCAGACCTTCGATCACGTAATGGCCCAGGAACCCGGCCCCGCCGGTCACGACGACACATCTGATCGGCAAAGAAGCTGCTCATGGACGGATCCCATTTCTGGCGTCATGTTCCTGCATGGCACTGCTCCCGCTGGGCGGCCTTCATGTCCGCATCGACCATCATGCGCGCCAGATCCTGGAAGCTCACGCGCGGCTGCCACTGCAGGAGCCGGCGGGCCTTGCTCGCATCGCCCTGCAGCAGGTCCACCTCGCTGGGCCGGAAGTAGCGCGCGTCGATCTCGACGTAGCGATGCCAGTCCAGGTCGAGATAGCCGAAGACCTCGTCGAGAAACTCCCGCACGGAGTGGCATTCGCCCGTGGCGATGACGTAATCGTCGGGCTGCTCCTGCTGGAGCATCAGCCACATCGCCTCGACGTAATCGCCGGCAAAGCCCCAGTCGCGTTTGGCATCGAGATTGCCGAGGAAGACCTTCTCCTGCAGGCCGCACTTGATGCGGCTGGCCGCCCGGGTGATCTTGCGCGTGACGAACGTCTCGCCCCGCCGCGGCGATTCGTGATTGAAGAGGATGCCGTTGCAGGCGAACAGGCCGTAGGCCTCGCGGTGGTTGACCGTCTGCCAGAAGCTGTAGACCTTGGCGCAGGCGTAGGGGCTGCGGGGGTAGAACGGCGTCTTCTCCGTCTGCGGCGTCTCGACCACCTTGCCGTACATCTCGCTGCTGGACGCCTGGTAGAACCGGATCGGCAGCCCGCTCGAGCGGATCGCCTCCAGCAGCCGCAGCGTGCCCAAGGCCCCGACATTGACGCTGTAGATCGGCTGATCGAAGCTGACGCGGACGTGGCTCTGGGCCGCCAGGTTGTACACTTCATCCGGCTTGATCTCGCCGATCACGGCCGCCAGATTGCTGCCGTCGGTCATATCGCCGTAGACCAGCCGCAGCTTGGGCTGCTCGTGCGGATCGATGTACAGATGGTCGATCCGGCCGGTATTGAACGAGGAACTGCGCCGAATCAGGCCCCAGACCTCGTATCCCTTGCCCAGCAGAAACTCGGCCAGATACGAGCCATCCTGGCCCGTGATCCCCGTAATCAATGCCTTCTTCATCATGACATTCCTCGAGCCAATCCGTGTTCCGTTCGTCTCTTTCGTACACTTTTCGCGTTCGCCACGCAAGCAGATTTGCCGTCCTTAGATCACACGAGGCGGGAAATGGACGCGTGGCAGGGAGCGCGGACGGGGAACGCTCAGCTTCGGGCGAAGCTGATGAGGGTGGCCGCGACCGCATCGAGCGCGACCACGCTCTCGGCGCCGCCGCGGGCGATGGCCTCCTTGGGCATGCCGAAGACAACGCAGGAGGCCTCGTCCTGCGCCAGCGTGTGTGCGCCGGCCTGGCGCATGTTCAACAGTCCCGTGGCGCCGTCGTCGCCCATGCCGGTCAGGATCGCCCCGACGGCGTTCGGGCCGGCGTAGCGCGCCACGGAATTGAACAGGACTTCCACGCTCGGTTTCTGGCGGCACACGGGCGGCCCGTCCCGCAGCGTGACGAAGTAATTCGCTCCGGACCGCTGGAGCAGCATGTGCCGACCGCCGGGCGCGATCAGCACGCGGCCGGGCACGACGTGGTCGCCTTCCTCGGCTTCCTTGACGCTCACGGCGCACTCGCTGTTGAGCCGCTGGGCGAACGAAGTGGTGAATTGGGCGGGCATGTGCTGCACGACCACCGTGCCGGGGGCGTTGGCGGGCAGCGCCGAGAGAACGCAGGTCAGCGCCTGCACGCCGCCGGTCGAGGCGCCGAGGGCAAAGATCTTGTTGGTGGTCTCGGTCATGCTCAGCCGCTGCGGCGCCGCGACGCCGTGCCGGGACGTCGCCCCGCGGCGATCGATCCGGGCCCGGGAAGCCGCCTTGATCTTCTCCGCGAGGACGCTGCAGACGTCGGCGGCACTGTAGGAGCCGCCGGGCTTGCACATGACCTCCACGGCGCCCGCCTCGAGGGCTTCCAGGGCCGTCTGCCCCCCTGCCGGCGTCAAGGAGCTCAGCACGATCACCGGGAGGGGATAGGTACTTCATCAGCTTGCGGAGGAAGGTGATGCCGTCCATGCGCGGCATTTCGACGTCCAGCGTCAGCACATCCGGATGCAGGGCCAGGATCTTATCGCGGGCGACATACGGGTCCGGTGCGGTGCCTACGACCTCGATCCCGGGGTATCGGCCCAACTCCTGGGTCAGGATTTTGCGAACGATCGCGGAATCGTCCACGACCAGAACGCGCACGTTGCTCTGTCGCGGTCAGGGTGTTCACAGGCGTTTCTCCTGGCCGGTGGATCGGACCGTCACCGTCCCGTCCGCCATGTCCAGGTAGAGATGGCGTGGGACGCCGCCGCCGATGTCTTCGGCATCGATGATCATGCCTTCGCTCCAGAGGATCTTGCGGATGGCCAGGTAATTGCGCTTGCCGATGTCGAAGCCCTGGGGTCCCGCCGCCATCGTCGCCCCGCCGGCCAGCCGCACCTGCAAACGCTTCTTGTTGGCGCCCATCGCCGCGAGCCGGTCCAGGAGCAGCCGCATCCCGGTGTCGGCGAACATGAAGGGCTTGGATCGGGCCCGCTCCGGGTCCATCCGGGCCGTCGGCAACTGATAGTGCAGCATCCCCCCGACGTGGAGCGCGGGATCATAGAGGCAGACCCCGATGCACGAGCCGAGAGAATAGGTCACAAGGACGTCCGAGGGATCGTCCGAGACCTTCGCATCCGAGATGTCAATCACGACTCGCGTCTGGACCATGCTCATCCTCTACGGTTTGCGGTAAATCGTCGGCTGGACGTATTGGAACTTGTGCGTAATGCCCGTCAGAGATTCGGAGTGGCCCGTGAACAGGACGCCGCCGGGAGCCAGAAGATCATAGAAACGGTGGATCAGCCGATTCTGCGTCGGCTTGTCGAAGTAGATCATCACGTTGCGGCAGAAGATGAAATCGATCGGCCCCTGGATCGGCCAGTCCTGCATCAGGTTGAGGTAGCGCAGGATCACGATGTTGCGCAGACTGGGCAGCCACCTCGTACCGGTCGACGCCGCCCTGCGCACGCGGATCAGGTACTTGTTCCGCAACGGCAAGGGGATCGGCTCGACCCGATCCTTGTCGTAGAGACCCTCCTGGGCCTTTTGCAGCATGCGCGTGGACACGTCCGTCGCGAGGACCTTGACGTTCCACCGCTCCCGGCCTGGCAGGGCTTCGAGCAGCGTGATCGCGATGGAGTACGGCTCCTCGCCCGACGAGCAGCCCGCGCTCCAGCCGCGGAGCCGCAAGTCGTGGCGGCTTTGCTTGGCCTGGAGCCAGCGGGGCAGCCATTGACTGCGCAGGTACTCGAAGTGCTGCTCCTCGCGGAAGAACTTCGTCAGGTTCGTGCTCAGCGCATCGACCAGCAGGGCGAACTCGTGGCCGGTCGGGTCGTCCAGCACGTAGCGGAGGTATTCGGAGAACGTCGGCGAAATTGCCTTCGCGCAGCCGCTTGGCCAGGCGGGCCCGCACCAGCTCCCGTTTGCCTTCATGAAGATTGATGCCGCAATGCTCGTAGACCAGATCGCTGATCTGGCGAAATTCCCGCTCGCCGAGGACCACTTCCTGGAGCAACAGTCCTGCCATGCCTCAGATCTCCTTGCCCGCTACCGCTTCTGTGCCAGTTCCACCAAGCCGGGAACATCCAGGATCAAGGTCACGCGGCCGTCGCCCATGATCGCACCGCCGGAGACGCCCGGGACCTGGCCCAGCGCCTCGCCCAGACTCTTGATGACCACCTGCTGCTGCCCCAGCAGATCGTCCACGAGCAGACAGCACTTCTGGCCGTCGGCCTCGACAATGACGATCAGGGAGGCCGTAGGGTCTTCGGTCGCCGGCACCACGCCGAAGAGCCGGTGCAGGCGGACCAGCGGGAGCAACGCACCGCGCTCCAGGATCATCTCGCCGCGACCCTGCACGGTCGAGAGCTGCTGCCGCGTCGGACGCAGGCTCCGAATGATCGAATTGATCGGGACGATGTAGCGGTTCTCCCCGATACGAACCACCTGGCCGTCGATGACGGCCAGCGTCAGAGGCAGGCGGATCGTGAACGTCGTCCCCTGGCCCGGCGTGGAGCTGATCTCGACCCGGCCGCGCAGGGACTCGATGTTCTTCTTGACCACGTCCATGCCGACGCCCCGCCCGGAGATGCTCGTCACCTTCTCGGCGGTGGACAGGCCCGGGTGGAAGATCAGCTTGAACACCTCTTCTTCCGTCAGCTCCTGCCCCGCTTCCACCAGCCCCTGCTCGAGGGCCTTCTTCAGGATGCGGTCCTTGTCCAACCCCCGGCCGTCATCCTCCATCTCGATCACGATGTTGCCGGCCTGGTGGAACGCCCGCAGCTCGACCCGGCCGGTCGGACGTTTGCCCGCCTGGAGACGGGCCTCACTCGGCTCGATGCCGTGATCGATGGCGTTGCGCACCATGTGGACGAGAGGATCGGCGATCTTGTCCACCACAGTGCGATCCAGCTCCGTCTCCTCGCCGGAGGTGACAAAGTCCACCGGTTTGCCGGCCTGGCGCGACAAGTCGCGGGCCAGCCGGGCCATCTTCTGGAAGACTCCCTGGACGGGGACCATCCGCATGGACATCGAGAGCTCCTGCAGCTCCCGCACGATTTTGCCCTGGTGAGCCACACTCTGCGCCAACCCTGCTCGCGCGACTGGCCCAGGTTCACTTCTTCCGCCACCATCAGTTGGGCAATCACCAATTCGCCGGCCAAGTTGATCAGATTGTCCAGCCGCGTGGTGCTGACCTTGATCTTGTCCTCCGCTGCCTGAGCGCCCGAAGCGGCGCCGGTCTTCTTCGGTGCATTGGCGGGCTCTTCGAGAAGGGCGTCGAGCTTCTTGTCCGTTTCCTGCACTTCGGCCCGGGTCTGCGGACCGGCTGGGGAGGACGCAGGGGGCCCCCCAACGCCATCTTTCGCGTTTGGGACCCCAGGACAGAGGGCGGAGGACGGATCCTGAGGAACGACGCCGTCTTCCGTCCTCGGTCTTTTGTCCTCGCTCTTCTGCTCCGTGTCTTGGGTTTTCGGTCCGCCAGACGCGGCGGTCGGTTGCGGGCCTTCCGCGGCCGCTTTGAGCTTCTCCAGCAGAGCGGGGAGCGGGTCGTAGGCAACCACCGGTTGGCCTGCTTCCACTGCCCCTTTCAACCCCGCCAGCATCTTCTTCAGGCCGTCGATCGCCTCGAACACCACGTCGCCGATGTCGCCGGCGAGGACCAGTTGCCCCTTGCGGGCCAGATCGAGCAGACTCTCGGAGGAATGAGCGAGCGACTGGATGTCCGCCAGGTTGAGGAACCCGGCCATGCCTTTGATGGTGTGGAAGGCCCGGAAGATCTTGTTGATCAACTCCTTGTCGTCCGGGACGGTTCTCCAGCTCCAACAGCGCCGACTCGGCGGTTTCGAGGTGCTCGCCCGACTCGGTGATGAAGTCCAGAACGAGCGGGGCATCCTCCCCGGAGATGGTCAGTGTCGCCGGCGCGGCGGCAGCGCTTGCGCCGGTGCCGGCGCCACCGGCACGGCCGCCGGCGCGGGTCGCAGGTGAGGCGCGGCCAGCCGGCCGATCAAATCCTGAAGCACGCAGATCGCCTTCGAGACCGTCGCCAGCGCCTCGGCCGTATCCTCTGCCTCCTGCTCCAGGATCCGCTGCAATGTCTTGGTCGTTTCCGCCGTCGTCCCTTCAAGCTGCCGGCGCAGGTCCACCGGCCCCTGATCGAGACGGCCGGCCGCCTCGCCGATCTGGTCGAGAATCTTCTGCAGGGTCTGCCCGTCCGACAAGTCCGACGGGCTGAGCATGTTGACGCAGCACGCCGCCTGCTCGACGAGTTCGGTCAATTTTGTGTTGTTTTCCATAGCTGCTCTCTTCCCTGGCGTGGCCCAACCTCCCGTCGGGCGATCCCTTTAGAGCAGGAGGGCCGGCGCCTGCGGCGGCCTGCCCTGCCACGTGCCATTGCCCTGCGCCTCCAGAAGCCGCAACAGAATATCGAAGACCGTGACGATGCCTTGCACGGCCCCGCGGGCATCGACCACGGGCAAGCACCGGCCGCCACAGCGGCGCAGGCTCTCGATGATCGCGGCCAAGGTCGTATCGGGACGGACGGTCCGCACCGGCCGGCTCATGATCCACTTCACTTTGACGCCCAGCGTCGCATCATCCTCCGGCCGGCGCCACTGGGCAAACATCGGCCGCAGGTAGAGGCTCACGGCCCCCAGGATATTCGAACTGGATACGAGTCCCTCGAGCGCCCCGTTCTGACCGATCAGCACATAGCCGACGTTATGCTGCTGCATCTTCGCAATCACGTTCTGCACCGTCTCGTCCGGCCCCGCCCACACCACGTCCTTCTCCATGAGCTGGGCCGCCGGGAGGCGGAGCAATTCGGTCAACGCCTGGTCGGGCGGCTGGGGCTGGGAGAGAACGTGCGCCGGATCAAGCGAACATCTGGTCGGAGGGGCGGGAGGGACTCGTAGAAGCTGTCTCGGGCAAACCCTGCGTCTTGGGCTCTGCGCCCGGCAGCAGGTGACGGCTGCGGCTGTCCGGCGGCAGAGGGCGAGGCTCGGCACCCGCCTCGTGTCGAGGGCGTCCCGTCCTCGAACCGTGGACGGCGGATGCTCCTGGAGGACCGGGGGACGGCGCCGGAGTTTCGGCGGACGGCGGATGGAGGTCGGAGGATGAATCCCGAGCGAACGAGCTTCGCCGTCTCCGGCCTCGTCGGTCGTCTCGTCCGTCCGGCTCTGTCCCACGCCCCGGATTCCCTCCACCATCGCTTTCGGGAAGACGGCGGCACATTGGAAGCTCGGATAAGGCTCGATCGTCATGTCATACAGAACGATCAGCGTCTCCCCCTCCGGCAGGAGTCCCGCCGAGACCGGGATTCCCGGCGGCCCCCGACGCCGCATCGGGTGCGGGGGCTCCGTCCCACGGCTTGCCGATGAACGTGCCGGTCTTGAGGAAGTGCTTGTGCCCGGCACAACCTTCGCGGAAGACACGGTCCCACGAGCCTACCAGCAGGTTGCCCGCCTCCCGGGCGGCGTCCTGCAGGCTCTCGGTGTCCTGCAGCGAGCCGCGTCGGACGTCCTCCAGGATCCGTCGGCTCCGGCAGCATGACAATCACGCCGGAAAGGACGAACACGCCCCCGTGGTCGAAGATCAGAGAGAAGGTCCCGTTCAGCGCCCCCTCGGCTTGGATGGTATGCACGGCCGCCAGCTTCTTGAAGTGCTCGCGCAGGCTCTGGACCGTCTCCATAGGCCGCCTGCCGGCGCTCGCACCGCATGTCCGCGTCGAACATGGCGGCAATATCCTCACAGAAGCGCCGAAAGCACTATCGGACAACTCCGTGAGGTAGGACATGATGTCAGTCGCTGGTGGCGACCATCGGCTCCCGCACCTCTACAAGGAGGATCCCGGATGGACAGGCCGTACCACGCCCACGAACCCAGACGGGGGATAGGAGGCGGTGACGTAGGCGGCCTACGGCTTGCCGTCCCGGTACAAGAAGGACAATTCCGCGACGTGCTCCTCGTCGATGCTCACCAGGATCCGCACCCGATTGGCCCCGTCTCCGAGACTACTGATGAGCTCGTGCCCGCGGACGACGGACGGAATGGAGACCTCGATGCCTCCGACCGAATCCTGGATCCGCGCCTTGACGGCTCCCAACACCATGTTGGCGATCTCCCCGATGGCATCGCAGACGTCGTTGTCGCCGAGCCCTCACTCGGAGTCCATTCCCAGCATGCTCGCCGCGATCGCGCGGCGCACGGTCTCGCCGCAGCAGATGCCCAGACACCCTTCCAGCTGGCCCTTGAACGTGATCGTCCCCAGCAGGGCCGACTCCGAAATGCCGGCCCCGTCTCGCGCCGGATTCCTCCAGCGCCATGAATACCATGGTCTCGAAGACCTCGCGGGCGCTTTCGAGCAATACGTCCTTAAGAGACACTGTTGTCACCATCGTCCTGTCTCCACCAGAAGGAACTGTCACGTCGGAAACCTGCTTGTTGCTGACAGCGACACAACACTACGAGCCACTTCGTCCGGGTCCTAATTCAGCAGCGGCGTCAGCTTCTCCTGGAACTTCTCCGGCGTGAAGGGCTTCGTGATATAGCCGTCCGCCCCATCGGCCAGGACCCGGTCGATCAGTTCCTGGCGCTCTCGGTCGATACCATGATGATCTTCGTGCCGGCTACAGGCCGGCAATTGGCGGGCCTGCTTGACCAGCTCCGTGCCGCTCATCTCCGGCATGTTGATGTCACACAGCATCACGTCCACCGGGCTGGCCTGGAGCTTCGCCAGGGCCTCGCTCCCACTGCCGGCCTCCTCCGTCCGCTCGAACTCCAGGCCCGACATCCGCACCGTCCGCATAATGATCTTGCGCATCGTGGCGGAATCGTCCACAATCATCAGTGACTTGCCCATACCACCCCCATATTGCAGAAATAGCCCAGATCGCATCCATCGGTCCCGCGGTCTGGAACGCAAGAAACTTGCCCGGTTCCGCGTCTTTCGGAACCGGATGCTCCTTGCAGGCCCCCTTTCTCCATCGGCCCATCCACGGCCTCCCTCCAGTCACTTTCGCGATTTCTTCGGTTTTTATCTCGCAAATCCGTAAATAGACTATCCCGAGGCAGATTCGGATCATCCGGTTCGGACCGCCCCCGCGGAGCGGTCGCGTGGGAGTCCCAGAATACGAGCATCGGGGAAGACCCTGCGCCGCGCCGGGGCCGGGGACACGCTTCTTACCCCCTGGGGAGCGGCACTGCTCCTGACAGAGCCTCCCCGAAGACTGTTTTCGGCCCTGCGCCGCCGATGACTCGGAACGTCACAAGGGCACCGGCCCCCATCGCTCCACCCCTCTGGACGGCGCCACATAGCGTTCGATGGTAGTCAGGATGACACAGGGCATTTCGCTTTCCCGACCGTTCAAGTAGGCCAACGCTTCCTCGCCGTTGGCGGCGCACACTACCTCGTTGGTCACGCCGAGCTCGTGCAGCACGCGTTTGGCGCACATCACATCCACACAATCGTCGTCCACCACCAAGATCTTCCTGTCCCAAGGTGCCACAGTCACCTTCCCGATCTTTCCTGACGCTGCACCGATGCAACCCCGCAAGGCACCAGGGGCGGGCCTGGGGCCTGCAAGGACCCGCCCCCTGCCACCAATGGCTCAGTTATTGAAGCTCTCCAGATCGCTGCTGTCGAGCGGGATCGCCTTGCTCGCCGCTTTCGCGACGCGGGCTTGCTTGGCCGCCGAATGCGCGATCTTGTGGAACGTCTCATCCGACTTGCCGAAGCCATGGGCCTTGGAGGCCGCCTTCTCGACTTCCGGAGCCTTGTGCTCCAGGTTCACGTGGAGGTGGTGCTCGGCCTTCTTCGATTCCCCCGACCGAGCCTGCTGGGAGGCCGCCCCTCCCACGAGAGCGACCAGTTGACCGACAACTTCCTTCATGCTCTCGGCCTGCGCACTGAGCTCTTCCGAAGCGCTGGCCGATTCCTCGGCGTTGGCCGCGTTCTGCTGCGTGACTTTATCCATCTGGGCGACGGCCGTGTTGACCTGATCGATCCCTTTCGCCTGCTCCTGGCTGGCAGCGGCGATCTCGCCGACCAGGTCGGTCGTCTTGCCCACGCTTTGGACGATCTCTTCCAGGACCTTGGCGACTTCCGTGGCGATATCCACCCCATTCTTGGAGTTCTTGACGGACTCCTCGATCATGCGGGCGGTGTTCTTGGCCGCTTCCGCCGACCGCATCGCCAGGTTGCGGACTTCTTCCGCCACCACGGCAAAGCCCTTGCCGGCCTCGCCCGCCCGGGCGGCCTCGACGGCGGCATTCAAGGCCAGGAGGTTGGTCTGGAAGGCGATCTCATCGATGACCTTGATGATCTTGGCGGTCTCATCGGAGCTCTTTTGGATCTCCAGGATGGCGGCATTCATCCGGCCCATGGACTCGCTGCCCGTGCCGGCCGCCTTCTTGGCCTCGCCGCGAGGGCGTTGGCCTGCTGGGCGTTGTCGGCGTTCTGCTTGGTCATGGAGGACATCTCTTCCAGGCTGGAGGAGGTCTCTTCCAGACCCGCCGCCTGCTCCGTGGCGCCTTCCGCCAGGGACTGGGAGGCGGCGGACACCTGGCCGGAGGCCGACGCGACCTGTTCGGCGCCTTCGGTCAGGCCGGCGATAATGCGGTTGATCGGCCGCGTAATCCCGAGCGCGAGGAACACGCCCAGGAAAACCGCCATCACCACGCCGATCACCAGCGCCGTCAACATCACCACGCCGCTTCGGGCCGACGCACTGGTCGCGCTATTCACGGCTTGGGCTAGCGGCCTCCTTGTTCATGGCCACGATCTTCGTCAGAACGTCCTGAACCTCCTTTTGCTTGTTGGCACAGCCGCCGAAACCCTGGCTGGTCGCCTGCTGATAGAGGGCGGAGGCCTTGGCGATTTCCTCGCGGATCTTGTCGAAATCTTTGAAAGTGGTGGCCAGCACGCCCTGCATCTGTTCGTACACCTTGGTGGCCTCCGGGACATTGCCGGCCTTGACGAAGTCCTTGGTCTGCTTGACGAGGCTGTGGTACTGCCGGTGCGACTCCAGCATCTCCCGCAAGGTGGCGTCGAGGACCGTGTTCTGGGTCTTGAACTGGGCCACCCATTTGCCGAAGTTGCACGCCGACGGATCGTCGCCCCCTTCGAAGGGTTGCTGTTTCTGGATCAGCGCGGCCACTTTGTCCTTGAGCGCGTAGTGATCGCAAGTGAACTTCTCGATCAGCATCCCCAAGCCGGTGGGATTGAGAATGTCCGTCTTATCAAGCTGCTGGCACAGATCGAAGAAGACGTTGTTCTCCTTCTTCCATTCGTCGAGGAGTTGCCTGAACTGCGTCCAGAGCTGCTGTTCCTGCTCGCTGTGCGCCAGGGCCTCGTAGGTGGTGATGGCCTGGAGGTACGTCTCGCGTACCTTGGCGATGTTCTCGTACTGGCGGGCGCGATCGGCCGGCGTATTGTCCCCATTCAGCAGGGTACGCTGGGCGACTTTGAGCTTCTCAAGGTTCTCGGAGATCACCAGCAAGTTCTCAATGTTGGGCAGGCACTCGGTCCCCACTTCCAGGAGGTGGGCCTTTGACGCCGCGTAGACTGACGAACCCGACCGTGCCGATCACGGCCGCGATGACCGCCACGACCACGAACCCGGAGATCAGCTTGACGTTGAGCTTCATACGTTTGAACATGATGTGTCCCCTTTCCCTTCAGTATTCGCTTGTCTTGAGAATGCCCGGAGTGCTACGACGGTTCCGTGCCCGGCGCGTCGGGAACAGGCTCCCAACCGTCTGAACGCGCGCCGGCCAGCACCCGGTCGATGTCCAGCAGAATCTTCACCGACTCTCCGACCTTGGCCATGCCCAGGATGAAGTCAGTGTCCACCGAGGCACCGAACTGAGGCGGTTCCTCGATATCCTGACCGGCGATATCCAAGACCTCCTGGACATGGTCCACGATGATGCCGGTGTTGAACTTGCGGCCGGACTGGGTGATCTCGACGACAATAATGCAACTTTGCTCCGTGACCTCGGCGGTTTCCATACCGAACTTGGTCCGGAGGTCCACCACGGGGATGACCTGGCCCCGCAGGTTGATGACGCCCTTGATGTAAGGCGGCGTCTGGGGCACGGCCGTGATCTCCATGTACCCGATGATCTCGCGGACCTTGAGAATCTCGAGGCCGTACTCCTCATGGGCGAGAGCGAAGGTCAGGTACTTGCCTTCTTTCTCGCCCAGCGTCTGCTGCGCGTCCCGGTTCTGTGTTGCCATGCTTGCCATCGTTTGATCTCCTAAAGTGGTCCTGATATCGTCGCACCCGTGCTCACTGCGTCCGGATTCTCAACCAATCTCTGTTTCGTCACCTCTGAGACTCGTCGCGATAAATAATCCTTTAGGTACGACTAAACCCTGGCGCTGCATATGACTGTCACGTCACCGTGCACAAAACCGCTACATACAAGGCATAACGTGCTCATTGAGAGGGCTCTTCCAAACCTCACTGAGGGTGAGGTTTACGAAACACCTCCCAGTGCGTGTGCGACGCCTATATTTGCAGGTGTGTTCTTGCTTTGGGACCCCGCTTTGATGCAACCACAGGGTAAACACTCCCCTATTGCCAAGTCCATTGGGGGTATGGCCGCAGATCCGACGGGGCAGAATTGGCGTGGTGACAAGCACCCGTATGGGGACCGGTGATGTCCCAGCTACTCCACTTTATCCATAGGAGATGGGGGAATTGAAGTCAGATGGTCGCCATCGAATCGTCTTGTCGCTCGCGGAAGGGATGCTCTGCGCGAGTGTCCGCTCTGAAAAACGAGGTAGAAAAGATCGGCGGACGTAGCGGCCCCGACCTTCCTCATGATGTTGGCGCGGTGCACACCCACCGTCGTGACGCCTATGCCCAGGTTCCGCGCGATGGTCTTGCTGGTATGGCCGGCTATAATCTGATCGACCACGGTCAGCTCCCGTGGGGAGAGACTCTGGAACCGCCGGGCGATCTCTTGCTGCTGGGCCATCTGGCATCGGTTCTCCCGGTCCTGCGTGATCGCGGCACATACCCGGTCGATCAAACATTGGTGATTCGCAGGCTTTTCCAGGAAGTCAAAGGCACCGGCCCGCATGGCGCCGACGGCCGTGGAGACGTTCGCATGACCGGTCAAGAAGATCACAGGAATGCCGTGACCTTGCTCCCGCAGCCGCTGGTAGAGCTGCATCCCACACATGCCTGGCATGCGAATCTCCAGGATCAAGCAGCCGGGCGCGAGGGGTCGTAATTCCGGAAGAACTCTTCCGCGGACAGGTAGGTCTCCGTCCGAAGGCGGACGGACTTCAGCAGGGCCTCCAGATTCTTCAACGCCAGCGTATCGTCGTCCACGATGAACACAGTGGGCTCCAATTCTCTCGTCATAGGTTACTCTCTGTCAAAAATGCAAGACTCTCCCCCGAGGACACCGTCCGGATGGCTTCCAGAAACGCATCGAAAGACCCGGTCTTCGACACGCCGCCGGAGGCTCCCGCGCGGGCCATGCTGCGCGCCATGGCCTGGTCCCAATCCACAGACATCGCGACCACGCGTATGGCAGGGAAATCCGCGCAATCTGCCGGGTAGCTTCGATGCCGTTCATGCGGGGCATATTCACATCCATCAGGACAAGGTCCGGGACAAGCTCTCGGGCCAGGACGACGGCCTCGTGACCATTCACCGCTTGGCCCACAACCTCCAGATCAGGCTGTGCGGCAATCAGACGACAGATGAGCTGCCGCAGTGCGTCGTGGTCATCTGCCACCACGATGCGCACCTTCTCCTTCCGGTGACCGGGGTGGTTGCTGCCATTCGGCACCGGTGCCGGGCTCTCCCATCGTGCTCTCGGATTCCCGGTCGGCCCGATACCATCATTGCCCGTGTTCATCTCCATGGACTTGCCCTTGTGTTCCTGCCTGCCGCCCGAAGCAGGGGTCGCGTCTTCTGCTTGTCGTGCCGCGGGTAATTCCTACGGTTCTCACGCCTCAGAGGGCCCCGCAAGGCTTGGCGCTCATGGTGTCCGAGGGGTCAAGCTTATGGTCCAATAGGCGTGGACGATCGCTATGTCCTCACGCAGTCGGACGGGATCCTGGGACTTGACCACGTAACCGGCCAATCCCAACGCGTAGCTGGCGGACACGTCGCACTCCTCACGCGACTTCGCCAAGGCCACGATGGGCAGCATTTTCAGCGTTTCGTCGGCCTTGATCATTTTGAGGAACTGGAACGCCTTGGCGCCAGGCGCGTTCAAAGCCACCAAAAGGAGCGAGGGTTTTCTCTCAGGCCGGCTTTGCAGGCATCGCCAGGCATATTCGCAGTCGCTCAGATGGACCACGCGTGCCGGAGGCATCTTCTCCTGCAAGACCTCCATGACCAGCTTCGCATCCTCCAGATCGTCATCCACCAGCCAGACTACGTGCGAATCCGGAATTGTCGATTCTGTTTTCTGGTACTGCACACTCGTGTTTACCATCGGTCACTATCCGTTCTCTTGTCTCTTTGACTCACGATAGGGTGAACATGGCGGCCCGCGTGAGCCGGACCGGACCCCCAGATTCTCCGACCTGACCCCGAAGAGGAGTCAACGGCTTGCCCTGTGCAACAGAGGAACGCCCCAAGCATCCTTGCTTCCGCATCCAGGCCCTGCGGGGCAAGCCGTTGACTCGGGGACAGAGGACTTGGGTACATTTTCGGACACAGGCCGGGGGTGGCACAACCCGCTTTTTGCTCTCCCAGGCAGCAAAACCCCAGGCACGGGGGGTGGAAAATCCTGCCAGCCGATGCAGGAAAAAGCTACATGAGGTCTCCCGTTCAAGCACCTCAATCCGGGTATGCTGATGCTCTTGCGGAGGTGGACTACCTACTCATGCTTGGTTCCGAGGTCAGAAGGAAGGGGCTCCGTTTTCGCGGGGGAAGGATTGACGCACGCAGCCTGAGCCTGCCCGGCGGTGCTTCGTCGTGCTTGTCGATTGAAGCCATCTGCCTGTGCGCAGGCGACGATGGCGCCAGTGCGCACCGCCGGACGTCAGGCTTTGGATTGACCATCCACGTCTATCAGGCGTTCCCGAACGGCGTAGATCACCAGTTCGGCCACGCTGTTAATGCCTAGCTTTCGCATGACCCGCCGGCGGCAGGCGTCAATCGTCTTGATGCTTGTGCCGGTGCTCAGCGCGATCTCTTTCACCGATTTACCCCTCGCCACCATTCTGGTAACCTCCGTCTCTCGCTTTGTCAAAGGGGCGATGGCTGCGGTACGATCGTCGGCCTGAGCAAGTTCGTCCATCAGTAGACTCGCGACCTTGGCGGACGCGTACTTCTGGCCCGTCAGGATGGTCTTGATGGCCTGCACGACCTCCACGAAGGCGTTCTCCTTGAGAAGATAGCCCGAGGCGCCGCTCTTGAACATCTCGGAGACGAAGCTGCTGCGCAGGAACATGGATAAGGCCAGGACTTTGGTTTCCGGGTGCTCGCGCTTGATCACGCGCGTGGCCTCGATCCCGTCCATGCCCTCCATGTTGACATCCATGATGACCACATCCGGGCGCAGCGAGCGCACGAGCTGCAGGGCCATCCTCCCATCCCCGGCTTCCCCCACGATCTTCATGTCCGGCTGTGTCTCCAGGAGAGAGCGTAGTCCTTCGCGGAGGATCTGGTGGTCGTCAACCAGCAGGATCTTGGTCGTCATCGTGTGCCTCCTTGGCCATGTGCCCCTGCATTTCCAAAGGAACGACCAGCGTGAATCGACTTCCCCGCCCCGGCCGCGAATCTATGTCGAGAGTGCCGCCCAGGAAATCCAACCGTTCCTTGATGTTGAAAAGACCAAATCCCCGGCTCCGCGACGGAGCGGCCAACACGTTCCCCACGTCGAAGCCTACCCCGTCGTCGGCCACCGTGATTCTAATAGAGTCCTCGAGCCGCGAAATGTCAAGGATCACCTCGTGAGCACGCGCATGCTTGATCACATTGATCAGGAGTTCCCGGACCGACTGAAAGAGCACGATGCGGACGTCTTCCGTCAGTGGTTTGGGGGCATGGTCGTCGCGGAAGACCGTGCGGATACCGTGTTCCGCTTTCAGCTTGTCCGTGAGCAGCTCCTTCAAAGCCGCTTCCAGGCCGAAGCGGTACAACGCGGGGGAACTCAGATCGAAGGTCATCTCCCGCACGCTTTCGATTGTCTTGTCGAGGGTGTTGCAAACGTCTGTGATCGCGTCCACGCCCCCCGAGGGTAAGGACGTCTGTAACCGCTGCAGCTTCATTTTGGACAAGACGAGGGTCTGACAGGCGTGGTCGTGCAGGCCGGTGGCAATCCGCCGTCGCTCCCGCTCTTCCGCTAACGACAACTCCGAGGCCAGCGAGCGCAGCCTCCGCTGGTAGTCCAGACGCTCGCGCTCAGCTTGCTTGCGCTCGGTGACATCCTGTATGTGCGTGACGCAATAAAGAGGCCGGCCACCGGCGCCCCGCACCGAGGCCGTGCTCATGTCGGCCCAGAGGACGGAGCCGTCCTTTCGGAGGTAGCGTTTCTGCATGCGGAAGGAGGGGATCTCGCCGCGGGCCAGCCGCCGGGTCCCGACGAGGTTCGCCGTGCGGTCGTCGGGATGGGTGATCTCGGTGAAGGATCTCCCGACGAGTTCCGACTCGCGGAACCCGAGCATCCGACAGAAGGAGGAATTGACCTCTAACAGCGTCGAGTCCAGCGCGGTCAAGGCCATGGCCACCGCGCCCTCCTCGAAGGCGGTGCGGAAACGCTCCTCACTCTCACGCAGCGCCTCCTCGGCCCGCTTGCGTTCGGTGATGTCGCGGATGGTCGCAACCGTGTAGGTTTCGCCAAGCAACTCATAGGTGGAAACACTGACCTCTATATCGAACTCAGTACCATCCGCCTTCATGCCTCGTGTCTCATAGAAAATGGGGAAGTCTTCTCCAGCAGCCCTGCGCTCCACATTGTGAAGCATCTGTTGACGATGGCTCGGGGCAATGTGGCTGAGTATCGAAGTACCAGCGAGTGTTTCATTACTCTGAAAACCGAACATTTTCAGATATGCCGGATTGGCGAAAATGAATACTTCCCTTTTTGAGAGCCCTATGGCATCCCTGGAACACTCGAATATCGCGCGGAGTTTTGATTCGCTCTCGCGCTGCGCTCCTCCGCCCGCTTGCGTTCGGTGATGTCGAGGTGGGCCACGACGGCCCAGCGTTTGCCCTCGTACGTGAAGCCGCTCGCCCGAAGTCGGAACCACCGCTCCTGCGTCGGGCTGGAACAGGGATACTCCATGTCAAACTCGCCTTGCCGCCCCGCCAAGACCGCCTCAATCCCGTCCGCCGCCCGCACGGCCATTTCGCGGTCCTGTCCCTGACTCTGGCGGCAGACCTCCAGGTAGTTCGTTCCCAAGGTCTGGTACTGCTCGCGCAGCCCCTCCGCGGCCCCGAACTGCCGCCACCACTCGTTGACCGTCGCAATGCGGCCCTGGCCATCCAGAACCGCTACGTTGCCGGGGAAGGCGTCGAGGACGGTCTGCAGGAATAGGCGCGACCGGCGGATCTCTTCCTGGGCTTCCTTGGCGGCGGTGACATCCAACCCCACGCCGACTACTGCCTCCACTTCTCCCTTCTCGTTGTGGATCGGGCTGGCCGACAGATCCACCCACACGATGCCGCCGTCTTTGCGAACGTATCGCTTTACAATCCGGCCGTGGTCCGCCTCTCCGCGAACAATCCTGTCGAACAAGAGGCGGTTTTGCTCACGATCTGCGGGATGGGTGAACTCGTTGAATTGCATCCGACAGAGTTCGGCGAGCGAATACCCCAACGTCTCAATCGCGTGCTGGTTGGCGTGGGTCCACTGCCCGGTCCTGTCCGACACAGCGACCATGGCCGCGGCATTGTCGAAGACGCCCCGGAATCGTTCCTCGCTCCGGTGCAACGCTTCCTCCGCCCTCTTACGCTCGGTGATGTCACGGACGAAAACCAGATGGGCATCCCTCCGCTGATAGTGGATGGCCACCGCCGTGGTCTCGACCGGAACCCGCGCCGTCCAGACGCAGATACTCTTGTTCCTGGGGTGGCGGCTTTACCGGTCTCGCATTGGAACCGGATGCGTTCGCGAATGGCCTCGTGGAATTCCGGGGCCATCCGCTCCATGAACTCTCTGCCGAGCAGTTCCTCCGGCCCCGAGGCGCCGCCAGCCGGACCATGGCGGAATTGACGTAAACGAAGCGGCTCCCGCTCTGCACGAAGACGGCCTCGGGGGCGGACTCGACCAGCGAGCGAAAGCACGCCTCGCTTTCACGGATGGTTTCCTCCGTCCGCTTGCGCCCGGTCAGTACTCTCTCCAACTCACCCGTGCATTCCGCGACTACGTCGGCCCGCCGGTCTGCTTCCTGCCGCTGCCGCTCATTCCCCGCTTTGATTCTCGCCATGGTGCGGACCAGGGCGACCAGTTCCACCTCGTCGCAGGGCGGGGAGAGAAACGCATCCGCACCCTCTTCCAAAGCCCGGAGGCGGCTGTCCCGGTCCGCTCTCCCGGCGGTCAGGACAATAACCGGAATCGACCGCAGCTTATCGTCGCCTTTCAGCGTCCGGCAGACCTCGCACGCATCCATGCCCGGCACGGCCAGATCAAGCAAGATCACATCCGGGTCTTCAGCCCGGGCGCGTTCGAGCCCGGTCCGGGCGTCCGAGGCGACGGAGACCTGCGCTCTGGGGCAAAGCGTCCCTCAGGGCCACTCGCAGGATGGTCAGGTTGTCCTCGTGGTCATCGATGGCCAGGATCTTCAGGGGCCTGCTATCCATAGAGGAGTTCTCCAACCACACGACGCGTCAATGCCATCGAGAAGATTATACCACGGGGACACGCCGAGGCAAGGATCGGTTGCTCTTCATACCCACTCTGCCACAGGGAGCAGCTTGACCGCTTGGCGCAGCACCGGATCGACATTGGTGTATACATCATTCGTAAGCTGTGGACTGGAGTGTTCCGGCAGCCTTTGAGTAACCGCGGTCGATACACCCCTCCGGGCCAAGAGGGACGCGAACGTTCTCCGCAGATCATGGAACTTCAACTCAGGTAAACCGACACTCTTCCGGGCCTTCTCCCACTTCTTCGGGCTGAACCTATCTGTGAAGAGCTTCTCCCGACGATCTGGCAATGGCCGCATAGTAAATGGCCGTGGCCACTTCCTGCCGCGGACCCGCGGGGGCGGATTCCGCCTGTTTCTTGTGCAGGTCCTTGATCGTTTCCAGGACCAGGACATCCGTTTCCGCGTCCGCCAAAAGCGCCCCGAACGAACACCCCGTGAACGGCCGGAACTTCTCGCAGACGAGCGTGACAATGTTCGGGAGCATGCGGGCCAGCCCGGCATCCAAAGGCAGCGATTCGGCCAACTGGTCTCGCTTCACGTTACTGACAAAACGCTTCAGGGCCGTCCTCAACAACTGCCGAAACCCGCCGAGTTCCCGGTCCGCGGCTTCCAGCAGCTTGCCCTCCAGAAAGAACTCCCGGAAGAACTCCTGCGTGAGGTCCTTGGCCGTCGCATCCGATTGACCGTCTCTTCGGAGATAGCAGTAGATAGGTTTCCAGTAGGCGTCGGCCAGGTTCTCCAAGGCCAGTTTCCGGCAGCTCTCATCCTGGGTGCGGGCCGCCAGGATCACGGACCAGCGTGTCGTCCGCGCCTCGCTGCCGGCCCCTCCCATGCTTGTCCTATCGGAGTGACTCATGGATCCTGCCGGTCCTGCACAATGGGTATGCCGAACGCGGCCTCCAACCTTACACCGCCATCAGGGCAAGGTACGTGGGCACTCGCCCTCTTGCAGTCTGTCAGTCTATCACGCGTCCCTTGATTTGGCAAACGCCGCCCCCTCGGGCGCACGATTTTGACACCTTACCGCATCAACTCCTGGTCTTCGTCGTTGCCCGGCTCATCGAGCATCTGAACGCAGGAGGACGTGCCCAGGTCGGGGTCGGTCCATTCCCGCAGCACCCAGACCACCTTCTTGTCCGGCGTCACCTCGACGAGCTGAATCGTTCTGGGCCATTCCGCCTTGCGGCTGCCCAGCCGGCCCGGGCACCAGTTGGTCAGCACCGTGTTGCCATTGGCCAGCCGGATCGCCTCGTGGACGCCGAAGAGTTGGATGCCAGACGTGTCGCCGTCTTTGTATTCCCACACAATCTTCCCCTCCTTGTCAATCTCGCGCGCGAAGGCGTGTTGGTTGCCGCTGATCAGCGAGATGGTCGCCAGGGGCTTACGCGTGTCGAACTCCCCGGTGAAGATAAAATCGGGCAACGCCCGATCAGCGACATCGAGGAAGTCCACCGCTCCACGAACATGGCCTTGCTGGGAATGCTGTCCTATAAGCCGGGCCGACAACTGCTTGCTGAGAACCGGCCACGGAGAACCGTCAACGCCCCTACCAGCCCTTCTTCCCGAAGAGCACCGGGATGGTCTGAAGCAGAATGTAGATGTTCAGCAGGAACGACCGGTTCTGAATGTAGAGATAGTCGTACTTGACCTTGTGGGCCGGCTTAAGATCGTAAAAACTGCGAACCTGGGCCAGGCCCGTCAGCCCCGGTTTGACGGCCAGGCGTGCGCCCTGCAGCGCCTTATGCCGCTCGACGAAGAACGGTCTCTCCGGCCGGGGACCGACCAGACTCATGTCGCCCCGCAACACGTTATAGACTTGGGGCAGCTCGTCGATCCGCATCCGCCGCAGAATACGACCAACCGGCGTAACACGGTCATCATCTTTCGCGGCCCAGACGGGTCCCACGTGCTTTTCCGCGTCGTTGATCATCGTGCGGAACTTGCACAAGGTGAAGAGCCGGCCGCCTTGGCCAACCCTTTCCTGCCTGTAAAAGACCGGCCCCGGCGAGGTCATCTTGATCAAAACGGCCGAGACAATCATCACGGGAAACGCCACCGCCAGAAGGCCCAGAGAACCCATGATGTCCAGAAGCCGGATCAGGAACTCGCTCGTCCTTGGCACTCGGGCGAACAGACGTGCCGTAGCCCTGGCTCCCGCCGGCGCCCCGGCCGTCGCGGAAGAACGGCCTGGGTGCGAATGGAGGGGCGAGAGCCGTCCCTGTACTACGCCTGCATCAACTCTTGTCACCTTCGCGGCTGGGCTTGCGTCCATTCTGTGAATCCGTGCAGCTTGCTCCATGCCCTGTGTCCTACCCGCCCGTACTCTTTCCCCTCTTGCAAGGGGCCCCCATACAAGGCGGCTACCAATGTACTCCCTTGTCCTACCTACTGCGGCCATTATAAGAAGAACCGCATTCGCTTCAAGAGAAAAATCCCGGCTGGGAAGCGAAGTGTGCGACTACGTTTTGTGGGGCCCCTTCGATCCCTTCTGTCATCCCTTCGACTGCGCTCGGGGCAGGCTCTGAGCGCAGCGAAGGATCTGGGCCGAGCACAGTAACACGCGCCGATCCCGTTCGCCGCCCAGATGCTTCGCTGCGCTCAGCATGACAAATGCAGGTCGCTCCCCCACGAAAGTTAGTCGCACACGAAGCGAATGACCCCGGGGCCAGTCATCGGAAAAAGATGGGTGTCTCTGAAGCAAAATCCCCCTTCGGCCGCTGGCGGCGAAATGGGATTAGGAGCGTATAGGAGAATGAACGGCGCTATGTCATTGCGGAGCGCCGCGAAGCCTGCCCCTGTGGAGGCGGGGGAAGCCATCTCCGTCTCACGCGTGGGTTTGAGATTGCTTCGCTACGCTCGCAATGACATGCCAGTCACCTCGGCTATTCATTTCTCCTCTTGTTGGACGCTCTATGAGGGTGTGTGAGAACCGGCTCCTTGTGGCATGGGCTTCCAGCCCATGCAGCATCGGCAGGATGCCCATGCCACTTATCACACACCCTCTAAGGCAGGCCGGGCGGTCCCGGGTCAGCCGGTCCGGTGTCTTCCTATTTTGTACGTGAGCAGCGGCCGAAACGTGGCGATGACGTGAATCAGTCCCCGCGTCGCCATCGCGTCAATGACCGTCTCGATCTTCTTATAGACTTGGGGCGCCTCCTCATAGAGGAGGTCCCGGTCGGCGCAAATGACGTGACCACCCAACTCCGTCGTGCCCAGTTGCTTCACGCTGTAGTGCCGCTCCAGCCGGCCGCGACAACCGCTGCGTTCCCATTTTCGACCGGCCCCGTGGGCCAGGGAAAACGCGCTGGTTTCCCCATTCCCTCCAGGTTCCACCAAGTAACTCCAGGCGCCGCGGGAGCCGGGAATCACCAGGACTCCGCGATCGGAGGGGCGCAGCGCCTTTGCGGTGCAGCCAGACGGATTGGCCCTGCCACACGGTCTGCTGCAGAAAGTTGTGCGGAATATCACAAATCGGCTGGGCCGTCGCCCCCAGTCGCGACAGGAAGCGTTCGGCAATGAGAGCCCGATTCGCCTTCGCCCAGACGAGGCGCGGTTGTGCCCCTCCCAGTAGGCCTGCCCCGCTTCGTCGGACAAGTCCGTGCCGGCGCCCCCCTTCTTGCCGGTGTACTCGAAGATGACCGATTTCCCCAAGCCACGCGACCCGCTATGGACCAGCAATGCAAGCCGGTTGCCATCCAGATGCAGAGCGGCGAAGCGCTGCGGGTCGAGGACCTCCTCCACTTTCTGAAGCTCCGCGAAGTGATTCCCGGCCCCGATGGTGCCCAACGATGCTTCGTGTCCCGTGGCTGAGACACCGGAAGCGGCCAGCCAGGCATTCGCATCCCCCTCCCAGGGTTCTTCCAGATCCGCCAGCTTGTCGGCCCATCTGGGAATCTTGCCGGTCTTGCCCGCCGGAAGATCGCTTTGCCAGAGCGCTATGCCACAGCCGATATCCGTCCCGATCAGATCGGGATAGAAGACTCCGGCGGCCACAAAGGCGGAGCCCACGGGACACCCAATGCCGGCGTGCAGGTCGGGCAGCCCCACCGCCAGCACCATCCCGGGCCGACGCGCCGCCTGGTGCAGTTGTCCCAGGGCGGCGCCGTCGATCCAGCACTTGCTGGACGAAATCATCCGGACCTCCGCCTGGGCCTCTCTGGCGTGAGCAGGTGTATCGCGAGGATCGGTCATACGCTCAAATCCCGGTAGAGCGTCCGGAGCAGCCTGTCAACCTCGTCCGCCAGACCCTCCAGCCTCTCACAATCTTCGGCGCGGAGGCATTGGAGCCTCCCGGCGAACTCCAGCAGGTACCGGAGCTCCCGCAAAGAGCGGAAAGCGGAATTGAGGAGCCATCGCGCTTCACCGGCAACGGGCCTGACGTAAGCCTCCGCGATCTGCGGCGGGATCGACAGCGCCGTCGCACGCAGCCGCGCCGCCACCCCCGGAATCTCCTCTTTGGGACATTGGCCCGCCAGGTCATAAACCTGCTGGGCCAATTCATTCGCCTTCTGCCAAGCCGGAGAGTCTTGGTAGTTCGCGGCTACCTGCCTGAGCGCACCGGCCTCGGAGGGTGTACCTGATTCGCTTGGCTCCCCTTCCAGGCCGGCGCCGAGCAGCGTCAACACCTCCCCGCGCACGCCCTCCAAGGTGAAGCCCAGGTTCATCAGCATTTGGCACGCAACACCTTCCCTTTCCCGCAGGAGGCCCAGCAGAAGATGCTCGGTCCCGACGTAGTTATGGTTCAGGGCCACCGCCTCCTCCATGGCACACTCGATAGCTCTCTTGGCCCGCGGCGTCATCGGCAGCTTGCCTATCGTGACCATCTCCGGTCCGCTCTTGACCAGCTTCTCTACTTCCCCACGGAGCCGCTTGATGTCCATGCCGAGGTTCCGAAGCACCGTGGCGCCCACGCCGCTGCCTTCCTTCACCAAGCCCAGCAGAATGTGCTCGGTCCCGAGGTATTCGTGGTTGAGACGCTGGGCCTCTTGATTGGCCAACGCCATCACCTTCCGCGCTCGATCCGTAAAACGCTGGTACATAGGACCTTCTCCACTCACATCCGTTACTTGTACGTCTTCGCGCGCAGGCATCTCCCGTGTCACGACCTCCCGCGTGCCCCCCTCGCTCTTAAAGGGTACGCCCAGAAGCGCAAGCACTCTGCGCGGACCACGTTCAGATCCAAGCCCAAGCTCGTGAGAGCGCGGGCCGCCGTGGCCTCCGGGTCGCGCAGCAGACCCAGCAGCACGTGCTCGGTGGCGATGTAGCTATGGTTCAGGGCACGAGCCTCCTCCACGGCGTACTCGAGTGCCTTCTGGGCCCGCGCTTTCTGCGGCAAACTGCCCATCGTGACCATGCCCGGGCCGCTCTGGACCAGTTTCCCCACTTCCACGCGGAGTCTTTTGACATTGATCCCGAAGCCCTTGAGCACCGTCGCGGCGACACCTCTGCCTTCCTTCATCAAGCCTATCAGAATATGCTCGGTCCCGATGTTTTCACGGTTGAGACGCTGGGCCTCTCGATTGGCCAACGCCATCGCTTTCCGCGCTCGATCCGAAAAAGGCGGGTATATCGGCCCTTGCCCGCTCCCCTCCGTCCCTTGCACCACTTCGCGCGGAGGCCTCTCCCACGTGAAGACCCTATGCCAGGGCCTGTCGTCCTGACTGCCGTTGGCCAAGAGTCCCAGCACTCGCGCGCGGACCGTGTCCAGATTTAAGCCCAGATTCGTGAGGATTCGAGCCGCTGTGGCCTCCGGGTCGCGTAGCAGGCCCAGCAGGAGGTGCTCGGTCCCGACATGATGCTGCTTCAAGGCCCGTGCTTCCTCAATGGCATACTCGATAGCCTTCCTGGCCCGCGGCGTTTGCGGCAGCTTGCCCATGGTGATCCGGTCCGGGACACTTGGGGCGAGCTTCTCCACCTCCGCCTGGACCTTCTGGATGTCCACGCCGAAGTCTTGGAGTGCCATCGCACTGGCCCCGCCTCCTTCTCTCACCAGGCCCAGCAGCATGTCCTCGGTCCCGATACATTCGCGGCCGCGACGTTGGGCCTCTTGATTGGCCAACGCCATCACTTTCCGCGATCGATCCGTAAAACGCTCGAACATGGAATTCCCTCCGCTGCCGTGGGCGGCCCGCGCTCAGCCCTCTCGCGGCAAGGTTTCGTTGTGGAGCCGCTCGCGCAGGCTCCGGGGATCGTACGAATTGCAGATGGCCACGTCGTACGTGATCTCGCCGGCATGGTAGAGATCCACAAGGGAATCCTCCATCGTGTGCATGCCCTGCCTGCCTCCGGTCTGGATGACGTTGATCAGCAGGTGCAGCTCACGATCCCGGATGTGCTTGCGGGCCGGCGCCGTCATGATGAGCAGCTCGGTAGCCAAACGCAGATTCTTCTTGTCGGCGGCGGGAATGAGCCGCTGGGCCAGAATGCCCTGCAGGCAGTTCGCCAGTTGCGTAAAGACCTGGGGCTGCTTGTTCTCCGGGAAAACGGACACGATCCGCTCCACGGTCTGCAGGGTATTGGGGGTATGGCAGGTGGCAATCACGAGATGGCCGGTCTCCGCCGCGATCAGGGCGGTTTCTGTGGTTTCCAGGTCGCGCATCTCGCCAACGCAGATGACGTCGGGGTCCTGCCGCAGCACGTGGATCAGGGCGCCGGAGAAGGACTTGACGTCGGTGTACAACTCCTGCTGGACGATGACGGCCTTCTTCTGCTTGTGGACGAATTCCACCGGGTCCTCGATGGCGATGATCTTGCAGCGCTGCTCGGTGTTGATCAGGTCGATCATGTAGTTGAGCGTGGTGGTCTTGCCGCTGCCGGTGGGACCCGGTCAGCAAGACCAGGCCGCTGGACAGCCGCGTGAACTCGTCGATCTCCGGCAGGCAGCCGGAGCTCCTCGCGCGTCTTGATGTGGTCCATCACCGGCCGGATGGCCATCTCGGGATTGGCCCCGTGGTAGTAGATGGAGACGCGGAACCGCCCCAGCTTCGCATCGAAGATCGAGCAGCACAACTGCCAGTTCTGCTCGAACACCTTCTTCTGCTCTTCGTTGAGCAGGCTATAGCACAACTCGGCCGTATCCTGCCGCGTCAGGGCCGGCTTGTTCGAGAGGATGATCTCCCCATTGATCCGGAACATCGGCGGCAGACCCGCCACGATATGGATGTCCGAGGCGTTCTCCCGCCGGGCCAGCGACAGGATTTGCTGCATGTCCAAGCTGAGATTCATGATCTACTTTCCAAACAGTCTACGAAAGAAGCCCCGGTGCTCGACCTTCGCCAGCATGTCCTGTGCCTGCTTCCAGTCGGGCCGCAGATTCAGACATTGCGCCAGGCTATGGACCGCTTCCGCCAGTCCCAAGCCGGCCTGACAACAGCCCAATTCATACCACGCCAGCGGGCGCGGGGCAAGCCCTGGACCGCCTCCTTGAGATAGTGGAGTGCCACCACGTAATTGCGCTTCCTGCACAGAGAGCCGGCCCGCCTCCAGCTTGACGATCGGCCCCAGCTTGCCCGCACAACCTACGGCCTTGTTGATACAGCCTTCCGCAATCGGACCCTTACGCCCCAGGAAGATCTCGGCCCGGGTCAGCCAGACCCGGGGCGTCAGGTTCTCCTTGCCCACGGAGTTGTCCGAGTACGCGACTGCCTGGTCCATCTTCGCGTCGCGGACACAAGCCAGCGCTTTGAGGGCCAGCAATTCCGGATGCTCGGGAAATAGCTCCAGCGCCTTATCGGCCCACACCCCCGCCTCCCGGTACTCGCCGAGCTCCACCAGCATCAGGACCTGCCCGGCCCAGCCTTCGAAGATCGTGTTGTTCTGTTCCAGCACCCGGGAGAAATTACGCAGCGCCAGCTCGTAGTCGGCGGCCAGCCAGTACTTCGTCGCCTCCTTGTAGTAATACTCCGCGTCCCGGGCCGGCTCGCCCGGGGACTTGCCGCTCTGCGGCGCTGTGTCGTCGCTGCCGAACTCCAATTGTGAGAATCTGTCCATGAGTCCTATTCTAAGAATCTGCGCTGATTCAGGGGCCACCACTGCAGGAAGACACGTCCGCGCACCTCCTCGGTCCGCAGGACGCACAGGTCCGTGATGTACTGATCCAGGATGCCCACGTTGCCGTGTGCTTGAATTGTGTATTCCGAGCTGACAAAGTACGAGCCGGCGGGAATGACGATCCGCCCGTGCGGCGGGCGGGCCTGAAGCCAGCGCGGCACGGGGAAACGGTCCGGGTCCAACCACTCCTCGCCCACCCCATAGGACCTGCCGAGGATTCGGATCGTCTCGCCCGGGAGCCCAACGATCTGGCCGACCATGCGCTGTCGCCCGTTGACAGCCAGCGCTTGCCGGTGGGCGGCGTGGCGATAAGCCCCCGGCTCAATCAACACCAGGGTCCCCCGCGTCAGCTCCTCGTCGGGATGGGCCGGACGTCGCGCCAGAAAATAGTCGCCGGGGTGAATATTCAGCGCCGGGATTGTGAGCGCCGTATGGCCGCCCGTCAGGCCGCGGGCTACCACGCGCGGCGTGGTCCAATACAAGCGCGGCGAGCAGCGCCACGACGACGAGAATCGCTCCGACTCTTTCGAGAAAGCCCTGGCCTTCCTTGAAGAGACCGTATTGGACGGCAATCCAAGCGTGGATGCCAATGGCCAGTCCGATCAGGAGAGAGCCGGGCCGGCTGCCGTAGAGGTACAAGCCCGCGCTGAGAACGATCAGCCATAACACCACGAGCAGGGCCACTTCGCGGAAGCGCCGTGCCCGGAGATGGGCGAGCCCCGGGACCACGCTGAGCACCAGGCCGACCACGCCGTCGGAAAGGATCGGTTCGAGGCCCCGCCGGATTTCGGCCAGCGCGGCCGGCTCCCGCGCGGGCCAGCAGCGCCGCAGCCCGCGCAGTGCAGCTCGCAACGGTTTCCGCCAGGCGGGCATCCGCGGCGGATAGATCTGAAGGATGGCGCCGTCCGTCTCCAAAATGCTGCCGCAGCGGATGCAGCGCGTCTGTCCCGGGATGTTCTCGAACTGGCATCGGGCGCATCTCATGCTGAATCGTCTTGGGCCTGGAGATCCTGGTGCAGGTCGATGCGGGCCTTCGTCTCGGGCTCGTACAACTCGCTGGTCATCTGCTGGCTCTTGACCTTGCCGATGACTTCGGTGAGCCACTTGGCGTATTGCAGGCACGCCTTGCCCTTGACGCCCTTGACGTGCACCTTCACCTCGCCGGTCTTCGAGATCGAGATTTCCACTTCATGCTGTGCCATCGGTCAGTCCACCCATCTGCGCACGTGGATGCGAATGCTTTGGTCCTGGGAGACTTCCTCGTTCACCACCTGGAAGTTCTTGCCTTTGAGCTCCTTCATCACCTTGTTGTAGACGAAGCACTGGGTCAGCTTCTGGGTGAATTCTTCCGCGACCTGCTTGAGCTGGGCCTTGCTATGCCCCTTGCCGGAGGCGCAGACCTTGCAGCGGCCGCGGGCATCGCGCTCGACGACGATGCGGATGTCGCCCTTGGTCAGCACCACCTGCTGGTTGGTGGCCAGGCTCTGCGCCAGGACTTCGCTGTCGGCCAGCTCGAGCTCGACGTTCTGAACGCCTTCCTCCGTGTGGACCCCCGCCGCAAGCTCCTGGGCCGTTTTCTGCATCACAAATCCCAGGGCCGAGGCCGCTCCCGCGATCGCCACGGAAATCGCGGGCCAACTGCTGATAATCACCGGAGTCAGGATCAGTACCGTACTCATCGTTATCTCCTTTCCGCCGTTGCAGAAGTTGTAGAGGCAGGCCCCCGTGCCTGCCCAGCCACAAAGCGGCCACGGGGGGCCGCCCCTACTCCTGCTTCTCACTTAGATTTCAATTCTGCGTTGGCCCTGTTCCTCGGATGGGGCTTCCGCCGCAGGCCGCGCACGGCCTATCGACCACTGCCGCAGTTCTTCGATGTTCTCCCGCATGGTTTTGGACAAGGGGACCGTCTGCCGCAGACTGCTGAGCAGACGCGTCGCTCGTCAGCGTTTGCTTGTCATAGAAAGCATCGAACATCGAGCTGATGATCGCCTCCTCGATTTCGGCGCCGCTGTAGCCCTCCGACGCGGCCGGCCAGGGCCTCCAGGTCGAACTTCGCCGGCTCCATCTTGCGCTTGGCCAGATGGACGCTGAAGATATCCCGGCGTTCCGCCGGCGACGGCAGGTCCACAAAGAAGATCTCATCGAAGCGTCCCTTGCGCAGCAGCTCGGGCGGGAGAGCGGAAATGTCGTTGGCCGTGGCAATCACAAACACGGGCGACTTCTTCTCCGCCATCCACGTCAGGAAGGTGCTGAAGACGCGGGCGGAGGTCCCGCCGTCCGTCGAGGCCCCGCTGCTCCGCGAGCCGCGAAACGCCTTGTCGATCTCATCGATCCAGAAGACCACCGGTGCGACCGACTCGGCCACCTGGATGGCCCGGCGGATGTTCTGTTCCGAGGACCCCACCAGGCTCCCGAAGACGCGCCCGACGTCGAAACGCAGCAGCGGCAGGTGCCAGATGTTGCTGATCGTCTTGGCCATCAGGCTCTTGCCGCACCCCTGCACACCCAGCAGCAGCACGCCCTTGGGCGCGGGCAGACCGTACTCCCGGGCCTGATCCGAAAAGGCGACCGCCCGCTTGAGCAGCCAATTCTTGAGGGCATCCAGCCCGCCGACCGATTTCATGGTCTCATCGGTGTCATAGTATTCGAGCAGGCCGCTCTTGCGGATGATTTGCCGCTTCTCCGCATTGATGATCTCGAGGCTCTCGGGGCCGAAGCCGTGGTGCTGCACGAGCGTCTTGGCCAGGACGTTTTCCGCCTCGGCGAGGGTCAGGCCGAGCAGGGCATGAACGATCTGCTCTTTCATCGGGCCGTTGACGTTCACCTTGAGCTTCGGGTTGCTCTTGACCTCCTCGATGATGCGCTGCAGCAGAACCGTGAAGTCATTCGTTCGGGGCAGCTCGAAGTCGATGATCGTGACGTCTTTCTCCAGCTCCGGCGGGATTTCCATCATCGGGCTGACGATCACGATCGTCTTGTAGGTGTTCTTGAGCGAGGAGGCCACTTCGCGC
Organism: uncultured Planctomycetota bacterium; assembly: GCA_963750205.1. GTDB lineage: Bacteria > Planctomycetota > Phycisphaerae > Sedimentisphaerales > Anaerobacaceae > PLanc-01. Next base: position 168,527 of record CAVVRJ010000033.1, read on the forward strand.
AGCCGCCGGATCACGGCCAGGTTCTGGCACCGGATGAACGGGTGGAAATCCTTGAACACGTAGAGGGCCGGCTCCACGTGGTCGATGACGTTCCCCAGCGCCACCAGGGGGTCTTCCGTCGCGGCATCGCGGTGCTTCTGCGTTTGCAGATTCGTGCCGGCCGGCACCAACCCGGTGTTGACCGACCACTCGAAGACGCTTTTATTCAGCTTCGCGCCGATCTGCGTCACCTGGTTCAGGACCCGCTGCTCCTCCCAACTGATGACGTAGACCAGAGGATACCGGGCCCGGATCAGGACCTCCAATTCGCCCATCAGGGGTTTCGGGGGCAGACTGACGGCGGTCGGTCTACTGACGGCCTGGGGCTGCGGCTTGTCCATTCTGATTCTCCAAGTGCTGTAGTTGCGAAGGGACCCCCAACGCGGAATTCTGCGTTGGGGAACCGGAATCGGCACTGTCTTCCAGCGTCCGGGCGATCTCCATCAGCGTTTCATCCGGGGCAACCATCACCAGCCGCCCGTCGCGCAGGATCCGCAACTCGAAATCCCCCTGTTGTCGTTTGTATGGCTTTTGACTCATTGGATCAAGTGAAGCCCCAAAGTGCGAGCGTAGTCCAGTGCCGCTTCGGCTTCCTGGCTCGTTACGTACCGCGTCGGAGCCGACGCCGCTTCGATCGGCGGCACATAGTTCGCCCTGACACTGACCTTCACGTGCGGCAACTCTTGCGCCAACCATTCCAGCGTCGGCTTCGTGCAACAATCCCTGTGCCCGGGCAGGAGCAAGTGCCGGACGATCAGGTCCGTATGCTCGGCCGCCCGCCGCAGGTTCCGCCGCGCGACGGCGACATAGTCCGGGGCATCCAATATTGTCGCGGCACACCGGTCGCTGCCGCACTTCAGGTCCGCCAGGCACACATCGACCAGCCCGCGCACCAAGTCGTCCACGCACTCATTATAATACATGTTCGTGTTCAGAACAACCTGAGTCCCGGCCCGAATCCGCCGCAGCAGGGTTAAAATCCCGGGCAGGCTGACGGTCGGCTCGCCGCCCAGGAGGTTCACGTTCCGAGCCCCCTGCCGGCGCCGGCGTTCCACCGCCCGGACCAGCTCTTCCAGGTCCATCGGGGCCACGGTCAAAGGCTGCTCATTCCATTCCGAGACGGTGCAATACTCGCAGCGCAGGTTGCACCCGGTGAAATACACTTGGTGCGAGGGTGTAAGCTCGGCCTCTTCCGCCCCGTGCAGCATTTCGCGAAAGCAATGGGCCTGGTCGTCCAACCCGCAATAGCCGCGTTCGCCCGGCGGTACGATCGACGCCGCACTCGCGCGGACACAGCCGACAACACGTCATGTGCCTCGTCGCGGCCTCCAGAGCGGCCTCGAGTTTCAAGTCGGAAGTGTGAAGTTTGAAGTTGGAGGAAGGAGTGAGCCCCTCGCAGGGTGAAGCTTTTGACTTCACACTTCCCACTTCCCACTTCCCACTTCTTCTGTTCTCAGTCGATGTCAACGAATTGCCCTTTACCGCCGGACCGCCGTGGGCCTGCGGACGTCGCCGCTCTCGCTCCCAGGCTCCAGCGGACCTTGACGTACACGTAGGCAACCATCGCCCCGGCCACCCAGATGAGGGTGATGGGAACAGCAAGACTCAGCAGAAACCCGATCGCGATCAGGATCAGGGCAATGTGCTGCGCCTCCAGCGTGGCGAAGAAGAACAGATACCGTCGGCGGCGAAAGAGCACGCCCATCGTGCCGATGATGCCGAAGCCGCAGGCGCCGGCCCCAAGTCCGACCATCGGGCGGCCTGTGAGCAGGCCGATCAGGACCCACACGACGCCGCAACAGACGGAGACCGTGAGCCACAGCCAGAGAAACGAGGACGTCCGCCATTCGCGTTCGATGGCGCTGCCGATAAAGAGAATGACCATTCCATTGAAGAGCAGGCTGCACGCACCATTCACGAAGGGATACGTCACAAGCTGCCAGATTCTGCCGTGGACAACCGCCTGAGGATTCAAGGCCAGGGCGCCGATGACCGCCCCCGGGGCCACGATCAGCCCCACATACCCCAGCACGACCAGTACAAGGACAACAATGACGCCCGGCGTAAAGAGCTTTTCCGGGGAGCCAAGTGCAATTCGCATCTCTTGCATGTCGCTCATGTCCGAACCTCCGCTCAATTCCCTTGCGCAGGCGCGACGCCCGCCACTGCCATTGAACCATTGTAGTCTCTCTGTGGCGCTCCGTCAACGTCCGAGGGGCGATGAACCAGGGCAATCGCATGTGACCATGCTCCATGTGAGGCTCGGCCCGTGTCCCGGGTCTCCTTCGTCCATTTCGTTTCGGGGATAAACACCATGGCAGCACCGCCTGGCCCACAACGCTCATCTGAGCATACAGACGGACTATGGGAAAAAGCCGAGGAGAGATAGTGTGAGTCGGCATTCTTTTTCACCGTAGAAGGGCCTGATACCGTGGGATCCCCCTTCGCCCAAGACGAGAATGTGAAAGTGAATCCCTGACCCCCAATTGGGTGAGTCCGGGTGGCAGCGGCAAACGGAGTCTTCGGAGTTTGCCGATGGTATCCACACGCAACCACGAGCCCTCGGCAAGCTGACGCTTGGTTCCGCCAGCACCTGTCGTCATAGGCTCGCCCGCCGTCTCGCACCGGTTCCCCGCCACAGGGCAGAGATTGCTTCCCCTGCCTGCCCAGGGACAGGCCGTGCTGCGACCTCGTCACTTCCAAACGCGCGACCTGCGCCGGCGAACCTGCAAGCGGGCGGTGGCCCCGGACCGGCCGTGCGCCGCCCCCTGGAGGTCGATGATCCGGCCCTTCAGGTTGTCCGGGAGGTTCAGCCACGCGTACTCGCCGCACAGCGCCAGGGCCATCAGATCGCGGGCCCGGGCCGCCTCGACCGGATCGTCGTAGTCCCCCATGCGGTACATCTTGCCCTTGTACTTGAGCTTGGCCGCCCACTTGTCCCGGTGCGGCGTGACGCCCTTGAATCCGGACCGCGCCCCGCACGGCCGGCTATTCCACACGTTCTCCTGCTGCTTGCAGATCCGCAGATTGTCGCGGTGATTGTCCAGGCCCTCGTGGTTCTTATGGTCCACGACCTTCCCTTCCGGCGGCTTCATGATCTCGCGGTGCATCAGAATGCTCTTACCCCCCTCCTTCCGGCAGGCATAGTACTTGCCGGCGACTTTGATCGCATGCCACTTATAGTCCTTGAGCCACTCGTAATCCGCCGGATCGACCATGGCGTACTTGTTCCAGGTCAGCGGAATGAGCTTGGTGAACTCATCCGGCGGCTCCGGCAGTTCCGGCCGGACCACCGGTTGAGGTTTGGCTCGAAACGTAAGACTTTAGTCTCATGAGGCAGATTGTGACTTTGCGCAAGCCAGAAAATGTTGCAATGACAAACTGGGCTATTGCGCTCGCCTTCAGGGCGGTGTATGTTCCGCGTAATGAATGCAAAGACCGCGGAACCATTGGAGATTCACGGAATCCAGTTAGGGCCGGAGCTGACCGCAGAACAAGCCAAGGCCATTTTCGCCTTGGGCGAGCAAGCCGTGGTCTTTGCCTTGCTCGCGCAAGCCAAGATCCTCGCCGACCGTAATGGAGACCGATCTCCCCCGAGCCGTCGGGACGACCCGTCCTGTCCTTCCGGCCAGAAAGCTCCCTACGAGAAGCCGGAGAAGAAGGGCCGGAAGAAGAAGCCGGGCTGCAAGCCGGGGCACGAAGGCCACTGTGCGCGAAACCCGATCACATTGACCGCGCGGTACAGCACCGGGAATCCCACTGCCCGGAGTGCGGCGGCCAGCTCACGAAGTGCCACGTCTCCCGCCAACGGTATATCGAGGACATCCCGCACGATGTCCACGTCGAAGTCACCGAGCACACGATCCATCGGGACTGGTGTCCGCGTTGCCGCCAGATGGTGGAGCCCAAAGTGCCGGAGGCGTTACCGAACGCCACCATCGGTAACCGCTTGCTGGTGATGAGTGCCTGGCTGCACTATGCTCTCGGCAATACGATCTCCCAGATCCTGTCCGTCTTCAACTTTCACCTGCAGTTTGTCCTCACGCCGGGCGGTCTGGTACAGATGTGGCATCGCTTGGCCGAGATCCTCCAGTCTTGGTACGAGGAGATCGGCGCGGAGATCATCCGGGCCGGCGTCCTGCACGCCGATGAGACCGGCTGGCGCATCAACGGCCTGCTCGGCTGGCTGTGGTGTTTTACTACCCCCGCGGCAACCCTCTTTGCCATCGAGCGTTCGCGCCAGTCCGGTGGTCTTGAAATTCATCACCGAGCAGTTTGCCGGGGTCCTGGTCAGTGACTTCTGGGCGGCGTACAGCATCCTGGTCTGCGTGAAGCAGAAATGCCTGGTCCACCTGCTGCGGGATTTGGAGCGGGTCGAACGGTACAAGGACACGAGTGAGGACTGGGCCCGCTTTGCCAAGAAACTCCGACGCCTGATTCGGGACGCGATCCGTCTACGCCAACGACGGGACGAGATGGCTCCGGCCACCTATGAACGGCGGCATCACCGGATTCAGCAACGTCTGCAAGTGATGATCGAGATGGAGTGGACCAACCGCGAAGCCCGGCGTTTGGTCAAGCGTCTGCGACGCTATCAGCAAGAACTGTTCACCTTTGTGCGGGAGCACCAAGTACCCTTCGAAAACAATTTTGCCGAGCGGATCATCCGGCTGGCGGTGATCATGCGAAAGAACAGCTTCAATAACCGCAGCGACCAAGGAGCGTCAACCCAAGCCATCCTCATGAGCGTCTTCACCACGCTCAAACAACGCGGCCTCAATCCGATCACAATCGTCGAGCAAGCCCTGCGGATATACATCACAACAGGAAAACTGCCCGCTCTCAGGGACTTCACTCCCGCACAACCCTAAAGTCTTACCTCGAAACAAGGGACAAGTCCCCTTCGGCCGGACCCGCGTCAGGTCCCCCGGCGCCTCGGGACAATTGGCGCACACCAGCATTCCCTTCGGCCCCTTCCGGACGCCGCAGGCATACACGCAGTTGTCACAAGTTCGGTCGCACATAGATTCTCTCCTTCGCATTTGAATGGTTGTCGGTAGCCGGTAGTCAGTTGTCGGTTAGAGGGAGTGCGAAGTGCAGGGTATGTCATTGCGAGGAGCGTCACGACGCGGCAATCTCGTATCCCACCGGCCATATAGCTTTCCCCTTTTTCCTTTTTACTTGTGCCGGGGCTCTGTCTCCTCACCGAAAACCTCGGCCTCTGCCCTACGCCTGTTCTTTTACCTTTTCACTTGTCACCGCTACCTTCGTGCATGTTACTGTATAATAAACTACCTAACGACATATGTGTGCCAAAAGGTGGCATTTATCCGCGCCGCCGGCTGCAACTCCTTGTCCCGCAAGGACTAAGAGAATTCTGCAAGAATTCTTTGATTTTCTTACCACGGAGAACGAAAGAACGAGGATAGACGACGGAGGACGGAAGACGGAGGGCGGAACAAACACAACCTGCGCGGAGACCCCCGGGAACGCCGATCTCCGGATCGGCCATAGGTTTCCGTCCTCCCCCGCCCAGCGTCCCCCCGCCCCTCTGGAACCCGCCATTCCGCTGGAGCTTACCTTGGTGCCCGACTCCAGAAGCCCCCCTTACCCCAGGAGCCGCCTCTTCTCGACCGGATTGACGTTGTTGACCCCATGGCCGTCACGGTCGCTCAGGTCATGCCGGTCAATCCGGTCAATGCGGTCCTTCTGGTCCTATCGGCCTTGTGCCTTTGCACTCCGGGAAAGCGGAGCAGCCCCAGAACGGGCCTTTCGCCGACTTGCGCTGGCGCATGGGCTTGCCGCACAGTGGGCATTCCGGCGCCGGGGGCTTGTTCTTCTCCCGCGCTTCGAGTGCGCTTGGCGGTCAGCCGCTCGCTGAACCCGCCGGTTTCTTCAAAGGCCTTGCCTTGCGCTTCAATCTGGCTCTTGAGCATGTTCAGGGCCCGCCCGATGATCAGGAGCATGGCGTTGGCCACGACCACCGCGTCGTCCGCATCCAGCCAAGCGGCGTACTTGCTGGCGCTGGGTCCAGCGCGTGTTTCGCCGACTCGTGGACCATGTCGTCCTCGAACGGCGCCGGATCCAGCGAGATGGCATTCACCGCTTGCGCCTCGGGCGAATGCACCGACCAGGGGAGCTGACCCTGGTCGAGAATCAGGATCTCATAATCGCCGCGCAGCTCGCTCAGGCTCGCCCGCGCCACGTCCGTGAGCTTCATCTCGGTGTCCTTGGACGTCGCGGCCCGCTCCGACCCCTCGATGATGTTCTGTCGGCCGCTGCGGGCGGCCTGGGTCATCTGGTCGTACTGCCGGCCCTTCGGGTCGTAGAACTTCGCGCCCGCCTCGCGTTGCTCGTGCGTGAGAAACCGGCGGCAGAACCGCAACGTCTCGATCTGGATGATCGTCGCCAGCGTGAAGGAGTGCAGGTCGCCGGAATCCGCCGTGCTTGTCGAAGAGTTCAGCCATAACCGCCACGCTCCTTTCCCACCGCCCCGTCCCCCCACGTCAGCCAAGTCGATCGCGTCAACTAAGGTCAATCCCGTAAACCAGGTCACCACGCCGCTACCCGTGCTCAGATGATTTCATAGTGCGCCTCATTCCAGTCAACCATCGCCAGACCAATCGTCGTCACGATTCCCGGATGGAAATCATAATACCGGCCCGGATCGTCGAACGCGAGCGAATCAGGACCCATCGATAGAACCACCGCCCCCGGGAACGCCGATCTCCGGATCGGCCGTAGGTTGCAGTCCTCCCCTACCCGACGTCCCCCACCTCTCCGGAACCCCGCCATTCCGCTGAAGCTCATCTTGGTGCCTGACGCCAGGAGCCGCCGACCACCGGCCACCGACAACTACCTTGGTCGGCTTTACTTCGAAGGAGATCTGCGGTAAGCTATGAGTATGAACTGGGCAGATTACATCACGGTGGACCCGCAGGTATGCCACGGCCAGGCGTGCATCAAAGGCACCCGAATCATGGTCTCGGTCATTCTGGACAACTTGGCGGACGGGCTGACGATCGAGCAGATCCTCGCCAACTATCCGAGCCTGACCCCCGAAGCCGTGCGTGCGGCCATCGCTTACGCGGCCGAGCTATCGCACGAACGCATCCTCCGCCTGCCTGCATAGGGTCGGTCCATGAAATTCAAAACGGATGAGAATATCCCTTTGGAGGCCGTGGACCTGCTCCGTGCGGCTGGCCATGACGCTCTCAGTGTGTTCGACCAATCCCTCAGCGGGCATCCCGATGACAACGTAGCGTCCATCTGCCAGCATGAGGACCGCGTGCTCATCAGGGGTCAACGGTTCGCGCTACAGCATCCGCGATAGGCGATCCTCCAAGCCTTTGAATTCTCCTTCGGTCAAGCCGGCCATCGCATAGAGTAACTGGTCAACAAGATCCTGATACGGCCGCGCGTCCGCGCACAGAGCGGACCGCTCAGACCGCGCAATCTCTCCGCGCTTCTGCTCGGCCTCGACAATCCGTCGAACGAGTTCCACCACGACATCGCGGATAGCCAGCGAGAAGGGAGCCACTGCCAAAGGAGCGTGAAGAAGTTCGAGAACTCCGGGGAGGTTCCCCTCCTGAATTGTCGCCATGGTGGCTGCACGCAGTCTGTCGTCTTCACGCGTATCATGCTCAGCGAATCTGGGGCAAGGCAGATTATACAACTGATAATGACTGACGGCGGCATTCGTGCTCCCGAGGCGGAAATACCAATCGCTCAGTTTGCTGTTGAGAACGCCAAGGTTGAATTCGAGCGGCAGTCTGCATGCAAACTCAGGGAGACAGTTCACTTTGTGATTGCAGAATTCCCCTCCCGGAATCATCGCCGCAATGATTCTCCGAAAGTTATTCTGCGGACAGCTCTCCTGTAGGCCGACGCGCCTGTGCTGATGATGGTACGCTTTCGTATCCAAGCCCTTCCCTTGGAGAAAGCGGTTCACATCGAGATAGAGATCGGTACCCTGTGAGGCGGGACGCGTAACGTAGAGGCAAATGCACGCTCCCCTGGTTACGAGCTTTCCCCGTCGGGGGTCGTCAACGAGGCTGCCCCGTGCGCGTTCATTAGTCTCGTTAACCTCTCCTTGAAAGAACTCGGCAACGTCGGCCAGGCGGATCATTCGGCCCGACTGCATGATCTTCACTGCCAAGTCCCAATCCTGCTGAGAGCAACTGACAATGCTGAGATTCGAGGGATCATAAAGCGGGATCTGGGACGTGGAGAGAGACAGACTCGGCGAGGTAGAGGTGAGATACTGGGCAGAATGCACACGAGAGACAAACGGGCCGTTTCTCGCGGCCACGTTCGCAGTCTTGACCAGCGAGAACACGGCAGTGGACAACTTCGCCTCGGGGAACACACGTTGGGCCGCATCGTCCTTCTGCGGTAGCGCATCGACAGACGTGAAAGCGCCAATATCGAGTATTTTGCGCCGGATAGCTGCGGCTTGGTCGTCTCCCAGGATCGCCATTGGCGTAATCAGGCCCAGACGGCCTCCGTCGGATAGAAGGTCGAGGGCACGGCACACGAAGAGCTTATACAAGTTGTTCTTCCCGCGAAAGCTCGGCTCGTAGACGGGCTGGGCTTTCAAGAACTCTTTCACGTTCGTGAGGTCGTGCCCCGTTTCCCTCTCAGAAAGGACATCGTAGGGAGGATTGCCGATAATCACATCGAAGCCGCCACCCTCGCGCCGGCCGGTCTGATCGAAGAACACCTCCGGGAACTCAAGCTCCCAGTGAAAGCACGAGACATCCGCCCGCTGTGCAACCTCGAGAGCTTTTTGGAACCAGCCCTCGCGTTTTACTCGCGCATGATGGTTCTGCACGCCTATCAATTGCAGTGCCTTCCCATACTCGTCCGGTTTGATCTGGTCGGCTTTTTCGAGGAAATAGGTGGCGCACCAGAGGTCGGCGACAGCCACAAAGGGCGTTCGAATTGCATCAACGACGGTCCTGAATACCTTTGCCTTCTCCTTGACCTCTTCAATGGTATCCGACGGTTTGTCAACAATCAGCTTCAACCCTTCGAGCACGCCCGGTAGACGTGACGAAACCTGCTGCTCGAAGAGAGGCATCTTCTCCATTCCGGGCAGGCTTCCCACGTCCACCACGCTCGCTCCAACGAGGGAGTTTCCCCAGCGCAGGTGGTGATCGAGGAATGTGAGCGGGTAATCGATCGCGGCCGTTTCCAGCCACAAAGCCACTTTCGCCAATTCGACGGCCAGCGGATTGAGGTCCACACCGTAAAGACAGTGCTCCACGACGCGCCTTTTCCAGAAACTGAGAGTGGATTCGTCGGAGGGAAGACGGTCGGCTCCCGGGTCGCCCGCGTGAGGGTTCGTGGCGATTTCTTCCGCCAGGTATTGACACGCGCGCAGGAGGAAATGACCGGAACCCATCGCAGGGTCGAGGACCTTCAAACGCACCACCCGGTCGTCGAAGTCGCTGTTTAGTGCCGCCAGTTTCTCCTGTAAGATCTCCCGGTTCTTACCCCTGGCCCTCTTGCAGTTGACTCTCAGCCGCAGCGATCTCGCTGGTGAGGTCGTCGCTGATCTGCTTGCACACAGGCCCGAGTGTCCTCTGAACGATGTAATCCACGATATGGTTCGGCGTGTAATAACTTCCGCTGGCGCGACGCTCGCCTTTGTCGGTGGCAAGATACACCTCGCCGGGTTGGCAGGTCTCGTCCGTCTTCTCATAGCCTGCCGGAACAGGTTGAGACGCGCCTATGATTCTCTGTTCGTTTGGGTTCTTTCCTTTTCGGCGGACAACCACCATCCGCTCTTGGGCGCGTCGGGGCTGAAGCTCAAGCAGCCCCTCGTATACGTGCCCCAGGTTCTGAATACTCAGGTCCTTGTAATCTACTCGCGAGAGACCTGCCTCCAGGTTCTGCTCATCGGCAGCCCTGCTGAGCTGGTCGATGACGTGCGCGAGGTGCCAATCGGACAGAACCTTCTCGCCCAAGAAGGGATTCTCTTCATCATCGAACAACCCGCCGTTGTAGGCAGGTACGCCATATCTCTTGCCGCCGCGATCAACAAGATCGAAAAGCAGCGTCAGATCGTCCCACAATGCGAAGCTGTCCAGCCTGTAGTCCTGCTCGCGTCCTTCCTCAATGAGGCTGAACCGGCCTGCGATCTCGTCGCGCAGGCGACTCAACGAGCGGTTCTCACGGTACGCCGGATTGGTGCGAAATGGAAGAAGGTCGCGGTCCTCGGCGTACATTACGAACAGAAGCCGGTAGAGAAGAACCAGGCTCTGGTCCCGGCAACGGGAAAGGTCACGCTCTGGGTCCAGGGTATTCTGCGGACAGCTCAGGAAGCCTCGGATGCTGGTCTGAAGTGCGTGGAAGACGCGGCTCTTGAGTCCCTCGCCTATACCCAGACGATAGACATTGCTCCCCTCCACGGCGGCGCTTGACCAGCGCGTTTGCGCTCCCCCGTGCCCGTGAAGCCGGCGGGGCCGAAGAAGAGATAGAATTTCAGGAAGTCATCAATCAACGGTTCATCTTCGGCCCACGTCCGCTGGCCTTTGTCCCCTCCCGCCTCGACCCACCGACCTAGAAGTTCGCCGAGGTCACACTCAAGATATGTTTCGAACCGTGGCTGATCGCGGAGAGCTGACGGGGATAGAGACGCCACAATTTGCCGTTTGTGAGGAGCCCGTACTCCTTGCCGCTATGCTGCAAGTAGGATTCTATCTGTTCGGGTGGATACTCTCGCTTGCTCTCGCTCCTGATAGGCCGATCCAGACTGACGCCCCACATTTTGGCGTCAGCGACAAGAGCAGCATGCTCCCAATACTCAATGTCGGTTCCGCCTGCTTTCAAGGCGGCGTCGCGGTCTGCTGCCTGAAGAAACAGCGCATAATCAGCCCTCCGTCCACGCAGAGGAGGTTGGCAGAGAAAGGTCCAGCCGAGACGAGCGAAAATCGGGCGTATGAACTCCTGTTCAAGATTCGCCTCGTCGTATTGAGGGATTCGCTCTCGCTGTTCTTTCCACAGGAGGCCAAGTTGTCCGACCAAATCCTCGGCGGTGCGACGAAGGTTGCCCCACTCGGGCTCCAAACGAAGCCTTTCCCCGAGCCAATGGTTTGAGAACAGGTTCCTGTTCTTTATCGGCCCAAACGCCAGCGTGAGTTGTCTCTTGGCCATCGTCCTCACCGAAACCGACCTACGCGACCTGTCAGCGGTCACATAATAGTATCGGCAGGGCCGGCAGGCAAGCTCAAGGAATTGGCTCCTGGGGAGGATGTGGCCCCAATCGGTATCGGAAGAACATATGCCAAAAGAAGGCTCCCCACGGGAATCCGCGTGAATCGCCGTAATCGGCGGTTCCTGGTCTCCGTGCCCTTGGCGGTAAGACAGCGGTTGGCAGTTCCCGACCCTCAGTCGGCAGTTCAAGAGATGGCCGCCCTACGCTCGCAACGACACAATCGGCGATCGCGTGGTCTCCGTGCCATCCGTTTGCTCGTCGGTGGAGGATGGGCGACCCCTGCTTGGCGCGGCGTGGTCGGCACCGATAGAATATGCCCATGTCAACCATCGCCGACGAAATCACGGCCCACCTGCAACCGCTTGTTGGACTGAAGCTCTCGATTGCCCGCCGAGCAGCGGACATGCGAGTCCTCCATTTTGGCCGAATCCGCAAGATCGAGAAAGGGACTGTCAGCGAATATGCCTTGCACATTCAGTGTCCCTGGCGGATCGAGGGCCCGGAGGGGATCGTCACCGGCCGCTCGGACCTCTGGGAGCCGGCGGAGGATTCGCCCGATATCGATTGGGGAGACCTGGGACTAGGAGGAGAACGAGAACCTCCAGGACCGGCGAATAGGCGAGATATTGAAGGGCTATGACCCGGAGACTCGCTCGTTTGTCAATGCGACCGGTTGGCTGGTCGTGGAGGCCGTGCAAGGCGACAGCTACGGCGGGGCCGCCATCACCCTCTCCGGCGGGTTTCGACTGACCCTGTTTCCGGCGGGGAGTGAAGGCGAGGATTCGGCGGCTCTTCCGGCCGGAGAGCGACGAACGGCATTTCGTCATCGCGGGCGGGAGGATCGAGAGGGGCACATAAGGAGATCCACTGCCGTTGTGTACGGACCAACCGGGCCGACGGGCGGCCTAAAACAGTGATCGCGACATCCTTTTTTCTTGCCTGATCGGGCAATTCCTGCCATAATGGCTCTGCTGACTTGGAGGAGCATTATTGGCGACGCTCCAACGAATCGGCGACAGTCCCGCGTGGGCCGGATAGATAGAGCGAGGTCAAAATGACGATCAGCAGACGCAAGTTTGTCGAGTCCGTCGCGGCGACCGGGGCAGGGCTGCTCGCGTCCCGCACGCTGGGATTGGAGCAGAGCGGTATCCTGGGCGGGTCGGCCAAGCCCAACATCGTCCTGATCTTTCCGGATGAGTGGCGCGGGGACGCCCTCGGCACCCTTGGCCTCCTGCCGGTGCAGACCCCGAATCTCGACAAGATCGCCCAGAACAGCGTGCTCTTCTCGAACTGCTTCACCTGCGGTCCCCTCTGCATGCCGGCCCGTGCCTCCCTGATGACCGGCCAGTACGTCCACGAGCACGGCCAGTGGAACAACAACGCGCCGGCGCGATCCTACCAGCCCTTCCCACGTCCGCCGCATGCGCGACGAGGCCGGCTACCGGACAGCGCTCATCGGCAAGGCCCATCTCCACATGGCAGGTGTGTCGGCGCAGAATGGCAAACCCCTGCTCAATCAATGGGGATTCTCCTACACCGACGAGATCCCTGGCCCGCAGGAGCTGTACCAGGACGACACCATCTCCTGGTGCCAGTGGATCGGCCCGGCGAAGTTTGCCCGCCTCGGCGCCTACATGGAGAATTTCGAGCAAAACAATGACGACCACAACCCCTGGGGCACGGACCCGCTCGACATCAATCCCTGGGATCTGACCTCCGCCGACCACTACGACACGTATGTGGGTGACATGGCCGCCCAGTGGATCCGGGGTTACAGCGGTAGCAAGCCGTTCTACCTGCAGGTCAACTTTCCCGGGCCGCACTATCCCGAAACCTCGACGACCGATTTTCGACAACTGTTCAAGCTCGCCGACATGGGGCTCGGCATCTACCAACATCCCCAAGATCCCCTCCCGCCCATGGTCGCGTACTCGGGGTCCCAGCAGTGTGACATCCATGACATGACCGAGCAACAGATGCGGCAGATGCGGCGGATTTACTTCGCCAATCAGGCGATGATCGACGTCGGGATCGGCAAGATCCTGCAGGCACTGGCCGATAAGGGGTTCGATGACAATACCTGGATCTTCTTCTGCTCGGATCATGGGGAGATGCTCGGCGACCATTTCCTGATGTACAAGATGGTGTTTTACGAATCGTCGACCAGGGTGCCGCTGCTGGTTCGGGCTCCGCAGCAGGCCGTGGCCACGGGCTGGATCGCGGCCGGTTTGACCGATCATCTCGACCTTACGACGTCGATCCTCGACCTGGGAGGGCTGACACCGATGTTCGCCGACCGCGGCGTCTCGCTATTGCCCAAGATTGCGGCCGGTCCCAACGCCGCCAGAGCCCAGCAAGGAAAGGAGCAGGTCGTCAGCGAGGTTCTGTACGGTTCGGACGTGCGGCAATTCATGCTGCGCACCAAGACGCATAAGATGAACGTGCAATTGAGTTCCCCGATTGAGCCGCTCGAGCTTTACGACCTGGTCCAGGACCCGACGGAGTGCCAGAACCTGGTCCAGGACCCGGCATACCAGAAGGTCTACGCCAACATGCTCGACCGCATCAACGTCTTCCTCGCCGACACGAATTATGGGTGAGGCGGGGATTCCCGTGACCTTCTGGGGTATTCCGCGGACGCCGGACTTATCTCCACCGATGACAACCATCGCTGACGAAATCACGGCTCACCTGCAACCGCTCATCGGATTGAAGCTCTCGATTCGCACCGAGCAGCGGACATGCGAGTCCTCCATTTTGGCCGAATCCGCAAGGTCGAGAAAGGGACTGTCGGCGAATATGCCTTGGATATTCAGTGCCCCTGGCGGATTGAGGGGCCGGAGGGGATCGTCACCAGACGCTCGGACCTGTGGGAGGCGGCGGAGGACCCGCCCGATATCGATTGGGAAACCTGGGATTATGAAGAGAACGAGAACCTCCAGGACCGGCGGATAGGCGAGATGTTGAAGGGCTACGACCCGGACACACGCTCGTTTGTCAATGCCACGGGTTGGTTTGTCGTGGAGGCCGTGCAAGGCGACAGGTGCGACCGGGGCCAGCATCCAGTTCGCCGGATTGTCCATGATATATTCGCGGATCTGGTCAAGGGCATGGTCATTGCGGATGATATGCTCGAAGTAATTCCGCTGCCACAGACGGCCGGGGAACGGCCGCCAGCCCTGTCGTTTGACCCCATCAATGTACCGTCGGGTCGTCAACGTTTTGAACCGTTGCACAACATCGCCCAGCGACAACGCCGGTCCGCCATTCGTAGGGGCACCCCCCTGTGGTTGCCCTCCGCCCTTCACATATCGCGGCCTCTCAAGTCCGCGAGGGCTCCCGGCTTCCGCTGAATCGTATCCTTTCTCAGCGGCCGGAGCAAGGGGATTCGATCTGTGGATTAACGATTGGGGTCGGCCGCCTGCGGCCTCCGATAAAGCCGTTGCGGGGGTGACATTCCTTTCGTCCGTTCGCGTCTTTCGCGTGATTCGCGGTTAGGGAAGAGCTGTCGGTTCGAGAAACGGCCGCCTGAAGGCGGTACTCCAAACGGTGAAACAAAGCCAAAAGACAAGGCCGTAGGCGGGAGGCAGGGACCTTGCGGCGCAGCAAAGCCAGTTTCCCCAGGGTGGCCTCGCTGCGCTCGGCCACGACCAGATCCTATCCTCGCGCCAAGCCTGCCCTCGACCTGATCGGGGGACGCCCAGCTCGCTAAGAAAGAACCCAAGACCAAGGCCCCAGAGCACCGTATCGCAAGTCCTTAAGATTTTGGCGTTCTTTGCGTCTTTGCGCGAGACATTGTTTCTGTTTTCTTATTGACTTACGTGGCCTACCTCCGGAAATCTTCGCGAGAGAACAAGATTCGAACAGGTAGTTATACGGACAGGCAAGTCCGTCCGTGCCAGCCGGCCGAACAGTGGGAAGAAATCGGGCGGGGACGCCCGACCCACGAAGAGCCGCCCGGCGAACCACAGCAAACGAAGCCCAAAGACAGTGGTCGGTAGTCGGTAGCCGGTGGTCGGTTGGAAAGCAGTTCCCAGTTCTCAGCAGATTGCCGCGTCGCTGCGCTCCTCGCACTTGTCTGATCTGTGCAAATCGGCGAAGTCTGTGGAGAAGAAGCCCTTATCCGTTCTCCGCGGTCGGTCCTCTCTTCTCTGTCCTCCGGGCTTCGTTCGCGTCTTTCGCGTGGTTCGCGGTGAAAAGACAGTAATCGGTAGTCCGTAGTCGGTAATCGGCCTGTCCTCTGTCTTCCGTCCTCTGCGTCCGGGTGTTCCTGCGCGAGCAAAGCCAATTTCCCTGCCAGCACCGAGCAGACCGCAGAAATCGGGCGGGGACGCCCGACCTACGAAGAGCCGCTGGCGGCGAGAACCAAAAGAGAAAGGGGAGAAGAGTCGCCGCGAGGGCCTCTTCTCCCCTTGTTTTGCTTTAGGGCGAAAGATGTTTCGCCCCTACGTCCCTGGACGAAACATGTTTCGCCCGTATGTCGATTGGCTTAGGCCAGCTTGGCCCGGCTGGTGACGGCTTGGCGGGCCGCGGCGGATTGGTAGCCGCGGGCGAAGCCGACGATGGTGCCCACCGGACAGGCGAACAGCGACGCGATGAAGGCGATCACCATGACGACGGTATAGGCCCAGGCATCCCCGAGGCCGCTGTGCAGGAACGGCATCGCGATGACCGCAACGATCGCCCGCAGGACGAACCGCGTGACGACGAAGGCAATGGCGAAGCCGATCGCCGAGCTCAGCGTGCCGGCGACCAGCGGGCCGGTGCTGGAGCGCCGCGTGGCCGAGGTGCTCCAGATCCCGGCGAGGATCAGGGCGCCGATCCAGAAGACCGGATACGGGGCGAAAGCCGAGGTAGGTTTCGCCGTGCTGGATGGTGCTGAAGTAGCCGTAGCCGGCCAGAATCACTTGCAGGACCATGCCGGAGGCGGCTATGTCCCACTTGCTCCAACTGGCGCGGGACTCGGCCCGGTGCTCGTCGGTGGTGGTGCCGAACGTCAGGTTGCGGATCTTGTCATACTGCGGCGGGGCCGTCAGGTAGCTGACAACGACCATGACGACGGCCGAGACAACCGTGATGAGCACACTGAAGTATTGGAAGTAGATATTGTTGATGATCCAGAGGAAGGAGCCCGGCCGGTAGCCGTCGGCAAAGCCTTGCAGCTTCATCGTCACGGGCGTGTCCACCAGCATGCGGAAGAGGCCCAGGGCAAAGCCCACGACGATGGCCCAGAGGCAGCCTTGGGCGTTGAGGCGGCGCCAGAAGATGCCGAAGAAGAAGACCACGAAGATCGGCGGGGCCAGGTAGCCTTGCACGGATTGCAGGTAGTTGTACAGGCCGCGGGCGCCCTGGATGACGGGGATCCACAGCATCGCGATGACGACCATGACGGTGGTGGCGATCCGGCCGATGCGCACGAGCTGATGCTGCGAGGAGCCGGGCTTCCACTTCTGGTAGAGGTCCACGGTGAACAGGGTCGAGCAGGCGTTGAACACGCCGGCCAGCGAGCCCATCAGGGCCGAGAGCAGGCCGGCGACGACGATGCCGCGCAGACCGGCTGGCAGCATGTATTTGACCATCAGGGGGAAGGCGGCCTGGGCCTCGGCCGGAATCGGCTGGCCGTCCGGGCCCACCATGGCTGGCGAGGGCGGCCACTTTGCCGCTCTTGGCCAGGGCGAAGCAGATCATGCCGGGGATGATGAACAGGTACGGCGGGAAGAGCTTCAGGAAGCTGGCGAAGATGCTGCCGCGCCGGGCCATCTGCTCGTTCGGGGCGCCGAGGGCCCGCTGCACGATGTATTGGTCGGTGCACCAGTACCACAGGCCGATGACCGGGGCACAGATGAGCATGCCGGGCCAGGGGTAGAAACTGTTGAAGTACCACGCCTGGCGGGCGATCTGGCCGTCGGCGGCCCGCTCGAGCACCGGGGCCCAGGTGGACTGGACGCCGGGCGGGGTGATCGGCTTCCAGAGGTTGAACATCTCCAGGCCGCACAGCCGGCGGAGTTCGGTCCAGCCGCCCAGCAGATGCAGGCCGTAGAAGGTCAGCAGGGCCGAGCCGCCGATGAGAACGGTGACCTGGACGGCGTCGTTGTAGGCCACGGCCCGCATCCCGCCCAGGGCGGTGTACAGGCCTGTCAAGGCAATCACGGCTACCGAGCCGATCCAGAAGCTGTTGATCAGCAGGGCGCCGGTCTGCGGGTTATACACCTTCAGCATCTCCAGCACGGACCGCCCGAACGAAGGATCGAGGTGGGCGGTGCCCAGGTTGATCTGCACCTCCGGCAGCAGCGTGGCGAACACCACGCCGCCGGCGTAGATGCCCACGGCGATCTTCGTCACGACGAAGGTGATGAGCGACACGATGGACAGCACGTAGCGCGAACCCACGGAGAAGCGCCGTTCGAGGAACTCCGGCATCGTGAACACGAGCGAGCGAGCGTAAAAGGGGACAAAAACCCACGCCAACACCAGCAGGCACCATGCGTGCAATTCGTAGTGGGCCATGGCCACGCCATCGGTGGCTCCTTGTCCCGCGAGACCCACGATGTGCTCACTGCCGATGTTGCTCGCAAAAATCGACGCCCCTATGATCCACCAGCCGAGATTGCGGCCGGCGAGGAAATAGTCGGTGGCGGTGTCTTTCCGTCTTTTTACGACCCACCACGCGACGCACAGCAGAATGCCGAAATAGAGGGCAATCGCCAGCCAGTCGATCGAGGTGAGCGTGGAGGCCGAGCCGGAACTCGCGGCGGCAAGCAAAGGGATCGTCGTCTTCATGGGATCTCCTGCGGGAACAAGAAGTTATTTCGTGGAGAAGCGATACACCGTCACGGTCTCATACTTCTGGCCGGGCCGAAGGATTGTGGATGGGAAATTCGGCTTATTCGGCGAGTCCGGGTAGTGCTGCGTCTCCAGGCACAGGCCCCAACGATGCTTATAGACCGTGCCGCCCTTGCCGGTGATGGTCCCATCGAGGAAGTTGCCCGAGTAGAACTGGATCGCCGGCTCCTTCGTGCAAGACCTCCATCACCCGCCCGCTGGTCGGCTCGTAGACCCGGGCCGCCAGCGTCATGTCCTTCGCCGTGTCTCCTTGACCAGCACCCAGTTATGGTCGTACCCGCCCCCGAACTGGAGCTGCTCATACTTGTCCTCGATCCGCGCCCCGATCGCCGTCGGCTTGGTGAAGTCCATCACCGTCCCCTTGACCGCCGGCAGCTCGCCCGTCGGGATCAGCCCCTTATCGACCGGCGTGCACCGATCCGCATTGAGCGTCAGCACATGCCCCAGAATATCCCGCTTGCCCCCGGTCAGGTTCCAATACCCGTGATGCGTCAGATTCACCGGCGTCGCCTTATCCGTCGTCGCCGCGTACTCGATCCGCAGCTCATTGTCGTTCGTCAGCAGATACGTCACGGTCGCCTGAAGATTGCCCGGATACCCCTCCTCGCCATCCTTGCTCAGATAGCCCAGCTTCACCCCCACCGCCTCCGGCCGCCGGACCGGCTCATCCGTCCAGACCACCTTATCGAATCCCTTCACCCCGCCATGCAGATGGTTCGCGCCATTGTCATTGATGGCCAGCTTGTCGTACGTCGACGCCGTCCAGCGTGAACTTGCCCTTGGCGATCCGGTTGCCGTACCGCCCCACGATGGCCCCAAAATACGGGCTCTTCTTGATGTAGCTGTCCAGGTTGTCATACCCGAGGACCACATCGTCCATCTGGCCCTTCTTATCCGGCACCTCCAGCGACACGACGATCGCCCCGTAGGTCATGATCTTGGCCTTGAGCCCCTTCGCATTGGTCAGGGTATACAGCCGGACCGCCTGCCCCTCCGGCGTCTTGCCAAACGGCTCCACGTTCAGACTCATTTTCTCCTTGGCCTCCTTTTTCGCCCCCGTCTGGCCCTGCGAGCACCGGCACGAGCACAGTGTCATCGCCACGCCCGCCACCACCACCATCGAACCAACCCGCCGCAGTCTCTCCGTCAGCATTTTCGACCCACCTTTCTCTCACAAAACAGCAAAATAAGTGACAAGTGATACGCGACCAGAGGTAGGGTGCGGTCTCACCGCACGCGTCCCTTTGTACTTCCCACCTCAAACTTGAGGCTTCTTCCTTGTCACCTGTCACCTATCACTCATGACTCTTCTTACCAAACCGCCCCGGCCGCCCCGGCACAAGACCGTTTTGCGTTTTCTTTTAGCCAACCTGCGAACGCTTTTCCAGCAAATTCACTCCTCCCAGGCCAAGATTCTGCCCGCCCACCTCCGCCGCGACCAAGCCGCAACAAATAGCCCACATGACTGACCCTCACGGCCTTCTGGACGGTACGTCCGAGGCATGCCCAGACACAAGCGAAAGGAGTGTTTGGCCGGACCCATTGGGTTGGGACGTGAGCCTGGGGGACGTGCGCGGATCGCTCCGCGTCGCTTCGTAGCCGGCTGTCAGCGCGCCTCCAGGACTTTCTCCGGTTCGGCCAGTTAGGCTTTGATTCCCGGCCCAGCCAATGCCGGTATGGGGTCGCTCACAAACTGTGGCGGCAGTAATCGCAGATGTGAAGTCCGGCGATGTTTGGGCAGAACGATGTTGCGCCTTCTGCCGGTGAAATAGTTGTCGACGCACAGTCCGAGTTCGGGGATGTCTCTGCCCCGATGGAACTCTACGATTGCCAATCACTCGATCAGCCGCGAGTCCCCGGAGAACCGCTTGCCTTGCCTTGGAACCGGAAAGCGGTCATTCCCCTGGCAGTATCTCCTTCCAGAAATCCAAAATGCTCGCGGCCTCCCTTTCGCACGAATACTCCCCTGCCGTCTTGCGCCTGCGTCACTTACGGCGCGGAGGCTTTCCGGGTCCTCCAGGAACAAGGCCGTCACCTCCTCCAGATGCCGGACCACCGACAAAACGTCATGCGCTTCCGAGACATAAGAATTGCCGGGTCTGAGGTATTCGATCAGGGGGCCATGACCATAGCCCAACACGATACTGCCGCAGAGCATGGCCTCCACGGGCAGAATCCCGAATCCCTCGGTCGTGCTCAGGAAGACGAGGATGAGGCTGTCCCGGAGAAGCGCAGCAACCTCGCGTTCGGTCCTGTTCTGGATAAAGGCCCACTCGTATTCACCCAATCGGTTCAGGCCCTGCGCCGCTCGCGCTTGGGCCACATGATAAACCTGGCGGAGATCCACTTCGTTTTTTGCCGGCAGACAGGCGATTTTCTTCTTCTTGCCGCGAATGTCGCCGCCGACAAAGACGCTCGGGTCCACCGAATACCAGATCCTGCGCGTCTTCAAATGCGGGAAAGCAAAAGCCAGGTATTTCTGGTTGTGGTCGGAGACGGTCATGACCCCCTTTACGTCCGCGCAGATAAGGATAGGGATGCGGCTCCTGGAAGCCAAAAGCACAAAACCCGTAGTAGCAATTCTGGTTGCAGATGACCTTCTGTCCCGGCATGTCATTGATGGCGTGGCCCAAATCCTCCGGCACGACGACCACATCGCGTGCGGGATCATGGAGCCTCCGGAACTCACTGGGGTAGATGATCCTGGTGTGATGTTCAAACCACGCCACGCGTATCCCTCTGTCCTGTGGACCACAGAGGCCTCCAGGCCATTGCGATTCAAGATATCTACATGCCTGTACATGGCCTTCTGGCCGCCGGTGGGCCGCTAATGATCATAGCAGAAGTGGAATATCCTCGCCTGGGCCACGATGACCTCCTTGGTCTTCTCCTATTCGTACTGCAGGGCCATTTTCGGGTCGACTCGGAGCGCCCGGCGGGCCGGGATATACGTGGCCAGCAGGGAAGTTGCTGTGAGTACCACCACGGTGACAACGATACTTACGAGATCAATGCTACTGATGCCCTGGACCGCACTGCGAATCACCCGCGTTATGACGAGCGCCAGCAGCATGCCGACCAAGAGCCCGACGAACGTCGAGGTTGCGCCCTGACGCAGCACCAGGGTCAGAATGTCCCGCCGTGTCGCGCCCAACGCCAGGCGGATGCCAATTTCAGGGATGCGCAGCGACCATATGGCTCTTGACGGCGTACAGGCCCAGGCCGGCCAGGAATAGGGCCATGGCCCCGAACATCACCGCCAGTCGGGCCACGGCTCCTGTGAACAAGACGGTGGGGCTATGGCGCTGTCGGTCCGCCAGAGATGCTACCGAGACTACCGGCAGACGAGGATCGATCTTTTGAATCCGGGCACCGATGGTTCGCACGAGGGCAGCCTCGGCTCCCGGGGCCGTACTTCTGGCTAGCAGATGGATGGATGTGGGCACGTTCTGAGCTTTGATTGGCTCATAGACGTGGGGTTGGTCTTCCCCATTGCCCCAAGCGCTCTGTAGATTCGGTACGATTCCGACCACTCGGCGGGGCGGTGGTAACCAGTCAAAACCATACTGGATGAGACAGCCAAGGGCACTGCCATCCGGGCGGAGTCTGCGGGCCAGAAGCTCGTCGATTATCACGACTTCCTCTGCATTAGGAGCACTGTCGAGAGGGCCAAATGGCCGACCTTGCAAGAGCCGAATTTCCATCGCCTGGAAGTAATCGCCGTTCACCTCGTACTTGTGAAGTTCCGTCGGCAATAAGCTGCCGGGCGTTTCGTCTGCGCAGGCCCGGCGTATACTCGACAAATCTTTTGAAACCCCAGCGGAGCCCTGGGTCCTCAGGAGGTGCAAGAGACAGGCCGACCGCCTGAATCTCGGGGACCTCCTTCAACCGCTCGGTCAAGGTCTCGCAGGCTTGTCTTGCTTGAGCAATGTTGTAACCTCCCGCCAATGGCTCCACGCTGACGACCAACTTACCATCCAAGCCAAAACTTGGTTCGGCTCGGACGGCCCTCAGCGCGGTTTGAGCCAATAGGGTCGCGCACATGATGAGCGCAACAGACAAGGCCATTTGGCAGAGCACCGACAGGCCGCGCGGTACGAACCATCGCCTTGTTCGCGTGGCGCACATCACCCCTCGGCCGGATTCCTTCAGGTCGCCACAGAGATCGCGCCCCGATAGGCGCAGGGCTGGTTTCAAGCCGAAGAGTACGGTGGCAATCAGGCAGAAACTCAAGGTGGCCGCCAAAACGCGCACATCCAGCGTGCTTCCAAAGGTGATGGCTTCCCCCAACTGCATGGGAAGCTGGCCCATCACCGCCCACAGCTTGAGAACCCTGATGCCCCAGAGGGCCACGGCCACAGCCAGGATACCTCCGAATACAGCCAAGAGAGACGATTCGACAAGTAACTGCCGCAGGATCCTCAGACGCCCTCCTCCGAGGGCCGCACGGATGGCGATTTCCCGTTGGCGTCCCCCTCCTTGAACGACAATCATATTCGCCAGATTCAGACAGGCGATGAGCAGGACAATCCCCGAGATTCCCATCAACCCCAGGCTGATCCGATCCAACACGGGCCTGTCATTGTCGAGAGCACCGGGGCTGAGTCTGGGCAACTGGCGGAGGCGAATCATGACCCTCCCTTCAAACCCCCTGGGATACATCTGCTTCAGGCGGGGGAGCACAGATTGCAGGCGTGCCTGCGCCTCCGATAGTCCCAAGCCAGGTTTGAGTCGTCCCACTAAGACCGATGGCGGGTAGTACCAATTGTCATTCCTCTTCTCTCGACCGTAACGTTCCACAGGACCGAATGAACCCAGAGGCAACCAGAGGTCGGGGCCGACGACGGCGGTGCCTGTGAACGTCTTTGGCATAACGCCAATGATTCTAAAAGGCCTGCCATTGAGATGAATATATTGGCCCTCGATCTCGGATTCAGCCCCCAGTCGCTGCCAAGTTCGGTAGCTCAGGATGGCCACCAGCTCGGCACCGCCCACTTCCTCCTCAGGAAAGAAAGTTCGCCCATAAAGGGGTGCTACCCCCAGGACGCTGAAGTAGTTGGCCGTGACGTACAGCGGAGTCACACGCCTTACCAAACCGTCTCTTACCAAGGTACAGGGGATTCTGTTGTAATTGTAGGCGATGAGATCGCTGAACGCCGGATTATTGTCACGCAGGTTGACATAGCCCTCATATAGGACGAGATTGAACTTATCAAACTCGCAGCGCACCAATCGGTCGGGGTCTTTGACGGGCAGCGGTCGAAACAGCAGCGTATTGACCACGCTGAACATGATCGTGTTGGCGCCGATGCCGATCGCCAGCGTGACCAAGGCGATGGCCGTAAAGCCCGGTCTCTTGCGCAACATGCGAAAGCCATAGCGGACGTCTTGCCCGAGCGTTGCCATGGTGTCGCGCGAGCGCTTTCCTTGAATTTGCGCTTCCTGTCGTCTACGGGACACTGCATCGGTTGTGGCCATTCTGTCCTCCGACTGCCGCCTACGCCAGTTCCGCCTTTTGCCGCTCGTCACTTGCCCTTCACAATACACATCCGTCTTCCTTCCGGCAAGGGTAATGTTCGATCTTCCGACCGAATTCCCACGACCGGTACACTTCGTTGTGCTGTTAGCTGGGATTGGCTCGCACGCATTGGATCGCATCGGTCCGTGTCAACGTTCTGCCGGCGAGCCGGATCGGCAAAGCGCCGTGTTGCACGAGGAGATCCCTTCGCTTAGCCTCAACCAGCGGTGATAGAAGCCGCGCTTCTCCAAGAGTGCTGCGCAGGAACCTCTTTCCGCAATGCGACCGTCCATCAACACAGCAATGTCGTCGATCCAGGGTTCTGTGGTGATGGCGATGTGGTGCGTGACCAGCAGAGTCAGACAATCGGGGGGGCGTAGCGCAATGAGGCCCTGCAGGAGTTTGCGTTCGGATTCGATGTCCATCGACGCGGTTACTTCATCCAGAAGTAGTACGCGTGCGTTCTTCAGCATGGCCCGCAAAGCGGCCAGCTTCTGGTACTGGCCACCCGAGAGCCGGATACCCTCCGCACCGAGTTCTGTGCCAAAGCCGTCAGGTATCGAGTCAATCAGTGTGTCCAACCCCAGGGCAGAGGCACATTGCTGCAAACGTGTCGGAGGGACTGATCCGTTGCCAGGCAGATTGCTGCGTATCGGCCCGCTGAAGAAGAACGTGCTTTGCGGCACCAACGCTACATGGTGCAGGTAACTATCGCGATCGATATCGCGAAAGTCCTGGCCGTCGACCAGAAACTGCCCCTGGTATCTGTCTTCCAAGCCGCAGAGGGATCCGAATCAATGTGCTCTTTCCCCCTCCCGTCGGGCCAACAATAGCCGTTGTCTGGCCGGCCCGCAGATGGAGGTCTATATTTTGCAGACACAGACGTTGGTCCGTGTAGCCGAACGATAGTTGGCGAAACTCGCAATGTCGCGGGGGCGTTTTCAGCACCGTCTGGCTCCCCCGCGGTGCCAAGGGTTGGCTCGCATCGAGTATTTCCAGCAGCCGGCGGGCGGCCACGGAGTCGCCCAGGAAAGATTGATAGAGGTGACCGAGCTGCTCAAAGGGGCGCGTCAGCATGCGGATGTACATGCTCAGGGCCACCGCTTGCCCAAGCTGAAGTCGATCCGTGAACACGAGATACCATCCTCCGCACAACAGCGTCGCGCTCCAAGCCGCGCTTGCCAGGGTGGCCAACTGGCCCCAGAACGCGTTCGCCCGCCAAGTCGCAAATACTATCCCCAGCCGTTCGCGTAACAGCTTCCTGAGTTGCCGGCGGCGTACACGCTGGAGAGAGAAGAGGCGTGACAGGGTGGCCCCTTCGACGGTTTCCTGGGTGAACGTCGCGATCTTTTCCGTCACGTTGCGTGTTGCCAGGCTCAGGTGCACCATTCTGCCGGTCAAGTACACCGTAATGAGATAGTTGAGTGGGACGGCTGCCAGGGTAATCAGCGTGATGGCGATGTTCAATCTCATCATCAAGGGGATGGCCACCAGAAAGGTAGTAGCGATGGTCGCCATTTCCGGCAGCAGCCGTGTTACACTACCGGAAACAGCCTCGACATCACTTCCTGCACGCACGAGGAAGACGCCGGATCCGTGCTGCTCACGGTACGATTGCGGCAATTTCTGTATCGCGTTGAAGACGCACAGCGATAACCTGTATTCCAGCAGGCTTTCAACATACTGCGCCTGGTATTTTGACACGCCTGAAAGCCCGCGAGATAGTAGACCGACCGCCAAGAGAGCGGCACATAGCCATCCCAGCAACGGAACGTCTCGCGTGGGATAGGCTCGATCAATCAGCAGTTGCATCAGCCAGGGGGTCAGTAACGGGCCAAGGGATGCGATTGGCGATAGGAATGCCACGCACAGAAGACGATACTTGTAGGCACGGCAATAGCCAACAACCCTTCGAAAACAAGCAAAGGCCTTCTTCAGCTCAATTATAGCCCCCACCCTCGTCGGCTTGCTACTTGCGGACACTCGCCCTCCCTGCACACTCACGGTTTCCTCTGGGTGCGGGCATTACCACTTTCGACCATGCGAATCTATCTCTTGCTTTTGACGGCTAGAGCAGTCTGGCATTCCCAGCACTTGCGCTGCTAAGTAGTACGACAGCGCAATATAGGCTCAAGAAAACGACGGGAGCACGTCGATAACTCCTTGGGAAAGATCAACTTACCAGGAGGATCGACATGGATGTCCAACAGATCAAAGGGCTGGGTCGGGAATTGAAGAAGTTCTTGCACAAGTTCGCGGATTGTTTTGGGCGGAGTGAGCCGCGGGAGCATCTGCGTACGTACGTGCAAGGCCAGTTGTCCGATCTGCCGCGCAAGAGCATCGAGCCGATGGCGTTGGCGGCCGGCGTCACCCCGCGGACCTTGCAGAACTTCGTGACCCAATTGCGGTGGGACGGGCCGCGGCTGCGGGACCACGTCCAGTGGATCGTGGCCCGGGAGCATGCCCACCCGCAGGCCATCGGGATCGTGGACGAG
The DNA here is from genome assembly GCA_963750205.1 of uncultured Planctomycetota bacterium. Taxonomy (GTDB): domain Bacteria; phylum Planctomycetota; class Phycisphaerae; order Sedimentisphaerales; family Anaerobacaceae; genus PLanc-01. The sequence continues at coordinate 194,643 of CAVVRJ010000033.1, forward strand.
AGCGGCAATCCCAAGAAGGGCCGGCATACGGCCGGGGTCCAGCGGCAATGGTGCGGCAACACCGGCAAGCGGGACAACTGCGTCGTCGGGGTCCACCTGGCGTACGCGGCGGGCGATTTCCAGTGCCTGCTCGATAGCGATCTGTATCTGCCGCCCGCCTGGGCCGAAGACCCGGTGCGTCGGCAAGAGGTGGGGGTCCCGGACGAGGTGGTCTTTCGCACCAAGCCGGCGATCGCCTTGGACCAGATCCGGCGGGCGTTGGGCAACGGGGTCCGGGTGGCGGCCTGGACCTTTGATGAGTTCTATGGCCGGGGGCAGGACTTCCTGGACGGCTTGCGGGAGATAGGTCAGAACTTCGTGGGCGAGGTCCCCTGTGATGCCACCGGCTGGCTGCGGCCGCCGCAGGTCCTGCAGCACCCGGGTCCGGGCCCTAAGCTGCGCGGCCGTTCGGCCCGGCGGTATCCCCGCCTGGCCCGCAAGAACCTGCCGGCCAGCGAGGTACGGAATCTGGCGGTGTATTCGCCGCTCTTTCAGAAACAGAAGTGGCAGAAGTTCCGGATCAAAGATGGGGAAAAGGGCCCGATCGTGTGGGAGGTCAAACACGCGTCGTTCTACCGCAAACAAGGCTCGACCGGCTTGCCGGGGCCGACCGATACGCTGCTGGTCGCCCGCAACGTTCTGGATCCGAAGGAGATCAAGTACTTCCTGTCCAACCTGGTTCCCGACGGCCGGACGGTTACGCTCGAAGGGTTGCTGTGGGTGGGGTTCTGCCGGGTGCCCATCGAACGCTGTTTTGAGATCGCCAAGAGCGAGTTGGGGATGGACCATTTCGAGATGCGTTCCTGGCAGGGCCTTCACCGGCACTGGTACCTGACGCAAGTGAGCCAGTTGTTCTGCGCGGGTGCACCAGCACTACCGGGAGAAAAAAAACTCCGCAGGACCTCTACCTGACGGTCGAACAAGTCCGCTTGGCGGCCTGTGCGTGGGTGGCGGCCCAGGCGTCTTCGTCGGCCGCGCGAACCCGCCTGTACGAACGAGCGGCGGCCCGCCTCCGGCGCTACCAGCGCAGGAATCAACAGGCGCGGATCGCCCACTGGAAAAAGACGCTCCGCCGGCTCACCGCGTTGGGCATCGATATCCGCCAATTGAAGTCCTGTATACCGCGTGATCTATGAAGAAAAAGTTGCGCTGTCGTAGTAGGCACGAGTATATTCTCCGGGCCACTGTCATAACGCCGGCCTGACCGCGGCTGTCGACCGAATGCTTGCATTTCCTGGGCAAACCTCGTCATTCCCTTCCGGCGTAGCGTTGGCAACCCGACACAGTATACTCGGTCCTACTTAGCCCTGTATATCCCCCGTCTCACATTCTTTGTTAGAATTGAGATAATCGAATGCGTGGGGATTCTGTTCCAGCACACTACAGTAATCCACGATGCGCTGGTGCATCAGCGTCTGAATACGTTCACATTCTTGTTTTCGCGCCGCCAGTGTATACCCGTCTTTGTCATGCACGCTTGCGTAGCAGCTCAGGCTGCATATCGGCAGGCACCAGCAGCGCTCACAACTCTCAGCCGTGGCCTCCACGAACTCCTTCAGCAATCTGTATGCCTTCTCTTCGTCAATTCCTGTTGCCACGCTGCCAATGCGGAACGCCTCAATCTGAGGCACTCTTTCGCAAGGGTAGTAGTCTCCCGTCACGTTGACGTAGGTTCTGACGGTCCCCGGCAGGCACGCACGGCCTACCCAACAGGACCCGGAATGGCGCCGCGCCTGTGCGACTTTCCATTGATTCTGGTGCAAGCAAGGAAACGGCCCCTGAGCTTGAAGCCGTCGCAATCTCATCTCCTCGTCCTCGAACCCCGCGCTCGCTCGGCCTTTTGTAAGATCTTCCTTGTACCGTTCATAGACCTCTCGGCAACCGAGTAGTCGCTGCTGCTCTCCCGGGACAGACTGGTAATAGCCTGGATATGGATCTCCAGCCGGACCTACCGATATTGTTGCACCGGGAGGAATCCAGGACGCCCGGGAAAAGTACTCATTTACGTCCTGAGGATCGATGTCACGGGCCATGGTAGCGGATACGTGATATAGCCTTTCTGGGTACTTCCTAATCCAGGTTCTATAGTTGTCCAGTACCACCGCATGGGTGGGTAGACCGTCCCTCGTTCTTCGATGCTTGTCGTGAACTGACGCCGGTCCGTCCAGGCTCACAGTCACGGTGAAGTCGTGGGCGGCAAGGAAATCCGACGTCTCTCCTTTCAGTAAGTATCCATTTGTCGTCATGAAAAAGCCGATATTGGTCTTCGCCTTCTCAAGGGCGTATTCCGTGCAGCGCTTGATGAGAGGGAAATTCAGTAAGGGTTCTCCGCCGTAAAAGCTTATGCTCGGGCGATAGTCATCGCTAGAGGATTGGGATGGATCGCGGACCGTCGGAAGGTCCGTTGCCTTCCCGGGAATGGAACTAGCACCCACGGTCGGCCGAGGAGTTCCACAGTGTTGGAGAAAATCATCAATGGCAGCGCGAGCCGTCTCCCAACTCATGTCCCGCGTACCCTGGTAGACGGCACCTGAGTCGGGCAGATTGTGGACGCAATACGTGCACTGCAAATTGCATTTCTCAGTAGCCTCAAGGATTAGCAGGCCGCGCCCGCTTGTGAGGCGCTCATGGGCGGCCTGCTCGCTAAGGCCCATCTTGACATTAGGGTGATACGGCGCAAAGAGATCCCGCTGGGTTCTAGCCCTGACAATCTCGTGGTAGGAAGTAGAGATCTGACTCGAGGTGAATTTGGATGCGTATTTGACGATCACCTCTTCCTCGTCCAAATGAGAATCCTCGATGATTTCCCACACGATAGGGTCAACGCGCAGGATCTCGCCGCTGTTGACATCAAAAATGTACTTGTGCCTCTCGGTGGCGAACTTATGAACCGATGGGGCCTGGGCTCTGTCCGAAACGCCCTCGACTTCCTGAGATTGCACGCGTCTTCCCATACTCCCCCTTGTCCGTGTAATAGGCGCTTCGCAACGAAAAACAGGTGGGCGACTCCTGGCAAGGACCCGCCCACGGTTTCATGCTCAGTCTTCTACTTCGCCAGCTACTGAACGGCTCTTCATGAAGAAGAACCGCCCTTCAGCACTGTCGGTCTGCTGAAAACCTGCTTGACCGTGCTCACATCCCGTCCTCGCCAAGAGCAAATGAGCACTGGACACGTAGACTGGTGCCTCTACAATCGTCGAGGCAGTCCCTTTCGCACTGGTTGTTGGTTTCCGTCACGCCCAGCGCGCCGAGGGGATCACCAAAATCCACTTTCTCAATCATCGTCAGTCTCCTTTTACGGAGTCCAGCATAAGTAAAGTCCCTATATGACTTGATGACCTGGGCGTGTATAGAGTGGCGGTATGAGACCGCGAGGATGCCCAGAGGACTTGGAGCGACGGCGGATGCGTGCCGTGCAGTTGGTCAGACAAGGCGAGTCTCCCACGGTGGTGGCGCGGATCTTGGGGGTTGCCCCTGCCTCGGTCCATCGTTGGCGACGCATGGCGCGGCATCGGGGTGGCTTGCGCCAAACCTGCTTCGGGCGCCCTCGTCAGATATCCGATCGGCAGTTGCGGCGCTTACGCGTCTTGCTGCGACAAGGGGCCGTGGCCCACGGTTGGTCGAACCAACTGTGGACTGCGGGGCGGGTGGCAATCTTGATCGAACGTCACTTCGGGGTCCGGTATCATCCGGAGCATGTACGCAAGCTGTTGAAACAGCGTTTGCACTGGACCAGTCAGAAACCCCAGAAGCACGCCCGCGAGCGTAACGACGAAGAGGTGGAACGTTGGATCGCCGAGGAATGGCCGCGTGTGCTTCGGCAGGCGGTGGAGCGGCATGCACATATTGCCTTGTTGGATGAATCGGGCTTCATGCTCGCCCCGCTGGTGCGGCGCACGTTGGCGCCCCGCGGCAAGACACCAATCGTAGACTGTTCCGACAGTCACGACCGTATTTCCGTGATCAGCGCGATCACCGTCAGTCCGCGCGCTTTGCGAGTGGGGTTGCACTTTATGTTGCTGGGAGATAACGAAAACTTCCACGGGGAAGAAGTAGTGTTGTTCCTGCGGCAACTCAAAGGGGAGATCGGAGGTCCTTGGACCATCGTGTGGGACCGCAACAAAATCCATAGTCCATCGCTCGTGGTCCGCCGCTGGTTGGCCAAGCACCCCGAAGTCGTGGTCGAGGACTTTCCGGCCTATGCTCCCGACACCAACCCGGATGAATCGGTGTGGTGTTGGACCAAATATGGACGGTTGTGCAATCTGGCCCCTGCCGACATCGAGGAACTGCGTGGTCATATCTGGGACTCGCTGGTGGCCCTAAAACATCAACCCCAATTGCTGAAATCGTTCGTCGTACGTGCGAAATTGCCGTTGGTGAAGGAAGAGTGCCTTTAGTTTTGCTGGACTCCGTAATCACAACGTTTCCGTAGTAGTTCCTGGGACCCACGGTCCCACACTCTCTGTCCTACAACGCGCCAGAGCCTCCAAGGTAGGCCTCATCTCAGATTCGGTCTACACGCCTGGCATCCGTCGGCACTGGTATGTATTAGTGACAGAAGTCGGGAGAATCCTGCATTCTGTTCCTGTTTTTGCCAGAGGGTGTTGGCGAATAGACGGATTGCTCATCGCCCTGCCTCTCGTCTGGAGTATGGAAGAGGCAGCGTAGCTCTTCACGGCCCCGAGAAAGGCGGCTCTCAAAGCACTTCAGTGTGCAGCCGACCGATCGGGCGGCATCCTGTACCGACATGCCTTCGATGTAGCGAAGTCGCAGGGCTTGCCTTTGCGTTTCGCTTAGCCGACTCAGGGCTCGGCCCACACGTTCATTCGTTTCTGTAAATATAGCCTGTTCTTCCGGCGTCAAAGGGACTGCGCGGTGCGTCGAAGGCTTTGGCCGAGCAGATCTGACAACGTCCTGTGCTTCGTGCGTAGCCGCCCTGCTTCAAGACACACGTTGCGGATGTAAGCGAAGATATAGGTTTTGACTGTCGCCTGACCTCTATACTCTCGTCGGCGATCCCATAGGCGCAAGAAGACCTCTTGGGCGATATCTTGCGCCGAAGTGGCTCGACCGCCGAGACTGGCTGCATAGGCAGTCGCCAACGGCAGATACTTCTCATAAAGCCGCGCGAAGGCGGCTAGATCGCCGGCGCACACGCCGCATGAGCTCCGTATCCTCATCGGCCGGTCCCGTGTAGTGACATGTCACGTTGGTGGTCATATCCGATAACCGAGTGCGCATTCGGCGTTGGCTTGATCGGTTTCACAGCGCCGTACTTGATGAGCCACATGATGTGTCTGGCAATCACGTCGGGCCGCTGCTCGTGTTTCCGGCTGACCTCCTCCACCAGAGATCCAAACGTGACGGGCCAGTCGGAAAGGCGGGACACGAGGTCCTGGAAAATGGCAGGGCGGAAGACCGTCGCCATCTCGGGCGGCAAGTGGACTTCCCTGGTGGGGCGTCCGCCGAAGCCAAGTCCGCCCCCTTGCGCAGGGGAGCCAGTTGTGTCTCGGGACAGAGGAGCGCAGAAGGATAGTGGCGGAACTGCTGGAAATACGCCGGCGCAAAGAGACCCACTCGATTGCTGCATTTCCACTGCTGGAGGTCGAGGTGCTCAAATTTCTCGCGGCACGCGTCCCAGAGCTCCGTATAGCGTTTGATCACTACGGGCCAGGCGTAGACCTCTTCCGCACGCTTACGGCCGGCTTCCCCCATGCGACGACGCGTGTCCGGACTCCTGGTCAGATCATAGAGATAGTGGAAGGCCTCGTCCATATCCACTACTACCGATTCCGCCAGGAGGAGATGGTCAACGGTCCAAGGCCGGCGACCGGCAAGCCCGGAAATTTGACCGTCACAGTCCGCCCAATACGTCGGAACGCGCAACCCCGTCTCGCCGTGGACGACCGTGTCTTTGTACCCATCCCAATCTGATACAAGGACTGGCAGTCCACAAGCCATGGCCTGAATCACGGTCAGACCAAAGGTCTCCTGGATGTTGTCCACCAGCGACACGAAAACGTCCGCGGCACGGTAGTACTGCCGTATTCTCGAGGGAGTACCATCCGTGTCGATCTTCACCACAGGGGAAAGCCCGTGCTCGTCCACAAATTGCTGAATCAACTTGGACTCCCCCTCCTTCGTTCTCATGTCGTCTCCGACCAGGACCACTTGGAAGAAGTCTGTCCCAAGGATTGGGAGGAGGCGACCAACCGCCATCAAGAAAGGACGCAGGTCCATTTTGTCGTGGGTAGAAAACCGTCCCGGGCACAGGATGATGCACGATTGCTCTGGTAGCCCCAGAAGCTTCCTAACCTCCATCTTGTTCTCCTCGGGCTTCCAGTAGTTCACATCGACGCCCAAGGGGATGATCTCTATGCGCCCGCGAAAACGGGGAACTCGAATATTCCATTGGGTGGAGAACCGCTCCGCCAGCAGGTCCAAGGATCTTTCGAAGACCTCACGAACCGCTCGACTCGTACAGATGACCGCATCGCAGGGCAGAACGTGATTGCAGAGCATCTCCGTCCACCGCGGCATGAGATAAGCATAGGAGATCGTGTGCGTCATGATGGTTCCAGGCGCCAACGGATGACCGAGGGTATCGCGTAAAGCGAGCAGTTCATTGAGCCCCACGTCGGACTTGTGAATTACATGGTAGTCGGTCTTCTTGAGCCGATCCAACGGCAGTGCTCCATCGTAGATGAGAATCTTGTGGGGGTCCCATCCCTGGGACCGGATGTAGCTGGCGACCTCTTCGTCGCTGGTGTCTCCACGTCCATAAAGAAAATGACAACAATCGAATCCCCCGTATTGGATGATGTTCTTCTGCAACTCCATACATGCCACCGTAGCGCCGAGGTGCATTCCCTCGAAGTCGCCGCCGTCCTTCGTCGTGGAAAACTCGCTCAATGCTCCAAACGTCTTGCTCATTGCATTTACTCCTTACCACAACGTGACCTCGCCGTACCACCGTCACAATATACCGCTCTGGCCAACTCCCTGTCCCCAGAGCCTGCGAGTGCTCAGGGGACGTGCTGAGTACAGAAACTCCCCACCGTCTGCTCACGACCCGTTTCAGAGAGAACTTGACAAACTGCCGCCGGAGTGCAAAATAGTGGATTATCGGCCAAAGGTGCAGTAAAAGACCTCTGGCACGACCCGGTGGGTCAGCATACGCTTTCAAGGGCAACGTGCCGGCTCACCGTTTTTCTATGCACACCGCGTGGTCAATCCTTCTCGCACGCGCAGACTATGGAATTGTTCGTCGTTTTGATGTGAAAGGCCGTTTCACCTCCTTTTCAGACAAATCGCAGGTTGTCCATCCAATCTCTGCCGCCGACCAAATAGTCAACACGGACTGTCGCTTGGTCTTTCCGCTTGGTCGCTTGGTCGCTTGGTCGCTTGGTCGCTTGGTCGCTTGGTCGCTTGGTCGCTTGGTCGCTTGGTCGCTTGGTCGCTTGGTCGCGAGTGTCGCCAAGCAGCCCCACCGTGTCAAGCGCAAAAGGGAGGAAATGTCACAAATTGTCTGGGCCCTGTCTCATACCGGTTTCATCGCTCCGCCTTTCCCCCTTCTTTTCCTATCCACAATTCCGGCGATGGCCCCATCTCGCACACACAGTCCCGAACCAGAGATGATTCACACGGGACATCCAACACTCATCAACCTGACAAGGTAGACACGGTGACGCGACCTTGTCAAGCGAGTAAATCGCATTTTTGCAGACTTTTTTGCGAGTGGACTTGGGGGGCAACAAGGCTGGAGCCGGTGGTCGGTTGGCTGATAGTTGTCAGTTCCCAGTTCTCAGTTGACACTGTCCTGGGCCATCCGTCTTCTGTCCTCTGTCGTCCGTTCTCGTTCGCGTGGTTCGCGTCGTTCGCGGTTGAATGACCATCAATTCGAAACCACGGAGACAGAGCAGAAGACACCGGATTGCGGCCGTAGCATCAACGCTTCTCCCCCTCTTTCTCAGTTTCCTCCGTGATCTCTGTGGTGAGAAGAAGCCGTTGAACGCCGCTCTCCGGAGCGGCGGAAGAAAAGAGGCCAATCGGGAGATTGGCGGTCCCAGGGTTGGTCCCAGGGTTCCCGGGTTGAAATCCCGTGCGACGGGCGCGGGATTCGAGTAAGATGCGGATGGTTGACAGCCGCGGATTCGTGGGCTGCGGGCCCGTCAATTGGCAGGCAATTATGGTCCGCAGCCCGGCGGGGCGGCGGGATCGAGGTTGCTGTGGGGTAGAACCAGGGCGTGGCAAAACAGAAAAGACCGACTCAGGCCGGGGCACGGGAACGCGGCTCTCCCGAGTGGCATGGAAAAGAAAGCCAATCAGGAGATTGGCGGTCCCAGGGGGGACGCTGGCGCCAGTGGCTCGGCCTGGGGATCGTGCTGGCCGGCACGGCAGTGCTCTACGCACCGGCGTTGAACCATCAGTTCACGAATTGGGACGACGACCGGCAAATCACGGCCAACCCCGACCTTCGCGACTTGTCGTGGCGGGGCATTCAGAAGATCTTCACCACACCCTACGTCTCGCTCTATCAGCCGCTCACGTCCCTATCCTGGGCGGTCGAATACCGGCTCTTCGGACTCAATCCCCGGGTCTTTCACGCCGTCAATATTCTCCTGCACCTCGCGAATATCCTGCTGGTCTATGTGCTGGCCCGGTCGCTGGCGCAGAACGTGGGGGTCGCCTTGGTGATGGCGGCCCTGTTTGCAGTGCATCCCCTGCAGGTCGAGGTGGTGGCGTGGGCCTCCTCACTGAGCATTCTGCTGTTCTCGGTGTTTTGCCTGGGGGCCATGATCGCTTATGTAGCCTATGCCAAGTCCGGCCGGACGCGGTATCTCGTGGCGGCCCTCGTGCTTTTCGTGCCGGCCCTGCTGGCCAAGACCACGGCGGCCACCCTGCCCCTGACGCTCATTGTGATCGATTTGTACCTGGGCCGAAGGATCAGTATGCGGACCGCCTGCGAGAAGGTGCCCTTCTTCGTGCTGTCGGGGATCTCTGCATACTTCACGATGATGGCGCGCAGCGGCGCGAGTCATTTCCAGGATTACGGGCTTAAGCACTCCATCGTCCAACGGCTTTGCATCACGTGCTACTGCTGCCTGTGGTATGTGGGCAAGTTGCTCTTCCCGGCGGGCCTGTCCATCTTCAATCCCTTCCCGAAAGCGAATGCACGGCTGCCCCTCCCCTACTACCTGGCTCCCCTGCTCGTGCTCGGTATCGCCGTGGCGATCTGGTGCGCCGGCCGGTATCGGCGGCTGCTGGCCTTCGCAGCCTTGTTCATGCTGACCTCACTGGCGCTGGTCGTCCAGATCATCCCGGTCAGCGAGCTGATGGTCTGCGATCGCTATGCGTACCTCCCGTGCCTGGGGTTGTTCTTCTTAGTCGGGACTCTGGGATGGCGGATTGGCTCGCGCAGCCCGGCGGCAATGAAGGGTGTGCTGGTCGGGCTAATGCTGGTTCTTGTCGCTCTCGGCGGCGCGACGTATGGGCGCGTCGGCGTGTGGCGGGACAGCATCACGCTCTGGAACGATTTCCTCAGCCAGCGGCAGGATAACTACGTCGCCTATCTCGACCGCGGCATGGCTCTGTGCGAGCGGAACGACCGCAAAGCAGCCATTGCGGATTTCGACGCCGCCCTACAGCTCAACCCCAAGGCCGACAAGGCCCTGAACAACCGGGCCGTGTCCTACGCGTACCTCGGCGACCGCGCGGCGGCTCTGCGGGACTTCGACAGTGCCATCCTGCTGAACCCGGAGAGCAGCTATCTCGTCAACCGGGGCATCCTTAAGCACGATATGAAGGACCTGGCCGGCGCTGTGCAGGATTTCGACGTGGTTATCGAGCGCAATCCGCGGCACGCCGAGGCCTTGTACCAAAGGGCGGACACGTACCGGATGCAGGGGAACTGGGCCAAAGCCATCGCGGACTATGAGGCCATGTTGCGGCTCAATCCCACGTCCGACAAGGCTCTGAACGGACGAGCTATGTGTTACGCCTGCCGCGGCGACCAAGGGGCCGCCTTGCGAGACTTTGATGATGCGATCCGGCTGAACCCCGACAGCAGCTATTTCGTCAACCGAGGCATCCTCAAACGGGACATGAAGGACTGGGCCGGGGCCTTGCAGGATTTCGACGTGGCCATCCAGCGCGATCCCCGAAACGCCGACACTCTGTGTCAACGGGCGGACATATACCGAATGCAGGGGAACTGGGGCAAAGCCATCGCGGATTACGAGACTGTACTGCGGCTCAATCCGGCGCATTCGTACGCGACGTTATTCCTGGCGGCGGCGCTGGTGGAGACGGGCAACGGCGAGCGCGCCGTGGCCGTGTTGAACGGAGTCGTCGCGCGCGGGAACAAGGACGCCGGCCCGGCGTATTTCCTCATGGCTCAAGCCTATCAGAAGATGGGCCGGTTGGATCTCGCGCAAGAGAATCTGCGGCGGGCGCACGAATTGGGATATCCCCCGCCGCAGCCACAATCGCCCAACGTGCAAAGGAACAAGCAATAAAGATGGTGCATGATACGCACCGCTCAAAGGCAGGGCACGCTCTCCCGCAATTGCCCTGAGACATTCAGGACCACTGCTATGAAGACATCGACTGTCGCCGTGGTGAAGACCCGGCCCGAGACCGTGCTCGCGGATATCCAGTGGCTCATGTCCCTGGCCGGTTTTGAGCAGGCGCTGGCGAAGGACAAGATCACCATCCTGAAGGACAACATCTCCTGGCATCTTCCCTATCTCAGCGCCAACACGACGCCCTGGCAGCTCGAAGGAACGATCCAGGCGCTGCGACAGGCCGGCTACGGGCCGCTCGTCGCCGTTCACAACGATACCGTCGTGACGAACGCGTATAAAGGCGGGAGGCTCAACCGGCTCACGCCGGTTTACCGGAAGCACGGCATCGAAGAGAAATACAACTTCCGGCCCCGGGACATGCGGTGGGTCGAGTATCAGCCCCAGGCCCACATGCGGGTGCTCGACCAGGTGTTTCCCCACGGCATTCGGATTCCCGAGTACTTTATCGGCAAGAACATCGTCCATCTGCCCACAGTCAAGACCCACATCTACACCACGACGACGGGGGCAATGAAGAACGCGTTCGGCGGACTTCTCAATACGAAGCGTCATTACACCCATAGCGTGATTCACGAGACGCTGGTGGACCTGCTGGCGATTCAAAAGGAGATCCACCCGGGTCTGTTCGCCGTAATGGATGGGACGCTCTGCGGCAACGGCCCGGGCCCGCGGACCATGATCCCGGTGGAGAAGGATTACATGCTCGCCGGCGGCGACTGCGTCGCCCTCGATGCCGTGGCGGCCCAGATGATGGGTTTCGATCCGATGAGCATTCCCTATATCCGGCTGGCCCACGAAGCCGGCCTGGGGATCGGCCGGCCCCAGGAGATCGAGATCGTGGGAGAGGACGTCGCCAGCGTTAACTTCGGGTTCCAGGTCGGAGATAACATGGCCAGCCGGTTCGGCCACGCCCTTTGGTTCAGCCCGCTCAAAGCCCTCCAGCGCATGTGCTTCCGCACCCCCCTCGTCTATGTATTCATCTTTGGCTCCTACGTCTATCACGACTTCCTCTGGTGGCCGCTGCAAGGCAAGCGCCTCCAGAGGGCTCACGCCTTGAACACGCCCTGGGGCCGGCTCTTCGAGAGCTACCCGACGTGAGAGAGAATCTCAGGACCCCGTCTGACATGTCATTACTGCTCTGAGACGGTTCTCATGCCGCAAAAGCCGCATTTTGGGCGTTTGGCATCAGGAAAAGCCGCACAACGGGTCCGAGGAAGTGGCCGTATCCTGACGCGTAGCCGGCCTGGGAGGGGAGGCCGGGGCGTTTCTCAGTCCTTAAGCAAAGGAGAAGGTCATGAGAACTGGACTTGCGACCGTGGGACAACGGGGTGCGATCGGCCGGCTGCTGGGCTATCTGCCCCTAGCTTTCGTCGGGATTATGGTGCTATGTACCGCGGAAAACGCCGCCGTTGTACCGGCGGCGACAGCCGCACCGGATCTTCAAAAGCCGCCCGAGCAGCAGGCGCCGCCGTCGGCGGAGCAGGATCCTCTTCTAACGGCCGCACGAAAGAAAGTCCTGGTGCAACTCCTGGATCAACTCCAGCAGCAGACGCGTGAGGCGGAGGCTTCGCTGAAGCAGGCCAAGGCCGGGACCGATGGACAGATTATCCTTGCCGACGTTCAGGCCCTGCACGAGCGTGTGCAAAACGTGCAGCAGGAACTGAACCATCTCACCCGCGTTGGGCCAGGGCCCGGCGGCGGCTCCACGGCCCAGATCCCGACGCCGGCGCAGGAGTTGCAGCGACTGGACGAACGAACGCAGGAATTGACCCGGCAACGAGAGGACTTGGCCCGCACCGTCCGGCAGTTGGAGACGCAACTTCAGCAATTGCCGGCCAGTCAAGAGGCAGGCCGTCGCTGGCTGCAGGGCGAGATCACCCGGATTCGAGGGCAGTTGCGCAATGTGGATGAGCAATTGGCCCAAGTGCAGCAGGAGCGGCTGCGGGCTGACTATGGAGTCGCATTACACGCCCGCGCCGAACAAGAACGCGAGAGAGAGGAGGCCGGCCGGGCTGCCGCTACGGCCAAGCAGGTGGCCGACCTTTCGGCCCAGTTGAAACAGCTCCAGGAACAGGCCCAGCGCAACCAACAGGAATTGGAGCAAATACAGGACCGCAGCGGTCCTCAGGCTCGCGCGCTGGAGAAGTCCATCGAAGGGGTGCGCCAGCAGATCCAAACCATCCAGGACCAGTTGCGGCAGACGGAACGGGAGCGGGCGGTGGAGAAGCTCCAGGCCGCCGACCGCCAGCGTCAGACGCTCGACGCCTATGTTCAGGAGCTCGGGCGCTGCCAGGACGAATTGAAGCAGAGCGTCGAGGCCATCCGGCAAGACCTGCGCACCATGCAACAGCAGATGCAGCAGCAGGTGCGTGCCGCCAGCGACGAATCGGTCCGCCGCACCGCCGAGCAGGGCCTCGAACAGTTGCGGGCCGAGTCGCTGCGGCAGCAGGAGGAGTTGCGTAACCAGATCCGCATCCTGGACGAGCGGCTCCAGACCACCACCGAACGCGCCGGCACCGGCACGGAAGCCTTCCGCAAGGAGTTGGACTCGCTGCGTACGGACATGCAGCGGATGGGATGGACCATTGGCCGGCTGGAACGGGAGAGGCTCGACGCCCAAGCGAGCCTCCAGAGCCAGGTCCAGCAGTTGGAACACCAGGTCTCCGACCTCCACAAAGACGTCGCCCTGGTCCAGGGAACGTTGAATATGATGCTGTCGCAGATGGGCCGCAGCACGGTCGGCACGGCCGGCTGTACCTGGGGCTGGTAGCCGAGCGCCACCCGTCTCATCGTCCGGCGATGGCGGCGCCCGGTGGAGGTGGGCTCGATGGTGAGGTTGGTGAGGGCGGTGGCAGCAGGCGGGTCGCCTCGTCCTTTGGGAGTACCGCCTTCAGGCGGGAAAGACCAGTCCGACCCGCGTAAACGCGGAACTCCAAACGGACGAAACGAGTCGGGCCGCCGCTTGACGGTCAACGAATCCTCTCCCCCGCCTCTTCCACAGGGACACCTCGAAAAAACTTTGCCTACCTACGAATTTTTTCGTTGATCTATTACGAATTCGTTCGTAGGCTGCCGATATAAGGCGGAAACGAACCGCAACGGATTCCAGGAGACCGGCAATGGCACGGAAGAAAACAACGGGACCGACGGGTGGGGAGTTGGCCATTCTGAGCGTGCTGTGGCAAAAGGGGCCCAGCAGCGTGCGGGAGGTCCACGAGGCCCTGCACCAGGATGTCGAGACGGGCTACACGACCACCCTCAAGCTGATGCAGATCATGGTGGAGAAGGGCCTCTTGGAGCGGGAAGACGACGGTCGCCGGCACATGGAGGGGTGCGCCTGCGTGTCGCCGGCATCGTGCCGGCGAAGAGAAACAAGGGCAAGATGCCTGCCACAAACAGGGCATTACCGGCCCACCCTCTCGGAGGAGAAGACGCAGAAGGACTTGGTACAGGACATGCTCGACCGGGTCTTTGCGGGCTCAGCGGAGAAGCTCGTGATGCGGGCCTTGTCCGCCAAGAAGGTATCCGCGAAAGAACTCAAACGCATCCGCGAGATGCTGGATGAAATGGGGGGACAATAGCCATGTCACTGTTGGAGAACCTGCTGGCACCAGGGACGATCGAGCGGTTGGGCTGGATGCTCGTACACGTCCTGTGGCAAGCGACGGCCGTGGCGATCCTGCTGGCCGTCTTTTTGCGGCTGCTGCACAAGGCCAGTGCCAACGTGCGCTATTGGACCGCCTGTGCGGCGCTGGCCCTGATGGTCGCTCTGCCGATCGTCACGATTCGCCTGATGAAAGCCCCGGGGCCCGTCGCGGAGGCGGGCCCCGCCCCGGTCGCCGTCACGGTGCCGACGAGGCTTGCACCGATGCCGGAGACCCGCCGCCTGGCGGGAAGGTGGAATATCGGGACGATGGGATGGTAGGCAAACCACCTGCAGAGCCCCTAGCATTCCAGGATTCCACTATTCCACCCGTCCCTGCTCCCCCCGTGCCGCTGCAAAAGCGAATGGTCGCGGCCTTGGAGCCCGCCCTGCCCTACGTGGTCCTGGGCTGGCTGGTCGGTGTCTTCGGCTTATCCGCCTGGCACTTGGGCGGCTGGGCCCAACTCCAGCGGCTCAAACGGCGCATGGTCCGCGCGGTCGAGGCCCCTCTGCAGCGAAGGCTCGACGAGCTGATGACCCGCCTCGGCGTGCACCGAGCTATTGAACTGTTCGAATCGGCCCTCGTCGAAGTCCCGACCGTCGTCGGCTGGCTGCGCCCAGTGATCCTGCTGCCGGCCAGTGCCCTCACGGGCCTCAGTCCCGACCAGTTGGAGGCGATCCTCGCCCACGAGTTGGCACACGTCCGGCGGTACGATTATCTCGTCAACATCGTGCAAACTATCGTGGAGATTCTCGGCTTCTACCACCCCGCCGTCTGGTGGGTCTCGCGTCGCATCCGCGTCGAGCGGGAGAACTGCTGCGACGACCTGGCCGTGCACGTCTGCGGCAGTTCGCTGCAATACGCCCGGGCCTTGGCCTGCATGGAAGAAATCCGCCACACCGGGACCGACTTGGCCGTCGCCGCCACCGGTGGCAGCCTCGTTACCCGCATCGCCCGCGTGCTCGGCCGTCCTGTCGCCGACGACCGGCGTTTCGCCTGGCTGCCCGGCCTGATCACCCTGCTGCTCGTGGTCAGCATCGTTCTGCCCGCCACGTTCGCCCTGACCGCCGCCAGCCAAGCGCAAGAGCGCCGCATCCGAAGAGGCTACGCCGCCCGCCCTCCAGGCAATCTGGGCCCGTTTGGACGTACTGGACAAGGAGCGCTTCGAGCTGGCCCGCCAGCGGTGGGAGGCCCTCCCGGTAACGGAACAGGCCCGGCAGATCCGGCGCGGCTGGCGCAACGGCCGCCCACGGAACAACAACTCCAAGAGGTGATGACGGAAGACGGTGCCCGCCGCTTTCTCGCCCAAGTCGAGAAGCAGCTTGGCGCGCAATGGCCGGCCAACCTGCGCGGATTCATGGAGGCATCGCTGACGCCGGCAGAACGCGACCTGTTCAACAGCCGCCGTCAAGCCCTGGTGAAAGAGATCGCGGCCCTCGGGGAGCCCGTGGTCAAGACGCTGATACAGAAGATTCGCACGGAAGCGCTACGATCATCCGGAGCGGCGGCGCGCGAGGCCTTGCAGCAGATCGGCACCCCGGCGACGCCGGCGCTCCTGGAGGCCGTGACCGCTACAGAGAGACAGCCGCGCTGGATGCTGCTCAAGATCCTGGTCGAGATGAAAGACCCCCGGGCAGCCGACACGTTCCGCCGCCTGCTGGACGATCCGGACCCGCATTCGCGGCTGCCGGCCTTGCAGGGATTGGAGAAACTCCATCAGGTCACGCAGGAGATTTGCCTGCGCTGCCTGCAAGATGACTATGACTTGGCTGCGCCGCGAGGCGGTCACCACCTTGGGCGAGACGGGCGACGAGCAGGCCATCCCCGCACTCTTCGTGGTCGCGCACTATGATCTTTCGGGGGACAAAGCCGGTGGGCTCTGGCTCCGGCAGGAGGCCTTTGAGGCCATCGAGAAGATCGCCCGCCGGACCGGCAAGCAGGTCGAACTGCCCCCCAAGGAAACCTGGCGGGCCAAGAAGGAGCTGACCTTCGATCTCCTCAAGGAAGCGGCTCAGTGTGACAATGCCGGGATTCGGCAACAGGCAATTGTGCGGCTCGGGCAGCGCTATCATGAAAAACGCACGCTGGACCTGTTCTTGACTCTGCTCAGGACCGATCCTAACCTCAGGGTTCGGAAGGCTGCCGGCGCCGCTATTCCCTGGCTCTTCTCCAGCAGCGGCCCGCAAGACAAACCGCTCGAACTAAGCCGGGCTGAAAGGGAACCGTTGTTCAACACGCTGCTGGACATGGTCGCCGGCAAGGAAACGCCGGCGTCGACGCAGTACGCGGACGCCTATGCGATCCTCACGGTAGCAGGCCCTTACCTGCCTGACTACCCGCGGTTTCCGGAGTTCTTCCAGGTGACCTGTCGCTGGGTCGAAGGAAGAACGCGCGGCGCAACTGGGCGGCCTCCATGCGCTGTCATGGGTTGGACACAGACATCCCCAGGCTCTCCAGCAATATCTGACCCCGGAGGTTCGAGCACGCCTGCTGCCTGTATTGCTACCTGGTATGGAAGACCCTGAGGTCAGCTATCGCATCCGCTTCATCGAAGTCCTCGGGTATCTGCGGGAACGATCCATCGTGCCGAGATTGATCCAGCTCTTGGGGGATTCCGATGCCACTATTCGGTCGTTTGCGATTCAGGCCCTGGCTTGCATCGGCGATCCGCGGGCCGTGCCCGCGTTGGAGCAAGTCGCTCAGCACGACCCCGCGACCACCCCCCAGGGGGAGTTCTATCTGCGGACCGCCGCCGGCAAAGCGATTGAGAAGATTCGCGCCGCCGATTCGCCGGGGGCTGTCACGCCGGAGTCGAAGGCGAAGGCGGACTTCACCCCCGGCCCCAATGAGGTTTCACTCAAATCATTTCAGAATGCTCGGTACTTCTGGCAGCAGGCAGAGATCGGCAAGAAGCTCATTGAACAGGGAGATAAGAGCCTCATCCCGGAGCTGGTCAAGATGCTAAATGCCGAAAATCGGCAGGTGCGCTGCAACGTGGGCATGGTCTTGGCGGGATTGGGCGACGAGCGCGGCCTCAAGGCTGTCATCACGGAGTTACAGGATCGCGAGCCACGGCCCACGAAGATGAGACGCAGCGACGGCCGCCCGTGGATCGAGGGACAAATCGGAGAGGATCGCTGCTACGCGGCACACGTGCTGGGAGATATTCGTGACCAGCGCAGCCTCCCGGCGCTGCTGTCCGTGCTGACGGAGCCTTCGATCAACCTGGCGGCCGCTTGGTCCCTGGGGGAGATCGCGGACCGGCAAGCCTTGCCGGCGCTGCGCGAGATGCTCGGACGCGCCGGCGCCGATCCAATGGAGAAGCTGTGTGCAGCACACGCGATGGCCAAGATCGGCGATTCGGCCGGAGTGTCCGCTCTCGTAGAGCTGCTCAAGAGTCCACATTGGGTTGACCGGCGTAACACCGCCAAGGCCCTGGGTGAGCTACGCGACCGGCGTGCCGTGACCGGACTGATCGAGTCCTTGCAAGATGCCAGTCCCGACGTGCAGGTTGCGTCTGCGTGGGCCTTGGGCCAAATTGGCGATCCCGTCGCCTTACCGGCGCTGCGTGACTTACTGACAAATGATACGACCAACACCTCAGGTCCGCCGCGAAAGCTAAGGGACGTAGCCGCCGAGGCGATCGACCAGATCCGTGCGGCCAACCCGCCCGGCGCCCCCGATCCGCAGCCGCAGACGAAGGAAGACGCCAACACTGCCATCCGGGTCCGAACGGCGGTTCAAAGCCGCGAGGTGCCGGCCGACGATCAGGCCGCACAAGTCCTCCTGGAGTTCCAGGTCGTCAAGGTATCGGACGAACTCCGGCCGGACCGTGAGACACTGATCCAGATGGCGAATCTCCTGGGCCTCGTGCTGCACATGCGCAGGCCGAACCAGCAGGACTCCGATCTCGACCTGACGCTCGGCGAGTTTCTCAAGCGGTACGTCGTCCCCCAGCCGCTCTCCGCAGAGACCGGGGAGGCAATTGTCAATCTGCTCCAGTCGCGGGGTTACCTGGAGGTGTCGGCCAAACCACAAGTATTGACACGCGACGGCAGTCCGGCCGAAGTCCGCGTCATCACGGGCGAACGCTTCCTGCGCTCCGCCTGACCCGTCCGCCGAGCTGGTGAAAGTCGAGTACGGCACGTCCGTGAACGCCACCTGCCACGTACTGGATGCCAAGCGGGTGAATCTGGAGATGACGGCGGAGGTCAGCGATCTGGTACCCGGCCCCGACTTCAACCAGCCCACTGTCTTGCGGACGAGCGCCGACACCAACGTCACCGCTTGGGACAACCGGTATCTGGTCTGGGCCGCCGTGACGCCAACCGACGTCCCGGCCGGACAGGACGTGAAGCGCGGGTCCGTGTACATCATGGTCCGGCCGCGGATCAACCTGCCGCCCGAGGAACTCAAACAGGCGGCCGACGAGCGCCGGGCCCGATGGAAAGCAGCCGCGGCAGGTGCTGCTGGAAGTCCGCACGGTCACGGCCGAGCACGAGACGCTTTCCGCTCTGGGCATCGATGGCGCCAGCCTTCCACGAAAGCGGGCGTCTCCCCCGATCCGTGCC
Organism: uncultured Planctomycetota bacterium; assembly: GCA_963750205.1. Taxonomy (GTDB): domain Bacteria; phylum Planctomycetota; class Phycisphaerae; order Sedimentisphaerales; family Anaerobacaceae; genus PLanc-01. The sequence goes on from CAVVRJ010000033.1 coordinate 213,486, forward strand.
CCCCAAACGGGCCCGACCACCCCCGGCTCCGTGCAGATTGGTCGGCGCCTCCCGACCTGCCGTCCCCAGACTCCCTGCTGGCGGCTTTGGACCTCCTGCAGAAGAATGGGCAGGCCACGATCTCGAGTCAGCAAATCCTGACGCAGGAGCATCATCAGTCCCAGATCAAGGCCCTCAAGGAGGAGTGGTCGACCCGCACGGAACCGCATAAGATCGAGACCGGGACGGTCGTGACGGTCAGGCCGCACGTGGCGCCAACGACACGATCTTGCCTCAGTTGACCATCGATGCCACGCGCCAGTTGCCGACGCCCCCAGGGAGCGACCTGCCGATGCGGGCTCGCAGACCTGTCGGAGCGCCATTACGATCAAGGACGGCGGCACCGCGGCGGTGGGCGGGTTGTCGGAGAATGGGGCCGGATCGACGGGCAAATCGGGACAGGAGACCGTCATCTTCGTGACCGCCCACGTGATCGCTGACGCGAACCAGCCGCCCGCGCCAGTGCCACAGGCGGCCAGCCGTCCTGTTCCGACGGTTAGCGAAACACGGCGCATCCGCCTCAGCTACATTCAGCCGACACGGGCAAAGCAGCTTCTGTCTCCGGTCTTTGCCGTCCAACGCCGAAGGCTGGCGGAGGAGTTCGACCGTCGCCTGGCTGCGCGGACAAGTGGGCTGATGGGAGACAAGATCGAAGATGACAAGGAAGCAACCGTCACAGCTACGTCTGTGAACACGGACCTGCGGGATGTCCTGGCGGAGATCAAGCAGATCGACCGCGTGAAGCGGCAGGTGCTGCTGGAGGCCCGCGTGGTGTCGATGGAGAAAGGCCACCTGTTGAAGCTGGGTGCTCAGTGCAAGTGGCCCACCATCCAGGCCGGCACCTTCACCACCCAAGCCGTTACCAACGTCTCAACCGGAACCACGACGAGCGGCTGGCCCTATGGCGTCCAGATCGGCTATGGTCCCGATCAGGCATTCACGAACTCCCTGATGACGGCTTTGAACCTCTTGGTGGAGAGCGGTCAGGCCGAGGTCATCGCCAACCCGAGAGTCGTGGCCCAGGACGCCCACCGGGCGGAAATGCGGGTCGTTCAGGAAGAGTGGTTCATGATGGCTGCCCCGCAAACCAATCCTTCCTACACGCAGGCGCAGCTCCAGAAGATCGAGTCCGGCACGGTCCTGACGATCACGCCGTATGTCGGGGACAATAACGACATCACACTCCAAATGGCCGTGGAGGTCACTGACAGTATCCGGAAGGCCCGCAACAGCGATCTGCCGGTCGTGACTCGGCGTATAGCCAAGAACGCCATCACCGTGAAAGACGGCGGCACCGTCGCGGTGGCCGGCCTGGCGGAATCCCGCAACCGAGCGGATGGGCAAGGCACGCCCATCCTCAGCGACATTCCCCTCTTGGGAGAGTTGTTCAAGAACAAGAACGGAAACGCCTCCAGCCGGGACGTGGCCGTCTTCGTGACACGCGCACATAGTACCGGACACCTTTCAGCTCCCTCCATCAACACCGCCGGCCGCCAAGACCGCGGCCCCGGCAACATCGGAGGCTACTGACACAGCCCCGGGTATGCAACGGCGGGATGCTGCGGTGCAGATTCCACAGCCGGCGGCGCAGGTCCGGAAGTCCGAGGGCAATGCCCAGACGGAACAGACACCGGCCGCCGATCAAGGCCCCTCCCGGGCCTGGCACATTATGCGGCAGTGGAACTGCCCGCCCCTGCTGCTCGGGCTAAGCCAGCAACTGGCGAAGACGCTGGAGCCGGTCCAGCGGAACGGCCCGGCCTGGCAGGAAGTCAAGGACGGCGGGACGCTCCGGCTGAAGCTGGAGATCGAGGCGGACCAGCCGGGCGAGGTGATCGTGGGATTGTTCAAAGATGCGCGCTGGTCGGCCCCACCCGTCGCCGTCCGGCGAGTCAGCGCGGGGACACAGGTGCTGGCCGGCCTGCCGGCGGGACAGTACCAGATCGGCGCGATGCTCGGGAATGCTCCCCTGCCTTTCGCCCTGGGCATGCAGCGCACCTGGCCGGAGCCGGTCGAGATCAAGGCCGGCCAGACGGCCGACGCCGAAGTTCTCGTCAGCGCGGCCTTTGAGGAGCAGGCGTCGGGCTGGTACAACGAGGAGGTCGCGAAGGATTACGTCGGGGACTGGGGCCGGCTCAACGAGAGCAAGCTGCTGCACGGGCAGTTGACCGACCCCGCCGGCAAGCCCATTCCCTTTGGCGAGATCATGATCCGCGAGTACAAGACCGACAAGCGCAGCAGCTTCGCGGCCCCGAATCGCGGGACCAACGAACAGGGACTTTACAGGTTTGACCGGATGGCCTGGCCCTACCGCGTGATGGCCAGTTGGCGCGAGACCCTGCCTTCGCTGTTCGGCTGCCGGATTCAGACCGTGTTCCTCAATCGCGTGCTGGAGGGCGCGCAGCGTGTGAATTTCCACTTCGAGCCATTTCCGGAGGGTACGGCCAAGCTGACCGGCCGGGTGCGGGACCAAGCCGGCCGGCCCGTGGAGGGATTCTTCCTCCGCGTCATGACGGATGCCGGCGACAAGTACGAGGCCAAAGCCAAGGCCTGGGACCAGCCGGATGAGAAGTCCTATACCGACACCTGCTACGAGGTGCCTTTCCTCGCCCAGGATGGGAGCTTCGAGCTCGGCGGTCTGCCCGCCGGCGCGGTCCGCGTGTGGGTGATTCCGTTCGAGGGCCGACGCTATGAGCACGCTGATCTGAAGGACGCGACCCTCGCGGCCGGGCAGACGGCGAACGTGAATTTCCAGTTGACCGGCAAAGACGCTCTCTACGGCCGGGTCCTCTTCGAGGATGGCACCCCCGCCGTCCTGCGGCCGGCCCCCTGGCGCGGTGCCGGCACACGCATCATGCTGAGCCGCGGCGGCGTGAAGCGGGCACCCACCGTCAGCGAAGTAGATACCCAGGGATACTTTGCCATCTATCTGGATCAAGGCGAGCGCGAGAGATTTGCCACCGATCAGATCCAACTGTCCATCAGCCTGCCGGTCGCCCAGGAGCACCGCTTCGAAACCGTAGGCGAGTTTCCCGCGGACAAGCTTGCCCAGAACAAGAGCCAAGCCGGGGTCATTCGCATCAAGCGGCCCGAGTCCGCGGCGCCCGCTCTCCCCGAGAAGCCCCGTGCCGGCGATGAACCCGCGGCCACGAGCACGCCGGAGAAGACCAAGCCCGCCGACTCGCGGGCCTGGTACATCCTGCGGCAGTGGAATTGCCCTCCCCTGCTGCTCGGATTGATGCCGCAACTCGCGAAGACGATGGAGCCGGAGCACGCGGTGCTCTTGGACACGGAGGTAACGGTCACGCCGGCGAACCTCGGGCGGTCGCTCGACGAGCGGATTTCGGACCAGGCACGTGTCCCCCAGTCAACTCGCACCGTGGAGTGGACGGGCACCGCCATGATTCCCGATCAGAGACATGCGATTCTGCTGCTCGACAGTTCCCAGCCCGGGGCCGATCATCCGAGCGAAGTCCCCTGCCTCATCGTCCGGCCCACGATCGTCGAGACACAGCCGCCGGCCGCCAAACTCGCAGGCACACCCAGTTAGCCGAGAGCGGCGCCATCCCCGCCCACGGGGGAAAACACAAGAGAGCGAAAGAAGGGGACAATCGGGGAGCGCTCGTGTCCTTGCGTCTTCTTCGTGACTTCTCTCGTTTCCCCGCCTGCGCGGGCACCACATTTCTTTCGGCTCCATTCTCTTCACTTCTTTCGATGTCTGCGGGACGGTAGACATGGTGTCTTGCTGGCGGTATTCTGACCCAGGCAATGAAAGGACACGGAAATGAAGAATCACAATACCCTCATGAAACGATTCATCCTCAGCGCCGGCCTGCTGGTGTTGACCTTTGGCATGAGCAGTTATGGAGCTTCGCCGGTGAGTCCTTCCGGTCCCTGCACGACCCTGGACATGCACCCATTCCTCTATGCCGGGGAATTTCAAAAGCAGAGTCTGGGCGGCAACGAGTATTTCGACAATCAGAAGGTCTATTTGGTCAAGGGCGGCAAGATTGCCTGGACGTACCTGGCTACTATAGCCTCGACGGGCGGGAAACTCGTCGAACTGGGCGACATTTCGATGAAGGCGGACGGGCACATTGTCATGTCACTCGGCTGGGGCGGCGCCCGCGAGATCATTCCGGACTACAACGACCCCGCCCATTCCAAGATCGTCTGGACATGCAAGGCGGAGGGACAAGTCCACACCGCCCAGCCGGTCGGTCCGGACAAGGTCTTTGTGATCGACAACAGCCCCAAGCCCAAGGCCAAGCTCTACGACATAAAGACCGGTGCGGTCCTGCGCACCTGGGACCTGCCGACCGTCGGCACCGATGCCCATGCCATGTTCCGGCATTGCCGTATGACCAAGGCCGGGACGCTGCTCATTGCCCACATGAACATGGCCAAGGTCGTCGAATACGACGCCACGACCATGAAACCGATCTGGAGCGTCGAGGGGATGCCGCATTGCTGGGCCGCCGTCCGCCTCAAGAACGGCAATACCCTGGTCAGCGGCAATGAAGACAAGTACGTCCGCGAGGTCAATCCCGCAGGGACAAATTGTCTGGGAATTCAGCAAGAACGATCTGCCCGCCGGCTCCCAGATCGATCTGGGCAACATCCAGGAATGCGACCGGCTCGACAACGGCAACACGGTCATCTGCACCTGGCAGGGCAATCCCTCCATTTTGGAGGTCACGCCGGAAAAGAAGATCGTCTGGATGTTGCCAAAGAGCGTTTTGGGCAATTCGTCTTCGATCCATTTGCTCGATGAGCTGGGCGCCATGGAGAACGGCGATTTGCAGAGGTAGACCATTATGGATAGCAGACTGACACGACGCACCGTCCTGTGCGGTGCTTCTTCCGCAGGACTCCTGGCTTCCCTGACCCCCATGACCGGCCGGGCCGGCACGCCCAATAGTGCCGGTACCGGCGAGTTCATCGAACTCGTGCGTCCACCAGACGCCGCCTGGGTGGTCACGGATAGTGGCACTCGGGTGCTCGAATCTGCGTCCGGCGGCCGCTGGCAGGCACAGGACATCGAGGTCACCACTACGCTCCAGGGCGACGTACTGGCGATTGGTCTTTCCACGCCCCGCTCGGCCATCAAACGCATCCACTTGCGCTGGCGCGGGCGCGGGCCTGCGAGTCTGCGATTGTTGGGCGATCACTGGGAACGCGGCTACGGCGACTTCGAGTGGCGCGGCATGGCGTCCGGGCGGGTCATGCCCTGGTATTTTCTGGCGTTCGATGGGCGGCAGACGCGCGGCTATGGCGTGAAGACCGGCCCGGGGGCGTTTTGCTTCTGGATGGCCGACCCGGAAGGGGTGAGTCTTTGGGCCGACGTTCGCAGCGGCGGCACGGCGGTGCAATTGGGGGAGCGCCGGCTCGATGTGTGCTCGGTCGTAAGCTATGCCGGCCGGCCCGATGAAGTCGCCGTTCACGGTTCAGCGTGCCCTGTGCCGGGTGATGTGTCCTCAGCCCCGGCTGGCCCCGCAGCCGATTTACGGCTTCAACGACTGGTACTATGCTTACGGCAACAACAACGCCGCGCGAATCCTGGAAGATTGCCACCGGCTCGTATCGCTTTCGCCTTCGGGCCCAAACCCTCCCTTCTCGGTTATCGACGACGGCTGGCAATCCCGCGGGCGTGAACCTGAGGGGCCCTGGACCGGCGGCAATGCACGCTTCGGCTCGATGGAGAAGCTGGCCGAGCAGATGCGCGAAGCCGGCGTCAGGCCCGGCATCTGGGTGCGGCCCCTGGCCGGCGCGGGCGACACTCCGGCCGCCTGGCGCCTCAATAAGGTCTCCACGCTCGATCCCACGGTCCCCGAGGTGAAACAGAAGATCGCCGCCGACATCGCGCGTCTACGCCAATGGGGCTACCAGCTTATCAAGCACGACTACACGACTTATGACATTCTGGGCCGCTGGGGCCCCACCCTGGGCGCGACGCTGACGGACGACGGCTGGAGCTTCAAAGGGGGCCGCACGCAAACCACCGCCGAAGTCATCCGCGAGTTGTACCAAACCATTCGGGCGGCGGCCGGCGAGGCGCTGCTCATCGGCTGCAACACGGTCAGCCATCTGTCCGCCGGGGTCTTCGAGGCCAACCGCATCGGCGACGATACCAGCGGCCGGGATTGGGACCGTACTCGCAGAATGGGTGTCAACAGTCTGGCTTTCCGCGCCGCGCACCACGGCACGTTCTACGCGGTCGATGGCGACTGCGTGGGCCTGACGCGCGACGTGCCCTGGGAATTGAACCGCCAATGGCTCAACCTGCTGGCCCGCAGCGGCACCGCCCTGTTCGTTTCCGCCCAGAAAGAGGCCCTCGGCCCCGAGCAGGAGAAGGCCTTGCGCGAGGCTTTTGCGGTCGCCTCCGTGCCGCAGCCGCTCGGCGAGCCGCTGGACTGGATGGAAAGCACCTGCCCGCGCCGCTGGCGCTTCGGCGGCGAGACGGTCGAGTTCCACTGGATGGGCCCCGCGGGCGCTTCGCCCTTCCCGTCCTGACCACAAATCCACGAAGCAGGAACGAAAGGAAACGGCTTGCCTGTGGGAGTACATGACTATGAGTGATCGCACGCGAGGGTTCGCCGTTATTCTGAGCCTGAGTTGCCTCCTTTCCGGCGCCGCCGTCTGGGGCCAGGAGATGCCGCTGGGCCTGTTCGACGGTCATGGTGACGTCGGCGCCGTAGGTGTGCCGGGCTCGGTCGCGTACGATGCGGGGCCGAAGAGCTACCTCGTCATCGGCGGCGGCGAGAATATGTGGTTCGCCGAAGATGCCCTGCACTTCATCTGGAAGCGGATGTCGGGCGACTTCTCGCTGGCGGCGGATATTCGCTGGCTCGGCACTGGCGGCAATGCCCACCGCAAAGCGTGTCTGCTGATCCGCCAGAGCCTCGATCCCAAGTCCGCCTACGCCGACGCCGTTGTTCACGGCGACGGGCTCACCTCGCTGCAATATCGGTCCGTGCCTGGCGCCAACACGCGTGAGATTCAGTCCAATGTCACGGCGCCGCGCCGAATCCGCATCGAGAAACAGGGCGATTTTGTCTCCATGTCGATCGCGGGGGAGAATGAGCCCCTTCGTGCCGCAGGCGGCTCGTTCAAGATTCACTTCACCGAGCCCTTCTTCGTCGGGCTGGGCGTCTGCGCTCACGACAACAAGGTGTCGGAGAAAGCCGTCTTTTCGAACGTCGAGATCGTCAGCGGCAAGGTCCGTTCGGCCGGAGAACCCGTGTTGGAGAGCACCCTGGAGATCGTGCCGATCGCGTCCGGGGATCGCCGGGTCGTGTACCACGTGCGCGGCCACCTCGAAGCCCCGAACTGGTCCCGGGACGGGAAAACCCTCCTATTCAATCAGGATGGTCGTATCTACCGTCTGCCCGTCGAGGGCGGCACGCCGCAGTTGATCGACACGGGGTTCGCCACGCGGCTCAACAACGACCACGGCCTCTCGCCCGACGGCACGCAACTGGCACTCAGCGACCAGTCCCAGGAAGACGGCAAATCGCTCATCTACATCGTGCCGGTCGCCGGCGGGACGCCCCGCCGGGTCACGCGTCTGGGCCCGTCCTACTGGCACGGCTGGTCTCCGGACGGCAAGACGCTGGCCTACTGCGCCGAGCGCAGCGGGAAGTTCGACATCTACACGATCCCGGTCGAGGGCGGCACGGAAACGCGGCTGACGACTGCTCCGGGTCTGGACGATGGCCCCGATTACTCGCCCGACGGCCGCTACATCTACTTCAACTCCGTCCGCACGGGCACGATGCAAATCTGGCGTATGAAGGCCGACGGCAGCGAGCAGCAGCAGGTGACCTCGGATGAGTACAACAACTGGTTCCCGCACCCGTCGCCTGACGGCCGCTGGCTCGCCTTTCTGTCGTACGAAAAAGGCGTGGAGGGCCACCCGGCGAACAAAGACGTGCTGCTGCGGCTGAGGTCCACCGATGGCGGCACGAGCCGCGTTCTGGCGGAGCTCTTCGGCGGCCAGGGCACTCTCAACGTGCCCTCCTGGTCGCCCGACAGCCGTCGCCTCGCCTTCGTCAGTTACCGCATGGTCAATCCCTGACCGGTGGACACGATGAATATCGAAACATCCATGGCGAGCTACTACGCCGACCGCGCCAAGGAATACGAACGGGTTTACGACAAGCCGGAGCGTCAGGACGATCTGCGCCGGTTGCGCGGGCTTGTAGAGCGTGCCTTGGCCGGTGCCGACGTGTTCGAGGTGGCTTGCGGCACGGGATACTGGACAGAGATCGTCGCACGCTCGGCGCCGTCGGTGTTGGCCACAGACATCAATGAGGAGGTCCTGGCGATCGCTCGTTCGAAACCCATGGGCGTCCAGAAGGTGACGTTTCGCCGCGAGGACGCCTACGCGTTGCCGGTCCTGCCGCAGCGATTCACGGGCGGTTTGGCGGCGTTCTGGTGGTCGCACGTACCGAAGGCGAGACTGACCGGTTTTCTGCGCGGTTTTCACCGGGTCCTGGCCCCGCGGGCGCGAGTGCTCTTCCTCGACAACGTCTATGTCGAGGGCAGCAGCACTCCCCTCTCGCGCACCGATGAGCACGGCGACACGTACCAATTGCGCCGCCTGGACGATGGGAGCGTCCACGAAGTGTTGAAGAATTTCCCGAGCGAGACCCAATTGCGCGACGCCGTGGCCGGTTTGGCCGACGAAGTGCAGGTCGAGTTTCTCCGGTACTATTGGATCTTGACCTATGTGCCATACGACAAAGCCCGCAGGGACAGCCGGCCACGGGAGATTGACCGAATCCTAACATTGCTCTAACACAATACTAACATTCCTGGATTACACATGGGGAGCGGGCGGTGTTTGGGCGTGCGTTGAAACCGTTGCCTCCATGAGGGTAAGGCGGGCTTAAGTATGGTAAGTATTGTCTTACTGATTATGCTGGCCCTGGTCTTCGATTTCCTCAACGGCTTCCACGATTCCGCCAACTCCATTGCGACCGTGGTCTCCACGCGGGTCCTCACGCCCCGTTTGGCCGTGCTCTGGGCGGCAGTGTTCAATTTCCTCGCCTTTCTGTTCTTCGGCCTGCACGTCGCCAGCACCATCGGCAAAGGCATCATTGATATCGCGGTCATGGACAGGGCCGTGATCTTCGCCACCCTGATCGGGGCCTGCTCCTGGGACGTCATCACTTGGTATCTGGGCCTGCCGACCAGCTCTTCTCACGCCCTGATCGGGGGGATGATCGGTGCGGCCCTCGTCAAGGTCGGGTCAAGTGCGCTGGTCTGGTCCGGGATTACCAAGACGATCATCTTCATTTTCGTCTCCCCCATCCTCGGCTTCATCCTGGGTATCGTGTTGGGCACGGCCGTCTACTGGACCTGCCGCAACAGCACCCCCCGCCGCGTAGACTTTCTCTTCCGCAAGGGGCAGCTTCTCTCGGCCGCCTTGTACAGCATGGGCCACGGCGGCAACGATGCCCAGAAAACGATGGGCATTATCACCAGCCTCCTTTTCAGTGCCGGCTTACTGACCGGCGAGTTTCACGTGCCCTCGTACGTCGTGCTCCTGTGCCAGACAGCCATCGCCTTGGGCACCATGTTCGGCGGCTGGCGCATTGTCAAGACGATGGGGCAGAAGGTGGCCAAGTTGAAGCCGGTGGATGGCTTTTCCGCCGAGTCCAGTGCCGCCATGACACTGGCCCTCTCCTCCGGCTTCGGCATTCCCGTCAGCACCACGCACACGATCACCGGCGCGATCATGGGCGTCGGGGCGATACACCGCCTCAGCGCCGTCCGCTGGGGTGTCGCCTACAACATCGTGCTGGGCCTGGATTCTGACGATCCCCGCCGCCGCCCTCATCTCGGCCCTCGCCTACGTAGTGGCAGGCCGTTTCCTGGCAAGTATGCCATAACCCCCGTTTCGGCCGGGAAGTTCGGATGGGCGAAAGTGCCGTCGTACTTCCGTGCGGCCGCGGGATTGTCCTGTGCTTGCTCGGTACCGCAAAGCCCCAGGGATCGTTATAATCGCACCGCGTGATCCCCGGCCATGCCAGCAACAGACGCTGGTACGGACCGGCGGGCACAGGAGGTGAGCATGCGCACGCGGAGAATGACTCTCCTGACGATCCCGACACGTGTCTGGATCGTCCTTAGCATCGTTCTGGGTCTCTCTATCGGCCTGGTTGCGGGAGCAGCATGGCGGGTCTCAGGTCTGGTCTTGGGCATTCTGCTGGGCCTTGTTCTGGGAGCGGGTCTGATAGGCACCCTTCGATACAAGTACTTCCAGCGTTCTGAGGCGACCCGCGCCGGAGGCTTGCTCCGCATCGCTTCCGCCTTCCGGGCCGGCGAGACCCAATCGGCCCTGGAGACGCTGGAGCACGAAATCAACTGGAGACTGGCTGTCTCGGTGTGGAATCGGGATATCACCCGTTTGCCGGCGCCGATTCTGGAGAACTGGCAGAGTGCGAAGGTCTACTATGACACGTACAAGCCGGTCGGCCCGGAGATTCCCGAGGAAACGTACAACATTCTCACCCTCCTGGAACGAGTGCCCTGGTCCAAACGAGAGGCGGCCCGAAGAGAATTTGACGCCACGTACAAAACCGGCCAGCCGCGTTTGGCCCCGGAGATCGCCAGGGCTGATGTGAGGACCTGGATCAATACAGACCCTGTGACGCTGCAAGAATTGCGGGCCAAGGTCGTGCTGATCGCTTTTTGGGGGACACGGTGCAAGCCGTGCGTAGCCGCGTTGCCGGAGATCCAGAAGCTGTTCAGCTCTTATTCTCCGCGCGGTTTCACGGTCATAGGCGTCACCGCAGATGAGCCCAAGGCGGTAATCCAGGCGTTTCTCGAGAGCCGGAATCTCACGTTTCCCGTCTGCACAATCTGCGGGAATAACCTCTGGCGTAAGTATGCGCTAGAAGGCATACCGACTTACTTTTTGATCGACAGGAACGGACTGTTGGTGTGGGGGCCGTCGCATGGTTTTCCCGAGGGCCAGCGGATTCTCGGGCTGTTGTAGAAAAGACGGCGGACCTTACGACGACTCCCTGCGTTGGAGATGGAAGGCCGCGATCAGGTCGTCGATGATCTCCTGCGACATGGCGACGTGGCCGCCGATCGGTTGGGCGTCCAGCACGGCCTCCGCCGAGTGCTCCAGCACTTCCAACTTGTCGAACGCCGAGAGAATCGTGTCACCGACGACCATCACCCCGTTGTTGCAGAGCACGGCGGCCGGGCTTTGCAGCGTCAGCGTCTGTGTCAGGGCTCTCCAGTCCGTTGAAGGCGGCCTCGAAGGGCAGCAGACTCACCTCGCGGACGAAGACATAGCTCTCGGGGATCGTGTACGTGTCCACGGTCCGATGGCAGACGCTGAAAGCCATCGCGTTGATGGGTGCGGCGTTGATGATCGCCCCGATGTCCGGATGGGCATCGTAGATCGCCTTGTGGGCGAACACCGCCCGGCTCGGGTGCTTGCCGAATTCCTTTTTGCCCTTGCGGATCATGACCAGATCCTCCGGCAGCACGGAGTGACGATCCAGCGGATACGGCGTGATCAGGAACTTCTCGCTGTCGATCCGGGCGGAGAACGTGCCGGTGGTCGTGGTCAATAGCCCCTGCCGATAGCCGCGCTCGATGAACCGGCAAAGCTGGTTGCGCAGGTCCTTCTCCCGGATGGTCATCATCATCGGGTCGTACTCGAAGCGAGTCGATCGAGCACGTCGCTCTTGCCCTGGAGCTGAAGCTGCTGGTCCGTCAGATAGTGGGGCTGGCCGAGGGTGCTGGCCTTGATGAGGACCTTGCAGCACATTTCCAGCGTCTCGAATTTCTGGAAGGCCTCCTGGAGGGTCCGGCCGCCGCAGCAGACGCCGTGGTTCTCGAGGATGACACTATCGAAGCCCTCCGCGAACTTCTGGGCAATCTTGTTGCCCAGGTCTTCACTGCCGGGCGTGCCATACGGCGCGAAGGCCACGGTCCCGTTGGACCGCCAGGCTTGATGAAACAGCCGCGTGTCCGGCACCTTGTGTGCGATGCTGAAGGCCACCAGGGCCATCGGGTGGGCATGAACGATCGCCCGGATGTCCCGCCGGACCGCGTAGATGGCCTTGTGGAAGGGATACTCCGAGGAGGGCCGATGCAGTCCTTCGCACCGCCCGTCGCCCCGCATGCACATGATGTCATTCGGCGTGAGCGTGCCCTTATCGACCCCGGTGGGCGTGATCCAGATGTCCCCGTTCTCGTCCAGGATCGACAGGTTGCCGCCGGAGGTCGTGGTCATCTTATAGCGGTAGATCCGCTGCATCGTGAGCACCAGCTCATCCCGCGGATGCAGATACTCGTATTTCATAACACTCCCCTGCACACTCCGACACGGCCGCGCATACAACGCCCCGGCCGACTGTGACATCGGCCGGGGCGTGCCAGCATTTGTTCTCACGACGGCCGCCATCACAAAGCAGCCGTCTGCAATATCATACGAACTGTCAGTATTCGCGGTTCTTGACGATGCCCGGCTGCGGGACGGGGTACCGGCCAATGGCGTCCGCCAGCAGCGGCGCCGGTGAATCCATCGTCAGCTTGTCCAGGCCCGGGGCCATTTCATGCGGGCAGTTGAGCATTTGCTCGAAGGTGATTTCCTGGCCCGTGTGGGCGGCCATCCGGCCCATGCTCGTCACAAGGCTGGCCTCGACGCCGCGTTTGACCTCGTTGTACGGCTTTGTTGGCGCGGATGGCGTCTACCAGGTCGTTCCACTCATTCGTGATAGGGATCGCGCTGGTCCGGGGCAATCTTCGATTCCCAGACGATGGTCTCGCGCGTCGGGTCCTGGCCCTTGTGAATGCTGGAAGGCAGACCGCAGTCGCCGCTCTTGGAAGCGACGGCAATGCCCTTGGTGCCGTGGAGGTAGCTCGCGTAGAACTGCTGGCAGCCATCGATGCAGCGCCCGTCGAAGTTGAACTTGGTCCCGTCGGCATACGTGTATTCGACCGCGTAGGTGTCGAAGTTCTGGTCCACGTACGTGATGCCTTCCGGGCTCTGGCGATAGTGCCGGCCGCCCAGGGCCTGCGCCTTGATCGGCCAGGAGCCCTTGATCCAGCCCAGGTGGTCAATGACGTGAATGTAGAAGTCGCTGAAGTTGCCGCCGCTGGCCCAGATGAAGCTATGGAAGTTCGCTGATCTGGTAGAGTGTCTCGTGGGCGTCTTTCGGCTTGGGCAAGGTGCGGAAGAACCCGCCCGGGCCGTGCATCCGGTAGCCGCGTTGCAGGATGACGTCGCCGATCTCGCCGTCTTGGACGCGTTTGGCCAATTCCTGGAGCGCCCGGCTGTGGCGGGACATCAGGCCCACGCCGACCTTGAGATTCTTGGCCGACGCCTGCTCGGCCAGACCGAGCATCCGTTTGCTGGTCGGGCCGTCCACGGTGACCGGCTTCTCCATGAAGACGTTGAGGTTCTTCTCGATGGCATAGGTGAAGTGCACCCAGCGGAAGGCCGGCGGCGTGGCAAGAATCGCGATGTCGCCCGGCTTGAGGCAGTCCATGCGCCTTCTTGTAGGCGTCGAACCCGATGAACTGCCGGTCCTTCGGCACCTCGACCTTATCTCCCTGTGCCTTCTTCAGGCTGATTGTAGCTGCCGTTCAGCCGCGCCTGGAAGACATCGGCCATCGCGACCAGCTTGACCGGCCCTTGCTTGACGGACAACGCGTTGACCGCCGCCCCGGACCCGCGGCCGCCGCAGCCGATCAGGGCGATCTGGAGCGTGTTGTTCTCCCCGGCGTACATGCGGGGGGCAATCCCCGCCACCACCGCCGACATGGCGGCCAGCCGGCCCGTGTCCTTGAGAAACTCACGCCGTGACGTGCCTTGCTTTGCGACCTCGCTCATAGTGGGTTGTCTCCTAAAGATTGGGTTGCGTCACACACATACTTGCCTACTCATTTCCGGCCCCGTTCGCAGTGACGCCGTAAGGCGTTCTCCGTAGCATGGGCGTCCCGCCCATAAGTTCTGAACTCACGGGCAAGATGCCCGTGCTACGGCACTGCAAACCAGCGCCGAATGTCCTTTGACATCATTGCCGGTCATTATGAGCAGCCCCCCGGCTCTCCACAAGCACTTTTTGGCTCCTCTCGTGCCCCACCTCTTGGTGGCTCTGCCCCCAAACGCCCGGCAGTTTCCGTTTTCAGCCCATGGCATGATGGAAAAAAACGCCGCGTGGCCCGAGCAGACCATGTTCTCGACGAAATCGAACTGGCTGTCTGGCCGTGTTTGTCGGCCTCGTCTCGCGCCTGAGACCTATTTCCGAGGGCCAGCTTCCTTTTCCGCTTCCTTCAAGTATGGTTCCAGCTTCGCCAGAGCCGCTTGGTGTTCTTCCGGGTATTCCGGACACGTCTCGAATTGATGTTGCCAGCCGGGCTTGACGTTGGCCAGTTTCACCAGTTCTTCTCGAACCCGATCGGACAAACCCAAGTCCGCGTACGCGGCCGCCACGAATCCTCGGCAAGTAACATGGTCCGGCGCCGTCGAATTGTCTCCTCCAGGTAGGGAATCGCCTCGGCCTGTCGATGGGCAAACAGCAGGCCCATGCCCTGATCAGCGAAGGAGGTGTCGGTTATGCCCCTGTATTGACTCCGTTGTCGCACTTGGGCCCACGCCTCTGCCGCCTCCCTGTATTTCTTCTTCTCCACCAGTTTCCGCGCGAACCAGAAACGCGCATTAAAATTGCGCGGGTCGAGCGACAGTGCCTTGCTGATAATCTGCAGTTGTTCATCAAGCGTCTGCGCACGTTCGTTGAGTCCCCGCAGGACTCGAGTAGAACGCCAAGAATAATACCACGGGTGCGCCATACGCACTCCTGCAGCAAATACCGCGACCAATGCCACCAGACATATGCCCATTACAAACAGAACTTTGACTACTCTCCATACGGAGAATTCCTCCGATAGGAACCCGATTCTCATGATCTCCCAACCTTTCTATTCCGCCGGCATGTCGGCCCCGCCATACTCCTGAGGATTTTGGGGACCCTTATTTAGTTGGGCGGCGGGCTTTCTCCTTGAGCTTCAGAATTCGGGGACGCCTTACTTGTTTCATTTCCCCTCCTCGCCTTTTGCCTTGCTGGCTTGTTCAGCCCGGCGCAGAGCCGCATCGAAACGGCGCCGGACCGCCGCCCGATCAAAATAGGCCACCGTCTCGTCCACGGTCATCCCCTCCGTCTCCTTGGCCACGGCTTCTTTCCATTTGCGGGACTCGGCCACGGCGTCAAATGTCTTCCTCTTGGCTTTCATAGACGATCTCCAATGGGCTGATTATCCGAACAGCGGGGTGGCCATTCTCCAAATTGACCCGATTGAACCCTGCCTCGCGGCGATAATTGGCCAGATGGCGGAAGTTCCAACTCACAAGCACACCGATACCATGCGTTGTGGCAATAGCCACGTGCCGGGCGTCATCGACGTACCCGTCCGATACCACGCCAGCGTTCAGATAGGCTTGGGCAAGTTCCTCGGCACGAGGCGTCAAGGCGAGCAGAGCCGTGGTATCCGGAAATGTCCGAGCAAAGAGCCTGACCACCTCTGGCGGCGCCAGAGTCGCCTCCTGTTGGGTAACGACGGACGCGACAAAGCGGCATTCCCCACCTTCCGCCATACGCCACAGGCGGCGGGTCGGCTCCCGAAACTCGGCGTCGAAGTAACCACCGAGGACCGAGTTATCAAGATACAGAGTCAGAACTGCCATATGTCCGCCGAAACCAACGACGCGGCTTGCCCCTGTTTCCACTAACAGGTTGATTATACCAGACGTGGGTCAATCCGTAAATGCGCCGGGTGGAATGAAACGATGTCAACCCGTGTGTGGCGACGGAACCTACCGTTGAGTGGGGGCACCGCGTCTTGTCCTGCTATCATGCTATTGGCCCAAAGCGAAAAATGCCGGGGGTCTGGGGGCGGAGCACCCAGAAATCAACTCTCTGTGGCCGCCGCGTATCTGTGGTGAGAAAGTCGATTCGGAGAGTTCGGATGCCTCACGGCAGCGGGATTACTTGCCAGCCTTCGGTGCCGAAGCGGATGTCCCGCTCGACGAATTCCCAGATGACCACCTTCTTGCCTTTGAGCAAGGCCGGCTTGCGAGCCAATTGCTGGCGGACCAGCGTGGAGGCCCCGCCGTCGTTGACGATCGAGGTCAGGCCGAAGCCCAGATTGCGGGCCAGATGCGCGATGAAGCCGCTGCTGCCGGGCTCGTCCCGCTCGAAGATCCGCAGGAAGCTGTCCCCGAGCACGAGAACGGGCGAGTTCGGGTCATCCGCGTAGGGCTTGCCTGTACCCGCGTTGACCACTTGGGTGCAGTCGATCTGCTCAGGCTCGTAGAGCCGCTCGACCTGCGGCACGCGAATCATCCGGAGCACATCGCCGTGCCGTTGAATGGTGATGGGCTTCGTTTCGTACTTGACAGAGCCTTTCTCGACCCAGCCTGAGTCGAGCAGTTTGCGGGCGACCACGTCCGCGGCCAGCCGCATTCCCTCCGGGGACCAATGGCTGTCTTGGGACAGGTAGTAGTCAGTTGTCAGTTGTCGGTTGTCGGTTGCCAGTCGGGAATGGCCGCGGAGTTCGGTGGGGCAAGCCCCACCCTACGCGGGGCGTAGACGTCAAAGAGGTCAATGACCTCGACGCCGGCTTGCTTCAGCGATCGCCAGGACCTCTCGCGTCACCGGATTTATGTAGCCCAGCCGCCCCCGGCTGGGTTCGGGTCCCAAACGCGATTCTCCTCTGTCCCGTTCACCCCCGAGGGCGGGGGTGCTACACGTTCCATTCGCTCGGGCGGTCAGCATTTCCGGGTAGATGCTCGATTTGTTGGGCGCGGGCATCACCAGGAGCTTGATGCCCCGCTTGGCCAAGTCGTCGCGAAATGAGACAATCGCGGCGAAGACCTCGCTGGTAGTGACGCCGTCAGGCGTTTGTGTCGCGGCCATCTTGGCCTCCTCTTCCGCGGGCGAGATGCCCGCGACACGTTCTTTAGATGCCCTTACGGGCACACTACGAACGGGCAGTGGGCAGGGCTCGACGAGATACTGAACGGCCGGGCGGTAGAAGAACCAGCCGGAGCGGCCCAAGAGGGCCTGGTCGCCGGCGTCCTGGAGAAGAACGAAGCGTGCGTATTGGACCCAGGGCCGAACCGCCTGCGCCAGGCGGCACTTGCTCTCCAGATCGCTTTCGAGCCGCCGGAGGTTCGCTCTCGTCGGCACTTGCCGAAAAAGGCCCGTGATCTGCGGCGTCTCGCCCGCGCAGTTCGAGCACGATCTGGGTCGGCGCGATAACGCCGATCAGGACCAGAAAGACAACGATCAAGCAGACACGCGGTCCGCGACCTGCCGCCATCGCAAGACTCCTGGACCTTTGGCAGAATGAAAAGCGAGGCGGAAGGTAGCATCCGCACCATTGCCAGCACAGCGGAACAATCTCTCGTGCCAAAGGTTGAGATTGCTTCGTCGCTGCGCTCCTCGCAATGACATAATCAGGCTCATTCGGTTGAAGACCCTAAAACTGGAAGTACAGGAACGACCGGAAGGACTGAGCGAACAACGTCATCAGGGAAAGAGCAAACAGACTCGCCGGCACCAGAACTCTGGACCAGTCCAGCCGCCGGGTCCAATCGAAGCCCTGCACCGGCTGGAACACCAGCACGGTACACAGGGCCATGAGGAGGAGATGGCCGCGAGTGTAGATGATGGCACTCAAGAGCGTCGAGCCGCCCTGCGCCGCCGTCGGCACGAACATCACAGTCAGCAACCTCCAGGCTTCCGCCAGCGTCTCGGCCCGGAAGATGACCCAGCCGATCGTGATCAGAAAGAGCGTCACCAGCATCCGGGCAGAGGCGGGCAGGGCTGCATAGAAGGGCTTCTTGCCCAGGACTCGCTCGGCAACGAGCCAGAAGCCATGCCAGGCGCCCCAGATGATGAACGTCCAGCCGGCCCCGTGCCACAAGCCGCACAACAGAAACACGATCATCAGATTGACGTACGTCCGGCCGGCCCCGACCCGATTGCCGCCGAGCGGGATGTAGAGATAGTCCCGCAGCCAGCCCGACAGGGAGATGTGCCACCGCCGCCAGAAGTCGCCGAAGCTGTCGGCACGGTACGGCGCGTCGAAATTGCGCGAGGCACTCGAAGCCCAGCATCAGCCCAAGGCCGATGGCCATCTCCGAATAGGCGGAGAAGTCGAAGTACAATTGGAACGTGTAGGCCAGGGCGCCGAACCACGCGTCCAAGGTGCCGGGCGACTCGAGCGGCAAAGACGGCATCCGCGACTTGGCCGACGGCGTTCGCCAGCAGGATCTTCTTCGCGAAACCGAGCATGAACAGGGCCACGCCCCAGGAGAACTTGTCCAGCGTATGCTCGCGGGCGATAAGCTGGTCGGCAAAGGTGGGCACAGGCTCGGATTTGAAGTCAATGGTGCCGTAGCGCTGGATCGGCCCGGACAGAAGCTGCGGGAAGAACGAGACATAACAGGCAAAATCCAGCAGCGAGCGGGCCGGCGGCTGCCCGCGGTAGATGTCCACGAGGTAGCCGATGATCTTGAAGGTGTAGAACGAGATGCCGACCGGCAGGACGATCTTCAATACGGGCAGTGTATTCACGCCGGCGAAGGCAACGAAGCTGTTGAGGGCATGTGCAAAGAACCCCGTGTACTTGAAGAAGCCAAGTAGGGCCAGGTTGACGGCCACGGCAAAGGCCGTCAGCACCAGCCGCGTTCCTTCGTGACTTGGTCACTGCAATGCAGCGTGACAGAATGTAGTTGATTGCCGTCAGGCCAAACAGCAAGGCGGCGAACCAAGGCGTCGCCCAGGCATAGAACAGGTATCCGGCCGCCAGCAGCAGGACGTTGCGGGCGAGGAGAAATCGGCCCGGCAGCGCGTAGTAGAGCAGCAGCAGTACCGGCAGGAAATAGAAGAGGAATATATGCGAGGTAAATGCCATCGGCTACTTCGCGGCCTTGTCCGTCCAGACGGCCCAATAGATGGGATCGTTGACTTGGCCGAAGTACTTGTTGATGATCCCGCCCATGAAGTAATCGTCGATGGGGACCTCCAGGGCCATGTGATGGACGTCGCCCACGCGGAACTGCTTGAGATTGCCGCCGATCTGCTGGACGCGGGCGTCGGCCACGGCGTCGCGCGGCTTAGCCGGGTTGTAGTGACCGACGTAGATCGTGTCCTTGTCCACCTTGCCGCGCTGGACTTGCAGCACTTTGTACTTCATCACGTGGGCGTAATCATAGAGGGGGTCATTCCGCACCTCGCCCGGAATCTCCTCCAGTTGGGCCATGACCTCGATGCTGCCGAGGGTGGTCACCTTGGAACTTGCGCTGGTCGGCGTGTCCGTCTTCTTGGCACATGAGGCGCCCAGAACCAGGACCAAGGACAATGTCATCGCGGAAACTACCTTCATTTCTTCTATGCTCCTACCACAGATCCCGGTGGGGTTCGCTCTGCGCACCACCCAGGACTCTTGAGCCGCATCGGAAACGGTGTGCACGGCACACCCTACTACTGCGGCTACGCTAATTATGTGGATACGGGTGGCAGCGGCAAGGCCGGAGGCTTGGCGGAGGTCTTGCCGCTGGTTCGTTGTCACACCTGCGCCCCATCGGCAAGCTCCGAAGAGGGTTCCCAATCGCGATGTATCGCGATTGGGAGCCCAGACTCCGCTTGCCGCTGCCACCCACGGTTTTGGCGTAGCCGGAGTATTACTTCTTCGCTCCTATTTCAGCGTACGTCCAGAATGGCTCCCAACCGTCCACCAGTTGCAGTACGGGAGCCTCTTTGGCCTGGGGGTGGACCTTCCGCAGGTCCGGACTCGGGCCGGCGATCGCCGGGGCATCGGCCATTCGCATGACGCAGATCGGCGCCCCCGACTTCTCCGCGCCGCCGCCATCCTGGGGACAACGGGTAAAGAGGACATACTTGCCGTCCGGCGACAGAGCCCCGCCGTAGATGTGGTAGCCGTCCTCGCCGTAAATCATCTGGGCGTCTTCGCCCTCGCCGTCGCTATACCAGAGCTGGGTGAAGCCGTAGCCGTTATTGCCCGGCTGGCCGGCGGGACGCGAGGGATAGATGATATGTGTGGAGTCCGGGAACCAGTCGGGCGTGCAGCTTTGGAATTCGTGCACGACGCTCAACTCGCCCGTCTGGGCGTCCATGCGAACGATCGTCCACATCATGCGGGCGTTGGCGACCCCGCAGAACCACTGCCCATCCGGCGACCAGTAGAGCTGCTGATAGATGCCTTTGCGCGGCACGCTCCGGACGACCTTCTTCGTCTCCAGGTCCACGATCTGAATTCCTTCCTTCTGGCTCAGGCAGGCGATCTGCTTGCCGTCGGGCGACCAGGAGGCCCAAGGATATTCTCTGTCGCCGCCAATCTGCACGGGCTTGGAGCCATCCGCCTCGGCGATCATCAGGTTGCCTTGGAAACCCCAGAGATCGTGATTGATCGTCGTGCCTTTGGCGAACCGGCGATAGAGCAGCTTCGTGCCGTCCGGCGAGAAACGCGGGCCGCCTTCCTCGTACTCGGGCGTGTTCGTGATATTGTGCCGCGCGGAGCCATCGGGCCGCATGACGAACAGGTCCCACGTGCCATTCTCGCCCCGGGACGCATAGACGATCCAGCCCTTGTTGCCCACCTCTTTCGCAAGCTGGGCCATCTTCTCGTCTTGGGCGGCCTGCACGCCACGAGTCAGCAGCAGGCCGAGCGCAAGCACCAAGAACCAGAGAGCTTTCTTCTTCATATGGGTACTCCTATGGACTGTCCGTCTTATGCAGGCCGGGTGAACAGCGGGACTTTCATGAACGCGCCGCCATGCAAGGCGGATTCGTGGGCGATGATTCCCGGCGCCGTGTACGACAGGGCCTCATAGACATCGACGGTCGGCCGGCGGTCGTGCGTCAGGGCGTCGATGAATTCGTGCGTCAGGAAGGAGTGCGAGCCGTAATGGCCCGTGTCGTGCCGCAGAGGCTCGGGCAGCATGTCGGTCTTCCACCACGCCGGCTGCTGGTACTTCTCCATGGCGGGCAGGTCGCGCACGAAGCCCGCGTCATCCTTCTCCTTGCGCCCTTCCGCCGAGCGAATGATCACCGGTCCCAAGCCGTTCGGATGGTCGGCGTAGAAGCTCATCTTGTTGCCGATCCACTGGGCCCGCTCGGTGCCGCGATGAGCCCCCTTCCACCAGACGTTGACGCGGAAGGCGTGGCCGCGATCGGTCTTGAACATGGCCGACTCGTTCCAGAACGGGTTCTTGTAGACGTTGTCTTTGCAGATGGGGTCGTTGTCGCCCCAGCCGTGGCAGACCACCTCGGTGATCCGCTCGCCGGTGACGCCGAGCAGGAACGCCGTGCAATGCGTCGGGTAGTGCATGGGGGCCAGGCCATAGCGCCAGGTGCGCTGGCCGTTCTCGAAGTACAGCGATTCGAGGCCGGGATGCTGGTACTCCGCCTCGCAATAGTAGATCTCGCCGAACTTGCCCTGCTGGTGGAACTTGCGGGCGGAGATCGTCGGCTGCTGGTAGTAGCTGGTCTCGGCCATCATGTAGGTCAGGCCGTACTTCTTGACCGTGTCAAGGAGCAACTGGGCCTCTTCGATGCCGCCGCCCAGCGAGGCCGGCACGGCGGAAATCGCGTGCTTGCCGTGCTTCATCACCTCGCCGACGTGCTTGACGTGGTTCGGCCCCTCCGTGAAGATCGCCACGGCATCGATGTTCTTGTCCAGCACCAGTTCTTCCAGCGAGTTGTACGACTTGCTGCACTTGTAGACCTGCATCAGGCCCGTCCGGCGTTCCGGCCGCAGGTCGCTGACGGCCTCGACGATGCAGTCGGGGTGTTCGTGCCATTGGAAGTTGGTGCCGAACCCGCCGCCGACGACGCCCATGCGAATCTTCTTCGGCGCGGCGTTGACCGCCAGAGTCGAATACAAAGGGAGCGCAGCGCCTGCAATGACGCCGCCTTTGAGGATCTCCCGGCGGGAGAAGCCAGCCGTTGAAGTCTTCAAGCTCGAAGCAGTCATGACTCACCTCCTGCAAGGCACATGCACCAACGTCGGGGCCGCCAAAGGCCAAAGGATCGAGGCTACGGTCTTGACTGCGCCTGGGATGACTCGAACATCCGACCGTCGGATTAGAAATCCGATGCTCTATCCTACTGAGCTACAGGCGCTGCTCTCAGGAATGGTATCCCACCGCGTTGCCACTGTCAATAGCCGGTCTGACGCGTCCATCCCCTTGATCTGCAAGGATTTACGGCATTTCGAGCGGTCTGGGACAGCGATGGGGCGAGTGATCGCGGGGACACGATAAGGCCTTCGTTCTCCACGACCTTGCGGCCCCAGTACAAACGACAGCGGCAGATGCCGGACATAGACCTGCCAGATTGGCACATTCGAAACGGCTCATAGGCGAACGTAAACCTTTGCCGCACAGTGTCTTATGGGCTCCGGCTGATCCGGCACAGCGTTTGCACCGTAAGGTTCATTGGATAAGATCTCGGAAAAGCTCAGACAAGAACGAGGACTCACGATGAAATTCGATAAATTCACACTCAAAGCACAAGAAGCGTTGGCCACGGCGCAGCAGATCGCGATGGCCAAATCGCACACGGTCTTGTCGCCTCTGCACCTGCTCAGTGCCCTCCTGAGCGACGAGGGCGGCGTGACCGAGATGGTCCTCAAGAAGATCGGGGCCAACGTGGATCGCATCAAGGAGATCACGGAAAGCGAGTTGGGCCGGCTTCCCCAAGGCACCAACGCCGGTCAGATCATGCCCGACCCGGCGTTCAACCAGATCGTGCTCGACGCCCAGAACCGGGCCGACAAGATGGGGGATGAGTACCTTAGCGCCGAGCACCTGTTGCTCTCTCTGGCCGCCGTCAAGAGCGACGCCCAGGAGGTTCTGCGCCTCAACTCGGTGACGCCGGACAAGATTCAAAACGCCCTAAAGGACATTCGCGGCGGCGCCAAGGTCACCGATCAGAACCCGGAGGATAAGTACAAGGCCCTGGAACGCTACAGCATTGATCTGATCGAGATGGCCCGCAAAGGCAAGCTCGACCCGGTGATCGGCCGGGATGAGGAGATTCGCCGTTGCATGCAGGTCCTCAACCGCCGGACCAAGAACAACCCTGTGCTGATCGGCGAGCCGGGTGTCGGCAAGACCGCCATCGTCGAAGGTCTGGCGCAGCGAATCGTCGCGGGCGATGTGCCGGCTGGATTGAAGAATAAGCGGGTGGTCGCTCTCGATATGGGTGCGCTGATCGCCGGCACGAAGTTCCGCGGCGAGTTCGAAGACCGGTTCAAAGCCGTGCTGAAAGAGGTCATCGCCGCGGAGGGGCAGATCATCCTGTTTATCGACGAATTGCACATCGTGGTCGGTGCCGGCAAGGCGGAAGGGTCCGTGGACGCGGGCAACTTGCTCAAGCCGCCGCTGGCCCGGGGCGAGCTCCGCTGCATCGGGGCCACGACCATCGACGAGTACCGCAAGAACATTGAGAAGGATGCGGCCCTGGAGCGCCGCTTCCAGCCTATCATGGTCAACCCGCCAAGTGTCGAGGACACCATCGCCATCCTGCGCGGACTGAAGGACCGCTACGAAACTCATCACGGCGTGCGCATCACGGATTCGGCCATTGTGGCGGCAGCGGTGCTGTCGAATCGGTACATCACCGATCGGTGGCTGCCGGATAAGGCGATCGACCTGATTGATGAGGCCGCCTCCAAGCTGCGGCTCGAGAATGACTCGCTGCCCGCCGAGTTGGACGGCATCCGCCGCCGGATCATGCAACTCCAGATCGAGCGGGAGGCCCTCAAAAAAGAGACCGATCCGGCCAGCAAAGAGCGGCTCAAGAACATCGAAAAGCAGGTGGCGGACCTCGAAGAGAGAAACCGCACGCTGACCGCCCAGTGGGAGACGGAAAAAGGCGGGATCGACCACATCAAGTCCCTCAAGCAGCAGATGGAAGAGGCCCAGCGGCAGTTCGAAGAGGCCCAGCGACGCGGCGATCTGGAGAAGGCCGCCCGTTTGAAGTACGAGACGATTGCGAACCTGCAGAAGCAGCTTCAGCAGAAAGAGGGGCAACTGGCTAACCTGCAGCGGACCAAGATGCTCCAGAATGAGGTGACGGAGGAGCACATCGCCCAGGTCGTGTCGAAGTGGACCGGGGTGCCGGTGTCACGCCTGCTCAGCGGCGAGCGGGAGCGGCTGATGCAGATGGAAGAGCGGATTCGCCTGCGGGTCGTCGGGCAGGAGGAGGCCGTCACGGCGTTATCCAACGCGGTGCGCCGGAGCCGCTCGGGCCTGTCCGACCCGAACCGGCCCATCGGGCTCGTTCCTGTTCCTCGGGCCCACCGGCGTCGGCAAGACGGAGCTGGCGAAGGCCCTGGCGGACTTCCTGTTCAACGACCCGAACGCCTTGGTCCGGATCGACATGAGCGAGTTCATGGAACCGCACTCGGTGGCCCGGCTGATCGGCGCCCCGCCCGGCTACGTCGGCTACGAGGAAGGCGGCCGCTTGACCGAGGCGATCCGGCGCAAACCCTACTCCGTCATCCTGCTCGACGAGATCGAGAAAGCCCATCCGGACGTATTCAACGTCCTCTTGCAGGTCTTCGACGACGGCCGGCTCACGGACGGCAAGGGCCGGACGGTGGACTTCAAGAACACCGTCATCATCATGACCAGCAACATCGCCAGCCAGCAGATCCAGAAGCTCACGGAAGAACAGGTGGCGGACTGGGAGATCGAGGCTCACGTCAAGGACGTGCTCAAGCAGGTCTTCAAGCCGGAGTTCCTCAACCGGATCGACGAGGTCATCGTCTTCCACATGCTGGCGCGGGACCACCTCAAGAAAATCGTCGATATCCAGCTTGGCTACCTGGCCGACCGCCTCAAGGACCGCAAGATCAAGCTTGAATTCACCGACCAGGCCCGGAGCCGGGTGATGGAGGAAGGTTACGACCCCGTCTACGGCGCCCGGCCGCTGAAGCGGACGATCCAGCAGCAGATCGAGAACCCGCTGGCCCTGGAGCTGCTCGCCGGCAAGTTCCTCGACGGCAACACCATCCGCGTCGACGCCAACGAGCACGGCTTCGTCTTCGAGAAGGTGAACAAGCCCTGATGAAACAGCGACTCTCAGCGTGATCCCGTCTTGGCTCTACGTTTCTTCGGCGGAAAAGAGACGAGCGCTCCGGATGTTCTTGTTCCTTCTTCCGCAAGTCAGCGGCGATGGTATGCAAGTCGTAGTTGAACCGCCTGGCATACTCCTGACGTACCCGCCGTACTTCTTCGATAATTGGATCTGACAACATCGCTAATCCTCCATCAATTCCTCGGGGGTGCAGATAACGGGACAGACATAACCTGCTCCCTCAACCAGCGATTCGATTCTGCCGCGATGGACGGCGTTCGCAAGATGCTTGCAGTTCCACGTCAGTAGATAATCTATGCCGTTCACGGCAGCTATCGCGATATGCAGGGCATCCGCTGCACATTCTTGAGGGATAGGACCTTTTGCCGTGAGCAGTTCCGCGAGCGAAACTGCCTCTTCCGTAACCGTCAGGGTTTCGAGGTCGGCAATAGCCTCCAAGCGCAGGGTAGCGGCCGCCGCGTCTCCGCCCGCCGCTTCCCGGTATACGAGTTCCGAGATCAGCATCTCGAAATGGGAGGCACGCTCCTGCCACCACTTGTTCGTAAGTCTTTGGTGGGCGGCAACGATCATATCGGTGCTCAGCCGACTCGTCAGATAGCTCACGACGCTGGTCTCAATGTAGATCCGATCTGCCATAGGGGTGATTATACACGCAAGGCAGGAAATTGCAAACCAGCGTCCGAGCCGATAGAGTGGCAGTCATTGCGCGAATGCATGCCCGTGTTCTTCACCGAGCATGTTATGCATGTTGGCCCCGAGAGAGGCAATCCTCACCAACGCTCCGTCAGATCGTCCTGCCCGACGCAGCCATCTGACGAGACCCACGCCGAGACTGCCGAGAACTATGCGCCCGGGGCGGGCACCAGGGCAATCGCATCTAAATTGGCCAGCCGCTATTCTTCGTTCAGAAACGCAGTTTAGGCAGAGAGCTGGACAGCCGTGCCGTCCGACCAGTGCGAATCTAACCGCCGTTTTCGGGGCCAAGAGGCCCGATCCCAATTTAGATGCGATTGCCCTGGGGCGGGCACCGCGGGTGTTGGAATCGTGGATATGGCACCAACGGCATCGATGTCGGCTCCCACGCTCTCATCGTAGCCCGTACTCCCCTGCTGCGGATCGTCGGTCAGGCGTACGTAACGGAACCGGCTATCGGGGCCGAATCCGAAGGCATCAATGTCCACCCCATCCCCCCACCGAGGGCCGTGCCGACCCGAATCCAATGGGAGCCATCGGTGCTGATGTCAACAAAAGTATCCTCGGCAGCGGGACCGATTTCGAACACCCAGAGATCGTCGCTGCTGTCGCCGCTGCCCGTGAGGACGTTGTCGACGAACTTGATTACGATGTTGCCGCCCACACCGAGGGAGACATAGTGAGGTTCGGATTGCAGGTGACAATCCGGCGCTCCGAGGGCGGTCTGGGGCACTCGATACTCCGGCTTCGGGCTGGACCCGACCATGACGGGAGAATAGCTGATCACCTCATCGGCAAAGGATACGTCGCCCGCCGGAAAACGGCGAGGGACGTGCGTGGACCGCGAAGGTCCAGAGGAGACAGAACATCAAAAACGTAAGGAGACATCTCGGCCTTCCCCTTGCGTACCCCCTTTTTTCGAATACACATGATTGCACAACGCGCTCATCGTGACGGCGGATCGCATCCCCGGATTCGACCACTGGTCACACGCGCATCGTAGTGTCACGCGGGAACACGTGTCAATTCGTGAATAATGTCTACCTCTGGAGTCGTGACCTCCCTTTTTACAGGGACATCAGGAGCGGGGAGATGGCAGCATCAAGCCGCAGGATCGGGGCCGTGACGAGGACATCTTGCGCTGGAACTGCGAGCAGGATGCCCGCGACGCGCAAGGGCGAGACGCCCGCGCCACGCGTGTCACACCAACCCGGCAGTGTCGTCAGGGATCCAGGCGTCGGCGCCGTCGGAGAGCTCGATGTGCAGCCAGCCGGGACGGTGCTCGATCAGGTCAAACTCCATGCCGGCGTGCAGCGGGTCCTTGAAGCTGGGCGGATAGTTCGGACCGTCACCTTGGCGGGCCACGACTTCGGCGGCCGTGATGACGCCGCGCGCGTGGCCGCTTCCCGCCTGGACTCCACCACGAGGGAGGTGAGGAGGCAAATCACGAGCGCGCCGCAAAGCGCAGCCGTCACGATCGTGACCGAGCCTGGTCCGCGCCAGACGACGAGGGTCAGGACCCCACAGAGAGACGCAAAGAGGATGGAGGCGAGCAGGAATTTTGTCTGGAGGGAGAAATCGTAATGCCAAAAGAACAGCGTCCCCAGCACGCGCTTCTGAGTGCTGGTCTCGACCCGATCGGCCCGCTGGCTGCGGGCGAAGGTGAGGTTCTTCTGGATGTTGAGGTCCGTCCGGTCCAGCGTCGCCGCCCGGCGGTAATTCAGAATCGCCCGGCCGAGGTCTTCCTTCAAGAGATAGGCGTTGGCCAGGTTGTAGCAGAGCTTTGCGTTTTGGATGCCGCCCTGGTCGATCATTTTCTCGTAGAGCAGAATCGCCTTGTCGTACAGCGGCTTGGCGGCATCGGGATTATTGGCAGCGTTGCGCCCTGGAAGGCGGCGTTGGCCTCTTGGAGCAGAGTGTCGAGCTGCTCGCGGCCGAGAGAAGGGGCGGCGTTTGCTGCCTGGCCGAGCGCAAGGCACAGGGCCAGAAGCAGAAGCCCGGAGGACGGAGGACGAGGGCGGAGGACGGTGCGGTCTTCTGTCTTCCGTCTTCCGTCTTCTGTCCCTTCGCCCTGCTTCTCCACCGACTGGATCAACGCGACGGCTGCCTGCACCTCGTCCGGGCCGATCTTCGCCTGGAGCGGGGCATAGCGCGCCGTCTCGCAGGTGTCGATCAACTCCTTGTACTGAGCCGCCGCCGCCGTGTCGCCCGTTGCGTCTACGATGGCCCGGCTACAATCGTCTGCCGTCAAGGATGCCGCTACTTTGTCGAAGCGGTCGCCGATGTAACCCTTCATGGCCGCCAACAGCAATTCGTGTTGCTGCCCGGCTGCGGCCGAAGAGACCTTCTTCAGTTGTGTCAGGGCGGCGCCGGCCGCCCGGCGCCGACGTTTGCGTGCCAGAGATTCCGGGTTCGTTCGACCGGCCAGCTTCACCACCGAACTGACGAGCAGAGCCAGCAGCGGGATCCACCACAAGCCGCCATAGACGGGATTCGCCAGCATAGACAGGATCGAGAAGCTCTGGTTTTTCAGCGCCTCCGGGCCATAGTAGTTGGCCGAGAGACCCTTGCGAATCGCCTCCACCTCGCGGTTGACGGGTGCGATGCCGCCGTACCTTGAACATCGACGTTCGTCAACACCTTCGAGGGGGCAACATCGAGCTGATGGGCTCCGTCTTGGCCACGACGTAAGCTCCTCGCGCGGCGTCGAAGTACGCCAGCGGGAAGCCGGTGGGAATTTGCGTGACCTTATCGCTGTTGGCCCGCAGGGTCTGCGTGAAAACCTTGCAGGGGCCCTCCAATGTCGGCGAC
>CAVVRJ010000034.1:0-489402 GCA_963750205.1 uncultured Planctomycetota bacterium
GATACATATTGAAGAACGGAATACCCTCGGATTTCTGGGTTCTGGAAGCGGCACGCATCAAGGAGTTCGTGCAGCAGATGAAGATCCAGCCCGTGGATCAATCGTATTTGGCGGATGATCCCGTTCCTGTCCCGAACGTGGCCGCGACGGGGCGAGTCGCCAACCCCGCCGTGCTGTACCCGCGTCCTTTCCCCGGCGGATTGAAGACCGCCCACCTGCATTTCCAGGGGAACGTCTATCTTCTGACCGACGAGCAATGGAAAAAGTTCTCGGCCGATGCCCTCAAGACACTGAAGGACAAACTCAACAAAGCGAGCACCGTCGGGTTCGGGCCTATGATGGAACTCTCCGACGCCATCAGCGGCTTGGCTTAGACGTTCGCAGATTCGTGCACCCGCCGGGCGTCTTCGTGCCTCCGGCTTGGCAGAAGTGGGGGGCGTGGCGCGGAGGTTCCGGCGGGTGTTCTCTCGCAAGAACCTGCGGTTTTCCTGATGGGATAGCGGCCGCCACAGACAAATATCCCATCGCGGATGCCGCCTTGCCCGAATCGTTGTCGGCAAGGATAGCCGGTTAGAGAAACGTCCGATGCAGCAGACGCTCTGCCTCGCGTGCCAAGGTAATCTGGATTGTACGTAGCGCTACAGGAGATGAAGCCATGAAACGGAACGAACGAATCGCACGGATCATAGGGATTGGGATCGGCCTCACGAGCCTGCTGACCGGTTGCTCCCTGTCCCCCAAAGAAACCGTCGCCCGGAATACGACGGAATTCAATCTGGTAGCGGAAAAAACGGGAAACGAGATGCTCCTGCTCAATATTGTGCGGGCCAGCCATGCCGGCCCATGTACTTCACGTCGTTCCTCAAGCTGACCGGGAACCGGACGTATGAAGCGGGGACGGGGAGCATGACCATTCCGTTTGGCAAGGTGGGCACAGGGCCCGCTACCGCCTATTCCGTCGCTCCCCTGCTCGACTACAAGAGTAGTCCGCTGTTCGATCTCCAGGTCCTGGATACCCAGGAATTCACGTGTGGGATTATGAAGCCGGTGCCCATGACCACCATTGAATACTACTGGAGCCAGGGGTGGCCGAAAGAGATGTTGTTGTACCTGTTCATCAAACGGATCGAGGTTAAAGACCCTAACGGCCATGTCGAGGAATATGATAACTACCCTGGAGAGGAGGAGAAACTCAAGCATTTTCGGGAGCAAATAGAGGCGGGAACGTGGACGATAGAGGTAGATCCCAATGCCGGAAAGATCGGAGAAGTGGACGCGAGGGAAGCAGCGCAACTGAAGGGGCTGATCGAAGTCCAGAAGGCCGGGTTGACCCTCAAGCCGGTGAAGAATGACAGTACCAAGAAGGCGCTGTATCTCGCGCAGGACAAGTATATCTTCAAGCGTGTCCCCAACGTCAGTGCGGAGCAGCCGGGCAAGAAACCGGCGGAAGGACAGCCAAAGCAGGCGGCCCCCATGTTATTGTCGCCCAGTCTGCAACTCTTGGCTAATCCCAAGGATTTCGAGCCTCCGGCTCCTGCGAAGTCTGCCCCGATGCCAACCGTACGCGGGGTTCCACCTCTACGCCTGGTACTGTGCCTGCGACTGGTCCCGGGTCTGCCGCTGCCCAGACACGAGTTGGTACTGTCTATCTCCGCTCTCCGGAGGCCATCCTCTATTATCTGGGAGAGATCATGCGCGAGGAGAGTCTACCGCCGTACTCCAAGCTTCTGGTCGACGTGAGCAATGTCAAGCATGCACCGCGTTGGGTTCCGCTATTCTACGCACGCCCGGCGGAGCCCCGGGAGCCCGCCCCTTGCGTATCCGTGTGCTACGACGGCGTCAAGTACGTGATTCCTGCGGATGACGGGTGCGGCAACGGAGAATACACCGGCCGCTCGATGCACGTTCTGTCGTTGGTCTCCCAACTCATTGGCTTGCAGAAGAAGAGCGAAGCAGTGCCGGGGACCAGTGCCGTGACGGTCATAGGTCAATAGGCTTCGGGAACGGGCTCTCTCGCTCCCCGGCCCCCGCTCCGGCCGGAAAGCCGCGAACAGACACCTTTGTGTGTCGCAACTGTCCCTTATCCGAGGGAGAGCAGGCAATCCCTGCCTTCCCTCTGGGCAGAGAATCGCTCAGGACGATTGGGGCAAATGCTGATGCGGCGGCTTCCGCTGCTTATCAGGCACTCCTCGGTCTCTAATCCCGCGTAGGAAAGCGCCCTGGCGCAAAACCTCCAGGCTCACCTGGCCGACATCCCCGACGGAGCCGCCAAAGACAACGGCATTGCCCTGGGCAAGAGCGTCGCCGATTATACAAATGGAATCTCATCGCGCAGAAGCTCGGCGAACGGCAGCACAACACCCTGGCGGAAAACGCGCCGTGCAATTAAGGAAAAGGAGGCTGGCCTCTTACTCTACGCCGGACCATATTGGTAGAGCACAGAGTCGCAGGGGGCAAAAGGATACGTAATATCCGTCCGAAGGATGGCAGACGGAGATCGCACCGCCGTGCCCGTCTGTCGCCGGTGGAGAGAGGTTGTTCCGCCATCATGAGACAGTGCCGGGAAAGAAGCCTTGAGAGAAGAATCGTCATCATGGGTTGCCTTATTCTCCCGGTCTCCGGATGTTTCAAGGTGGGGCCGGAGTTCGCGCGACCTCCCGTGAGCGTCGCGCCGACCTGGCCGGATGCGAACGATCCGCGCGTCAAAGCCGAGGCAGCGGACTATCGCCAGTGGTGGCAGGCCTTCAACGATCCCGCTCTCAACGGGCTTGATCGAGCGGGCCTACCGGGAGAACCTGTCTCTGCGGAGCGCCGGCGTGCGCGTGCTGCAGGCCCGGGCCCAGCTCGGCATCGCGGCCGGTGAGCTCTATCCCCAAACCCAGCAGGCCGTCGGTTCCCTGCAGTACAACCGGCTGAGCGGCGGCTCACCGCAGCCGGCGTTCATCCCGAACCTGGAGTATTGGCAGTCCCAGCTCGGGGCCCAGGCCAGTTGGGAGCTCGATTTCTGGGGAAAGTTCCGGCGGGGGATCGAATCGGCCGACGCCAGTCTGCTCGCCACGCTGGCGGACTACGACAACACGCTGGTCACGCTGACGGCGGAGGTGGCCAATTCCTATATCACGATCCGGACCGCACAAGAGCGCATCCGCATCGCCCGGGAGAATGTGGGGACCCAGCAAGAGAACCTGAAAATCGCCGAAGCCCGGTTCCAGGACGGCACGGCCACGCAATTGGACGTGGAGCAGGCCCGGACCTCGCTCCTGAACACGCAGGCTTCCATTCCGCCCCTGGAAACGCAGCTACGCCAGGCCCAGGACGCCCTCAGCGTTCTGCTGGGCCTGCCGCCGAGCGATTTACGCGATCTGCTGGGAAGCCCTTCCGGAATACCCGTTTCCCCGCCCCAGGTCATCGTGGGCATCCCGGCCGACCTGCTGCGCCGCCGACCGGATGTCCGCAGCGCCGAGTTGCAGGCGGCGGCTCAATCCGCCCAGATCGGCGTGGCCAAAGCCGATCTCTTTCCGGCCTTTTCCCTGACCGGCAATCTGGTCTTCCTCGCGACGGATGCGGGGGGATCCAAGCTCAGCGACATGTTCCGCTGGAGCAGCCGCTCGGTCCAGGCCGGTCCCTCCTTCCAGTGGAACCTCTTCAATTATGGCCAGATCACGAACAATGTGCGGGTGCAGGATGCCCGCTTTCAGGGACTGCTCCTTGCTTACCAGGCGGCGGTCCTCGCGGCGCAGCAGGATGTGGAGGACAATCTGGCCGCCTTTCTCCGGGCGCAGGACCGGGCCGATCTCCTGGCCCAGAGCGTCGCCGCCGCCAAAACGGCTCTGGCCCTCGCGGTTTCGCAGTACCAGGAAGGCCTGGTGGACTTCACGACGGTCCTGACCGCCGAGCAGACGCTCTTGAGTCAGCAGGACAACCTGGCCAGCACGCTGGGCAGCATTTCGACCAATCTGGTGGGGGTTTACCGGGCGCTGGGAGGCGGCTGGGAGATCCGCGAAGGTCAGGATCTGGTGCCTCCGGAAATCAAGGCCCAGATGGAGAAACGCACGAATTGGGGCCGGTTGCTGGCTCCCTCCACCTACAATCTGCCGGCCTCCCGGGAGCCCACCTCGGCGCCGCGGCTTCCGGATTGGTAGAGCGCACCAAGGCCGGCCTGGGAAGCCTTGGAGCGGCAGAGTATTTGGAGATCATATGATGGTTGGCAGAGAAAAAGAGACCGCTATTCGAGTCGGGGCCACCTCCATTTGGATCGTGGTTTCCGTGCTTCTCGTTGCTCTGCCGGGCTGCGGAGGAAAGCCCAAGCAACAGCCCCCGCCTCCGCCCAAGGTGACGGTCGCTCCGCCCGTCCAGCGTGATGGTGACCGACACCGTGGAACTCACCGGCAATACCCAAGCCATCTACACGGTGCAACTGGTCGCCCGCGTCTCGGGGTACCTGGAAAAGGTCCTCTTCCAGGATGGACAGAGGGTCGAGAAGGGCCAGCCGCTTTTTCTCATTCAGCAGAATACCTATGAGGACAACTTGCGGCAAGCGGAAGCGACCATTCTACAGTATCAGGCGCAGTTGCAGTACGCCGAAGCCCAATTCACTCGTTACTCCAATCTGGTGCAACGGAAGGCGGCCTCCCAGTCCGACGTCGACAACTGGCGCTACCAGCGGGATACGGCGCAGGCCAACCTCCGCTCGGCCGAGGCCCAGCGCGATCTGGCCCAGCTCAACCTGAGCTATACGGACATCAGGGCTCCTTTTAATGGGAGAATCGACCGCCGACTGGAGGATCCCGGCAACCTCGTCGGGGCGGGCGAAAACACGGTTCTGGCCGCAATCAGCCAGATCGATCCCATCTATGTGTATTTCAATATCAGCGACGCCGACCTGGGCCGCCTCCTGCGCGGCACCCGCTGGACGCCGGGTCGGTCTTCCAGCGTCGAATGGCCGGTATTCGCCGGCCTGCCCAATGAAGAAGGTTACCCCCACCAGGGACACCTCGATTATGCCGCCATCAGTCTGACCACCACGACCGGCACCTTGCTGCTGCGGGGCATCTTTCCCAACCCGGACGGGGCCATCCTGCCGGGATTGTATGCCCGCGTGCGCGTGCCTCTCGAGACGCGGCCGGCTCTGCTGGTCCCTGAGGCGGCGCTTGGCAATGACCAGCAGGGCCCCTATGTCCTCCTGGTCAACGAGAACAATACCGTGGAACGCCGCAACGTCAAAACCGGCCCCGTCGTGGATAACCTCCGCGTCATCGAGCAAGGCCTCACGGGGCAGGAGCGGGTGATTGTCAAGGGGCTCCAGAAGGCCGCGCCGGGAAAACAGGTCACTCCCGAGCAGGAGAGCAGCGCGTCCTCACCCGCGCCAGGCTCTCCTGCCTCCGGCCCTCAACAAAAGGCACAACCATGATCTCCAAGTTCTTCATCGAAAGGCCGATCTTCGCCAATGTCATCGCCTTCATCACCGTCATCCTCGGGGCGGTGTCCTTCTATCGGCTGCCCGTGGCCCAGTATCCCGAGATCGTGCCCCCAACGATCCAGGTGACCGCGCGCTACCCTGGGGCGACCGCCGAGGTCGTCGCGGCCACGATCGGGGTGCCTCTCGAGCAGGCCATCAATGGCGTGGAAGGCTCGATCTACATGTCCTCGGTCAGTGGCAGCGACGGTTCCTATGTCCTGACCATCACCTTCGACGTCGGGACCAATCTCAATGCGTCGTTGTCGCTCGTCCAGAATCTGGCCAACGGCGCCTTGGCGCAGCTTCCGGGCGGCGCGCAGGTGCAGGGCGTCACGATCCGGAAGGTCTCCCCGGACATCTTGTTGGTGGCCAGCCTCTATTCCGGCGATGAACGGTATGATGAGGTTTTCCTCTCCAACTACGGCGTCATCAACCTGCGAGAACCCTTTGGCCCGGATCCCGGGCGTCGGCCAGGTGAGAATATTCGGGGCCGGTCCCTACAGCATGAGGGTATGGCTGGACCCGCAGAGGCTCCAGACCTTTGGCCTGACGACGGCGGATGTCCTGGCCGCTATCCAGGGGCAGAACGTCCAGGTGGTCGCCGGGCAGCTCGGGGCCCCGCCCGTGCCACCCGAGCAGCCCGTCCAGCTCACGATCAACGCCCTGGGCCGGCTCTCCGATGCGTCCCAGTTCGAAGAGATCATCGTCAAGACCGCCGCCGGCACGGCCCCGCAGATCGTGCGCCTGCGGGACATCGCCCGGGTGGACCTGAGCCAGCAGGCCTTCACCACCTTTTCCCGCTTCACCGGTCACAAGTCGGCCCAGATCGCGGTCTTTGCCTTGCCGACCGCCAATGCCATTGGCGTGGCCAACCAGGTATATCAGGCCATGGCCCAAATGAGCCGGAAGTTTCCCGAGGGGATGAAATATGTCATCCGGTACGATACCACCGTGTTTGTCCGGCAGGCCATCGCCGGCGTCTACCGGACCCTTCTCCTGGCCGGGGTCCTCGTGCTCATCGTGATTCTCCTGTTCCTGCAGAACTTCCGGGCGATGCTGGTTCCGGCTACAACCGTCCCGGTCACCATCATCGGCGCTTTCATCGCCATTGCGGCCCTCGGTTTCACCATCAACCTGATGACCCTCTTCGCACTGATCCTGGCCATCGGCATCGTGGTGGACGACGCCATCGTCATCGTGGAGAACAGCTCCTACTATATCGAGAAGGGCCTGCCCCCCAAGGACGCCGCCATCAAGGCCATGCAGGAGCTGACCGGGCCGGTCATGGGAATCACCCTGGCCCTGGTTTCCGTCTTCCTGCCGGCCGCCTTCCTGCCGGGAATCACCGGGCAGATCTTCCGCCAATTCGCGCTGGTCATCGCCTCGACCGCCGTCATCAGCGCCATCAACGCCCTGACCTTGAAGCCCGCCCAATGCGCTCTCTGGCTGAGGCCGCGGGGCAAGAAGAAGCCGAACTGGTTTTACCGGGGCTTCAACCGGGCCTTTCGGGCCGTCGCCGATGTCTACGTGGGAGCCGTCGCCTGGATGGTGCGGCGGCCCGTGCTCATGCTCCTCGTCTTTGCCCTCCTCATCAGCGCGACCTTCTGGGAATTCTGGCGCCGGCCCACGGGCTTTCTCCCCACCGAGGACCAGGGGTATGCCATTCTGGTGACCGCCTTGCCCGCGGGCGCCTCCCAGCCCCGGGCCCAGGAGGTGGCGACCCAGATCAATGCCCTTCTCGAAAAGACCGACGGCATGGCGGGCTGGGTCGTCATCGGCGGGCTGTCGATCCTGGATTCCGCCAATCTCTCCAATGCGGTCACGACCTTCGTGGTCTACAAGGACTGGAAAGAACGAGGCCGGGCCCTGACGCAGGATCGGATCGTCGCTCACCTCAACCAGGAGCTGGCCGGGATCCAGGAGGCACTGGCCTTTGTCGTTATCCCGCCGCCGATCCGGGGTCTGGGCCAGACGGGCGGGCTTCCAGATGATGGTGGAAGACCGCAGCAGCCTCGGCTTGACCGCGCTGCAGCAGGCCGCAGGCGAAGTCGTCCAGCGGGGCAACTCCGAGCCCGGCCTGCAGCGCCTGACCACCACCTTCAACGTCCGCAGCCCCCAGCTCTACCTCAACATCGACCGCCGCAAGGTCCAGTCTCTGCAGGTGCTCCCGCAGGACCTCTTCAACACGCTCGAGGCCTATCTGGGTTCCTCCTTTGTCAACCTATTCAACAAATTCAACCAGGTCTTCCAGGTCTACATTCAGGCGGACGACCGCTATCGTCTCCTGCCCCGGGACATCGGCAATCTCTATGTCCGCAATCAGCAGGGCCAGATGGTCCCCCTGAGCGCCTTGCTCGAGGTCAAGCAGACCGAGGGCCCCGAGCTGGTCACCCGCTACAACCTCTACCCGGCGGCCGCCATTTTCGGTTCCGCCGCACCGGGGTTCAGCTCGGGACAGGCCCTCAGCCGATATGGAGCAGTTGGCGGCCGAAACCTTGCCGGAGGGCATGGCCTACGACTGGACCTCCACGAGCTACCAGGAGAAGAAGGTGGGTTACGAGGCCTACTTCATCTATGCTCTCTCGATCGTTCTGGTCTATCTGGTGTCTGGCCGCTCTCTACGAAAGCTGGGCTTCGCCCGGCGCGGTCATCCTGGTCGTGCCCATCGCCTTAGTGGGGGTCCTCGTGGCGCTGATCAGCCGCGGCTACGACATCGATCTGTACACGCAGGTGGGCCTGGTCTTGATGATCGCCCTGGCGAGCAAGAACGCCATTCTGATCGTGGAATTCGCCCGCGACCTGCACCGCGACGGCCAGTCCATTTGCGACGCCGCCGTCGAAGCGACCCGCCGGCGTTTTCGCCCCATCGTGATGACTTCGTTCGCCTTCATCCTGGGCGTGACGCCGCTGGTGGTCGCCTCCGGCGCGGGCGCCGCCAGCCAGCAGGCCATCGGCACGGTGGTCTTTGGCGGCATGTTAGCCTCGACGCTCCTGGCGATTCCCTTTGTGCCCGTCTTCTACGTCCTCACGGCGCGTTTGGGGGAGAGACGAAGAAAAGGAGGAGGAAACCCGCAGAACCAAATCTCGCGTTGAGACGCCCGCACCACGAAACCTACCTCGGCTGCCCCCGCCTCCAGCCTACAGCCTATTCCCCCTTTTGCCCCTTTACGTCTGCCTTGTCACTTCTTGCCTGTCACTTGTCACTTTTGGCTTTTGCCTTGCCACATTTCGCCTTGCCTCCCACGACGAATCCGGTATAATGAAGTCACGAATCTGAAGTGTTGGAAGCCATGAGCTCGAGGGAAGAAAATCCAGCAGCCCAGCCGCCGGCGACTAACCGGGGAACCGTGTCGCGTGACATGGGAATCTCCCGGAAAAAGAATCCGATAAAATGCGATGGTGTCGCTTGACAAACTCATGTCACTTGGTGTAGTGAAAACCTGAAGTGTTGGATGTCCCATCTTTCGCAGCGGTTCGCAACGCGGGACTTACTTTGGCGGATGGGACCGAGGCCAAGGACGAGGGAATGAAACATCGAGCCAAATAATAGAGGACGTGAGTCGACTATCCAGATCCGAACGATGACATCTTGAGGGACTGCGCGTGCCGGAAGGATCGTGCCCGGCGTGCCTAAAAAAGCGATGAGCCAGCAACCTGCCCTTGAAAGCGTATGCTGGCCCACCGGCTCGTGCCAGAGGTGCATTGCTGCGTCTTCTGACCGATACGCTATTTTAGAGCACACCGACCGGGACGTGTCAAGCCTTTTTCGATCCGATGCGCGTTGATTGTAATAGCGCAATCCGAGCGAGCGTGGAGAAGGTACGCGCGGACCATCAGGTACACATAGAACGAGGTGACATTATTTAGGAATGAAGGAGTCTTATTGTATCGGAGGTGCACGCTATGAATAAGGTCCCGATCATCCATTTCATCTGGCTCTTTGTGCCTGTCCTGGTGCTGGCGTCATCCGCCTCGGCGGATAGGGCCGGCGATCTGAAACAGGCACAAGGGCTCTATCAGGCCGGGCAGTACGCCCAGGCGGAACAACTGTGCCGCAATGTTCTGCAAAGCGCGGCCGGCGACCCGGAGGCGGTCTACCAAGCCGGGAAGCTGCTGCCGCAGGTGTATCTGGCCACGGACCGGCCCGCGGAAGCGCAGGCGGCGGTGCAGGAACTATTGATCAAATCCGCCCAAAATGAGTTTCTGCCCCACGCGCTCCACGAGATCATCGAACAGGCCAAAGCCCTCAATAAGACGGCCCAGGCAGGCCAAATCTGCCAGAGCCTCCTCGCGGCGCGGCCGGACCAGCCGCAGACGCTCTGGCTGAAAATGGGCGCGGTTCTTGCCAATGTCTATGGCGGCAACTCTCCGGCCGTCGATGCCGGAGTGCAAGACATCGTTGCCAACGACAGCACCGATCAATGGGCCGGGGAAGCTCTGGCCCAGATTGGCTGGGCGTATGACAAGACCGGCCAATACGACAAAGGCCGGACCGTGTATGAGTACGTAGTGGACCATTGGCCGGACAAACCGCGCGTGATCTATGCCCACACCGCCCTGGTGCGCGACTGCATCCGGCTGAGCGACAAGCAGGCCGCCCAATCCCGGCTGCAACAGCTCACCAGCCGCTATGTGCAGGACACCCACCTGCCCAATGTCCTCAGCGAGATCGCCCGGGGCTACCGAGAGGCGGCGCTGTATGCAGAGGCCAAGCCCGTCTGTCAGTACGTTCTCGACCATTACCCGGACAGCGACCAGTGCCTCTGGGCACAGAGAGACGTCATCTTGTCCGATATCGGACTGGGCAATCGGGAGGCGGCGGGGGCCGGGGTGCAAAAGCTCCTGGCGAACTACACCAAGGACGGGAATCTCCCCTGGGCCATCAACGACATCGCCAAGGGCTATCGGGAGGCGCGAATGTATGAGCAGGCCAAGCCGGTCTCCCAATTCCTGCTCGACCATTACCCCAACAGCGACCAGCGCATCTGGGCCGACCGAGACATCCTCCTGTGCGATGTTCGCCTGCACAATCAGGATGCCGCTCAGACCGAGTTTCAGAAGCTCATCAGTCGCTATGCCGACAACGGGTATCTTCCCTACGTCCTCGTGGACATCAGCGGCCAGTACCGCCAGACGCGCATGTACAGCCAAGCCCGCTCGACTTCCCAATATGTCCTCGACCATTATCCCGATAGCGACTGTTGCCTGTGGGCACAGCGGGATGTTGTGCTCAGTGCTCTGGCGTTGCGCGACTTGGATACAGCCGATGCGGAAGCACAGAAACTCGTGAGCCGATTTGCCAACCGGCCGGACACCTTCTGGGCGGTCAGTGACATCGCGGAAGCCAATAGTCGGTCGGGGCGGCACCAGCAGGCCCGCGATCTACTCCGGTTCAACGTGACCAACTACCCCGCTTCCGAGAACATGATCTGGTCTGTGAGAGGCTTCATCAATGAGTCCATTGCACTGAATGACGACGCCAGCACCGATGCCGGAATAAAGAAGCTTCTGAGCGAGTATGCAAGCAGCAGGGGCCTTCCTATGGTGATGGTGCATGTCGGCCGGACTCTATGTAATGCCGGGAAATCCCAGCAGGCATCGAATCTGTTCCAGGGTGTGATCGACAAGTACCCGAACCACGAGCAATCGCTCTTTGCCCGGACCTGTATGGGCCACGTTTACATCGGACAGGGCCAAGACAAGCAAGGTGAGGCCCTATATCAGAAGATTCTGACTGACTACGCAAACCACCCGAGATTGGCTGAGGCTATCAACCTCATGGCCGAAGGCTATTTGGATCAAGGCGTGGCGTTGGAGCAGGCAATTGCCAAACTCGTGGGCCTCGATCAATACACCAAGATCGTGCGGGAGCAGGGACGCTCGGAGGCGGTCAAGAATTACTACCAGCGTGCGATTGAGAAGTGGCGGATCATTATCCAGAAGATGCCGCCCACCTGCGACCAAATGGCGCGAGCATGGTATTTCACCGGCGTGGCCTATCGTCGGCACCTGGGGGACCCCGAGAAGGCCATCCCTTATTACCAAAAGGTCGCCGAGACTTGGCCGGACTATGAGTACGCATGGAGCGCTCAATCCATGCTTGCCCAATGCTATGAAACGCTCGCTCGTTCTGGCAAGGTCACGAAGGAGGAAGCCGAGCCGAAGCTTGAGGAGGCATACAGTGCGGTTGTCCACAAGTATGCGGATTGCCCATTGGCTGAACAGACTTATGTGAAACTGGGCATGTTGAACTTTCGTAAGGGGCAGTGGGATCAGGCCGTCACATCTTTCGCAAAATACCTGGAACGGTATCCTCAGACGAATCGCTGGCGGTATGTGTTGATCTACCTCGGGGCAACTTACGAACGACAAGGCAAACGTGAGGCGGCGGCGGAGCTATATCGTGCCTACTTGGGCGTCGCCGACCGTGATGATCCACGAGTGAAGTTAGTCCAGGCAAAGCTGGACAACCAGACGAAGTCGGACAAAGAAATGGAGGCGGAAGAATGAGCGCATTATCGAAAGTGTGGTGGTTTACCTGCGCGGTGTTGGCCTTCACGCCCGTTGTTGCAACAGCATGTTATCCCGACTGTGGAGACTGCTTTTATGGCTACTACTGCGAATGGCAGGTGGGCGATGGGTGTCTAAGCTATCACGATTGCCCCGGCTGCAAGAGTTGCTACAGTTGTTATTGCGAGGACGATGATTTCTGGTGTACATACCAGTGGGGGCCGGGTTTCTTCTGTTTGGATGGCAATTGCCACAGCCCCTGTGAACGGATGAACACGGATTGGTCCAGATGGTTCAACAGTCTGACCTTCACCCTGAATCCAGCGGGGAAAGGCAAAGTAGAAAGCGCCATTAACTATATTACGCACGCTGGCGTCCACCTGAACGAAATCACTGGAGAGAGTACAGCAAAGCAGAGAGATTGCTGCAAGAACGATGGAGTAGAATCGGTTGTGACGAACGGGGAGCGGTACTCACAAAACTCCGTGACCGCGTCCGTAGAGATCGCGAAGATAACGATCTGGGGGTTGCCAACCGTCAGCAAACACTTCGACTGGGGTGTGATCGCAGTAGACGTAGACTTCGAGGCAAGTGTTGGGGTAGACAACATCAGTGTCTCTCTAAGCGGAACTGCCGGCCATCGTTGGAACGACTGTACCGGCGTCGATTGCGACTATGGGTATGCCAGTGCTGGTCTATCCGGTGCGTTGGCCGCGAAACTTGAGGTTATCGCGTGTGTTTATTGTTTGGGGCACGGAGCGTGTACGTATGTTCAGGCCAGCGCGACGTGCTCGGCAGGTCTCAGTGGTAATCTTGGTTGGAATATCAACACATGCAGCGATGGGTTTACTGGCTGTGTCACTGTTAACCCCGGTGTGTTCTCCGCTCAGTTCAATGTGGATGGTCTTGGGGCCAAGGTTTGGGAGATTCAGATTTGGGACGAGGCGACGTTTTAGCCAAACAGGTCTTGTGGTATAATACGTCCTTTGTCGGACGTGTAGATGAGAAGCCGGGTCTTAAGTGTCGAAGGAGAAATGCGATGGTTAGAGTCAGTTGTGCGATAATACTCATCGTTGGACTGATGACAGGGGGGAGTAATGCTCAGGGAAGCAAATCACAGGACTCCAATCGGAGCAGCGTCTCTTTGAGGAGTCTGCCCGTACCAATCCGAATCGACAGGAGTTACTACGTAAATTCGGCCTTGTGTCTCAAGTGCCAGATGCAAGAATACGAACAGCCCTTCCACGTATTTGCCGGAGGCAAGCAGACTAAGTCGGAAGGCGCGTTCAGCTACTTGACCCAGGCAATCCACAGGAACGATGTCGGCGCTGTGCGGTCTGTGAGCGATGAGAAGAGACTTGGAGGTAAGAACGTAAGCCTTGACCGAATGGTGGATGCGTATGGCAAAATGCTGGCCGCTGACGTTGTCGGGGATGACATGAGCAAGTTGCGTGTTGTGGCCCACATTTACGCTGGGATGGACCACCTCTTCATCTGGGGGATTGACGGACCATCTGAATTCTCCCAAAGCCCCGCGCTGCGACGTGCTTTCCGGTTCGTTGAACAAGGCAGCGATTTGTTCTCTTGGGACGCAAGTCCGCCGGACACACTGACCTGCCTACTGACAGACGTGATGCAGCATAAGGCGGAGAAGCCGGAGAAATTCGGAATCCCGAGTAAGCGGCAATTCAAGTATGAGTATCCAATCCCGACGACTGCTGGCCCTCATGCAGTATATGTCCAATTCGGCGGACGAGTCTGCGATCTGGACGTGCTACGAGAGACCATGTCGGGATCAGACGAGGTATTGGCATTCTATCAGGGAGTGTACCGGGCCTTCTTGAATGAGTCCCCTCAATCCATCGGCCATTTCTACACGGAAATGAGCCGCAAGAAGTTCGAGGCGTGGATATCCAACATGAAACCTGAAGAATTGGCTGCATTTTACAACTCCGTCACGGGTGTCCCGCGTAGGGTGAGGTTCATTCTCGACGCTGACCCGGTCTTCTTCATCTTCTACACGACGAAACAAAGAGGCGCAGACGATCCCGTCGCGGGCATACGACATGAGTGCGTTGTGCGCGATGAGGCTGACGGAATGCTCAAGCTGGCCAATTTCTATTTTCTGGACTTCATCGACGATTACCTCAGTGATCGCGACCTTTTCTTGAAGCCGGTGCTGCAATCAGTACTTTCAGCGAGTGAGACGCCGGGGCCAACAGCCTTGCCACAATAAGAGCGTCCCCTTGGGAGCCCTTGGAATTGATAAGAGTCGTAACCACCAGTGAGCATGTCCATGAAGTGGAGATTCACCTGTGGAAGGTGACGTTGCTCTTGGCGGCTTGGAGTATGTTGTATGTCCATGCGCTGATATCCGGAGTATCCGAGCCGTCTCGCACACGTCATCCAATTCGTGGTCCCCTTGCGGGGATCGTCTTAACCGATTTCTGTGCGGTCCTCTTTTACGAAAAGGCACGCTTCGTATTCAATACCCAGCGGAAGACTGTCACGTGGTATCGGAGGTCACTTTACTCCCGCAGCAGCGGAGAAATTCCGTTCGGCGAGATACGCGCCATAGTTCTGGAGAGTGGGGGGAGCGCATGTCGCAGTAGCAGCGGCGGGTGGCGGATCCGAGACGGAGTTCACAGTCTTCAAAATGGATTGTAGTGCCTCTGTCTCCGCTTACATCCCTGGGCAAGCTGGTACGCCGACCATACACTTCGGCGTGATACCCCCAAATGGGGACATCAAT
Organism: uncultured Planctomycetota bacterium; assembly: GCA_963750205.1. Taxonomy (GTDB): domain Bacteria; phylum Planctomycetota; class Phycisphaerae; order Sedimentisphaerales; family Anaerobacaceae; genus PLanc-01. The sequence continues at coordinate 14,721 of CAVVRJ010000034.1, forward strand.
CGCTTCCAACAGACTGAGACGAACGGATTTGTTCCAGCCCCCCCTGCACGATATCTTGGGTGCTGGGACCTTTTCGAGCAGACCGTCCAGCCGACAAGCGTGTCGTTCGGTTGGGTGGAGTTCCAAGAGGATATACCGTTCATGACTTGGACGTTTCCGAGCGGTTCAACGTTCAGTTACGGCCCCGAGACAAATGACTTTCACGTATTTGACAACAACGTGTGGGGGGATCAGAACGCCGTATTCGGTATCTCTGTGAATTGGCTCCAGAACCAGTCATTTTCTATAACTGCAACTTTTCCCAAGGAATGGCAGGATGAATACGGCAATTGGTCCGCGTTCCAGACGAGCAACCACGTTTTCGGGTTCAGTGGTTTCGACTACGCCACCTCGGGAAACATAATCAATGGCAACGTGCCTAATCCCGGTGGTCCTGCGGAAGGGCCCTGGTGCGCCGTCCCCTGATGATAAAGATCGGTGTGCATCAAGGTCTATATTGCGGGGTGCAAGGGGAAATGTTACCTTATCTGAAAGAAGAGAAAAGGAGAATTGCAATGAAAATGCTAAACTACGCGAATGGGAGCTTTGCTGGGGCTGTGGTGGTTCTTGCCTGCACGGTCAGTCTTGGCATGGCGAAAACCGATCCGAACGAAGGGTTTTCGAAACGTCTTTTAGAAATCCGGGCCGGTGGACGCGGCGGTACGGAAGCCCCTTCCGTATTGGAGGAGAAATGTCTTAAGCTGGTATCGGATCACAATAATCCTTCCGATAAGGGGAGGATTTACGCAACGATCACTTTGGTCTATGCTGAAAGAGTACCTGGTTCGCTTCCGGAAGATGAAAGGCGCATTCGGTTGACCAAGACGGCCCAATACGCGAATGAGGCCTTGGGTTTTCCCTTGGATGTCCCGGTAGCGTGCAGGATATACGGAGCTCTTGGCGATGCCATAACGATAAGTGCTCTCGATGATCCAAAGAGCAATTGGGCGGAAGCGCGACGACGGGCGATAGCCCCCTGTTTGAAAGGCCTGAGACTCGCCTTGGATAGCAATGCACCCAAGGAACGACCGGCATCCCCTCCCATGATTGTTGTCCCACATGTCTTATCCCCACAGGAGACCCCCGGGATTCGCGAGGCACGCCGACGGTACGAGGAACAACTAGCGGCCCGGAAACAGTATGAGCGATTGGAGGCTTTGTATATTCAGCGGCGGGCCTTAGTACAACGCTGTGGGGACCTCTATTCGAGAGAGCCGGATAATGTAGAGGAGTTTCAGAATTTGGCGGGAACAATCCTCGCCGGGCATGATGACGTCGTTAAAGAACTCACGGACCTTGTGCGCACGCGTATTGCAGAGAGGAAGCAATTGTTCCAGAGATCTTCTCCTACCAAATGAGACTACTGGTTTGGAATCAGCAGGCGAGTATGCTCCTCGCGGCGTGTTCCGGTTAACTTGAATCTGCCGGGGAGGCGGTCCTTTGCCTTTTCGGATTAGGAGGTCCCAATGGTTAATCGTAGGAGAAGTTGCCCGCATGTAGAGCGCGGGTCCTCTTTGGGTAGTATCGAGGCAATGATTGTATGTTGCTTCCTGTCAGTAGTGGCTCCGTCTTATGCCGGCTCTTTCAACACAATAAGTTCAAACAAGGTCGAAAATCCTATTAAGGGGGGGCCGGTATCGGCGTCCAAAGGGAATGCCCTTGCGGTTCAGCGGGTTGACTCCCAGGGAGCGCCCAGGATCCTGCTGGAAAGCACCGTGCATGATTTCGAGACAATTAGGCCCGGCAGCACGAGCAAGGCATCCATTCGGCTGATGAACCCTGGGAGCGGTACTCTGGAGATCGCGGAGGTCAAGCAGTGTTGCGGGACTGTCGCCAAGATCGACAAGAAGGAGTTAGCTCCCGGCGAGAGCGCTACGCTGACGGTCGAATGTAACGCCGGCCTCGTAGCGGGCAAGTTCGGGAAGAAGATCGGCATTCTGACCAATGACCCGAAGAACCCGAGGACAGATGTGATGCTCACGGGAGAGGTCGTTCCGACTCTCTCGTGGACGCCAGCCCATTTCGAGATTGCCGCCTACCAGGAGAACATCGTCTGCCCGGAGATTAAGATAAAGAGCCTGGACGGGGCGCCGTTTGCTGTCAAGGGCTTTCTGGCAACAGGCCAGTGCTTGTCGGCCGACTTCGACGCCAGTAACAAGGCCAACGAACTGACCCTGAAGCCGAAGGTAGATCGGGCCAAACTTCTCGCGGCGACATTCCCGAACGGGCGTGTAAGGATCGAGCTTGACCATCGGGACTACCAGGCGATTGAGCTCGACTTCCACATCAAACCGGCCATAGAAGTCACCCCGCCGCGCATCATGGTGTTCAACGCGGATGCGGGCCAGCCGCTGCTGCGTGCGCTACAGTTGCACGACAACCGCAGCGATTCCAACGCGGATCTCTCCGCCAGTATTGAGTCCATCGCCTTCAAGAATGGCTCGCGTGTCGAAATGCGCGGCGTCACCAAGGTCGGGAGGGGCTGTGAGATGAGTCTGGCCCTGTGGCCCGCCGGAGACAAAAAGAGTGAATCTCTCTGGAATGACGAACTGCTGGTCCGCTTGAAGGGCGGTCCATTGCTGACTGTGCCCGTGCATGTCTTCTATAAGATTCAGGCAGTTTCGAGTGCGAAGAACCCAGCCTCCGGCTTGTGACGCATAAGTGGCTTGGACAGTCCGCAGATTACCCAGCGCGGCCTTCGGCCGGAACCAAATCATCTCTCACAAAGGCACGAAGCCACAAAGAAGAGAAGGGATCGTATCGGGGTGTTCCCCCCTTCGTGATCTTGGTGGCTTTGTGAGACAATAACTTCTTATACAGTAGGGACTTACGTAGGCCGAACGAAATGATCTGGAAATAGTCTCCAGTTCTTACGGGTTAATAGTGCAGATTTCCGCAGATTCGTGAAGACCAAGAGGATTATGTCTCTCGCAAAGACGCAAAGATCGCCAAGGGTAAGGCGACTCTTGTCTTGCTCTTCCCTTTCTCTTTCTTTGCGCTCTTGGCGTGCTTGGCGAGAGGAACTCTTGGTTCCGGCCGAGGGCCCAACCCGAGGCTGGGCTGGGCCAATCAGTGAAATCTGTGGATAACCGGTTGTAGTTGCGACTTTGGATGATACGGGTCCTGCAAATACTGAGCGTCTGCGCCCTGCTCTGGGCCGGCGTGATACTCGGACTAACCGCGTCTCACTGGCGGCAGGACGACCACAGGTTGAGGCGATTCTCGACCGTCCCAGCGCCGTCGAGAGGCTCAAGGCCAATGGCAACCGGGCCGATGATCCATCGAAGGAGCGTTCACCGCTGATTGTCCAGGCGGAGGCGTTTGCCTTGCTTATGAATCCGCCGAAGAGTCCGGAGAACCTGCTGGTAAGGCTCTGGCCGGAAATCGTAAACCGGCCGTGCAGGCGTTCGTCCGGCCGATGGGCCCACGTCGATGAGTTTCAAGCTGCGGGCGACGAGTTGCTATCCGAACCAGCCGGAAAGATCGATGGCTTTGGTCGCCGAGGCCGGGGGCAACGAACGCTGGGTCAAGGAAGGCGCTCAGGTGGGCCATTTCGTGATCGGTGAGATTCGGCGGGGCAGTATCAGTTACCGCGACGGGGACCAGGTGCGCGAGATGTCGGTGGAACCGGTGGCCAGTCTGCCGAGCCTCGTGCGGGATATCCGTCCCGGCGTGCGCCAGGTCAGTGCGGCGGTGGGCAGTTCGCCACTTGGCGGCGGTCGATGCCAACAGCATAGAGATCGGCGGGAATTGAAGACAATGAACAACCAATAGCACGAATCCCACGAATAAAAAGACGCGGCAAGCAGTCCAAATTCGAATTACTATTTGTGCACATCTTGTTTCACGCGGAGCTTTCCGGAGGTGGGTCACGTAAGTCACTGAAAAGACAAGATTATTTCTTGCGCAAAGACGCCAAGCTCGCCAAGGGGAAGAGTACCAGGATATTGTCTTCTTGGCATCTTTGCGTCTTCGCGCGAGGACCACGTGTTCATGTCTCAAGGCGGGGAGAGTGTTATGGAGAGGCAATACGGTCGTTGCCGGAGGTCGCGGACGCACGCGGTGTGGCTGGTCCTTCTCCTGGCGGGCTGCTGCCAACGCTCGGCGAACGTCAGCCTTCAGCCCCCGGCCAGCCAGCCGGCGGTTTCCGAGGTGAAGCCAGTCGCGACCGCGGATTCAGCCCAGGCGCCGGCTGTCGTGGAGGAGCTATGGAACCCGGACCCCGAACCGAATGAATTCAGCATTTTGCCCGCTGCGGAGAATGCTGCACCAGCGGATGTGCTGTCGGCGCAGGCCCCGCCGGCGCCCGGTAGGGTGCCCAACGAAGAGAGGCCGGCACGTGATGAGGGCCCAGCCATGGCAAGAGCGCATGTCGAAGAGGGCCTGCCTTCAGAACGCGGGCAGGATGCCCGCGACACGCAAGGGCGAGACGCCCTCGCCACGACGGGTGCCACGGGGACGTTGCCGCAAACCGCTCCCACAACCGTCGGGCGACCCGAGGCCACGGTCGCCCAGAACCAGCCGCCTGTCGAGCCCGAACCCCGGTCGAGGAGAAGCAGCGTTTCCCCAAGACGGGCCGGCGGAACAGTCAGACCTGCGGCCCCGGCGGTCAGCTTCGGACCGCCGGTGCTGGCCAATGGCGAGGATGTTCTGCAACTGGACTTGCCCGAGCGGCTGGAGATGATCCAACTGCTGGACCTGGCCGCGGAGTATCTGAACCTCGACTACATGTGCGATTTGGAGAAGATTCGCGGCCAATGGGTGTCGCTCCGGCTGCACGGCAAGCTGCGGGGCGATCTCCGGGTCAAGGACCTGTATCCTCTGCTGGAATCGGTCCTGAAGTTCAAGGGCTATGCCATGACCTGCCACGCCGGGGGCTTGGTGACCATCGTGCCGGTGACGGATGCCTTGCAGGTGGACCCGGTGCTGGTCGATCCCAATAGCGGCAATATCGAGGCCGGGGATATGGTGGTCACGCGCGTGTTCGATTTGCAGTACGTCAATACGGCCAGCGCCATGAACCTGCTGGAAAGTATGAAGTTGAGTGTGGCAGCACAGTTTTGCGATTGGCGACATTTTTGTTCATTTTGGGCTTGACATGGGGACACGGGGACGGCAGAATATCTCACAAGTGAGTGCCAGTGAGTAGCGTCCCAGCGTCCCAGCGTCCCAGCGCGCAGGTGCGCAGCGGATCGGGTTCGCCGGGCTGCGTGGGTTGGAGGAGTGGTGCGAGGGTTGGAGCGAAGGAGGGTTCGAGGGAAAGGAGGTGCCGCGGCTTGTAATCCGGAGACATCCACAATGTGATCGGTGCGCGTAGGATCAGGGTTGCGAAGGCCGTGCGCTGAAAAAAAACGGTGAACCAGCAATCAGCTCGTGGGGAGTGTTGCCGGTCCACCGGGTCCAACCAAGGGGGCATATTCTGCCGCCTCGGCGGTTGACCTACCTGTAGCACACAGGCCCCAAGCGGTCAAGTCTTTTCTCCAGGTTTTGATGCAGGAGGTCTGTACTATGAAAAAGGTTCGTGTCATCCAGCTTATCTGGCTTTTGACGCCTGTGCTCCTATCGGTGCCGGCCGCGTTCGCGGACGCGGCGACGGACTTGAAACAGGCGGAGGAACTCTGTCAGGCTCGGCAGTACGCCCAGGCCGAGGCGGCCTACAAACAGATTGCCACCATCAACGCGGGCACCGATGCGGCCCTGGCCGCCCGCCAGGGTCTGGCCATCCTCTACGTCAAGACGCGTCAGGACAGTCTGCTGACCCAGACCTGGGAGAGCATCACGGCGGGTTTTGCCGGCCACAAAGACACGCCCAGCACACTCAGCCGGATTGCGGACGAGTGCCGCAACGCCAACCGCCACGAGCTGGCGCTGCCGTTCTACCAATACGTGGTGGGTCATTGGCCCGCCGATAAAGACACGGTTTGGCAACAGGCCAACGTAGTCACGTGCCACCTGTGTCAGACGAACGAGACGCAGGCGAACACCGCGTTCCAGAAGCTGCAAACGGATTACGGAAAGGACACCAACTTCCGCCAGGCGGTCGGAACCATCGGGGACGATCTGCGCTGGCGTAACCTCAATCCGCAGGCCGCCCGGCAGATGTACACCATCGCCGCCGCAGGCGATCCCTATCCCGACATGATCTGGGCCCGGATGGGGCTGGCGATCTCCTGTATCCAAGTGAAGGACTTCAAGACGGCCGGACCGGTCGCCGAGAGTATCCCGGCGGACTTTGGCAAGGATAGTCGAATGGGCCAGGCCCTCTGCCACGTTGCCGACGCGTATCGCGACGCCGGCAAGCACATGGAGGCCCCGCGCCTGTACCAATACGTGGTTGACAACCGTCCCGACGACGAGTACGCGATGTGGTCGCAAGCCGGGCTCGCGATTTGCGCCGTCCGTGGGCACGACGAAACGGTCACCGCAGACGCCATCGAGAAGCTTCGCAAGGGTTATATGAATCAGAGAGAATACCCCGCCGCCCTCGGCGCGGTGGCCGACAACTGCCGCTGGCGGGAGGCCTACGTCAAGGCCCGCGAACTTGTATGCTCTCGCAGCCGCCAACGGTCCGGACCACCCCAACGATATCTGGTTCCAGATGGGGCTGGCGATCTCCAGCATCTGCACGGGGGACAGCAAGACCGCGCAGACGGCCTTGGACAGGCTGCACAACCGCTACCGGGACCATCCCGGTCTGACCCAGGTTCTCTATGAAGTGGGCTGCACTTTCAGCAATGCGGGACAGTTCGACAGAGCGGCCCAGGAATTCAATCAGGTGATCACGACTTGGCCGAATAGCGATTATGCCCTCAAGGCCAAGGTGGGGCTCGGCCTGATGCAATTCCGTCAGGGCAATGACGCGCCTGCCGAAGCGACGTACCAAAGAATCATGACGGACTACGCGAATCACCCCAAGTTGTCCGAGGTCAGGCATTCTATGGCACTTGGTTATTATCAGAGAGCCAGAAGGGAGAAAACAAAGCCAGAGCAACTGTATACGGTTTACTATCGCAAGGCCCTTGAAATTTGGGAAGGATTGCTGCGGGATTCACCAGAATCTCCCATAGCCTCCGAGGCCTGCTATTTCGCTGCTGTCTGCTATGCTCAGGAGTTGCACGAGTACGAAAAGGGTGTTCAGTATTTTCGCATGGTGGCGGAGAACTGGCCCGATTATGACTATGCGTGGCACGCTCAGTATTTTGTGGGCAGCTATACGGAGAGACTCAAACTGTCAGGGCGAATGACGTCAACAGAGGCAGACCCGATCATTGAGGGAGCATACCAGAGAGTTCTTGAAAGGTATCCTGAAAGCAAATCGGTCGCACCTGCTGCATTCAAGCTCGCACGGACGAAGTTCGCCAGGTCTGAGTGGCTCGATGCTGCGAAGTACCTGGAGATATTTCTGCAGACCCCGGTTGATAGTCAAAATCAGGCCCATTTGCTTCGGACTTGGTATGACCTTGGATATGCTTATGAGAAAGGTGGTCATTGGGATGCGGCCATGCAGGTCTATGGCACATTCCTGCGAAGGGCACGTGCGGAAGATCCGCCAGTTGCCGAGAGGAATCCACAGAGCGCATACATTTCTGTTGCAGCACTCACGCTTGGACGGATGAAGTTCGCCAAATCCGAATGGCTGGATGCCGCAAAGTACTTTGAAGTCTTTCTGCAAACAGACACAAATGGGCAAGATCAACGGCAGTTGCTTCCGATTTTGTACGATCTTGGGTATGCTTATGAGAAGGCGGGCCTACGGGATGCAGCTTTGCAGGTCTACAGCTCGTTCAAGCGTGTGGCTGAGCCGGATGACCCCCGTCTCCAATTTGTAGAACCGAAGATCGAAGAGCTTGGACGCAAAGGACATGGGACTTAGGTCGCTCATTCAGTCATCTGGCATGTGGCCTTTCGCTGCCTCTCGCCACAAAACGGTGGTCAGGTGTATCGTCTTTGAGCCGAGCAAGTTGTGTTGCGTATAAACCCAAAGGAGAAGATACATGGGTATACACAGATACATATCATTGGGCGTGTTCCTACTGTTTCTTGGTTACATGTCCTCTTGGGCCCTCGCCTGTTGTGATCCAGCTTGTGAAGGTTGTCAAGCTTGTGAGGGTGGAACGTGCGTGGACTACGATATCCTTTGTCCGGGCGACTGCACTGACTGTGACCAGGGTTCTTGTTACAATCTGAGCGACATGTGCAATTCTGCCAATTGTGAGGACTGCGTGGATGGCTGGTGTCGCTCACGGTGCTACACCCCTCAGGTCTGCGTGAACGGTCAGTGTTGCACTCCTTCTGGTGGTTACTGTGAAATGAACGGCTCGTGCTGCAGCGGTCACTGCAACTACGCAACTCACGAGTGCGGCGTCTGTGAAAACGATTCCCAATGCGGGCCATGCGAGAAGTGCACTGGCTCGCCACTACAGGCAGGTTCCTGCTATAGCATTCTTCCGTGTCCTGCCAACACGCACTGTGACAACAACCACGCATGCGTAGCAGACTGTCTCGAAAATGGCCCACAGTGCACTTGGACTGATCCTCCGACTTCGTCGAATTGCACTGATACTGACCCTAAGGACAGGACATGCACGGCGGATGACGCGGGTGCGGTTTGTGGCCACCACGTATACCGGTGGATTCACAACTGGACCGCAACTTGCGTGATTCCCAATTGTACCGAAGTCACCGACGCCTGTGTCGAGTTACAGGCCATCTGGTGCAGCGATCATCGCAAGCAGGAGGTGTGCCATTGTTGTATGCACGCGGACTACTGGCAACCAGGCACACCGGTGGCCGTGGGCACGGCCCAGGCCTGCCCTTTCCTGAACTGATCGCAAACTCGAGAACTGATGGAACACGTTGTCTGAATCGCTGGTTCAAAGACACGATTGGAGGTTTTGTCATGAGCCTGAAGGTGGCACCATGCAAAGAACAAGCGCAGATCTCCGGACACTCGATGACATATATCGAGACAAGCAAAGGCAGATGGCTGGCTATGCTGATATTAAGTGCTGTCCTTGCGGTCGCCCCGGCAGCACCAGGATCGGGTACAGCGGTACCTGCCGAGGAACGAGCCGCTCTCGCTTCGCAGATCAAGAGTGCTTCGGAGAAACTCCTGAGCGTAAAGATTGAGTCTGAGGCGTGGATAGAAAGGAGAGCATCTCCGTCGGAACCCTGGGAGCGGACGCCGATTTACGTAGCCGCAACTGGATGGTTCGACGGACGTTCCGCGCGTGCCAGAGTAGACGTCCATTCAGAAGTTCTCGAATGGCATGACGGGGCCGCTCCATACTACGAGAGTAGTTATACGATCGCATTCGACGGGAGTACCGGTGTGATTGTTCACCATGCCTTTGGCTATAAGGGGAACCTGTTTCCCAAGAAACAGGCGACGATTCTCGGCGAGGCCCCTCGAAACCTCAGGGATCCCGGATGGGTCGGGCAGTTCACCGGGATAGAGGCGGCAGGGTGCTTCCTTTCACGTTACAGGGCCCATGATCTCGCCGGGCTTGTTCGCGCAGACGGCAAGTCTCTCTCTGCCACGGACGGTCTGGTGAGCGAAGTCCGTCGAGTCCGTCCGACTGAGACCGGTACTGAGGAGCTTCAGATAGATGTGCCGAGGGCCCAAGGGCCTCGGATCAGTTATCGCCTCGACCCCTCGCGAGGATTTGCCCTGCTTGAATCGAAAGAGATCGTTATTGGGAAAGACGGGCGTGAGAAGGTCAGGTTCCGCGTCGATGTGAGTAGGTTGCAAGAAGTCGTTCCTGGTGTCTGGTATCCCACTGAAGCAGCATTTGAGCACCGTCATCCCCTTTAGTCCCATCCCAGAAACCATACGAGAGACTCGTATTTCGCGCAGAGGGTCACTATCAACGACCCGAACTTCGATGAGAATGTGTTCAAGGTGCGCATTCCGGATGGATATCTCGTTCGAAACGACTCCAATGGTAAGGGGCAAGCGTCTAAGCAATAATGAAAGGGGCACGTTCGGGGAAAGCATCAGTACTTGTTTTCCTCAATGTCGTAGGGTCCAGAGAAGGTTGATCGTAAGCATGACGGCACAAGAGAGAGCCGCTCTGTCTCTTGCTACCGTTGCAGGAACTTTTCAGAATCCGCACATCGGCAGAAGATGGAGGTTAATCATGGGTAGTCAACAAAACTCCTCTACAAAGCGTATTGTTGTGATCAGGTTGCGCCGCATCCTTCTCGCTTCCTGCTTCTTCTTGGTCTTGTCTTTATGCCAGGGTTGCACCTCGCAAATGAGCGGGGGGGGCAGAACCTATCTGTCGAAGTCAGACGCATCAAGTCGAACGGCGCGCATCGCCGTCAAGAATACCACGTATGACTTCGGGACTGTCAGGCCAGGGAGCAAGAACACCGCTGCCTTCAGCTTCCGGAACACTGGGGACGGTGCGCTCGAGATTACGGATGTTAAAGGATGCTGCGGAGCTGTGGTCAAGCTGGACAAAAGAGTCCTGATGCCCGGTCAGACCGGTGCCGTGATCGTAGATTATAATGTAGGCCAACAGGAAGGCTCCCTGCAAGCGAAGGTAACCCTTCTAACGAACGACGCACGTAATCCGCAGATAGAGTTGGCTGTTGTCGGCAAGATCGTTCGCACACTCACGTGGGAACCGGCGCACCTCACACTCTCAGCAGGGAAGGGGAATAGGCCCTGTCCGGACATTGTGATCCGCGCTCTTGATGGCACAAGGTTCTCGATCAAGGGGTTTAGGGCGACGGGGGAGTGCATTACGGTTCAATCCGATCCGACGCATCGAGCCACGGAATTCACGCTGAAACCCACAGTTGATTTGGCGAAACTGCGAGCGTTGGCAAGCTCAAGTGGACGCGTTCAGATCGATCTGGATCACCCCGAATACAAGACCATTTCTATCGAGTGCGATATCACGCCTCCTTTTGAAATAATCCCTCGCCAAATTGTCGCCGTGAATGCAAAGCCTGGTGAGCCCCTCCTGCGGAGCCTGGCATTTCGCTGCGACGAGACCGAGAGGATTGAAGGCACCATGTTCGAGGTCGCATCTGTGCTTTCAAGAAATGGGTCTCGCGTTGAAGTGCGCAGCGTTAAGTTGAACGGCACGGGGTGCGACATCCTGTTGGCGATCTGGCCTCGCGTCAGTGAGACGAGGGAATCGTTCACGACTGACCAATTAGCTATCCAGATGAAGAACGGGCCTGAACTGAACGTGCCCGTACGCGTGTTCTACGAAATTGGACCGACCTCAAGGATAGCGAGTCCAAGCCCGAGTCTGTAATACAAGCGGGGCTGGTATCCATCTGGATGCGATTGGAGCCCAAGGAGTCTACAATCCCAGATGGTGCGAACCATGCAGATATTGGGCATCTGTGCGATCCTTGCGGCGGGAGGAATTTGTGCGCTATCCGTGTCCCTGTGGCAGCACGGCGATCCGCAAATTGAGGAGATTCTCCACGGTCCCAGTGCCGTCGAGAGGTTCAAGGCCAGCGGCAACCGGGCGGAGGACCCGTCGAAGGAGCGCTCGCCGCTGATCGTTCAGGCGGAGGTATTTGCCTTGCTTTTGAATCCGCCGAAGAGTCCGGAGAAAGAAGGTAAACCGCAGAGGGCGCAGAGGGTCGCAGAGGCAGAGAAGATGGGAATACCGGAAGGCAGGACGGTGCTCCGGCCGATAGCGTCTTCGGTCAATTTCAAGCTGCGGGCGACGAGCTAATATCCGCACCAGCCGGAGAGATCGATGGCCTTGGTTGTTGACGTCGGGGGTAGCGAACGCTGGGTCAAGGAAGGCGCTCAGGTGGGCCATTTCGTGATCGGCGCGATTCGCCGGGGCAGCATCAGCTACCGCAACGGCGACCAAGTTCGCCAGATGACAGTGGAACCCGCATCCAGCCTGCCGAACATCGTGCGGGACACCCGTCCCGGCGTGCGTCAGGTCAGTGCGGCGGTAGGCAGTTCGCCGTTGGCGGCGGTCGATGGCAACAGCGTAGAGGTCAGCGGGAATTGAAGACAATGAACAACCAATAGCACGAATCCCACGAATAAAAAGACGCGGCAAGCAGTCCAAATTCGAATTACTATTTGTGCACATCTTGTTTCACGCGGAGCTTTCCGGAGGTGGGTCACGTAAGTCACTGAAAAGACAAGATTATTTCTTGCGCAAAGACGCCAAGCTCGCCAAGGGGAAGAGTACCAGGATATTGTCTTCTTGGCGCTCTTTGCGTCTTGCGTGCGAGGACCACGTGTTCATGTCTCAAGGCGGGGAGAGTGTTATGGAGAGGCAATACGGTCGTTGCCGGAGGTCGCGGACGCACGCGGTGTGGCTGGTCCTTCTCCTGGCGGGCTGCTGCCAACGCTCGGCGAACGTCAGCCTTCAGCCCCCGGCCAGCCAGCCGGCGGTTTCCGAGGTGAAGCCAGTCGCGACCGCGGATTCAGCCCAGGGCCGGCTGTCGTGGAGGAGCTATGGAACCCGGACCCCGAACCGAATGAATTCAGCATTTTGCCCGCTGCGGAGAATGCTGCACCAGCGGATGTGCTGTCGGCGCAGGCCCCGCCGGCGCCCGGTAGGGTGCCCAACGAAGAGAGGCCGGCACGTGATGAGGGCCCAGCCATGGAACAGCGCATGTCGAAGAGGGCCTGCCTTCAGAACGCGGGCAGGATGCCCGCGACACGCAAGGGCGAGACGCCCTCGCCACGACGGGTGCCACGGGGACGTTGCCGCAAACCGCTCCCACAACCGTCGGGCGACCCGAGGCCACGGTCGCCCAGAACGAGCCGCCTGCCGCGCCCGAAGCCCGGTCGAGGAGAAGCAGCATTTCCCAGAGACTGTCCGGCGGAGCAATCAAACCCACAGCACCGATGGTGAGTTTCGGGCCGCCGGCACTGGCCAATGGCGAGGATGTTCTGCAACTGGACTTGCCCGAGCGGCTGGAGATGATCCAACTGCTGGACCTGGCCGCGGAGTATCTGAACCTCGACTACATGTGCGATTTGGAGAAGATTCGCGGCCAATGGGTGTCGCTGCGGCTGCACGGCAAGCTGCGGGGCGATCTCCGAGTCAAGGACCTGTATCCTCTGCTGGAATCGGTCCTGAAGTTCAAGGGCTATGCCATGACCTGCCACGCCGGAGGCTTGGTGACCATTGTGCCGGTGACGGACGCCTTGCAGGTGGACCCGGTGCTGGTCGATCCCAATAGCGGCAATATCGAGGCCGGGGATATGGTGGTCACGCGCGTGTTCGATTTGCAGTACGTCAATACGGCCAGCGCCATGAACCTGCTGGAAAGGTAAGACTTTAGGGTTGTGCGGGAGTGAAGTCCCTGAGAGCGGGCAGTTTTCCTGTTGTGATGTATATCCGCAGGGCTTGCTCGACGATTGTGATCGGATTGAGGCCGCGTTGTTTGAGCGTGGTGAAGACGCTCATGAGGATGGCTTGGGTTGACGCTCCTTGGTCGCTGCGGTTATTGAAGCTGTTCTTTCGCATGATCACCGCCAGCCGGATGATCCGCTCGGCAAAATTGTTTTCGAAGGGTACTTGGTGCTCCCGCACAAAGGTGAACAGTTCTTGCTGATAGCGTCGCAGACGCTTGACCAAACGCCGGGCTTCGCGGTTGGTCCACTCCATCTCGATCATCACTTGCAGACGTTGCTGAATCCGGTGATGCCGCCGTTCATAGGTGGCCGGAGCCATCTCGTCCCGTCGTTGGCGTAGACGGATCGCGTCCCGAATCAGGCGTCGGAGTTTCTTGGCAAAGCGGGCCCAGTCCTCACTCGTGTCCTTGTACCGTTCGACCCGCTCCAAATCCCGCAGCAGGTGGACCAGGCATTTCTGCTTCACGCAGACCAGGATGCTGTACGCCGCCCAGAAGTCACTGACCAGGACCCCGGCAAACTGCTCGGTGATGAATTTCAAGACCACCGGACTGGCGCGCGAACGCTCGATGGCAAAGAGGGTTGCCGCGGGGGTAGTAAAACACCACAGCCAGCCGAGCAGGCCGTTGATGCGCCAGCCGGTCTCATCGGCGTGCAGGACGCCGGCCCGGATGATCTCCGCGCCGATCTCCTCGTACCAAGACTGGAGGATCTCGGCCAAGCGATGCCCACATCTGTACCAGACCGCCCGGCGTGAGGACAAACTGCAGGTGAAAGTTGAAGACGGACAGGATCTGGGAGATCGTATTGCCGAGAGCATAGTGCAGCCAGGCACTCATCACCAGCAAGCGGTTACCGATGGTGGCGTTCGGTAACGCCTCCGGCACTTTGGGCTCCACCATCTGGCGGCAACGCGGACACCAGTCCCGATGGATCGTGTGCTCGGTGACTTCGACGTGGACATCGTGCGGGATGTCCTCGATATACCGTTGGCGGGAGACGTGGCACTTCGTGAGCTGGCCGCCGCACTCCGGGCAGTGGGATTCCCGGTGCTGTACCGCGCGGTCAATGTGATCGGGTTTCGCGCGACAGTGGCCTTCGTGCCCCGGCTTGCAGCCCGGCTTCTTCTTCCGGCCCTTCTTCTCCGGCTTCTCGTAGGGAGCTTTCTGGCCGGAAGGACAGGACGGGTCGTCCCGACGGCTCGGGGGAGATCGGTCTCCATTACGGTCGGCGAGGATCTTGGCTTGCGCGAGCAAGGCAAAGACCACGGCTTGCTCGCCCAAGGCGAAAATGGCCTTGGCTTGTTCTGCGGTCAGCTCCGGCCCTAACTGGATTCCGTGAATCTCCAATGGTTCCGCGGTCTTTGCATTCATTACGCGGAACATACACCGCCCTGAAGGCGAGCGCAATAGCCCAGTTTGTCATTGCAACATTTTCTGGCTTGCGCAAAGTCACAATCTGCCTCATGAGACTAAAGTCTTACCTGGAAAGTATGAAGTTGAGTGTGGCAGCACAGTTTTGCGATTGGCGACATTTTTGTTCATTTTGGGCTTGACATGGGGACACGGGGACGGCAGAATATCTCACAAGTGAGTGCCAGTGAGTAGCGTCCCAGCGTCCCAGCGTCCCAGCGTCCCAGCGTCCCAGCGCGGGGTGCGCAGCGGATCGGGTTCGCCGGGCTGCGTAGGTTGGAGGAGTCAGGCGAGGGTTGGAGCGAAAGAGGGTTCGAAGGAAAGGAGGTGCCGCGGCGTGTAATCCGGAGACATCCACAATGTGATCGGTACGCGTAGAATCAGGGTTGAGAAGGCCGTGCGCTGAAAAAAAACGGTGAACCAGCAACGCGCTCTTGCAGGTAGCTGCCGGTCCACCGGGTCCAACCAAGGGGGCAGATTCTGCGCCCTCGGCGGTTGACCTACCTGTAGCACATGGGCCCCAAGCGGTCAAGGCTTTTCTCCAGGTTTTGATGCAGGAGGTCTGTACTATGAAAAAGGTTCGCGTCATCCAGCTTATCTGGCTCTGCGTGCCTGTGCTGCTGCTGGCATCATCCGCCTCGGCGGATACGGCCGGCGATCTGAAGCAGGCCCAAGGGCTCTATCAGGCCGGACAGTATGCCCAGGCGGAACAACTGTGCCGCAGTCTTCTGCAAAGCGCGGGCGGTGATCCGGAGGCGGCCTACCAGGCCGGGAAGTTGCTGCCGCAAGTGTATCTGGCCACAGACCGGCCGGCGGAAGCTCAGGCGGCGGTGCAACAACTTCTGGCCAAATCCGCCCAGAATGAGTTTCTGCCCCATGCTCTCCATGAGATCATCGAACAGGCCAAGGCCCTGAATAAGACGGCCCAGGCGGGCCAAATCTGTCAGAGCCTCCTCACGGCTCAGCCGGACCAGCCGCAGGTGATCTGGCTGAAAATGGGCGTGGTTCTTGCGAACGTCTATGGCGGCAACTCTCCGGCCGTCGATGCCGGAGTGCAAGACATCATTGCCAACAACAGCGCCGACCCCTGGGCCGGGGAAGCTCTGGCCCAGATTGGCTGGGCCTATGACCAGATCGGCCAATACGACAAGGGCCGGGCCCTGTACGAGTACGTGGTGGACCACTGGCCGGACAAGCCCCGTTTGATCTATGCTCATACCGCCTTGGTACGCGACTGCATCCGGCTCAATGACAAGCAGGCCGCCCAATCCCGGCTGCAACAACTGATCAACCGCTATGGCCAGGACACGAACCTGCCCAGAGTCCTCAACGAGATCGCCCGAGGCTACCGGGAGGCAAAGATGTACCAGGAGGCCAAGCCGGTCTCCCAGTTTGTCCTCGATCATTATCCCGACAGCGACCAGCGCATCTGGGCGGACCGGGATATTCTCCTGTGCGATGTTCGCCTGTACAACCTGGACGCCGCCCAGGCCGAGTTCCAGAAGCTCATCAGCCGCCACGCGGAGAACGGATATCTTCCTTACGTACTCGTGGAGATCAGCGGACAATATCGTCAGGTGCGTAGGTACAGCGAGGCCCGCTCGGCTTCTCAGTATGTCCTGGACCACTATTCCGAAAGCGATCAATGCCTTTGGGCCCAGCGGGACGTAACCTGTGCGACCTCATCATGGGTGACCTGCTGGCTGCCGACACGGAAGCGCAGAAACTCATGAACCGGTTTGCCAACCGGGCGGATGCCTTGTGGGCGGTCAGCGAAATCGCGGAAACCAATAGCCGCTTGGGCCGGCACCAGCAAGCCCGCGACCTGTTCCGCTTCAACCTGTCCAACTATCCCGCCTCGGACGACACGATCTGGTCTTTGAGGAGTTTCATCAACGAGTCTATTGCACTGAACGATAACGCCGGTGCAGATGCGGGGATCAAGAAACTCCTGAGCGAGTATGCAGCCAGCAAGAACCTCCCGATGGCCGTCCTGCATGCCGGTCGGACACTCTGCAACTCCGGCCGCGCAGCGGGCATCAGACCTGTTCCAGTACGTTATCGACAAGTTCCCCAATCACGAACAGGCCCTTATGGCGAAGGTCTGCCTGGGCCACGTCTGCCTACCGACAGGGCCAGGACAGCCAGGCCGAATCCCTGTTTCAGAAGATACTGAAGGACTACACGAATCATCCCAAGCTCGCCGAAGCCGTCGACCTCATGGCCGAAGGCTATTTTGACCAAGCGATGGACCTGGAAAAGGCGGATGCCAAGCGCGTCGGCTCGGCAGAATACGCCAAGATCGTGCAAGAACAGCAGAGGCCGAAGGCTGTCATAGACTACTATCAGCGGGCGATTGAGAAGTGGCAGATCATCGCCCAGAAGCTGCCCTGCGTCCCCGCTCTGACCGCGCAGGCGTGGTATTTCATCAGCGTAACTTATTTCCGGCACCTGGGGGATGCCGAAAAGGCCCTTCCCTATTGTCAAAAGGTCGTGGACACTTGGCCAATTACGAGTACGCCTGGAGCGCCCGGCGCTACTGGCCGCGTGTTACCAGGCCCTGATTGGCTCCGGCAGGATCACCAAGGAGGAAGGGGAGCCCAAGATCGAGCAAGCTTATCAGGCGGTTATTCAGGAATATCCGGATTGCTCGCTGGCCGGATCGACTTGCCTCAAGCTGGGCCTCCTGAACCTCAGCAAAGGGGAATATGACCGAGCGGCGCACTTCCTGGGGCAATTCGTGGACCGGTATCCTCAGGCGAGGCAACGCTCGCTGGCCCTGATCTACATGGGGATCACTTATGAAAAGAGCGGAAAACCTGAGGTGGCGGCGGAACTCTATCGGAGTTTCCTGAAGATCACGGATCCCAACGATCCGAGGCTCAATAGCGTGCGGGCCAGCCTGGAAGGGAAGAAGGAGGTGGAAAGATGAACCGACCCTTGAAATTGCTTGCGTTGGTAGGTGCGTTTTCGCTGATTCCGTTGATGGCGACAATCGCATGCCCGCCGCCTTATTGCGGCGATTGCTATCATTGGGACGGTGTAGAATGCGTGGAAAACTGTTGGGGGTGCTGTGTTTGCTGCTCGCCCGGAAACTGTGCGTGCAACGATTCGTATTGCAGTTGGTCAAATCCCTGCTACTATTGCAGCGGTTTCACTTGTTACTGTAACTGTGATGCCAGAGTGACCACCGTCAGTGCCGGCGGGCCGCACTGCGTGGGAGAGCAGGCAAGTGTGAGTGCCGAAGTGAGCGGAAACCGACCATATTATTGCTATATCTCCTGGAGCAGCAGCCCCGCGGGAGCGGTGTCCTTCTCGCCGAACCCGTCCAGCGATGCATCTACCACGCTCACCTTCCTCAGCCCAGGCACAGGTGTGACTATCAGCGCGTCGACGAGTTGCCCCAACGGCGGGGCAACGAGCCCCCCATTTGATATCGTGTCCCTTAGCATAGATTCGGACAGGGATGCTGCGTGTGTCGGCTACACTTTCACGCTCACGGCGACTACGAACCCACAAGGGTACGCCAGCAGCGTAGCGTGGAGCGCACCAGGAGCGACACCGTCAACTGGCAACGGCGCCACTTTCTCACCATCCTGGTCCACCTATGGTACGTACACGGTCTACGCGACACTTCTTATACCTTCTATCGTCAAGACAAAACAGATTGTAGTCGCATCACCAACGAACTACCGTATATCCCAATGGCAGGACTCGGGACAGGGTGTCTTGAATTTTGACTATGCATGGGATTCGACGTCAGGGCTAAGTCCGGGGGCCCTGGCCGACCTCTTTGGCTGTGATGTGGGAGAGCGCGTTGACTATCCAGGGGCTCACTCAACCAGTTGGGTTTGGCCAGCGCCCTGGAGGGTCAGCACTCGGAATCCGACGTTGAACTCGGTCCCCGCCACGGACGGCGCCGCCGGAGATACCCAAAGGAACGGAAATCCTCGGTGCGCCCTATTTTACAAACTCTTTTAGCGCAAGTCAGGAACACTGGTATTCCACTCCGACAGGGCAGGTCACTTTCTTTACAGGCTCAGGCTCATCAATTGACCGGTCTATTTGGCTTGGCGATCCCGAGTGGTGGGGGTATACATGTAGCAAAAGTGGAAGGCAGGCGATATGGTATCCGCTGCCGTGAGAAGTGGCTGATATGCAGAAACAGCCATGCGGTTGCGATGATAACGAATCGTTCAAGATGGTAGGTTGCGAACGTTAACGTGTAAAAAGGGGGACAGAATGGGTACAATGGCGTTTTGTTTCGGGATACGGCAAATGGTTGTCTTTGTTGTGTCAGGGCTCATCACTTGTGTCTTTTCTGGCGTATGTTCAGGAGCCTCGGGGCAAGCATCGATTGGGCTATCCAGGTCACGAAGGATGCCTACTATCCCGGGGAGCCCGTGTTGCTCAAACTGACATTCAGAAACGCTGGCACTCAGCAAGAACAGGTTGACTTCGGGATGGACGGGATTCAAGCTTTCTCAATGGAACTCCACAACAGCTCCGGCGAAACCGTGAGCAAGGGTGGCCCGATCCTCAGATACGATCTCTCCCGCATAGGGGTGGTCTCTGTGCCTACTGGGGATGCGGGGCGGAAGGCCGTTGTTCTTAACCAGTGGTGTCCCACGCAGCTATTGCCTGTGGGCACATATCAGGTAGTGTGCCAAATAGCGTACCGGCTAAGGTCCGAGGTTCAAGAGGAGCCGGGAACCAAGGCACGTAAGGTCGGTCCTTTCCACAATGTCACGCTGAAATTGAACATTAGCATTGTGCAAGTGGACGTTTCGAGGTTTAGACAAGTCTTGGAAGATTTGAGACCGCACAGCGTTTTCGCCGAAAACTGTGAACGCCGAAGAGAGAGAAGAGCAGAAGGCGGCGAGGGAAATGCTGGTCTTCGCCGAGTCGCCAATGGCGGTGCCTTACCAATTGGATGTACTCGCCACCGACCATTACACATGGCTCAAGAAGGATGCCATCAACTCTCTGGTCAAATCAAAGACCTTGGAGGCTGCGATAGGTTTGGTCAAGATTCCGGAAGATTTCCATTTTGATGACGTCAAATACGATCTGATAGAGGCGGTGCATAGAATGCGCGATGGGGGAGACCATGATATTCTACAGGCTACCGAGGAGTTCGCTCGAAAGCACGCACGCCCCATACAGGACCCACTACTTCCAAAATAGAGCGTACAGACGCTTAGCTTGTTTCTGCGCACCTTTGACGCGCATGCGGGGTCCGAATGCACCCTTGCGTGCACTGGTGATGATGAGCGCAAGTGAAGAGAGGTGAAGCATGTCTACTTACATGAGTCTTTTTCGAAGAATTGGGCACCTGTGGATTGCAACGACATTCCTTGCGATGTTCGTAGGGGCAGGTTTTTGCGGATCTTGCGCAAATACATATGCTGCCAAGGAAAGAGGATTCAAAGGTGATTCGTTTGGGCAACCTCGCATGGAAAAAGGCTCCTCAAGGCCAGATGGATCTGGCCAGGGGCCGCGAATTGTACTTGATAAGACCGCACACGAGATGGGAGAAATCAAGCCGCTGAGTCGGAATCTCGTCACGTTCCGTCTCACGAATACGGGTGACGCGGCACTGCGCATCGGTTCGGTCACCAAATGCTGTGGGGCGGCGGTCAAACTGGAGAAAGAGGAGATTGCCCCAGGGGAAACCTGTGGCCTGACCGTAGACCAGGTTGCCCCTCAAGAGGGGGGCTCGCAGGACCATCAGTTTCACCACCAATGACCCGAAGAACGCACGTGTGGACCTCACCCTTACGGGCAAGGTAGTTGCCACTCTCGCCTGGACGCCACCTCGCTTTGAAATCGCCCCCTACACGCGGAATGTCCTCTGCCCTGAAATCAAGCTCAAGAGCCTGGATGGCAAGCCCTTTGCGATCAAGGGCATTAGTGCGACCGGGGATTGCCTCACCGCGGAATTCGATCCGAACCTCAAAGCCAGCGAATTCGCCATGAAGCTGACAGCGGATCGGAGCAAACTTCAATCGTTAACGCTCCCCATGGGCCTCCTGAAGATCGAGCTTGTTCACCCTGATTATGAGGCGATCTACATCAACTTCAACATCAAGCCGTCCATAGAAGTCACGCCCTCGCACCTTGGTTATGTTCAATGCGGAATCGGGCCAGCCGCTGCTTCGCGTCTTGCAATTGCAGGACAACCGCAGCGATTCCAGCGGCGGATCTCTCCGCGAATATTGAATCCGTCGCCTGCAAGAATGGCTCGCACGTCGAGATGCGCGGCGTCAACAAGGTCGGAAGGGGCTGTGAGATGAACTTAGCCCTATGGCCCACGGCGGAAAAGAAGAGCGAGTCCTTCTGGAGCGACGAATTGCTGGTGCGATTAAAGGGTGGTCCGTTGCTGACTGTGCCTGTGCGGGTCTTCTATAAGATTCAGGCTGTTTCGAGTGCGAAGAATCCAGCCTCAGGTTTGTGAGGCTTAAAAGAGTTAGAGAGTCCGCAGATTACGCAGATTTTCGCAGATTCGTGAAGACCAAGAGGATTATGTCTCTCGCAAAGACGCAAAGATCGCCAAGGCCAAGGCGACTCTTGTCTTGCTCTTCCCTTTCTCTTTCTTTGCGCTCTTGCGTGTTGGGAGGAACTCTTGGTTCCGGCCGAGGGCCGAGCCCGAGGCCGGGCTGGGCCAATCAGTGAAATCTGTGGATAACCGGTTGTGGTTGCGGCTTTGGATGGTACGAGTTCTGCAAATTCTGGGCGTCTGCGCCTGCTCTCGGCCGGAGTGATCCTCGGGCTAACCGTATCTCGCTGGCGGCAGGACGACCGACAGGTGGACGGGATTCTCAAGGGCCCCACGTGCCGTCGAGAGGTTCAAGGCCGGCGGCAACCGGGTTGGATGACCCGTCGCAGGAGCGTCCGCCGCTGATCGTCCAGGCGGAGGCATTTGCCTTGCTTCTGAATCCGCCGAAGAGTCCGGAGAAAGAAGGTAAACCGCCGCTCGTACTGACGCCGTCGTGGCACCGCCGCCCTAGGCGGTGTTCAATCCCCAGCCGGGGCGGCTGGGCTACATGCCCTTACGGGCACACTACAAACGAGCTTCAAGCTGCGGGCGACGAGTTGCTATCCGAACCAGCCGGAAAGGTCGATGGCCTTGGTTGCCGAGGTCGGAGGCAGCGAACGCTGGGTCAAGGAAGGCGCACAGGTGGGCCATTTCGTGATCGGCGAGATTCGCCGGGGCAGCATCAGCTACCGCGACGGCGACCAGGTGCGCCAGATGTCGGTGGAACCGGCGTCGAGTCCGCCGAGCCTCGTGCGGGACATCCGTCCCGGCGTGCGCCAGGTCAGTGCGGCGGTGGGTGCTTCGCCCTTGGCGGCGGTCGATGGCAACAGCGTAGAGGTCAGCGGGAACTGAAAACCAGATCTTCTCGCGCGGAGACGCAGAGACGCAGAGGTTATAGGAAGGACCGAAAGAACGAAAAGAGTAGGGCCGCAAAGAACGAAAAGAGACGCAAAAGGAGGCCAGAAAGCGAATTCCTGGGTTCTTCCCTTCTTTCGCCTTTTTTCGTTTTTTTCGGCTATGGTTCTTCTTCTGTCCCTGCGTCTCGGCGTCTCTGCGCGAGTCCTTGTAGTTTCATCTCGGGGAGGCCATCATGAAGCAGAGGTACTGCCGGAGGCTGGGGACGCCAGCGGCGTTGTTCGTTCTCGCTTTGCTGGCGCTGGGCGGCTGTAGCCAGGGGCCGGCAGCGTCCAGGTTGAGCCCACCATCGATGAGCAGAAAGCCTTCGAACCGAGGCAGATCTCGGCGTCGGACCCAACGAAGACCCCGATGAGCGTGGTCGAAGAGTTGAGAAATCCCGACCCTGAACCGAACGAAGCCAACGCCCTGCGAGAACCGCTCCAGGCCTCCCAAGACCACCAGACCGGTGAGCCGGGATCTGTCAGCGCCTACGGGCCAGCCATCCCCAAGGCGCGGGTCGAAGACGGCCTGCTGTCGAAGCGCGGGCGGGACGCCCTCGCCACGGGGACTGCCACCCGGACGCTGCCGCAAACGGCTCCCACAACCGACCGAGGACTCGAGGCCACGGTCGCCCAGAACCAGCCGCCTGTCGAGCCCGAACCCCGGTCGAGGAGAAGCAGCGTTTCCCCAAGACGGGCCGGCGGAACAGTCAGACCTGCGGCCCCGGCGGTCAGCTTCGGACCGCCGGGGCTGGCCAATGGCGAGGATGTTCTGCAACTGGATTTGCCCGAGCGGCTGGAGATGATCCAACTGTTGGACCTGGCCGCCGAGTATCTGAACCTCGACTATATGTGCGATTTGGAGAAGATTCGAGGCCAATGGGTGTCGCTCCGGCTGCACGGCAAGCTGCGGGGCGACCTGCGGGTCAAGGACCTGTATCCTTTGCTGGAATCGGTCCTGAAGTTCAAGGGCTACGCCATGACCTGCCACGCCGGGGGCTTGGTGACCATCGTGCCGGTGACGGATGCCTTGCAGGTGGACCCGGTGCTGGTCGATCCCAATAGCGGCAATATCGAGGCGGGTGATATGGTGGTCACGCGCGTGTTCGATCTGCAGTACGTCAATACGGCCAGTGCCATGAGCCTGCTGGAGAGCATGAAACTGAGCGTGGCGGCTTCCCCGATCGAAGAGAACCGCAGCCTCATCGTCACTTGTTATGCTTACCGAATGGCCCGCATCGAGCGGCTCTTGAGCATGATCGACCGGCCCGGCCGACCCAAGGAGTTCCGGTTCCGGCAACTCCAGTACACACTGGCCAGCACTCTGACCAAAAAGGTGGAAACGCTCGTGGCCGAGCTCAAGATCACGCCGCCGACAATTGCCCCGGCGGAACAACCGAAGCCGACTTTGCCGGTGCTGACGGTGAGCGCCCCGGTGGCGGCACCCTCTCTGATCCAAGCCCAAGCCGTCTGGCGAGACGGCGGAAGCGGGGGACAAGCACGGCGTTTACCTCGATGCCGATGAACGCACGAATCGCATCCTGATGATTGGCCCGCCGGAGCAGTTGGCGGTGGTCGAGGACGTCATCGACACGCTCGATGTGGCCCAGCATGACCCGCGCATTCTCAAGACCTATACGATCACGCACCTGGCCGCGGCCGACGCCAAGAAGAAGCTGGAGGAACTCGGAATGGCCGGCAAGACCAAGAAATCCGAGGGAGCCAGCCCCTCGCTTTTTATCTCCAAGCCCTCTTCCTCGGAAAAGAGCGGCGGCACGAGCACGTCGGAGCCCGTGGTGATGGAGGAGATGCAGGTAACGGTCTTGGAGGCCACGAATTCGCTCTTGGTCAATGCCACCGAGGAGCAACACGCCCGGATCACGGCGGTATTGGCCTATGTGGACGTGGCCCAGCAGGATATGCGGACCTTCAAGGTCTATGATATCAAGCACGTGGGGGCGGAGGAAGTCAAAAAGCAATTGGCGGATTTTGAGCTGGGGGGCAAAGCGGTCAAGACTCCCGGAAAGGGCGCCGGTGCCCCAGCGCCGGCGGGTGGTCCTGCGCCCGTAGCGGCCACCGCCGGCCCGGAGGAACAGCCCTCCCTGTACGAGCCGCAGGTGTCCGTGGTGGAGTCCACGAACGCGCTGCTGGTCAACGCCACGGAGTTTCAGCATGCCCGCATCGCCCGCGTGATTCAGCACATAGACAAGGCGGCCCGCGACGAGGCCATTCCCTATGAGATTTACTTCCTGGAGAATCAGGAGCCCGATCACGTGGCGGAGGTCCTCCAGAAGATCCTGCAGGAGACGGTCAAGGATAAAGACGCCAAGATCGAAAAGACGGTCCGCCAGATTGACGAGCAAATCATCATCGTGCCGGACAAGAACACGTTCTCCCTGATCGTCTACGCGACGATGAAGAATCAAGAGTGGATCGGCAAGCTCGTCAAGACGCTCGACAAGCGCCGGCCGCAGGTGCTCATCGACGCCACGCTGGTCGAGATCACCAAGAGCGAGGCCTTCACCTACGATCTGAACCTGCTGGGCGGTGCGCCCGATATCGCGAGCACGGCCAGTATCAGCAGCGCCGACCCCAAAACGGTCGGCCGGCTGGTCCAGTCCAATAGCGGGACCTTCAATGCCTTCTACGGGGACCAGCACATTCAGGCCCTCCTGAAGGCGATGCAGTCGAAGAACTACGGCCGCGTGCTGGCCAAGCCCAAGATCCTGGTCAATGACAACGAATCGGGCAAGATCAAGACCACGGACACCACCTACGTGCAGACCTCTTCTTCGATTCCCGTCACGTCGGGGGCGGCCGGCTCCCAGACGAATCTCGTTCAGACCGCGGTCCAATACCAATCTGTATGATGCCGGCATCACGTTGGATATTACGCCCCATATCAGCGAGGGCAATCTGTTGCGCCTGGACGTGTCGCTGACCCGGTCGGACTTCCAGGAGACGGCGGACACGGCGAAGCCGCCGGACAAGCGGTCGAACGAAGTGACGACGAAAGTAACGGTCCCCGATGGCAGCACGATCATCCTGGGCGGCTTGCTCAAGCTCGACCAGAACAAAGGCGGCACGAAGGTGCCGATCCTCGGAGATATCCCTCTGGTCGGCGGCCTGTTTCGTGGCGTCAACAACAAGGGCACCGAGGACAAGCTCTACGTCTTCGTCAAAGCGGAGATCATTCGTCCGACGGAACACGCGGGCCGGGGCATGGACGCCTTGACGGCCACCTCCGACCGGGAGCGGCAAGCCTTCGAGCAGCACGAGCGGGAGTTCCAGAGCTACGAAGACTGGCCGGGCATCAAAGCCAAACCAGCCGAGCCGGAGCGAGTCCTGGAGGCACGCTGACGCCGACGTCATCCGCTCCCGGGCGGGTGACCGCCCCACGAAACCTACCTCGCCTGCCCCCGCCTTCCGCCCGCGGGCGGGGAGCACCCGCGGCTACGCCGCCCCCACCTCCAGCCTATGGCCTACAACCTGTCTCCTCCTTTTTTATTCTGCCTTGTGACTTTTCACCTGCCACTTGCCACTTCTACACCTTTCTACCCCGGCGGCTCCGCCGCGGCCCCACGGATGCCCTCGGAAAGAAGGACCGCGCGGCTCGAGTGCCCCCGGGAGGGGCGTGCTGAGCAAGCAGGCATTTATCGGTCCTAACTTGCGTAAGACTTTAGTCTCATGAGGCAGATTGTGACTTTGCGCAAGCCAGAAAATGTTGCAATGACAAACTGGGCTATTGCGCTCGCCTTCAGGGCGGTGTATGTTCCGCGTAATGAATGCAAAGACCGCGGAACCATTGGAGATTCACGGAATCCAGTTAGGGCCGGAGCTGACCGCAGAACAAGCCAAGGCCATTTTCGCCTTGGGCGAGCAAGCCGTGGTCTTTGCCTTGCTCGCGCAAGCCAAGATCCTCGCCGACCGTAATGGAGACCGATCTCCCCCGAGCCGTCGGGACGACCCGTCCTGTCCTTCCGGCCAGAAAGCTCCCTACGAGAAGCCGGAGAAGAAGGGCCGGAAGAAGAAGCCGGGCTGCAAGCCGGGGCACGAAGGCCACTGTCGCGCGAAACCCGATCACATTGACCGCGCGGTACAGCACCGGGAATCCCACTGCCCGGAGTGCGGCGGCCAGCTCACGAAGTGCCACGTCTCCCGCCAACGGTATATCGAGGACATCCCGCACGATGTCCACGTCGAAGTCACCGAGCACACGATCCATCGGGACTGGTGTCCGCGTTGCCGCCAGATGGTGGAGCCCAAAGTGCCGGAGGCGTTACCGAACGCCACCATCGGTAACCGCTTGCTGGTGATGAGTGCCTGGCCGCACTATGCTCTCGGCAATACGATCTCCCAGATCCTGTCCGTCTTCAACTTTCACCTGCAGTTTGTCCTCACGCCGGGCGGTCTGGTACAGATGTGGCATCGCTTGGCCGAGATCCTCCAGTCTTGGTACGAGGAGATCGGCGCGGAGATCATCCGGGCCGGCGTCCTGCACGCCGATGAGACCGGCTGGCGCATCAACGGCCTGCTCGGCTGGCTGTGGTGTTTTACTACCCCCGCGGCAACCCTCTTTGCCATCGAGCGTTCGGCGCCAGTCCGGTGGTCTTGAAATTCATCACCGAGCAGTTTGCCGGGGTCCTGGTCAGTGACTTCTGGGCGGCGTACAGCATCCTGGTCTGCGTGAAGCAGAAATGCCTGGTCCACCTGCTGCGGGATTTGGAGCGGGTCGAACGGTACAAGGACACGAGTGAGGACTGGGCCCGCTTTGCCAAGAAACTCCGACGCCTGATTCGGGACGCGATCCGTCTACGCCAACGACGGGACGAGATGGCTCCGGCCACCTATGAACGGCGGCATCACCGGATTCAGCAACGTCTGCAAGTGATGATCGAGATGGAGTGGACCAACCGCGAAGCCCGGCGTTTGGTCAAGCGTCTGCGACGCTATCAGCAAGAACTGTTCACCTTTGTGCGGGAGCACCAAGTACCCTTCGAAAACAATTTTGCCGAGCGGATCATCCGGCTGGCGGTGATCATGCGAAAGAACAGCTTCAATAACCGCAGCGACCAAGGAGCGTCAACCCAAGCCATCCTCATGAGCGTCTTCACCACGCTCAAACAACGCGGCCTCAATCCGATCACAATCGTCGAGCAAGCCCTGCGGATATACATCACAACAGGAAAACTGCCCGCTCTCAGGGACTTCACTCCCGCACAACCCTAAAGTCTTACTAACTTGCGTGGTTTGGCTCTCAGAATCCCCTTGCTCCTCTCGGGGAGGAGGGATAGGATTTAGCCAAGTCCAGGAACAGGGACTGGGTTGAGAGGTCGCGACGGGCCGGGAGACTACCGGGCTGTTCGTCGGCCGTGAAGCTACTGTGCTCGGCCAGAAGGGCACGCGCCGAGGACGGAAAGGGCTTTACAGCCGCGTCACGTTCGATACAATTGCGTATAGAGTTTTTAGTGGGTTATGGCAACCCGAGGAAGATTCATCTCGCCGTTCTTGCGAGGCTTTCTGTGCAAACGTTTTGCGGAATGATATTGATGGCCCCATCTGCCCTGTACCTATGACTGATAGCGCTTACCGTGACATCAAGGAGTCCCTCCGCCAACTGTACTGTGACGATGCCCGCCCGTGGTGGTTGGCTTCAGTGGCGGCAAGGATAGCACGATGGTCGCGTCTCTTGTCTTCGAGGCCGTCCTGTCCGTTGCATCCAACCTGCGCACCAAGCCGATTTCCATCCTTTGCACCGACACTCGCGTCGAGATACCGGCCATCGCCGAGATGGTAGGGGATTCGTTGGAGCGGATGCATAAGTTCTCCCAAAAAAACGACCTCAAGATCGAAGTCAGTCTCCTTAAACCGCCGCCTGAGCAATCCTTCTGGGTCAATTTAATCGGGCGAGGCTATCCGCCGCCCAACCGGATATTTCGATGGTGCACGCAGCGACTGAAGATCGATCCCGTCACTGTCTTCGTGCAGAAGCGTCTTGGCCATTGGGGAGATGCGATCCTTCACTTAGGCGCGCGTTGCGCCGAAAGCTCGACTCGCGCACAAACGATGGCTGGCCGCAAGACGCGCAACGGCCTCCGCCGTCACCCTGACCTGCCGCGCGTTTGGGTCTCTAACCCTATCGAGTTCCTCACCACGGAAGAAGTCTGGGCCTACTTGCTCCAGAAGCCGAACCCGTGGGGGGGGACCAACCGGCCCCTTTACAAACTCTACACCAATGCCAGCAATGGCGAATGCCCCGTCCAGATCGACACGAGCACACCAAGTTGCGGCAACTCCCGCTTTGGCTGTTGGACCTGTACCGTGGTTGATCGCGACAAGGCCAGCGAGGGCTTGCTCGCGAGCGGGGACGAGCGCATGGAGAAGCTGATCGACTTCCGTGAGTCCTTGCTCTTCTATCGCGACCCCGCGAACGGCAAACGTGACGACCGCCGAATGAACGGTGATAAGAGTTGCCACGGTCCGCTGCACATTGCGGCCCGTCGCGAGCTACTTGCCCGCTTGCTGGAACTACAGGAAGAGATCCATTTGGAGTTGATCAGTCCCGAGGAGCTTCTGCAAATCCAGCAGGTGTGGAAAGCGGCTCGCGATCCTGATGATGGCCGGGGCGTTGCTCGCATCCTCAGTAAGCAGAGGGGTAGCGTCATGAACACAGATCTCAAGGAATTCAATCGGCTGCGGGAAATGGAGGAGGAGGTTGCTCGCGAGAAAGGTATCAACGCGGACATCCTTCGGCGTATGCTGGCCAAAGTGGAGGAATATAGCGAAAGTCATCGGGCCCAAGGCCTCTCGGACGACCTGCTCAACATCCTTAAGGACGATTTCGAGACGTCGGCTGGCAAGAGGGATTGAATATGGCAGAGGTCTTCATTGACTCACTCACTCTGAAGAACTTCGGGCCGTTCTACGGCGAGCACACGCTGGATTTCCGTAGCCTCGAAGGCAAGTGCGGTATTCTGGTGGGCGGTAAGACCGGTGCCGGCAAGACTCACCTGCTTCGTGCCCTGTATCTGGCTGTGGTTGGCGAAAGCGGCGTGGGCGACCTAAAGCGAGTTGAGACCGGTTCAGACGCTACCCGTTTTGCCTTTGAGAAGTCACTGAACCGTCGCGCACAGACAGAGGGTGAAGACACGGTTCACCTCAAGGCTGTCATTACTCTCCGCGATGAGAAGATCGGCAGTCGAAAAGTCGAGTTGCGTCGCGAAATCCGCTACCGGCCGAACTCGTCACCTGTCTGGGAACACTACGCAGTTCGTTCGGATACTCCCGGCCGAATCGAGGACGAGCAGGTGATTCAAAAGTTGCGTGACGCCTTCCTGCCGCGACATCTGGCGAGATTCTTTTTTTTCGATGCGGAACGTAGTCAGAGCATCAACCTGGGCCAACAGGACATCGTTGAGGGTGTAAGCCGAATCCTCGGTTTATGGACATATGGAGAGTTGGAGAGCGACCTCCGCCAATTGCAGCAGAAGATCCCACGTGCGTTCAACGGTCCAAGTACGGGCACGGACCCTGAAACACGCTTGGCCGACTTATCCGCCGACGTCTTGCGCGTCGATGGACACTGGAAGGCTCGCAAGAAAGAACGTGACGCCCTGCAACGCGAATTGCATGAAGTGGAAGCTGAACTGCTCGAAGTGGAGGATGATCTGAAGACGCTCGGCGCGGTAGATCCTGATGAGTTGCTGCGCTCCCAGGAGCGCCGCAGTGAGCTCACAAGGGCTAAGACCGATTTGGAGGCCAAGCTGAACGATGCGTGGGAAGTGGCGTTTCCTGTCGCGTTGCTCGGCGAGTACCGCAAGGAGCTTCACGACTATCTCCAGTCCGAGGAACGGCGGCGCGAGTGGGAAAACGCCAAGTCCACAGTTGAGCCGAAGATCCCGCAGGTGAAGGAAGCGGTGTTTGGGGACGTGCCCGACGAATTTGCCCTACAGCCGGACGCAGAGGCTTTCTACATGGGGCGGCTCGAAGATGCTCTTCATGGCCTGTTTCATCCACCGCCAGAGGGAATCCCCGACCGTGTTTTCGCGGTCGAGAGAAATGATGTGAGCGCTCAGATTCGCGCTCGCTTGGCTACTGCCGCTGGAGGCTCGATAGGTGAACTGGCTGAGATATGTGGCAGCATCGAGCTCATGGATGTCGAACTGCGTGAGTTGGAACAGAAGCTCAAGCAGATGCAGCAGAACACCGCTGCTTTCAAACATGGGACGGAACTGCATCAGAAACGCGGCGAGTTGATTACGAGGCGATCGCAACTGAATAAGCGTGTTGAGGAGCTGGACAGTGAGATCTCGCGGCTGGAGGTGGAGGTTGCGGACCTCAAACGCCAGGAGACCACCCAACGCGAGGTAGTTGAGCGTGCCCAGAAGGGTGAAAGCCTCGCTGCTCTCGCAGCCCGATACCGGGAAGCAGCCGCGGACATTCGCAGTCGTGCGGCGATTCAGATGCGCCGGCAGATTTCTGAGCATGTAGGGCGATTGTGGGTAGAGATCACAGAGCGGGAGAGGGAGTTCGACGGGATGGAGTTCGATAGCCACTGGCAGTGTTGGCTACTTCGTCGCGATGGCAAGAAGCTGACGTGGGAAGAGACCAACACATCAGCAGGGCAGCGGCAAGTACGAATGCTCGCTTTCTATGAAGCGTTACGGCGTCTGGCGAAACTCGTGCCGCCCCTGGTGGTGGACACACCGTTGGCCCGGCTCGACAAGGAAGTGCGAGCCAACGTCTTAGACCGGCTCTATCTCAGCGGCCATCAATCGGTCATTCTCAGCACCAACGCGGAGATCGATCCTGAAGGCCCGCTGTTTGATCGGATTCGAGATCGGGTGGCTCGCGTGTACACACTGAATCCACATGGAAGACCCGATAGCCCCAACTACGAGGTACGCATCACGAGTGACTACTTCGGACGTGATGTGTAGGAAAAGCCATGAAATTTGAAACCAGCAGTGAAGCTCACGAGTTCATTGAAGCTGTTTTCCCTCGCGTCGGCGCACGCAATCAGGCAGTGTTGGGGCGTGCAGCGCTGTTCCTGGGATTGGGCGAAGGTGTGCCGCCGGGCTTCAAACCGAAGGATGCCAAGGGCGTCACCCTGAACGATGAGCAAGTCGTGGGCGATGAGTTGCAGAACTTAGTGCGGGCCGCGTTGAACCATCGCGCTGGACGGACGCTGGATGAAGGTGGCTACCGACAGCAGTTCCGGCGTCACTTTGAGTACGGATGCCAACGGCTAAGGCAGATATGGGCGGAGTCCGGCAATGACCAAGCCCGGTTCGTTTCAGCCCTGCTTCGGCTATCACAAAGCGACATCGGTCTCGTTGACGGCATGAGACCTACAGTGCCGGTATTGCCGGTGGTCGAAACGGAAGTTAGACTCAAGGTGTTGGTGGAAGCACCTGAGTGGTCGCTCAACGGTTCAGGCACAAACAACGGGCTACTGGTTATTTCTGGGACGACCGGATCGGGCAAGAGTCAGCTTGCGCTCGACCTGCTCGCGCAACTGGCACAGCAAGGTGTGCGGTTTGTGTTCTTCGACTTGAAGGGTGAGTTGGAGGATGATCCGAACAACGCGCGACAGCGAGAGAATCGGACCAGGTTCCTGCAACATACCGGCGCGAATATATTCGCTTGATTCAAAGGAGTCTGCCGATCAATCCGCTTTATCGGCATCTAAAGCAGACACAAAATGCCCAAGTGGCATACGAAATTGCCAGTCTGATTCGCTGCTTTGCGCCCCAACTCGGTGCCAAGCAAGAGCGTGCGATAGCCGACGCTTACCAGCACCTTGACTCGCCTGACTTCGCGGCGTTGGCCGCTGAGTTGAGGCAAAGGGTGCGCGACCGGTGTGGACCTCGCAATTGTGTAAGACTTTAGGGTTGTGCGGGAGTGAAGTCCCTGAGAGCGGGCAGTTTTCCTGTTGTGATGTATATCCGCAGGGCTTGCTCGACGATTGTGATCGGATTGAGGCCGCGTTGTTTGAGCGTGGTGAAGACGCTCATGAGGATGGCTTGGGTTGACGCTCCTTGGTCGCTGCGGTTATTGAAGCTGTTCTTTCGCATGATCACCGCCAGCCGGATGATCCGCTCGGCAAAATTGTTTTCGAAGGGTACTTGGTGCTCCCGCACAAAGGTGAACAGTTCTTGCTGATAGCGTCGCAGACGCTTGACCAAACGCCGGGCTTCGCGGTTGGTCCACTCCATCTCGATCATCACTTGCAGACGTTGCTGAATCCGGTGATGCCGCCGTTCATAGGTGGCCGGAGCCATCTCGTCCCGTCGTTGGCGTAGACGGATCGCGTCCCGAATCAGGCGTCGGAGTTTCTTGGCAAAGCGGGCCCAGTCCTCACTCGTGTCCTTGTACCGTTCGACCCGCTCCAAATCCCGCAGCAGGTGGACCAGGCATTTCTGCTTCACGCAGACCAGGATGCTGTACGCCGCCCAGAAGTCACTGACCAGGACCCCGGCAAACTGCTCGGTGATGAATTTCAAGACCACCGGACTGGCGCGAACGCTCGATGGCAAAGAGGGTTGCCGCGGGGGTAGTAAAACACCACAGCCAGCCGAGCAGGCCGTTGATGCGCCAGCCGGTCTCATCGGCGTGCAGGACGCCGGCCCGGATGATCTCCGCGCCGATCTCCTCGTACCAAGACTGGAGGATCTCGGCCAAGCGATGCCACATCTGTACCAGACCGCCCGGCGTGAGGACAAACTGCAGGTGAAAGTTGAAGACGGACAGGATCTGGGAGATCGTATTGCCGAGAGCATAGTGCAGCCAGGCACTCATCACCAGCAAGCGGTTACCGATGGTGGCGTTCGGTAACGCCTCCGGCACTTTGGGCTCCACCATCTGGCGGCAACGCGGACACCAGTCCCGATGGATCGTGTGCTCGGTGACTTCGACGTGGACATCGTGCGGGATGTCCTCGATATACCGTTGGCGGGAGACGTGGCACTTCGTGAGCTGGCCGCCGCACTCCGGGCAGTGGGATTCCCGGTGCTGTACCGCGCGGTCAATGTGATCGGGTTTCGCGCGACAGTGGCCTTCGTGCCCCGGCTTGCAGCCCGGCTTCTTCTTCCGGCCCTTCTTCTCCGGCTTCTCGTAGGGAGCTTTCTGGCCGGAAGGACAGGACGGGTCGTCCCGACGGCTCGGGGGAGATCGGTCTCCATTACGGTCGGCGAGGATCTTGGCTTGCGCGAGCAAGGCAAAGACCACGGCTTGCTCGCCCAAGGCGAAAATGGCCTTGGCTTGTTCTGCGGTCAGCTCCGGCCCTAACTGGATTCCGTGAATCTCCAATGGTTCCGCGGTCTTTGCATTCATTACGCGGAACATACACCGCCCTGAAGGCGAGCGCAATAGCCCAGTTTGTCATTGCAACATTTTCTGGCTTGCGCAAAGTCACAATCTGCCTCATGAGACTAAAGTCTTACGCAATTGTCGAGAAGATTAGCCGCTTGAATTTGTTCGCCAGCGCACAGACAACGATCAGACCGGAGCAGTGGCTTAGCAGATCTCTCGTGATCGATTTCAAGGAGTTTGGGAACGACAGCGATACCAAAGCTCTGGCTGTGGCGCTGATCCTGAACTTCTTGATGAAGAAGCTGAACCAGAATTTGGCTGTCAAGAAGGGAGTCCAGCCAATCAAGATGGTGTTGTTTGTAGATGAAGCGCACCTGCTGTTGCCGAAGGAGAGCAAGGCTGGCTTACTCAGCGCCCTTGCTCGGCAGGGACGGTCGTGGGGTTTCCCTGTCTGGCTCGCGTCCCAAGATGCCGACAAATTTCTGACCACCGGTACCAACGAAACGAACTTCGCGGAACTGGCTGAGTGCGGCGTACACTTCTCGCCACATACCTTGACCGATCCGCAGCAACGAATGATCCTTGGCGGCGTCATACACACCAAGTTCAAGAAGACCGAGGCCGCGCTTCGATTGCAGGGCAAATTGCTAACAGGCATAGCACGGCAGTTCTGGAAGGATAGGGGGCAAATAACAATAGAAGGAAAGGCGCAACCGTGACCATCGCATTGATCGGCCTGGGAGCTACGGGTATTCTGTTTCTCGCAGAAGCGGTCGCCGTTCCTACGTTGGGCGCTTCTACCTCTCCACAGGCAAGCGGGGGAAACACAGTAGAGTGGGCAAAGGCAATTGCCCCCGTGGCCGCGGCGTTCATAGCTGTCGGAGGCGTTGCGCTGACCGCCTACTTCACGCTACGTCGAGGCATTCTGGATGCGCGATATCAGTACGCAGCGGAGATGCTCAGATTCCGGCTTAGACAGGTACAGGAGTTCTACGCTCCTGCTCTGCTCTTGGTTGAACAGAGTGCCATGGTCTACGAGAAACTCAAATGGACTATTACAAAGGAAATACGGGACTTCGATGTTGCCGATTTTGGGCTCCTTGATCATATCGCGGAATTCAACAAGAACGACAAGCTCAGGCCTTTGGTATCCAGTATCATGCAGATTGGAGATCACCTAACCAAGCTCATCTCCGAGAAGTCGGGCCTCATCGAAGGTGGACTCACCGCGACTTTCATCCAATACCAGGCCCACTACAGTATCCTTAAGGCAGCGAGCGAGTCTGGCCATGCTGGTCCTACCCACGAGGGCTGGCGCGAGGAATTTGGCTATTATCCGCGTTCCCTAAATCATGAAATTAGAGAGGGCTACAAAGTGGTTCTCACACATCTTGAGAACTATGCAACTGCTGGCGACAAGATCGTCAGTCGCCTCTTGGGTCAGAAAGCCATGCCCAGTGGGCAATATAGCCGCCAGCCTGTTCAGAACCAGCTTTGTGACAACCACGTCAAGAAGTAGACCGCACAGCCACGCTAATTCTCGTGGCGCAGAGAGGAGCAGAGAAAGGGCCAATCATGCCGCAAAATGTACAGGACCCGAATCGTATCAATGCTGCTCCTACAAAGGAGTTCTTCATCTACATGTTGACGCGGGACATTCCGTTGTCTCGCGCCATATTGGATCTCGTGGACAACTCAGTCGACGGGGCTCGCCGGCTCCGTTCGAATGAGGATTTCGGTGGCCTGTGGGTCCGCATCGAATTGGACAGAACGCGTTTCATCATAACTGACAACTGTGGTGGAATACCTGTGGATGTCGCGCGCAACTACGCGTTCCGATTCGGCAGGCCTTTCGACGCGCCTCCAACACCTGGTTCCGTTGGGCAGTTCGGGGTCGGGATGAAGCGTACGTTCTTTAAACTCGGCAATCGGTTCATTGTCCACTCGGCAACGCACAACTCACGGTTCAGCATGGACATCAATGTCGAAGCATGGAAGTCAGGTGGCGACCAGCAGTCACCGGATGGCTGGCACTTTCAATTCAGTAGCGTTGCGGAGGGATTAGATAACGTCCCCGATGAGGAGATCGGAACTCACATTGAGATCATGGGACTTCATGGGAATGTTGCCGATAGTTTCGGGCTTGAAGTATTCACAAACCGGCTGAAGCAAGAGCTTTCCA
The DNA here is from genome assembly GCA_963750205.1 of uncultured Planctomycetota bacterium. Taxonomy (GTDB): domain Bacteria; phylum Planctomycetota; class Phycisphaerae; order Sedimentisphaerales; family Anaerobacaceae; genus PLanc-01. The sequence continues at coordinate 50,461 of CAVVRJ010000034.1, forward strand.
TAGCCCACTCGCGGAGCATGGACAGGGGATTGGCCGTAAGCGTCAATGGCATTCCGCTCCGCTTTGAGCCACAAGAGTTATTTGTCTCCATGGACATGCAACCGGCTTTCCTTGAGCGTCACATTCCGCGTGAGCGAATTGACGGAGCGCCGGCCCCGGCGTCAATGTAAAGCTGTATGCGGGAATTGCCCAGCGGAGCCTCCACGATGGTGGTTGGTACATCTTCTGCAACGGCCGTCTCGTGCTCCGAGCAGACCAAACCACCGTGACCGTATGGGGCGATACACATAGCATGCGCCAGTACCATCCCGACTTCGCCTACTTCCGCGGCTATGCGTATTTTGACTCCGACAACTCCGCATTGCTGCCTTGGACTACTACTAAGACAGGAGTAGACGTTGACTCGCCAGTCTACAGAGCGATACAGCAAGACATGATAGAACTCTCTAAGCCAATACTCACCTTCTTGGGCAATCTGGCGAAGGAGAAAGCCGCAACCGACAGCGGCGATAGTATCGATAGAACGCTCGCGGTTGCGGTCGAAACTGCCAAGGCAACGCGCACTGAGCAACTGAACCTGACTCCGGTCTTTGTTTGTCCCCAGCCCAAGCCGGTGCCACCAGGACCACGAATGCAGAAGATCCAGTATTCCAAGCCATCAGATGAGGTCTCCGAGGCGATGGCATTATTGAAGGCGAGGACTTACACGGCCGTTGGGGAGAGGACCTTCGAGTACTTCATGAAGTACGAAGGAGGCAATGACAATGTCTAGCTACCGTCAGATCAATTATGCCCTCCGACCGGCAAAAGCGGTAGAAAGGAAGATGCTGTGCGATATGTTTCGGCACTACATCCTTTCAGAAGGCTTGAGGAGTATAGATACATCGGTTTTGGTTCAATCTACTTCAGTGACTACCACCTGTTCCATCGTGCTCTGGGAATTGTAGATATGCTTAGTATAGAAAAGGATGCCTATGCCAAAGAGTGCTTCGAATTCAACCGGCCTTACGGTTGTGTCAGAATCGACTTCCGGCACTCGAATAATGTCCTGCCGGAGTTGCAGTGGCAGATTCCGACTATTGTGTGGCTTGACTATGATGGAAGGCTCGAATCCAGCGTATTATCCGATGTAGTGACTATCGCCAACCGCGCGTCCTCTGGCACATTTCTCGTGATCACAGTAAACGCCAGATCCTGACGCAGAACCGAACGAGGATGATCGACGAGAATATGAAGCGGAAACGGGTCGTGTGTTTGATCTTGATGCATTCAGATTGAACGCATTCGTTAAATCCGTTGGTGATAGCGCACCGGCCGAGATTACAGGGCAAGACTTGAGAGGTGAAGGCTTGCGCCGCATTTCACGACAGATGATTGTGGCCAAGATCGAAGATATTCTGGCGGCACGTAATGGGCTCTTGGCCCCTGAGGAGCGACTGCGATTCCAGCAAGTTGTTCACTTTAGCTACCGCAACGCCGCTCGCATGCTCACGGTAGGCGGGATTCTCTTTACAGAACGAGATCGGGGCATATTCCAGAAATGCGCTTTTGAGGAGCTTCCCTACGCTCGTTTCGATCAGGAGCCCTACACTATCCAAGTGCCATGCCTCACGCCAAGAGAGATTAGACATCTCAATGCGAACCTTCCATGCACGAACTCTGCGGAGATAGAATTGCCCGGTGTACCTCCTGCCGAGATAGCCAAGTATGCTGCCATTTATCGCTTCTTCCCTGCGTTCGCGGAGGCCGTGTTCTCCTAGCCCGGGCCACAGCACACACGCAAACCGACGGTCTCTCGGAGGGGGTAGAATGTAATGCTTGATGCCCAGCGCGAAGTGATCAGACGCGTAATACCTGGACCGCTTCCTGCACTGCCTCTAGGGTCCTCTTCACGTCGGAGGCGGTGTTCTCTGGCCCAAGCGAGAAGCGGATCATCTGCCTTAGCGCACCAACGTCAGGTTTCATCGCCCTGGTTACATGCGATGGCTCCTCAGAATCGGCCAGACATGCGGAGCCCGAGGAGGCACAAACACCAGCCTGATCCAGCAAGATCAGAAGAGCCTCAGATTCAACGCCGCGAATAGTTATGTTCGTCGTGTTTGCCAGGCGCAGCGTCTTGTGGCCATTCAACTCTGCATCGGCAATAGAACTGAGAATGCCGTTCTCAAGAATATCACGGAGCGGACGAGTCTTCGCATCATAGGTTGGAAGGTGCTTGCGAGCCAACTCTGCGGCCTTACCCATACCCACTACGAGGGGCACACTCTCTGTCCCACCACGTCGGCCTTGCTCTTGATGGCCCCCACACAGGTACGGCGAGAAGAGGGCTTTACGCCTCACGTACAGCGCTCCAATACCTTTTGGTGCGTTGAACTTGTGCCCTGTCAGCGAGAGATAGTCTACAGGCACCTGCTGAACGTCTATCTTCACCTTGCCTGCTGCCTGAACCGCATCGCAGTGGCATAACACGCCGCGTGACTGGCAGATCTGCGCTATTTCTTTGACTGGGGAGAGCACTCCTGTCTCGTTATTCGCCCACATCAGCGAGACCACGGCAGTCTGGTCCGTTAGGGCATTCTCAAGGTCTGCCAACTTCAGCAGTCCTTCACGATCCACTGATAGATACGTTACCGAATAGCCTTCTTTCTCCATCGCCTTGCAGTAGCTCATCACCGACGAATGCTCGACAGCCGATGTGATAATATGCCGCTTGCCACGATTTGCATTCAAAGCCGCGTGAATCGCCGCATTATTGCTCTCTGTCGCGCAGGATGTGAAGATAATCTCTGCGGTCTGAGCCCCGATCAACTCCGCTACTTGGGCTCGCGCCATCGCTACAACTTTCTTGAGCTTGGATCCGAACTTATACGTACTCGACGGATTGCCCCACTCCGTGGTCAGATAGGGCATCATTGCCTCAAGTACTTCCGGCGATACGGAGGTCGTGGCATTGTGATCGAGGTAGATCATCTTCATTTGGGGTGATTCTACCGCCGCGTTCTGGCGCCGCAACTGGTCAGATATCTGAAAAACCTATCAGGACAGAATTGCCGTTTGTCTTCCCGCCCTCCACCGGGATATCCCCGGGTACAGTTTGGCCGGTTCTGCTCAGTCCCGGCCTATGGCCTCGGATGTGCCGCTCTCTGGGCACGCCGCTCTCCCGAGCGGCACGAGAAGAGATGCCAATACGGAGATTGGCGTTCCCAGGAGTCACCCGCTGGCGGGCGGGTGTGGATTGAAACGCCGCCGCCATCATAAGAAAGACAGCCAATCAGGCGATTGGCGTTCCCGGGCGTGGAGGGAGGGAAGATGGGCAAGACCGCCTGAAGGCAGTACTCCGAACAGCCAAACAAAGCCAAAAGAGAGTCTCAAGTTGGAGGTGGCAAGTTTCAAGGGAGAAGAACCGGCGCCGCGGGGGTCCGGGCGTGTCAAGCAAAGCCAGAAGAGGGCTTCACGTGGGAAGTGGCGAGTTTCAAGGGAGCAGAGCCGGCTATCGACGGCCTGCATCTAACTTCAAACCTCAAACTGCGAACTTCCCACTGGTTTCGCCCTTCCCACTTCGGAAAACAGGCCGTGCGGCGGCGTTTGGCAGCCGGCGGATTGCGTGTTAGAGTCTATTTAGGCTGGCGGGCCGGCCGAGCCGAAAAGTGGCTCGGATGGGTAAGAAAAAGTGTGCGGAAAGGTCGGCCGGGGCGAACTTCCGGTGGTAGGGGGCGTAAAAAGTACGTATTCTATTCCCGCGAAAAGAAAAAGTGGAATACGCTTGACGAAGCGCCGATAGGGGGATAGAATAACCCATCAGTGGGTCAAGTACAAAGCACCTGTGAAAGGTAAATGGCTTTTGGAACGAATCCTGACAACGTCCAAATTCAAGCTTTGACTGCCGGGAAGACCTGGATGAAGGTTTCCAAACCGCTGGCAGTAAAAGCAGCGGTTTTTTTGTTGCTCTTTCGAAACTGAATCGTTATAAACCGACGTTCGAACCAATTGCGGCTGCCCGGTTTTGCAGGACAAAGCCGAGTTGGATTCTTCCAGGGCTCGTAGCTCAGTTGGTTAGAGCGCACGCCTGATAAGCGTGAGGTCGGTAGTCCGAATCTACCCGGGCCCAATGGGAAATCTGAGATTTCAGATTTGAGATCTCAAATTCCCGGGAGCCCGGGGACGTAGCTCAATTGGGAGAGCACGGCTTTGCAAGCCGGAGGTTGCCGGTTCGACCCCGGTCGTCTCCACTGCCCTTCGCCGTCGTGTCGGGCGTGTGACAGAAGGTCAGGGTCGGGGCGGCAGAACCCTCCCGACCGTGGGCAGGAAAAAATTTTGCGAAATTCCGAATTTCCTGCTTGCAACCTTTTAGAGTAAGCGTACAATACCTTGCTCGCGACTGCGAAAGGCCGCGAGTCAGAAGATCTTTGACAAGTCCATATGCGGATGCGTGAGAATGAAATTCTCAGCAAGTTTTTCTACAGCTAAGTGGGAAAACTACAATGATCTCAATGGGCGCTTTAGGCGATTTAGAACCAGTCAATCCCCGATTGATATGGTCAAGTTACTAAGGGTGTATGGTGGATGTCTAGGCGTCGAGAGGCGATGAAGGACGTGGTAGACTGCGATAAGCCCAGGGGAGGTGTCAAACAAGCTTTAATCCCGGGATCTCCGAATGGGGAAACCCGTGTCACTGGGCAACCAGATGCCATCACCGGCGGCTGAATGCATAGGCCGTCTGGAGCGAACGCAGGGAACTGAAACATCTCAGTACCTGCAGGAAAAGAAATCAACCGAGACTCCGTCAGTAGCGGCGAGCGAAAGCGGAATAGCCCAAACCGGGGGCTTGCTCCCTGGGGTTGCGGGCGCCGACATTACCAAAGTGACCGTTAGCCGAACGGTCTGGAAAGTTCGACCATAGAAGGTGATAGTCCTGTAGGCGAAAACGGGCACTGTTGGGTTGGCGTACCAGAGTAGCACGGGGCTCGTGGAACTCTGTGTGAAGCTGGGGGGACCACCCTCCAAGGCTAAGTACTCCTCGACGACCGATAGTGGACAAGTAGGCGACTGAACGATGAAAAGAACCCCTATTAGGGGAGTTAAAAGTACCTGAAACCATGCACTTACAAGCGGTCGGAGCCCTATGACTCGTCTGCGGACGAGTAATGGGTGACGGCGTGCCTTTTGCATAATGAACCGGCGAGTTACCGTCTGTGGCAAGGTTAAGCACTTCAGGTGCGGAGCCGAAGCGAAAGCGAGTCTGAAAAGGGCGTTTAGTCGCAGGGGGTAGACGCGAAACCAGGTGATCTACCCATGGCCAGGTTGAAAGGGATGTAAAAATCCCTGGAGGGCCGAACTCATGAACGTTGAAAAGTTATGGGATGAGCTGTGGGGAGGAGTGAAAGTCTAATCAAACCTGGAGATATCTCGTTCTCTCCGAAATAGCTTTTGGGCTAGCCTCGAGTCACTACTCGACGGGGGTAGAGCTACTGAATGGGGATAGGGGACCACCAGTCTACCTACTCCAACCAAACTCCGAATACCGTCGAGCGTACCTCGGGAGTAAGACTGTGAGGGATAACATTCATGGTCGAGAGGGAAACAACCCAGATCGCCAGCTAAGGTCCCGAAGTCATGCTAAGTGCATAAGGAAGTTGAATTGCGGTGACAGCCAGGATGTTGGCTTAGAAGCAGCCACCATTTAAAAAGTGCGTAATAGCTTACTGGTCGAGCAGTTCGGCGCCGATAATGATCGGGACTAAGCAAGACACCGAAGCTGCGGATTTGGCGATGGCTGCGACGTTGCCAAGTGGTAGGAGAGCGTTGCTATCAGCGTGGAAGCCGTACCGTAAGGAGCGGTGGAGCGGCAGCAAGTGAGTATGCCGGCATGAGTAACGAGAAAGCAGGTGAGAATCCTGTTCGCCGAAAGCCTAAGGTTTCCTGGGGAAGGTAAATCCGCCCAGGGTTAGTCGGACCCTAAGTCGAGGCCGAAAGGCGTAGACGATGGACAGCAGGTTAATATTCCTGCACCATGTCACCGGACAAAGCCAGTGACGCATCTTTTAGAGTCATCCCACGATTAGTCGTGTGGGTCCCGCAAGGGCGAGGCCGATTTACGTTGCCGAAGTGGCTGGCGAAGATGCCAAGAAAAGCTGGCAGCGGTTGAAGGTGGCATGTCCGTACCTAAAACTGACACAGGTAGGCGAGGAGAGTATCCTCAGGCGCTCGAGAGAACCGTCCTTAAGGAACTAGGCAATTTGACCCCGTAACTTCGGGATAAGGGGTCCCTCCAGGTGCGTTTGATTTATCAGACGTCGGCTGAGGGCGCAGAGAAATGGCTCTGGCGACTGTTTATCAAAAACACAGGTCTGTGCTAACTCGAAAGAGGATGTATAGAGACTGACGCCTGCTCGGTGCCGGAAGGTTAAGGAAGCGGTCAGCCGCAAGGCGAAGCTGCGAACTGAAGCCCCGGTAAACGGCGGCCGTAACTATGACGGTCCTAAGGTAGCGAAGTTCCTTGTCGGGTAAGTTCCGACGTGCATGAATGGCGTAACGACTGGAGCAGTGTCTCAAGGACGGACTCGGTGAAATTGTAGTTGCGGTGAAGATACCGCGTACCCGCAGCAAGACGGAAAGACCCCGTGAACCTTTACTGTAGCCTGGTATTGATGCCTGGCATCGCATGCGTAGGATAGGTGGGAGGCTGTTGAAGCCCGGGTTCCGGCCCGGGCTGAGCCAACGTTGAAATACCACCCTTGTTATGTTAGTCACCTAACTGTGACCCGTGAATCCGGGCATGGGACAGTGCTAGGTGGGCAGTTTGACTGGGGCGGTCTCCTCCCAAAGAGTAACGGAGGAGTTCAAAGGCACCCTCAGCGCGGTTGGCAATCACGTGTAGAGTGCAAGGGTATAAGGGTGCTTAACTGCGAGACTTATAAGTCGAGCAGATGCGAAAGCAGGACCTAGTGATCCGGTGGTTCCGTGTGGAAGGGCCATCGCTCAACAGATAAAAGGTACTCCGGGGATAACAGGCTGATCTCCCCCGAGCGTTCATAGCGGCGGGGAGGTTTGGCACCTCGATGTCGGCTCATCACATCCTGGGGCTGAAGGCGGTCCCAAGGGTTCGGCTGTTCGCCGATTAAAGTGGTACGCGAGCTGGGTTCAGACCGGCGTGAGCCAGGTCGGTCCCTATCTGCTGTGGGCGTAGGAATCTTGAGGGGACATTTCCTTAGTACGAGAGGATTAGGAAGGACCGACCTCTGGTGTACCAGTTGTCCCGCTAGGGGCACCGCTGGGTAGCTAAGTCGGGAAAGGATAACCGCTGAAAGCATCTAAGCGGGAAGCCCACCCCAAGATAAGGATTCCATGGTCTTCGGACCTGAAGGGCCCTGGTAGACCACCAGGTTGATAGGCCGGAGGTGTAAGTGCAGAAATGCATTGAGCTGACCGGTACTAATGCCCGATGACTTGACCATATCAATCGATGATTGCTTGGTGCAAGTCGCCACGAGTTGCTCATTGAGACGCATCCGCATATGGATCTGCCAAGGATTGTTCTTTGATATCCGAGATTTAGTTGGCAAGTGTGAGATTTGAAATCATCAGGCGGCGGCCTGATATACGAATTTCCTGGTGACCTTACGGGCGGGGAAACGCCTGTTCCCATTCCGAACACAGAAGCTAAGCCCGTCCCGGCCGATGGTAGTCCTTCGGGGCGAGAGTAGGTGATTGCCAGGAATTTTTGCGAGCCCTGTCGAGTTGCATCGGCAGGGCTTTCCTTTTGCGCAGGGGCAGGGTTCGGGAAGGACGACGGTGGAGCTTGTGGCAGTGGAGCGGGCTGCTTTCGTATCGGGGTGATCGGGCTTGATGCGCCTGCGTGTGAGCGCGAGGCACGCGACATTTTTCAGCGCCTGGGCGCTGCGGTTGCCTCCGAGGAATACCCGATGGCGGTCGTACGCGTGCTCGCTCGGCGCGAGGGAATGACGCCTTCGTGAGGTGCTTGCATGGAGATACTGGGAATGCTCTGGGGCCGGAGGGGAGCGGCGTACGGCCGGCTGGTGAACCGGTACCGGGAATATCGTAGGATCGCGTGGAAACTGAACAACGAGATCCTGCCGAAGTACCTGTCGAGGCCAACCCTGGACACTGCCGGCAAGAAGCTGGCAATGCTGCGGAGGAACGCAGTGGTGATGGACCATGAGGACGAGTTGGGCCTCTGGATGGATTATGCCATCCACGACGTCTGGGAACGAGGCAGCAACGCGGTATGGCGCTACCGGAGGGACGTTCCTCCGGAGCCGCGCTCCGACGAATACGCTGTGGTTAGGGCCATGTCCGAGTCGTTCTACACGCTGGTCCGAGTGATGGAGGCTCTGCCCAGGGTTGGCGTGCGCGTGCTCGACCTGTGGGCCGATCAGGAATATCTGCTGATCGACATGGGGTTCAGCCGGAGCGCCAGGCGGGGCCTCGTGCTGGCGACCAGGATTCTTCCCTTTGGAGAGTTTGTCACGACCTCCGGGGCGGCCCTGCCTGTGGACGGCCCGACGCTGCAGCAGATTCAGGATTCCGTTCTGCCGAAGTACAAAATTGCACAGGAGGGCAAGTGTACGCTGGCCGACGGCCGGCGGAAGACCGCCGAACTCACGGCCGCCATCATCCGCTTGTGCCGGGAGAGCGGGGCCGCGGATCGGATTCAATACACACCCGTCGCCCCAGAGGCCGCCGGCCTCACGCCGGGGCTAAAGACGGAGGAGCAACAGAAATCCTCCTTGGCGGTGCGGCCGGGCGAGATCGCGCTAAAGCGTTCGAAGGGGATGCGGTGTAACATTGATACGGCGGAGTTTTGCGATCGTGGCGGGTTGCCCGGTTGCATTCCGCGGGAGAATGCGGCATAAGAGTGATTTGGCACAAGATGAAGAACCGACACCATAGCGGACCTGGAGGTCTATTAGGATGCTGGACCCTGTACCGATCTCAAAAAGTGGTTACAATCGATTGAAGGAAGAGCTGGAGCGACTGCAGAAAGGGGAGTTGCCGCGAATTACGCAGGCGGTGGAGGAGGCGCGGGAGCTGGGCGATTTGAGCGAAAACGGTGCCTATCATGCCGCGCGGGAGCAATTGGGTTTTCTGATCGGGCGGATTCGGCAGTTGAACGGCATGCTCAGCCGGTCCGACATCATCGATTGCACGAAAATCGACCCCGACGAGGCGGCGTTTGGCACGGTGGTGACCCTGCTGGACCTGGATACGGGCAAAAAGGTGACCTATCAATTACTGGGTCCGGATGAAGCCGATTCCACGACCGGCAGTATTTCCATCCACTCCCCCGTAGGCGAGGCGATCCTCGGCCACTTGGTGGGAGACAAGGTGGACGCCACCACCCCCCGCGGCGACCGCCATTTCGAGGTAGTCGAGATCACGCGGTCAACGATTGAATAAGCGGGTCTGCGTTGGGAGTGGGTCCCCCAACGCGCAGTAGCATGTTGGGGAGCCCAGGGCCACCTTGGGGCGGGTTGCCACTGCTTCCGCTCACAAGGAGAAGCGAAGGAGGACAGGAGAATAGACTCGCAAAGAAGGACGAAAAGCCCCACGCGGCCTGCAGCCGCGACCAAATCGATCCTCGCGCAAAAAGCCTGCCCTGAGCGAAGTCGAACGGGACGCCAAGAGCGCAAGAGAGAGAAAGAAGACAGTTGGGGCCAACCGCGAAAGACAGGGATCTCCTCGCGGCACGGGCGTCCTCGCCCGTCCATGAGTCATCTTTCACCGCCGAGGACGCAGAGGGACGCAGCGGCAGAGATGGTAGTATTGCGGCGATCCTAATCTGATGGGTGCGTACCCGGCCAATGGGTAGGGTGGGTTCTTAACCCACGCGTTCTATGCGGGTCGATCGGGCTTACGCGTGGGTTGAGAACCCACCCTACGAAGGAACGCCTCGGCTGCCGATACGCGTGCCTTTCCGCGTTATCCACCACATGAGCGTAGCCGGAGTGGTAGGGTGGGTTTGGGTCCCCAAACACGAGGTTCCGCGTTTGGGAGCCCTTCTCAACCCGCGCGTTGAACGGCAGGAGGCGGCAGCCCGTCAGAAGTGGATCGGGGGATGTTTGGGCGTCAGCCACAGCCAGGGGGCCAGCACAACCAGCAAGGGCAAAAAGAGGAACGGAACCACCACGCCGATCGGATATGCCCACCACCGCGGCATGCGTGCGGGGCGGTCGGCGGGTACCGCGCAGGCAGGCAGCCAGACCATCAGGCCGTAGACGAAGATCCACATCGCGAAGTTGCCGAGATTCTGTGGCCCGAACGAGAGCGTCTCGGCGAGTAGACCCGTGATCCCAAAGAGCGCAAAGACCGCCAGCGGCGGGAACCGCCACCGCCACAGCAGCACCGCCCACCCGATGAATAGGGGCACGAATATGACGACGCTGTGATACAGCACCACGTCGAAGTAGTTGGCGGAGGCGGTGATATAGGCTTGGCCGAACGGCACCCCGAAAAAGGGCGCGCAATTGGTCATCGCGGTGGTGATGGCCTCCTCCAGCAGCGCCAGCGTGATGCAACCGAGGACGAACTTCACCGGCCACGGCAGCCGGATACGGGCCGCCTGCCGGCACCAGAACTCACGCCAGCGCCACATCGCCAGCCCGCACCCGCCGATCCACAGCACGATCAGGCCCCAAGCCATACCCACGATGGCCCGCTGCACGGGATTGCTCCAACTGACCGCCAGCACCAGCCCGTCGATAATGGCCATCCACCCGGCGAGGCCCAGCACAAGAATTCGCGGGCCACGTGCGGCCCACTTTGTCCGACTGGATGCTTGTTCTTCTGTCACGGTGCTCATCGCGCACTCACTCACGACGATCGGGAGACATCCCAGAGCCGCAAGCCGGGGATCTTATGGAAGTGGGCATCGAACGTAGCGAGGACAGAGCCCGTCTCGATGGCATGAGCGGCGATCCAGACGTCGTTCAGGGGCAGGGGTGTGCCGGCCTGCCGCAAGGTGCTCTTGACTTCCGCAAAGACTTCGGCGGTCTCCCGCGTGGCGGCGAGGATTTGAACTGTCGGCCGGTGAAGGAACTGGTCGAGCAAAGCTCTGTTCGCCGCTTCTTTCGAACCGCCTTTGAAGCCTGCGTATAACTCGCCGAGGACGAACACGGACACATAGACCAAGTCCGCCTTGGCCAATATGTCGGAAACCTCTGTTCTCCCGCGCAGCAGGTGGCTATAGGCGCTCGTATCGATCAACACTCTCTTCACTGCCAATCTCGAGGATCGACCTTGTCAAAGTCCTTGGTATTTCGCTCGAATTCCGCCTGGTCAGCCTTGCTCCAGACCCCGCAGAACTCGCTGAAATCGGCCCTTTTGTCTCCGTTGCCGCCGGGCGCTAAGCCGAGGGCCCGGCGCAAGAGCATCTTCACTGTCTTATTAAGACTCAGCCCCTCCTCACGGGCCTTCTCCTGAATGAGAGCCTCCAGCGAATCCTCCAGATCGTGGATCGTAATTGATTTCATAGGTCATGCCTCATTTATGCACCAAAACAGTTCACTCTTAGTTCAATTATACCATCCGGCTGCCAAGAGGAAAGAGCTATTTCCTCTCGCAGAGACGCAAAGAGCGCCAAGAAAACAAGACGATGACGCCTGGCCCTAGCGTCTTCAGCGCGAGAAATCTCCTGGAAGAGGATCTCTCACAAAGCCACGAAGACACAAAGGGCGGAGCGGCTCTTTCTGGTTACCTTATTGACTGTTCAGCCTCGGGGTAGACCCGAGGCCATGATCAATACTTCTTGACCTTGCATGTCCGGAAGGATATCATATGGAAAGAACGAGGTGCCGTATGCACGACTATCGAGTAGAAACAGAGGTCGGAAGCGATGGGTCGCTTACCTTGAAGGGGCTGCCTTTCCAGGCGGGAGATCGAGTTGAGGTCATCGTTCGCGGCTCTGTGGCGGCAGGGGGAAACGGTGATCGGTACCCTCTACGCGGAAAACCCGTCCGATACACCGATCCGTTCGGCCCCATGGCCCAAGAGGATTGGGAAGTTTTGAAGTGATTGTCCTTGATACCCACGTTTGGGTGTGGTGGGCCCACGCAAGCGAGCAACTCACCGGCGCAGGCACGCCTTAATGAAGCCAACGAGACCGCCAGTTTCTATGATGCCAGTAGTCCGCGGCTCGGTGGCGCGTTCCTTGAGGAGGTCGAGCGTGCAGTTGGTCCCGTCAGGGAATTCCAGGAGGCCGCACCGCGGAATTGAGCCGGAGTCACGATAGGTCAGTAAGGTAATACAGGGGAGTGCTTATGTCGCGTGATCCTTGATAGCGCTGCACTGCAGGACTTGACCGAGGACCACCTCAACTCCTTGATCCGCCAGCAGGAGAGCGAGGACGGGCGGAACGAGTACAAGAGCGATTTGAGGCTCTCAAGCCCAGCGGAAAAACGTGAATTCTGCAAGGATGTTAGCGCCATGGCTAACTCGTTGGGAGGACATATCTTCTTCGGGATACACGAATCCAACGGCGTTGCGGTCAGCCTTGCTGGCATCGAATACTGTGAAGCGCTCGACCAACAGGTGAATCAAATCTTAACAAGTGGTATCGCCCCGCGAATATGGTCGATTTCCACGCACCCGGTCCGACTATGCAGTGGAAGGCATGTGTTAGTGCTACGCATCGACGTGGACGGGAATCTTCACCAAGTTAGGTACGACGACAACCGTTACTACAGGCGCGTTGGGACAATAACGGTGCCAATGGATAGTTCAGATATTGGGCACTTTCTCTCGATGGGCCCGAGAAGCAAAGAGAGGGCAGAAGACGTTATCAGCCGCTATTACGCGACGTTGCGCGACGGTCGATATTTCAAGGAACCCCAGAACAGGGCAATGTACACAATCTGCATTGTCCCTGTGAAGGGCGGAGGGAAAGTGCGGCGGGTGGCGGGCCAAAACTGCGGCACCCCGGCCCTATGTACCCCGCCCGATACGGGGTGTCAATTGTTTCCTATTCACTTTTTCGATACGTCTTCCGGCCCCGGTTCCTCCGGGTCAGTTGAAGTCCTGTTGTCAGGCTGGGAGCCCCCAGGGTGGAGGCGATGCTGCGATTCCCGAAGCCGGTAGCTGGGACCGTTGGCCTCCAGGATATGCACCCGATGGGTCAAGCGATCCAGCAAGGCTCCGGTCAGCCGCTCCGAGCCGAAGACCTCGGTCCAGGATTCGAACGGCAGGTTCGTCGTCACAATCAGGCTCAGACGTTCGTACGCCCGACTGACCACCTCAAAGAGTAGCTCCGCGCCGGTCTTCGAGAACGGCACATAACCCAGCTCATCCAGAATCAAGATATCGTGACGCTCCAATTGCCGCAGGGTCCGCTCCACCTGGCGCTGTTCGGTCATCTCCAGCAAATGGGTGACCAGGGCCTTGACGGTGAAGAACCGCACGCGGCGGCCCTGCGTACAGCCGGCCAACCCCAGGGCACTGGCCAAGTGGGTCTTCCCCGTGCCGCTGTTGCCGACGAGCAGCACGTTCTCATGGCGCTCCACATACTCGCCCCCCATCAACTCGCGGATGAGCTTCTCGGAGATCGAGGGCTCGCGGTGAAGTCAAAGGTATCCAGGGTCTTGAGGAGTGGGAACCGTGCCTTCTTGATCCGACGCTCGGCCGCGCGCTGCTCGCGGTCCAGGGCCTCCCGTTCCACCAGCCGCAGCAGGAAACTGACGTAGTCACAGTGGTCCTGGGTGCAGGCGGTCACCACGGCCGCATACTCCCGCAAGATCGTGGGCAGCTTCAATTGCTTCAAGTAGTGCGCCAGCAACAGGTGCGACGTGTTCTGGGTCATGCTTGGCCTCCCGATCCCAGCAGACCCGCATACACCCGCAGGTCCGCCGGCGCCACCTGGACCAGACGCAGGTGGGGCCGACCGGCCAAGTCGAAGGTCGTCTGACGCCAGGGCGGACGGTCGGGCAGGAACTGGGCCAAGCCGTCTTTCGTGTGCACGTGGTGCCGTAGGGCCTGCTCCACCGCCGCCGTCACGTCCGCCATCCGGTGCGTCTCCAGCAGACGCAGCACCTGGATGTATTCCCGGGTCCCGTGCTCCAGTTGGGCTTCCATGCGGTCGCGCAGCACCGCAAAGCAACGAGGCAGGTGCCACCCCTCGAACGGCTTGGCAAAGCCCAGTGAATGCGGTTTGCGCTCCAGCAGCGGTAAATAGTGCAGCGGATCGAAGAACTGCTGTTCTTTGCCCCAGCCGCGGGGGTGGACCGCAATCACTTCGTGCAACCGACAGATCTTCACGTGATCGAGATAGCCCTTGACCGTCACCTCCTGATAGGCGTAGGCCATCGGCACGGAGTAATCGTTGTCATCAAAGCGAACCAGCAGTTCGCTGTTGACTTGGGCCGGCTGAACCCGACAGGCCTCGAACGGCGTGAAGGGCAGGGGCAGAAAGGACAACTGTTCTTCCCCCAGCAACTGCTCTTTGATTCGGGTCTGGCCTCGCACCCGCCGACGCAGGTCATCCCGGCACCTCGTCAGCAAGTAGGCGTTCAGGTCTTCAAAGTCCCGCACCTGCGGCACTGGCACCAGGAAGTTCTGGCGGCTGTACCGCACCAGGCCCTCGACCACGCCCTTTTCATTCGCCCGCCGGACCAGGCAAAAGTGATAGCCGAACAGGTAGTGACTGACCAACTGCAGGAACCCCGCCGTCAGCTCCCGCAGCCGCGGCCCGAGGATCTTGACGATGGCGATCTTGCTGTTGTCATACGCGATCCGGCGGGGCACGCCCCCAAAGAAGGCAAAGGCGCGAACGTGCCCATCCCAGAACGTCTCGGTGCACTCCCGCTCATACGCCCGCACGAAGAACGCATCGGAATACGGCAGGGTCATCACGAAGAAGCAGACCTTCCGTAACACCCCGCCCATCTTCACCAACGCGTGTCCGAAATCCACCTGCGCTTCGCCCGGCGGATGCTGCAAGGGCAGGAACACCTCCTTGCCGGTCCGCCGGATCTCCCGGACCGCATCCTTGACGATCGTGTAGCCGCCCGTGAAGCCCTCCTGCTGCAGACGCTCCCAGATCCGCTTGGCGGTGTGACGCTGCTTCTTGTGGATGTGTTCGTCCTGCTCCAGGATCTCCCGAATCCGAGCCACATACGGATCAATCTTGGGCTTCTTCGGACGCTCACGCCGTTGATACCCGGGCGGCGGCGCGGGCTGCGCCAGAATCTTCTCCAGCGTCGTCCAATGCATCCCCGTCTCCCGCAGAATCTGACGCTTGCTGACGCCCTCGCGGAGTACTCTTCTCCGAATGTCCACCCACTGTTCCATACTGCAATACACTCCCTTTCCTTTCTGCTGAGACCCGCGTGATCGCCACGGCCTCCAGCGCCGTGAACGACCACGCATTCTCGCAGAACTCTTCTGGGAGTGCCGCACTTTTACTCCGCCCCGCCACCCGCCGCACTTTCCCTCCGCCCTTCACAGTCCCTGAGACTGCGCCCAAAGACTGGACTTGAGCAAATTGCAGGATCGGTTCGGTCTTCTTTTCCCGCTCATTTACTCCTGTGGACGATCCTCGGACATAACCGGAAATTCGAGGTTCACATTTGAGGGGAACCGAGATGAGAGAATTGCATGTGCTGTGACCGAGGTTACACAACTCGGAGAAGTAAAGGCATACGAGTGTTTGCTCAATAGTAGGCTTCCAGAAGGTCATACCCGGCCCGTGCCGAGCATCGTGTACCTCGACAGTGTTATTAGCGCTACCCACCGATATCTCAATTCCCTGTTGGAACTCGGTGTGGCACTCCCGTTCTTCCTGAACACTGCTTTGCTCAATGTCAGGGGCTTCTACTTGGCGGTCCAGGGGCGGGATAATCGGACCCTCGTGCAGGACGATGTATGCCCAGAGACCATTCACGTCGTTGACCAAACCCAGTTCAAGTCTCGCGGCGATGCGGCGAGGATGCTCCGCCCAGCGTTCGATTTTGTCTGGCGAGAGTTTGGGTCTGATTGTTGCAACCATTTCACCGACGCTGGAGATTATCGACCGAAACCGTGGTAGTGCAATTCCGCATCAGCGCCAGTCATGATAGGCCTTGCTTATCGATCGGTAGAAGATGACGCCTGTCCAAGAAACCCTTATCACCCCCATCCATCATGTGTAGTAGCCAGTATTTGATCTGACAGTTACGCCGTAGCGACAGTTGTCTGTACGGTCTGATTCAACATCTTTGCTGTCGCCAATGGGAGGCTGTCCAGAAACGTCTGCATCGGGGTCTTGCCAAAGCAGTACTTCCCACTGTGCGGTCGTGACTCATTGTATTCTTTCAGCCAAGTATCCAGATCGGCTTGGAGTTCGTCAAGGGTGTGGTAGATTTTCTTGCGGAAGGCGACCTGGTAGAACTCCTGCAAGATCGTCTTGTGGAAGCGTTCACAGATGCCATTCGATTGGGGATGGCGGGCCTTGGTCTTCGAATGGTCGATGTCCTCCAGGGCCAGGTAGAGCTGATACTCATGGTGTTCCCGGGCTCCGCAGTATTCTGTACCTCGATCGGTGAGAATACGCAGCAAGGGAATCCCGTGCGTCTCGAAGAAAGGCAGGACCCGGTCGTTGAGCATATCGGCGGCGACCAGGGCGTTCTTACGGTCGTAGAGCTTGGCCGAGGCGACCTTAGAGTACGTGTCGACGAACGTCTGCTGGTAGATGCGTCCGACGCCTTTGAGGGTACCGACGTAGAAGGTGTCCTGGGAGCCCAGGTAGCCCGGATGCTCGGTTTCGATCTCGCCGTGGGCCTCTTTCTCGTCCTTGGCCTTCTCCAGGGCGATGATCTGGCCTTCGGTGAGGATCAGGCCTTCCTGGGCGACTTTGGCTTCCAGGGCCTTGAGACGGAGCTGGAACGTCTGGAGGTCATGGCGCAGCCAAACGCTGCGGACGCCGCCGGGCGAAACAAACAGGCTTCTCTTGCGTAACTCGTTGGAGACCCGGACTTGGCCCCAGGCGGGCTGGTCAAAGGCGAGCTGGACCACGCCTTGTTCAATCGCGGGTTCGACGCGGTTCTGGAGGATGGGCTTGCGTTTGGAAATCTCCCGCAGGGCCTCTTCGCCACCGGTTTCGTAGAGTTCCTGGAAGCGATAGAAGCTGTCGCGGGAATAACCCAGAATCTTGCAGGCTTGGGAGACGTTGCCCAGTTGTCGGGCCAGTTCCAGCAGGCCCACTTTGTTCTTGATGATCTTCTGTTCGGTCGTCATGTCTGACACTCCTTTGGCCCCCTGGGGGGCGGGTTGCGAGGTCGCCGCCGGGTGTGACTTCGCTCCGCTGCGCTACGCTCCGTCACACCCGGCACTTCTCCTCTGTTATCGTCAAAGTGTCAGATCAAGTCTTAGCTATTTCACATCATGCCAGTTTGTACGCAAGCTGCTCGTCGAGTATGTCCTTCACGGTAAGCGCGATGATACTCTTGCCGGTCTTCTGGAAGAACGCTCCGATTTCGTGCAACGCGTCGGCGCTGTAATCGAATGCTACGAAGAACCCTTTCTGGCGATCTTCGCGCATCATCACGGCCTCGAAGGCGTCGATATCCGGTCGTCCGACCTTGTCCTTGTGCTTGACCTGAATCGGATACCAGACGTCCATGAAATCGAGTTGGCCCTCGCTCTTTTTCGGCGTGGCGGAGACTGGGTAGATGCGGCCGTCGATACCCATATCGCCAACTTGGGCCTTATTTGGTATGCCACCGAGCGCGATGACGGCCCAGTTCTCAAACTCGAACGGCGGGAGCTTCCGCAACTGCTCCTCCGTCCAGGGCAGGTCGCGAACGACAAAGCCCCGCCCAATGCGCCAGAGTCTCTCATCTTCTCGCATATGGCACACGTCTCGCAACCGCTTGGCCATGACTCGACAGGCGGTAGGCGAGATGTCGATCCCGATCCATTGTCGCCCAAGGTCCTCGGCGGCCACCAGTGCCGTCCCGCAACCGCAAAACGCATCCAATACGATGTCGTTAGCCTCGCTGCTGGCCTTGATGATCCGCTCCAGCAAAGCTAAGGGCTTCTGCGTGGGGTAGCCCAGACGCTCGGCGGCGGCGGCATTGATGGGCTCGATGTCAGTCCAAATGTCCCCGATATCGACTCCCGCCAGATTCCTCAAGTAGGTTTTCAGACGCGGCGTGCCGTTCCGAGAGAACTCAATGCGGCCGTCGCTCATAAGGCGGTCGATCCCAGGCTGGTCAAACATCCAGTGCCGCCCTTTGGGCGGGGGAATCGGTCCCCGAATGCCGAAAGCGCGCGCCGGGCCCTGCCCCGCGCCGCTGAGGTCGGACAGTCGGTACACCCCGCCGTCGTCCTCCATCAAGTCATGTCCCTTGACACTGTTCTCCTCGTGCGGAATGGTCTGTGCTTTCCAGGTCCAGGAACGCGGCCCGGTGTAAAAAAAGATCGAGTCGTGAACTCTCGGCCACTGGCGCTCGCTCTTGCGCCCTTGGGTCCGTCGCCAGACAATCTCGTTGTGGAAATTATTCTCCCCGAAGATCTGGTCGAGCATGACCTTGACATAATGGCTGGCATGCCAATCGCAATGGTAGTAGAAGGAGCCCGTCTTCTTCAGCACGCGCTGGAGCTCGACGCACCGGGGGCGCATGTAGTCGATATAGGCGGCGGTGGAGGCGTGGCGGTCCTCAAAGGCCCGTTTCTCCTTCGTTTCGCCCCAGAAGACCTCGTAGTTGCGGTTGGAGTTGAAGGGCGGGTCGATGTAGATCAAGTCCACGCAAGCGTCAGGCAACTTCTTCAGTTGGTCGAGGTTGTCGCCACAGTAGATGACCCGCGTATCGACCAGCGTCGAGGGCCTGCCAGTCGGCGGTATTCTGTCAGCATCGGATGCAAATTTCTTTACCATACCGCACCAGTGTAGAAACATCCGAGCAATTTGCAAGTCTCCAGGAGGGAAGGACCCGGCTCTCCACAGATTGCCCAGATTTCTGCAGACCCAAGGAGGCCAATTCGCGCAAATCGGCGGAATCTGCGGACATAATGACCCTTCTCTCTCACGAAGCCACAAAGATCACGAAGGAAGAGTCTTCTGCATAGGTTTTCTTTGTGATCTTTGTGCCTTTGTGAGAGCCCATCTTCTTGCTCTGTTCATGTCGAATTCTCATTCATCCCTCTGTGTCTTTGCAGCTTTGTGAGAGCCCATCTTATTCCGGATATTATTCTCTGTATCCATGACTTGGTGTGACATGGGAAGTTCAGGCTGGCGAATTCGCCGTGCTGGGCTATGGCTGCCGCGTCACGGACTTTGGCGGCTTCGCGCTCGTCGTCGTACAGGCCCAGGGACTGTTGGTGGCCATCCTTCTGGAGGCGGGCCCACCATTTTCTTTCCCGCTTGAGCCAGGTGACGCCGATGTACTGGGACGAACAGCCTTCCTGCGGCCGCTGGTTGCAGGCGTTCAGACTCTGGGGACATTTGCGGAGGTTACGCGGGACGTTGTTCAGGCCGTTATGGTCGATGTGGTCCACGACCAGCCCCGGCGGGGCGTTCATAATCACCCGGTGCATCCGGACCTGGCGGTTGCCTTCGGTCCGTACGGCGTACCACGACCGGCCCTGCTTGGCGGCACACCATTTGTATTGGGCCAAGGCTGCGTAGTCCTGCGGAGACACCCGGGCGAACTTGCCCTGCGTCAAGGGAATCCGCCGATAGGCGTAACTCACGAGCAGCCAACGGCACACCATCAGGATAGGGGCGAGGTGCTTTTCAAGGAAGATCTGCACCGCAAACGCCAGGTCACTCGCATTCGGTAGTCGGTGGTCGGTAATCGGTAGCCGGTTGTCGGAGGGCCGGAACTCCGGGTTTCGATGCCTCGCCATGTCTCCTGCTCCTTTCTCTTCAAATCGTCAATCATCAATCAAAAAGCATCAATCCAGAGGGCCGCCTCGGGCCACGAGGTCCCTCTATAAATGGGCGATGTTGCACAAACGCTCAGGTAATTCTGGGCGCGAGGGGGTCGAAATTGACGTAAGTATTTGTTGGGCAAGGAATAAAAAATTTTTTCGTTTGGGGCGTTTTGGGGGTCAAAAGTGTTGCACGAATGGTTCTGGGGTTTTGCGCTATTGGGAGGGATTTCACAGGGGGCGTTCCGCCTGTTTGAGGCGAAGAAATATAAGCAGGGCTTATGGTGGAATTACAGATGCGTATGGTTCTGGTGCGCCGATGTGCGGTTGCTCTTCGATGATGCGGTGAGATGCTGAGAAGGAAGAGAGAGGCACAGAGGGCACAGTCAAACGAGTTTGGCCGTGGCACCCGACCCAATTGCCACATCTTTATCGTGCACCGGGAGACTCTTGGGGCGGCGATTGGCTTTGACACGGCGGGGCGGTGAACATAGACTGCCCATCTCACATATAGCTATCATCGATGACGAAACGCGTTTGTGTATACTGTGGCAGCGGGGTAGGAGGCCTGGATGGGTACGCGGAGGCGGCCCGGGCCCTGGGGCGTGCGCTCGTTGGACGCGGCCTCGGGCTGGTCTTCGGCGGCGGGCGGATCGGGATGATGGGCGTTCTGGCGCAGACGGTGCTGGCGGGCGGGGGAGGCGATCGGCGTTATCCCGAAGGACCTGATGGATAGGGGGCTGGGGCTCTCTACCGTGACCTCGCTGCGGGTGGTCGAGACGATGCACGCCCGCAAGGCCCTCATGGCGGAGTTGGCGGACGCGTTCATTGCTATGCCGGGCGGGTACGGCACGGCGGAGGAGTTCTTCGAGGCCCTGACCTGGCGCAGCTCGGGCTGCACGCCAAGCCTTGCGGCCTGCTCAACGTCCACGGCTATTTCGACGATCTGATCCGCTTCGTGGACCACGCGGTGCACGAGCAGTTCATCGATTCTGCCAACCGCGGCTTGATGCTCGTGGATGACGTCGCCCGAGGGGCTGCTGGATAAGCTCGACGCTTGGCAGCCGCCGGCGGTGGACAAGATCGCCTGGGCGACGCAGCGCACATCGGAGAGCTGATGCCCGGGATCGTCAGCCGATCTTGAAGGAAGCCGTACCGGAACCTTTGGCCGCACCGCTGCTGTCCAACGGAATCACAAGATTGACAGATTACATGTGATCTGCCGGATGGTATAATAGTTGGACAGGCGGACCGTGGGATTGTGTGCAACGGGTGCCGATCTTTGGCAAATCATCAATCATCAATTATCAATGATCAATCAGATTCGGGTGGGTGTATGGGCGAGAAAAAGGGGTTTACGCTGATCGAGCTGCTGGTCGTGATTGCGATCATTGCGCTGCTCATGTCGATTCTGATGCCGGCGCTGGCCAAGGTGCGGGAACAGGCCCGCACGGCCGGATGCCTGGGCAACCTGCGGCAGTGGGGGCTCACCGGCACCATGTACGCCGAGGCTAATGACGGCAAGCTCTGGAGCGGCATCACCGACACCCACTGGTGGTGGATCTACCAACTTCCGGACAATCTCAAGGACTGGAAGCAGAATAAGACGTGGTTCTGCCCCACGGCCACGAAACTGCAAGTCGATGAGAACGGCGTTACGGCGCAGGTGCTCAACATCTTCAACGCCTGGGGCATTTATAAGGACCCTTACCAGGGCTATACGGCGGGGCCGCACGGCGTGGCCGGCAGCTATGGTTTCAACGGGTTTCTGATGGGCTGGACCCAAACGACGGGCGATCAGCGCAACACCTACTGGGGCACGCTGACCAACGTCCGAGCGGCGAACACGGTGCCCATGTTCATCGACTCCTTGCGTTTCGATCTGTGGCCGGGGGCGACGACCGCGCCGGCTGCAGATGAATACGCGGCCTGGACCGACGAAGACATGGCCCGCTGCTGCATCAATCGGCACATGGGCTTCGTCGGCTGCATCTTTGCCGATGCTTCTTGCCGCAAAGTCGCCCTCAAGGAGTTGTGGACGCTCAAGTGGAGCAAGACCTTCGACACGGAGGGCCCCTGGACACTGGCGGGCGGTGTCAATGACAGTGCCTGGCCGGAGTGGATTCGGTCGATGAAGGACTTCTGATAAGAACCAGCATGGGCTAAAGCCCATCCTACAAGACTCTCCCATGCCCTTACGGGCACACTACAAACCAGACCTGTGGCAAAACTGGTCGTTCATTTCAGGGAGATGCTGCATTCTGGCGGAGACGAGGGGCGAGTAGTCTTACATGAGCATCATTGAAAATGACTACCGACTATCGACCTTTGCGAAAGGGGGTAAGGCTATGCGTGATGCGAGACGGACTTTGGCTTTGTCGGCTGTCGTGGTGGGGCTGATCTGTCTGAGCGGTGTGGCGGCGGAGCGGGCGAGCCCTTACGGCACGGGCTACGTCAAGCTGGTCTCGACCGAATGGCTGGCGAACCATCTGAAAGACGCGAACCTGCTCATTGTGGACACCCAGACGGACGTCTATGACTACCTGGGCCAGCATATTCCGGGAGCGGTCCATCTGAGCGATCAGACGCTACGGGCGCCGGACCAGGGCATGCCGGTGCGCTGGCTCTCGCCACAGGCGATCGAGATGCTGCTCAACCGGGTCGGCGTGACCAATGACACGCCGGTCGTGGTCTATACGGGCAAGGGCGCGATCACCAGTTCCGGCGACGGGCTCGGGCAGACGATGGTGGCGTATACGCTGGCCCGTTTCGGCCACAATAAAGTCTATGTGCTCGACGGCGGGCTGGATAAGTGGACGGCGGAGAAGCGGCCGGTCACGAAGGAGTTCCCGAAGATCAAAGCGGGCAGCTTCAAGGCCGCCGAGCGCGACTGCCACGTTACGATGGACCAGCTCAAGGACCTCATGAAGCGGGATGACGTGATCATTCTGGACGCCCGGCCGACGAAAGCCTATGAGGGCGGGGCGGTCTGGGTCAAGTCCGGGCACATCCCGGGGGCGATCAGCCTGCCGTGGAAGTCCTTGATGGCCGATGACAATCCGACTCTGCTGAAATCGGACGAGCAGATCGCCGCGATTCTGAAGAAGCACAACATCACGCCGGATAAGACGATCATTACGTACTGCGGTACCGGCCGCGAGGCGACGAACCCATTCCTCCTGTTCAAGTGCTATCTCGGGTTTCCCAACGTCAAGCTGTACGAGGGCTCGTTCACCGAATGGAGCGCGTACCCGGATAATCCGACGGTCGTCGGACCGAATCCGAAGTAGGGTCTCCAAAAGAAGGATCGCTCATATGCCATTGCGAGGGCGCAGCAAAGCCTGCCCCTGCGGAGGCGGGGGAAGTAATCTCAGTCTCACGCTTGGGTTTGAGATTGCTTCGCTGCGCTCGCAATGACATGGGAACGGTTTGTGCCCTGAGTCACTCCGTTATAAGCTCTTTGTCGCTACGGTGTGCTACTCGGTGAGATCGAACTTGTAGATCTCGACGTAGTCGATGATGATAATGCGGCGGCCGTGTTTGTCCGTCCGCATGAAGGGGTAGACGTCCCGGCCCAGGTAGGGGTGGTCCTTCTTCATCTGCGTCAGCCATTGGTCGAACGCCGGCTGATCGAAATCCGTCGTGCGCGCGTCTTGGTAAAGAACGCAGCGGAGGACTTTCTGCGGTGGGGGCGGCAAGTGGTCCGGCCGGGGGAGTGAGACGGCCCGTGGCGGGGCGTAGATGTACTTATTGGCTAAGTACATGGCCGACCAGCTTAGATCGTGCCAGGTCCTTCGGCGAGAATTCGTAGCCGAGGTCGTCTTGGAGGTCCACCGCCCGATCCTCAAAATTGGCGCTGGTCCAGAACCATCGGGCGAAGGCGCGGGCCTCTTGATCGAACTTCATCTTGTAGGGGAACAGCAGATCGCAGGCGATGGCCCCGACGGCCATGACGAGCGCCAGGATCAGGACGATGTGGACGTTGCGCCGGAAGTCGGCTTGCTTGCCCCTGCGCAGGTCCAGAGAGAGCAGGGCGGCAATGCCGGCGCCGAAGAGGATGTAGATCATCGGGGCGATGTACATCGAGAACTTGACGTGGCCGCCGTAGGGGTATCGTTTCAGGGCCGCGGCGGCGAAGTGCAAGGCCAGAGGGGCCAGCAGGAGCAGCGGCGCCGTCGGCTGCTTACGCCGGACGAATACGCCGATGCCGATCGCGACGAGGATCGTCGTCAGGATGCTGCCGGCGTTATCTGCCCGGCGGGGTGCGCCAGGAGCGAACCGGTGTGCGTCAGGAATACCCACTTTAGGAAGGCGATGAGGGAGTTGAGCGGGGGAAAGGCGTTGTCCCAGAAGTCGCTCATGAAGCCCAGCTCGGCGCCCATTTGGGGGCGGATGACCAGGAAGAACACGGACGCGAGACTGAGAGCGGCGGCCACGTTGAACCCGATCCACCACAGCCACACGTCGCGGAGCTTGTGGCGGATCGTCACGAAGAGCAGGATGAGACTGACGGCCCCGACCGTAAACATCGCCGGATAGGACAGGCCGAGCGCCACAGGGCACCAGAGGATCAGGGCCAGCAGCCATTTTCGCTGGGCCGGCCGGTGCAGCCATTCGACGAGCAGGACCACCAGCACCAGGGAAGCGAAGAGATCCGTGCCGTAGGGCTTGGCCTCGGCGGCGTAGCGCAGGCCGGGCAGGGACACCGCGAAAAACGCCACGGCAAAGAGACGGGCCGGGCCGCGGACCAGGCGCGAGACCAGGCGATAGAACAGGAACAGACTGGCAAGGCTGCAAAGATAAGGAACCAGCCGGAGGGCCAGCTCATTGAAGCCGAAGACCAGCGTCAGCGGCCTTCTGGAGCCAGAGGAAAAGGGCGGGGGCCACCTGGTGATAGTCGAGCGGGTGCAGCAGCTCGCGGAAGCCGCGCTTGAACACGCTGACGCAGACGAAGCACTCATCTTCCCACAAGGGGAAGCGCAGCGAAGTACCGGACACTGCGTTCCAGAATTCCCAACGCGAGGAAGGCCCACAGCCATTGCCGGACTTGGGGGAACAACTCGTGTTCCGTCGTTTCTTCAGGAATCCCCATTGGCTTGCCGAG
Source organism: uncultured Planctomycetota bacterium (assembly GCA_963750205.1). Classification (GTDB taxonomy): domain Bacteria; phylum Planctomycetota; class Phycisphaerae; order Sedimentisphaerales; family Anaerobacaceae; genus PLanc-01. The sequence goes on from CAVVRJ010000034.1 coordinate 75,422, forward strand.
CAGGCTCTCGGACGCGTCTGCCGGACCATCCATGTCCATCTCCTGTCAGACTTTGGGAACGGGCCGCGAACCCTGACCTGCGATCGGTTTAGCCACCGGTCGAATCCGGCCGGTGCGTCTCTGTCTTGCCGGGGCGTGATCGCTTTCCGCGGCCAAGCCCGGCGTACGCCGCGCCGGACGCGTTCTTCCCGCGGATCGTCCGCGCCGGTGTCCAACGGTGGTAGCGCCAGAGAGCCCGCAGCGTGGGCAGGCCGTCCCAGGGGGAGAGCTTCTTGTTCTCGTAGCGGGCCGTGTAGCCGATCGGCATTTCGTGGATCACCAACCCACTGCGCAGGAGCTTGGCAGTCATCTCCGCCTCCACGTCAAACCGCCGGCATTCGAGGTTCAGCGCCAGGGCCACCTCCCGCCGCATCATCTTATAGCAGGTCTCCATGTCCTGGAGGGATTGCCCATACAGCAGGTTCGTGACCCACGTCACGAAATGGTTGCCCCAGCGCATGATAGTCTTCTGGCTCTCCAGGGAGCGCACGCCGTAGACGACGTCCGCCTCGCCCCGCTCAATCGGCTGGATCAAGCGCAGGAAATCGTTCGGATCGTATTCGAGGTCCGCGTCCTGCACGACCACGACTTCCCCGGTGGCGGCGTCGAAACCGGCCCGGACTGCGGCCCCTTTGCCCCGGTTGGACGCATGACGAATCGACTAGAAGGCCCGAGGCCTCCAGCCGATTGATGATGGCGGAGGAGCCGTCGGTCGAGGCATCATCGACCAGAATGATCTCCTTCTCCAGCGGCACTGCCTGGACCCGCTGGACCACAGCCTGGAGGGTGCCCACCTCGTTGTGGATCGGCATGACCACCGAAAGCCTCATAACGATTCACTCCACGGAAGGAGATTTGCCTTCACACCGTCGCCCCGGATACGAAGGGGCCTGCACACATGGAAAGGGATTATCGCAGAAGTCTCGGGTTCTGTAAAGTAGGCGGGGGAGCAAGCTGAATCTCGATGGGGAATCGTCGGAGGCGGATTGAGCCATTTGCCGAGAAGGGACCGTTTCGGACCCCGGCGTAGACAGTGTGGAGGTGGATTCTGAGAACAACAAATTGGAGCATATAAGGAGTACAACCATGAGAGCCGGATTGGCATTTTGGGCGGGCGTTATCGGTGCGGCCGTGATGGTGCTCGGCATGTGGATTTCCCGCATGGCGGGCGGCACCGGCTTTAATTTTGGGTACTGGTGGGGTTCCATGGTGACGGGGACAACCACGGTCGGGAAGCTGGTGGATCGGCTTCGTGATCCATCTGATCCTCGGCGGCCTCATCGGCCTGATCTTCGCAGCGGTCTTTGAAGCCATCGGGAGGTCCGACTGGTTACTGGGCCTGCTGGGCGGCGTCGTCTTCACGGTGATCGGCGGCTTGGTCTTGGAGTGGATCTCTCTGGTCCATCCGGCGATCCCGCAAGTGATCCCCAATCCCGGGTATTTCACCGCCACGTGGGGAGTCGGAAGTATCGTCACATTCTGCCTCGTGTCGCTGATTTACGGCGTGATCGTCGGCGGCATGTACATCCCGTTGCGGAAGGCCGTCCCGTGCCCGCGCGGTCGCAGGGCCGAAGAGCTCCCGGTAGGTGGGGGCCGGGAGCGGCCTGGACGCGAGGAAGTAACGGTTCCGCCGGAGGAAGAGAGGGCCCCGGAGGATCGTTCGGCCTTGAAGATCGGCAAAGGACGACATTCGTAACCCCGCGCGGGGAAGGTCATGAAGCCGGCTCGTTGAGGAGGTCCGACTTGGAATCCGGATTTGGGCTCCCAAGGACAGAATCTGCGCACTGGGGAGCCCGAGCCCTCCCCGTGCATGGGCTCTCGCGTTAGAGGGCTCACGTCTTCCCCGGTGGCCTCCGCAGGGACGGCGAACGCCTGGCGGGTCCGGCGGCGGGCTGCCCAGCCGCAAAGAAGCGCGAGGACTGCCAGGGGAATGGCATAGATGCGCAGGAAACTGTACAAGGAACGCATGCCGACAAACGGACTGAGGAAGGGCACGATCAGAATCAGCACCAGAGCGGCGCCGAGCCGCCAGTTTCTCGGTATCCGGAACTGATCCAGGGCCGGACGGGAGGCGATATATCGGATTGCGGCCAGGCCACAGAGCGTGCCGATCAGGGCTCCGGCTGCTACATCGGAGGGATAATGCGCCAGGGCTATGACCCGAAGCAGGCCCACCGCGCCCGCCCCTGCGAAAAGGGCGGGTGTCCAGAGTCTGCTTACGAAGAACGACAGTGCCGTGGCGACGGCGAAGGTTACCGCCGTGTCCCCCGAGGGGAACGACATTCTCTGATGCCAGGAAATCTCTTGAGCCGGCGGCGACGCTTGAGAGGCCGGTGTCGATCACGTCCGGGTCGATACCGGAGCACGAGCCCCTTAAGGGGGCACACGCTCGCGCCGACCAGGATCAGCGCCGCGATCGTGACGAGCGTCGGCCGCCAGCGGTTGGTCAGGCAACTCCAGACCAGCAGCAGCCAGATGGGCGTGCCCGCCTTGCCCAACTGCCTGAATGCAAATACCCAGGCGTTGTCCTGCCAAGTGCTGGGATGAGCGAACAACCACCCGATGATAGCGTGGTCGATGAGCAGGCAGCCGATGCCGGCGGCCGCCATCCCCAGGAGGATCAGATAGACTCCCGCCACGCGCCAGGACGATTGGGATTTGCCTGCTGGGGCGGCTCTTGAGAACTTCATGGATTGCCTCCGCGGCGCAGCAGCGCCGCGATCTCGATGGTCTTGCCGTTTGGCGTAGTTCGGGGCCTTCCTTGGAGGCGATGCCGTACAGACCCAGCGACCCGCGGCGCTGTTCGATCTCCGCCAGGGCGGCCTCGGAGATGACGAGGACCCCCGGCTGCGGCTGTCTCGCCCACTGCGACGACACGCCTCGTTCACTGCCCAGCGACTCGATCGGCCGGCCGACGTAGAAGTACAGCGTGGGCTCGTCGTAGTCGAACGTCGCGACGGGGACGTCGGGAGCGGTCTGTCTCGTGATCGCTTGGGCCAGGGTGGGAGAGATCTTGGCGTTCTCGAAAAGCCGGGAGGATGCCCCATAGCACGGGAAACAGCCAGCACGGCCAAGCCAGCCAGCAGAGTGATCGCACTGGCCTGCGGCCGATTCTGCAATTGCTGGCGCATCGCCAGCACGGAGACCGCCAGCAACAGGGCCGCCGCGGCCCAGAACGGGCACGAGGGCCCCTGGCAAGTGCAGCCACAGGGGGGCCGCGAAAAAGCCCACCACCGCCACGCCCGCCACCGGGCCGAAGAAGTAGATGCCGCCGCGCAGCCAGTTGCGGTCGATCTCCGCCAGTTTGCCTTGCGCCGCGGCCGCCAGGGTCCCGCCCACCGCCAGGGCCAGCGCCGGCCAGGTGAACAGGATGTAGTGCGGCAATTTCGTCGCCACGAGGGTCATGATGACCACAACACGAGACCACCCACGCCAGGAACAACTCGCGGAAGTGGACGCCGTCCCGACGCGTCGGTGCACGCACGGCCGAGATCGCTCCCGGCAGGTGCAGCGTCCAGGGAAAGAAGCCCGGCGAAAATGATCGGCACATAGTACGGCAGGTGCAGCAGGAAGCGGCCGCCGTGGCTCGTCCAGCGGCCGGGCCGCCCGCGCCAGCACGTGGTGCCCGATCCCCAGCCGCAGGAACTCCCCACCGGTGGCGTGGTTGGCGGGAAGGGCCCACGCCGAGGAACAACAGCGAGGCCCAGCGCCGTCGCTCCTCCGAGCCAGCCCAAGTGAGGTCCTGACCCGAATCTCGCTCCGGCGGATCAGCCCAGCGTCACGACAATCACGACCACGGGCAGCAGCGCCACCGGCCCTTTGTCCAGGAGCCCCAGACCCAAGGCCAAGCCCAGTGCCGCCCCATGGTACCACCGCCATCCCTGGGCCAAGCCGCGTCCGAACAGCACCAGGACGGCCACCATGCAGGGCAGCAGAATGCCGTCGGAGGTGGCCGCCGCGCCTTCGATCAGGATCAGCAGCGTCGAAGCCAGTATGACCATGGACCACAGCCCCGCCTTGGCGTCCAGGAAACGCCGGGCGAGGAGGAACGTGAACAGGCAGGTTACCGCGATGCCCGCCGAACTGCAGAACCGGCATGCCAGCGGGGTCGGCCCCAGGACGCGCATCGGCACGGACATCAGCCAATAGATCAGAATCGGCTTGTCCGGACGCAAGTGGCCGTTGAACGTCGGATACAGGTAGTTGCCGGACTCGATCATCTCCGCCGTCGCCCGCGCGAACCGGGGCTCATCCCGGTCCCACAGCGTCTGCGGCTGTCGATGAACCAGTAGACCCCGGCCACCACCAGACAGATAGCGAGGACTGATCGGCCAAGCCCGGGAATCCTGGATCATTGGCTTATCAGGAGTCTGGCGGTGGACAAACCGATTCCGCGCCTCCCCCATGCTCCGGGATTCCATCCTTCCTCACTCCCGTCCTCCTGCGTTCCAGGATTCCATCCTTCCATGACGCATCCCCGTTACGATCTTCAGTTCCTACACCCCCTGCGGCACCCCCGCATGGCTGATTCTACCCGACAGGACGTCGCATGGGCAGCAGGAAATGGGTTTCCCCACGCATTATTCCGCATTTGGTGCTCCGCGTGGGGCCCGTCCCTGCATTGCGGCCGTGCCCACGCCCGGTACAATGGCGGCGACTACGAAAGTCTCAGGGATGACGCGTATGGGGTTTCAATCGCAATCGAGCGGTGGCGTGCACCTGTCGGTCGTGGCGCCGGCCCATAACGAGGTGGACAATCTGCCGCGACTGCTGGAAGAGATCGCGGCGGCCCTGGCGCCGCTCGAACAACGCTGGGAAGTCATCATCACGGACGATGCCAGCACGCGACGGCACCGCCGCCGTGCTGAAGGACCTGCGCAAGGAAGTATCCCCAGTTGCGGGTCCTCTCGATGCGGCAGCGATCCGGCCAGACCGCCGCCGTGGACGCGGGTCTGCGTCATGCCCGGGGCACCTTCATCGCCACGCTGGATGCCGATCTCCAGAACGATCCGGCGGATATCCCGCGGCTGCTCGCACATGCTGGAAACGCAGCCCCAGCAATGCGGCTTTGTCAACGGCTGGCGGGCCGACCGCCACGATCCGTGGATTCGCCTGGTCTCGACGCGGGTCGCCAACCGCGTGCGGAACTGGCTGACGCACGAGCAGATCCACGACTCCGGCTGCGGCCTGCGGGTGTTCCGCCGGGAGTGTATCGAGCGGCTCAAGCTCTTCAACGGCATGCACCGCTTCCTGCCGACGCTGGTGAAGATGGAAGGGTATCAGGTCATCGAGGTGCCGGTGAACCATCGGCCCCGCACCGCCGGCAAGGCCAAGTACGGCGTCCTCAACCGCGTCTTCAAGGCCCTGCGGGACGCCTTCGCCGTCCGCTGGATGCAGCAACGCATGCTGCATTACGAATGCCAGGAATGGGAGCCTTGATATGTGGAGCAGCAGTTGTGGGCCAGGTTGTGAGCGAACCTGGACTCTCTGGGAAGCCTCTTCGGCGCATGCTTTCCAGGTGGCCTTCATGGCCCGGTTCCTGGTCCAGTGGATTGCCTCGGAGCGGCCAGAAGCAAGAGCGTGATTCCGATTTCGTTCTGGTACTTGAGTCTGATCGGCAGCACGGGCGTGCTGATCTACGCCATCGGCATTGGCTGACCCGGCCATCATTCTGGGCCAGATGTTCGGCACGGTCGTCTACGTGCGCAACCTCATGCTGATCCATCGCGGCCGCAGGGGACCACCTGCGACTTCCGGCGCTCCGCCGGGAAGTTGCTGATCGAACCAGGGCCCTTGGTGCTTCTAACAGAGTAGACCACCACATGTCGTTGCGAGTCGCGAAGCCGTGGCGCGGTGGGTGGGCAGAGAGAAGTCAACGTCTCCCTGGGGTGCCATACCTACGCCTCGTAGGCATGTTTTGTCCCTCGCGCCAGACATGACTACGCAAGGCCGTAGACATGGCACCCGGCCCTCTCACTTCACGTATTGCACGATGAACGTGAGGTATCCGCGCTGGCCGCCGCTTTTGTTCCACCGATTGACGGATTTCAAGATCCGTTTGAGGCAGAGCAGTATCTCATCGACTTGATCGGCTCCGGCGCAGGTCCCAGTTCCGCTGCCTCGCTCCTCCCGCGGGGAGAGCCGCCGAGACGCCAGTCGCACATGTTGCGGATGGCCCGATAGAGATCGGCCTCCACGACCGAGGCGGGGAACTCCTCCGGCGTCCTTCCCGCCATGTTCGGCCCGGTAGCTGTTGATGACCGCCTCCAACGCCCAAATGACATGGCCGTCCACCATCTCCGGATGGTCGTGGGACGTCGAGACGATCGCGAATTCGATGTTCTGCAGAACATCCAGATACTCTTCTTCAACCGCCATAACATTCGCCCTCGAAACAAGAAGGATGTCACGCCCCTATCATCGTCTGACGGTTGCGTCGAGCGAAGCCTGCCGACGCATGCCGTAGGGTGGGTTCTTAACCCACGCGTTCCGTGCGTATCGGGCCGGTAGACGCGTGGGTTAAGAACCCACCCTACATGCTACGAGGGCGGAATCCGGACGCCTATCGGGGGATTACGCCCCGAACAGCTTCTGGCGGAAGATGAAGAACACCGCCCCGAGGATGCACAGGCCCGCCCAGAGGTAGTCCAGGCGAATCCGCTCCTTCATGTAGAGCACGGAAAAGGGCACGAAGATGGCCAGCGTGATCACCTCCTGCAGGATCTTCAACTGGCCGACGTTCAGCACTGATGGCCGATCCGGTTGGCCGGGACCTGGAGCATGTACTCGAAGAAGGCGATGCCCCAGCTCACCACGGCCGCGATGAACCACGGCCGGCTGGCCAGGTTCTTCAGATGCCCGTACCAGGCGAACGTCATGAAGACATTGCTGCAGCACAAGAGAAGCGCCGTCGTCAGAACTACCCGCATACTATCCGTACCCTTCATTCACATTTGTTGGCTCGGACCGGTAGCCTATGCATACCAACTTGATCGCGAAGCGTCTTTGGGCCTCGGGCCGCCGGTCGGCGCGGGTATTATAGCGTGGATGGCGAGGGGCGTGTATCGGTTTCGACGTTCACCCAGTAGCAGGGATGGTCGGAGATGCCGGCCGGCTCCATGCCGCCGGAGAGGACTTTCAGACCCCGGATGATGATCCAGTCGATACGGTTCTTGTCGTCCGAAACGCCCAATGCCTGTGCGATGGCGTTCACGTTGTTGCTGTCCGCGAAGAACGCCACGAGCAGCGGATCGGCAGCGTTGGTATTGAAGTCGCCGACGAGCACGGCAGGGGAGTGCCTGGCGAACTCGTCCAGCACGGCCTTGAGTTGCACCGGCCGGATCTTGCCCCGATCCAGGTGCGTCGCCATGAACGTGATTGCTGGCCCGCCTGCCGTGACTTCGGCCGTGAGCAGATTTCGAAAGCTATTGCTCCGGGCCCGGTCGTAGGCGAGGGGCTCGCTCGTCCAGCGGCTCACCGGGAGCCGGCTGAGCAGGCCGTTGCCGAAATGGTACCTGAACCAGCGATATTGATTCGGAGCGAACTGCCAGCCGCTCTGGAGGTCCCGCCCCAGTTGCTCGACCTGATCGGCCCGGCCCCAAAACGTCGGGCCGGCGACCTCGTTGAGCCCGATAAGATCGGCGTCGCGGAGCACGCGGGCCGTTCTCCCCAGATCGCGGATGCCGTCCGTTCCTTTGGCACGCTGGATATTGTAGGTGGCGATGCGAAATTGGGTTTTCGGGACGGGCGCGGCGCCATTGGGCCAGGAGATGCCGACACCTTGCTGCGGCCCGACGGGCGTGCGCCGGCCGGCATAGGCACCGCCGAGCACAAGGCCCAACGCGAGCGCCACCAGCAGCAGGTTTCTTCGAGGTTGTCGCCGGACACAGATATTCATCGTGCCGAGATATACCGCAGGCAGTAGGGGCCGTCAACGGTAGGGACCCAGAGGTATTGGGTGGCAGCGGAAAGGCCGAAGGCCTTACCGATGGCGAGCGAGCCGAACCAGCGGCAAGCCGGCGCTTGCCGACGCCACCCCGACATCCAAGAACTCGAGAGTCTGGGACAAAGCCGACGAGTTTAGCTGTGCTACGCAGCTTGGCCGCTATTCCCGAAGTTCGGAGGCAATGGGGTCAGAGCTTGATTAGTGATTAAGCGGGCCTCGTAGGACGCGCAGCGAAACACGGTGCTGGAACTGGGAACCGGTTCGGCTAAGGAGAATCCGACCTTAATCACTAATCAAGCTCTGACCCGAATGGCACTTCCATAAGCCTATGTTGTGTTGAGTAGCCGTGCTTTGGCGACGGGGCGCGGCTCGTTCAGATAAACCTGTTTCTTGGGTCGCCTTTTCACGGCCCGCGGCTCGACGCGATCCGGGCGGTCATTGACCCGATGCGTGGCCACCGCCCGCAGGATCGCCGCATACAACTCGTTCTTTCGCTCGGGACACGACCAGCCCGCGGCGGCGAAGGCCACCAGGGTCTGCAGGGTCCCTTTGAAGCTGAGGTCCCGCGGAGAGACCCCGGCCGCCGCGGCCGCCTGGGCCATGAGCTTGCGGATCAGATTGTAGGCCAGCAGGTGCATCCAAATCTCCTTGCGGACCATCGCCGGAGTCTTGCACCGCAGCACGTCCATCTGCATCACGGTCTTGATCGAACGCAAATCCAGTTCCGCGTGCCAGCGGCAACGGAACGTCGTCGCCAACTCCGGCCGGCAGTAGACCTCGGCGTCCCGCAAGGTGGTGACCAAGCACAAATGGCGACAGCGAAAGCCCTTTTGCGTCACCTCCCCCTGGGTCTCGCGCAGCCGCAGAGTGTCCGGCAGGCGGTCGTAGAGCTGGCGGCTCATCCACGCCGGCCGGTGCGGTTTGGACCAGGAGACGACGTGATCGTACCGGCCCCGCCGCTGGCCCCGACGGAAATCGACCCGCCGCCTGCCCTCGAGCCGACCGAGGTAATCCACGCCCCGTTCGAGCAGCAGGGCAATCGTCCCGTAGTGGGAGAAGAGAGCATCGGCCAGCAGGATGTCTCCGGTTCGCAGCGAGTCCAACAACTGCCGCAACAGAGCCGTCTCCCCGGTCCGTTTGCCGCGATACGGTCCCGTGGCGATATCCAAGACGGCGCCGCACGAGAGACTAATCAATCCCACCAGACGCAGGATAGGAAAGCCCAGGCCCTTCTTCTGGGCCGCCTGCTGCGGATACGCCTTTGGGTTCGCGGGGGTATCCAGCATGCTCAGCGTGGTGCCGTCGGCGATCTTGATCGGCCGGCCGCCCAGCAGCTTGGGGACTGGGACCTCCCGCTGCAACTCCGCGCCGCTGTGGCGGGCCAGGTCGGCCAGGAGCTTCTCGGGCAGACGCTCCCGGGCCTTGCAGTAGGGGTCGGTCTTGGCACTGCCCGCCTCCTTTTGCGCGACACACAAGAAGGCCAGCAGCCGGGCCACGGCCGCCCGGCAGGACTGGTCCGAAGAGAGCACCTGGTACAGGAACGTCCAGATCGTCACCAGCGGCGTGTACCGGCGTTCGCGATAGCGGACTTGATGTTGTTCCAGGGCCGCCTCGACCTGCTCCTGGGGCAACAGTTTCGTGAAGCACAGGTCTTGCTCGCCCATCACTTGCTGTCGGTACTGCTGAACGCGGCGGACTTGGCTCTCTCGCCGTCCTTGGGTATACTGGTCCATGATAGACCTCCTTGCGAAAAGACTGCCATAACAACAATCTTCTCGGCTTGGAGGTCTATTCTTCTACACTCTTATCGGTCCTTGGGGTGCAGCTTATGGAAGTGCCATTCGGGTCAGAGCTTGATTAGTGATTAACGATCGCTTAATCCGCGCAAAAGGAAGGGCCGGACCTCCGCTGGTCCGGCCTACAGCCTTCTCGCCTTCGGCCTTCTACCGGGGAACCGGATTGCCCGCGTTCACGCTATTCGGCTCCCTATTTTCCGTCACGAACCACATAGGGAAGGGGCGTTTCTCCCGCGCGAACTCCAGCGACGTCTGCTTGGTCAGGTTGATCAGTACCGAAGCCAGCTTCTCTTCGTCGCTCGGGACCGGGACCAACTCTCCCGACCCGGGCTGGGGGACGAAGCTGCCGGGACCGGCCTTTGATTCACCAAATGCGGACGATCACTCGCTGGCACTTGGCAGGCTGGCCGGATCGAAGAGGTCGGGTGGGAACTGGGGCTCCTCCTGGAGAAAGAGGTCACGAGAAACGGTCTCCGGAGCATCCTGGCCGTTCGCACGGCGGGATTCCGTCTTCTGGAGTCGCCGTGGATACCACTGCCCCGCAGGTGTTTGGGCATATTCGAGGATTTCGATCGCGAGGAAGATGGACCCGTCGGAAGGACGCGCCACTTCACGCTTCTGGCAGAGGAAGTCCCGTGCGGGGTTGAGGAACCACCGCTCCACGGTGTCGCAACGGCGCTCGATCAGGATCAGGTTCTCGTCGGCGGCTCCGGTGACCGATTCCTTCCGCCACTGCACGCTCCCCGACTGGGGCACGACGATCTGGGGCCAGCCGATCTGCTCGGGAAAGATCGTGCTCCCCATCCCTTCAATCGGAGCCCACTTACGTTCCCATCGCACACGCGCGCCTTCGAGGACCTGGTAGTGATAGATACGTCGCGCGTTCTCTCGAAAGATACTTGCGGCCACGGGAATCAGGGAAGCCGCTACTTGCCGCGGATCTTGAGCCACCTGCTCCACTGTCTGCGTCACCTGGACCTCGGGCCGGAGATAACCCCGTACCTGGCAACGGTCTTCGCCATGGCGCCAGATAGCACAAACTTGGTCATCCTTTTTCGTGAAGTACGGTTCCGGCCGGCGCCCCGCGAACGACACCGGCAACGTTGTTGTGCCGGTCGGCACCGACACGGCCACGTAGCGGGTCAGATGCGTCTTCCTTAGCGTATCCAGCTTGCGAATCATCTCGGCGATGTCCGGCGGCAGATAGAGGGACACGATCCTGGCGGTCGCGGGGGCGCCCAGGTCGTAAATGCTCTGCGGTCCCGCCGGGGGATAATCGCACCTCATCATCATGCTCTTGCTGTCATCGGCGCAGTCCAGGTATTTCATCTCAGAAGGAGATTTTGGCGGACATCGCGCGTCAACTCCACGCGGTGCTTGGTGTTGCTTGTCCGGGGCGATTTCGGCCGTGATGATCTCCGTCTCTTGCCCTTCTCGCAGAAAAGTCTCCCGGGTGATGGACGAGGCCTCCCGGTCCAGCCAGTGTACAACCGTGTCGAGAAAAACAATAGGCGAGTTCGGCAGGGTGTCGCGCTGCCGGCCCAGACCGAGGTCCTGGGCCGCGTAGATCACGCCTTGCTGCGGGTCGAACGTGAACTGCGTGTCCTCCGTCTCCCGGCGATAAGAGAGTTTCCCGTCCTTGAACTTGAAGGCGCTTACGGCGGGGTCAAAACCCAGCCAGTATTCGCGTAGATTCTCTTCGCCAGCGGCGGGTGTGACTGTGTAATGCACCCAAGGCATTTGCTGCATGCTCTTGACCATGTCGCCCAGCACCGTATTTCCGTGGCCATTTGTGCCTCGGAATCCATTGATTACCGCCGTGATTATACCAACAGCCGCCGCGCCCACAGCCCATTTGATGATGGGGCGTCGCGTGATTATCCTCGGGTCCGCGTTCCCGCTGGAAACCGCTGTTTTTGCTTGCCACAGGTTCCGTGCCTGCAGGACGTCCGCCCAGAGGCTGTCGCTCATCTGGGGCCCAGCGCGGAAGGATATTCTTCCGATGGTGTTTTCTATGTCGTCTACCGGTTCCATGTTAGAGTCTCCCGTTCAGGATCGACCGCAGTCTCTCGATTCCGTGTCGGTAGCGGCCCCGCACCGTCGTGAGCGGGATGTTCTGAAGACTGCGCAATCTCGCGGAGCTTCAATTGGCCGTTCAGATGCAGGGCGATGACCTCGCGTTGCTCTTCCGGCAATCGGCCCAAGGCCCGGGCGACCAGCCGCGACCGTTCGTTGGACAGAATCCGCTCGTCCGGCGGGTCGAAGTCCGACTCCAGGGGCGTCTCTGTGTCCAGAGCTTGGCCCTGGCGTTTCCTGGCCCGGATTTGGTCCCGCGCCCGATTCGCCACGCAGGTGGCCAGAAAAGCGCGCAAATTCCCGTGGAGACTGAACTTACTGGCGGACTGGGCAAAGGAAACGAAGACATCGTGCACGACATCCTCCGCCGTCGCGGCGTTGTTCAGCAGCGCCATCGCCAGGGTCAGCAGGTAGTCGCGGTATTTCTCGTAGATACGCTGCAGCGCATCGATACTGCCGGCCTTGAACCTCAATTTGAGCAGTTCGTCTTCGAGCATTCGCGAACGCCATTACTCTTCGTCCAACGATCGTTGTTCCCTATTATCACGCTTGAGCCCTGCCCTGGGGCACAAGAATCTTTTGCGGCGGGCGCCTCAAGACTTGACCGGGACGGGGCGGCGTGCTATCATTTGGATAGCATTGCCAAGGAGATGACTTGATGGCTCCACACGCGAGACGTGCTCGCCACGCAGGAAGCCTCGGACATGGTCGAGCAGTTCCTCTCTCTACCCCTGGAAATCTATGATAGTGCGTCTCTGTTGGTTTCTGCCCTAGAGATCGCCATCGCGACCCGACGCCCGGTTTACGACAGCCTGTATTTGGCCTTGGGTGTCGAACTGAGTGGGACAGTTGTGACCGCGGACGAGCGGTGGGTCCATGCCTTGGCCGACAGCCCCTTCGCTCGCTTCCTGCAACTATTGAGTTGACCTCAGCGCAAGGCGTGCATGGCACGGGCATCTTGCCCGTGTCTCATGGGCAGGATGGGACCTCAAACCCCGGGATCGCCAATCTCCTGATTGGCTCTTCAGGGCTTACCGCTCAGGATGGCGGAAGGCTCGGAGTTGTTCCAATAGCCAATCAGGATAGGGCTCCCAAACGCGATTTATCGCGTTTGGGGACCCAGATTGGCGGTCCCGGGGTTCAGTTTATGCTGCGCATGTTACGGCTTGGGGGCGCTATCCGTTGGCGCCGGCGGTATCTTATCGGGTGGGACCTGGCTCTTCGTCTCGCTCGCGGGCGTGCCCGCTTGGTTCACAGGGATGATGTAGCACGGGATGCCGTTGAACTCGAATTTCTGCCAGTAGGGCGGCTCCCGGTGCGGCCCGGGATAAGGATTGATGATATCGGGCCGATTCCGGCCGTCCTTCGGAATGATGAGCACCGACCCGTCCTTTAGCCGCTCTTCCAGGGAGGCGACGCGCTGGCGCAGGGCGGCCACCTCTTTCTTGAGTTGCTCGACTTCGGAAGACCCCTGCGGCACAGGCGCCACGGCCCCCACAGACAAGACCGCCAGACCTGCCACAACACCGAGAATCAACGGTAGACCCGTACGTTTCATCCTGTTTCCTTTCTTCCCGATCTCTCCGAGAATCTGCCGACGTAATTGCCGGCGGTGCTGGTCGGACGCACAGGATGGCGCGGCAATACCTCGGAGGTATTGTTCAATTCGTTCTACAGTGGTGCCCATGTTTCTGTTCCTATGATTCCGGCAGAATCCCCCAACGCATCAGGATTTCCGGCAATTGCGCCAATCAGCGGTGCAGTTGGGACTTGATGGTGTAATACCGGTCATAGAGTCTGCCCGCGGCTTGCGAGTCCTGTTCGGCGCAGAAACCAGACTCTGATCCTCGTCCGCGCCTTCGGGGCCGGGGTTCCCAATCGCACTCGAGCGCATCCTCCGCCATGACCATGCTCCGGAGCCGATCTTCACCTATCATAATGCACAAGTATCGCAGAAGTTGCGTTCTTCGCGGTCGATCCTGCGGGAAAGCCGGATTCTGGCTCGTCGTGTGCCTCTTCCTCTCCCGCCGGGCTGAACCGCGTCATCGTGACACATACTGGTGGAATTCTTCGCACTCGCGGCATGTCGCGACGTAGTATCCTGCAAGAGCTAAAAAGGACTGGCTCGACACTGAACGACTGGTCGCACGAAGGGGAATGGGAAAGGATGGAGTGTGAAAACGGGGCGGAGAGCAGGCGCGGGCATGGGCGCTGGCGGTGATTCCTTATTGTTGCTGGGTGCGATCGCGGATACGGCTGGGTCGCCGGGGACCCGATGAGGAAATCAAGCTGGACTTCGCCGGGATCAAGCGAACCTGCACACAACTCGATGCCTCGGGGTAGGCCGATCAACCAAGACGCGGCCGAGAGGACTGCCGTACGGGCCATTCTGTAGAGGTTCAGGCGGTGTTTACCGTAGCGGTATATCGCGCAAGGCGTTGCGGAGAATGTCTTCCGCAACGCCTTTTTTCGGCAGGTTGAGCCCGGTGGGCACTGGCTTGACTGGTGCCTTCTCCCAGGCAGCGAGATCTATTCAACGCCGGACATCAGCGGGTAGCGGACGCTGAAGGTGGTGCCTTGCTCCGGGGTGCTGATGAAGGAGACGTGGCCGTGGAGATAACGCTCCGTCAGGAGCTTGATGCTGTACGTGCCGAGACCGCGGCCCGTGCCCTTGGTGGAGAAAGACCGCTGGAAGACCTGAAGCTGGACCTCCCGGGGCATGCAGCCGGGATTGTGGACGCGGAACTCGACGTGACCATCCTGCCTGGCACAGCCTGCCGTGACGGTCTCGCCCTTGCCGCAGGCTTCCAGTGCGTTCTTGATCATGTTGCATAGGACCCGCAACAGCAGCGACGCGGTCTCCCGTGACGGAGACATCCGTGGCCTTGGGGTCGACGCGCAGGTGCCGATCCTGTGCCACCGGATGCCTGCAATACAGTTCCACCGCATTTTGCAGCAACGGCAGGGCGTTGACCGGCTCGGACCTGGGCAGCAGCTCGCCGGCCTCGGCCTGCATCAGGATGCGCTGGGCGTCGATCTCCTCGATCAATTGGCGCGACAGCCGGCCGACCGCGTCGATGTAGCCATCCATCTGAGCGTTGGTCGCCTGGCGGAGAAAGTCGGTATACCAGGACAGGCCGTAGGCAACGTTGCAGATGTCGTGCAGAAAGATCCGTTCGAGGGACTGGCGGCGTTTCTCGTGGCCGATGTCCAGGGCGGCCATGATAGTGAAGGGTTCGCCGCCCACCGTGACCGGCGTCGTCCAGACGCGCAGGTCCAGGGCCTCACCCTCGTGACGCGCAGGATGCCGGCACTCCCTGACATCAGTGGTGCCGCCCTGGCTGCTCAGGATGGCGTGGACCGCGCCGCAGGTGCTGCATGCTTCCGTCGTGCCGCAGCCATTGTCATCTTCGAGGGCGTGCGCACAACCCAGGACCTCGCCGGGGCGCCGGCCGAGGACGCCTCGCTTCCGTTCCTGGGGTGACAGAAGCTCCAGGAATCGCTCGTTGGCGAACACGATCTGCCGGCATGTGTTGACCGCCAGCAGGAGGCACGGCACGGCGTTGGGCAGAATGCCCAGCAGTTTCTTGCCGGCAAAGAGCTTCGCCTGCCGCGCAATCTCCTCGGCCGAGGCTCGCTCCGCGGGAGCGAACTTCGTCGCCGACTTCTTTGTCGCTGCTCGCTTTGTCTTCTCCAGACCAGCCTCCACGGTGCCACGAATAATTCCAGCCCTACCTCTCCTCCCGGCTCGCTATTATGGCAGATCGGCTGTCGAAAGCAACAGAAAGCTGTAATCTCTGCCCGCGGCACCGCAACAGGCCGGCCCAGCATAATCGGCAGGCGGTTCAGGCTCTATCCTCTTGAAGCCAGGGCCGGCTGCAAAGCATCGATCTTGGCGGCCAGGATGAAGTCGTTCTCGTGCAGGCCGTCGATCTTATGCGTCCAGAGCTGAATCTTGACCTTGCCGTAGCTCAGGTAGATGTCCGGGTGATGTCCCTGCTCCTCCGCCAATTCGCCGACCTCGTTCACAAAGTCAAGGGCTTGGCGAAAGTCATCGAAGGTGAACTCCCGCTCCAGGTGGTGCTCGTCCACAACCTTCCAGTCAAGGTCCAACTCCTTCTTGCGCTTCTCGATTTCCGCGCCTTTGAGCGGTTCCGCGCCTTTGTCGCATGGTACACATTGTTTATCCGCTAATCCAGCCACGGGTCTGCTCCTTGATTCAATTGTAGTCTTCCTCTTGACGATACCAGCGCGGAGGCCCGCGGGTTCAACCGGCAGCAGGTGCGGAAATTCCCCGATCTCTCCGTTCCAATCGCTCAAGTGTCAGCCGGGGCGTTTGTCGACCACCCGGGGCGTGCCTTCGGGGAGGGTTTGCAGAGACTTGGGCTCGACGAGCGTGACTTTGGCATCGATATCGAGAACGGCCTTGAGGCGTTTGGCCGCCTGGAGCCGGATGGTCTCGATCCGCTTGATCTCGTCGAGAAAAGGGATGTTGCCGGCGATCTCGACGCGGATTTCGATCGTCTCGACACCACGGTCCTGATCCAGGATGATCTGGAAGTAGGTGCTGACGCCGTCGATCGTGGCGAGGATTTCTTCGATCTGGGAAGGGGAGAAGCCCACGCCCTGGAAGAGGATCAGGTCGTCCGTCCGGCCCATCACGCGGGCCATCCGCACGAAGGTCCGCCCGCAGGGGCAGGGCTCGGGATAGAGCCGTGTGATGTCGCCCGTCCGGTAGCGCACGAGCGGAAAGCCCTCCTTGGTGATCGTCGTCAGGACCAGCTCGCCTTCTTCGCCAGCGCCGACCGGCGCCAGAGTCCGGGGATCGATTATTTCGACGACGAAGTGATCCTCGTTGATATGCAGGCCTTGATGCAAGTGGCACTCGCCGGCGACGCCCGGCCCCATGACTTCGGTCGGGCCATAGGTGTCCGTAGAGACGATCCGCAACTGTTGCTCCAGTTGCTGGCGGACGCGGTCGCTCCAGCGTTCGCCGCCGAAGAGGCCCAGCCGCAGGTGCAGCCGCTCCAAATGAACTTGGGCTTCGTCGAGGCTGGCCGCGATGGTCAGGGCGTGGTTGGGCGTGGAAATCAGGACCGTCGTCTTGAAGTCCCGCATGATGACGACCTGCTTGGCCACGCTGGTGGCCAGCGACGCGGGAATCACCGAGGCCCCGATCCGCTCGGCGCCCTGGTGGAATCCGAAGCCATCGGCGACGAGGCTGTAGTGCAAGGCGATCTGAACGACGTCGTGCTCGGTCACGCCGGCCGCCGCCAGCAGCCGCGCGGCGCACTCTCGCCAACTGCGCAAGTCATTTTGCGTGTAGCCGACGACGATTGGTCTGCCCGTGGTTCCGGAGGTCGTGTGGATACGGACGATGTCGCGCAGGGGGACCGCAAACATATCATACGGATAGCTCTTTTGCAGGTCCTCCTTGGTGGTGAACGGCAGGTCCCGCAAGGCCCGGATATCTTTGAGCCGTTCGAGATTGACTTGGTGCGCGTCGAACGCGGCGCGATAGAAGGCGACACTGCGGTAGACGCGATTGAGTGTCGCTTGCAGCCGCTCGATTTGCATCTGCTCCAGCTCCTCGCGGGCCATCATCTCACATTTCGGGTTGTAGGGGATCGCGTGGGTCATAGGCTCCTCCATCCAGAGACGGATCATTCATCAATCGTCAATGGCGGTACTCCTTTCCGAGATACGCCCGCTGCACTTCGGGGCTGTCGCTCAGTTGCCGTGCCGTACCCTGGAAGACAACTTGGCCCGTCTCGAGGACATAGCCCCGGTCGGCGACGGCCAGGGCCGCGCGGGCGTTCTGCTCGACCAGCAAGATGGTCAGGCCGCGGCGTTTGAGGTTGAGGATGGTCTTGTAGATATCCTTCACGACCAGAGGCGCAACACCGAGTGAGGGCTCATCCAGCATCAAGAGTCGCGGCTTGGACATCAGAGCTCGGCCGATGGCCAGCATCTGCTGCTGGCCGCCGGAGAGCGTGCCGGCGATCTGGTTCGACCGCTCCTGGAGGATGCCGAACAGGGCGTAGACCTGCTCCATCGTCGCATTGGTGGTTTGGCCGTTGTCACTGTGCCGTCGGCAGAAGGACCCGAGGAGTAAGTTGTCTTGGACCGTCAGCGTACTGAAGATGTGCCGGCCCTCGGGGACGAGGCAGCAGCCACGTGCGACGATCTCGCTCCGCGGGGTCGTTGTGGATCTTGCGTTTGTCGAATTCGACCTCGCCACAGCGGGCTTTCAGAATGCCGGCGACGGTCTTGAGCAGGGTGGTCTTGCCCGCCCCGTTGGCCCCGATCACGGCGACGATCTCGCCCGGCGCGACGTGCAGCGAAATCCCCTTGAGGACCCGCAGGGCCCCGTAGCCGGCTTCGAGATTCAGGATCTTAAGCATGGTCATCCCCCAAGTACACGCGGATGACCTCGGGATTGCGTTGGATCGCCGCCGGCGGACCTTCGGCGATCTTCTGGCCCTGGTCGAGGACGACCACCTCGTCCGAGATGTTCATCACCAGCGACATATCGTGCTCGACGACCAGGCAGGTGACGCCCGTGTCGCGGATCTTCAGGATCAGCTTCGAAAGCTCCTGGGTCTCGTAGATGTTCAGTCCCGCCGCCGGCTCGTCGAGCAGCAGCAGCGACGGCTCCGTGGCCAAGGCCCGGGCGAACTCCACCAGCCGCTGGCGGCCGAAAGGCAGATTGCCGGCCGTCTCGCCTGCGTGGGCGGCCAGGCCCAAATCGTCGAGAAGGGCCCGGGCCTTCTCCTCCGTTTGCCGATGCTCCCGCCAGGTCCCCGGCAGATTCAGCATGCCGGCGAGAAAGCCGGACCGCGTCCGCGTATGCCGGCCGACCATGACGTTCTCCAGGACCGTCATGTGCGGGAAGAGCTTGGTCGTCTGGAAGGTCCGGGCGATGCCCAGGGCGGCCACGGCGTGGGGCTTGCGGCCCGTGATGGGCTTGCCCTGGAAGACCACCTCGCCCCGCTGCGGGCGTCAGCGTCCCGGCGATCAGGTTGAAGAGAGTCGTCTTGCCGGCCCCATTCGGGCCCGATCACCGCTTTGATCGCCCCGGCGGGCACGCCGAAGCTCACGTCCTTGACGGCGTGCACGCCGCCGAAGGAACGGTGCAGATTCCGCGTTTCCAGGAGGACGTTATCCATGCTCCTCCGGGCCGAAGATTCCAAATTCCGAAGCCGAAACCACAACTCCGCCGCAGGCGGACGCCTGTTGCCCCGTGTCGTTCGGGCAATCCGAAACAAATCCAAAATTCCACAATGATCAAACGCCGCGGCTGGGTCCTGACATTGCGAGCGAAGCGAAGCAATCTTCCATCCGCCAGCCTGAGATTGCTTCGTCGCTGCGCTCCTCGAATGACATATTTTGGGTTTTGGACATTTGAGATTGTTTCGGATTTTGGATTTTGGATTTTGGATTTTCTCTTAGCCATGGTCCCTCCGGGCAATAGCAGGGAGACCATTGCTCGTAGCCGGGGCACGCGCAGCAGGCCCTGGGGGGCGAAGAGCATCATGACGATCAGGATGCTGCCGAACACGGCGTCGTCGTAGGAGCCGAAGACGCCGCGCAGGGACAGGAAGTTCAGGAGGATGCCCATGACCATCGCCCCCCAGAGGTTGGCCATGCCGCCCACGGCGACGATGGCGACGTACCGCACGGACTTCATCACGGTCGCCTCGGAGGGGCCGATGCTGCCGTTGTAGTGGGTCAGCAGGATGCCGCCGACGGCGGCGAGCAGGGCACTGAGGATGAAGACCGCCAGCTTGTAGCGATAGGTGTTCACGCCGAGCGAGTGGGCGGCCTCTTCGCTCTCGTGGATGGACCGCAGGGCCCGGCCGACCCGCGAGTGGACCAGGTTGAGGGCCAGGACCATCGCTGTCAGCACCACGACCCAGGCGATGTAGTAGTTCTGCACCCGAAAGGCGGAGCGGCCGTTGACCTGGAGGCCGCCGAACAAGAGGAAAGGCGGGCACGTTCGAGATGCCGTCGGCCTGGCCCAGCACCGGCGTGCCCAGGGCGATGCGGTAGACGATCAGACCGAAGCCGAGCGTGGCCATCGCCAGGTAGTGGCCCTTGAGCCGGATGACCGAGGCCCCGATGACCAAGGCGATCAGGCCCGTCAGCAGCAGGGCCGCCCCGCAGGCCACCCAGGGCGTGAAGGAGAGGATATCCGCGCCGTAGAGGTCCTGCCACTGCATCGTCAGGCCGAGGGATCGGCACGAGGCGACCAGGGGCGTGTCTTGGAAGGGGGTCAGGTTGTACGTGGTCAGGACGGCCGAAGTGTAGCCGCCGATGGCGAAGAAGCCCGCATGGCCCAGCGACGCCTGGCCCGCGTAGCCCATGAGCAGGCACAGGCCGATCACGACCAGGGCGTAGTAGGCGGACATGGTGACCTGCGTCATGTAGTAGGTGGCGCCGGCGGCGGCGAGCACGAGGTGCAGCAGGACCACCAACACGGCCGTGGCGAGCACCGGGTAGTACCTTCGCAGCCCCATCACGCCGTCCTCAACGCACTTGTCATCGCCTCGGGCAAACAGGCCGCTCGGCCGGAAGATCAGGACCAGCAGCAGGACCACAATCGAGACGACCTCCTTGTAGGCGGACGACTGGCTGACGACGAGCGGCCTCCAGCACGCCCAGGAGCAGTCCCGCCGCGACCGCCCCCATGCTGTTGCCGAGCCCGCCGAGGATGGCGACCGTGAAACCTTTGATCGCCAGCGGGGCCCCCATGTCGTACTGGGTCTGCGTCACGGGCGAGATCACGCAGCCGGCCAGGGCCCCGATGCCGGCGCTGAGCATGAACGAGAGCGTCACCATCCGGCGGTCGTTGATGCCGCACAGGCGGGCCGCCATCCGGTCGTCGGCGCAGGCCCGCATGGCCCGGCCGGTCAGGGTGAAGCGGAAGAAGAGCGTCAGCGCCGCGACGATGACGGCGCTGACGCCGAGGACCCAGAGCACCTGCGGCGAGATACGTGCGCCCAGGAGGCTGACGGTGGACACCGACGAGCCGGTGAAATAGGGCAGCGACCGGACCTTCTCGTCCCAGATGTGCAGCATGGCCTCGCGAATCACGATGGACAGGCCGATCGTGACCACGATCAACTGCAGGACCGAGGCGTTCTTCACCGGCCGCAGGAAGACGATCTCGATCAGGCCGCCCAGCAGCGTCGTGATCAGCACCGCCAGCGGCAATCGCCAGCGGCAAGCGGCACACGTGCGACAGGCTGATGGCCGTCATGGCCCCGACGATCAGGAACTCGCCCTGGGCGAAGTTGATGATCCCCGTCGTGCGTAGATGATATTGAAGCCGATGGCGACGATCGCGTAGATGCTGCCGACGGTAATGCCCGAGAGGCCATATTGGACGATCTGGGGGAGATTCATGCTCTCAGCTCGCGTTGCCCTACGTCGAGATTGCTTCGCTTCGCTCGCAATGACATGCAGTGGTCTCGCATGTCATTGCGAGAGCGAAGCGACGAAGCAATCTCGGCCGCACAGCCTTGACCGGTACGGCTACTTCTTCTGATACACCGCGAACTTGCCGTTCGTGACGGTCAGCATCTCGAAGGCGTCCTGGTCGAGGCCGTTGTGGTCCGTCGCGGAGAAGTTGAAGACGCCGCCCGTGCCGACGACGCCCTTGAGATTCTCGATGGCGTCGCGGACCTTGTCCGGTCGGCGCTGCCGGCCTTCTTGATGGCCTCGGTCAGAACCAGCAGGGCGTCGTAGGCGTGGCCGCCGAACGTGCTGGCGTCTTCCTTGTACTGCCTCTCGTAGTCTGTCTTGTACTCCATCAGGAGCTTCTTCTGCGGATGGTTGGCGGGCAGGACGTCCGCGACCAGCAGCCGGCCGCACGGGAAGATCGTGCCGTTGGCCGCCTCGCCGCCGGCCTGGACGTACTTGATGT
Source organism: uncultured Planctomycetota bacterium (assembly GCA_963750205.1). Lineage (GTDB taxonomy): Bacteria > Planctomycetota > Phycisphaerae > Sedimentisphaerales > Anaerobacaceae > PLanc-01. The sequence continues at coordinate 97,206 of CAVVRJ010000034.1, forward strand.
TGCCGAAGCCGTGGCTCTGGAACAGCGGCACGTCCAGGCCGATCTGCTTCATGTTCTTGGCGACGAGGCTCTGGGCCGGCACGATGGACCAGTTGACGACGGCCTGGACGTCCGCGCCCTTGACCTTCGTCAGAACGCCGGTCAGGTCGGTCTCCTTCGTGTCGTAGACCTCGGAGATGGCGATCGTGATGCCGTACTCGCCGTCAGGCGCGTCCAGTTGCTTGCCGCCGGCGATCCCGAAGCCGTCGTTGCTCGTGACGACGCCGATCTTCGTGATGCCCATCGCCTTCATGGTCTGGTAGATGCGCCGGGCGGCGTCGCTGTCCTTCTGCGGGGTCTTGAACACGTAGCTGGCGAGCGGGTTGACGATGGTCTCGGCCGCGGCGCAGGACAGCAGAATGGTCTTGTTTTCCTGGCAGAGGTTCTTGATGGCCATGGTCTCGCCGCTGGTGGACGGGCCGATGATCGCCAGGACCTTGTCCTCCTCGATGAGCTGCTTGGCCAGCGAGATGGCCTTCTCCGGCGTGCTCGCCGGAGTCCTTCACGATCAGCTGGATCTTCTGGCCGCTGGCGCCGGCCGCCTTGATTGAATTCTCGACGAACATCTCGGCCGTCTTCTGCTCCGGGCCGCCGAGGTTCGCCGCTCCGCCCGTCACGGCGAAGATCGCGCCGACCTTGATCGGGGCCGGTGCTTTCTTGGCGGCCTTCTGCTTGGGAGACATCTTGGCGGTTTTTTCCGCCTGGGCGCGGCCCAGGACCAGTCCCGCCACGACCAGGCCGATGATGACGGCCAGGAATCGCTTTGCCATAGCTTCCTTCCTTTCCGACCCGCACGGGTCAAGGTTCACGAAACGATTCTTCTCTTTCGTCACAGTCGATCGGGCATCACCGGGTTCCCAAACGCGACGTGTCGCATTTGGGAGGGGCTCCCCAAACAGCATTTCGCGTTGGAGACCCCGAACCCACCTTCTCCGATAGGCGGAGCGTCGCAGGTGGGGGATTATCAAGTCGCTTTTACGTGCACACCAGCTTGTCTCTCACACGTCGGATCGTAGGCTCGTAGGATGGGCTTCAGCCCATGCTGCTTGTGTCTACGAGCGACCAAGCCTTTCTTTCGAGCGGAATCCCCGGCTGCACACGCAGTCCACAGGCTCCACGCCAGTCTCTGAGAGTATCGTCTGGGCTTTATGTCGTCAAGACTTATGAAGGGGCGACAAGTGATACGCGAGAAGTGACAAGCAAGAGGAAGGATTCTGACTTATCCCCTGTCACTTGCCACTTATCACTGCGGTAGATTCAGCCACGCGAACTCGCCGTGCAATTCGATGGCTTTGCGGTCGCGGGCCGGGCGGCCTCGACCTCGTCGTCGAACGAGCCGGGGTAGTAGTGCACACCCTCGTAGTAGATGGTCGCCGCCCACTTGCGGGCGTTCTTCTGCCACGAGACACCCCGGAACCGCGAGCTGCCCCGGCGGTACGTTCTTCTTCACGCTGGTGACCTGCCGCCGGCACCGGCTGTTCGCGGATGAGTTCGCCCGTGAGTGCCTGCGAGACGCTATCCGATCGGTCCAGGCCGACATGCCGTTCGATCTGACCGCGATCGTCCTGATGCCGAGCCGTCTGCATTGCCTCTGGAGACTCCCGCCGGAGGACAGCGACTACTCCGGCGCTGGTCGTGCATAAAGCGGGCGTTCAGCAAGCGTTGGATTGCCGAAGGCGGGGACCACCTGGCCGTCTCGAACGCCCGTCAAGAGCATCGCGAGTACGGCATCCGTCAAAAGCGATTCTGGGAGCACAAGATCCGCGATGAGACCGACCTGATCCACCACGTGAACTACATCCATTACAATCCTGTGAAGCATGGTTTTGCTCGTTGCCCCCATCTATGGCCGTATTCGAGCTTCCACCAGTGGGTCAAGGAAGGATACTATCGCGAAGATTGGCTTTGCGATTGCCAAGATCCGGCCGTTGTGCCGCCGGAGTTGAAACACGTGGACAGCACAGGAGAGTGACGTGCGTCCAATGCCGTTGAATGAACGTGCGCCGGAGCGTGTAGGGTGTGCCGTGCACACCTTCCGCAGTGGTGTTCAGACGTTGTTGCCCCGGTCGCGGCTCGACGCAGCAGCAAAGCGCACAGACCGGTCGAAGGAGAAGGTGTGCACGGCACACCCTACAGCGTAGGTGGCTTCGGCTTCTGTTTGTTGACGAGAGGTGCGGTATGGTTCGAACGTTGCGTCTGGCAGTGATTGCGGTGGCACTGGCGGTGTCGCTGTCCTGCGCGAGCAGGATGGGCGGGCGGAGCGATATCGACGGCGTCGCGGAAGCCTATGTCAAGCTGGTGCTGGAGGTCGGGCTGTATGATCCGAATTACGTGGATGCGTACTTCGGGCCGGCGCGGTGGAAGCCTTCGGAACAGGCGAAAGCAGAGCCGTTCCCGGCCGAGCGGCTGGGCGAGCGGACTTCCCAACTCAGCGAGCGATTGGGGAAGATCGAGGCGAACGGGTTCACGGAATTGGAGAGACTGCGGCTGGCGTTCTTGGAGAAGCAACTGATCGCCGTCAGGGCCAAGATCGATCTGCTGGCTGGCCGGAAGATGTCCTTCGACGAGGAGTCGAGAGTTTTGTATGACGTGGTCGCCCCGGCGTATGATGAGGCGCAGTTCCAGAGGATACGGAAGGAATTGGAGGAAGCCGTGCCGGGGGAGGGAGACATGGTCGCTCGGCTCGCCAATTATCAGGCTCGGTTCACCGTGCCGCCTGATAAGCTCAAAGAGGTCCTAACGACAATCACGGCAGAGTACCATCAGCGAACGGCTACGCACATGACGCTGCCGGCAGGGGAGCGGTTCGAACTACGTTTCGTTAGGGAGAAGCCCTGGACCGCCGCCGCAACGTACAAGGGCGGCGGATTCAGTCTCATCGAGGTTAACGCCGAGACGCCGTTTGGCATGGCCAACGTAGTAGACTTGGCCGGCCACGAGATCTATCCCGGGCACCATGTCCACCTGAGTCTGCTGGATCGGCATTTAGTCAAGGACCGGGGCTGGGTGGAGTTCTCGATTCTGCCGCTGCACAGTCCGCTGGCCTTAGTCTCGGAAGCTCTGGCGGAATACGGCCGGGAGCTGGCCTTGCCGCGAGCGGAGCGGTTGGAGTTCGAGCGGACCGTGCTGTTTCCGCTGGCAGGATTGGACCCGTCGCAAGTCGAGCAATACCACAGGATTGTAGACATGGCAGGCAAGCTGGAGGAGGCCAACGTGGAAGCGGCCCGGCAGTACCTCGACGGCCGCATGAGCCGGGACGAGGCGCGACTGTGGCTTGTGCGGACTTGCGTGATGCCCCCCAGCACGGCGGAGAACCTGATGGGCTTTGTCGATCACTACCGTACCTACGTGGTCAGCTATAGCTTGGGCCCGCCGCTTGTCGCGAAGTACATCGAGCAGCACGGCGGGACCGACGCCGATGAATCGCGACGTTGGCAACTCTTCTTCACGCTGGCCTCCACGCCGCGAACGCCCTCGGGATTGAGCCAACTGGCGAACGACTTGGTAACCACGCGACGAGAAGAGAAACTCTGGCTCCAAGGAGGAGACCCGTACACTATTCCAGCCGGTCCATTCTCCGAGGGACTGGTGCCGGTACAATGATCGCAAGACGTCCTCGCCCGTGCTGACTGTTTTGACCCTGCTGCCAGGGATGGAATCTCGCTGCCACGATGGCTTTGTCTCTCTCCCACCAGAGGTCATAGACAGACGTTTCTTCTGTCTCTTCGAAGAACAAGAATGATGCGGGTATGAGTCCCATCTCCAGCAACCGGTTTGTCCGCCTCGTGTTGCTCGGGGCGTAGACACGTGAGATGGTCAGGTCCCGTTCGAACAGGGGGGATGCACTGTCAGGCGGGAAGAGGAATCTCACCCCTATCTCTCTGTCCTTGTTCCCGGGTCCAAAGAACTCGTTTGCTATCTTGAGTGGAAACTGGAGCTGATGACTTCGAGCACCGGTCTCCCATTCATGACGTTCGATGATCAGGCATTTGCGCCACTCGTGCCATTTTGTTTCTCCTCTCTCTGTATGGTTTCGACCTCACGAGAACGGTTATTCGTTTCCCCTCGCCGCGTGGGCGAAGTCTCCTGTTGGGACATGGCTGCCGCGGTCTCCCAGAATCGGTCATAACAAGCCAAAACTCGCTGCCATGTGGTCCCGCCCACTAACAGGTTCTCTGACTCGTTCTTGATGCCGTTGAAGGTTGAGAGGATGTACTCCACATCTTCCCGCCGGATGCCGTAGAGCAAGAAGAACGCGGCATCAAGCTCAGCCTGCAACTGGGTTCGCTCCTCGGGGTCCCATCCGTGGATCAGCGGCTCGAAGCCAGCCATCTCAGCGAGCGGCTTCATGTCGTCGCTCACGCAGGTCAGTCTCAGCACACGATCCACAATCCACTTCTCGAGCTTCTCTCGTTTGCTCCAAGGACACCGACGTTTGTAGAAGTCGGGCCCAAATAGCGGAAGCTGTTCCACAATGAAGAAGTTGAGGGTCACGCCGCCGATCTTCTGGCGTGCTACATAATCCAAGACGACCGTGTTAAGATTCGCGAGAAGGCACAGGCTGCGCCTCGGGTCGGATTCAGTGAGGACAAGGGGCAAATGGTTTGTCACGGCCGTCCACGGTATGGCCGCGGCGATCATCGTTCTCAGGTTGGTTGGGCTTGTGATGTCTTTGAAAGCCAGGAACCCACTCGGGCGTTCCTTGCCGACAGCGCGGCCGACCTCTGCGCCATCGACCCACCACCTTGGCTCGACGACGTATTCCGGGTTCTGATGCTGCACGAGAGTCGTGGCGTCCGTCTGTCCTTGGCGCATCCAGTTCGCCTCATCGATGACCACGCTGGCGGCTCGATGGTCATACATCTGCACCATCTTGGCTTCGTAGAGTGGCAGGAACACCTGCTTGCGCTTCTTCCAGAAAGGGCCATCTCGCTTGAAACCCGCCTCTTGAAGCTGCTCGGCCGTACGGAACAGCTCGGCGTCGTTCGTCTGGTGGAACATGGTGAAGAAGCGTATTCCCCAGGGGTTGCCGCCTTCACGTCGCGTCTTGTCCACGAGGACCGGCACACATCGGTAGATTGCCTTCGTGATCTCGGCATCACGCCTCGATCGGAAGACCGGGCACGTAAGGGTGTTCGGGTTCAGACGCTTGAAGTCGTCTTTCGATAAGGAAATGTGCCTGTTGTCCTCTCGGAGGTCCTCCATCTCGATGGGCAAAGAACACGAAGTCTGCTCCGCCGATTTGCGGGCGGAGCCTCCGAACAGAAGTACACAGAACTTGAAACGTCCGATCAACGTCAGGGAAGATCGTTCTTGCGGTTCTCAAAATCATACAGTCCGACGAGCGAATCATTATCGATGAGCTTGCCGAAGAAATCTTTCGTCGTGTTGTCGGTGGCAATGCCGGAAGGGACCAACAAGCCGACTCTGCCGTTGGGGGCGACAATGGTCCTGGCCAGTTCGGCGAAGACGGCATAGGTGTTGATGTCGCCCTTGCCGCACAGAGGATAGCGGCCACTGTTGCGAATGTGGTCGAGCGTCTTTTCGGCCGAGGCCTTTGCCTGGATGTAGCGCTCGTGGATTTCCGGCTTCTCAGTCTCCAGGTCGGCAATCAACTCTGCGCCGTGTCGCTGCATCAACGGCCGTGGCGATGTCGGGGGCGACGGCATCGAAGAATTCCCTTTCTTGCAGCTTCATGCGTTCCCACGGCGGATTGCCGATGACGCAGTCAAAGCCGATCTCCTCGCGCACGAAGACACGTGGAAAGGTGGTCTCCCAGGACATGGCCCTCGGATCGACCTCGGGGTCTGTCACCAGGCTGTTGGCGCAGACAACATTCTTCGAGAGATCCATCAGCGTCCTGCCCCGTCGGGCAGAACGCAACCATAGAGACAATTGCGTGATCTCGACCGCCTCCGGGGACAAATCGACCCCGAAGAGGTTGTCATGCAGAACGAAATCGGGCATCTGCTCGCGGATGGCCTCAGCACCAATGGGATCGACGTGATCCAGAGCTTGGGCCAGATCGAGGTAGTGTTCTTCGAGGACATCGTAGGCTTGGATTAGGAAAGCCCCACTCCCGCAGGCGGGGTCAACCACTCGAATGGTGCGGAGCGCTGCAACGGCGTCCTCCACGCACCGCTTGAGTTTCCCGTCCTGCGTGTGCATCTCGGGTGATTTGAGGTCAATCCCATGCTTCTCTTCCACTGATGCTCAGCTTCTCCTGTGCTACCTTGTCCACGGTGTGCTCGACGATGAAACGGGTGAACTCCGGCGGCGTGTAATAGATGCCGCCGCGTTTCCGTTCGGCGGACTTCTCCATCTTGGCGGAAATCGGCTCGTCCCCCTTCGTCTCCCAGAGACCACCGCCCACACGAATGCGCTCGATATCGTTGATGGACTTCTCGAAGAGATGGCCGAGAACATCCACGCTGACTTCTGAGCCGAAGTCGTAGTCACCGATGTTCTTGAAGAAGTCCGTCCAGCTATCATCAAGCTGCAGGTTGTCTACGCCGTCGTCTTTCCGGAACAGGCCGCCGTTGTAGGCGGGCACGTCCCCCAACGGGCTGCCTTCATCGATATTGCGGAACAGCGCCAGGAAGTTCTGCCATTTGGGGTTCGTGACCCGGTAGAAGGGCGGGATCTCCTTCCACGCGCGAAACAGGGACCGGGCCGGAAGCAGTTCGCGGTCTTCGCAGAACGCGACGAAAATAATGCGGTCCACGAGTTTCTGGGCAGTCCGGATGGCGAGGTCCAGGGGTCTTCCTTGCGCGGGCCCCGTCAGGTATTGGATGAGCCGAACGCGATTGTCGTGGTAGTCGCTGTATAGTTCGTCACCCACTTCGCGCTGGCGTTTCTCGGACTTGTCCAGCAGCGCATCGGCGCGGGCCACCTGATCGACGCCGATCGGCAGCAAGCCGGCTTGCTCGAACAGACAGTAGAACTGCAGGAATGTGTCCCACCGGCGCAAGTCCTGCAGAGTGAAAAGCTGGTAGACTCTTGTTGTATGCGCCCTGTGGTAAAGGCGGAAGCTCACGAGGTTGGATACGATGCCCCAGGGACAATCGGGCACCTCCGAGAGATAGTCCCAGCACTGCCGGACTGGAGTGCGCCCATCCGACTTGTCCCGGTCCAGGTTGGCGGTAGGGCCCTTCAGCTCGATTACGGCACGGGGCGCGATTTCCCGATGGGCGTCAAAAAAGCCAATGGCAGCATCGGCGATCTGGTCGTTGAGGCGGAACTTGGGCTGGAGGTTCCACTGCGTCTTGCCTTCCGAGAACAAGGTGTAACCCAGGGCGTCGCCGCATACCTCGGTGAGAAACTCGGCTTCCAGATTGCTCTCCGTCTGAGTTTGCAGGACGCCCTTCGATTCCAATTCAGCCCATTTGACGATGATGTCGTGGGCTCTTTTGCATCGATCATCCTGCAACCGCTGATCTTGCGATCTCTCCTTGAGGAAGGCTTGGACGAAAAGAGGTCGCTTCTGCCGGTTGTCGCCGTAGCGGGCCGGGTCCATCTTGCGAAAGAGGTATTCTTGTTTAGCACTCATTGCTCAAATCGCCATGCGGGCCTCACCAATCCATTTTCCAAGCCACCAACAGGGCCCATGATAGTATCGTCGCGGTCAGCGGGCAAGGGCCAAGGCATTGGCCGGCAGGGAGTGCGAGGTCGTTCGATGGTTTCAACCGGCACGTCTGCCGTAGGGGCAACCCCCCGTGGTTGCCCGGAAATTGGGCAGGCACGGGGGCCTGCCCCTACATCATTCCGGTCCGCGCATTTTATCCAGGGCAACTTCACGTTGCCCCTGAATTGACTGGCAGGCCGGCGTGCGGAGCCCATCAAGGCGGCCCGGCTCGGTTTGTTGGCCTGCCGTCCCACGTTCATGTGGCCTTCGGCCGCCTGAAGGCGGTACTCTGAACCGCGTCCGATAAAAGAAGTCACAGCGGAGTTGTGGCATCGGCGGCAGCAGTGGGGGGGGGCGTCATTCCCGCGACGTCGGGCGCACTTGGGACAGGGAAAACTCACCACCGGGGGCACTCCCTGTGAATCCGGGCGGTGGCAAGATGCGAAATGTGCATAAAGCTTGATGCTTACGCCGATTACAAGGGCGTGGTTCCACTGTCACTTGAGACATTGCCCAAAAAATCCGAAATAAAGTGGGAAAAAGTGTTGACACTGTGGGAGTAAATGGTAGACTCTCCCTTCATAAGATGACCGAGTGGGACAGATGCCATGCTGTTGCTAACAGGTGAGTACCAGCACGTAGTCGATGACAAAGGCCGGGTGCTGGTCTCCAATAAGCTGAGGAACCAGATCGACGCCGATGAGCACGGCGCGAATTTCTATCTGGTCCTCGGGGCCAACGGCATCCTCTGTCTGTACCCCGAAAAGGACTTCGAGCGGCTCGTGTTATCAGTCGCTCCGGGGGCGACGGCGCCGGATGAAGCCGTCGCCTTCGAGCGCATCAGCTTCGCGATGTCGAGCAAGATCGAATTGGACAACCAGGGCCGGCTGCTGCTGAACGAAAGACTCCGCAAGCGGGCCGGTCTCAAGGAGGATATCACGCTCGTGGGTGTCCGGGATCACATCGAGCTGTGGAACACGCAGGACTGGGAGCAGTACCTCAACGACCACATGCCCCAGTACCAACAGCAGATGACCCAGGCACGGCAGTTTGTGATGCAACAGCAGACGAAGGAGTTGTAGTTCTGCGTGGAGGCATAAGGACTGGGATGGACAACATTCGAATCATCAATGAGTGCTTGGCGGGGGAGCGGGCCGTGGATGAGCAGACGCAGATGGCCGTGGCCATCCTCGCCGAGCGGCTGGAGCGGCTCAAGGCCAGCGGCCGTCTCTTCGCCGGGATTTCGTTCTCGCCGCAGGTAAAGAAGTTCCAGAGGCAGGCCCAAGCGTTGGTGGTGAGTTAGAGAGTCAGATTCGTCCCTCGTTCCTTGCGCACGCTGCCGGCACGAGGGGCGGCTGGGTCGATTTCGACGATTTTGCCTTCGCGGGTCCACACGTCCCCCCCGCGCGGGTGGGGTCGGTCGAACCGAGGCAGCGGTGAACGAAGCAAATGTAGAGCATGTTCCGGTGCTTGCCGGAGCGTTGGCCGAACAGATAAGCTGTCCGCAGGACGGGGTGATGGTCGACGTGACCGTTGGACACGGAGGTCACAGCTTTCTGTTCGGCCAACAGTTGAGCCCGGCAGGGACACTGGTCGGCTTGGACGTCGATCCCAAGTCCCTGGAGCGAGCCGGGCAGCGGTTGGCGGGCCTTGCGTGCAAGGTCATTCTCCTTCAGTCCAATTTCTCCCAGGTCGCGGAACGTCTCGCCGAACTGGGCATCCGGGAAGTGGACTTTCTCCTGGCAGACCTGGGCTTGTGCTCGGCGCAGCTCTCCGATCGTGAGCTTGGGCTGAGTTTTCGCACCGATATGCCATTGGACATGCGAATTGACGCAAGCTTGGAGGTCACCGCGGCCGATATAATTAACGGCTATGACGAGAAATCGCTGGCCGACTTGATTTTTGAATATGGGCAAGATCGTGCCTCGCGGCGGATTGCTCGGTACATCGTGCAGCAGCGGCAGCGGGAGCGGATCACGACCACGGGACAATTGGCCGCGGTCGTCGCCAGCGCGCTGCGGACGCCCGGTGGCAAGCATCTGGCGCGACATCCGGCGACGCGCACGTTTCAGGCCCTGCGGATTGCCGTCAACCACGAGCTGGACAATCTGCGGGACCTGCTGACGGTGGGGCCGGGGCTCTTGAGAAAGGATGGCTGGATCGCCATTATCAGTTACCACAGTCTCGAAGACGGCTTGGTAAAGCGGGACTTCAAAGAGCGGGCCCGCGCCGGCCTTTATCGCCTGCGCACGAAGAAACCGATCGCGCCGAGCCGGGACGAGATCGCCGCCAATCACAGGGCCCGCAGCGCCAAACTGCGGATTGCACAGAAAACCTGAGGCCGTGGGGCCCAGGATGGAACGACCTATAGCAGGATGAGTCGAACGTTGAGAACGGAGTAGAACCATGACGTCGGACGCAAAGATCGGGTTGCTCTTGGGACTTATCTTTATATTCGTGATCGCTTTCGTCATCAACGGACTGCCCTCCTTGCACCCCCCGGTCGGCAAGGTGGTGGCGAATACCCAGCCGTCCCCGCAGGATGAAGATTTCGGCGTCACCAGCAGAACCGACCGAGCCGTCGGCAACTCCGCGGAACCTCAAGATCCACCGCGGCCTGGTAATGAAGGGCTTCCCATGGCCGTCGAGGACCCGAAGCCGGGGGTCCCGAACTTGAAGCCAGTCCCACCGGAGTCGCCGCTAGCGCCGCCGCAGTCTCCGGTGGCAGCCGGGGAGGGCACGCGTTCGATGGTCACCTTGCCGCCCATGGAGAAGCTGCTCGCGCAACTCCCGCTGATGCCGCAGACGAACGAGCCGGCAACGATCGTTGTGGATACGCCTGAGCGGCTGCCCGCGCAGCCGGTGACCAGTGAACGCTCGACGGCAGCGGCTGTGCCATCATCCCGACCGGGGCCAATCCGCGAGCCCACGCCAGCGGAGACGCCGACCAAGGCGACGGATAATCGTGAGTCGGCCAAGCCTGCTGCTACGGCCGCCGTGAGCAAGCCGACCGCGGGCCCCGGGGAGACCGTCTACACCACGGTCGCCGGCGACAACCTGGCCGCCATTGCCAAGAAGGTGTACGGCGCGGAAGAGGGCAACCGGGTGGCGAACATCGATCGCCTCTTCCACCGCAACGAGACGACGCTGAAGTCCGCCGACAAGGTCTCCATCGGCATGAAGCTGATCGTTCCGCCGCTGCCCAAGGTGGCCGGCGCCACGCCGGCGGACGTTCTCCCCGCCACGCTTTTCGAGAACGTCGCGCCGGACAAGCCCACGACGATCAAGGACAAAGTGCAACTGCTGGTTAAACCGGCTATAACCCCGGCGCCGACGCGCCGTCGGACGGGCGGTGGTACACAGTCCAGGACGGGGACAAACTGTGGAAGATCGCGGCCAGCCAGCTCGGCGCCGGGTCCCGCTGGGATGAGATTTACAAGTTGAATTCCGACATTCTGAAGAGTCAGGACTCGCTCAAGGTGGGAACGCGGCTGCGGCTGCCCCCGAAGTAGGAAAGGCTCTCTCCGGCACGGGACACGCTCGCACGCGGCGGTATGAGCTCTCGCTTCCATTTTGTTCTGATTGTCTTCTTCTTCGCGGCCACGTTGCTCGCGGCCGTCTATCTGCGCGGGGCGGACAAGCAGGCCTTCTACCGCGTCCGGATGTGCAAAATCGAGCAAGGCCGCCTGCAGCAGGAATTGTGGCAAAAGCAACTCCGGGTCGAGAGTCTGATCAATCCGGCCACGCTTTCGCGGAAGCTCGGGGGATGACGCTCCCTCCTGTCCAAGCCGCGCGGGCAGGTTCATACGTCTCATTCGTCCTATTGGTCCTATAGGTCCCAGGGGACGAAGAGGGCCCAGAGGACCAATCAACAATACGGGACGCTTGATGCAATCCGACAACGCCGGCAAGAATGTTCGGTTCAATGCCGCGACCTCGACCGGGGGCGGCCGGCGCCAGCTTGTGACGATGATCGTCTTTCTGTCCGTGGTGCTCCTGGCCTTCCTGGGCCTCGCGGCCCGGTGCGTCTACCTGCAATACTGCCTCGCCGAGCGTTTCGCGGAAAAGAGCTTGATCCAGCAGCGGGCCTATCTGCCCCTGGAGCCGCAGCGGGGCGCCATTGTGGATTGCCGGGGCCGCGTTTTGGCCGCCAGCGATCAGGTGCGCACCATCTTCGCGGAGCCGCGCATCCTCAAAGATCCCAAGGAAACCGCGACCCGCCTGGCCGCCATTCTCGACGCGGGCGCCGATGAGATCTGCAAACGCATCGTGGACAGCAACAATCCCGGCTACGCCGTCGTCAAGCTCGACGCGACGGAAGCCGAGTGTGAGGCCGCGCAGAAGATCCACGGCATCGGCGTTCGTTACGACTGGCGGCGGAATTACCCGATGGGCCGACTCGCCTGCCACGTCGTGGGCTTCACCAGCCGGGACAACCGGGGCATCGAGGGCATCGAATACGCCTTCGACCGCGATCTGCGCGGCAAGGGCGCCATGCACACGTTCCTGGTGGATGTACACCGCCGGCCGTTGGGCTTCTGCCTCCAGGACGACCACGACAACAACGAAATGCCGATGCACGGTTCCGGCGTCATCCTGACGATCGACGCGACGATCCAGGAGTTCGCCCGCCAGGCCCTGTACAAGCAGTACAAGGACTTCGAGGCGGAAGCAGCCGCCGCCATGGTGGCGGACCCGCAGACCGGCGCCATCCTGGCGCTGGTTTCCCTGCCGGACTACGACCCGGGCGATTCCCGCCACGCGGACCCGGATGTCTTCATGAACCGGGCGCTGACGGTCCAGTACGAGCCCGGCAGCATCCTCAAGCCGATCGTCGCGGCGGTCGCCCTCGACACCGCCGTCGTCAACCGCTTCGAGACGATCTTCTGCGAAAACGGCCATTACTACGCGAAGGGCATCGGCACTATCCACGAGTACAAAAACCCCTTCGGCGACCTCACCCTGCGCGAGATCCTCATGGTCTCCAGCAATATCGGCATGGCCAAGATCGGCCAGCGGCTGGGGCCGCCCCGGCTTTACGAAGGGCTGCGGCTCTTTGGCTTCGGCCGCAAGGTGGGTCTGGAGCTGGCGGGCGAGGGCGAAGGTATGCTGCGGCCGCCGGCCCAGTGGTCGAGCTACAGTCCGCCGCGCATCGCGTTCGGACAGGAGGTCTCGGTGACCTCGCTCCAGATGCTGCGGGCCTTCTGCATGCTCGCCAACGGCGGCCGCATCGTCTGGCCGCACATCGTCCGGACCCTGGTCACCGCCGACGGCGCCGTCGTGGACATGCGGCCGTCGCAACTGCACGTCGGCTACGTCATCAAGCCCGAGGTCGCCCACTGGCTGGTCACGCAGGCGATGGTCTCCGTCGTCAACGAGAAAGCCGGCACCGGCTACAAGGCCCGGCTCGACAAGTGGCAGGTCTTCGGCAAGACCGGCACCGGCCAGGTCGCCCTGCCGGGCAGCAAGGGCTATGTGCCGAACGCCTATACCGCCTCCTTCATCGGCGGCGCCCCGGCCGACGACCCCAAGATCGTCGTCCTGATCTCGATTCGCCGGCCCAATACCAAGCTCAAGAAAGGCTACACCGGCGGCTCGGTCGCCGCCCCTGTGGCCGGCGTGATCCTCGAGAAGACCCTCACTTACCTCGGCGTGCCACCCCAACCCAAGGAGCCCGACCACAAGACCTTCATCGCCTCCAACCACTGGGCGAGCCAGTTGGAAAACCCCGAGGACGAGAACACCTGGTGAGCGGCGATCAGATCGCCTCGTTGCCGAACGTATCCGGCCATTTACCAGACCTCTCGGCCGGCAGGACGGCCCCAATCGAGTTCCTCGCTCTGATGGCCCTTCGCGATCCTTTTGACCAGCTCTTTCAGGTTGTGTTTTCCCCGCGCACCCAGGAGCATCGGGTCGTCGGCGTGCTCAACTCTCGTCCGTGTTCTGAGCCCGGATCGCGGCGAGTAGTTCTTCGGCGGAGATCGTCTTGAGGACAGAGCTCTCGGCTCCAGCCTCGAACATGCTCTGCTTCTTCTCGGCTTCGTCGTACATCGACAACGCGATCACCCGCACCTCGGGCAGGTATGTCTTGATCTGCCGTGTGGCTTCATCCCCCTTCATCAGGGGCATGGAGACATCCATGATCACCACGTCCGGCCGGAGGTCTACCGCCATGTTGATCGCTTCACGACCATCGGGTACCTCCCCGACCAGTGCAATGCCGGGTGCCTCCCGCAGCATCGCCGCTAAGCCCGCGCGCACGACCTTGTGGTCATCCACGAGCAGGACGCGCAAAGTACCATTGGAGGATGACGGAGAGACCGAGGACGGCAACTCCTCTTCGGCCGTCTGCCTTCCGTCCTCCGTCTTCTGTCCTCGGTCCTCCGATTTCCGGCCGTCTGGGACCACAATGCTGAACCTGCTTCCTTTGCCTTCGGTGCTCTTGACCTTTAGCCGGCCGCCGAGCAGCTCCGTGCGCTCGCGGATACTGAACAACCCCACGCCCGAGGTCTCTTTCAACTCGCACGGGTCGAACCCGCGTCCCGGATCGGATACGGAAAGGCATACGTAGCGCCCAATCCTCCTGACCCGGATAGCCGCCTCCCGGACCTGCGCGTGCTTGACCACGTTGAACAGCATCTCCTGGGCAGCCCGGAACAGGAACAGCGCCAGCGCTTCCGAGTGCAGCCTCATGTCGCCCGAGACAACCACGTTGACGCTCAGACCTTGCTGGGCCCGTACTCGATGGGCCAGCCATTGGAGGACTTCCGCCAGGTCGTTCATGTTCACCACGGCGGGACTGAGATCGCGGGACAGGCTGCGGGATTGCTTGATGGTACCCTTTAATATCCCCTCGACTTCCTCAATGTCCGCTCGCATCCGCTCGTCCTTAGCTCGGCCTTTGACCAGGCTCAGATGGAACTTGGCCCCGGCGATCTGCTGTTGCAGGTCCTCGTGCAGGATCACCGCGATCCGCCGCCGCTCCTGCTCCTCGGCCTGGGTCAGCACCCCGGCGGCGTTCAGCACGCTGACCAATTCCGCGCCTTTCTCCGTCAACGCCCGAAACCGCGTCTCGCTCTCGCGCAGCAACCCCTCTGCGCCCTTCGCTCCGTGATATCCGTATCGGCTCCTCGGTATCCCACCAGTTCCTGCGGTTGGTATCCGAGAATTCTCCCGGGCACGGGACTGGCGTAGGTGTACAAGCCGTGGGCGTCCACCTCCCAGATGAACTCCCCGGCGCATTCTGCCACCTGTCGAAACCGCTCCTCGCTGGCCCGCAACGTCTCCGCGTGACTCCGGAGTTCTTGCTCTTGCACGCGGAGGTCCTCATTGGCCGCTTCCAACTCCTGTTGTTTGTTCAGGAGCATCTCGTTGGTGGTCTGCAATTGCTCCGTCCGTGCCTGGAGGTCTTCACCGGCGATTCGCAGCCACTCGGCACCCTGGTCCTGCTCAATGAGGTCGGCGGCCTGCCGCACCAATAGGTCGATCCGCCACAGGTCACGCTCATCGGGCACATGCGGAATGGCCCAATGCGTCGTGAGAATACCCAGCAGCTTGCCCCGGCGCGTCAGCAGCGGCGTGCACTGCACCGCGCGGACGCTCGCCTCCCGTAATATCTTCCGTGACGCGGCGTACGCAAACAGGGGGCTGTTCTCCACGTCCCCCACGATCACGCGTTGCCCCCACCTTACAGCCTCCCCCCAGGCAGTGGCTTGATTCCCGGCGAACGCAAAGCTGTTCAAGAAGGCCGCCTGATGGCCATGATGGGCGACGATGTGCAGCAAACGGCCCTCGAACAGTTGTAGGGTGCCCCCCTCGGCCTCCCCGATGGCAACGGCCGCGTCGAGGATCTCCTGGAGCAGCGGTCCGAGTCCCCGCGCCTCCAAAGGTCTTATGCTCAGGCTGTGCGTTAATGTGAGTGCGGCCAGATCCGCCTTGCCCCAATGCTCCGCCTGCTCGTCCCCGGTCGAATCTGTTTGGCTTTGCAAAAGTTGGTATGCCTTGGCCGGGTTCGCACTCGCTTTCGCCCGCTCCGGCAGCGATTTCCGGGAGGGCGGACTTCGGTTGCCTTTCCTTGACATAGTCTGAGGCCCCATATCCAGACCGACGAGAGTTTCGTCCTGGCCAAACCCTACCGCTTAGCACAGGGGCGACTTGGCGGATGCGCCGAAGTCACCACTTGCTTATGCTACCAGAGCCTTTCGTGAGGAACGATTAGGGAAATTCCCTAAGTGCCGCAAGTCTGGCCCGGTCCGCAAGTTGCAGGAGATTACTGCGCAGGGTAGTGCTTTCCCGCTTCCTGCGACTTACCTGGGCAAAGGACGAGATTCCTGTGTAACCGCCCGCCGTGATCTCACCACCTATCAATCGAGGTAACTACTTTCTTGCGGCTGCTGTTCCGAGGAAAAGTGAGTGGGTCAACTATGCGCAGTGACTGCCGGACCCGGCCCGTCCGGCACGGCCTGTTACCCCGCCCATGCTAATGGGGTAGTCGACGCACGCCGTGGTCGTTTGACGGTGGTGAAACGCGCCTTTTCGCAGGCCGAGCCTATTCTGCCCGCGCGATTCGGTGGCATCGGCATCGCCCGCCTGCGCGGGGGCAAACTCGCGCCGCTGATTCCTGGGCGGGAAGCCTCCAGGCACAAGTTATCCCGCGCCGCCACCATTCGGTAATTGTCCGAGGCGGAATAGGCAAATTGCCGCATTGAGTCTACGGAGTGTCTTTTGTATCTCCCTGAGGCGATGGTGAACGATGATGCGGTCGCGAGTCTTGGGGATGCCGTGAAGAACGATCCGGCACAGGAGGAACGGATTGTATCGTGCCTGGGCCGCCCGGAGGCATTCCTGGCGGTGTTCCTCACGTGGGTGGCGCTCTACCTCCCCGCGCTGGGGACGCCGGAGATCCAAGGGGAGGAAGGCCGCCGGATTCTCTCGGCCGTCGAGATGCTCAAGACGGGCGATTGGCTCGTGCCCCATCTGTTCGGCCGGCCCTACTCGGGGAAGCCGCCCTTCATCAACTGGGTGATCGCCGGCTCGTTCCGCGTGACGGGCCGGCACGATGAAGCCGCGGCCCGCCTGCCTTCGACACTCTTCGTCCTGGCCTTTGCGACGCTCCTGATCTGGTTTCCGGGGGATTGGCCCGGCCCCAAGGTCCGTCTGATCGCGGCGCTGCTGTTCCTGACCACCTACGGCATCATCAAAAAGGGCCGGCAGAGCGAGATCGAGGCGGTCTACATCTGCCTGACCTCGATGGCCCTATTCCTGTGGTTGGCCCTGTGGGTGCGGGGGTCGTCGCAATGGCTCCTGTGGCTGTGCCCGGCCCGCTTCTGGTCTGCGGCATGCTCACGAAAGGGCCGCCCATCTTGCTGTTCTTTTACGCCCCGGTACTTTGCATTCTGGCCTACACCCAGCGGTGGCGGGCTCTGCTGTCGATTCCGTCGCTGGCGACGCTGCTGCTGTGCCTCGGCGTTCCGGCCCTTTGGGCGCACGTGGCCTTTCCCCCGGTCCCCGGCCGCGGGGCGATCGCGAACTTGGCCGCCACCCGGGAGATTGTCCTGCGCCTGACTTCGCCCAACATCGACTGGCCCCAGTGGGGCCGGCATGTCGTGCGGGCCTGCGCGAATCTGCTGCCGTGGCTGGTTTTTGCCCCGCTGCTGTGGCGCCGGGACTTCACCCGTCATCTTCCGTCTGCCCAAATGCCTCTGTTCCGGGGCGCCCGGCTCGGGCTGGTGATCTCGTTTGTGAGCATCACGGTGATTCCGGGCAATAGCGGCCGATACGCGCTACCCGTGATCGGCTTGGCGAGCCTCCTGTTGGGGTGGGTCCTGGGCCAGGTGGCGGAGCTGCCGGACCAGGGACGCCTGTGGCGGCGGCTGCTCCTGGCCGGCTACGGCTTGGCCGGTGCGGTGACGGCGGCCGCGATGGTCGTTGTGCATCACAGCCTCTGGACCTTCATTCTCCTGGCGCAATTGTGTCCTGGACGGCCGTCCTGCTCCGCCGGCGGATGCTCTTTCGCACACCTGTTCCGCTGACGGTCCTTTCCGCCGCACTGGCGGCTGTCGTGACAATTCAGTACTATCTGTTCGCCGCGCCGGTGCTGGCGCGGCGCGAGGAACGCCGGCCGGTCGGCGCCCTGGTGAACGCCCGGGTCCCCACGGGCGAGCCGATCTATGTCTACGGGACCGAGTTTCAGGACTTCTGCTTCTACCTGCGCGAGCCGCTCGAGTACCTGACGGACCCCAACCAGATCGACGGCCGGGTCCGTTTTCTCCTGGTCCACGAGAGCGCATACCAGAAGCTGAGAGAAGACCCCGTTGTCGCCCCGCAGCTCGGCCCGACGCTCTGCGGCTTCCCCTATGCCCGGCAAGGCAGTTTCCGTCTGCTCGAATTGACGAGGGATGTGAACCAGCCGTGAGAAGACCCGCGTGCCGCCCGCCCCAGGACCAGAGGCGATATGGCGGCTACGCCGGCTGCCGTTGCACCGTTCGGCTTCGGCTGCCCGTACTGATCTCCCGGAGACGCACTTCACCTTGCTATCGCGGCCACGCACTATTGGTATAATGAGCTTGCCGGTCTTACAGGGGCTGATGTAATACCATCGTTGTTGAGCACCACGCGGGTTGGATGCCGGGTAGATCGTAAGGACCGAAGATGCCGAGCACAAAGGAACATGCACCGGGACACGAGCGGATCGGGTCTTCGGCCTTGGCGGTGGGTCTCGTGGCGTTCTATTTCCTCTATGCGCTGTGGCGGCTCGATCCAACGCTCATGTACGAGGCCCAGGAGCCGGTGTTTTTCTTCGATCCATATTTTGTGAAGGGTTTTCTCACCTATCCCGGAGGGATGAACGAGTTGTGCTCCCGCTTCTATGCGCAGCTCTTCTATTATTCCTGGAGCGGAGCCCTCGCCCTCGTTCTGCTCTTCGTGTCGAGCGCGTGGGTCACGCGCAGGCTGATCCGTGTCGTCAACCCGCACCGGCCCGTGCTCTATCTGCACTGGGTTCCCTCAATCCTGCTGCTGGGTCATCTTCAGCAGCAAGAGGCAGGATGGCCAGTGTACGCACCTGTACCTCAGCTTCTTCGACCGCGTGGGGCATTTCCGCAAGCCGTTTCTGCTGCCGCAGCGGGACCCGCAGTACGAAAACTCGCGCATGATCGTCTACAATATCCCCGAGTTTATCAAGGGGCCGGTGACCATTCGCCCGCAGACCCTGATCCGCGCCGCGTGATCCAAGCAGATCGTCAAGGCCAAGCTCGATCCCAAGGTCGGCCGGCAAATCCAGGAAAAAGGCGAGGAGACACCCTACAAGTCCGGCCGCGGGAATTGATGTTGCCGACAACAGACAGGAAGCGAGAATTCGCCCCGTAGCCCCGTTGGGCGGGCGCGTACGCTTCCGGTGGCCAGGAAATCCCAGAGCCGCTACGCGGGTCGAGGCTCCTAGTCAAACTCGCCACCCGCGTCTTTGCCGAAAGTGAAAGATAAGTTTGCCATCCTCCTCCAGGTCGGCCAAAGGCGGCACAGCGAGATTCTGATACGCTGTTTCAAGAAGCAACCGGCGGAAGGTCGCATCCTGGACGCGGAGTTCTTCGTGCAGTCCATCCGGGCCAAGTACCAGATGATCTAATGCGGCCGGCCATAACTTGACGCGAATGTGCTCCTACCGTAAGATAGAAGCATGAAGACGATGGCAGAAATTCGAAGAGAAGCGATGGCGCTGTCGGCCGGTGAGCGGGCGAGTCTGGCCCATGATTTGATCCTGAGCCTGGAAGATCCCGATGCCTATGAGCTCGGTCCCGAGCAGGAGACCGAGATTCGCAAGCGTGTCCGCAAGGTCAAAACCGGCAAAGCGGCAGGTCGTCCTGCGGCGGAGGTTCTGGCCGATATTGAGACCCGGCTGCGATGACTCCCGTTACCATCCTCCACGAAGCGGAGACAGAGTTGTGGGAGGCGGTGCAATTCTATGAAAACCGCTGCGCGGGGCTGGGCTTGGACTTTGAGAGGGAGATCGCAGCCGCGATCGAATTCATCCAGCCTGCTCCGGATCGGTGGCCACTCCACAAGGATGGCACACGTCGCTATTTGATCCATCGGTTCCCGTACTTCGTCGTCTATCTCGTATACGAAGACCGTTTGTGGATTATCGCCTTTGCGCATTGCAGGAGGAAACCAGGGTATTGGTCTGGGGCGCGAAGAAGGCGGAACCTCGACGCGGGCCATTTACTTGAGATGGGCAGGGTCCTGGGGGGAGATTTCCAGTTCGAGGACGGCGTAGCCGTCAATCTCGAAGTGTTCCACCACGATCTCCACCGTCTCATCCTGGGCCAATTGCAGCGTCCCTTCGTTGGGCGTGGGGCCGTGCCAAGTCCAGTTGTCGATGATCCGCTGGCCGTCCACCGTCACGCGTACGCCATCGTCGCTGAGAGTCCGGAACTCCCAGGTGCCGGCCGTCAGCGGCAGTCGGGTCTTGGCGATCATGCCGAAGGAATCGCCCCCGAGCCGTGCGGTCGTGACTGCGGCAGAGAGCTTCAGTTCGCTGGGACCGCTGTAGCCGTAGGGAAACCGTAGTTGCTTGACTTCGGCGTGTACGGCTGTCCGGCCCTGAGAGAGCAGACGCCAGGCCTCGACATTCTCCCGGGGGTCGGTGTCCTTGGTCCACTTGAAGAAAGTCGCGTCCCAGGTGGTCGAAACCAATGTGCCGCGTATTTCCTGCTGCCAGGCATTGGCTTTGACTTGCAGGCGGTACGGATGAACACCGGGCTCGGTCGCGGAGACGGTGTAGACCGCCGGAGCGGTGTCGTCTTTGGGTTGGGACAACTGGCCTGTTACGTGTGGGCCGTCCACGCTGATGTCTGTTCCCGGTGGCAGCTTGTGCAGATCGTAACGGACGGAATTACCGGCATCCGCCACCTGGCGAACCAAGGGTGAGGCATGATCCCACGGCCCCCATTCCGTCATGATAATGTTCTGCCGACCCTGCAGGTGCTGACGCGCCCCGACGGGGTGGCTCACCCCGCAAACGGTATACGACGGCCTCGGTGCTGTTCGCTCGTTGGGGTCCGGGAGTTCACGGACGGTAACGTCGGCTTCTTTTGTCATCTGCTGGGCGACACTGTCGAAGCTATTGCCGACCAGTTGGACTTCGCTGCGACCGCGAAAATGCAGGGCGAGCTTGTCTTGGACGAAACGGTTGGCGCAAATCAGGTTGTCCTTGGAATCCGTGCCGTTGGCTTTGGCCCAGGGTCTCTGGGCCAGAGCGCCGCTCGGACCCCACCACAGATGCACACCGCACTGGTTCGCCCGAAAGAGATTGTCGAGGATGCGGTTGCCCTGGCCGTGCTCGATGTTGATGCCGCCACGTTCGAGCCCGTAGGCCATCCCGCCGTTGCCCTCGATGTGATTATGCGCGATGACAGTGTCGTGGGAGTAGCCGCCCCAGACGCCGCAGATGGCATTCTCGACTAAGCGGTTGTCATAGAAGATATTCCCGAACGAGAAGGTCATCTCGATGCCGTGGGCCGCCGCATAGGAGAAATCGTTGCCGATGAGCAGATTCTTGTTATTGCCGCGCCGGCGATACCAGTCGGCGGGATGGGGGCCTGTCTCGCCCAATGCTTCCCGGCCGGCAAAGCCGAAGAAGCCATCACCGCCGTGGGTCGCGGAGTTCTCGGCGATAGTATTCTCGTCATTCTGTTCGAACATCAGGATACCTGCCGAATCCTGGCCCCGGTTGTAGATGCCGTGACTGTAGCCGCGGACGCAGAAGTCGCAGGCGTTCCGCGAATCACGTTGCGGCGGCAGCGCCACAGAGCGATGCCCCAGCCGGAATTGAACGAGAAATCGTTGTCGTAGATCCGGGAGTCGTTCACGCGATCCAGGCACAGGCCGTTCTGGCCCTGCCAGACCTGGCAGTCATGCACGGTGATGTTGTTGGAGTCCTCGACATACAGCGCTGCGCCGTAGTCCCTCAGCCACTCATTCGTGTCGTTATTGTGCGGGAAAAGCCAGTCGCCGGCATCTTCGGCCGCCGGCGTGGACTTCAGATGCGCCCGGCGGTTGTCCGAGGCGTCGATCCCGTCCAGAGTGAGGCCGTCGGCCCCGGTCGCCCAGAGCGCGGCCCAGAAACCGCTGATGTCGAGCGCCCCGGACGACCACGTGGGAATGCCCGTTGAGGCGGATGCCGTAGCCGCGGTATTCGTCCGGCACCCGGCCGGGCGGCGCCGCGCAGGACGGCGCCGGGGGCAAATTGAACCTGGATATTCGAGGCCGCGATTTGAATGACGCCATTGCCGTCGGCGTCCTCGATGACCGTCCCGGGGGGGATGACGATCGTGCAGGATTCGCGGATTCGCAGATTGTCGGTTGTAAGGCGAACTTCCGGCAGCGGCGCCGCCGATAGGATCCACGCCAGGGATAACACCATCATCGTTATCAACAAAGGACGAACCTCCTCAACCAGCACCACAATCGGCCATGACCGGCGGGACAATTCGGCTCGGTGGCTCGTACCGCCCTTACCTTCCCATCGGTCCTTCAACCGCCCATTTCTTCTTCTGCATGCCGCGAGACATCGTCATATGAAGCAGACTCCAGAGTTGACTCGGGGAGAGACTCCGAACCATCCATTCGTATATTATACCCGTTCGTAGTCCCGTTTCATCCATTTCGGGTCTCTCTTTTCAGGGCAATTGCATGTGACCGATGATCCAAAGTGGCATGGGCTTCCAGCCCATGCCGCATCGGCAGGATGCCGATGCCACAAACTGAGTCCGCCGAGCCGCGTAGCCACATGCAGTTGCCCTGTCGCTTGCTCCCGGTTCCCGGATTTCCACCAGTCTTCGCACTCGCCATCACGGCCATATCCGTCCGACCCATATGGAGTTCTCCACGATCCCTTGTCGCGGTTTCACCAGCGGTGCTTCTCTGAGGGAGGACTACGGCAATGGCATGTCGGACATGCAAGGGAAAAGTCGCGACGATCCAAGAGCGTCTAACAGAATGAGAAGCGAATAGCCGAAGGAGGCTGGTATGTCATGGCGAGCGCAGCGAAGCAATCTCCAACCCACGCCTGAGACTGAGATTGCTTCGTCGCTGCGCTCCTCGCAATGACATATTGACATTCATCTGGTTAGACCCTCTAAGGTGGCCGGGGACGTTCGCTCCAGGATCTGCGCAGCGGGGGCCTCAGGTGCAGAAGGCTTGTCCGCCGGGTGGGATTCCGGTACGATGAAACTGACGACGTGTCAGAATACTGTCAATGCAAATGACGTGGTGAAGGTTGGTTAGCGGCAGATGGCACATGGGTGGCGCACGCGCACTGGCCGGAGCGGGGGCATTGTTCTCGTCTTGGCGGGGCTGTGCTTGAGGTCGGCTCCGCCGGGACCGCCGCAAGAGTGCCCCGAGGTCGCCCGGGAGCCGAACATCAGCCCGGATTACGCGGGCCTCGTCATCCCGCCCAACATCGCTCCTCTGAGCTTTCAGATTCTCGAGCCGGGACAGCAATACTTTGTCAGGCTCCATGCGGATGCGGGCCGGGCGCTGGAGGTTTCGAGTCACACAAACTCGGTGCGCATTCCCGCCCGGCCTTGGCGGGCCTTGCTCGCAGCGAACCGGGGCCGGCAGATCCTGATGGACATCTGTGTCAAAGATGTGGCGCAGGGATGGCGGAAGTTCCGGAGCCTGTCCAACACGGTGGCCGCGGAAGAGATCAATAGCTACCTGCTCTATCGGCGGCATGCAACCCATCTATACCTGGTGGAAGGATATCGGGATTCATCAACGTTGTCTGACGGGCTATGAGGAGTCACCGGTTCTCCGCGGCCGATCTTTCGAGCAGGGCTGTCCCAATTGTCACAGCTTCGTCGGCCAGGACCCCAATATGTTGAGCATCGCCTTGCGGAGTGCCGTGTACGGCAGCTCCACTCTGCTGGCCCGCCACGGCTCCGTCGGCAAGATCGGCGCGAAATGGGGCTACACGGCCTGGCATCCAAGCGGCGCACTGGCGGTATATTCGCTGAACGAGGTGCGTCAGTTCTTTCACGCGGGCCGGCCGGAGGTGCGCGACGTGGTCGATCTCGATTCGGCGCTGGTCTGCTTTCTGGTGGAAGAGCAGCGGGCGGTTTGTCCGGCTCCTCTGGCCGAGAAGGACCGGCTGGAGACCTATCCGGCCTGGTCTCCGGATGGGCGGTACCTGTATTTTTGCAGCGCCCCGATCCTCTGGAAGGACCGTAACCGGGTCCCGCCGGAGAACTACGACAAGGTCAAATATGACCTGCGCCGCGTGCCCTACGATGTCCAGACTCAGCAGTGGGGGCCCGCCGAGACCGTGCTGGCCGCGGAACAGACGGGTTTGAGCATCCTGCTGCCGCGGATCTTGCCAGATGGACGGTTTCTGCTCTTTTGCATGTACGCCTACGGTTGCTTCCCGGCGTCCCAGCCCAGCAGCGACTTGTACTTGATGGACCTGGCCACGAGGAAATACCAACGCCTGGCGATCAACAGCGAGGACTCCGAATCGTGGCACAGTTGGTCCAGCAACAGCCGGTGGATCGCTTTCAGCAGTAAGCGGCAGGGCGGTCTCTTTACGCGGACGTATCTGAGCTACGTCGATGCCGAGGGCCAGGCGCACAAAGCCTTCGTGCTGCCGCAGCAGGACCCGGGGTATTACGATTTCCTGATGGAAACGTGCAGTGTTCCCGAGTTGGTCCGGGGCCCGGTGCAGGCAGGGAGAACCTCTCTGGCCCGTGCCGCTCGCGCGAACGCTGCGATCACTGTGGAGATTCCCCTTACGATGGCTACTCCAAAGGCCACCAAGACTGCTCCCTACCAGGAGCGAGAATGACGGGAGCAGAACTGCGATGGTGATTTCGCCACGGGAAAAGACGCTGCCGATGAAGAGCCGGGCCTGGCCGGGCCCGCTCTTCTTCCTGGCCTGTTATGCCTATCTGTGGCTCGTGGTCGATCCCCGTCTAATCTATGACGGCTTCGGCACCATCGTGCTAAATGTCCCGGTATTCGCCGCAGATTGGCGGTCTCTGCGAGAAGCGGTGGATCTACCCGGCGGGTTGGCCGCGGCGGCGTACGGCTTTCTCTCGCACGGATTCTATTACTCTTGGTTGGGGGCAGTGGTCGTCACGCTGACTGCGCTAAGCCTGGGCGTATTGACGCGACTTCATTGCCTGCGTACCGGCTCTTCTTCGGCGAACGTCTTGCCCTATTTCCCTGCTATCCTGATCGTCATGCTATACAACCGCCATGACCACCCGCTGGAGGTCTGTCTGACTCTATCGCTGGGCCTTCTGTTTTGAGAGGACGGCACCGCCGCGAGTCCTCCTGCGGCTTGTGCTCTTCTGTCTCGTGGGCGGGATGGACTACTGGCTGGCGGGAACGGGGGCGGCGGCCGTCTTCACGCTCATGACGGTCCTTTGCCTGCTGCTCCGCCGCGCTTGGCTCGCGGCCTTGTTGCCACTACCCGCGACTGCGGGAATCATCTGGGTCTTGGCCGAGCACGCCTTCGATCTATCCCCGAAGCAGGCCTTTCTGACGATGACTCCTTTCTGTCGGGACTGGACCGAGGGCCTGGGGCCGCTGTCCCGGGGGCTGATCGTTCTGCTGTATGTCTTTGTCCCGATGACTGTGCTCTTACTGGGCTTGTGGCACAGGGTGTTCCCTTGGCGAGAAAGTGCCGGGAGAGCCCATCTCCGCCAGGCGAAGAAGCCCAAGGCACGCGTCACCCCTGCGTCCCGCCCGCGAGTCCTGGCCTACGGCCGGAGACTGGCGCTGCCGGCGGTTCCCGTGGTGGTCCTGGCCGTTGGCCTGTACGGGACTTATGACAGGGTGCACAACCACATCGTGGTCCTGAACGCCCTGGCCCAGCAGGGGCGCTGGGCCGAAGTGCTCCAACACGCCGCTTGCCTGCCCACGAATGTGTACAGTGTCTACGTCAATCATGACGTCGACCGCGCGTTATACGAGGTGGGCCGTTTACCGTACGACATGTTCTGTTTCTCGCAAAACCCCCTCGCCCTCTTGCTCACCCACGAGGAAGACCAGTCGTGCGTGACCCAATTGAAGATGTGCGATACGTTCCTCGAATTGGGAAACGTGGACTTGGCCGAAAAGCTGGCCTCCGAGTTTCTGCTCGCCAAGGGCCATCTCCCCGGGGTGTTGGAGAAGCTTGCCTGGATCAACATTATCAAAGGGCAGGACGGTGCGGCCCGCGTGTACCTCCAGACGCTCCGGAGGGACCTGATCTACCGGAGCAGGGCCGTGGCCATGCTCCGGCCTGGATCATGGCTTTGGGCCTGCGGAGACGGCCTGCATCCGCCGGATCAAGTCGTGCATACGCCGGCAGGACGCCGGCCGGCTCACGCATGAATCCATCGAGGAGATGTTGACGGGGCTTCTGGAGCAGAACCCCGGTAATCGCATGGCCTTCGAAGACCTCATGGCCGCGTATCTGCTGGCCGGCCGAGTGGACAAAATCACCGCCCACGCGAAATACCTCGCGGGCCTCGGGTATCGCGAGATCCCGACGCTCTACGAGGAGGCGATGCTGATCTACTACGGCATGCAACGCCAGACCCTGAACTTGGGCCAACTGGCCATCAGCCGCGGGACTATTGAAAGATACGAGCGCTTCGTGCGGCTCAACCAGTCGCTCTCCGCGGACGACCGCGAGGCGGCGCTTCAGCAACTGGTCGGAGAATTCGGCACCAGCTATTTTTTCTATTACGCGTTCACGATCTCGAAGCCGGCGTCGAATCCGTGACCGCCGGCGGCCGTAGTCAAACCTGTGAAACCACGAAGCGCAAAAGTCCCGGGACCGCCAATCTCCCGATTGGCATTCTTGTCTTTGCCGCGCGAGAGAGCGGCGTTCCCAGGCGTGGCGTCCCATGCCCATTCCGCTTCTCATACGTTCTCTTCCTTTTTATTCTTCTCCTTTTCCCTTTTGATTCTTGGCCTTTGCCTTTTGCTGGTTCGTCGGCTGACCGCCGTAGTACGGATAGGTATCGAAGGCGTCTCCCTGGCCGAAGGCACGCGGGTCGTTCGTGGCCTTGAGCTCCGCCATCAGGCGGGCAGCCAAATCCTCCTTGACCTTGGCGTAGAATGGGTCGCTTGCGACATTGTGGAATTGATCCGGGTCTTTTCGCAGATCGTACAGTTCCTCCGCCGGCCGCTTCGCTACGGCCAGGTCGAACAGCCGCTTCACCCCGGGATCGTTCCCGTGCTCGAGCATGTACGTCTTCGTCGGGGAATCGTCGATGTCGCCGTAGGTCCAGCCGGGATAGTACGTCTCGCCGCCGCCCACGGGATCGCCGGCGGGCCAGCGCTCGGGCTTGAAATTGCGGATATACAGGTACTCATGGGTCCTTATCGCACGGCAGGGATAGCCGAGCCCGCCTTTGCGGACCCAGGCGTGCCGCTCCCTGGCGGTCAGGACATGATCCCGCGCGGGATCGATGCGGCCCGCCTTGCCGGATTTCAGGATGCTTAGCAGACTACGGCCCGTCATCTCCGCGGGTGGTTTCAGGCCCGCGGCTTCCAGGAACGTCGGTGCCAGGTCCTGCAGGCTGACGAAATCCTCGATGACCCGTCCGCTCTTGACCGGTCCGGGCCACCGCACGGCTAGCGGCACACTGGTCCCGCCGTCGTAGAGATTGCTCTTGCAGCGGGGGAAGGGCAGGCCATTGTCGCCGCTCATCACCACCAGTGTGTTCTCCAATTCGCCGCTTTCCTCCAGCATCTTCAGAAGCTCGCCCGACTCGCGGTCGAAGCGCTGCACAGCGAAATAGTAGTCACAAAGATCTTTACGGACGATCTCGTGGTCGGGCAGGCACGCCGGGACTTTCACGTTTTCCGGCTTCAGGCCACTCTTGACGCCGGATTGCCACGCGTAGGGGCGATGCGGGTCGGTGCTGCCGAACCAGAAGCAAAACGGCGCGTCTTGGGGCTTGGTCGCGAGGAAGGATTGGAAGTCCTTGTACGAGGGGCCCGCCGGATTGCGTGTTCGGCCGCCCGGTTGGAATTGTCCCGGCCCCCAGCCCTTGCGGGTGAAGCCGACGTGATAGCCGGCCTGCTCCAGCAGGTCCGGATACACCGCGAACTTGGCCGGCAGTGTGCTCCAGAGGTTCCCTCCCTCCTCCAAACGCCAGGGCCACTGGCCGGTGACGATCGAGCCGCGCGACGCCGTACATGTGGGGGCGGTCACAAAAGCGTTCGTGAATAGAACTCCCTCGCGGGCCACGCGGTCGAAAGTGGGGGTCTGGACCGCCTTGTCGCCCGCGATGCTCGCGTGCGGCCACGACCAGTCGTCCGCGAGGCAGAACAGGATATTCGGCCGCCGTTTGCGGTTGCCTGTGGTTTGGGCCCTCACGCGGCCAGCACTGCCGGCAAGAAGGAAAGCTGTACCGAGACCCGCGGTCTTGAGGAATTCCCGACGATTGCACGTATTGATTTTCATGATTTCTCCTGTTCCCGGCCAGATTGTGCTGCTCGCTCGAGCAATCACGGGCGGCGGACGGTCAGTTGGAGAACCTGGCGCGTTCTCTCCGTGACCTTCACCCGCTCGCTCATACGCATAGGGCAGACCCAAACAATTTTCTCCCGATCTGCAAAGATCAGGAGTTGCTCCCGCCAGTCGCGCGGCACCTTCGCGGTGGTCAGGAACTTGCCAACTTTTTTTTCCTCCGGCATACCCAGCGGCTGGAATCTGTCGCCCGGCCGGCGCGTCCGCACGATCATCGGCGGTTTCACCTGATCGAAGTCAAGATACTCGCGGAAGGGGCCTTTGTCATGCTGGAACTGCGTCGCGTCCATCTCGTCCCGGCGGAGGATCTTCGCCTCAATCTCATGTCCGGCAAATTGAGTTGTTCCCGGTACGGGGAGAACCATCGGCTCTGGGTTCGGTGGGGCAAGCCGGGTCCCCAAACGCAATTCTTCGCGTTTGGGAGCCCGATCCACCCTACGGGCCGGACCCTTGCCACTCAAGATGATCTGCTCGCCCTCGCGGCGAGCGAAGAAGCCGTGCGGCAGCGAGACGCTCTTTCCGCTCACGTCCCGGCGGGCCAATTGCAGGAGACTCGTGTAGTGAGCCTGGGTCAGGTCCCGCTCGCCCACGGCCAAGGCCACGAGCGCTTGGCGGATCAGTTCGACCGCGACGATCTCCGGCAGGGCAGTCAATCTCGGCGCGTGGAAGATGAGTTGGCCGGCGGTAGACTGCACCAATCCTGGCCGTGCTTCCTCGGCCTCTCGTTCGACTCGATCATGGAGTCTCGTCGCAGCCGCAGCCAATTCCGCAAGTTCTTCGATCAGGTCGCCCTGTGCCTCCTGCTGCAACAGGGGCAGCAGCTTGTGCCGGATGTAGTTGCGGGTATAGGCGATATTTGTGTTGGTCTGGTCCTCACGCCACGCGCAGCTCATGACGCTGCAGATATTGGATAATCTCGGGGCGGGTCGCGCATAGAAGCGGGCTGGCAAGCTGTAAGTCGCCGAATTGTCGCGCCGGCCGAATGCCGGCCAAGCCGTGGAAACCGGTCCCTCGCAGGAGCCGATGCACGATGGTCTCCGCGTTGTCGTTCTTCTGGTGGGCCGTGGCGATCCACGTGCACCCGTGCCGCGCGCGATTTCGGCGAGGCTCGCCAGACGCAACTGCCGCGCCGCGGTCTCCACGGAGAGCTTGCGTGCCTGGGCGTATTCTCGCACGTCCACGGCCTGGGAAACAACGGGGATGTTGAGCTCATGGGCCTGCTCAATGACAAATTGCTCGTCGGCATCGCTCGCCGGACCGCGCAACCGGTGGTTGATGTCGGCGCAAATGAGGTCTTGTTCGAGTCGTCCTTGTGCCTTGAGGGCCACGAGCACATACAGCAGGGCCGTGGAGTCGGCCCCACCGGAGACCGCGAGCAGAATCCCCCCAGCCCCGGCGAACAGGCCATGCCGATCAATGAACTCGGCTACAGTCTCTTCAAGTTGGTCCAGCATTGGACCCGCCCGCCAAAACAAAAACGGGTCTGACATTTCGTCAGACCCGTTGAGTATCGAAGCGATCGATTCACTTTACTTCGGAGCGTCCGGTTTGGACGTGGTCAACTGCTCCACCCGTCTTTCGGCCATGAGCCTCTGATCGGTATACCTCGCCTCCTTGGCGATGGCTTCCTGGTAGACCTGCAAGGCCTCGTCGCGGCGATGGAGCTTCTTGTCCAGAATGGCGGCCGCCTTGAAGCGAGCAGGATGCGGCACCGTGGGGTCCCACTGATACGCTCTCTGGTAGAAGGCCAAGGCAATCGTGTTGTCACCGAGACCCTCATGAATCTCGCCCATCCTAAAGGCAGCCTCGCCAATCTTGTTGCTGGTAGGGAAGCGGCTAATCATCTCGCCATACTTGCGCAGCGCCGCCCGCAGCAATTCTACGTCCTTAAACTGCGTCAACGGGATCGCTCCAGCCTGCTGTTCGAGCTTATGGGCTTCTGCGAACAACGCGTCTGCCGCGGGGATCTCGTCCTTCGCCTTGAGGCTCGCCGGCATCACCTGGGCCTCGATGATGTACTGGTACTGCGGGATGCCATTCAGGGCGGTCAGTTCCTCCTTGGCCCAACCCAGCTTATCATGATTGCCGGCCGCCTCGTAGTAACGGATCATAGCCTGCAAGCTGTTTTGATAGGCTTGGCGATTGGTGGCCATCTTCTCGACGAGGTCGATCTCATCGCCCATGGCCGGCGCGACCACCGGCTTGTTCGGATCGCCCACCTGCACCGGCTGGTTGGAGCGCGGTGGCAATCTCTGGCTTGTCCCCGTGTCGGTTTGGCACCCTACCAAGAGGGTCAAAAGAAGAATCACAGCCGCAGTCGTAACTATCCTTGTCATTCGATGGCCTCCTTAAGTTCTGCCATTGCCTTCACGCCGGTCCGGATCACGCACAGGTATCTCCGCCTCCGCCGTTTACCACCAGCATGTCAACATAGATAATTATGCCCAAGTCGCCCCACGCGTCAAGCCCCAAACGAGCGAAAAAGTGACGAATCCCCGTTTTCTTCACTGAAAAAATGGGAGAGATGGCGACCTTTCGGCATCCTCCAGGAGGATTTGTGCCTTGTCCGGCCACCGGCGGTTCCTATAATAAGCGCGGGCCCTGGTGTGCCGCTCTCTTGTTACGGAGTCCAGCAAAACTAAAGGCACTCTTCCTTCACCAACGGCAATTTCGCACGTACGACGAACGATTTCAGCAATTGGGGTTGATGTTTTAGGGCCACCAGCGAGTCCCAGATATGACCACGCAGTTCCTCGATGTCGGCAGGGGCCAGATTGCACAACCGTCCATATTTGGTCCAACACCACACCGATTCATCCGGGTTGGTGTCGGGAGCATAGGCCGGAAAGTCCTCGACCACGACTTCGGGGTGCTTGGCCAACCAGCGGCGGACCACGAGCGATGGACTATGGATTTTGTTGCGGTCCCACACGATGGTCCAAGGACCTCCGATCTCCCCTTTGAGTTGCCGCAGGAACAACACTACTTCTTCCCCGTGGAAGTTTTCGTTATCTCCCAGCAACATAAAGTGCAACCCCACTCGCAAAGCGCCGGACTGACGGTGATCGCGCTGATCACGGAAATACGGTCGTGACTGTCGGAACAGTCTACGATTGGTGTCTTGCCGCGGGGCGCCAACGTGCCGCCGCACCAGCGGGGCGAGCATGAAGCCCGATTCATCCAACAAGGCAATATGTGCATGCCGCTCCACCGCCTGCCGAAGCACACGCGGCCATTCCTCGGCGATCCAACGTTCCACCTCTTCGTCGTTACGCTCGCGGGCGTGCTTCTGGGGTTTCTGACTGGTCCAGTGCAAACGCTGTTTCAACAGCTTGCGTACATGCTCCGGATGATACCGGACCCCGAAGTGACGTTCGATCAAGATTGCCACCCGCCCCGCAGTCCACAGTTGGTTCGACCAACCGTGGGCCACGGCCCCTTGTCGCAGCAAGACGCGTAAGCGCCGCAACTGCCGATCGGATATCTGACGAGGGCGCCCCGAAGCAGGTTTGTGCGCAAGCCACCCCGATGCCGCGCCATGCGTCGCCAACGATGGACCGAGGCAGGGGCAACCCCCAAGATCCGCGCCACCACCGTGGGAGACTCGCCTTGTCTGACCAACTGCACGGCACGCATCCGCCGTCGCTCCAAGTCCTCTGGGCATCCTCGCGGTCTCATACCGCCACTCTATACACGCCCAGGTCATCAAGTCATATAGGGACTTTACTTATGCTGGACTCCGTAACTCATTTGGGGATAGTTATTTATGACTCACAGATGGACGGTGGATGAGCACGTAGCGACTGTGTTAAGAGTCAAGCGAGTTTTGGATTCCACGGCTGATTATTTTGAGTTCGTGCGTTCGTGCCCACTTTGGTGGCTCTTGGGGGCTCTGCCCCCAGACCCCCGGCATTTTCCGCTTTGGGCCAATAGCATGGTAGGCGGAAGAGACCAGAGGGCCCGCCCGCATCGCGTCGGAACTGCCCGTCAGGTGATTTGGGGATTCCATAGTTGATCCTTTTTGATCAGGGTATTGAGGATGGTTAGCAGCTTGCGCATGGCGGCGACCAAGGCGGTCATCTTGGGTTTGCCGTTGTCCAGGAGCCGCTGGTAGAAGCGGCGCAGCGTCGGATTGCAGCGGATGACCGTCAGCATGGGCATGTACAAGGCGGTGCGGAGGCGGACCCGTCCGCCGCCGGTGGTGCGTTTGCCACGGAACTGGCCGCTGTCGCGGTTCATCGGCGCCAGTCCCACCAAGGCGGCAATCTCCCGCCGGTTGACGCGGCCGAGTTCCGGCAGTTCGGTGACGAGAGCCACGGCCGTGGCCCGGGCGATCCCGGGAGTGGAATCGAGGATTTCCGCCTTGCGTTGCAGGTGCGGATCGGCCGCGACGGCGGCGGCGAGTTGCTTATCGATTTTGGCGATCTCCTTTTCTATTACGGTGAGAACCCGGCGGACACTCTGGACAATGGAGTTTTCGGTGGCGTGCTCCAGATGATTGCGTTCAGCCACATGCATTTCGACCAGTTGCCGCTTACGGGCCAGCCAGGCGAGCCGCTGGTGGGCTTCGACCGTGGGCAACTCCCGGGGCTGCACCCGCGGGCTCAGCGCGAACTCGGCGAGGACCCGCGCGTCGATTCGGTCGGTCTTGGCCAGTCGGCCCTGCGAGCGGGCGTAGTCCCGCACCCGCCGGGGATTGACCACGATGACCGGCAGACCGGCCGTCTGCAGGTCCAGGGTCAAGGCCCACTCGTAGCCGCCGGTGGCTTCCAGGACGACTCGTTCGGGGCGAACCTGGAGCAGCCATTGGCGGCACTGGGCGATGCCTTCGGCGTCGTTGGCATAGTGGGCGGTTTGGCCTTCGGGCAGGAGATGCAGATCGAAATAGTGCTTACTGATGTCGATTCCCACCACTTTCATAAAATTCCCCTTCCTTGCGTATACGAGCTCATGGGATACAATGGCTCCGGCGACTGTTCGGGGTAGTAGCAACGGTGCGACGACGGATCCGGCTACACACGGGCTCTCAGCCCCAGGATGGGACGACCTCGTCGCCGCCGCGGTTCGGTGGGTGGCCACCCACCGAACCGCCCGAACATCTCCTGCCAAAGCACAGAATATCTGGTTACCCGTAACATACAAGGATGGGCTTTAGCCCATGCGGAGAATTCGGTTTGGGCGGACAAAGCAGCATGGGCTGAAGCCCATCCTACGCGTACCTTGTTTGGGGACGGATATCTATGACTATGAGATGGACGGCGGATGAGCTTCTGGAGAAGGTCCGGGGCTTTCAAGCGGCCTGTGTCATTACGGCCGCCGCCGATCTGGACCTGTTCACGGCCCTGGGCCGTACGCCGATGACGGCCGAGAGACTGGCGGGGAGGATCAACGCCGATCCGCGCGCGACCGCTGTCTTGCTTGACGTTCTTGCTGCTCTCGAACTATTGGTGAAGACAGGCGACAGGTATGAAGTCCCGGCAGAGGTTGCCGAGTTGCTTGCGGGGGACGCACCGCTCAATGTCCTGGCCGGTGTGCGGCACCAGGGCAACTGCCTGCGTCGCTGGGCCCAGCTCGCCCGGGTCGTGCAGACGGGCCGACCGGCCCGCAGAGAACCCAGTATCCGTGGCGAGGCCGGAGATTGTGAGTCCTTCATTGGTGCCATGAACAACTTTTCCGGGCCTATGGTTGTGCAGATCGTGGAGAGATTGTCGCCCCTGCGATTCCAGCGGATGCTGGATATCGGCGGGGCCTCGGGCACCTGGACCATCGCCTTCCTGCGGGCCGTACCGGAGGCGACTGTCGTCCTATTTGACCTGCCGGAGGTCATGCCATTGGCCCGGGATCGGCTCACCCGTGCCGGCTTGGCCGACCGCGTCAGCCTCGTGGCGGGCGACTTCTATACGGACGATCTTCCGGGCGGAGCCGATTTCGCTTGGCTCAGTGCCATCGCCCACCAGAACTCCCGCGCGCAGAACCGCGCTCTCTACCGAAAGATCTACTCGGCTCTCGCGGCAGGGGGTACCCTGGTCATCCGAGATGCAGTAATGGACGCCTCCAAGACGAAGCCATTGGCCGGCGCACTGTTCGCCATCAATATGCTGGTCGGCACCGAGGGGGGCGGTACCTTCACTCTCGACCAATTTGCACAAGACCTGACCTCTGCAGGATTCACCAGTGTCGAGCTGGTTCATCAAGGGAACGTCATGGACTCGCTCGTCCGGGCCAGAAAGCCTTGATTCGTGGCAGGGGCATCTTACCCGCGTTTTTTTTCAATTGTGAATTCGCCGTAGGAGGCAACGATCTCGAAACCCAATCCTCTGTAGCAGGCAAGCGCGGCATCGTTGTCAGCTTTGACGTTCAGACCAATGTGCTCGACCTTCTCGACGAGCGAGCAACACAGGCTCGCGGTGACCAGCGTGCCATAACCTTTGTTCCTGTGGGCTGGACGTGTGACCACATTGCCGATGGCGGCGACGCGATACCGCTCGGAATAGACGTGAACGCCCGCCGCACTGACGAGCCGCCCGTCCTCCCGCAGGCCGAAATACTGACCCGTCTGGAGCATCCGCGCGTCGAACCAGTTGCCCGGGTAGCTCTGTGCGTACAGTTGGACCAATTCTTCCAGATCTTGCTGCCCCAGCCGAACTGCTGCGGCACAATCGATACGGGCCAGACGCGAAACATCATGCAATGCCATTTTGTGGTGCAGCCCGTGCGACTCCAGCCGATGCGCCCCCTGGAAAGCCTCCTCCGCTCCCGGACTGAGGTGCGCGTAGAACTGTGGCGGCAGCAGGGGACTGACCTCGCGGATCCGCTCGCTCATGTCGCGCGGCTGCTCCGAAATGCCGACGACAGTCGGCAGTCCCGGCCCGGCGTAGACAAGCACGACATCCTGTAGCCGCCCGTCTTCCTGCCAGCCGTACCACGTTGTCCGTGGCCAGAAGAAGTCGTCCAGATCGCCCAGACTGTAGATGTGCAGCTCTGGGTTGATCCGGAGAAAGGCCTCGATCTCGACCTTGTCTCTCAAAGGCTTGGCACGCATCGGCCCGCTCATTTCACTTTCTTCACGCGGTAGCGAATGATTGTCAGATACTTGTCCGGGTTGCCTTTAGAGAACATACCGAGGCCTTTGAGGTATTCCTCTTCGTGCTCGCCCACGATCTCGTAGCCGCAGTCCTTGATGAACCGCTGGAGCTTGGTGATCGTTGGTTCCTCCCGATCGTACGGACCGACGTGCAGGACCTCCGCAACCTCGCCATATGGCCAGGTTGTTATTTCGGCGTGCAGTCCCGAGGCGTCGTCCGTCTGGCGCGGCAGGGAGTCGATGCTCTCCGGCACGGGTATGGCGTATCGTCCCACCCATTCGCTCTTGGGCGTGTCCAGCGCCAGCGGCCAGCGCGCCCGTGGGGCCGGCTGCTCGGGTCCCTTGGGCACGCCCTTGAGTTGAAAGTACGTTTTGAAGAGCAGGCCGAACGCCTGGCCCGCCGCCACACCCGGCTCACCTTTGGCCTGTACCTCCAAGACCTTGACGTCGGGCAGAATGCGCACTTGCGGGTCCTTGAGGTACTCGAACTGGGCCGGACTTGCCCCGCGCGTAGCGACCCAGAAAATCGCTGCCGGGAGGACAACTACCATCACAGGGACGGTCACGAGTACGATTTTCGTCTTCTTCAGCATAGGTCTCCCCTGTTGTTGTCGAGTCTGAAGTACGATGGTTGATCGACGATTGATGAGTCAAGAATCACAAATCAACCATCAACCATCTCACCTTTTCATGACCCTTTCTTCCGGACCGGCATACGCAGGATGGTCTTGAGTTTCTCCGGGGCCACGCGGCGCGGGTCGGAGAAGTAGATTTCGTGATGACGGCCGTGGAAGGTCAGGCCCTGCTGCTCGGCGAAGGCATTCATCGCACCGATCGAGCGGCTCTCCTCTTCATACGGCCCGACGTGCAGCATCTGGACGCACAGGCCCTCGGTAATGGATTCGAGCTTCACCTGGTCGGCACACGGGGCTTTGCCCTTCTCGATGAGCTTCCGCGCCGCGTCGTCGAGTTCCTTCTGCTTGACAAAGGGCGGCGTCCGGATCATCAGTCGCCAGTTCCACTTCTCCTTGGGCGTGTTGGCATAGTCGCAGCTTTCACCGTCGAGCCACCACTGCGCTTCGAGCTTGCTGACCGCGTAGTCCTGCTGACCACTGAACTTACGCGTCATCTTGATGGTGAACGCTGCCCCGTACAGGGCGCCGACTTTCTCGCTGAACTGGGGCCCGCCCGGCGCCCCACGCCCGCTGACGGTCAGGTAGACCGCCTCATCCATCGTCACGAGGACGGGCTTCTTCGGCGTGGCGTATTGGTCTTTGTGCTGCTTGTACAGATCGATTTTGTCATTCGTGGTCATGGTCCAACTCCTCAAAGCAAATTTCAAGTGTGAAGTTTCTTGTAGGGGCAGGCCCCTGTGCCTGCCCATCCGCAGGGCGGCCACGGGGGGCCGCCCCTACAGACTTCACACTCGCTTTCTCACAACTCACGTTCCAGCGGTGCATAGATATCGGTAATCAAGTCTTCCGGGTTCGTGGACTCGGGGGCATTCAGATAGAACTCCAGCGACGGTTCCGACCGCAGCTCGTGTCCGCTGCGTGGCAGCCACTGGCCCAGCAGCTTCGCGTAGGTCTGCCCCAACAGCTCATATGGTCCAATATGGGTCGTGACGGCGTACTCGCCGCCACCGATGGTCTGGACGCCGATGTCGTCGGCCGCTACGAAGTCGGCGTCTACGGTGACACACGCGTCGTAGCGAACCTTCTCCGGGGGCGTGACCTCCGGGTCGTCGTAGCAGATGCCAATGAACTGCGTTCCCGGTCCGAGCAGGCCGTCTTTGCCCAACGGCGTGCACAGTCGGTCCCAGGCGACGTTCACTTCCTGATAGGAGCCGACGTGCCGGACAAACGCCACGCGCAACGGTTCCACGTGCTCGATTCGTACTTCCATAGATTCACCTCCCAGGGGTAATTGCAGGTTAGCGCCGGAGCCGTCTTCCTGGTAGTGCACGCCGGTGCTGAGGACGAGAGCCAGGTTCTTTTCGCGTCGATAGTGCGAGGGCGAGCAGCCGCATAAGGTCCGGAACGCCCGGGTGAAGGCCTCGTGGGTCTCGTAGCCGGCCTCCAGGGCGATCTCGATGATGGAGCGGCCCGTGCGTTTGAGCCGGGTGGCCGCCCGCTCCAGCCGCAACCGCCGGATGTGCTCATGCAGCGACTCGCCCACCATGCCGCGGAAGATGCGATGAAAATGGTACGGCGAGAAATGCGCGACCCGCGCGTACTCGTCCAGCGACAGCTCCTCGTCCAGGTTCTTCTGAATGAAGACCAGGACGCTCAGGATTCGTTTGGTGTACTCTTGCTGCGTCGATCTCTTCATAGGCCCACACAGGTCCACATGGAATCATGATTCGGGACCAATTATATGGACCGCCGAGCCGGAGTGCTTGACCGTTTTTGCCAATTCTGTCGCTCCTTCTTGGAGATTCGGCGCGTGGCTCTCGACGGCGTGGAGGAAGCTTGGGGTTCAAGCTGCCAGCGTCCTTGACGGCGGGCTGTTCAAGATCGTTCGCGCGGTAGCGGGCGTATGCGGATGCGGTCGTCTGTGACACTGACATTTTCATTGGCGATGATGTACATCTGGACCACTTAGGCCGGAAGCGAATAGACCTTCTCCTCTTTGACCAGTTCCCCCGCATAGGCTAAGCAGGCACGGATGTCCTCCAAGGTCAGGTGGTCGTACTCCTGGAGGATTTGCTCTGTGGTCCAGCCGCCCGCCAGCAGATCAATGACGAACTCTACGGAGATGCGGGTCCCTCGGATAATCGGTTTACCCACGAGTATCTGAGGATCAACAACGATATGTTCACGCCAATCCATTTAACCTTCCCAGCTCAGTCCGTTACGGATAGTGATACGTCTATCCTACTCGTGTGCGCCCGCCCTGTGCAAGTTCAAGCCTTTGATTTTCCAACTCGCGCCCGTCCAAG
Source organism: uncultured Planctomycetota bacterium (assembly GCA_963750205.1). Lineage (GTDB taxonomy): Bacteria > Planctomycetota > Phycisphaerae > Sedimentisphaerales > Anaerobacaceae > PLanc-01. The sequence continues at coordinate 135,418 of CAVVRJ010000034.1, forward strand.
GCCGAGAAAGGATCTACACCAGTGCCCCTGCGAAATTGGCCACTCGTGGCGCACTTCTTGCCTTGGCCGGAGATGATCTCGTGGCCTTCCTCCTGCAGTTTCTGGGCCTGGGCCTCGACACCGCCGGGGAATTTGGGGTTCAGGCTGCCGTCATCCTTGACCACGCGCCAGTAGGGCGTGATCGGCGTCTTGCCGGCCTGGCGGTCCTCCTCGGCGGCCTCCGAGCTGATGCGCAGGAAGATGCCGGTCGTGAGCGGGCAGGTCGAATCCGCTTGGAACGGCTGAGCCAGGCGTTGCCGGATCTGGCCGACCGTGATGAGCTTTTGCTTCGGGACCGTGCGCACGAGCGTATCGACCATCATCGGCGTCGGCACGAGCACCCGCCGGCCGCCCATCGTCTTGACCCATTTGTCGGGCACATCCACCACTTTCGGCAGCCCCGCCACGGGCTTCTCCAGCTTCTCGTGCCAGCTCTTGCGTGCTCTTGCCATCTTCCGGGCCTTTCATCACAGGGTTGTATCCAGCTCTGGTGACACCCTAACCGAAGGGGGACAGCGGCGTCAACATCGCTCTTACCGGGTGGCACGGCCAAACTTGTTTGACCGTGCTTGACGGGGTACGTTTCGGTGCACCAGAAGACACGCTCAAGCGGCGCTTGGGCGTGCCACCCACAGCAGGTGGCTGGATTTCTTTCGCCGCCGCGAAAAAATCTTCAGAATCTCTCTTGACCGCACACGGGACGGACCGTATACTTGTAATAGTCATAGTAGTACAAGTAACCGGGTGAGCCATGCAATTTCGCATTGACAACGCGTCGGACCGGGCCGTGTACCTGCAGATCATCGATCAGGTCAAGCGCGACGTGGCCCTGGGCCGGCTGGCCAAGGAGGAGCGGCTGCCGACCGTGCGCCAGCTCGCCCAGCAGCTTACGCTCAATCCCAACACGATTGCCAAGGCGTACCGGCAACTGGAGCAGGAGGGGATTATCGTCACGCGCTCCGGGGCCGGGGCCTTTATTGCCAATCTCGACACCATGCTGAGCAAAGCGGTCCGGCGCCGGTTGATCTGCGACGAGCTCGAACGGATCGTCGTCGAGGCCTTCCACATGCAGATCGACAAAGAGACCATCACGGAATGGTTTCAGACGGCGCTCGAGAGATTCAACCTGGACCCGGGGAAAGAATAGGCTCTCCTCGTATAGGAGCGGATCGGTATGAATGACAATCCCATTGTGGTGGAGAACCTGGTCAAGTATTACGAAGGCCGGTGCGTCCTGGATGCGGTGAGCTTCACGGTGCCGCGCGGGTGCATCTACGGCCTGCTGGGCCGCAACGGGTGCGGCAAGACCACGATGATCCGCATCCTGCTGGGGCTGGAGTCGCCGACCCGCGGCCGGACGGTGGTCCTGGGGCAGGACTCGACGCGGCTGTCCGCCCGGACGCACGGCCGGATCGGGTATGTCGCCGAGGGACACCATTTGATCCAGAACTACAAGGTCCACCGGCTCATCGGCCTGTGCAAGGGACTGTCGCTCCAGTGGAATGAGGAGTTCTTCGGGCACCTGGTGGAGACCTTCCGCCTGCCCATGGACCGCAAGGTCAAGGAATTGTCCACCGGGATGCGGGCCCAGCTCAATCTGGCCCTGGCGATGGCGATCGATCCCGAGTTGCTGATCCTGGACGATCCGACGCTGGGCCTGGACACGATTGCCCGCCGGCAATTCCTGGAACTGGCGATCGACGTGATCCAGCGGCAGGGCCGGACGATCCTCTTTAGCTCGCACATCCTGTCCGACGTCGAGCGGATCGCCGACCGCGTCGGCGTTCTCGTGGCCGGCAAGCTGGTCGTCGACTGCACCCTCGAAGAACTCAAGAGCCGCATCAAGAAGCTCCGGGTCATCTTCCCCGAGCAGGCGCCGGAGAATCTGTATCTCACGGAGATCGTCAATCAGCAGCGGCAGGGGCGCGAGATGGTCCTGACCGTCGCCAACTGGAACCCGCAGAAGCAGGCGATTCTGGAGACATTCCGCCCGGAAAGCTGCACCGAGCTGCCGATGACGCTGGAAGACATCTTCATCGAGTGCACCCGGCCGGCCGGGGCCGTCGTGCCGCATGGTAGTGGGAAAGCGAGGTGTAACATGTGGAGCCTCATCGAACGGCGAAATTCACGACAATATCGTGAACGTGGCCAGTCTGTTCATCGCCGGTGCGATCATTGTCGGCATCTTCATCTGTGCCTGCTTCTGGGATTTGGGCGGCGTGGCGGTCAGTGTGCCCAGTCTGCTGTTGGGTGTGATGTTGCTCGGATCTGCCATGCTGGGCACGTCCCAGATGTATGGCGATCGGACGAACCGCATCTCCTCGCTGCTGTCCACCTTGGCCGTGACGCGGAACCGGATCTTCCTGGCACGAATCCTCGTGGGTTTGGTGGTGGTCTTGGTCTCACTGGTGCCCGGGATCGTCGGTGCCCTCGCGTTGCTCCGGGCGGACGTCGTTGCCCGTCGAACTTTTCCGCCGCCCGCTCGCGGAGATCTCCATCATGATCGTTCTGACGGGCTGGACGTGCTACGGTGTGGGCTTGCTGATCGGATGGTCGCCGAATAAGGCCCACCGGCTCGTCGGTTTATTCCTTCTTCTGGTGCTCGTAGGTTCCCTCGTGGTGGTTAAGGGCTTTGGTCCCGAGGCCATGGCGATTCTCTCGCTGTCGCTCGGGGCGACCTTAGTGCGTACCTGGCACACGTTCACTTCGGCATCACTATAGGGCGTGGACTATGAATACCCGAAAGTACAATATCTTCAGCATCCTGGCCACCGGTGTGGTCGTGCTCGTTCTGCTGTCCCTGAGCCTGTTCTGGCTGCGCTTCCTCGTGAGCGTGCGACGCCGCGCTCTGTTGCCGAGCACGCCCTTGAGCGTGACGGTGCCACTCTCCCCCCGCTTGTGGGGGCTGACGGAAAAGCCAGATCCGAATCAGTCTTTTCCTGCGATGGTGCAGGGCACGACAGGGTCGGGTTTCGATTTTCTGGTCGGTCTCGGCGCCCCGCATTACGTGTGGACGTGGCTGCCGTGGTTGCTTGGAGGGGCTGCTCAGTCTCCGATCTACCGGTGGGATGAGTTGGGCGGTCCACTGCTCTACTACGATTCGTCTCTTGGGCAGATTGGATACAAGGCGATCGAAGTAACACGCCGGGAGGATGGGACCACTACCGAGCGGCACGTGGCGTACTACGCCGGCCCCGAAGGAATCGGATCGGAGCCCGACCCCAAGCATGGACGGTTTCGATCACTCGTGGTGGATCCACTGTGCCTGAACCCGCAGATCGTCTATGACCGCGTCCTACGGCGCTTCTTTGCGATTCGCTGGCGCCAGCAGGAACAGACCGTGCAGCCAGGACCGCAACTGGCGGACGATGATCCGCACCAACCGGTGCAAATCCGGGTGTTGACCAAGCGCATGCTGCTCGTTCAAGCGAGAATTCTCCCGGGACATCCTCTCCGGGGCGAGGATACCCCGAAGCCGATTCACTGGGAGTCCTACCTTCTGCCGTCGGGTCGTCTGTTGGTTCTGGATGCCTCCGGCCGTATCGATTTGCTGGATCAGCAAAAGCTCGAGTATGTCCATAGTGCCGGTGCTCTGCCGGTTCCACCGGGGCTCTTTGACTCCGCGAGGGCGGTCCGGCCCGAGGACCTCGCCGCCTATGACGTCAAGCCTTTCCTCATTCCAGGGCGGGGCGGGGACTGGGAGCGGCGCGATGGCGGCTGGGCGGTCGCGTCGCTCTCCCGCGAAGGCTTGGCGCTGCAACTGAGCGTCTTCGATCCCAACGGTCGCCCCATCGCCGGGAGGGAGACGGAGATCACGCAGTATGTCGCGCTCGGAGGCGCGCAGCAAGCTCCGATCTCCTCCACTCGTGCAGCGTACTTCACTCTGCCGGGGGCGCAGGTCCTGACCGGGGCCAAGTTCGTGCTCGAGAACCTGCACCCGCCGGTGCTGCTGCTACTGTCCTACGTCGCTGGGCCGCACTTGGAAGCCACGGCCAGTTATCGATCGCTGTTTCTTCTGCCGGACTCTTTTGTCGCCATGGCCGCCCGAGACGCCGGCGGGACGCTGATCGACCGGATCTTCCTGGGCGTGCTGCTCGGGTTTCCGGCGGTTCTTTTTGCGGCGTGGCTGGCCTTACGCGTCGGCCGTGACGCCCGGCGCACGGGGCTATCGAAGAATACGCGGCTCGCGTGGCGGATAGCCACCGTGATCTTCGGTCTGCCGGCCTATATCACGTACCGGTTGATGCGGCCGCAAGTGACACTCGTAACCTGCGCCAATTGCGGCGTGGGCCGCCGGCCCGACCAAGAGAAGTGCCACCATTGCGGCAGCCCGTGGGTGGTGCCGGAATTGACCCCGCCCGCGTGGCGCGTGCTGGGCGAGCCGGACCAGGCGGAAGAAAACTCTTTTTCGCGGGAACCCCAGGCAGATTCTCAGGTCCAATAAGCAGCAGTTGGGTTTGTAGTGACGCCGTAAGGCGTTCTTGGCGAAGTTTCAAGTTTGAAGTTTGAGGTTTGAAGTGAGGAAGCTCGGCTGTTTCGGCTTCACACTTGACGCTTCCCACTTCAAACTGCTTATGCCCTTACGGGCACACTACGAACGAGCGGCGCGACCGAGAACTGACTCGTGAACGCCGTCCGGTTTTCTGTTACTCCTACCGCGGCGGGGGCCTTATATAGGCGAGGACGGTTCCGATGAGCGATCAGAGCGGATACATCCAGTTTCTCGCCGAGGCCCGGTCGGGCGGCCAAGCGGCTTTGGGCCGGCTGGCCGTGCTGGTCTGGGAGCGTCTCTATCCGTTCGTTTTGCGGACGACGCAGAACCGCGATGCGACCGAGGACATTCTGCAGGAGACGCTCCTGACCATGCTCCGTCGGTTAGGCTCGCTGCGTGAGGGGGAGCGTTTCTGGCCCTGGATCTATCGCATCGCCTGGAGCCGGATTCAGGACCGCGTGCGCGATCGGCGGCTGCAATCGCTCCGTAGGGGCAGGCCCCTGTGCCTGCCCGCGCCTGGGGCAACCACGGGGGGTTGCCCCCTACGAGTCCGGCACCAACGACCCATTGGACGCCTTGGTCCGTGAAGAGACCCTGCAGCAAGTCTCCGCCGCCATTACCCGGCTGAATCACAGGCAACGTGACATCCTGCACCTGCGCTGTTACGAAGACTTGCCTTATACGGAGATTGCGGCCCGGACCCGCACGAGCGCCGCGAAGGTACGCGTCCGCTTCCACCGGGCGAAGGAATCGCTCCGGGCACGACTGGTCCAGTGCACGTGATCAGTCTTCTGGTAGGGTGTGCACCGCACACCAACACCGAGCCATTGGGATGAAAGATGGTGTGCAGTGCACACCCTACCTTTTCACAATACCGCCCGAGCGGCCGGAGATCAGATTCGCGATGTTCGTCAGGACGCGCGGCAGGGTCAGGCCGCCGCGACAGGCCAGATATTTCGGATGCCATTCGGGATTGAATTTCTCTTTATACTGCCGTAGAGCCTGGGAGTTGTCGAAATGCTCACCCAGGCGGAAGATCAGGTTGCCGGCTTGGGACCGGAGCGGGACCAGGTGGCGATTCTCCGGGCCTGCCGGCGGGGCCATCCCGAGATTGAACCACTGGTAACCTTCCTGCCGACCCCAGAGCATCAGCTCGACCAGCAGGAAATCCATCAGGCCCTCCGGGCCGCCCGGCAGGTAACGCAGCAGGTCGAAGGAAAGCTCCCGTTTGCCGGCGCCTTGCCAGAGATTGGCGAAGGCGACGAGCTGCTCGCCCTGGCGGACGATCGCGACGGGGCATTGGGAAATGTAGGCGGGGTCGAAGAAGCCCAGTGAGAATCCCTTCTCCCGCGCGTTCTTCGCCTGCAACCAGGCGTCGGAGACGTGCTGCAGGGAATCGAGAATGTCCGGGACGTGCTCCGCCGGCACGATCTGGAACGAATAGCCGCTGTCGATCATGCCGGGAACGCCGATCTCGGGCCCCAGACGCCTGGGACCGCCAATCTCCTGATTGGCTCCTCTCCACCTGCCATCCGTGACAGCGGAAGACGCGGACTTGTTCCAAAGGCCAATCGGGAGATTGGCGTTCCCAGGGAACCCTGCGCCCTCGCCACGGGTCAGGGGCACGCGAGCTTCCTCACCCAGCTTGAAGAATGTCATGCCCAGGTTTGTGTACAGATCGAGGGTCTCAGCGCCAATCTCGTAAAAGGCCGCCTGGCCGTGATAGCGGTCGCACAGCTCGGTGAACTTCCAGGCAAGGTCCTCCCATTGCTCCTGCGGCCCGACCGGATCGCCCAGCGCGACCCACGTGCGGTTCTCCACCCCGTACATGAGAAACGCGTCTTGGCTGTCGCTCAAGACGAACTGCTTATCTCCGAGCAGGGCGAGGTAGGCGTAGGTCTGGGGTGCAGCGCGGACGATCGCGCAGGATTTTGGCCAGGGTCTCCTGGGTCAAGGGGGCCGGTCGGGGCCTGGCCGGCACGAGCAGCCGGGCCAGCGTGTACAGGAGGATCAAGACCACTGCTCCCGCCGTGCCGCGCAGGGACCGCGGGGCATTGCGCTGGAACGTGAAGGTCCACCACAGGTTGTGTGAATAGTCCACGTGTTTGTAGGCGAACAAGCCCAGCCAGATGGAGCACGACAGGACGATGACGGTCAACATCACCCACCCGGAGCTGAAACGCAGGGTGGTGAGCGAGGCTTTGCGATAGAATTGGCTGTGGCAGGGCAGCAAGGCGGCCAGCATGATGGTCAGAATGATCGCTTCCTCGTAGTCCAGGGCCTTGAGCAAAGAGAACACTATGCCGGCGACCAGCATCAGAATCGTGAGGTGATAGGCCCCGTCCAGGCGGCGCTGCAGACCGCGGGCGAGGATCAGCAGCATGGCGCCCGTCAGGCTGCCGAGGAAATGGGACACCTCGATGGCCCGCAAGGGCAGCAAAGCCCGCAGGATTTCCGCCCGCCCGCGGACCGTCGGCAGGGCCCCGGAGAACAGGAGAATAGCCCCCGCCACGAAGACGGCGAAGGCGAAGACCTGCGGGGCGATCGCCGAACCCCAGTTGCCGATGTGGATGCCGATCCGGCGGACCAGCCCCGTGCGCAGCAGGACTTCATGGACCGCCAGCATCAACGAGCCCACCAGCAGGGGCCCGATGTAATAAATCAGCCGGTACAGCAGCAGGGCGGCGGTCAAGGCGGCCACGTCGCCGCCATTGGACAGCGAAAACAGCAGGACCGTCTCGAAGACGCCGAGTCCGCCCGGAACGTGGCTGATCATTCCGAGCCCTTGGCCCAGCATGAAGATGCCAACGAATTTGTGATACGTGGTCTGCATGGGGTCGGGCAGCAGCACGTACAGCACGCCGGCCGCCAGGAGCCAATCGCTGGCGGTGACCGCGAGCTGGCCGGCGGTCAAGGCCGGCGAAGGCACCCGTAACTGCCAGCCTCCCAGGTGGATCGGCCGCCGGCGCAGCACGAGGGCAAAAAGGTAGATGGCGACCAGGGCCAGGCAGCAGACGCCGAGGGCCGAGATCGAGTGGACGGGCAGGTGGAGCCTTTGGGGCAGGTGGACATATTGCGGCTCGAGTACGAAGGAGGTCCCGGTGACCAGAAAGAACCCGATCCAGACCGTCATGCCGCAGAAAATGACCAGTTCGGCGATCTCGCTGGCGGAAAGCCCGAGGGCCGAGTAGATGCGGAAGCGGGCCGCACTGGCGCCGATGACGGTCGCGTTGGCGCTGAACACGTAGGCGATGAAAGAGGCGAACGCGATCTGGCGGTAAGGCAGCGGATGACCGGCATAACGCAGAGCCAAGGCGTCGTTGGCCGTCAGCACGAGGTAGTTGAGGATCGTCAGCAAGATGGCGGTCGCGATATCCTGGTAGCCGATCTGCTGCATCTGGTAGACGATGTCCCGGTAGCGATGGCCGCGCAGCTCGTGGTGAATGAGGTAGATGGCCAGCACGAAGAGGCAGACGCTGACCACTGGACCGATGCTCTGAAGAACCCTGCGCTTCATTATCCCTATTCACCAAACCCTTCAACCAACGGCCTATACGATAGACAGCATTGTATCCATTTATCGGCCGAACGGTACCGATTTCTACGCTGCTCATGCGCCCCTGTGCCTGCCCTGGTCGATCACGACGCCTGGGCACGCCCTTGGGCGCGGCCGCCGCCTCGTGCTACACTTGCGCCGCGCTTTCGGAGATGACTGGAAATGCGAACCCTGCAGGTACTGGCAATCCTGACCAGGCGGCGAACGACCGATAATATGGCCTGTCGGACGCCGGTCAGGTGGCGGGGCCTGCCTCGCGGAGAATGTATGTGTTTGGGCGGTCGGGATTTCTCAGGGCCAGAAGCGGCGGAGGTAATCGATGCTTTTTTGGGCGATGGTCTCGGGGTCGGGATCGTATTTGAAGACCTCGACCGAGAGCCACTTGTCGTAGCCGACGGCCCGAACTGCTGCGGCGATGGGGGCATAGTCGACCTGGCCCATGCCGGGACCGTAAAGGTTCGAGTCGTTGACGTGGAAGTGGCCGATGTCGGCTGCTTTCACGGAGCGGATGATCTGCGCTACGCGGTTGCCAGTTGGCAGGACACAGTTCTCAGTAGTCGGGGCGTGGCTCCCATTCGCCAACTGCCCACTGGCAACTGTCAACTGGCAACTCCCGATTGGTTCTGAGCACATCGCGTTGACGTCGAGGTGGATTTTGAAGTTGGGATGATCGAGTTGGCGGACCATCTTCATGCCTTCCTCGACCGTGTTGATGAAGTTCGTATCAGCGGGGGAAAGGGGTTCCAGGCAGATCGTCAGGCCCTGGTCCTCGGCTTGATCAATCACGGCGCTGAGCATCTCGACGGCTCGGCGCCAGGCGCCCTTGTAACCCGGAGGACGGAGGCCGGAAGACGGAGGACAGCTATCAGAGGACGGAGGACGGAGGACGGAGAACGGATCCTGTGTGACGGCGTTTTCCTCTGTCCACTGTCCTCTGCCTTCTGCCCTCTGTCCTCCGTCTTCCGGAAGCACATTTCGCTGCTTGGGCGAGCCGAGGACCAAGACCTTGCCGCCCAGATTGGCGCACAGGTCCAGCAGGGCAGCCAGATAGTCGCGCGTGCGCTGCCAGAGCGCCTTATCCGGCGTGGTCAGGTGCAAAGGCATAGGAGTCCTGGCGAACAGCCAGTGCAGACCGACAACCTCCAGACCGTGATCCTGGATGATTTGGCGCGTCTCGCGTCGCTGGGCGGGCGAGACCTCCGTTGCCGAGGGAGCGAGCGTGAAGGGGGCGATTTCCAGGCCGTGATAACCGAGCCGGCGCGCAACCGCGCAGACCTCCGCCATCGGCCGGCCCTCGAACATCTCGTTGCACAGCGCGAATCTCATTGGTCAGTTCCCAGCTCTCAGTTGTCAGTTCTCAGCAAGAAACGCTGGCACCAGCGTTGGAAACCGGGGCCCCCAAACGCCTGTCCGCGCGTCTGGCGGCCCCGTCGCGACTGTCAACTGGGAACTGACAACTGTCTACTCGCTCAGACGCTTTCCGGCACCACGAACGGCTCGCGGTAGTTGCGCTTCAGGAACATGTTGGCCAAATCGCTGTTCTCGCCGACGTACTGCTCCTTCTGCGGGTCCATCGTCAGCATCGGGCCCATCGTGATCGGTTCTTTCTCCAAGTCGACCTCGTTGGCCTTCAGATGGTCGAGCATTCGGTTGAAGGAGTCCAGCATCTCTGGGTAGTCGGCCAGGATGGCTTTGATCTCGTCGGGCTTCATCTGCTTGCCCAGTCGGTAAGAGGTGTTGGCCATGTGGCACAGGGCCGCCGAGAGGTGGCCGACCTCGATGTCGGCGTTCTGGTCGCTGCGCTTGTGGCTGCGGACCGCCTTGATGAAGTTCTCATGGTGCCCCTCGCCCCCAACGCCGGCGTAATCTTTGCCGGTGAAGGACTTATCGGTACGCTTGCCACTGTTGTCGTAGACCCAGCCGCCGCCATCGCCGAGAGGAATGTAGCCATCTTCGCACTGGACGACGTTGCCAATGCCGACGCTGGTCCGGCCGTAGTGGTCCATGTTGTCGGGTTTATCGCCCTTCTTCTGCGGCAGGCCGCGCACCTCGAAAATCAGAGGTGCCGGCTTGTAGTCGAAGAAGGCGATTTGGGTGTTGGGCGTCTCGCCGACGTCGCCCACTTGGCTGACGCCGAAGCGGCCGCCAAGGCTGAACGCCCGCAGCGGCAGCCCCGGATCGCCCAGCCCCAGCGGGCAATGTCCATCTCGTGGGGACCCTGGTTGCCGATATCGCCACAGCCGGTGTTCCAGACCCAGTGCCAGACGTAATGCAATTGCGTGCGGCGCAACGGCACCATGTCGGCCGGACCGCACCAGCGATTGTAGTCCACACCCGCTGGGATGGGGACAGGGCCGTTCGTGCCATGAACGATGCCATTGGTTCCGGGGCCGCGGCTCTTATAACAGAAGCCACGCGACCACTTGATCTTGCCGATGTGGCCCTCACGAATCCACTCAAACGCCGCTTTGTGGGCCATCGAAGACCTCTTCTGCGTGCCGATCTGGACGATCCGGTTGTACTTGCGGGCGGCCTCGACCATCTTGCGGCCTTCCCATATCTCGTGGCAGGCGGGCTTTTCGATATAGACGTCCTTGCCGGCCTGGCAGGCCCAGATGGTGACCAGGGCGTGCCAATGGTTCGGCGTGGCCGAGGTGATCGCGTCGATGTCCTTGCGGTCGAGCAGTTGTCGCATATCGGTGTAGCCGTCCACCTTGATGCCTTGATCCGCGAAGCTCTTCACGGCCCGGTCCACGTGATTCTGGTCCGCGTCACAGACGGCCACATAGCGCACGCCCGGAATCTTGCTGAAGACTCGCGTGTGATAGGACCCTTGGTCGCCGACGCCGATGGTGGCGATCCGAACCGCATCGTTGGCCCCGAGAGCACGGGAGGTTGGCTTCAACATGGCTAGGCCGGCACCCGCCGCCATGGAGGACCAGAGGAAATCACGACGCGTCAAGTTGCTCATAGTCTGCCCTTTCGCATGGATGATCTCAGTAGCAGGGGCAAGCGGCCCGTGCTACTACATAATCTCTTTCATTTGCCGCTGGCATAGTCGCGGTAATGCTCAGCCACTTTGCCTTGTTTTTCGTCGCCCTTATGGAAGTAGAAACGATACTTGAAGGTCGCGCTCTGGCCGGCCGGGATGACGAAATCGCCCGTCCCGGCGGGTTTCTTCTCGAAATCGTGGATGCCGAACGGATTGACGGCGAACAGGCCGTAATCGCGGACGTGCCACCACGTCGGATGCCGCGGGTTGCTCGGATGGTCGAAGATCGCGATGCCGACGACCGCGCCGCCGACCGGGCCGTAGTAGTCGCACCATTCGGCGCGCTTGCCCCAGGTCTTGTCGTCGGTCACGCCTTCACTGTTGATGATGTGGCCCTTGCCCGCTTCGCCTCGTTTCTTCATGGCGGCCGTCGCGGCGAGCTGCATGGAGGGATTGAGGCGGATCGCCATCGAGCCTTCTTTCGTGTCGCCGAACGTCACCTGGCCGTTGGAGGCATGGAGGGTGATTTCCCAGTCCATGATCGTGCCGTCGGGGGTGCTGAGGAAGCGGTGGGTCCGGGTGTCGGTCAGGGTGATCTGGCCGTCCGGGGCGACCCAGTTGTTCTGACATTTGATGACGCCACCCTGCGGGCCCGAGCTGACGTCCAGGAACTTGTCGTGGACGATCTTGCCCTTGCCGTCCGACCAGAAGTCGATGCCGTTGACGGCCCCGTGCGTGTACCAAAGGGACTTGTGGTGCGGATGGTCGTGGTCTTCCTCCGGCCCGGCATCTTTGATCGGCCAGTGCCGGTTGAGCGGCTCGCCCGTCGGCCCGATCACCGGATAGAAGAACGGCCGGTACTGCTCCTTGAAACGGTACTCGGTGAAGAGCTTGCCGTTGATCTCGACGGTCACCTTATCGTCGCCCTGGGTGAGCTTCACGCCCCCGGCGGCCGGCTGAGCGGCGCCGGACTGGGCTTTGGCCACCATCCCGGTGAAGACCTCCCGCTGCTCGATCATCGCCGCGATGGGCTCCTTGGGCATGATGCGGCCTTCCAGCAGGACCCAGCCGTCGTAATTGCTCGCGACCAGCAGGTTGATAAGCTGCTGATAGGGATAGTCGTTGAGGTTGAGCTCGCGCACGTGGACGGTGTCCCCGAAGCGGGCCCGCACGGACTTGAAGTTGTCCTCCAGACCCTCGCCTTGGAGGTCCTCCGCGTTGCAGTTCCAGCAGACCCCGACGTTGGGCTGGGTCACCAGGTCCATAATCGCCTTGATCGTGGGTAGCCGCGAGCAGCCGCCGTGGACTTCCAGGCGGATCTTCTGCCGGTATCCGTTGGCGAACTGGCCCAGCTCGTTGAGCGATTTGGCGATCTGCGCGATGGTCTTGGCCGGGGGGATATTCTTGGGCAGGTCGTTCGGCTTGACCTTGATGCCGGAGGCGCCGCAGTCGTAAGCCAGCTTGATGTACTGCTTGGCTGCCTCGATCTCCTTTCGGAGTCGATCCGGCTCGGGGTAGTGGAACGCGAAATTGGTGCCCGAGCCGATGAAAGTCACTTTGCTGTCGGCAAAGCGTTTCTTGACGTCGCGACGCTGGGCGTCCGTCAGGTTCGCCTCCACTTTGTGAGCGTGCTCCACCCGCAGCTCTACGCCGAGCAGGCCGGTCTTTTCGCAGTTGGCGATCACCGTCGGCAGGTCCCAATACTGGCCCCATAGGTAGGTGACGAGTCCGAGTTTCATCTTGGAGCCGCCCGCTGGGGCGGCCTGCAAGACCTCTTGCCATGAACCGGCCGTGACGATCCCGGCCCCCAGGGCCATCGAACCTCGGAGAAACTCCCGGCGTGTACTATGAATGATGCTCATGTTGGGGTCCTTCCAAATCTGCGATTGACCAATCGAAATAGTAGATAGCCATGACCTTGACGCTCGGAAAGCACAGAACTGCCTCGCCTCACCAATCACCTCCGCCGGATACAGTCCGACCACGAGCGCTGACAGTTAAGACGTATTATCAGTGCCGAAAATTGCACTGTCAAGGCGATGACCGGGGGAAACCGGGCAATTGCAGGTGACCGATGATCCCAAGTGGCATGGGCTTCCAGCCCAGGCAGCATCGGCACGAGCTTGCCCCCGCGTAGGCGGGGGATGCCGATGCCACCGGCTGAACCCGGCGCGTCGCGTAGCCACATGCAATTGCCCTGCCGGGGGAAAGTAGAGGTCGAGAGCCACCGCGGAGGGCTTGGCGTCAAGACAGAGGAATCGTGCCCGGAGACCTCTCCCAGGGACGGAGTTTATGGGGTCAGAGCTTGATTAGTGATTAAGCTCTTCTTCGGCCTGCCCCACCGGCCTTGCTCATTCCCCCGCACAGTCATCCGAGACACCTCGCGCCCCGCTTGCTTGAGCGCTAATCACTAATCAAGCTCTGACCCCAGCAGTCTTCAGGCCGTCGGTCTTGCGGGGACCTTCTGCCGGCGGGGGAATACGCCGCTTCTCGCGGACCCGTCTGGGGGGTGACAAGGGGTTATTGTGCCGGTTCGCAGGTGCACTCGTCCTGCGGCTCGCCGCACCCGGAGCAAACCCCGTCCTCGATCGGTTGCCCGCACTGCTCGCACGTCATTTCTTCTTCCTTTGCCATCGTTCTACCTCCTGTGAAAGGATTCGCATTCCACGGTCCCCATTGTCGTCGGCGTACTGAGGGCGCGCAACTCGGGAAATCCCCGAATCCTTGCGCGGGAGGACCGTTTCAGCCGTGGCGGCGGGCTACGGCCACACGGGCCGCGAGGAAGCCCCAAACGATGCCGACCACCAGGCCGACGCCGTGAACCGTGTTGGCGATCGGGCCGACGAGGCCGAAGAGGCACAGAAAGAACCAGACGATCATCATCGTGACTGTCTGCGGCTCGAGCGACAGCCTCGAAGCCGGGTCGAATTTGCCCTGCATCCACATGTAGCCCAGCAGGCCGTAGACCACACCGGACATGCCGCCAAAGGTCGGACCGCTCACCAGATACTGAGCGAGATTCGAGCTGCCGGCGATCACCAGCACCAGCAATAGCAGCAGCCAGGGACTTTTGCGCGCCTCGATCATGCTGCCCAGGTCGCGCAACCAGAGCATGTTGAACAGGATGTGGAGAAACCCAAAGTGCAGGAACATGGGGGTGAACAAACGCCAAATCTGGCCGTGACGGACTTCCGGCAATCCCCGTTCGCCGCTGAAGTAACCATCATATTCGGCGATGGTGAAGGGCCGAATGAACTGATATTTCTTGCCGAAGTCCGCCAGGAGCGTCACCGCAACGCTGATCACGATCAGGAGGATGGTCAGGATGCCCATAGAGACCGGCGGCGAGTAGAAGATGGTCCGTCCATCGATCATACGGACCCGTTTGCCGGTCTGATCCTGCTGCTCTTGTTTCCTCTTTCGAGCGGCGGTTTGAGCCGTCTCGACAAAACGTGGATCGCCCGGGTGCTGCGTAAATTCCTCAAGCAGTTGCTTGGCCTGCTCGACACCGGCATCGTCCAGGACCCAAATCTCCCAGGTGCCGTGCAAGTCCGGGTCCACCTGGTTTTCGATACCCTGAGCATAGAGAAAGTCGCCGAAACGCCGGGCCTGGTTTTCGTCCTGGAGATGGCCGATCGGTCTCATAGTTCCTTTCCGCAGTGCGGGCACTTCCGGGGCTGTTTGCTCTTCTCCAACTCCTCCATGAAGCCGGACCCCAGGATACCCGTCGGTAGAGCGAACATGCCGATCCCCAGCACGGCGATGATGGACGCCATGAGCTTGCCGATCACGGTGACCGGGTAGACATCCCCGTAGCCGATCGTGGTCAGGGTGGCAACGGCCCACCACATCGAGGCGGGAATGCTGGAAAAGGCCTTCGGCTGGGCTTTATTTTCCGCGTAGAACATCAGGGTGGCGGAGACCACGGCCAAAACCAGCAGAATGGCCAGCGAGCTCAGCAGCGGCTCGCGCCGTCGACTGCACGATGCGCAGCAGCATCTGGAACGACTCCGAATACCGCCCCAGCTTGGCGACGCGGGCAATGCGCATGATCCGCATGATGCGGATCATACGGAACATACGCATGATCCGCAGGTCGGCAGGAATGAAGCGGAGATAGAAGGGCAGCACGGCCGAAAGGTCCACCAGGGCCAGGGGCGTCACGGCGAAACGCAGTCGCCCGAGGACGGGACGGTGGTATTTCGGCTCCTCCACGCAGGACCAGACCCGCAGCGTGTACTCCACGGAGAAGACCGCTACGGAGAAACACTCGAACCACCAGAAGAACCGCGGCAGAAACGCGCGGATCTCCTGCACCGATTCCAGGACCATCGCCGTGATATTCAGCAGAATCAGCGCGATGATAAAGACATTGAAGGCATGGGCGGCCCCGTCGGCCGCTTTCGTGGAGTTCAGGAAATGATAGGTCCGTTCCCGCAGACTCAGGTTCGATGCTGGCGACGCGTTGGCACTTACTTCCATGATGATCGGTCCAACTAAAATCATTGTGACAGGGCATCCTGCCCGTGTTCAAGGGGTGCCATCTTACCTCCTGGTGCTGCCGTTGGCAATCGTCAGGCTGGTGCGAAAAGCGGCTCGCAGTGCATGCCGGCGGGACCGCTGCTTCACGCGGGGCCAATCGTGGGCGGGGCTTTGCCGAGGGCGTCCTCGATGTAGAGCCTCTTGATCCAAACGATCACCAGAGCGGTCATGGGGGTGGCGACAAAGACGCCGAGGAACCCGAAGAGGTACCCGAACGCGACCACGGTCAGGACCACCAGGGCCGGGGGCACCTCGACCGTGAACTTCTGGGTCAAGGGGGCCAGGACGTTGGCCTCGGTCTCCTGCACGATCAGATACACGAGCGTGGCATAGACGGCCTGGCTCCAGCCTCCGGCCATGGCAGAAGAGAATCCCCGGCACGGCTCCGACGACCGGGCCGACGACGGGCACGAATTCCAGAATGCCCGAGATGACGCCCAGCACCAGGGCCAGCGGCACCCCCACAATCCACAGACCCACCGCGACCATGACCCCGACGAAGATCATCATCAGCACTTGTCCGACGAGCCAGTAGCCGAGGGTGTACGCCGATTCGTCGAGCACCTCGCTGATCCGCAAGGACTTGCTCTTGGGGATCAGCATCAGGACGCCACGCTTGTACATCTGTGGGTTCACGGCGAAGTAGATGGCGGAGAAGAAGACCAGCATCAGATCGGTGATGATGTCGTAGAGAGTGGAAGCGATGCCCGTGACCCCGGAGAACAGACCGATCCCTTGGCTGGTTCCCGGTTGCGGCGGCTGCAGGTAGCTCAGGAGATAGCGTCCTACCGGGGACTCGTTGATGGTGCCTTGCAGGCGGCTGATCGACGTCGGCAGGGTCTTGGCCAACTGGCTGAACTGTTCGTTGATGCGCGGACCGGCGAACCAGATGAACAAAGCGAACAGCCCCACGAAACACCGTGACGACGAGCAACAAGGCCCAGCGGACCGGAATCCGCGTGTACCGGCTGAGGAAGTCGGCCAGGCCGCGCAGCAGGATGGCCAAGAGGACCCCGATGAAGCCGAGTAGCAGGGCCGTCCGGATGCGCCACACCAGCAACGCGAGCGCCACAATCGCGACGACTACCAGGGTGCGGCGGGCCACCCGGACCAGCGACTCGTGGACCGGATCATTCACGTTGTTGGCGGCCATAGCATCCCCCAGAGACACGAATCGCCGTCCCGACGCAATCGGTCTTTTCCTCCTGGATTCACCCGCTGTTTGCCTACGGGCTATCGGCCCATCCGGAATCCGCTTTTTGCCGACGCGCAACGCCTTGGGAATTCACGATCTACCATCTACGATTTATGGCTGAGAGATGCCCCAAGGGAAAAGGGCAAATCTGAGATCGTGAAATGGAAAGTCGTTTTGGGGGATTAGTATCATGAGCGTGATAAGACTCTTCCTGAGAAGCGTTCCAGTATTGGGTTTGCTGGCGGTCCTGCTCAGCTACGGAGCGGCCGCCCAACCAGGTCAGCGCCGCCACCGGAATTGCCGCCAGCGACGCGAATACGCCGCGGGCGTCGGCCCTGACGCCCGCCGGGGAGCCGGTGCTCAAGCGTGCGTCCCACGTGATGCACGCGCGGGTCAAGAGCCCGGAGGGCAAGACCCTGGGCCGGGTCCATGATCTGGTGTTGACGCCGGATCTCCACGGCATCTCCTACGTCGCCTTGTCTTCGGGCGGTATCCTGGGCATCGGCAGCACGATGCACGCCGTCCCTTGGTCCTCGCTGACCGAGAGTGTCAACAACACGTACGTGGCTCCGATTTCCGAGCAGCAATTCAAGCAGAGCCCTGGTTTCCGCCCCGCCTACTGGCCGAGCAGTGCGGAGGAGGCCGGCCTGGCTGTGAGCATGGGCACCAGCGGCGGTCGAGTTGCGGGAGCCAGCGCTGATGTTCAGGATCGCCGCTTCACTCACATCCGAGGGTCCACCGTGAAAGCCTCGGACGGCAAGTCCGCGGGCAAAGTGCAGGACCTGCTGATCGTCATGGACAACGGCCGGATCGCGTATACCATCGTGTCCTACGGCGGTATCGTGGGATTCGGAGCGCGGTTTGCCGCCGTGCCGCAGAGTGCCATCACGCTGGAGCCGGCCGCAGCAGGTAGCACGCGTCAATGTGGCCCGCGCGACGTTGCGTGCGAACTCCTTCAAGCCGCACCAGTGGCCCGACCTGGCGAATCCCACCTTTGCGCGGCAGGTGGACCAGACGTTCGGCGTGGCGCCGAGTGAGACCGCCCTTGGGTATGTACCCGCTGAAGGGCCCGCCGCCAAGACCACCACCAGGACCCCGGCGCACTCCACGCCTCTGGCGGAGCCGACGCCCGCCGATCTGACCGGGACCTTCAATGCCTCGAGCATCACCGCGGTTGATGGGACCGTCGTCAGTGAAGGCAAATTCAAGGCTACCGCCGCCGGTCCCGACATGCTGTGGCTGCGGATCCGAACGGAGGATGGTCGGACCCTCCTCGTGAACCTGGGCCCACGCAACTACATCAGCTCACAGGACTTTTATGTAGTGCGGGGCGACCGGATCCATCTGAGCGGGTCGGAGGTCGCCGCCACCACCGCCGGCCGGCGGGTGCTCCTGCCGACCGAGGTCACGTATGACAGCCACGTACTGCACTTACGCAACTCGATGGGGACGCCGCTGTGGGAAGGAACAACGACCACGACAGAAGGGCAGCCAGCCACGACCCCGAGTCCTACCTCCAAACCGCCGAGCCAGTCGCGGGCCAAGACTCCTGGAACGCCGCCTCTTGGATACACGCCGGCACAGGAGCCGAATGAGCCGAACCAGCCCCGACGTTAGTATCCCGGCTCTCCGGCCGGCGACGCAAGACGGCCTGCACCTGCAGCTTTGGACCCCACGTCCGAGGCTGCAGGTGCGGCTTTGCGCACCGGCCTGCGGTCGGGTTCGCCCCGGGCAATCCATCGCCGCGTTTCTTTGTCAGGCCCGCTTCGTTCAACAGGGCTCTGACTTCGCGCGAAGTCTTGGCCTTGAGGCAATCCTGGGCCAGTTGCTTGCAGGCGGCGACGTCCAAACTGGCGGCCGACTCCTCGACCTGAGACAGGAGCCGGATATCCACGCTCAAATCCTTGAAGCCCAGCCCGATCAGCAGGGGCAGCAACTGCGGGTCCGAAGCGATTTCGCCGCAGATGCTCAAGGGCTTGCCGGCAAAGGCAGCGGCATCGACCAGCCGTTTGAGCATCCGCAGCGCCACGGGGTCCTGTGCCCGCAGGCTCTGACTGACACGGACCTCATCCCGGCCGACCGCGAAGAAGTACTGCAACAGGTCGTTCGTCCCGACGCTGGCGAAGTCTACGGCCTCCAGCAACTCGCTGCAGTTCCACGCGGCCGACGGGACCTCGATCATGATGCCCTGCTGGAAGCAGTCCTGGTACGGCTGGCGTCGCGCCTGCAAACTCCGCACCGCCTCGGCGAGCAGTCTCTCGATGAAGAGGAGGTCCTCCGGACTGGCAATCATCGGGTACATCAGGCGCAGACCCGTGCTGTTGACCGCCGCCCGCAGAATGGCGCGCATCTGGGTAATCAGGATCTCCGGGTGCTCGCGGTAGACGCGATTGGCCCGCACGCCCAGGAATGGATTCTCCTGCGGCCCGAGCGGGAAGTAGGGCAGGATCTTGTCGCCGCCGATATCTGCCGTGCGGACCGTCACGATCTGATCCGGCCGGCACAGCTCGAACAGCAGCCGATAGGTGTCGTATTGCTGCTGCTCGCTGGGAAAATCCTCC
The DNA here is from genome assembly GCA_963750205.1 of uncultured Planctomycetota bacterium. GTDB lineage: Bacteria > Planctomycetota > Phycisphaerae > Sedimentisphaerales > Anaerobacaceae > PLanc-01. Next base: position 154,795 of record CAVVRJ010000034.1, read on the forward strand.
GTCTGCTCCATGAACAGCACCTCGGTCCGGTACAAGCCGACGCCTGTGACACGGTCGGCCAGTTCCGGCGTCACCTGCGCCGGATCGGCGACGTTGATCCACAGCCGCACCGGCAGGCCGGTCGGATCCACCGGGACCGACTCCGTCCGGCGCTCCCGGATCCGAATCACCACCTCCGGCGCCGGCGCCACCATCAGGCTGCCATCGGTGGCATCGACGAGAATCCACTCGTCGCCGGCCGTCTGCAACACCTCCAGATCGTCGATCCGGAGAACGGGAAACCCGAGCGACTTGGCCAGAATTGAGGCGTGCGACATGCCGCTGCCCCGCTCGACCACAAACCCCACGACCCGGCTGTTTCTGCGCTTCCAGCACGACCGAGGGCAGCAGCTCCTTCACCGCCAGCACGACCGCGTCGCCTTCGCCCAAGCGCCTCGAACGCCTCATGATGCTGGCGGCGCACCCGCCGGATGAGCCGGGCGATGATGTCCCGGATATCGCTGGCCCGCTCGGCCATGATGCTGTTGTTCGACTTCTCGAACACCGTGATGACCCGGCGTAGTACCGTCTCGATCGCGGTCTCGGCGGACAGGGCATGATCCCGGATTTCCCGGCAGACGTCCTGATGGAACTTGTGGTCCTGAATGAGATACAGATGCGTGCGCACGATCTGGGCCTGCGCCGTCGCGGACTCGGCCTCCAGGGTGGAGATCATCTGGCCCAACTCCTCCGCCAGCCATCAATGTGTTCCTCGAAGCGGTCCAGTTCCTGTTCGATGCCACTCGCCCGCCGCTGATCGGGCCCCAAAAGCGTGAAATCCCCCTGTAGAAACGTCAAACGCCCGGTGGTTACGCCGGGCGAAAGCATCTCTCCCGTGAATTTGCGTTCATCCTTGTTGACTCCGTCCTCATCCATGCGTCCCAATGCTCCTATCGGAAAGGGGACCTCTATCTATTGATCGTGGCGTCGAGGCCGCCGACAGTTGCGAGGGCGACCTCGCGCCACTTGACCACCCACAATCTCACCGTCTTCCCCTGCGGCGCGCCGCAGCGCACCGCGGCCCGGGTCCCCAATCGCGCCACACCGCGACTGGGAGACCCGAACTGGCCCAAAGAGAGAGTCTGCACGTCCATTGCCAAATCACCGTGCACCCGGATGGGCGGGCCTCGCCATCCCGGCGGATCGAATTTCCAGCCACCACGGCCACCGGCCTCCCGCTGCTCCTTTCACCCTGAGTTGCCTGATCGGCAGGGCAGCGGCAGGGTTCCGGGTCCCCGGTGCGAAACTCCACACCGGAGATTCCGTCTCAATGCGACCATTCGCATGGCCCCCAAGACCGGCACGCATCTGACAGAAAAGCCGAGCCAAACCGCGCTCCCACTCTTCTCTCGGTTGCTCGATCCGACCCCCTTCCTTGTTTTCTACGCTGTCCTGTGAGCGCAGCCCTTAAGGTTTTTCCTCAAAAGAGGCTACTTGATTTGCCGCGTGTTCTTCGCTTCTGCGGGGCTTTGCGGCGGGTGGGGCGTCGCTGTCTCGCGAAGGTCATCGACGAAGCTATAGCTGCTTGTCGAACCGCCGGCAGCGGTGCTGAAACACGTCTTTGGACGTATCGAGGCATGGGAGGAGGGTCCTTGCCCGCGCCCGACGCTGTGGGGGAGAGGCCGGTATGTTTGGGCTCCAACGGCCCGTGCCCAGTTTGAGGCCTATAAAATCTGCATTTCTGCTACTGATTGGTCCCATCTCGCCGTAAATTCGTCTTGCAATAAGGCGGATTCGGGGGTATGATTTTGCGGCGTAGCCTTACGCGACCGGGAGGTCGTAGGTGGTTGTTGGCCAAAGGATTCCATTGCATGGAAGGAAAACGGGAATGGCGAATGTAGAGCGAAGCATTGTCAGCGAATTGATCAACTTCCGGGGGATGGTGTACGCCCCGCAGACCGAAAGCGGCGTGTTGTATCTGTTCGGCAAGGTCGCGGAAGACCTGAACATGTACATTGAGGAGTTGCGGCCGGAGGCCCCGGACGCTATCGCCCGGCGGTTTACGGGCAAAGGCTGGGAGCGGCTCCGGGTGGAATTCGAGCAGCGTTCGAGCGATTTCAAGCAGAGCGGCCGGGATGCCGAAGCCTGCGACCTGATCGTTTGCTGGGTGCATGATTGGCCCACCTGCCCTCTGGAGGTGATTGAGCTGCGGGACCGCATCCGGGAGATGGAGAACTATCCGATCCTCCGGCCCGACATGGTTGTTGACAGCGAAGATGGCGAGGCTCTGGATGAGTGGTTTGCCGGGTATGGTGTGCAGGATCGCGTCCGCGGCCTGTTCCAGTTGATGGCGGAGCACATCAAGTCGGTGGACGAGGCGTGCTTCTACAAAGTAAATAAAACGGCCATCACGTTCTACAGTCCGGAGCGTACCTTCCTTTGCGTCCAGCCCCGGCAGAATGCCTTGCGCCTGGCCCTCTTTACCGGCGGCGAGCCACTGGCCGGCGTGCAGCAGGCGGAGAACCGCAACTCCAGTCAGAAGTGGGGCACCGTGTCCATTGGCGACGAGGACCAGTTGCAGGAAGCGCTCCTGTCGATCGAAGAGGCCCACAAGAGAATCAGTGCTGCGATCAAGAGGAACGAGCGCACGAGCCGGCACGCGAAGGTCGAGGAATCGATCGAAGAAGAAGTCGAAGTCGGTCGTGGACTGAGCCGCAGACTGACTGAACCTCCGACTGGGGTCTCGTCACTGATCTGACATGCGTAGCAGCCGAGCGACACGCCTTCGGACTGCGCCGACGTGGCCGACGGTAGATGGCACAGAGCCTCCGTCTCCACTCGACGCGGCTCACGCAGCCCGGAGCCTGCGCACATCCTCTCTCTTGTCGTCAAAGGAGGATGAAGGAGATGGTCCAACCGTCATTTCGGTCCTGCGACCGCCGCCCACCACGAACTGCTGATTCGACGGACGGAGCATCGTGCGTGAGAGCAGGTTGAATCCCCACCAGACCGCCAGTGGAGACGAAGGGAATCGAACCCTCATTCCGGCGATGCGACCGCCGTGTGCTCCCGTTACACTACGTCCCCGGGATGAAACAGTACTATTCTATCGGCCGATCCTCACAAGTCAAGCATTGTTCCGTTGGTTTCCCTGAAATCGCGCCACACACGTCAGAATTGCCATTTTTCGAAGTTGGCGATGCGATCCAGAGGTTCGCGCCGGTGCTCTTTGAAGCCGTCGGCCGGATAGCCGAGGGCCATCAGTTCGACAATCGTTACCTTGTCCGGGATGCCGAGAAGCGACTTGACCTTGTCAGGGTAGAATGAGCCGATCCAGCAGGTGGCCAATCCTAACTCCGTTGCCTGCAAAGCGATATGTTCCAAGGCGATAGCGACGTCGATCGGCCCCACGGCCTGCCCGCAGCGCATCACGTGGTCGCTGACCGTGCAGGCTACGATGATCGCGCCGGCCTCTTCGAGGAAGGTCTGATTGTTGGCCGCCTCCGCCATCTTCTTCTTGAGGGGCTTTTCCGTCACGACGACCAACCGCCAATCCTGGAGGTTCTTGGCCGAAGGCGCCTGCCGGGCGGCCTCCAGAACCGCGGCTAACTCGTTTTGTTTCAAGGGTTTATCTTGATATTGCCGGCAAGAATACCGGCGGCGGATGGCTTCGGACACGTCCATGACCTACCCCTCGACAAATAGTGACGAGAGCATCTTCTCTCACTTGGTTGCGTTCTGTCGTGAATATACAGGCCGGGCGAGGTTGACGCAAGCACGAACCGGCGATATCCTGACGTGTTTGACCGGGCGGTTAGCTCAGTTGGCCAGAGCGCCTGCCTTACACGCAGGATGTCGCAGGTTCAAATCCTGCACCGCCCAGTCAGTTAGGGCGTAACGCGTTCGCCCCGATGGCGAAGGTGATCTCGGTCGGGGAGAAGTGGGATGCGGGAGGTGTGCACCTGTGCCAGTGCTTGGAGCGATCGTCCTGGCGGCCTTTATCATGCTGCTGTTCGCGACAGACTCGCCCCGGTTCTGTGCCGGCGTCTACACGGGATTGGTTGCGTTCGTTGAATGCCCATTCACGCAATCATGGGCGAAGGACCCGGCGACTGTTCGAGGAAAAGCACGATGGATATACTGGTCCGAGACGTACGGCTGGACGACGCCGAGGCGGTCGTCCGGGTCATCAACCCGATCATCCAATCGGGCAAGTACACCATCTTGGATATGCCCATGACGGCGGAGGCCGAGAGGCGGTACATCGCCGAGCTTCCGCCGCGAGCGGTCTTTCTGGTGGCCCAAATGCTGGGCGAGGACCAGGTCGTCGGTCTGCAGACAATGGAGCCCTTTGCAGGATATACCCATGCGTGCGATCATGTGGGAGTGGTTGCCACGTTCGTCGATCTGGAATACCGTCGGCGCGGGATCGGCCGGAGGTTATTTGAGGCCACCTTCGATACGGCGCGACAGAAAGGCTATGAAAAGATATTCACCTATGTGCGCAGCGATAATCCCGGAGCCCTGATGGCCTACATGAAATGCGGCTTTCGGATCGTCGGGACCTCGGTGCGGCATGCGAAAATCGGTGATCGTTACGTGGACGAGGTCATCATCGAGAAGTTCTTGTGAGGCAGAATTGGCGGAAAGGGACGAGGTATGCAGATGGTACTGTGGTTGATCGTTTCGAGCGTGCTGGCCGGACAGGCGGGAACGGTGCAAAGCTGGGACTTCGATCAGGTCGCCGTGGGGACGCTGCCCGAAGGCTGGAAGGTCGAGGCGACGGGGCAGGACAAGGCCACTGCGAAATGGCAGGTGGTCCGGGACGAAGGGGCGCCTCTGGGGCCGGGAGTGCTCGAATTGACGGCGACGAATCACAGCGAGTCGGGGGTCTTCAACCTGTGCTGGACGAATCAAGTCGAGTTCCGGGAGGGCGAAATCGCGGTTTTCCTGCGAGCGCGGTCCGGCAAGATCGACCAGGGCGGCGGTCCCATCTGGCGCGTGCAGGATCGCAACAATTACTATATCAGCCGCTACAATCCGCTCGAACAGAACGTCAGCGTCTATTACGTCAAAGATGGCAAGCGCGTCATGCTCGGCTACACGGGCAAGCTTTCCCTCCCGGACGGGTGGCACCTGCTTAAGATCAGTCATCGGGGCGACCGCATCCGAGTCTTCCTCGACGGGGATCTGAAACTGATGGTCAACGCGGGCGACTATATTCCGCCAGCGGGCGGCGTCGGGCTGTGGACCAAGGCGGATGCCGCCACGGCGTTCGACAACTTCACGGTCGATCCCGCGATAAGCCGCGTGCCGGGAGAGGCGAGATGATCTTGCGTGAGCGGATTCACGTGGACAGTGCCGCCGCGCAGATTTGGATGATCCTGAGTGACCCGGACTCGCATGAGTCAGTGGAATCCCCATTGCGTGCATAGCCAAGTGGAAGAGGCCTGCGATGCGCGCTGGGCTGCGATTTCAAGGCCACCAGTCCGATTGGGCCGCGGACCCGAGCATCAGGCGCGATTGCGAGGTGATTGCCTGTGAGCCGGACCGAGTTCTGACCTTACGGTTCTCGGGGGAAGATCTTCCCCGCACCGGGGCAATGTGGATGAGACCTTTGTGCTCCGTTCCGTCCGCGGCGGCACCAAGATCGTTCACCAAGCGGGTTTTTCGCACTCTGCCTTGCCGTGGTTTGTGCGGGCCTTGATGAAGATCCTGTTTCTTGCCGGGCGTCGAGAGGGCAGATCGTCGCTCGAGTGTCTCAAGGAGCTGGCCGAAGGGCCGAGTTGACGAGGACCCGCAGGGTCGTGTTATGACCGACGTTCGGACGACGCGAAATATGCGGAGCAGGCACCAGTGGCGGGCGTGGCTGACGAAGAACCACGCCACGGCGCAGGAGATGTGGCTGGTCTTCTACAAGAAACACACAGGGAAACCGGGCCTGAGTTACATTGAGGCACTGGAAGAGGCGCTGTGCTTCGGGTGGATCGACGGGATTCTCAAGCGGATCGACGACGAGAAGCACACGGTCCGGTTCTCGCCGCGAAAGAAAGACAGCATCTGGTCTGAACTGAACAAGAAGCGGGTGAGCCAGCTTATCGAGGACGGGCGAATGACTGAGGCCGGCCTGGCCAAGGTCAACGAGGCCAAAGCCAATGGCCAGTGGGAGAAGGCGGCCGAGAGAGAAGATATCACCGTTGTTCCCCCCGAGCTGACGGCGGCGCTGGCCCGGAACGCCAAGGCCCGGCGGAACTTCGAGAAACTCGCCCCGTGCTATCGCAAGCAGTTCATCTATTGGGTCGGTATTGCCAAGCGGGACGAGACGCGGCGGAGGCGAGTGGTCGAGACGATCTGCCTCCTGGAGACCGACCAGCGGCTGGGCATGAAGTAGAAGACACAGATCGAAGCAGGGGACTTCCATGACTGAAGGCGAGCGGGAGAAGGCGGAAGATCGAGAGGACCGCAAGTCGGTTCGCCGACGGGCCATCGGCCTCGCGGCGTGCGCCCTGGCGGGCCTCATTCTCTTGTCTGTCCTGACGCGGGACAGGCCGGAGGAGACGGCGGACGATCCGATCTATGAATGGCGGTTGCGTATTCCGTACACGCGGCTCGGAGGCGAATTCAAGGCCAAACAGGATGACAATCTGGCGTTGGTGCTGCGCACCCAATTGCCGGTGGATAGCCCGCAGTGGAGAACCGCCCTCGACTCGAAAGGAGAAGTGGAGATCGGCTTATCCGTCGTGGTGAAGAAGGCCGTGCCGTTCCGGACCCGCCTCCGGTGGCTGTGGGGGGACCGACGCTGGCGTCGCCATGTCACCTACGTCACCCAAAATCTGCCGTCGGTGTGGGTGCGGAAGCTCCCGCAGCCGCCGGCCTACGAGGTCCGGCGGGGCTCTTCTCAAGACACGGTGCCGGTGGGGGAACCCTTGGCTGATTGTGACGAGGCCCTACGGGTAGCCCTCGCGGAAGTCGAGAGATTGATCGTCGGTTTTCAGAACGGCGAAACCGTGGAGGGCACCAGCATCATGTATCCCTCCCTCGACCATGAACGCGACCGGATGCCGCGTTGATCCGCGGCCGGAACGGCAAGCTGCCTGCGACTATCCTTGAAGTGCTCTCTGAGAAAACTGGTTACGGTGGACCAGCAGGGGCCCGGGGCACAATCGCAGTGCCTCGTCTCATAGGCGATGTGCTGATGCGGGAACGGGAAACCTGTGGCGTCGAGGCGATCCATAATCTGCGCCGCCATCTCGGTGGAGGGCCAGATCTGGTCGTGCGTGAAAGACACCAGGAGCAGAGGCGCGTGCGCCTTCTCCACCGGAAGGGCTGCGGCAGGCACGGCCGGAGCATTCCAAAGAGCCTTCTCGAACATTCTTGTCCGCTGGCCGGTGAGTAGACCCTTCAGAGTGGTGAACGAATACGGGCATCGGAACGAACGGCACTTCCTGTCCGTCGCACGCCCAGGCCGAGTGCTGGCCGGCCAGGGCGTCCCAGAGACTCGTAGGCGGACCCGGAAAGACTACGGCGCTCGGCGCTAGCGCGACAACGCACGTTATCTGAGGATATCTGCCGGCCAGCAGCAGGGCCAACTCCGCTCCGCGTGAGGCACCGATGATCGCACAATTGTTGGGGACGATTCCCTTCCGCGCCGCCAGCCAGTCGAAGACACCGGCAAAGTACTCCAGGGGAATACGGCGCAGATGAGACGGGAGCCCGTCCGCGGCAAAATAGGCCAGAGAGATCACGAAATAGCCCTCGTCTACGAGCTGCTGCACCCGGGGTCGGTCCTGACTCCAGCCTTTACCGCCTTCCGATCCCCCCAGAAGAATGACGGCCTTCTGTGGGGCCGATGAATCGTTCCAGAAGAGGTCGGCATTGAATCCGTCTACAGTGGTCGAGGTGGTTGCGGTCCGACAATCTGCATAAAGGGCGGAGAGCGGGACGATTGACGCCGGGTCGTGTGCCGCACAGCCGGCGCTGCGGAGCAGGAGACCTCCTCCGAAACTCATCCAGGCTACGACAATCAGTGCCGACCTTTTCTTTCGACCCATGACATTCTCCCGGAGGCACGCGCCCTCGCCTGAAGCAGGCTTGACGCCGTGACCCGATCCTCTATGCTATACTACCAGCGGCGTGCTGTCGATGGGACGCTGCTTATCATCACGGCAGGAAGAGAAAATGGCTGAGCAGCAATATCCGGAACCGACCGTCGGGGCGTTGATTTTCAACCCTGAGGGCAAGCTCTTTCTGATGAAATCCCACAAGTGGCGGGGTCGGTGGGTCGTGCCGGGCGGGCACATCGAGCTGGGCGAGCGGATGGAGGACGCGCTGCGGCGGGAGGTGAAGGAAGAGACGAATCTGGACATCTATGACATCGAGTTCCTCTGCTTCCAGGAGTTCATCTACGACGAACGCTTCTGGACAGCGGAGCCATTTCATCTTCTTCGATTATGCCTGCCGGACGGACGGCACGGACGTGAAGCTCAACGACGAGGCCGAGGAGTACGTCTGGGTCACGCTCGACGAGGCCCTCGCCCTGCCTGTCGAGCATTACACCGTTGTCGCCATCCGTGCGTATCTCAAGAAGAAGGGCGCGGGCCGTCAATGACTCTCGGCCAATGCCGGAGCCGGGGCGGCACGTTGCTTGAGCTGGTCGATGTTCACGTCGCGGATGTAGTTGACGACGTTCTGGAAGCCCTGGTTGAAGCGAAAGCCGCCCTGGGTCATCTCGGCGATGGCCTCGTCCTTGGTCCAGCCCTGATAGGCGACGCGGTAGATGCGCGCACATCAGGCCCGTGCGGTCGGCCCCGCGCTTGCAGTGCACAAAGACCGGGGCGTGGCCTGTCGTGCCAGCAATCCGCAGGAAGTGCACGACTTCATCGTCCTTCACGGAAAGGGCCGTCATAGGTATGTGCTCGTAGGCCAGACCCAATTCCGCCAGCTTGGCCTGGTCGCCGTTGGATTCCTCCAGGTTGACCACGGTCTTGATTCCCAGCTTCTTCAACTCCCCGAATCCTTCGGCCGTGGGCCGGGCGCCGCGGTACAAGTCGTCCGAGACCTTGTACAGATTTGGCAAGCCCTGCGCCTGCATCGGCTCGGCCCACCGGTCGGCCTCCAGGTTGGCGGTCGTCCGCGTCGTGTTCATTGAGCCGAAGAGAAGCGGGTTGGGCGCTTGGTGGCACGCGGAGCGTGGCGACCATCAGAAAGACGGTGCTCATCAGCAATCCGGCGTCAGCCAGAACCTAGTAGCATGGACGTCCCGCCCATGGGTGAAGGATCACGGCAAATGCCCGTGCTACTCCTGGGCAAGTAATTGCCTCCGCTCATGCATACCTCGTGTCTTCTATACCGTGGAGTCATCGCACAATCGTTTAATTCAATGACTTACTGTGTGCCCGGCCGTTCGATATTCCTGCCTGTTTAGTAGTCTTTGCGGCCTTGGATGTTCTCACGTGACTTGCGAGCAAGGCAATCTGCCGGGTGATGCTGCGGCAGACCCGGCCGAGCGAGAACTTCACCGGGATCTGCTTCGCCCATTCGAAATCCGGGCAAGGCGTTGCCGGCAGGGGGCTGCCCACGATCTCGATCCGGCCCAGGTCCGAGCAGCCCCAGTCGATCTCCCGCGCCGCCTGAACGATGGGCAACTGCTCGGGCGCGAGCCCCACCAGCCGGCAGCAGACCGTCTCACACGCAATCGGGTCGATGCCGCCGATGAGCCAGCCGAGCGGCTTGCTCGGGCCGCGGATCGGTCCCTGGCCGTGCATGGCGACGATCCCATCGATGATCGTCAGGGCGGGCCGGAGATATTGATAGACGCCGAGGAGCAGCCCGGCGAACTCGCCGGGCGTGTTGCCTTTGCGAAAATGCCAGAGGGGCTTGTGCTTGCCGCTGACGCAGCCGAACATGTTCTTGACGGCGAACGTGGCGACCATTTGCTGATGGGTCTTGAACTTCGGCAGATTGACGATCGCGTCGGCGTCGAGCGCCAGAGAGCTGAGTCCGATCCTCGGCTCGCCGGGACCGAGGCGGCATTTCCTCGGGGCGTTCAGTTGCCGCAGTCGGAACGCCGAGCCGGCGGAGCGGCTCCGTCAGTCCCAGCACGCGGGCACAGGTGGCTATATTGCTCCACGCGGGAGAATCCGCCACAAATGGCTTGGCGCCGTAGTCCTTGAGCAGCCGGGCGACGGCGAGGATGACCGCCGGATGCGTCTGGGCGGCGCTATGTCGATGCGAGCGCGGGGCGATGAAGTTGGGCTTGAGCAGGACCGTGTCGCCCGGCTTGATGAACGTCCCCAAGCCGCCCAGCAGCTCGAATTGGCGTTGGACGGCATCGGCCACAGGCTGCGGGTCCTCGTAGTCTTCACAGCGAACGAGAGCGACTTTTGCGGATGGCATACGCTCCTCAGCCGCTGACTTGCGTGCACACCAGGACGTAGACGCGAACGGCGGGTTTTCGCTCCGGCGGCTTGGGCTTATCCGCATTGAAGAACAGGGTCTCGTCCGGCTTGTTGAAGAACAGGCCCCCGAGGGTGGTCGCGCTCGCTGGTGTACTTCTCCGGGCCGAGGACGAGCAGATCGCCCGGCCGCATCTCGCAGGCAAACGCGGCCGACTCGAAGGGGAAGTCCTGCTTTTGCGACTTGGGCCTGCAACTCCGGGATCGGCGTGCCGGTCGGGACGATGTACGTCGGACAGCCGATGATCTTGCGGACGTTGGGGGCCCAGGGACTCCGCTGGGCCCATAGGCGCAGGGCGAGGATGCCGGGCCCGACATCGGCCGTCTCCTTCGACAAGTTGTTGGCGACGAAGGTGATCGGTCGGGCGACCGGAATCTCGGCGATCGGCAGGTCGGTCTTGTCGTTGTCGGGCACGGTCAAAGATACCGTGGTGACCGCCTGCGCATCGGCGTCCGTCAGCAGTCGCCGGATTCTCTCCCACAGGACGACCTTGCCGTAGAGGAGCCGGAACGAGTTCTCCGAGAAGGCGTTGTAGCTGCTCAGCCGGATGGGGGCCGCCGACAGAATCTGCCAGACAGCCTGGAGCTTATCGACATTATCGGCCGGAAGCTCCAGGACATGGACGTCGAGGGCGACAGTCACCAGAAACTGGGGCGGCGGGGGCCGGTCGCGGGGCGGCGGGGCGAGATCGGGGATCTTCACGCCCTCCACGGTCGGGTCCGGCGGCGGGGACGGGGTCTTGCAGCCCGACCCGCCGAGGACCACACCAAGGATCAAACCCACAACCAAGGGAAAACGAACCATACTAAACAACCTAACGATGGCCCGGCCCCTTGTCAACGCGGCCCGCGGGCGTGCCTTGGGTCGGTATCGCTCTCGGCCTGCGTTTAGCGCTTGGAGGTACCGGCGGAGTAGGCCCTCCGGCCTCGGGATCAGCTTTTCTCTTGAGAATCTTCGCCTGGGGCGGTAGATTCCTCGCAGCGGATGTGTCCGGACCCACTGTCTCTGCGGCAGATGCATCATCAATTGCCCGGCAGTGTACGACAAGCTGATGAGAGCGGAAGGAAGAACATAATGAGAGCAAGTCGCGGCATCACCGTGCTGGTGTTTCTTCTGATCTGTCCGGCGTCATTCGGTCGGGACGTCCCGATCCCAGGTCTCGATTTGCTCCCGGCGTCCTTTCACGATCTGGTCGACGCTGTGATCAAGATCCAGGAGCAAAACGGCTTGCCCTTCCTCTCAGGCGTTCCGGCCTCTTACGAGACTCAGGTGAGAAACTACGAGGTGCAGAGGACCGTCATGGCTCTGATCGATCAGATTGACGAGGCGGAGGTGGCGTCGTTCCTGATCGCAAGGGGTGTCCAGCCGGATCAGAAGGACGCGATGACCTCCGCCAACATGATCGCGTATTTCCAGCACAAGCATCTTGGAACGGAGACGGCCTATGCCTGGATTGATTTGTCAAAAGGCAGTCCGGAGTTTGTCAAGGCCGTGGTGGAGTGGCAGGCCCTCCGGCGGGAGAGAGGCTATGAGTTCATCCCCACCTGCTGCCTCCTGGCCCGGGCCAGGATCGAGAGCAAGAAGGATGGCGCGGTTTGGGCGGACCTCTTCAAGGCTACTTTCACCACGCTCAAGGAATCCGACGCAGACCGCAAGGGTTTGATGCTGCATGGGCTTCTGCTCCATCTCTTTAAGGGAGAGCTGAGAGGGATCGAGCCCTCGGCAGCCGACCGCTTCGCGTTCCTGGCCGCGGAGTTCAAGGACCAAAAGGACCCGTCGCAACCATATCCACAGATGGTGGTCTGGGCTCTCTACGAGGCGTCTCAGATTTCGGGCCGATACGATGAGGCGGTCCGTTGGGCGAAGGAGATCCTACCGCGTGCCTGCGGGCTCTTTTGGGTCTTCGTAGCGCAGTTTTCCGCCCAGGATCTCCGGCGGCCAAAGCTACTTTGGCGGAGCTCGAGGCTGCATCCTCCGCCAACGAGAAGATATGCTCCGGCTGCCGCAACATACGCATGATGCTGGAGAAGCTGGGAGAAACGCGGAAGTCTGACAAAAACGCCGGGTCGAACGAGAAGAAGCGGCCCGTGCTGGAGGCGCAGGTCAACGATCATCCCATCCGCCTGGCCATCGACACGGGGGCCGAGATGTTGATGGTCTTCTCCTACGCCGCGGATCGGATCGGCCTGGGCTACCAAAGGCCCATGGGGCCCCTCGATCCCAGGCCATTGAAGCCGGGACAAGTGGTGGCGTATCCCTCCGAGCTGTGCCGGCTGAGATTGGGAAATCATGAGGGCCCGGTGCGACTGGCAATTTTTGAGACGCCCCCAGGACTCCGGACGTCCGCCTTCGATGGTGTTCTTGGATGGCGCACGATCTCGGACAACGTTTGGCACATTGATTGGGGACGGAAGATTGTGGAAACTGTGCCCGAGCTTCCGGCAGCGGTGGCGCAATGGCAGAGGTTTGAGGTATACTCTCCGCCCGAATTGTCTGTGCTGGCGCTGCAAGTGTCCGGGTCCTCTGAGCCTCCGCAGGCGGTCTATATCGACACCGGCGATACCGGGGGTGTTCTGGTCAACTCGACTCTATGGAAGGAGATCCTTTCCCGGCATCCGGGGCTGCCCACGGCCATCGAAGGGTTCTACAGTCCCAGCGTCGGCTGCCACATTCTGACTCTCTGCTGGCTGCCGGTCCTGAAGGTAGGTGGTCTCGAGCTGCATGATGTCCCGGTGGCCGAGGCGCCGCCACTCTTTCAGCAAATGCCCGCTTTCCTGGCCCGGATAGGTCTGTACGGCTTGACGAGACTGGAAGTCGTAGTGGACGGCAAACAGAGCCGCGTCTACGTCCGTGTCAGGCAGGACTACTCGAAGAAGTACGATTACAATCGGGCCGGCGTGGCCTTTCTGCCGGTGGACGACCACTCGGCCGACCTGCTGGCCACCGTGCTGAAGGGCAGTCCTGCCGAGGAGGCGGGACTCCACGATGGCGACAGACTCTTGCGCCTGGACGGACGGGACGTCACCGGTTGGAGAACGGACCCCAACGGCTTGCTGGGAGACGATCCTATTTTCGCCGAGCCCGCCGGGACGAAAGTGAGGCTGATGGTTATCAGAGACACTCAGACGATGGAGGTGCCGATCGTTCTGAAGGAATTGTTGCCGGTCGAAGCAACGCGCCCTGCGCAGACGGAGAATCCCGGGAACCCGTCGCCCACGCCCAAAGAGACTCCGTAGTACTGCCTTTCATAAGTCGTGAGACTATAGATTGCCGCGCTCGGCCAGCCTCGCTCGCAATGACATACAACGCTTGGTCATGTCATTGCGAGGAGCTTCCGCGACGAAGCAATCTCCCACCGCATGGTCGCAGGACTTGCGAAATGCGGTAGTAGATTGACCACATTCTCTTGGGCCAGCGTGGTTTCGCCGGGGTCTCGATCGCCCGTCAATCCGGCAAAGATCGCCTTGAGGGAACCCAGCCGTTCTGGTAGGATCGCGGCGATTCAGGACTTGCCATCCGAGTTGGAGTTGTGGTGTGCACGGCACACCCTACTACTGCGGCTACGCTAAAGCGGTGGGTGGCAGCGGCAAGCGGAGTCTTCGAAGCTTGCCGATGGGGCGTAGGTGTGCCAACGAACCATCGGCAAGACCTCCTCGAAGCCTCCGGCCTTGCCGCTGCCGCCCGGTATCCACGAAATTGGCGTAGCCGGAGCACTACGCACTTGATATTTGCCATTCGGGCGGCGAAGCCGAATCTTAAATCAAAAATCATAGATCCCAGAGGGCTTGGACGATGGATGTACTGCTGATCGGTAGCGGGGGGCGTGAACACGCGATCGCGTGGAAACTGCGGCAATCCAAGGAGTTGGGCAAGCTCTATATCGCGCCCGGCAACGCCGGCACCGCCCAGTGCGGCGAGAATGTCGAGATCAAAGACAACGACATTCCCGCCCTGGTGAACTTCGCCAAGGAGAAAAGGGTCGGTCTGGCGGTCGTGGGGCCGGAGGAGCCGCTGGCCAACGGGGCCGTCGATGCGATGGAGGCCGCCGGGATCAAGGCGTTCGGGCCCAACGCCGCGGCCGCCCAGCTCGAAGCGGACAAGGCCTTCTCCAAGCAGTTGATGCGGTCCGGGGCGATCTCGACCGCCGAAGGGCGGGTCTTCGACCGGTATGTCGATGCCAAGGCGTACATCGCCAGCCGGGATGAGCCGGTGGTCATCAAGGCGGCGGGATTGGCCAAGGGCAAGGGCGTGATCGTCTGCGACGATCCGGCCGAGGGGATTCTGGCCGCCGAGAGGGTCATGGTCGATCGGATCTTCGGGGCCGCCGGCGCCCGGGTCGTCGTCGAGGATAAGCTGTTGGGCGAGGAGGCCTCGATCCTGGCGTTTGTCGATGGGCACAGCATTTACGTGATGGAGTCCGCCCAGGACCACAAGCCGATCGGCGACGGCGACACCGGTCCCAACACGGGCGGCATGGGCGCCTACTGCCCGGCCCCGATCATCACCGACGACATGATGGTCCGGATCACCCGCGAGATCTTCGTGCCCACGGTCGATGCGATGAACCGCAACGGCACGCCCTTCAAGGGCGTTCTGTATGCGGGCCTGATGATGACCAGCGGCGGGCCGCGCGTGCTCGAATTCAACGTCCGCTTCGGCGATCCGGAGACGCAGCCGATCCTGATGCGGCTCAAAAGCGATCTGCTGGAGGTCTTCCTGGCGGTCTGCGAGGGCCGGCTGGAGGAGGCCTTCCTCAAGTGGGACCCGCGGCCGGCGGTCTGCGTCGTGATGGCGTCCGGCGGGTACCCCGACGATTATGAAAAGGGCAAAGTAATCACCGGCCTGAAAGAAGCCGAAGAATTATCCGATGTGGTCGTCTTTCACGCCGGCACCAAGCGGTCCAACGGCGACGTCGTCACCAGCGGCGGCCGCGTGCTGGGCGTCACGGCCCTGGGAACGAACATCGCGGCGGCCCAGGCCCGTGCCTACGAGGCGGTCGGTCGGATTCACTTCGACGGCGCCTACTACCGCCAGGATATTGCCGACAAGGCCCTGGATCGATAGGATTTATGATTTATGATTGATGATTTAACGCCGTGCGGCGGAGCTGGCGAGAAAGGGGCGAGCAAGAATCATAAATCATGCAATTGCGAAAATCATAAATCCAAGGGGGTGGTGGCGTCGGATCCTCGTTCGCCTGCTGATCGTGGTGGCGGTCATCGTGGGTGGTGGTGGCCGGCGCGGGGATCTGGCTGTACCGGGCCCTGCCGCGGATTGCGGCGGCCGAAATCGGCCGTTTGATCAACGGGCAAGTCGAAACCGGGGCGTTCTACCCGCATCGCGACGGGTCGGTCACGGTCACCGGCCTGGTGATCCGGCCCGAAGCAGGCAACAATCTTGCGTCTCTACGATACGACGACACGATCCTGCGGGCCGACCACGTGTACGCGGAGTTCAGCCGGCGCAGCCTGCTGTCTCTATCCCCGCGCGTGACGGCCATCGGCATTGAAGATTTCCTGCTGGACGTGCAACTGGACCTCAATACCGGGCGGTGGAACATCGGGTCCCTGCGCTTCAATGCCCCCCACAACGAAGGCGGCGCGATGCCCGTCATCCGCCTGGTGCGGGGCAAGCTGCGGTACTGCAAGATCTCCGGCGTCAAGCAGGAAGTCGTCATGTCGATTCCCGTAGAGGTGCAATTCGAGCCCAACGTCGAGGGCAACCGGGGATATCGCTTCGAGGTCCGGACTTCCAAGCTCTCGGGCGGCTACGGCGAAAGCCGCCTGAGCGGCCATTGGCAGCCATGCTTGGGCCCGGTGGAGCCGGGGGAGCTGACGCTGGCCGGCGGGCTGTCGTCCACGGACATCCCCTCGCTCGAACGGGCGTGGGCCATCGACGTCCTGGCCGGGGTGCTGCAGTACACGAAGGAGGGGAACTACACCCTGAACCTGAGCCTGAAGGACGTGCACGGCAAGCACGCGCCGGAGATGGACATGCTGCGGTTCATCGCGCCGGCCGCCGTGACGGGGTCGGGGCCGTTGCAGGGCCTGCAGAAATTCTTTGCCGAGTACCAGCCGACCGGCACCGTGGGATCGATCACGCTCAAGGCGAGCGGCAACACCAGGAGACTGCAGGACAGCCAGATCGACGGCAAGCTCGTGTGCAAGGACATTTCCATCTGCGACAGTGAGTTTCCGTACCGGCTCGATCATCTGACCGGCGAGCTGGAATTCACCGAATCCACGCTGCGGGCCAATCGGCTCCTCGGCCGGCACGGACCCGTGGAGGTGTGCATCGACGGCTCGACCAAGGGGTTCGGCGCCGATTGTCAGTACCGGTATCAAATCACCAGCCGCAACATGGTCCTGGACCAGGCCCTCTACGCCGCCCTCAGCCCGGAGCAGAAACGCCTCTGGGACACCTTCAAGCCGACCGGCAAGGTTTCGGTGGATCAGCGCATGGCGCGGACCTCCCCGACGAACCAGCGCTTCTTCTCTGTCCGTGGACCTCAACGACGTGACGGCCGCCTTCCAGGGCTTCCCGTACCCGCTGGCGGGATTGACCGGAAACCTGTTCTTCGATGGCGGGAGTGTCGCGATTTCGAATGTCGTCTCCCAGGCGGGCGGGCGGCAAATCCGCGTCAACGGCAAGGTGACGGAGCGTTCCGCCGGCAAACCCCAATACTACGTTTTCATCGAGGCCAAGGACATCCCGCTGGATGCCACGCTCCGCAACGCTCTGCCGGCACGGCATCGGGACCTGTTCAGCCAATTTGACGCCAACGGCCTGGCGGACATCCGGGCGCGGGTGTTCGCTACGGACGACGCCAACGAAGTCGCCCCAGCCCGGCCGGGGACCCTCTCGGCGGGTCTTACTCCGGCGTCGAAACCTCGAGCCTCGGACACCGGTCCTGCCGGAGGAATCCGCGGCGGGACTCCTCCAGCCCGTGTCGCCTCCGTGCCGGAGAGACCCAACAAGCGTCCGGCCTGCCGGTCGGAACCTGTCGCCGCGCGTCAGTTTCCTGGCGGAAGTCTCCTGCAAGAAAGGCTCTCTGAAACTGATCCCCCCCTGGCAACCGGCGGCTTCGGCGCCGATGCCGGTGCCTCGAAGGCCGGGATCGGGGCAGATGGGGCAACGGACCGCTGGTGATCTCGGATATCACGGCGGAGGCGACGATCACGCCGGATTCGATGAACCTCCGTAAGCTCAACGGCCGGTACGGCCACAGCCCCGTGGCCATCACCGGCGGTGTCCTGTTCGGCCAAGGCGATAAACTCAAGCAGTGCCACATGAAGATCACGGCCCGGCAGGTGCCCTTGCAGGAAGCGACGAGTACGTTGCTGCCGCCGTCCCTGGCGGCGCAGGCCGCCGCTCTCCGTGCCGAAGGAGACGTGAACCTCGTCGCGGATCTGAAGAAGACGGATAGCAACGAGCCGCCCGACTATGCGGTCGTCGTGGAGTGCCAGGGGGACAAGGTCAATCACGAGCGTTTCGCTTATCCCCTGCAGGATATTCGGGGAACCGTCACGTTCGCGAAAGACAGCATCGTCTTCAAGAACATCACCGCCAGGCCGGGGGATGGTTCGATTGCGGATTTCCCGAACGACACGGGGCAACCGGCGTCCGCCTTCGGCGGAGTTGTCGGATTTTGGATTTTGGATTCTCGATCGCAGCGGACCGTCGATGGTAATCCGCAATCCACAATCCGCAATCCGAAATCGACGATACGGCTCGACGGCTCCGCAAGTGTGTCAGGTGGCAAGCTGGAAAGTGGCTCTTTCACGCTCAAGGCGACGGAGGTGCTCTTCACGGAAAACCTGGGGCGGGCCTTGCCACCGACGCTGTCGGGGCTGTACCGGGAGTTGTCCCCGCAAGGGCCGTTCGATCTGGACGTGACCACGTTGAACGTGTCCCACGCCGCCGCGGACGAGACCCTCGTGGAGTTCGGCGGCAAGGCCAACTGGGTTCGGGGCCCCAAGTGCGAAATATCGCACCTGGGGACTCTTCCCAACCGCCCTCGGACGCGGTTGGGGGCTCCCTCAGGACCTGCGGTCTGGAGGTCTCCGGCACGCCGATGGAGCTGGCCGGGGCCTTGGAAGCGGACGGCTCGTACAGCACGAAGCACGGGTTCACCCGAGGCCATGTCGGGCTGGCCGCCGAGCGGCTCGTGGTCAAGGGCAAGGCGGTCACCCATACCAACATTGCCGCACTCTACGATCCGAATACGCAGAAATGGACAGCGAAGGATTTCGTTGGAGATTGTTACGGCGGGAAGATGCTGGGCACCCTGGAGATCGGCGTCCCGGAGGACAGAAGACAGAAGACAGAGGACAGGGGACAGAGGACAGCGCCGTCGTCCGTCGTCCGTCCTCCGTCCTCCGGCTTGGAGTACCAACTCCGGGTGGCGCTCAACGATGTGGACTTGCAGCAATTCGTCGCGGCCGGGCAAGCCGGCGACGAGAGGCAGAGCCGAAGAGTCGGAGAGAGCGAACTGCTGTCGTCCGTCCTTCGCTCTTCTACCTCCACTTCCAGCGGCACCATGCATGCCTCGCTGAGTCTCCGCGCCCGCGTGGGAGACCGCAAAGGCGACGAGTCCAAGGGCGGGCCGCGGGACGGGAGTTCGCCCCGGCGGGGAGTCTGTCGCATCGACGTGGCGGACATGCAGGTCGGGAAGGTGTCGCCCTTGGGCAACGTGCTGTCGATGCTGCGTCTGAGCGAGCCGACGGATTATACGTTCGAGCGGATGCTGATCGATTCCTATATCCGGGCCGACAAACTGCTGATCTCGAAACTGGACCTGTCCGGCAGGAACGCCGCGTTCACCGGCTCCGGCACGATGGACCTGCCCACGGAAGAGATCAACCTGACGCTGGCGGCCCGGGGCCCGCGCGTCGCTGCGGCGGGGCCCTCCGTGCTCCAGTCCCTCACGGAAGGTCTCGGCGGCGCCGTCGTTCGCATGGAGGTGACCGGCACGGCCAGCAGCCCCCACGTCCAAACCAAGGCTCTGCCCGTCATCGAGGACTCCCTCAGAATCCTCGGCACGCCGGACGAGGGCAGGAAAGGCAAGAAATGAGAATGGGAGCAAGGACTCCCTTAGAGCCTCTGACAGAATGAGAAGTGAATAGCAGAGGGGGCTCGTATGTCATTGCGAGCGTAGCGAAGCAATCTCCAACCCACGCGTGAGACGGAGATTGCCTCGTCGCTACGCTCCTCGCAATGACATAGCGACGCTCATCCTGTCAGACGCTCTCACTGTCTTCTCACCTTCTTGCGGCACTGCCTAATGAGTCTTGACGAACAAGACCAGTAATCCAAAGTCACTTACCGCTGGGTGCCAGACTGGCGCCTCGTAGACATGCCATATTCCACGAGCCGGACATGCCTACGCACAGCCGTCGGCATGGCGCCCAAGCATCACCGAACTTGTTCGTCAAAACTGATTGGGCCGAGGCTTTCTCACCGGGCCGCGTCCTCGATGGCTCGGCCGGCTTGCTCGATATCCTCGCCCACGCCATGAATCGTGTGGCAGCCGAACGCGGATACGCAGAACGTAAACAGTAAGCACCAGAGAGCGATCTTCCGTAAACGTTTCATGAGGTGGATCTCCCACATCGTCTTAGGGCCGAGAGCAATCGCTCAACCAATATTGTGCGAACAGTTGGAGGTCGAGGGCGTCGACGACGCCGTCCCCGTTGAGGTCGCCGGCCGGCGTGCTGCCGTCATGGACGCCCCAGGTGGACGCGAAGAGGGCGAAGTCACGGAACGATACGGGATTACGGCCGTCCAGGTCCGGACAGCCGGCGTCGCAGGCATCGCCAATGCCATCGCCATCCGAGTCTTCTTGGGAAGGATTGAAGACGTCGGGACAGTTGTCCTGGGAGTCCGGAATGCCGTCGCCGTCGCGGTCGGCTTCCACGTTGATGGTATCAAGGAACCCGCGCCAACCATAGCTGCCCATCTCCGGCTGCGCCGCGCCCGTGTCGTCATACGTTCGGGCGAGAAGGGAATAAGGGCCGAGGCTCGGGATCTGCCAGGCAAACTCCCAGAGCTGCCAGACGTTCGGCACAAACTCCGTGGTGAGCACGGCGTCGCCCCAGGTGAGGCCATTGTCGGTGCTGACCTCGACCCTCGTGATCTCCCGCCCGTTCCCGGAAAAGGCCATGCCGTGGATGAGGCAGGTCCCCTGGGCGACGACGGCATCCGGGCGGGGGCTCAGGATGCGCGCGTGCTGCGGCAAGTAGGAGAACTGGAACGTCGGTGCCGCCGTCGCAATCTCGATCCGTTGGACCCACTGGACCCAGTTGAAGCCGCCCGCCCCGGGGACCACCAGCCGCAGCGGATAGCCCTGACTTAAGGGCAAGGTCTGGCCGTTCATCTCATAGGCGAGGAGGATCTCGTGACTCGCCAGGATATTCCCAAGATCGCAGGGGCCCAGAATGTATCCGTCCGCGGCGTAGAATCGTACGGAACGGGCGTCGGGCGAGGGGCCGGCGGCCTCGATCAGAGTGTGCAGCGGGACGCCCTTCCAGACCGCGTTGCCCACCAGTAGTCCCGCGCCGGCGGGAATGGCGCATTCCAGAGTGGCCATCTCCGTGGTGGCGCGGTACTGGCGAATCGTTTGGGCGTCCAGTGACAGCGGCGTTGTGACGGCCCCGTCTACCGTCAGATGCCAGGGCTCGTTGATCGGGGGAATCCCATGGGAATTGTACACGAAGAACTGGGAAAGGTCGGTGATCGGCGGCGGGTCGAGGGCCCAGCTTGGAGACGCGGTGAGCACCATCGTGGCGATGACCGGTCTCCCGTATCGGCGCGCATCCATATCAATCCTCCCAGAACCGGCGTCATTTTTCCTGCGCAAGGGCAGGCACGCAGACGGCCGGGCGTAACCCTGGCCGTCCCTGCGTAGTACGAGTCCCGAGGAGGTTCAGTTCACTCGCGAGTCAGGCGGCCAGAATCTGGCGCAGGCCGCGCACCAGGCGGCCGATGCCTTCGGCGGCGGTGTCTTGGCGCAGGGCGCCGTAAGCGATGCGGAGGAGGCACTGGTCCTGGATGCCAAAGGTCGTGCCCGGAATGACGGCGACCTTGTGCTCCTCGATCAATCGCTGGGTGAGCTGCATCGGGTCCATACGGGTATGGATGCGGGCCAGCAGGTAGAAGGCCCCGTCGGCACGCGGAATCGTGACGAGGTCGCCGATCTCGCGCAGTTCTGCGAGCGCGAGCCGGCGGATTTCGCGGGTCTCGCGGAGCTTGTCCTCGCAGTAGGCTCGGCCGGTGTGCATGGCCCCGACCGCCGCCCATTGCGAGATCACGGGCGGCGCAAATCAAGATCGTATCCTGAATCTTGCGAATCGGCATGAAGAGCCGCTCCGGAATCACCATCCAGCCGATCCGCCAACTCGCGAAGCCGTACGCCTTCGAGAGGGAGAACAGCGAGATCGTGTGCTGTGAGCTGCCCGCGAGGGAGCCGGGCGAGAAATGCTTGGCCCCATCGTAGGTGAAGTATTCGTAGGCCTCGTCGGAGATGTGATAGATGCCGTGGCGGCGGCAGATATCGTTGACTTGCCGCAGCGCATCCTGCGGGTAGACGGCCCCGGTGGGATTGTTGGGCGAGATCGTGACGACGGCCCGCGTCCGGCCGGTGATGGCGCTGGCGATGACGTCGGGCTGGAGCTGATAGTTCTCGTCCGTGGGCACGCAGACGGCCTTGCAATCGGCCATCGCGATCGCCATCTCGTGGTTGAAGTAGTAGGGCAGGTTCAGGATGATCTCATCGCCGGGATCGGTGATGGCGAGGATCGCGTTGACGAAGCCCATATTGGCCCCGGCGGTCACGACGAGGCGCTGGTCCGGGCCAAGCGCGGATGCCGTTTTCTGCGGCCAGCTTCTTCTCGATGGCTTCCAGCAGCTCGGGGATGCCCTGGACGAGCTTGTATTTGTGATTCTGCGGGTCGGCGAAGAACTGCTGGAGGTACTGGCCCGCCTCCGGCGGCGGGCCGTAATACGCGACGCCCTGGCCCAGCGAGATCGTACCCGGATTGGCGCGGATCAACTCGCCGACGACCGGAATGATCGGTGTTTGCACAGCTTGCATTCGCAGGCTGTCGTACATGGGCCTCATGTCTTCCGCAGAAGTATGCCGTGGCAGGATCATGTAGGGTGGGTTCTTAACCCACGCGTGACGGTACGCTGCCATCGCGCAAACGCGTGGGTTAAGAACCCACCCTACAAATGGTCCACGATTGTCTTTATCCTTTTGCTCAAACCGTATACGTCGAGGCGGAGGTGGTGCCGCCGTGGCCGGTCCAGTTCGTGTGGAAGAATTGGCCGCGGGGCTGGTCCACCCGCTCGTAGGTATGGGCGCCGAAGTAGTCACGCATGGCCTGGAGCAGGTTGGCCGGCAGCCGCTCGTGACGATAGCCGTCGTAGAAGGACAGGGCCGAGCCGATCGTCGGCACCGGGAGGCCCAGCTTGGCCGCCGTCATGACCACGCGCCGCCAGGAGCCGTGGGCCTTCGTCACGGCCGTCTTGAAGAACGGGTCGAGCAGCAGGTTCGGCAGATCGGACCGGCGGTTCGAACGCCTCTTTGATCTTGCCGAGGAAGGCCGAGCGAATGATGCAGCCGCCGCGCCAGATGGAGGCGATATCGCCATACTTGAGGTTCCAGTTGTGCTCCTTGGCCGCCGCCTGCATCAGCATGAAGCCCTGGGCGTAGCTGGCGATCTTCGAAGCGTACAGGGCGTGACGCAGGTCCGTCAGCAGATTCTGCCGCTTGCCCCGGAACATGGCTTTGGGGCCCGGCAGGAGCTTCGACGCGTCCACGCGCTCCTCCTTCAGGGCCGACAGGCAGCGGGCGAACACGGCTTCCGCGATCAGCGTCAGCGGCTGGCCCTGGTCGAGGGCCTCCACGACCGTCCATTTGCCGGTGCCTTTCTGGCCCGCGGTGTCGAGGATCAGGTCGATCACGTAGTCGCCCTGCTCGTCCTTGACCTGGAGGATGTCGGCGGTGATTTCGATCAGGTAGGAGTCGAGCTCCTCCTTATTCCACCCGGCGAAGACCTCGTGCATCTCCTCGTTGCTCATGCCGAGACCCTTCCTTCATGATCTCGTAGGTCTCGCAGATCATCTGCATGTCGCCGTACTCGATGCCGTTGTGGACCATTTTGACGAAGTGGCCGGCCCCGTTCTCGCCCATCCACTCGCAGCAGGGCGCGTCATCCGGGCGCCGGGCGGCGATCTTCTGGAAGATCGGCTTGACATGCTCCCAGGCCGCCGGCGAGCCGCCGGGCATGATGGACGGGCCGTGCAAGGCGCCTTCCTCGCCGCCGGAGACGCCGGTGCCGATATAGAGCTTGCCCTTGCTCTCGACGTAGGCGCACCGGCGGATCGTGTCGGGATAGTGACTGTTGCCGCCATCGATGAGAATGTCGCCGTCCTCCAAGTGCGGCAGCAGTTGCTCGATCAGCTCGTCCACGGGCGGCCCCGCCTTGACCATCATCATGATCTTGCGGGGCTTCTTGAGCACGGCCACCAGCTCCTCAATGGAGTGACAGCCGATGATGTTCTTACCCTGGGCCCGGCCATTGACGAAGTCGTCCACCTTCGAGACGGTCCGGTTGAAGCAGGCGACGGTGAAACCCTTACTTTCCATATTCAGGATCAGGTTCTCGCCCATGACGGCGAGCCCAATCAAGCCGATATCTGCTTGTGCCATGACATATTCTCCTTATCCAAAGCGACGTATGATTGCGGTTATCTCATGCGGCAACCTGCCAGCACTCTATCCTACCCCAAAACCCGCCCGGCGCGTAGGGGGTGGCGCAATTGATGAGGGATTATTACGCGGGCGCAGGGCGAATCACACGTAGCCGTAGGGCGTTCTTTCCGTTGCCGCCGCTCCTGTCGGTCTTGCTCTCCCGGCGATCAAAGCCTGCTCACGCCCCATTGGGGTCCTTGCCGGCCGGTGCGGAAATCGGCGGCAGTTGGAGGCGGATGTCCTGGGATTCTGTGAAGGGGCCGGGGGAGCTGACATTGCCGGTGGTGGTGACGTGGGAGACGCGGGCGGCGCGGTTTTTTATTGTCGTGCGAGGTAATGGCCAAGCCGATGTAGACGCTGTGCGGCATGGAAATCGTCTGCGGGCTCCCGACCATCGTGGTCCAGGTCACTCCGTCGGTGGAGTAGAACGCGCTGAACTGATCGCCTTTGCGCTCAAGCTTGAGCCAGACCGGGGCACGCAGTGCGTTCTGCTCCGGCGTCGCCACATAGTCATCGCTGAAGGCATAGAAGCTCGGACGGGCCTGAAAGCTGACGCCGCTCCAGACGTAGACCATGGCGAACCGCGCACCCGGGTCGAGGTTTGTCCGCATCATGACGCCGGCCTTGGCTGGTCTGTGAATACCTTCGAGACTCTCGATTCAGGCAGTGATCAAACCATCCCCGGCTGAAGTTTCTTGCCGGCAAAGTGGAAGTCGTCAATTGTGCCTTCGATGTCTGCGCCACAGACGTCCACGGTGTAGGCGTCCAATCCATTCAACTGCCCTTCCGCCTGGCCGGTTGGGCCATGTGCAGCAGTTGGGTTGCATGCTCGCGCTGCCCTGCGTGTTCGAACATGGGAGCAAGCTCCCTCGCATAACTGGGCTGCTCCTGCACGGCCCTACGGGCCAAAATCCAAGCCAAGTCCCCCAGGCGCTCACAGAGCGCGGGACACGTGAGGATATTGCGTGCATCCTGGAAATAGCCGAGTGACGGCCTAGCGGGCGATGCGTCCAGATAGACATCCAGATCATGCAAGTAGACAGGAGCCTTAGGATGTCCTATCCACAGAGCCGAGGTGGCCCGTGTCCACCGATTGACAAACGAGTTCGGATCAGCCTCCAAGTCTCGAGTGCAAATGTCGATGGAGTCCAAGCAGTGTTCCTGGAGAGTCTGGACGGGCCTCAATGACTCCGTTGTAGGGAGATTAGGATCGAGGTCGGCGACCCAGGTCTCCCAATAGGGCAGGCCCAGACGAAGAAGCAGCCGGGTGCGATCCCACGACCAAGAGGCACCACTGAAGTGACCGCTGAGCACCTTCACCCCCTCTTTCTTCGTTCGGTCGTAGATCCACAGGCCCGTACGCGCCCGAATTCCACTAAGACCCCCCAGGTTGAGTTCACGGCCATCCGGTGACCAAGTGGCGACCGACGATTCCAGTGGCGTGGCCCATTCAGCAACGCATGTCCGCTTGGCCACATCCACGATCCGCAGCACGGCAGCTCTCCCACCGCCGCCGCCCAGATCGGCCACATAGTTGCCCGCAGGCGATAGGGCTGGAAAATCCGAGGCACAGGTGCAGATCGGTACCGGTTGCGCCTGAGAGTCTTCGATTGAGATTGAGTACAGGCCATGGTTGCCATTGACATGGTAGTACACGTGCTGAGCATCGGCACTCCAGGAGGGACAGTGTGCGTCAGGTGCCAGGCGTCGAAGTTCGCTGCTATCAGCCTTCATCACCCAGACTTCCTCACCTGCCGCGGTTCTGGTTCTTGCTTCGACTCCACCTTTCGTGAATTCCGAAAGACGCAAGGCGCTTGCATCGCGGACAAAGGCGATGTGACAGCCGTCAGGTGACCAGCTTGGGTCCTTCCCCGGCACGGTCAGCAGACTGGTCTCCTTTGTCTCCAGGTTATAGACCGCCACGCCACTGTAACCGGGAAGTCCCTGGGCAAAGGCCACCTTGGTGCCGTCGGGGGACCAGCAGGCGCCAAAGCAACCAGTGATTAGCCGATGGGCTTTGGTGCACAGGCTAGAGTACATTTCTTCCGCTTCGAGCATATAGAGAAAGGCAGGACCCTCGGGTGGGCGATCTGACGGATGCCACTGGCCGCCCGTGGCGAGAATGTCCAGGACGTGCCTCATGGACCGCTGCCGGACCCGATTGTCGGTATCGTCCGGGAATCTGGCGAGTCGCTGCATCAGAGCGCTGGCCTCCGGATATCGGCCCAGGGCCGTCAAGGCGCAAAAGACTTGAGAGTTCAGGACCGTTGCCTTTGGTGCCTTCTTCAGACCCTCCTGGGCCTCGGTCACGACACGCTCATACAGGCCCATCCGCATCAGAGCTTCACAACGACGGCCGTGTAGCTCCGCATATTGCGGGTCCTCCGGGGGCGTCAACGCCAGGGCGCGGTCATATTCCGCCAGCGCCTCTGGGTAACGGCCCAACTGGTGCCAAGCCAGGCCGTGCAGAGAATATGCCTGCGGGTCGCTCTGGTGCAATACGGTCAGGGCGAACGCGTCATGCTCCATCGCCTCGTACTTTCGTGAGGCGTAGTAGATGAAGGCCCGCAGCCGGCGCGACTCGTAATGCATCGCGTCCAGTTCCAGAGCTTGGTCGAGTAGGGTAAGCTGCTCTTTCACCGGGAGGGCCTGCATGGCCTGTAGGAAGTACGCTTCTGCCGTCTCCGGCAGCAGCGCTCGGGCCTGCCGGCGGTGCTCCTGGATTCTTTGGAGGTTCTCGGCATCCAGTGATCCACTTTCCCAGAGGAGGCGGGCCAGAAGAGAATGAGCCGCGCCGGCGATGGTGGGGCGTTGGCGGAGCAACTGGGTCAGTAGGGCCGTGGCCTCGTTGGGCAGGCGCCCCTCGACCAAGAGGGTGGCATAGAAAAGCTGAGCCTCCGGTCCGACATGCCTGCTGGAGAGAATGGATTCGACCGTCTTCAGCGCCTTTTGGTGATCTCCGCTGGCATACTGGCCTCGGGCCCGGGAGAGGAGCGCCTCGTGATGGACCTTCTGCGCCTCCACAAGTTGCAGTCGGTCCTGGCCCCACAAGGAAAGGATGACCCCTGCTGCCGCGGCGACAACGGCCAGCACCAGAACGGCAAGGACCTGGGAACGATGCCGGCGGAGGAACTTGGCGAGGCGATACCCTCGGGTGGGGCCGCGGCCAGGACCGGTTCGTGCGCCAGGTGCCGGCGAATGTCTTCGGCCAAGCCGCTGACGGTCTCGTACCGCCGGACCCGGTCCTTCTCCAAGGACTTCATCACAATCCAATCCAAGTCGCCCCGGACCTGCTCGTAGGCGGGTTCCCGGGACCCCTGGGACCGCCAATCTGGGTTCCCAAACGCGATTCGTCGCGTTGGGGGGCCCTCTCCTGATTGGCTTTTCGCAGAGAGCCGATCGGGAGATCGGCGGTCCCGGGTAGCGGCCCGGATCCTGGTGGAGGGCTTGACCGGCACCTGCTCTCGGATCACCCGTTGCATCTCGACATAGCCGCCCTGACGCAACTGGGCTTCGCTGAAGGGGGGTGCCCCGGTCAAGAGTTCATAAAGTAGCACCCCCAGGGAGTAGATGTCCGAGCGGGTGTCGATGTCCAAGTCGCTCAGCTCCGCCTGCTCCGGGCTCATGTAGACGGGCGTGCCGATAATGTGGCCATAGCGGGTAAAGAGGGTCTTTTCCGTCAGCCGCTGCTCCGTCGCCTTGGCGATGCCAAAGTCGATGATCTTGGGGACCGGGGCGCCGTCCACCAGCGTCACCAGCACATTGGAGGGCTTGAGATCGCGGTGGATGATGCCCTTTTGGTGGGCATGCTGCACCGCGTGGCAGACCTGGAGAAACAAAGCCAACCGGTCTTTCGTGCTCAGGTGGTTCCGGTCACAGTAGTCCGTGATCGAAACCCCGGTCACGAGCTCCATCACAAAGTACGGCCGGCCGGTTTCCGTGGCCCCGGCGTCCAGGACGCGAGCGATGTTGGGGTGATCCATCAGGGCCAGGGCCTGTCGCTCCGCCTCGAAGCGGGCAATGACCTGGCGCGTATCCATGCCCAGTTTGATGATTTTCAGGGCCACCGTGCGGTGGATCGGCTCGGTCTGCTCGGCCAGGTAGACCACGCCCATGCCGCCTTCGCCGAGGACTTGCAGGAGGTGGTAGTGGCCCACCTGCCCGCCCGGCCCCTCGAACCGGGGTTCCACGGCGTGGTCCTCCAGCCCCAGCGCGATCAGCCGGTCGAGATGCTGCGGCTCGGCCCCGAATGTCGAATCCTCTTCACGCATGGCTCCGGCCTGTATAGTCAGAGACTCTCCGATCTCTTATAGATCCGCCGGATCACGGCTCCGGCTGCGCGCCGAGATGCCAAGTCTGCAAAATGTCCTGCAATTCTTCCTGCGCCTCGGCTTCAGAGTTGACCGTGCTGCGGAGATGCTCCTGGAGCGTGCGCTGGAACCGCCGCTTGACCGTGATGACCATATTGGCGGCCGTCTTCTCCGAGGCAACGCCGTAGCGCCGGCAAAGCTCCTGCAGCGGCTTGGGCTCCGTGCCTTGGAGAATGGGATGTAAGAGGTGGTCGCGGAAGATCTGCCAGTGCACCTCTTGGCCGGCGGATAGACAATCGGCTTCGACCATCGCCAGCACCCGGTCGAGAAGGGCCGATTTCCAGGCGTAGAGGAAGCAATCTTCCGGGCTGGCGGTCGAGACCGTCTGCGGCAGGGCCGGCAATGGAGCCATCTCCAGCGAGACGAGCTTCTCCGGCGGGATCCGGGCCTGACGCGCGTCCTTGCGTCTCGTGTCGATCACGTACTGCTGGAGCGCATGAAGCAAAAAGGCCCGAAAGCGGCCCTTGACAGGGTCCGCCTTCTCGATGAGATGACGGTTGAGCACAACTTCGTGGAAGAAGCCCTGGGTCAGGTCCTTGGCCTCCTCATTGCCGTAGCCGCTGCGGCGGAGGTAGCAGTAGACAGGCTTCCAGTACCGCTCCAGGAGCGCACCGATCACCGCCCGCTGGGGGTCTTCGTGCTTCTGGACAGCCTCGATCAAAGACCACTGGGTCGTCAAGAAGGTCTCGGCTGTCCCGCCCATGTCTGTCGGATCGCGCAGTGCCATGGCCGTTTCACCCTATTGCCGTTTGGTTGTCCCAGGGGGCAAGATCATTATACCACCCTCTCCAGCGAAATGCAGGATTTTTCAGAAAAATCGCCGTCCCGCGCAGCGGGGCCCGCCCGGCTACGGATTCTTAGGAAGAACGCAGCCGAGCAGACGCATATGGGAAGTTAAAAGCAGGGGATGACTACCGAGTTGGGAGGATTGACCCGAGCCCCGGACAACAAGGACTGGACAACCGAGACGGCGGTGCCCCGCAGTGGGCTTGGCTCAGCCCAGTTCGAGGCGCGGCCGACGTCCCGAAGGAACAGAGACAACCTTCACGGGGAGCCATTTGGAAAGGCTGCAAAGATGAAAGCAAAAAGGATATTGGGAATCGTCGCTGTGTTCTGCCTCGTCCACAGTGCCATGGCCGGGTGGACTACATCGGGAAACAACATGTACTCTGACGTGTCAGGCAATGTTGGTATCGGCACGTCGAAACCGGACACGAAACTCGATGTGAACGGCACCTTCAGATTTACGGATACGATGTACGTGAGCAACGGTGTCGGCGCCATGAATTGGCAGGTGAAGAATGACGGCCCCGGACTGGGTCCAGCCTGGTTTAGTGCCTTCAGCGGCCAGAACTACGACGCTCAGATCTCGCTTACGGACTATACAGGCGATGGGGCAGGCTTGAAATATGGGAAATCCGTGTTCCTCGTCCAAGGTGCAATGACTGACGTAGACATGATTATTGACGGGCGGTTAGGACTTTATGGGGAACTGCTCGTCGGAGCTCCCGGGAACTGGCATATGAAGAACGAAGGCGCCGGCAAGGGGCCTTCCTGGTTTGGCTATTTCAGCGGCCAGGATTATGATGCCAGAATATCCCTTACGGACTATGTGGATCTTGCCCCCAACGCGAGATCCATGCTTAGGATCGAGGGCGCCAACACGGATACGGACGTGATCCTGGACGGACGATTGGGAGTTTACGGGGACTTGGTAGTAGGCTTTTCAGGCACGGGCCTGTTTGCGGACGTGTCGACCGGAAACGTCGGCATAGGGACAACGACTCCAGCTACCAAGCTCGACGTGAATGGTTATGTCAGAGCCAAGGGGTATTACACCGGGGATCTCTTTTTCCAGAAGGACGGCCAGACGCTGTGGCGGATGTTCGAGGATCAGGCGGGCCTGTACGTGGAGAACACGGCCAGCGGCAAGAAGTATGACGTCATGCTGCGCGAGTCGGGCAGCGCCAAATCCACAGAGGGGAACGCGGCCGTCGCGGAACTGAAGGCCGAGAACGCGGCGCTGAAGCAGAGGATGGCCGACCTCGAGGCCAAGCTGGAGACGCTGGCCCAGAAACTCCCGTGATCCTGGCGAGAGGTCCGGACCTCGGGCCGGGACAGCTTCAGTACGTGATCCAGACACAGAAGGGCCCGGAGTCCATGATTGCCGCGATTTCGATCCGGGTGAACGGAGGACTTCGAACATAGAGTCGTGAAGGACTGGTCCTGGTTTCAGTGATCCTGCAATAGGGGCAGATGGAGGTGCAATAATGCTGCGGGCAATCACCGGAAGGGCGGCACCCTGCGGGAAGGGATCTCGCCATCAGGAAGCGGGGCAGCTTCCGAAGACAAGGACGCCGGCTTTGCTGTTTACCATAGGGCTGATGGCCGCGCTTCTGGCGAGCGCGGGTATAGCGTGGGCGGAAAATATATACGTTACGAAAGCGGGCTCGCCTGATCCTGATGGGTCGGCGGTCAAGCCGTATCACGTGGTGGAGTCCGCCACCTCCCAAGCCCGGCTCTCGCCCGGCAGTACCATTCTGATACAGCCCGGCAAGTACTACGAGACCTTCACGATTGACGCACCGTGTACGCTCGAGAGTGCGGGCGGAGACGTTGTCCTTGGCGCGGATGATAATGGGGCTGCGACGACCCTGGACATCATTACGCTGAACACGCACCTGGCCGGCACTGCGCCGGTCATGCCGAGCTACTACGATCGGCTCCGTGCCAACGACATTGCGCAGCAGCTCGTGCAAATGGCGCCGAACAAACCCGACGTTGTCGCCTTTCAAGAGATTTGGGATGAAGACCTCTTCTTCGGGGGCGGTGATAACGGGGTGGGACAGAACAACGAGGGCCTCTGCCAGGCGGCCGGATATCCCTACGGTCGGCACGGTTCCGCCAAATGGGACTGGGGAGACTGGGATAATGTCCTGAATTCCGGTCTCGCGCTGATGAGCAATTATGTTCTCACCGACTTTGAACAGGTGCAATGGGATAGCCCTCTGGAAGGATGGGATCAGTTTGCCGCCAAAGGCTATATTCGTGCCACTATTGTCAAGGAGGGATTCTCCATCGGTCTTTTCACTCTTCACACCCAAGCAGACCACAACTGGGACAACGTGCAGACGCGTCTGCAGGAACTGGCCCAGCTTGCATCGGCGATCAAGGATTACCGTGCGAAACATCCCGATCATGTGGTCTTTGTGACGGGCGATTTCAACATCAAGGGAGAAGTCTGCCAATGGTATTACGTGCCCAGTTCAACCGGTATGGCCATCCCCACATGGTATTGCGAATATTATGACTCGCTTATTGCCGCGCTGCGGTCGGCCGGAGGCAAGGATGCCGATCGCAACAGTCCGGGATTCATCGTCGACCCGAATTGTGAAGAGCAATGGACCTCCCACCCGGCCAATCTGCTGGCTTGGCACTTTGGTGAGCCGGAGAATGCGCGTCTCGACTATATCTTCTACCTCCCGGATCTCCAGGGCGCGGTGGAGGTGTTGCCGAAGACCACCGATGTCCTTCCTTTCCGAGGGACCAATTATCCGGTGGAAAGTGCTCCCGGCTTTACGAATGACTCCTCCGATCATTACAGCGTCCATGCGAAATTTACACTTATCCGCAAATAGTAAAGGTGCCGCTCCGGCCACAACGCATGGGGCCTGTTCTGGAGAGTATGGGCGAATGCCACCCGTAACTGGCGCCTTGCGGCAGGCAGCGGCTCTCGTCGAACCAAATGTCACTACTAAGGAAAGGGAAGAGCAATGAAGACGACAAGAATCGTGATGACCGGTTTGTGGGTGTTGGGTCTTACGACCCTGGTTGCCCGGGCACAATTCACGCTGCCGTACACCGGCTCAGCGTCGACCTCGGGGTGGACCTTCCGGGTGGACAACACCTATACTGGAAACATTGTACCGATCACTGGAGGAATAGGTGCTGGGTACTTCTCATGCTCACATTCTCTGGGCTGCGGGGTTCATGCGGAGGCGATTCGGACAGGTGTCTTTGGAACCGCCTCCGCCAGCCAGGGTACCGGTGTGTACGGCACATGCACGGCGAATGGCAGTGGGGTGAAAGGAGAAGCGAAGGCCGGCGGTTATGGTGTCTACGGTCTGGCCGAGGGGAGCGGCGCGGTGGAACCGCACTATGGGGGGTGCTTTGACGGGCAAGGGAAGTATGGTTGTGGCATTCTTGCCCTGTGCGGAGACTTTGGCTATGCCGCCGACTTTCACGGTCCGGTGGTTATCCGCAGCCGTGCCGGTACCGAGGTGATGGACTTAGGTGAAGGCCTCGATTATGCTGAAGGCTTCAACGTCACGAAGAAAGAGGAAGTCGGCCCCGGTACGGTCTTGATCATCGATCCAGACCACCCCGGCAAGTTGACCCAAAGCACGATGGTCTATGACACGAAGGTGGCCGGCATTATCGCGGGCGCCAAGGGTCTTGGGTCCGGGGTGCGGCTGGGGACAGGCCAGTTCGACCAGAACGTCGCCCTGGCTGGTCGGGTGTACTGCAATGTCGACGCCACCGAGACGGCGGTCCGGCCGGGTGACCTGCTGACGACTTCCGCTCTGGCGGGCTATGCCATGAAGGCCTCCGACCCCGTTCTGCGCTCAGGGCGCCATTTTGGGCAAAGCCATGGAGAGCCTAGAGCAGGGCAAGAAGGGCCAAATCCTGGTCCTGGTAACCTTGCAGTAGCTTAGGAGGGTATAACCATGAGGAATAGGAGAATCCTGCTGACAAGTGTCCTATTCGTGGCTGCGAGAGCCCTCGTGCCCGCGCAGGCAGAGGTCGTCACGCGAGAAGAGGCAGTGACCGTGGCGCAGAATTGGATCACTCTGATCATCGAGAAGGAAGGAGCGTGGGGCGGCGCCCCGAGCGGCTCAGTTGAATGGGCTATACGATTTGCGTCGTGGCGACCGGCTGCTCGGCTACCTCTTCCGCGTTCAGCCGCAGGGATACGTCGTGGTTTCGGCACGCAAAGAACTCGTTCCTGTGAGGGCGTACTCGATTGTCTCTGACCTTGATCCCGAATCGGAGAAAGGAATGACGCGTGTCCTTAAAGACCACATGGTGGCCGCACTCGACCGAATCGAAGGCACCCCAAAAGGGTGCATGGCCGTCCAGGCCGCGGAGACGGATTATAGGGCAACTTGGTCCAACCTGGCGCTTGACACCAAGTCCTTCAAGACCGGACTGGAGTCCGGTGTCATCGCCATGAGTTACACTTCCCCCGCGGTATTACTAACATCAACGTGGAACCAGAATGGGCCCTACAACCTGCAATGTCCGGGGGCGAAAGGGTGTGCCAACTGCCCCGTCGGCTGTGTCCCGCTGGCGGGTGCCCAAATCATGCACTACTGGGCTTGGCCGCCTATGGGCGTCGGCAATGGCGACGGCATCAACTATGAGGATCTGTACAACTGGACGTTGATGGCTGACGAATACTGGCCTTCCGGCACCTCGCCCTCGGGGTGGGAGGATGGTAACGGGAAGCCTCTGACCGATGTGCAGGTCGATGCGGTGGCCAACCTTTGCCATGAGGTGGGCGTAGCAGCGGGAACGAGCTACGACTGTGGCGGATCTTCGGCTTGGTGCGGGACAAACCTTTTGGCAAGGATATGGCCGATGCCTACCAAGATCGTTTCCGATATAGCGACGATCTCACTTTCGACTGGCGGCTCCTTGAGTCGGACAGTAGCTGGTACCAGAAGATCAAGGATAACATTAACGCCAACCGTCCTCTGCAATACTGTTATGCCAGCCTCGACGTGGCGCACAGCCTGGTTCTCGATGGCTGGCAGGAGGTCGGCGGCACCTTCAAGGGCCATATGAATGATGGCGAGAACAATGGGTGGGTGGACATGAGCGATCTGCCCGGCACGGAGGGCATGATCCGGGAAATCCACCCGGACTGCACTGTCGGGCCGCTCCTCAATGGAAGAAACGTAGGATTGCCAGGCGTCAACTATGCCTATTTTGATCAGGATGCCATAGGACTGCCGGCCCTGACCGTGGAGTACATTGGCTATAGTTGCCAATTCCTTCCGCGTGCAACACTGAGAACGTGGCCACCTGTACCAGCATCCGCCTCAGTGGGGTCGTCTGTTCAGTTCGAGGGCTCTCTCACCGGCATGAGCCTTTTCTCCATCAAAGGGACCTCTGCCGCGAGCATCAAGATCAGTCCCAATGGCGTGTTGACGTTGCGCGACGGGGGGTGCGTGCGGTTCTTCTGAGGATCATGCCTGGTGAAGAAACTCCACACCTCTTTCCAAGGGGAATCATCATGCTGACAAACAAGGTAACTCTGGCATTGCTGTTCGGCGGCATTGTTCTGTCCGGCTCTCGGGTCGGGAGGCCGAGCATCCAAGGGCCTCCCTGGAGCGGTTATGACTCCCAAGCCGTAACCTTCGCAGCAGACGCACCGCTCGATCCCGTCTACGTCGATGCCTCCGCCAAAGGCGCGGGCGATGGTACGGCCAATCGCCCGTTTGCGACCATAAGACAGGGCCTATCCAAAGTCCCGGTCGGCGGCGACCTGATTATCCGCGGCGGCCAGTACCAGGAACAGTTGGTCATTGAAAAAGCAGTGAGGCTTTGTGCCGACCCGGGTTCCGGGCCGGTTCTGGTGGGCGGTAGACTTCGCTTGTCGCCCTCGGCGTCCATCAGGGTGTATACCGGCGGCGTGCTCAAGGCGGAATACAGCTTAGATCTCAATGAATTGGCCCAACGATTCCGGCCCTATCTCAAGTTCAGCTATGACGACAACCACGAACATTATGCCCCTTGTTCTTGGCAATGGTTCTATGAGCAGTCTCTCCTAGCGGGCGGGATACAGGCGCCTGGGGGATTCATTGACCCTTCCCGCATCGGGACTGACTACGCTAAGGTCCTCGCCGTATCCGACATACGGGACCCGTCCTGCAATACGGATGCGGTTATCTACATTGGTGACGACGCGGAGTCAGGGCAAGCTTGGCCGGAGGTGGCGAATGGCAGCGGTATCTACTGCCACGCCTCCTACATCGGCTCCGATTTCGTGAATCTGGAGTATTGGTTGTTGTTTGGTTACAACGAGGCGCCGAGCGTTCCTCTGGGTCTGGCCAACCACAAGGGCGATTTGGTTTGTGTAGAGATCGTGTACAGCGTCAAGTACGACCGCATCTGTAGAGCCACTTTTTCGATTCATGGGAGCACTCTCGAAGCGTTTGATGTTCCGCCTTCGAACGCCGGCTACGTTTATCTTCCCGGCGTCGATCTGAACAGGAATCCAACTACGGAACAAGCCCTGCTGGTGAATGTGTCGAAGGACCACCAATATCAAGACGGTCCATGGGAGCACAGCCCTTCCGATAGATACCTGTTCTTCATGAACGAGGAGAATTCAACGAAGTACGAACACGTGGTTA
The DNA here is from genome assembly GCA_963750205.1 of uncultured Planctomycetota bacterium. Taxonomy (GTDB): domain Bacteria; phylum Planctomycetota; class Phycisphaerae; order Sedimentisphaerales; family Anaerobacaceae; genus PLanc-01. The sequence continues at coordinate 190,773 of CAVVRJ010000034.1, forward strand.
TCTTCCTTGAGCATGGCAGCCACGAACCGTGGCCCAATAGTACTGGATCGTATACGGCCATGCCCAATCATAACGGCTTGAGCTATTCTTTCCTGCCGTCCCAGGTGACTCTTCTCGACAAAGATGAGGATGCGCCTTTCTATTATTTTGGCGGCCAATTCGGCGACCCTGCGGGATTGATGCGTCATCGCACGTGGTACCTCGAAAGCGACGATGTCCAAGTCCGGTCGGCAATTCGTGTTGACAGGGATCCATATTATGAAGATCTGAGCCCACTCCAATGGCCTCCCGTCGTCGATAATTAGCGTTTTGCGAAGTCTATGGAGGTTTCTCGCTTGTGGCGGGAAACGCTGAAGTATGGTCACGTGTCTGTCTATCCGTTGTCGGTCATCAAAGCCCAACAGCAGCGGATCGAGTCTCTGGAAACGGCCGCCCAGCACCATGAGGTGCTGGCCCAGAAGGTCGAGAGATGCGAAACCGAGAATCGCGCGCTGGCCGGGGAGGATGGAGACTCTGGAGCGCGACCCTGCGCCTCATGCAGGTCGAAGCACCGCCAGAACGATAGCCGCCGCGAATCAAGAAGATCCAGCGGAGAAACGATTGGCATGAGTATCCTTCATTCCTCACAGGAGGCTGGACTATGAGAAAGACAACACGATCAGCCGTCACGATGGGAGTGCTGGCCACGGGCGTAGCCTTGGCGCGGACCCCTTGGCCGCCGGACATGTTCGTCAGCCCGGCGAGCCCGGGGGTCTCAGACGTGATTACGCTGAGAGTCTCGGACACGTGGCCACACGACAATCATCGCCAGTGACTACCTCCTCCATGAGTCGGTAGCAGACTTCGGAATAGCCGCCGGCCAACAAATGGCTGTGACGGAGGACTTCGTTCTTCCTGGCAGCGTGCCCGCCGGACAATACTATATTGGCTGGATCGTCAAGCCCGAGGCCGTTGAGACAATTCGAGAAGGGAGAGTCTTGGTCCAGAAAGGCCAGCCTCTCGGGAATGTGAACCAATTCTGGCAGGGAAGGGGTGAATACCCTGCAACAGCGCATGAGTCGGAAAGGAACTATCAAAGTCAATTGTGGGGACCAACTTGGGCCAGCGTTCTGAAAGGGTAACAGGATGAAATCGGCAATGGTAGTGATGACTGTTGTGGTGTCTCTCTTACTGACCTCGGTGGCGTCGGCACAGCTTTATGCCAAACCGGAGACGATTGCGACATCTGCCACCAACATCCAGACGACGTCGGCCACCCTGCAAGGCCGTTTGACTTTCATGTCCGGCTGTCAAACTGCGTTCCAATACCGCAAGGTGGGTGCTTCCACCTGGACCCAGACCGACTGGGCCGGATCGGTAAACCAGGGTCAGGACTTCAGTGTGGCGGTGAGCAACTTGGTGGCCGACACACAGTATGAGTATCAGTGTGCGGGGCGGTATTGGCAAGTCGGCGAAGGGGTCGATACAGGCCGATCATTTTGGGTTACCGGAGATTGTCGTCCTCCACAACCTTCCGGACTCTCGCTACGAGTTCTGGGTCAACCCCGTGGCCGCCGGATGTGTCGGTCAGCCCGCCGAGTCCAGGCGTCTCCGACGTGATTACGCTGACCGTCTCGGACACGTGGCCGCACGATAATGTCCCGAAGGGGATCTGTACTCCCACCGTGCAGGGCCAGTCCATCTACGTTGTGGTGACGGTGCCTCTGTACTTCACGATCAACTACGTGTCCACTTTTTGGCAGGAGCAATGCTTGATGGGGCCCCTGACTGCCGGGTGTTATGACGTCTACGTAGCGCGCGGTTTCAGTTGCCAAAGCCACGATGCCTTCACCAAAGCCGGCACGTTCTGTGTGAGCACTAGCGGCTCAGGTTCGACGGCCCTGTATACCGTTGGGACGGACGGCATCGGCCGGATCTCCCTCACCGGGAGCGTGGAGCACCTGCTCGCTTCACCCACGGACAGCTACGGCCTGGAGATCCGCGACAATAATCTCTACGTGACCGGGAAGACCTACGGCGGAGCCATCCTCGTCTACGACCTCTCGGGCCATTACCTCAAGAGCATTCCCACACCGCGCTCGCCGGTCAGTACTTCAACTTCGTGGCTCTGCCGGACCAGAGGTTTGCCCTGCTGGATAACACGAACGACAAAGCCTTCTTTATCAACGGGACGGGGACACTCTTGGCCACGACGGCCCTTCTTTCGCCGGCGGACCGGCATGCGCAGAACCTCAGCGGCATCGTGGTGGGGAATCAATTGATCCTCTCGGAAGACGGGAACAGTCACGTGCTGGCCATCGATCTGACGACCTATCAACTCTCCCTCTTCAAGGATCTGCACAACCTCCCCAGCCCACTGAGCGATGTCGCCTACGCCAATGGAAAGTACTACATTGCGGCCGGGGGAAACTCCGTCTACAGCTTTACGGAATCCGGCAGCGCCGTCAAAGTGGGCGATGTCCCGGAGAGTAACATCACGGGGATCTGTATTATCGGCAACAACGCGTACCTGAGCGTGAACCTCGCCAACAAGATCTACAAGCTGGATCTCGGCACAGGGGCGGCCAGCGTGCTGGCGTCGGGTGTGAATTCCCCCCAGGACATCGAGTGCGTCGAACCGGCACAAGGCAGCACGGATTTCGACCAGTGCGGGGTGTTGCTCATCGTGGGCGAAAGCTGCTTCCTGCTCCAAACCGATGATGGCAGCTTCTACTCGGTGAACACAACGGGCGGCTTCAGTAACGGGCAGCGGGTACGGGTGCAGGGCCAGCTCACGCCGTGCTCATGTACCTATTGCGGACTCCAGGTGAGCGGGACGATTGTGGTGACGGCGATTGTGGTATGCTCCACGTGCCAGGCGGACCTGTGCCAGTATGACTGGGTCAACGCAGGGCTTAGTCCCTCCACCATCCAGGCAGGCCAGACCTTGCATCTGCAATTCGGCCTCGCGAATTGCGGCACGGCCAACATTCCCGCCGGCTGGAAGATCCGCTACTATGCCTCCCCGGATACGACGATCACCGCGACGGATTACCTTTTGTACGAAACGACGGTGACCCCTGCGCTCTCGGTCGGCGAGTGGTTTACAGGGAGCGAAGATTTCCTCTTTCCCGGCAACGTGCCGGCCGGGCAATACTACATCGGGTGGATCCTCAATCCCGACCAGAGCATCTGCGAGTCCAATTACCATAACAACGCCGGCTACATTCACGGCGCGCCTCTCACCGTGCTTTCGTCGGGCCCATCCTGCTCTTCCCAGCTCACGGACGGGCAATTCAACGACAGCGTCGACAGTGCAGACTTGCGCAACGATTCCGGGGGACAGAACTGGTACGAAAGCCGGAAGGTCAACCCCGCGCTGCTGACTCTCAACTTTGCCAACATCGGCAACAACAGCACGGCCAAAGCCGCGTTCGCGGCGAGCATGACCGGCGCTGCCTATCTGACCCAGAAGTTCTGTGAGCCCATCACAACACAAATCACCACGGAGGCGCAGGTTTCCATTCAGTGGGACATTTACGTGGACTCGATCCTCTTTCAAAACTTCAGCGGCAACCCCACCGGCAACCCCCAGCCCGACCGCGCCGCCTGGATGCTGATTGGGGACGATACCGGCACCGATCCGACCCGCATAGGACCTAATGCGGAGGACTCCGAACGGTTCGTCTACCTGGCGTTCTATAAGAATGGCGGTGGTTCTTCGGGCACCATGGACTTGGTCGCCCGGGGCAGAACCGACAGTTGGACCAACTTCACGACGGTGGCGTCGAACTTGCAGATGAAAAGGTGGTACACGATCAAAGTGACGCTGAATCTGGGGGCTGGCACGTACGATGTTTACGTGGACGGCACGCGGATGGCCACCGTGACCTCGCGGAATTCCAAGAGTAGTGTCACGCACCTCAGCTTTGCCCAATGGGACGACGGGGCGGGCAGCTTCTACGTCGATAACGTCAAGTACGAAATGATCTGGCCGATAGGCCTGGCGGCTGAGTAACAGGGGCCATCTCGCGATTTTGCGGGCAGTCCAGCGCGGGTGACCGATAGCGGAGTCGTCCATCAGGTTCGCCGACGGTGACCTGCTCACGGTCTTACCGAAAGGGGACCTGATGGATGGCTTTGAAAGCCGGTAGGGTGCGCAAAAGTGCGTCACGACGACACAGGAGGTACATGATGTTGGAACTGAACGTGTCATGCTCCACAGGTGATGGAGGATTGGCCCCCTACTGTCGGCCGGCGGGCAGCAAGGCGTCGGCGTCTACGGCTGGGCGGAGAGTCTCGCGGACACGACCAACTATGGCGGTTGCTTCCAGGCGGATGGCCGGCGGGGGATTGGCATCCATGCTACAGGCGGTCCCGGCGGCTGCGCGGGCGAATTCGCCGGAGATGTGAAGATCACGGGCGCAGGCAAAGGCATTGTTTTCCCGGACGGCACCCGCCAAACGACCGCCGCCGGAGAAGCACCAGGCGGCACCTCTGGCTCGCGGGGAGGATTCCCCCGTCCCGCCTATGACAGCGGGTGGGTCATACTCCAAGTGGGCGGGGCGGTCACGCTCACGCACAATCTGGGAGGGGACCCCAATAACTACCTGGTCGATCTACAGTTCTATCATTATAGTGGCGAGATTCACGACCTGATTAACAACTGCGGGCTGGGGGGCGATCAGGGAAAGACCGACGCAGACTCGCGCGGGGGCTATTACTGCGGCCTGAACGCGACGAGCGCAAATTGCTTCGTGCGACAAGACCGTGTGGTATACCCCCCGGCGCGCCTGCGCATCTGGGTCTACGAGTAAACTCTGCTGATCGTTGCCCGGGCGGACCTGTACGTGGAGGACGCAGCCAGCAGCAAGAAGTGTGAGGTCGTGCGGCTCGAACCCGTAACGTCGAGTCCACCGACGGGAGTACAGCGATCGTGGAGTTGAAGGCCGAGAACACAGAGCTGCAGCAGAAAATGGCCGACCCGGAGGCTAAACATGAGTAAATGTATCTCGAAGTCCCATTATTGTCTCGGTCGTCACAGGTCAGCTCGCGGGGACGCGGCGGCTTCCGATTCCGCTGATCGTTTGCGTGAGTACAGAATCGTTGTTTGTCTCGACCACATCGGCGAGATCGGTGGCGTTACGCATCAATCGGCCCGCTCTCGGGGGGGGGGCTTCTCATCTGCCGGGGAGCAAACCGCTCCGCGCTTTCAGAATGCCCTGACAATTCCCACAATACCGCGGAGAACTCATCCCACCTTCTGCCGGACGCTCGTGCGCATGACCGAAGAATGCCGAAGGAGGGAATCGAACCCTCACGAGGTGTAAGCCCCACAGGATTTTGAATCCTGCGCGTCTGCCAGTTCCGCCACTTCGGCGATAACGATAGAGGGATTATCGCCGACCTGACGAAGATTGTCAATCGCCAATTCCTGGAGTGGCAGAATCAAGTTCTTGACTGTCGGCTGTACCCCGCCTTGGCTGCCGAGAGGTCAGGGAGCGTCGGGAGGAGATCTCTTCCTCTGCCGGGGAAACCCTGGCGACGACTCCTTCATCCGGGCCCAACTCGATATACTCCTTGATCTTGCCGCCGACCCGGGCGGGGTCGGTACCCAGGATAACTTCGCCGGTCACGTCCATGTGGTGGGGGACCGTCAATCGGGCGGCGCGTGCCGCCGAGGTTGGCGGCGATGAGAAGCGTGGTCTCACCATACTCCCGCACAAAGGCGAGCACGTTGCGCTTCTGTCCGGCGGGCAGGTAACGGCCCATCTGCAGGGCCGGCTCCTTCTGCCGCAGTTCCAGCAGCCGCCGATAAAAGGCCAGCAGCGAGCCCTCCTCCTGCCTCTGCTTGTCCACGTTCGTCTGCTCGTAATCCTCGGCAATCGGCAGCCACGGCTGGCCCGTCGAGAATCCCCCGTTCGGCTCCGCACTCCACTGCATCGGTGTCCGCTCCGGGTCGCGGCCCAGCCGGATCCCCGGAAACGCCTTGGCCACCGGATCGCGGGCCTCGTCCGCCGGCACGTTCACATCCTCCATGCCGATCTCATCGCCATAATACATCGTCGGCGTCCCGCGCAGCGTCAGCAGCAGCAGCGCCGCGATCTTCGCCTGCTCCGGCCCCACCCGGCTCGCCACCCGCGGCTTATCGTGGTTGCCCAGCACCCAATTCGGCCACGCGAACGCCGGCAGGGACGCCTCATACGTATTGATCCCCGCAAAAATATCCATCGCCCGCCACGGCAGCGTGATCAACTGGAAATTGTACGGCAGGTGAATCCCGCTCTCGCTCTCCGGCCCATAATACCGCACCAACTCCTCGACCGGCAGGTACATCTCCCCGAACAGCACGCGTTCCGGGAACTCCTGCGTCACCCGCCGCATCAGCGCCACGACCTCATGCAGCTCCGCCTGCCCGCCCGAGTACACCGGGATCAGCCGGTGGTACGGCGACATCTCCCCCTCCACGTACTCCGGATTGCCCGGATTATCGCGGAATTGCGCGTCCTTCATCACGTGCCACAGGGCATCCACGCGGAACCCGTCCACGCCCTTGCCCAGCCAGAACCGCATCACGTCGAGCATCGCCGCCTGCACCTCCGGATTGCGCCAATTGAGGTCGGGCTGCTCCTTCAAAAAGCTATGGCAGTAGTATTGCCGCGTATTCTCATCCCACTGCCACGCCCGCCCGCCGAACACGCTCAGCCAGTTATTCGGCGCCCCGCCATCCCGCCCGCCGTCCCGCCAGACGTACCAATTCCGCTTGGGATTATCGCGCGACGACCGCGCTTCGAGGAACCACGGGTGCTGGTCCGAGGTATGGTTGGGCACGTAGTCGAGCAGCAGCTTGATCCCGCGCTCATGGCAGCCCGCCAGCAGCCGGTCGAAGTCCTCCATCGTGCCGAACAGGGGGTTGATCGCCTCATAGTCGCTGACGTCATACCCGTAATCCGCCAGCGGCGAAGGATAGATCGGCGAGATCCAGATCGCCTGGACCCCCAGCCACTTCAAATAATCCAGCTTGCCGAGAATCCCCGGCAGATCGCCATGCCCATCGCCGTTGCCGTCCGCGAACGACAGCGGGTAAATCTGGTACACGACTCCCGTCTGCCACCACAGGTATTTCTCCTCCACCGGGCGTTTATCCATGCTCATGCCGCTACAACTCCTTGATCGAAAACCGGCCGCCGGGACCAACCCACGATCCCCCTCGGCCGGAGCCATCCAACTCGATCGACCCATCCGCACGACCCATCCATAGGCCGCTGCCAACCATGGGGTGCGATTATAGCAGTCCATCCGGCTCCGCGATATGGAATAAACAGGGCTCGCCGCGAACGGACGGGAGGAATGTCATCCCCGAAACGCATTTGTCGGGGACCGCAGGCTGCAGGCCGCAGAGTAGGGTGGGTTCTCAACCCACGGGTTAGGTTCTTCAAACTCGAAGCCTCATGCCTCGCGCCAAGCCGCCAAGAGCGCCAAGAAATCACCAGTCTTCGTCAAGGCCGTTGCCGGTCCGGGTAATACCCTCCTTCATGATCGACGGCAAATCTCTAATCCACAAATACTTGGTTCTCTCACAAAGCCACGAAGTTATGTAGGGTGGGTTCTTAACCCACGCGTTAGCTGTGCCTACAGGCTGTGGCAACAGTAATCGCAGATACGGAGTCTGCTTACGTTCTCGGCGTAGATCTTGGCGAACTGCCGGAAGCGCGGGCCGGCGAGAATGTCCTTGAGAGGCTGGTCTCGCACGTTCCCGAATTTGAAGCGCAGATACTCACAGGGCAAGACGTCCCCAGAAGGACCCACCGTGCAAGACTCGTAGATACGAGAACACGGCCCTGGATGCCGCTTGATCCCACGCATCACGGCTGACACAGGCATCGTGAAAAAGGTCGAGTTATTCAGACGCACGTCTTGTTCCTGCGCCCTCTTGAGAAGCTGCGCACGCTTTCTCTCGATCCGGTCGGGGTCATGGATTAGCAGTTCTCCGTCCAACAGGGAACGCCGGTAGGCCACGTCCTCCCCGAAGATCTCATTGGTCTGCTTGGCCACGTCCGGTCCGACCACGGACGCCAAGAAGACCAGCACGTACTTGATCTGTACGTGGCGGGCCACGTCGATGACGTCCTCAATCCCCAGGATATTCAGGGAAGAGATGGTTGTGTTGATGATCTTGGTTACCTGGTTCGCCTTGTCGGCCTTCTGAATCGCCGCGATCGCCTGCATCTGCTTGTCGAACGCGTCTTCTCGGCCTCGAATCAGATTGTGCGTCGCACTCGGTCCTTCCAAAGAGAACCGGATCTGCTTCAACCCGCCCTCCACCAACGCCGAGGCGAGTTGCTCCGTCATGCTCAATCCGTTCGTGGCGAACATGGTTCCCATGCCCAGCTTGGTGCAGCAGGCAACCAGTTCCGGCAGGTCCTTCCTTAATGTGGGTTCTCCGCCGTGCAGTTCGATAGCCCGGCAGCCCAGCTTGCCCAAATGACCCAGAACGGCACAGCTTTCCTCGGTATTCAATTCCCTTCGGTCCGCATCCTGGCTGGCCTGCAGCCTCCAGACATTACATGTCTTACACCGGGAATTACATTTGCCCGTCACCTCCAGCGTGGCGAACGGGACGTTCACTACCTGCCAGCACTCGCGGATTGCGCAGGTCGTCATGGCAGTACTCCAAAGGTGTATTGGAATACTGGAATATGGGAATAGTGGAAGGATGTGGAAGCCACCGCTGTCCTCCCAAGTATTCCATCATTCCATTGTTCCATCATTTCGATCTGGCCTGCCATCCTTCCCATCCTATTCCGATCTCAAAGCCACCATCGGATCGACCTTCGCCGCCCGGCGGGCGGGGATGTAGCTGGCCAGAGCGAGGCGATCCCGAGCAGGGCCACGGTCACAACGATGCTGACCGGATCGACCGGGCTGACGCCGTAGAGCATACTGGCCGACTACCTTCGCCACGGCCAATCCCAGCAGTAGCCCGACCATCAATCCCACCATCGTCAGCACCAGCCCTTCCCGCAGGACCATGCCCATGATGTTTCGATCTGTCGCCCCCAGGGCTTGGCGGATGCCGATCTCCGAGGTTCGCGAGGCGACCATGTAGCCCTTGATCGCGTAGATGCCCAGCGCCGCCAGGAACAAGGCCGCCGGCCCGGCCGCCAGCGCCAGGTAGGCGACGAATCTCGCCAGCCAGACGGAAGGATCGTCATGGCGTATCTGGGCCAGAGTCGCCACCGACAGGACCGGGATGCGCGGATCGAACCGGTGAATCTCCTGGAGATCCGGCTGCCGCACATCCGGCGCTCCTCGTCCGCGACATGCAGATAAAGATAAGAGGACAACTGATCCGGTTCGCTGGGTAAGTACATCTGGGGATGGACCTCCCGATCCCCGATGCCCGGCACGATTGGCAACGATCCCAACCACCCGGTAGGGGTCGGAATCCGCTTTGGTAAACACGCCCCATTGGATGAGACAACCGAGAGCATTGCCGTCGGGGCGGAGCTTGCGGCCAGGCTCTCGTCGATGATCGTGACCTTCTCCGCGTTCGGGGCACTGTCGAGCCGGTCGAAGAGCCGCCCCTGCAACAGCGGGATCTCCATCGCCGTGAAGTAATCCCGGCCGACGCTGGCGATGGCTGCCTCGCCGCGCGAGAGGCCGCCCCGACCCGCCTCTGGCCGTCTCCCGGCAGGTATTCGACAATCACGGTCCGCCCGCCGCCCCCGTAAAACAAGCGGGCCGACTTGCCCAGCGCCTGCACGTCCGGCAGGGACGCCAGATGATCCGCCAGGGCCTCGTACGCCTGGATGCTCTGGACCCGGTCATATCCGGCGGAAAGCGGATCGATCTGGACGACCAGCTTGTCCTCCAGAGGAAATCGCGGGTCCGGCTGCGCTACTTGCAGGGCACTGTGCGTCAGCAGCGCCGCACTGAGCACCAGGACCACCGCCAAGGCGATCTGGCCCGCCACCGAGAGACCGCCCCGCTTTCTCCCGAGGGACCCCAGCACGCGACCGCCGGATTCCTTCATCTCGCCGGCAAGATCACGCTTGGACAGCCACAGAGCGGGTCTCAGACCGAACAGCAGCGTGGCCACCAGGCACAAGCCCAGCGTGGCCGCCAGGACACGAACATTCAAGCCGGGCCGGAAGTCTCTCAGCCAGGATCCGCGAGCGGCCGCGATCCAGACGTTGAGAATCCGCATGCCCCAGAAAGCCAGCAGAACGCCGAGGACCCCTCCCAGCAGCGCCAGCAGCAGCGACTCGAGGAGCAACTGCCGGACGATCCGCCAGCGGCCCCCGCCGAGGGCCAGACGGACGGCGATCTCGCGGTGGCGCGAGGCCCCTGCACGATCAGCATGTTCGCCAGATTCAGGCAGGCGATCACCAGGATGATCGCGGACACGGCCATCAGGACCAGACTGAAGATGGTCATCCGCAGACGTGTCCCGTTCAGAGTCACCGCTGATCGCGAACCGGCCCGGCGGGCGGAGATTGAACGAGGAATGGCCTCTCCAGTCCTCGGGATATTCCTGTCGGAAACGCGGGACCAGGGCCTGCAGTTGTGCCTGGGCGACCGGCATGGTCACGTCCGGCTTGAGTCGTCCCACGAGGTGGAGCCAACGGATAACTCGGCCGTTCGTGCGTCGAGGCGCTTCGTGCCCCGGGCAACCTGGCCACCGTCCGGTAGCTCCCCAGCGGCAGCCACAGGTCGGGGCCGCTGAGCGTGACGCCCGTAAAACCCTCCGGGGCCACGCCGACGACTTGGCAGCGGATGCCGTTGACGCTCACAAACTCGCCGACGAGCTTCGGATCGCCGCCCAGCCGCTGCCAGAAACGATGGCTCAGGACCACGACAGGGTCGCTGCCCTGGCTGCTCTTCCTCGGGCAGGAAACCCCGTCCCTGAACCGGCGCGACGCCCAGAAAAGAAAAGTAGTTCGCCGAAACGTATGTCGTCTGCACCTGCCGGGCCGAATCCCCATGAACCAGGGTGGCGCGCACGAACGTCCGGCACCATATCCTGGGCCATGACATCGCTGAAGGCCAAACCACTGTCACGGAGCGGTGAGATACTCGGAATAACGAAACCACGAGAATTGGTCGCCCTGGATTCCGCAAAACGCCAACTGCTCGGGCTTCTTCACCTTTCTCGGGCTGAAGCAGCAGACAGCACATCGGAGATGCTGAACATGATCGTGTTGGCCCCGATGCCGATGGCCAGGGTAATCAGGGCAATCGCCGTGAACCCGGGCGATTTTCTCAGCATCCGCAGAGCGTACCGAACGTCCTGCCACATCGTTGTCTCACCTCAGAATCCTTCTCTTTCTCGGTTCCGTCTCTCGCGCAGTTCGATGATCGCGACAATACTCGCCGTCTGACGAGAATCTATCATACACTCTTTCGGCACTCGCCACAAGCCCCGTGCTGTGTAGTCCCGAAACAGTTGCCCCGCGATGCCGGCGGACGTGACGACGCTCCTTGGGCATTTGGGGTAGGCGTGGGAGGAATCCACGGTCGCGCGTCGTGCGCCGATGGAGATCGAACCGGTCAAAGGGCAAACGAAGAGGAAAGTATTTGATCCCCCCTGTTCCTCAAGAACTCAAACAGGTAGTCTTCCCTCTTCAAGTTGAGGAGACGCGATCTGTCTTTCTTCAAATCGTCATAGGTCATTTCATCCAACCGTTCTGGACTCAGCTTCAGGCAATCCTCCGCCTCACCTCTCGTCACTATTCCCAATCCTAAATCGCAATCCAACACGAATACCCTCAAGTCTTGTCTCTGGGCCCGGAGATAACAAACGGTCTTCCACACGTCCCCACACCAAACTCCGCCGCCATCCGCGTCCTCTCAGGTCGGCGAAAGCTTGCTCGACAGATTCCGCGGGATACGCCGCAGTTTCAAACGGGGGGTTGCAGTCATGCATAACGATTACCCCGTTGTCGTTCAGGCTGCCCAGGGAATTCATAACATCTCTCCGTGACTGTGCATGCGTGTGCAACCCATCAATGAACACTACGTCGAAGGGACCATCAGCGGCTCCAAGGGAGAAATAGGCGTCGCTTGTACATTTGTAGCACTTTGCTCCTGGGCGGTACACCTCCACTGGAATGCACTTCGTTTCGCACGTGGCCGAGCATTCAACCGCTGGTTCGATTGCCACCTTACACGCGGCTTCGATCGCAAAGAAGTTGTCCCCTCTGCCCATGCCAATTTCCAGATACGACCGCGTTTTTCGGCTATCGACTATTTCTTGAATTACACGGGTTCTATTCACTTGTGTCGCTCCCTGCCCAATAAGGTTCTGGACGCTCTTTCTCGCATCGCCCGCAACGTCGACCGACGGGGAGATTGCAATATCGACAAACCTGATCGCCAACGGGCATCGCCTGCATTGGATACCACCCATTCCTCTCTCTTCTGTGAGGAGATTTGGTGCTTCATGGCTGATGTATGAAATCTGTTGCGTTCGGACAAGTGTTCCGACTCAGATTTAACCAATGATGATAGAAGCCCCGCTTCTCCCAGAGTTCCGCGCAGGACCCCTGTTCCGCGATGCTGCCATTGACCAGCACGATGATCTCATCAATCCACGGTTCGACGGTGATCGGAATGTGGTGGGTCACCAACACGGTGAGACAACCCGGAGGACGCAACTTCAAGACACCGCGGAGGAGCTTGCGTTCGGATTCGATGTCCAGGGAGGCCGTCGGCTCGTCCAGCAACAATACGCGCCGCATCCTTGAGGATGGCCCGCAGAACCGCCAGCTTCTGGTATTGGCCGGCGGAAAGCTGGACACCCCCGTTGCCCAGGTTCGTGTCGAAGCCCTCCGGCATCGAGTCAATGGCCGCATCCAGCCCCAGAAGGCCAGCACATTGGCGCAGATGCTCTGCGGTCAGGGATCCATCGCCAGGGAAATTGGCCGTATCGGTCCGCTGAAGAAGAAGGTACTCTGTGGCACCCAGGACACATAACGTAGATAGCTGTCTCGATCAATGCCGCACAGGTCTTGCCCATCCACAAGGAACCGCCCCTGGTAACGGTCCTCCAAGCCACAGAGAGATCCGGAGTAGCGTGCTCTTGCCCCCTCCTGTCGGGCCAATCACGGCAATCGTCTGGCCCGCTCGTAGGAGAGGTCCACGTTCCGCAAACACAGCCGTTGTTCGGTATAACCGAAGGACAACCGGTGCAACTCGTACGCGCCGTGGCGGGACTTGGAGCACCGTTTGCCGGGTGTTGGGGACGGGGGTCGCGCAGCATCCAGAATCTCCAGCAGACGTCGGGCGGCCACGGAGTCCGTCAAAAGAGACTGATAGAGAAGGGCGAGTTGTTCAAAAGGACGACTCAATACGCTGATGTACATGCTGAGGGCCACGGCCTGCCCCAGTTGCAGGCGATCACTCGAGCACCAGGTACCACCCGCCACACAGAAGCGTTGTACCCCACAACGTATTGATCAGGCCGGCAAGTTGGCCCCACATCGTATTCGTCCGCCACAGGTTGAACGCAACATCCAATCGCTCGCGTAGCAAGATGCGCCAACTCTCTGCGACGCATCCGATCCAGGGAGAAAATACGGCACAAAGTGACCCCCTCGATGGTCTCCTGAGTGAACGTGGCTATTTTTTCTGCCACGGTGCACGCGGTCAGGCTCAGGCGTACTGCTCTGCCCGTCAAGTGTGCTGTAATCAGATAATTCATGGGGACAACCGCCAATACAATGCCTGTGATTCCGGGGCTGATCTTCACCATCAGGGGGATGGCCGCCAGAAAGGTAAACGCCGTGCTCGCGATGTCCGGCAGCAGCCGCGTCACACTCTTGGCAACGGCCTGGACATCGCTTCCGGCCCGCACGAGGAACACTCCCGAACCGCACTGTTCTCGGTAGGATTGAGGCATGCCGGTGGATTGCGGCGAACACGCGGAAGGAGAGCTTGTACTCGATCAATGCTTGGAGGTACGTGGCCTTATACTGAGAGAGCACCGAAATAGCACGCGACAGCAGACTCACACCCAGGAGAGCGGCACAGAGCCATCCGAGGAGCACAAAATCCCGTGAACGGATAGGCCCGGTCAATCAACTGTTCTGCCAACCAAGGATTGATCACAGACGTAACAGAAGCAGCCGGGGCCAGAAACGCCAACAGGAAAAGACGACGGCGGTACGCACGACAATAGGGCGCACCACCCGAAAACAGCCGAGCGCAGCTCTCGCCTCCGCGAGAGGCTGTCTCCGGGGCACGTTCCCCGCCCCCTCGCGCGTGCTCCTGGTCTTGATGCCCGTTCATGGCCAAGGAATGTCATCCTTCATCACTCGGTCCCATCATCTGGCCGTCAACCCTCCTTCCTGGGGACCACTCTAGGATACGATCGCATCTCTCCCGCGTGCCCTCACGCGGGCATCGTCTCGAGATGAATGAAGTCGAACGCCTGCGGATTCTGCTCGAGCAGGGAGCAGTATTCCGTCAAATCGCGATGCATGAGTCCTGCGTTTCTTTACAGACGCGTTTCTTGGCCTCCACGGAGAACCCATCCCGCTCGTTCATAGATGCATGACAACCGATACCACAGAACGGCAGGCACCAACACTGCTCACACTCTTCACGTGTACATTCAATAAACTCCCGCAGCAGATGATAGACCTTCTCCTCATCCATCCCGGTGGTCACGCTGCCGATCTGGTACATGGGGCGGGGGGTACCTTTTCGCAAGGATAATACTCGCCGGTCACCGAGACATGGGTGCGGATCTCCGGGCACGCACGGCCCGGGCGGCGCAGTACGGTTGCGATTTCTGGCCTATGAAACCAAGGCGCCACCGGTCCCGGTGGAAGCCGACAAAAGAATCACCAAAGGCGCGCCGCTGGAGTTTGAATTTCCGCCCGGGAATAGCGGGGTCGATTCGCCCCTTGACCAGATTGGCCCGGAATTCGTTATACATTCTGAGACCCCGGGGAATGCCACGGTCCCGGGGGGAACCTGATCGTACCCCCGGTAAGGAGGGGCGGCCAACCTCACCTGGACGTTGGTCGCCGGGGGAATCCAGTCCGCCGAGGCAAAATAGCGACATACTTCGCGCATGTCCGTTCCCGGGGCCACCACCGCAAAGATGCCGATGAGTTGCCGGGGATACTTTCGGATAAAGGCCCGGAGGTTGTCAAAGACCACCTGATGGGTTGGGGCATCTCCTCTCGTTCGGCGGCTGCGATCGTGCAGGGATGCCGGTCCATCGAGGCTCACCGCAACCCGGAAGTTGTGCGTCCCCAGAAACTCTGCCCGGTCGCCTTCGAGCAAATATCCGTTGGTGGTCAACCCGAAGCGTGACTGTCCCTTCGTTCGCTGAAGTGTATATTCCGTACATTGCTTGATCAGAGGGAAATTGAGCAAGGGTTCCCCTCCCCAGAACCCTACATGCACCGGGTCATGGTAGCCTTCGCGGTGGGGCTTGCCTCTCTCGGGGGGTCCTGACGACGGGGTCTGGAGATCTTCGCAGCCTTCGTTCCCCGGGTCGGTAAGAAAACAGTGCCCCAGGAAGTCATCGATGGCACCACGAGCTGTGTCCCAACTCATATCCCGCGTGCCTTCGCGGAGGACACCCGGAACCGGGAGATTGCGATCACAGTAAGTACAGCAGAAATTGCACCTTTCGGTTACTTCCAGAAAGAGTAACTGCCGTCCCCACATGAGCCTGCGACGTACTTCCGCCCGGCTGAGGGCCATTCCCACGCCGGGATGTTCCCCGCGGAAATACCCCTGTTCCACTCTGGCCTTCCGAATCTCCTGATAGGCGTCCGCAATCTGACCGGGGGTGAAATGGGGACTGTGGCGGGCAATCACTTCGGTCTCACTCAGATACGAATCCTCGACAATCTCCCAGACGACGTCATCCACCCGCAGGATCTCGCCTGTATTCACGTCGAAGACGTACTTGCCGCGTTCGGTCGCCACTTTGTGGATAAACGGCGGCGCGGCGTGGCTTCCGGTATTCTTCTGTTTTTCTCGTGTCAACATCTTCTGGCCCAGACCCTCCCGTTTGGACAGATTCGCGCACACAGGACTGCGGGGCGTCTCCTTGCAAGACGCCCCGCAGTTCACTCGCGTGTCTGTTTTAGCTCTGCCGCAGCAGCACACAGAGTCAACTGTTGTCATTGGGATTGAGTCTCTTCTGTGCCGCCGTGGCTGCGTCTCCTCGATTAGCACTTTCCACTTCATAGTTGCCATCGCAAGCCGCAGCCTCGTTAACGCATGCACCGGAACAGGCATTGTACATCGGTAGCATGCTGCCTCCGCCCATCAATTCGCCGAATGCCATCTTCTCGATCATGGTTCACAACTCCTTCCTGTAAGTAACATTGTCATTCCTGCGGATCGGGATCCCGCACTGGGTATCCTTACGTTACCGTACTCCCGTGTCCCGATAACGAGAGCGTTTCTCCCCACCATGGCCCACGTGAGCAACCTTCGCCACCGGTTATTAGTGACGCGACGCCAGAAAATCCTGCACCTCTTTCGCTTCCTGACATGATATTTCTTGCGCCGGCAGAGGGCCGATCCTCCGGCCATCCCTCGCCGTGAAGAAGGAAGTAGCGTAGCTTCGCCAAGCCCCGGGAAACACGACTCTCAAAGCACTTGCAGGTGCAGCCCACCAAAGCCGCGGCCTCCCGCAGGGACAGACCCTCCACGTGATAGAGTTGCAGTGCCTGTTTTTGTGCCCTGCTTAGCCGGGCCAGCACATGTTCGAGAAGTTCGTTCATCTCACGCAGGCAGGCCGCTCTTTCCGGGGTGGAGGAAGCAGCCGCCCGCACGGAGAGAGCCCGGGGGAAGAACGGGGTCACGTCTTAAATATTAACTATTCGATAAGAGAGCAACAGACGATACGATGTCGATTTCGGATCACGGGGACAGCCTTCGGCGGAATCAGGTCACATCATCACACCGACACTTTACACTTCTTCTTGCGGCAGGGCGGAGAGTTGACCGGGGGAGGGAAACCTGTAGCCAATCGGGAGATTGGCGGTCCCAGGGTTCCCCCAGCCGCGGGCGGCTGGGCTACATCCTTTTTTTCGCCTTTTGGCGATCTTTGCGGCCATTTCCCTGCCTGTTTCGGCCTCTTTCAGCGCATTTTGGGATACTTTCGCACTCTTTTGGTCACTGGGAACCGGCAACCTTGTCACCCCGGACACTGATCCGGGGCGACGACCGGCTGCTGACAGCGGATCCGACCCTCGAAATTCGCGTAATAATTTGCGGTAATACCGCACTATTTCATCGAAAAATATCCCAGTAACGCAGTGGGAATAGTAAAATTCGTGCAACAGTTGGGACCCCCAAAACACCCCTCACGCGCAGTTTTTTTTATTCCTTATGGCGCCTGGAGTTACGGCAATTCGGGGACCTCGCTTTACGCAGAATTACCTGAACGTTTGTGCAACATGGCCCAATTATAGAGGCGCGTGTTTTTTTCGGGCGCTTCCGATGGAATGCGCAAATGTCCGAGGCGTCGCCGAAACGAGGTTGTGTCGTCTGCTACTTCTGCCGGGATCTCGGCGGGACGTGGCACTGCGTGCGAAACCCGCCCGAGCTCGACCGCGAGACGGGGGAGGCCCGCTGGCCGTGCGTACGCCGGGAGGACACGTGCGGCGGCGTTCCGGTATTCGGCCCAGCACCCGGTGCGGATCGACCGCACGCTGCGCGGGATGCTGCCCATCTATGCGGATGAGCTGGGCGAGTACTGCCGCGTCCCGCTGACCCGGGGCCACTATGCCAAGGTCGATCCGGCGGACTACGGCTGGCTGTCCCAGTACCGCTGGCACTACGTCCGGTCGGGACGGACGTTCTATGCGGTTCGGTCGGAGTACAAGAACGGGCGCAGCGGCAAGAGCTGGATGCACCGGGAGATCATGAATACGCCCGCGGGACGCGTCTGCGACCATAAGAACCACAACGGTCTCGATAATCGCGTGCGGAACCTGCGCAACTGCACGGTCCCCGAGAACAACCTCAACCGCCAGCGCTACCGCAACGGGAAATCACGCTATCGCGGCGTCTTTTGGAGCAAGGAGATGCAGATGTGGGGGGCCGGCCTCCAGGTTCGCGGCGTGCCCAAGCATTTGGGGTACTTCGTTCGCGAGATCGACGCGGCCCGGGCCTATGACGCCGCGGCGCAGGAGGTACCACGGCCCCTTCGCCAATCTGAACTTCCCGGAGGAGACCGGGAACAAGAGCTGCGGATAAGTAAGAAGACAAAAGTGAAAAGGTAAAAGGAGAAGGAAAGGGAACGGAGGATGGAAGACTGAGCACGGCGGGGGGGAAGAGAAGTGACAACGGACAGGTGACAGGTGCCAAGTAGGCCAGTCCGGGTAGTTCCCGCCCCGGACCGGAGTCCGGGGTGACAACGTTTCCATGCGGGAATCCGTGTCGGAAGCTGTAGATCTCTGTCTTAAGAAGCTTTAGCAACAACGAATCCCACCAATCACACGAACAAGAGAGGGATACCGCCTAAGATTCCTGTGATTTGTGCCATTGGCGGTGGAACAGTAGCCCGCCGTGATCGGTTCCCAGTTCTCGGTCGAAATCTGTGGAAATCGGCGAAATCTGCGGAAGAAGAGGAGTTGTCCGTTCTCGGTTCTCAGTTGGCGCTGTCTTCGCCCTCCCGAGCGGCATAGGAAAGACTGCCAATCGGAGATTGGCGGTCCCAGGTGTGGACTGAGACCTACGGCCGATCGGGAGATCGGCGGTCCCAGGGGGCAGGCCGAGACAGAGTAGCCGACAGCCTCAATTCCCGTTGCGAACGGGGGAGACCCTCGTGCCGGACCTTGTGCTTTGGTAAGATGACGGTTGTACATGTATCGGCAAGGGACAGCGCCTTTCTCTTTGCCCGGCCGGACAATCTGAGGGCACCCTACCCATTTTCGGTCTCGGATTGAGTGCCGCATCTGCAAGTCACCAAATCAGAAGCAAGCCCCGCGTTCGGTTCCGTTGGAGGTGGTCGCCCGGCTGGTGGGGGAGGTGTGCGCGGGTCAAACCCGAGAACCTCCTGCGCCGCCGGGCGCGGACCGACGGGCGCGGCAGCTTCCGCTCTACGGCGTGTGCCGCTTCTGCCGCGGGGCGGAGGCTTTGACCGCGTGGGCGTCGCGGCTGGGCCTATCGCTCAGCCGCCTGACGATGGCCCGCAACTGCGTGCGAGAGCGGTTACGGGGAGATTCCCGCCTGCGCAACCTGGGGGCAGATTGAACAGAGACTCAGGCAGTTGTAGCTGAAAGCGGAGTGTGTAGGTCTGCCCCTGATTGTCCTCGACCGGCGTCTCCGCTACGGCCCAACGGAACCCCCGGAAAATGGACCGGGCACCTGTGATTCCGCCCTTCCCGGCGCTTCACGACCTCCGGCGTCTGCCACGATGTGCTCGCCCACGGCCATCTCGCTTGGCTCCGCCACGGCCATCGCGCCTGGCGCCACCACGGTCAGCCCGGGATGCCCTTGGTCTCTCGATGGTGCGCAGAATATTCGTTCCCGCCTGGCCCACGGCTTGCACAATCCGTCCGTGGAGATTCTTGCCGTCCATCTCGCGGATCGCCGTCCGCGCACTCGCACTCCACGGGCATGGATACCGACGCTTTGAACGCACCGGTATCCGCATCCGCTACGATATTCACGGCGCGGACTTGTCCGAACGCGCTGAAAGCGTAGCGCAAGGCTTCTTCGCTGGTCTCAGGTGATAAGTTTGTCACACGGATATTCGTTTGATTTCCTTTTCCAAATCTTGAACTCACACGCTTCGCTGCGTGCTGCCGGCGGCCGCAGGGTCGCCACACTGCTCCATGCCAGAGACTCCTCCGCCGGCACCTGACAGCCCCTTCGATGCCGGCGCACGACAATTCCTGCCTCCTTCCGGTGCTCCTGACACGGCTCTCCGGCCCACCTTCTTCGAGTCCGCGTCGAAGCCCGTCTCAGGGCGGCTGTTTCCCGCCGGGGCGAGAACTGGCATAGAAAAAGGGAATGGCGCGAAAGGCCGGTCCCGAGGGGGAAGCCAAGTTCCACGGACCACTTCCGTTTCCAGGCTTCGCTACAGGCTCACCCCAATTCACACTGCTTCGTGCACTTATCGTACCACGGCGGGCACCAGACGCAAGACATTATTCTCCTTCCGCCGGAGATTTCCCAGATTCTTCCGTCCGCTGGGCCTTCGTTAGCGAATACCGCCCAAGATTCGTGTTACTACTTGCTCACATCCTGTTGCCCCGCGCAAATTCCGGATCGAGGGCAAATCCTTAATCCACAAACACTTAGATCTCACACCAAGCCACGAAGCCACGAAGTTATGGAGGGCATTGCCGTACCCGTTTTCTCCGTATCTTTGTGCCTTCGTGTGAACGTGTCTTTGGGGTGCGGCCGAGCGCAGCGAGGCCGTGCTCAGCAAATCGGCAGATTGCCGCTTCCTGCCCCCGACAAACGCGTTTCGGGGGTGACATTCCTATGGCCTCTGTCCTTTCTGTTTGCCTCCGTGCGCTCGGTGGCGAGTGCGCAGTTCTCGCCGGGGCTCAGCGAGAATTTGTCCCGGGACCGGGAATCCTCAAGCCCGGTATGCTCGGACCCGGGGGAGGCGAAAAAGACGGTTCGTCCGGGGCGCCTGGCGCTCACCCTCTTGCGCAGCCGAGAAGTCCCGGCCGGCGATGGCTCTCCAGGACTCCCGTGGGTCCCGCGCCGCGGACGACGATCCGACGCTGCCGATGACCGCTGTGAGCGTGGACGAGATCGTATCGGCGCACACGAGGAAGACGGACACGTGCGCGGCAAGGAAGGTGAGGCGGACAAAGGCGTGCCCCAGGGTGCGGGGACGTAGAAAAACGCGAACGCCGGCATAGACGACCAGACTCAGCGTCGCCACGGCCAGCATCGGGCACAACAGCAGGCACAGGAGAAAACCGGCCCCCGGCTCCTTGCCCGAGTCGCTCAGGCTCCGGCTGCCGTCGAGGTACAGAGCTACGGCGAGGGCCGTGAGCATGAGGAGCACGAGGAGCACCGCGTCCAGCAGGTAGCGGGTAAACCACTCGTCGGAGGATACACCATCCGCGGCCATTGGCTGAGAGCCTATTTGCTGAGATCTTGCCTGCGACTTCATAGACAGCGCCCTGAACGGTACTTTACCCATGATACCCGGGTACGGCCTGCGATTTCAAGGGCGCAATCGGCCTCGCTCGGCTGCTCCGTGGGAATCGGCGGCTCCGGCCAACGGTTTCCAGAATGGTACTGAAAGATGATTGCATCGTAGGAGGGGTTTCGTAGAATACTCTGCGATCGATTCGACCGGTCACGTGTGCCGGTCTACAGACTACGCAGGCCGAATTAGGATCTGTGACCGTATGGATGGAATCCAAGCATCACCCGCTGGTGCCCCAAGTCTGAAACGTGCCCTCGGTCTGTCCGGCCTTGGTCGTGTATGGGATTATCTTGATTCAACCCACGGCCCCGATGCCGCTCTTTGGTGCCGCCGCCGAGAAGGCCCAGGGTCATGTCGTGACGACCATTCTGATCGGCATGGTGGCCATGCTGTTCACGGCCGTTGGGTATGGGCGCATGGCCAACGCCTACCCCAGTGCCGGATCCGCCTACGCCTATGTCAGCCGGGAGATCCATCCCTCGCTCGGGTATCTGGTGGGCTGGGGGATGATCTTCGATTATGTGATGAATCCGATCATCTGCGTGATCTGGTGCAGCAAGGCGGCGATGAATTTCATTCCCGAGATTCCTTTCGCGGTCTTTGCCGTGTTCTTCACGCTTCTGTTCACGGCCATGAACCTCCGCGGCATCGAAGCCAGCTCGCGAACCAACACGATCATCAGTGCCGGCCTGGGCGTGGTCATTGTCCTGTTCCTGGGTGCGGTAGTTCGTTACCTCTGGCTGCAGCCCCCCGAGGGCTTGGCGGGCTGGACGCGACCCTTTTACGATCCCAAGACCTACTCGCTGTCGGTGGTCTCGGGCGGTGCCGCGCTGGCGGTGCTGACCTATATCGGCTTCGACGGCATCTCCACGCTCTCGGAAGAAGTCCACAATCCCCGCCGCAACATCCTGCTGGCCACCGTCCTGGTCTGTTTGATCACGGGGATTCTGGCCTCCATTCAAGTCTACGCCGCCCAGCTTGTCTGGCCGGAAACGACATTTCCCGATACCGACACGGCCTTCTGTTATGTCGCCGGCAAGGCGGGGGGGCAATGGCTCTTTGTGGCCGTAAACCTGGCGTTGCTGGTGGCCTCAATCGGCTCAGGGGCCGGGGCTGCATCTCGGCGCCGGACGCCTGCTCTATGGCATGGGCCGCGACAACGCGATTCCACGCGGTTTCTTCGCGGCCGTTCATCCCCGCACTCACGTCCCCAGCAATAACATCATCCTGGTCGGGATCCTCATCTTGATCGGCGCCTTCACGCTGACCTATGCGCTCGGGGCCGAATTGCTCAACTTCGGGGCGTTGATTGCTTTCATGGGGGTCAACGCCTCTTCGTTCGTGCGGTACTTCCTGCGGGGCCAACGCAAGACCGTCTGGAATTGCCTTGTCCCGCTTCTTGGTTTTAGCATATGTCTCTTTCTGTGGTTGAGCCTTGATTGGAAGGCCAAGATTGCCGGTTTATGCTGGCTTGCGGCCGGGGTGCTCTACGGGGCGTGGCGGACCTCATTTTTCACGAAACCCCTGCCGTTTGCCCCGTATCGACAGCGGCGACGCACTTCCGCCGACACCGTCGGCGTGACGGAATTCCTGGGACCGCCGCTCTCCTGAGCGGCATAAGAAAGAAGGCCAGTCGGGGGAGAGGCCTTCCACACCCCGGGACCGCCAATCCCCTGATTGGCTCTTCTCGACCTGCCCCTCAGGAGATGGAAGGCTCGGACCCGTTCCAACGGCCAATCGGGAGATTGGCGGTCCAGGCATCCCGGAACCCTCAGCGGGCGGTGGTGCTCGAAAGCGAGGCGCGGATCGCCTCGATCATTTCTTTCTCTTGCGCTCGCGTCAGCTTGGACGGGAATCGTGATGAGGACCGACCGGGCGAACAGGGCGTCGCTCTGGGGGCAGGCGCCCTTGCGATATTCGTACTTGCTCTCGGCGTTCTGCGGCAGGGACCACGGGTTGCCCGCCGGGGACAGCGGCACCTTCTTCACCAGGCGCCGATGTTGTGGTAGATGTGCAGCCCGTACTCGCAGAGACGCCAGACGTAGCGGACGTTCTTTTTGAGACTGTCGGTTGCCTGCGCGTGCGCGGGCCTCATCGGCGAAGCAGAGGACCAGGAACGGCCCGGTGTCGCCCTCGGCATCGTTGAGCCGGCGGAACGATACGCCAGGAAGGTCGGAGATAGCGGTCTTGATCCGCTGTTTGGAGGCGCGCATGTGCGTGAGGACGTCCGGCAGCTTGCGGAGCTGGACATTGGCGACGGACCCGGCCAGCTCTCCCATCCGGCGGCCCTGGCCCCAGAACTGCACGTCGCTGGTCTCATTGGGGGCGCTGTTCTCCCACGGCACGCCGACGTCATGGGTGGCGACGAGACGCTTGTAAAGGGCATCATCGTCCGTGACAATCAATCCGCCCTCGCCCGCCGTGACGTTCTTGTTGATCTGCAGGCTGTAGATCCCGATCTTGCCGAACGTGCCCACCTTGCGGCCCTGGAAGGACCCGCCGTTGCACTGGGCACAGTCCTCCAGCACGGGGATCTTGTGCTCGTTCGCCACCTGCATGATCGCGCCCATGTCGCAGGGCGTGCCCGCCATGTGCACGGCGACGATCAGCTTCGTGCGTTTCGTGATCTTCTTGCGCAGGTCGGCCGGCGTCCATGTTGAAGCTGTCGTCGATCTCGCAGAGGACCGGGATGGCGTTGCACTGCACAATGGCCGTGATGGTCGAGACCCACATGAACGCCGGCACGATCACCTCGCAGCCGGGTCCGAGCTGCAGGGCGGACATCGCCGTGCACAGGGCCCCGGTGCCGCTGTTGACCGCCAGGGCGTGCTTGGCGCCGTAGAACTGCTTGGCCCAGTCCTCCAACTGTGCCACGTGCGTCGGCGCCTGCGGCCCATAGTAGCGGAACAGCGACCCTTTCCGCACGACGTCCACGACCGCCTTCTCCTCCTCCTTGCCCAACCAATTGATCCCGGGAAACTCATACGGCCAATTCGTCTTCACAGTTGCACCCTTTCGGCATTCGATGTTGCACTATCGGTCACCAAGCCAGTATGCTACCAATTGACACGCGGACATACAACTGTGTCCAGAGAGGTAAACAGACCGATGTGCGAGGTGTGACGATGACACCAGGCGGAAATCATTGCGTTCCGCCTTGTGACCTCGGTATAAGGTGGGAGTCTTCCCGCAAGCAGAGCCACTGCCTGACGGAGTCGGAAGAGAAGCTCTTTGCGACGTCTCGGCCTGTGTTCGCCGGGGCTGAGACGTCACCGGATTTCGGCGAAGATTTCGCGAAAGGGGTATAGGATGGATCAGGAGTTTTCACGTCGTCAGTTACTGGTGCCCGGGGCGGCTGCGGCGGCCGGGCTGGTACTGGGCGTCGGTCTCAGTGCGGGCGGGGCCGAGCAGCCCGACACAGAGAAGTCTAAGCGCAAGAAGGGCAAGAACCGGGAGAAGAACAGGACAGGCGGCCGCCAAACGCTGCGTGGTGGTCTGGTCAGAAGGCACCGCGCCGAAGAACGTTTATCCGAACGACATCAACGGCGCCGTCGCCGAGGGGCTGAAGGACCTCAAGGGCTGGGAGGTCGTCAAGGCCGGTCTGTCCGACCCGGACCAGGGGCTGCCGGACAAACTGCTCCAACGGGCCGACGTGCTGATCTGGTGGGGCCACCAGAAGCACGGGGACGTCAAGGATGAGCTGGTGGACAAGATCGTCAAGCGCGTGAAAGAAGAGGGCATGGGCTATCATCGCTCTGCACTCCTCGCATTTCGCCAAGCCGAACAAGAAGCTCATGGGCACGGCGTGCACCTGGAAGGCCTACATCCTCGACTCCACGACGCTGAAGGTCACCGTCAAGAGTCCCGATCACCCGATCGCCAAGGACGTGAAGGACTTCACGATTCCGCACGACGAGCGGTACAGTGACCCCTACGCTGTGCCGACGCCGAAGGCGGTGGTGTTCGAAGGGACGTACACCCTGAAAAAGGGTGGGACCGACACCAGTCAACTGGGCCTGACCTGGGAAATTGGCAGGGGCAAGGTCTTCTACTTCCAAGCCGGCCACGAGACCAACCCCGTGTTCATGGACCCGAACGTTCGCCAGATCATGAGCAACGCGGTCCAGTGGGCGGCTCCCAGTAAGTAAAGCCTCCTGTCGTCGCCCCGACACAGGAAACACAGCCACAGATTCGAGGCGGGCCTCGACCAGAGACCCGCCTCTTTTCTCTTCTCCATCACCTCCTTTGACGCTTGTTCACCCCAGGTGCCTTTCTGCTGCTTGCTCGACCCCTACTCTCCTGGTAGAATATTCATAGTCGAAAGCACATTGGTCATTCATCAACAGGCGAAGACAAGATGAAGACAGAAATCTCTGTGCCCAATCCGATCTATGAGGCGGCCGAGCGGTTGGCGGAAGAACTCGGCATGTCGTTGAGCGAGTTCTATGTTGCGGCGGTGGCTGCCTACCTGGCAACGTACCAAAATGGAGACATCACCAAAAGACTCGATGAAGTCTACACCAGGGAGGACTCCAAATTGGAGCCGGACTCGGTCGCGATTGAGGTTGTTTCGATCGACAAGGGAAAGTGGTGAGGCAACGAGGGGGGATCTGGCAGGTCAGCGCGCTATCGTCCAGTAGTTGCGCGGCTTGTCTCTAATGAGTTTTGACAGGCAATGTCGGTAATGGCTGGGTGCCATGCCTACGGCTTTGCGTAGGCATGTCTTGCCCGGGGAGTCGAACATGTCTACGAGGCGTAGCCATGGCACCCAGCAGCCAGAGAGTCTTGATTACCGATCCTGCCTGTCACAACTCATTAGAATGAGCATCCCCGCTCGGCCAAAGACGTCGTGCGTCGCCGCACGACCTATGAAGAAACGCCTTGCGGCGTCACTACGAACTACCACTGTACCCGTAACCGGTGCACGCATGGGAATGAGCGGTTGGTTCGTCGGTAGGCAGCTTCGCTTTTTCCGGGCCTCATCAAGTACTATGGCCTGATGTCCCTATCGTATTCCCATAGGGGCAGCCTTTCTCTGGGCTTTGATGTCTTCGAGCATTTTGATGGCGGCTTGGACGAGCAGCTCGCCGGAGCCTTCGGCACAGCGGGCACTCTCCACTTCGTAGTTGCCCTCGGCGTAGGCGGAGCGGTTGGGGATGTAGCCGATGGAGCCGTTGGCCAGTTCGGCGATGTGAGTTTGGGCGAAAGGCGAAGCAGCCTTGATGCTCAGGCCCAGCTCGACGAAGATCTCGCCTGGCAGCGATACCCAATTCGATGATTTGGAACGCCGGTGGAGCCGGCGTCCTCAGTCCGTTGAATCGACGGACTGTCAACCCGCGTAAACGCGGAACTGCCAACTGACGCCTCACGGCGTTACTAGTACCGCATTTCATAAATTCCAAGACTAACCCACCTTTGTTTCGGCGGCCAGCGGCTTACCGGTGTAGGTCCCCTGGTAAGGTTTGGCCAAGTGCGCATCGTGATAGTCGATGAACGCGAGGATCTTCTTCTCCAGATCCTCCAGCGAAGGGAAGTCGCCGCGGCGAATCACCTTGCGGGTCAAGGTGGAGAACCAGATCTCGATCTGATTGAGCCAGGAGGCATGCGTCGGCGTGAAATGAAACACGATCCGCTTGGAGGGGTCCGTGAGAAACTGTTTGCGTTGCGGGCCGGTCTCCCGCGGGCCCGGGTCACAGTTGCACCGCGCGGCGATCAGTTGGCAGGTCAACCGGTGGTAATGCGTGCTGAGGTTATCGAGCACCAGATGCAGACGCGGGGCTTGGGCATAGCGGTCACAGACCCGTCGCACGAACTCGGCAAAGACTTCGGCCGGCCGATTCGCCGTCAGCATCCCCAGCACCTGGCCGGTGGCCACCTCGAAGCCGGCCGTCAGACAGCGGGTCCCGTGCCGAGTGTATTCGTGCTCGATCTTCGTGATCGAGCCGGCCTGCCCCAGAATCGTGGGATGCTTGCGTTCCAAGGCTTGGATGGAGGTCTTCTCATCCACGCACAGCAGAATCTCCCCCCGCTGGTACATTGCCAAGGCTTGCAGGTACAGGTCCACCAACTCCTGCATCTTGGCCGCGAACTGCGGATCGGTACTGTTGAGCCAGTAATGCCAACGGTGGGGCTTGATCACCGCTTGCTCCAGCAAACGCCAGATCGTCACCGGACTAATCGAAGCGACGATGGTCTGCTCGACGGCGGCCCGCACCAGGTCGGTCATGCTCCACTGCGTGATGGGATGGCCTTGCTCGACGGGGACCTGGGTGGCCAAGGTGACGATCTGATGTTGCTGCACAGGGGGAAAAAGCCGGCGGTCGGCCGGGACGTGGGAGATCGTTTAAGCCCTCCAGACCCTGTTTCTCGTAACGTCGTCGCCAGCGAACAATCCGGTCCACGGACGTGTCCAGCCGGCGCTCGATCTCGTGGTGGGCCCGCCCGTCGGCACACAATAAGAGGATGCGGGCCCGCCCCACCTCCCGTTGCGCCAAAGTCTGTTGGCGGACCATCGCCTCCAATTTCTCCCGATCCCCGGGCCGCAACTGCAGCGGCGGTGCAGGGGGTAAAGGCATGGAAGAACCTCTCGCTTCCTGAAACATAACTTCGTTCTGATCAATACCATGCCTTCTACTCCGCCCTCCGCCGACAGGTTCTCAATTGGTCTCAACATTTGTGAAATGCGGTACTAGGAACATTATACTCCCGGGTTGCCGCGGTCCAAGGCATCTGCTATAGTGCGGGGGTATGGCGATGCTTTCGTCAATTTTTGGAGGTGACTCGGCTCATGGCACGCGATGACCTCAGTTCCGGATTGATCTCACCCGATAGCGCGCAACGTCCCACCCACACCCGCTATTGGGTCATCGTGTTCGCCGTCACGCTGGGGATCATCTTGTACATCGACCGCACGCTCCTGGGCCAGGCGGCGCCGATCGTCCGAGAGGCCCTGGGCCTGGACAAGAGCGCAGATGGGCACCGTGTTCTTCGCGTTTCTGCTGGCCTACGCGCTGTTCGAAATCCCCGGGCGGCCGACTGGGCGACTGGCTGGGGCCCCGCAAGGTGCTCCTGCGGGTCATCGTGTGGTGGTCGCTCTTCACGGCCCTGACGGGCACCGCCGGCGGACTGGTCTCGCTGGTGGTGATCCAATTCCTGTTCGGTGCGGGCGAGGCGGGGTGCTTCCCCAATTTGACCAAGGCCTTCACCCTGTGGCTGACGAAGGCGGAACGTATGCGGGCCCAAGGCATCATGTGGATGAGTGCCCGCTGGGGCGGCGGCTGTCACGCCTTTCCTGATGTGGTGGGTGCTCTCGCACGTGTCGTGGCGGTTG
This sequence comes from uncultured Planctomycetota bacterium, assembly GCA_963750205.1. Taxonomy (GTDB): domain Bacteria; phylum Planctomycetota; class Phycisphaerae; order Sedimentisphaerales; family Anaerobacaceae; genus PLanc-01. The sequence continues at coordinate 219,242 of CAVVRJ010000034.1, forward strand.
GCGTTTCCGATGTTCGGCCTGCTGGGTGTGGTGTGGGCGGTGGCCTTCTACATCTGGTTCCGCGACCACCCCCGCGACCATCCGAGCGTGAACGCGCGCGGAGCTGGAGTTGCTCAAGGGCAATGAGGCGAATCTCACCCAGCATGGGCGCATGCCCTGGGGCCGGTTGGTCACCTCCCCCAGCATCCTCTTCTTGTGGTTGCAGTACCTTTTCGTGAGCTACAGTTGGTACTTCTACATGACTTGGCTGCCGACGTATCTGAAAGAAACGACGCAATCTGCCGCCAAGAAGGCGGCTCTCTTGACCGGCTTGCCGCTGTTTCTCGGCGGCATCGCCTGCGTTCTGTCAGGTTTCGTGGCGGGGTGGCTGGTGCGGCGCTCGTTCAGCGTGACCTTCGTGCGGCGTGGGTTGGCGCTGATCGGGTTTACCGGCGCCGTCGGGCATGCTGCTTTGGTCGGCCTACATCCAAAATCCGGTGTTGGCCATGATCGCCATGGGCATGGCCGGCTTCTTCAACGACCTGACGATCCCGGGCAGTTGGGGCACCTGCATGGATATCGGCGGGCGCTTCGCGGGCACGGTCTCGGGCAGCATGAACATGATGGGCAATTTCGGCGGCATGCTGTTCCCGCAGGTCGCCGGCTACTTGGCCGATCCCTCGGGCGGAGGCTGGAAGAACGTCCTCTGGATTTCGTCCGCCGTGTACTTCCTGGGCGGGCTCTGCTGGCTCTTCATCGACCCCACGACCTCGCTGGAGGCGAAGCTGGAAGAAGGCAAAACCGCTGCCCCGCCACCGGCCTAACGGAATGGAGTCTTGAAGTGTCGAAGTGTGCAGAGTCTGCGATGCGCAGCGAGGAAGCATCTCGCCAAACTTGCTCACTGTCGCAATGGCTTCACAATGGCCACGCGCACTGAGTGCACTTCACGGTGCTCGCCGGCCGGCGCAAGGCCCGGCGCCTTCGCGATCGCGGGCGCGACAGCCGGGGCCGGCTCCAGCTTGTCGTACCAGGTGAACTTCAGAATCAGCGAGGTCCCGGCACAGACCGCCAGGGAAATCCACAACTGCCGTCCAGTGCTGGATGCACAGGTACATGGGCGAGGTCACCAGGCTGGTCTGCCAGACGAGCCCGACCACGATATTGAACATGTCGCGCGGGAAATCGCGGTTGGGCTGGAAGCTCGGATCGTCCCGGCGGCACTTCTCGTAGATCGGCCCCCAGAAGCCCCACGGCCGCACGGTGCGGTAGAAGCTCTTGAGCACGGCGTCGCTTTCCGGCTTGGTGAGCAGGCACGTGACGATGGACGCCAGGGTGCTGGCGGTCAGGATGAGCAGGAAGCCGAAGACTTCGTGCAGATGCGGCAAGAGCCAGGGGATCAGCAGAGCACCCGCCGTGCCCGCGACCATGCCGGCGAAGAAACCGTAGCCGTTGAACCGCCACCAGTGCCATTTGAGACGTTGGGGGCGACGAAGGCCGGGATCAGAGCCGAGACGATCCACGTCGTGACCGAGTGCACGTTCTTCGTCATCACGAAGCCGAACAGGATGCCCAGCAGGATGACGGCGCTCGACGTGATCCAGCGCGGCCAGGACGTAGCGCTTCGGCGGGGCGCTGGGATTGATGTAGCGCTTGTAGATGTCGTTGACGACGTACGCCGAGCCGGAATTGACCGTGGAGACGAACGTGCTCATGAAGGACGCCAGCAGGGCGGCGATGAGGACGCCCTTGAATCCGATGGGCACGTATTTGGCCAGAACGCCGGGCAGGATCTTCTCGAAATTCACCTTCGTGCCCATCGCGACCAGGTCCGGGCTGAAGAACACGGTTCCCAGCACCGCGATGGCGCCGATCAGCAGGAAACGCGGGGCCAGCGAGACGAAGGCCATGACCATGTTCTCCAGGGCCGCTTCGCGCGGATTGCGCGTGGAGAGGATGTGCTGAATGGCGTAGTTCGGCGTGGGCCCGGCCATGCTCACGAGCACGCCCTTGAGAAGCAGCATGCCGGTGAAGAACATGAACAGCGAGTAGCCGTCGCCGCCTTCGGCGACCGGGATTGAAGATGCGCTTGTTCAGCTCGGGCATCAGGTTCGACCAGTCCAAGTGGAGCTTGCCCGGCCCGAAGAAAAGCTGGTCCCAGCCGGCCGGGCACCGCGGCCATGATCTGGTCCGGCGCAGATCAAGCACCAGCGCGATGACGGCGATCCCGACGGCCGCGATGACCTTCAGCACGAACTGGATCAGGTCGTTCATCACCACGCCGTACATGCCGCCCACGACGCAATAGACGCCGGTAAACAGCAGCATCGCCGTGCCGTACACTTCGTCGGGGTAGTCCCACGGGAAGAACGGCCGAATGAACTCGCCGATGCCGCGAAAGGCGTAGCTCAGGAACCCGACCACGTGGACCAGCGCGTAGACCACCACGCTGAGGTAGGCGAGCTTGGCGCCCGGGCTGTCGCCGAAGCGCGTCCGCATCCATTCGGCGCCGGTGAGCACGTTCGAGCGCCGGACCCAGGCCCCCAGGTACATCATGCGAAAGATCACGCTGAACAGCGGCCAGACCCACAGCAGCCAGACGGCCTTCATGCCGTAGATGTAGAACATCATCACGAACCACAGCGTGCCGGTGATGTCCACGCCGCTGGAGCCGTGCGCGACGCCGATGATCCACCACGGCAGGCTCTTGCCCGCCAGGAAGTAGGATTCGCTGCTGCGGGCCGCCAGTCGCGCCACCACCCAGCCCACGACGATCATCAGGATCAGGTAGAGGACGATGATGGTGATGTCTAACGGATGCATCGGGTTCTCCCAATTGCGGATTGCGGATTTCGGAGTGCGGATTGAAGAGGGCTCACGCGGCTCATCCGCAATCCGCAATCATCAATCATGCACCAATTCATGCCGGGCAGCGGAGCAGATGCTGCACCAGCTCTTCGAGATCGCACGTCGCGACGGCGCAGTACTTGTCGCCGCCGCCGTAGTAGACGAAGAGCGTCCCGTCGATCACGACCGCGCCGCATGGGAAGCACACGCCGCGATAGAAGCCCTCGATCTCGTAGTCCTCTTCCGGCTGCATGAGCCAGTCGGGCGTGCGGTGCAGGACGATGCTCGGGTCGTCGAGGTCCAGCAGCACCGCGCCGAGCCGGTAGTACTTGTCCGGGCCCACGGCGTGATAGAGTCGTCAGCCAGCCGTGCTGGGTCTTGATCGGCGGCGTGTTGACGCCCATCTTGGCCGTCTCCCACGGGTACTTGTTCGTGATCAGCAGCTTGCTCTGCGCGAAAGCCCATGAGGTCATCGGCGAAGGAAATCCACGCACTGGCCTGCTTCACGCCGTACTGCGGCCCGACCCACTCCAGCGGCCGATGGAGCATGACGTACTTGCCGCCCACCTTCTCCGGGAACAGGATCACGTCGCGGTCGTCGAGCAGCGGATCGGTCAGCCAGCCGGCCCGAATCCAGGTCTTGAAATCGCGCGTCAGCAGCAGGCCCGTGAGCGTGGCGTTGATCCGCAGGTAGCGCGGGAAGCACTCGGGACACTCCGCCGGCGTGATGTACTTCTTCCGCACCTCGGGAATCCAGAACTGCCCGAACGGATAGTGGCGGGCGGCGTAGGTGACGTAGTACCACCCGTCCATCTTGATCATGCGCGGATCCTGGATCGTCGCCCCGTCGAAGCCCTCGACACTGGGGCTGAGCACCGGCTCGTCGGAGACCCGCTCGAAGTGATACCCGTCCCTGCTCTTGGCCAGGCCGAAATAGCACTTGTACTCCGGCCCCGACTCCGCGGCCCGGTACAGCAGCAGGACCTCGCCGGCTTTCTCATCGTACCAGGCGGCCGGATTGAAGACCGCCAGGTCCTCCCAGGATGGTCCGGATGGGGCGACAGAATCGGATTGCCGGCGTAACGCTGCAGTTTCATAGACCTTCCTTCCAAGGGCGACATCGTAGGGTGTGCCGTGCACACCTTCTCCTGTACACAGGACGTCCCGAGGGAAAGGTGTGCACGGCACACCCTACCAACTCTCATGCGTGGCTCAGGATACTCGATCCCGAGGCGGTCCTCAAGTCCTGCTCCAGGAACATTTCCACGGACGGTTGGATCCGCAGGGAGTTTGTCCGGGGACATCGATGCATCATCAATCCCGAGTAGGGAATTGGACCTTCCGATTAGGGATTCGCCTGATACGCTCCGTCTCAGGGCGGGCGTAATAATTACAGAGCGAAGCAGAGTAAGCTTCGAAAGTGGAAGTAAGACATGACGCAAAGAGTTTGCGCCTCGATCTCCCGAGTGGGGAAGAAAGAGGGTGAAATTATGGCAATGCCAGAACTTTTCAGGCCGGGCCGGGCCCTGCGCCGGCGGGAACGTGAAAGCGAAAGTAGCTTTATGCGCCCGTTTGACGAGTTGAGGCAGATGATGCAAAACTTCTGGATGACGCCCCTCGATGAACTCGGCCGGTGGGGGGATGGTTTTGTTCCGAAGGTGGACATCAAAGACCAGGAGAAGGAGATCATCGTTTCCGCCGAATTGCCGGGCATGGACCAGAAGGAAATCGATGTGACCGTGACGAGAGATTCCGTGCGCATCTCCGGTGAGAAGAAGTGTGAGTTGGGAGAAGAGGAAAGAAAAGGATTCTATCGTCACGAGATGTTCTGCGGCTCTTTCGATCGCGTGATCGATCTGCCGGCGGAGGTCGATGAGAACAGGGCCGAGGCAGAGTTTCGCAATGGCGTGTTAACGGTCAGGTTGCCCAAGACCGAAGAGGCCCAGACCAAACAGCGGAAAATCAAAATTAAAAGTGCCTAATCGGGCTTCCCGAGGCGAGGTTGGGACACCAAACGCGATATATCGCGTTTGGGAACCCTTTCGCCGAGGGGACCCGAGCTCCTGCCAAAGGGATGGGCTCGGAGGCATGAGAGCGGCTTTCGAGCCCGTCCAACTTTTGGTCATGTACGCTAAGAAGAAGACCAGATACGGGTGCTAGGTCTGGCCCACGCTATACAGCGATTATTATCAGGAACTGGGCCATCCAATATTGAGATTTCGCGCATTCCTTCGGTCCTCATGGAAATGAACAAGTGCCCCTTTCGCGACGCGGTCATTTCACTGTGCTGCGGGCGGCCTTGCGTCAAGCTCCCTGAGCGGCACTTTCCGCGGACGGGGAGAAAGCGGGCAGTCAAAGCCTTGCGTCGACCTCTTGCGACCAATTCGCCCAATCCATCTCGGCAGCATGAGCACAATCGTGGCCAAGCCCGCGAGAATTCCATTCGAGGCCAGACCGCCGGGGCATCCGGGCTGGCCGCAAAAAGGGCAGACCGTTCCGGTTCTGCCCAGCACGACGAATAGACCTGCCCACCACGTAACAAGGCGTGCTAACGGGCCAACCACCCGTTGTCCCGTAGGACGTGTACCATTAGCCACAAGACTCCCTGCGGGCTTGCCGCCCCTGGCCTCTGTCTGCGCGATGGATAAGTGCCTGTGCATGTTCATATAGGCAGCATTCAGCGATCGGGCGTCAAAGGCTTTAGTTTTCTTCGGATCATCCTTGAGGGACCCGCGAAAAAGACGTTGTACTCGACCATCACCCGGCCTTGGGCAAGACGTGAATAACCGTCTCCGGGGCATCGAGGACGCCCCGGAGACGGCAGTTTCCACGGCAATAGCGTCAGACCACTCAATCCTACTCTTTGGGTGGCCACATCGGTGAGACCTGACCTAGGCTGTTCTGCACGAGGGCCAAATCCTGCGCGTCCACGACACCATCGCCGTTGACGTCACCTGGCAGAGCCTTCAGGGGGACGGGGTTCTCGGAAATCAGGAACGTGTACAAGGCCAAGGCGCGGGTGCTGGTGCCGCTGACGAGGGTTCCCGTGGCTTCGAAGACCAGCGTATACGTGCCCGGCTGGGTGAAACCCCAGTTGTTGTGAGCGTGAAGTCCCACGGGCAAGGTCGTGCTCAGCAGGTTGTCGTGGGTGGAGAAGAGGAACTGCTGCTGCCCGAAGGCATCATCGGCCCAGAGGCAGAAATCGCCCGGTCCTTTAAGATGCCGCAGGGTCAGGGTTACCGTGTCGCCGACGAAGATGCCGGGACCGATATCGTCGGTGGCGAGTCCGAACATGGGCAGGTTGGGCTTCGCTTCCTGGGGCAGGACCCACAGGGGCGCGTTGGCGTCAACGCCCGTGGAGTTCCACACCGCCCCGGCGGGACGCAGGATTTTCGCGTCCTGCGTGCCCACGATGGTCACCTTATCCGGATCGAAGGGCGTGTCCTCCGCCAGGGCATTGCCATCGACGATCGAAAGGGCATGGACGTGCACGTGGAAGTCGAGCTGGTTGCTATCATCGACGCCGATATCCAAGTCGCCATGGCCGGCCACATAGTACATGGTCGCGGGGGCCAGGCTGGGGTCGGGGGTCGATGTCGGGACGCTCGCGAGCAGCGGCAACAGGATCATCGTCAGAATGCCAAGGCTCAATAGCTTCAATTGGAATCGTGTGCTCATAAATCATCATCCTTTCATGGAAGAGGAGTTTCAAGTGTGAAGTTTGACGTTTCAAGCCCTTCCAACTTCACACTTGCCACTTCCAACTCGGCTTTGAATTCTTCAATGGTTAAGCAGTTTGATCAAGTCGTTCGGATCGAAGGCATTGGCGGTGGGGGGGTCGCATCCGGGATAGCCGGTCTGGAGCCACTGACTGGCGAGAAGGATCATCTCATTCGCCCCAATCGGCCTCGTCGGGTGGCTCGGATCGAAGAACATGAACGTGTTGGGATCGTTCGGGGACGGGACCTGGCCCCAATGGGCGACCAGCCACGTCAAATCCTGGAGGTCCACGCGCCCATCGCCGTAGTAGGTGAGGGTACCGTCGCCCGGAGGCGCCCAGTCCGCCGTCAATCCTGCGTCACAATGGATGACCGTGGAGATGCGAAAATCCAGCGCATACAGGCCGGGCTGGGTGAAGCCCCAGTTCAGATGCACGTGACCGCCCGCCGTGATGTAAAAAACGTTCTTGTCCGTGAGTCCCCAGTCGTGCGTGGACATGAAGACCACCGGCGGGTGGATGCCGTCGGCCTGCCAGAGGGCGAAGTTGGCATCCGCCGGACCGTGCATGTTGAGCAGACGCACCTCCGTCCACAAACCGGCGGCATCGCTGCCCCGGCTGTCGTGCGGATTCCAGGAACCCTGGAGACTCATATCCTCGCGTTGGGTGGCAAACCCCAGGGGCAGGGCTCCGGTGCCGGCGTTCTGCGGCAGAATCCAGAAGGGCTGGCCCGGTTTGGCCCCGATGAACTCATAGCCCGCCGGAATCGGGGACAGGACCCAGCGGCTTTTGGCGTTGCCGTAGAGCAGGGCCTTGGCGGGCGGAATATCCTGATGGGTGACGCTGGCGTTAGGCCCATCATAGGAGATCACGGTGCCCCAGCCCGAGGACAGGAACGAGATCTCGAAGTCCGTGTGGTAGGTATCCACCGTGACCGGGTGGTTCGGGTCGGGCAGGTTCGTCTCCATCCCGAAGTAGAGAGTCACGTCTTTGAATACTCTGGCGTAGTGACCTTGGGCCCACAGCCCTTCACCGGTCATCCATAGTACCGCCAAGACAGTCCCGCATAGGGACAGGTATTTTGCTTTCATGATGGTTCACTCCTCACTGCTATTTCTCCATTTTGGGATTAGCGGTCCGGGGGCTTGGAGAAGTCCTCCCACCGGTCGGCCATGTCTTTGATCGCTTGGGCCTTGAGGTTCTCGACGCGGGTATCGGCGTAGAGAAACAAGGACGAGCCGGCGGTGTTGTCCACGGCCTTGTGTACCGTGAAGCGATCCGGCTGGATGTCGATGCGCAGCGTGCCCCACGGGACGTTGGGCGCCGGCAGGAACCACAACCGCGAATGGGTGTGATCGCTCGTCAACGCGGGAGACAGAGTGTCCGCCCCGATGAAATTGGTGATGGTTGCCGCAGGGCGCTTGAGCAGGTACCTGTTCCGGTAGGACGGCCCAGTCATCTGGCCGAACGGGTCGACCGCGTCCAGCACGACGTACTCATTCATCACGTAGCTGGTGGTCGGGTTGAGCAGCCGCGCCTGGTACTGGGGGTCCGCCGGACAAACACGGACGGCGTTGACATCGCCGATATAGGGACTCAAGGTGAAGATCCAGCTCCGCTGGCGGGCCTCTTGGCCGGTCAACCCGTGACTGCTCTCGGGGAAGAAACCCCGATTGTCCTGGGTATACAACTCCAGGGCCAGGCCGATCTGCCGCATATTGCTGGCGGAAGCCACCCGTTTGCCATGCATGCGAGCCATGCTCAGCGCCGGCAGCAGGATGGCCAGCAGTATGGCGATCACGGCAATGACCACCAAGAGCTCAATCAAGGTGAAGCCTCGTGCCACCTTCATAGCGCACCTCAACAATTGATGATAGACCATTGCATGGGGAAAGTGCCGCACCTGGGCCAATCCTCATTCAACGGCGATCAGGATTGAGTCACACTATGGCGGTTGGAGGTGGACGAGGGCTGAGGATGATCGAAGTGAGCCGGCGTATTACGACGGCATCGGTTTCCGGAATCACGGCGATGGGATCGCCGCAAGAGAGCACGGCACTCGGCGGCTCGAGGTAGAATTTGGCCACGCCGGCGAGCATCGTTTGGCAGAGCGAGCAATGATCGGAGTCGTGATGGTGGGGGCCTTCGGCGCTCGTGGCCAAGTGAAGTTCGAGGGTCAGACCAGAAGCCATCGCCAGGAAACACACGGCGGCAAGGACGCTAACGACGTTCTTCCAGTGCGATCTCACGGACGGCTCTATATCCTCCTCAAAGCCGGGAACACGCTTTTCAATACGCCGCTATGATACACCGGTTCGCAAGAATTTGCAACTATGTGGCAAGTTTTTTGTGCCCGTGTCTCACCGACTCCAGGTAGCGGAGGGTGGCCGCGGAGATTCTACTGACATTCTGCGCACTTTTCGGGATTCCAGCCGGAACGTTCCAAGATCTTCGGCGAATCTGTCGGAGCAACCAGCTTGCCAGCGGTCTGAGGGGGCACGCTGTTATAGCTCTGGCGGGGCATTAGAGCTTATCGACGACCCACGAATTTTACTTGGTCCTTTGCTTGAACTGGCGCTTTACTTACGCGTAAGAGCAGCATGTCCGCTGCTGTAGACGCAAGTACCAACGCCCGGCCTGTGGCAACCGATGGCTCTCAGGTGGAGGACCGCGAGTGGTTGGAGTCCCTGGAAAGCGTTTTTCAAAGGCAGGGGCCGCGACGTGTCACGGACCTCCTCACAGAACTGCGTGCACGGGCCAAGGAGCTGGGCGTCGCAGAGCATCTGGCTTACACGACGCCGTACGTGAACACGATTCCCGCCGACCAGCAGCCTCCCCATCCCGGTAACATGAAGATCGAGAGGCAGATCAAGAGCATCATTCGTTGGAATGCCATGGCGATGGTCGTCCGCGCCAACCGGGAAGAGAGCGGGATCGGGGGACATATTTCGAGCTTTGCCTCGCTGGCCACGCTATTCGAGGTGGGGTTCAACCACTTCTTTCGCGGGCGGAGTTCCCAGCAGGAGAGCGACATCATCTATTTCCAGGGACACGCGGCCCCCGGCGTGTACGCCCGGGCCTTTCTGGAAGGGCGGCTGTCCAGCTTCGACCTGGAGAACTACCGTCGGGAGCTCAAGCCGCCAGGGGGCCTGCCTTCCTACCCACATCCTCGTTTGATGGGGGCCTTTTGGGAGTTCCCGACCGTCTCGATGGGCCTGTCGCCGCTCATGGCCATCTACCAGGCCCGGTTCAATCGCTATCTGGAGAACCGGGGCTTGAAGCCGCCGTCCGATCAGAAGATTTGGGCCTTCCTGGGTGATGGGGAGATGGATGAGCCGGAAAGCCTGGGCGCGATTACCGTGGCGGGCCGGGAGTACCTGGATAATCTGATCTTCGTCGTCAACTGCAATCTGCAGCGGCTCGACGGACCGGTTCGCGGCAATGGGCATATCGTCCAGGAATTGGAGGGTGTCTTCAGGGGCGCCGGCTGGAACGTGATCAAAGTGCTCTGGGGGTCCTCGTTCGACCCGCTTTTCGCGGCCGACAAGGAGGGTTTATTAGCCAAGCGGATGGAGGAGGTCCCGGATGGTCAGTATCAAAAGTACGTCGTTTCGAGCGGCGACTACATCCGCCAGGACTTCTTCGGCAAGGACCCCCGGCTTTTGGATCTGGTTAAGAACTACTCCGACGAGCAGCTCAAGGACCTCCGGCGGGGCGGGCACGATCCCATCAAGGTCTACGCCGCGTATAAGGCTGCCGTGGAGCACAAGGGTTCGCCCACGGTGATCTTGGCCCAGACGATCAAAGGGTACGGGCTGGGCGAGGCCGGCGAAGGCAGGAATATCACCCACCAGCAGAAGAAGCTCAACGAGCAGGAATTGCTGGCCTTCCGGACCCGCTTCAGCATCCCGATTTCCGACGGAGAGGTTCAGGAAGCCCCCTTTTATAGGCCCTTCGAGGAATCCCCGGAGATGCAGTACCTGCGGGAGCGACGGCAGCAGCTCGGCGGCTACGTCCCGCATCGGCTCGTGCAGGCCCCGGCACTCAAGACGGGTGCCCGAGTCGCTGTTCGAGGAGTTCTACCAGGGCAGTGGCGAGCGGACGGAGGCCACGACGATGGTCTTCGTTCGCCTGCTGGCCAAGCTCCTCAAGGATAAGGACATCGGCAAGCTCATTGTCCCGATCGTGCCGGACGAGGCCCGCACCTTCGGCATGGAAGCGCTGTTCCGGCAGGTCGGCATCTACTCGCCGCTGGGCCAGCGGTATGAGCCCGTCGACAAAGAGAGCCTGATGTATTACAACGAGCAGAAGGACGGGGCCATTCTCGAAGAGGGGATCACGGAAGCGGGCGCCATGTCCTCGTTCATCGCGGCCGGCACGGCCTACGCCACGCACGCCCTCAACACGATCCCGTTCTACTTCTTCTACTCCATCTTCGGGATGCAGCGGATGTTCGATCTGATCTGGACCGCCGGAGACATCAAAGCCAAGGGCTTTCTGGTGGGCGGGATCGCCGGGCGGACCACGCTGGCGGGCGAGGGCTTGCAGCATTGCGACGGTCATAGCCACCTGTTCGCCTTGGCGGCCCCGCACCTCAAGTCGTACGATCCCGCGTTCGGGTACGAGCTGGCCGTCATCGTCCGCGACGGTATTCATCGCATGTACGAGCGCCAGGAGGACGTCTGCTACTACATCACGATGATGAACGAGTTCTACCCGATGCCCGCCATGCCGGAAGGAGTCAAGGAAGGCATCATCAAAGGCATGTACCGCTACCAACCGGCCACGGCGAAGAAGACGCCGCTAAAGGTGAATCTGCTGGGCAGCGGCACGATCCTCAACGAGGTCGTCAAGGCCCAGGATCTGCTGGAATCGAAGTACGGGGTTGCCGCCAATGTCTGGAGCGTCACCAGCTACAAAGAGCTCTATACCGACGCGATCGAGACCGAGCGCTGGAACCGGCTTCATCCCCAGGGGGAGCAGAAACAGTGTTACCTCCAGGAGTGTTTCCAGGGGCAGGAGGGCGTCTTCGTCGCGGCCAGCGACTATGTCAAGGTGCTGCCGAGCATGATCGCCCCGTGGGTGCCCGGCCGCTTGATCCCCCTGGGGACAGACGGCTTCGGTCGCAGCGATACGCGGGCGGCCCTGCGTGAGTACTTTGAGGTGGACGCACGGTTCATCACCCTGGCCGCCCTTTGTGGCCTGGCGGACGAAGGCAAGATCAAACGCGACAAAGTGCACAAGGCAATCCAGGAGATGGGTCTGAATCCGGACAAGGCAAGCCCACTGGCCGTATGAAGCAGCAGGGTCATGCTGAGCGCAGCGAAGCATCTGGCTTAAAGTGGCGAACTGGATACGCATCGGGCGGAAGTGTCGAATTCGCGGCTCAGATCCTTCGCTACGCTCAGGATGACAAGGCACAGCAATGGCTATGAACTCAAGGGTCGGTGCCATGCTCAGAGAAGTCACGCTTCCGGAGATCTCGGAGAACGTTGATTCCGGCGAAGTGATTGCGGTGCTGGTTTCGGTAGGGGACGTGGTGGAAAAGGACCAGCCGGTCGTCGAGCTGGAGACGGAGAAGGCAGCGTTTGAGGTGCCTTCTCCCAGCCGGGGCAGGATCGCCGAGATCGACGTGAAGGTGGGGCAGACGGTCAAGGTCGGGCAAGTGCTCGCCAAGCTCCAGACCGACGGCGAGTTCATCCCCGGGCCCAAGCCCGGAAAAGCGTCCGCCCGAGCCGCAGGTGATCGCGGAGGTGGTGGAGGAGCCGGCCACGCCGCCACCTCCGGAGGAGGTGGAGCAGGCCCCTGTAGCCCAGCCGCCACGGCAGGGCCGCGGCCGTTCGCGACCGGGAACTGAAGTTACCCCCGAGGGCGGGGGTGCCACAGAGGAAGGGCCAACATCTGGTGTGGTGGAGCCGGAGAGGCCCGTATCCGGCTTCCAGTTGCGGCGGCACCTTCCGTCCGGCAGTTGGCACGCGAGCTTGGCCTCGATATTGCCAAGGTCCCGGGCAGTGGTCCGGGCGGGCGAATTACGGCGGAGGACGTCAAACAGTATGCGCGTCGGCTCATTAGCGGCGGGGCTGTCCCGGCACGGGCTCTTGGGGGACGCCCGTGCCGGGACCGACTCGGCCGCTGCCCGACCTGTCGCAATGGGGTGCCGTCGAGCGGCAGCCCATGAGCAAGACGCGCCGGACCATCGCCGATACGCTGTCCTATGGATGGAGCCATATTCCCCACGTGACGCAGTACGACCGGGCGGACATCACGGACCTGGAGTCAGTTTCGCCAGGCCCATGCGGCCGAGGCGGAGGCAAGGGGCCCAACGCATGACCGCGGGCGGCCAAACTCTCCGTCACCAGCATTGTCGTCAAGATCGTGGCCTCGGCCCTGAAGGTGTTTCCGCAGTTCAATGCCAGTCTCGACGACCAGCATGATGAGATCGTCTACCGGAAGTACTGCCATATTGCCGTGGCGGTCGATACCGAGCGGGGCCTGCTCGTGCCGGTGATTCGAGACGTGGACAAGAAAAGCATCCTGCAAATCTCCGTGGAGCTGGCGCAGTTGGCCGCCAAGGCGAGGAACAAGCAGATCGCGCCGGATGAGCTGATGGGCGGCGGCTTCACGGTGTCGAATCTCGGTGGCTTGGGCGGCACGAACTTCGCGCCGGTCATCTACTGGCCGCAAGTGGCGATCCTCGGCATCTCCCGCTCTACGCGGGAAGCCGTGCCTCGCGCAGGTGCGATTCAGGAGCGGTTGATTCTGCCGCTATCGCTTTCCTACGACCACCGAGTGATTGACGGGGCGGATGGTGCTCGATTCCTGCACTGGATCGCCCAAGCCCTCGAACAGCCGCTGCTGATGCTGTTGATAGGCGCGAGCGAGGAAATCGAAATCGGCGGACATCGAGCAATCGAAATGACAGACGACAACTCGTTGTGGTAGGGAGCGGGACCGGGGGGATATGCGGCGGCGTTTGCGGCGGCGGACCTCGGGCTGAAGGTTACCCTGATCGACCGGGAGCCGAATCCGGGTGGGGTGTGCCTGTACCGGGGCTGCATTCCGTCCAAGGCCCTCCTGCACGTGGCCAAGGTCCTGGCCGACGCCCAGCGGGCGGCCGACTGGGGCGTCGAGTTCAAGAAGCCGACGATCGACATCGATCGCGTGCGGTCGTGGAAGAACAGCGTGGTCGAGAAGCTCACGAAGGGCCTCGGCCTGCTCGCCAAGCAACGAAAGGTCGAGTACATCCAAGGGGAAGCGACATTCGTCAACAGCAACACGGTCCGTGTGCGAAAGAAACGAGCCGGGACGGAGGACATCTCCTTCCTGCAGGGCATCATCGCGACCGGCTCGTCTTCCAGCTTCTTGCCGGTTTTGCCCAAGGGTATGCCGCAGGTGATGGATTCCGAGAAGGCGCTGGCCCTGGAAAGTGTTCCCAAGTCCCTGCTCGTCGTCGGCGGGGGGTACATCGGTTTGGAACAGGCCGACATCTACAGCCGGCTCGGGTCGAAAGTGTCGCTCATTGAGATGTTGCCCCAGTTGATGCCGGGGGCGGATCCGGAGTTGGCCGCCCTTCTCCAGAAACAACTGGAGAAACACTTCGAGTCCATCATGCTCCGGACCACGGTCGCCGAGGCAAAACCGCAGAAGAACGGCGTCCGCGTCCGGTTCGAGGGCGAAGGGCTCGGCAAGAAAGAGGCGGTCTACGAGAAGGTGCTCGTCGCGGTGGGACGCCAGCCGAACTCGGCCGGCTTCGGCCTGGAGAATACGAAGGTCCAGCTCGACGAAAAGGGATACGTGAAGATCGACGACCGATGCCGCACGGATGACCCGTCGCTGTTGGCGATCGGCGATGTCACGCGCGGCCTGCAGCTTGCCCATAAGGCCAGCCATCAGGGCATCGTGGCGGCCGAAGTGGCGGCGGGGCGGGACGCCGTCTTCGAGCCGCGGGCCATTCCCTTTGTGGAATACACCGATCCGGAACTCGCGGAGTGCGGGCTGAGCGAGGTACAGGCCAAGGCACAGAACATTCCCTATAAGGTGGCCCGGTTCCCGTGGCAGGCCTCCGGCCGGGCCTTGACGCTCGGCGAACCCGTGGGGTTGACCAAGGTCATTCTCGACCCGGATTCCGGGCGAATTCTTGGCGTGGGGATTGTCGGCTCCGACGCTGGAGAGCTGATCTCCGAGGCGGCCCTGGCCATTGAGATGGGGGCCACGGCGCTGGACGTGGCGATGACGATCCACCCGCACCCGACGCTCTCGGAGACCTTCATGGAGGCGGCGGCCCGCTTCTTGAACCGGAGCATCAACATCGGTCCGGCCAAGTAGCATGGGCGGAAAGAATTGGAATCATGGAATACTGGAATAATGGGGCTTGACGGCACCCCCAGTCCCGACATTCCATCATTCCAACATTCCAGTATTCCAATCTCGCGGTCCGTGCTACTTCTTGCCGCTCGTATTGAGCGGCGGGGCGTACCAGGCAATGCCTTGATACTTCCAGGTCTCGCCGAACTTGTCGAGAATCAACTGCTTCTGGGCGTCGTCGAGGGCGAAGAGATACTGGTTCAGTTTCTGGGACCAGAAGCGGTACACGGGTCGAGCCCCCGGCGGCTGGCGTCCTTCCGGATAGGCGAAGAACCAAATGCCTTCATACTTCCAGGAGGCGGATTGCGTATCGATCAGCTTGTACTTCTCCTCCTCGCTGATCGTGCCGAAGTGCCGCTTGGGACCGGCGGGGCTGCCGGGCGGCGCGATAGAGGTGAAGTGATAGACCGGCACCGCATGGCCGCTGGCGTCCAGGTAGAGGCTGTCTGCAAGGCCTTGGCGGACAGGGTCATTCAGGTCGCCAGGGGTATTGGGATCGGCCCGTGGTGCGGCGGGTTTGGTCGCCGGATTGCTCGGCGTCGCCGCTTTCTGGGCGGGCGGATTGCTGGGCTTGGCAGTCGTTTTCGCCTTGTCGGCAGACTTGCCGCCCGCTCTTCGCCGCCTGCATGAGGTCATATAGGCTGGGACGATTCGGGTCTGTCTTCCTGGCATTCTTGGTGCTCGGCTTCGGCGTCTGGATCTGCGGGGCCGGGGACGCGGGCGTCTGGTCGGATTTCGGAGAAGCCATCTGGGCGACGCCGGTTTCCTTGCTCTTGGGCTGATTGGCCTCGGAAACTGCCACAGGGCGTGCCGGGGGTGTCTGAATTTGGTCGGATTTCGGAGAAGACACCGGCGCGATACTGGCTTCCTTGCTCTTTGGCTGGTTGCTGTCCGTGACTATGGCAGGGCGCGGCTGGCGTACCTGCGTTTGGTTGGATTTCGGGGAAGCCGCCGGTGCGACGCCGGCTTCTTTACTCTTCGGCTGGTTGGTGTCGGTGACTACTGCAGGACGCGGCTGGGGTGCCTGCGTTTGGTTGGATATCGGAGCAGGCGCCGGCACGCCGCCGGTTTCCTTGCTCTTCGGTTGGTTGGCATCGGGGATGATCGCAGGACGTGGCTGGGGCGTCTGAATCTGCCCGGGCTTCGGCGCGCTCGTCGGGCTCGGATTCGCTTTTCCCTTGTTCGAAGCAGCCGCGGGCCGGCTGACTGCGCCGGGGCGCTGGGTCTGCTTCCTCTCCGTATTCGAAGGATTCGTGCGGCCGGCGCCGGCATCTTTCAGGTTCTTGTCGATTGCCGGTTTTGCCGCCGGGGCCTTGGTCCGATCCGGCAGAGCAACGGGGAGGTGCGGCCGGTTGTCCCGGATGGCAATGCTGTGGAACTTACCCGCGGCGATGGCGGCGACGTTATCTGCCGCCGGCGTGTTGCATTGCTCGTATTCATTCTGGCCCCAAGCCTCGACGTGGCCGCCGGCTTGCAGGGCCAGACTGTGGAAAGACCCCGCCGCGATGGCGATGAAATCGCTGCCCGCCGGCACTTTGCACTGGCCTTCCTCGTTGCGGCCCCAGGCGACGATCGTGCCGTCGGTCTTGAGGGCGAGACTGTGCATCGAGCCGGCGGCGATCCGGAGGAAATTGCGGCCGGCCGGGGCGTTGCATTGGCCGTCGCTGTTGCCGCCCCAGGCGACGACGGATCGGTCCGCTTTCAGGGCGAGACTATGATAATAGCCACCGGCCACATCGACATAATCGTGGCCCGGCGGTACGTTGCACTGCCCGTCCTCGTTCCAGCCCCAGGCTACCAGGCTGCCGTCCGCGCGGATGCCCAAGCTGTGCCAGGTCCCGGCGGCAATGGCCAGGAACTTCGTTTCCAGCGGCACGTTGCATTGGCCTCGCGTATTGTCGCCCCAGGCGACAACCGTGCCGTCGGTCCGCAGCGCCAGACTGTGGTAAAGACCCGCCGCGATGGCGACGAAGTCGTTCCCCGGTGGCGCGTTGCACTGTCCGTTGACGTTCTCGCCCCAGGCGATGACCGTGCCGCTGGCGGTCAGGGCCAGATTGTGATAACCCCCCGCACAGATGGCCATGTATTCATCGCCCGGCTCAGGCTCCGCCGGGCCGCCGACAGACGTACCCCACGAGACCACCTGGCCCGGCTGGCCCTGGCAAAGCAGTGCCGGCACGAGGAGCAGCAGACATATCGCTTTCGCCTGCCGGAAATACGATTTGGTCATCATTCCATCACCACCTGATCGGCTGCCCAGAGGCGACTAACGCTCTTGGGAGACCCATCCCAAACCCATATCCTATCCGCTCGGAATCCCTCCATGTTTATCGTCTATTATACCCGAATTCCGAAGTAAGAACAAGGGCCGAGCCGCTGATTTGCCCCCGTGCGGAACAGGGGAATACGGGCCAGACCGATAATCTCTGCATCCTACGCCAACGAGGCCGTCATCAGCAGGCCCGGGAAGGTCTCTTGCCGTAGTAATCGGGCAGCGGGCGTGCGCGGCGAAAACCGTATTTGGTAAAGAACGACAGACCTTTTTCGTTGGCCGTGGCCACTTCGAGCGTGACCCTCGTGCTACCCTGGCGGCGGGCCTCTGTCATGAAGGACTGAAGCAGGAAGCTGCCGATTCCCTTGTCCTGGGCCTCCGGCAGCACGGCGATACTATCGATGTGTGCCCTCGGGGGGCGTCGCCAAGTATCGATCTCGCCCAAGACATAGCCGACGACGTGTGTTCCTTCCGCGGCCACCAGAAAGACGTAGTCGGAGTCCTGCAGGTAGAACTCGAAGTCCTCGCCGGTCGAGCATGTAGTAGTCATAGTAATAGACATTGAAGCACTGCTGCTCGATGGTCAGCAGGGCCTCCATGTCGCGGGCATCCGCCGGTCGCACCATGATAGGACCCAGCTCGTGCTTCTCGCGTTCTTCGGTCACGTCCGCTCTTACTCCTTTCGGGCCGCTTGTCCGGTGAGAAGGGACTGTCGCCGGCATTCTATGTTCGGCGGCCCTGTGAGGAATACGTCAGGCCTCAACGAGGCCATCGTAGCTCGCGCGAGGGCGTCAACGAGCTGTGCAGGGGCAGATTAGCTGTCTCCTGCAATGGATGCTCGAGGAGTATGGTGCAGATTCTATTGGCGTGCGGGGGTCGTCGGACATATATTCGTGCGACTGCGTCGAAGTGGTTCAGAATCGATTGGTAGGAGAAGAGTGCCGATGGCCGCGCAACGAATTCGATCGATTGCCGTACTGACAGGCGGGGGCGATTGTCCGGGATTGAATGCCGTGATTCGGGCGGTGGTCAAGACCGCGGTCAACCGGTACGGGCTGGAGGTCTGGGGTGTCCAGGACGGGTACCTGGGGCTGATCGAGAACCGGATGGACCGCCTGGACTTCGACGATGTCAGCAATATCCTGACCGTGGGCGGCACGATCCTGGGGACGAGCAATGTCGCCAATCCGTTCCGGTTCGCGGTCCAGAGCGGCCGGCAGATGCAATATAGGGACGTCTCGGACGATTGCATGCGCGTGCTCGCCGAACGCGGGATCGACGCCCTGATCTGCATCGGAGGCGACGGCACGATGGCGACGGCGGCCCAGTTCGCCAAAAAGGGCCTCACCGTCATGGGGGTACCCAAGACGATTGACAATGACCTGTACGGGACCGATGTCACGTTCGGGTTCGACACGGCCGTGCGAACGGCGACGGAAGCGATCGACAAGATCCATACGACGGCCAGCTCGCATCACCGGGTGATGATTGTGGAGGTAATGGGCCGGTATGCCGGCTGGATCGCCCTCTACGCCGGGGTGGCCGGCGGGGCGGACGTGATTCTCATGCCGGAGATCCCCTACGATCCCCAGAAGGTCTGCGCCTACGTCGTGGAGCGGTCCCGCCGGGGCAAGCGGTTCAGCATTGTCGTGGCTGCGGAGGGGGCGAAAGCGAAGGACGGGCAAATGGTGGTCAGCAAACGCATCGCCGGCAGTCCCGACCCCATTCGGCTGGGCGGGATCGGACCCAGGCTCGCGGAGGAGATTGAGAGCTGCACCGGCCTGGAGTGCCGGGCGGTGATCCTCGGTCATGTCCAGCGGGGCGGCACCCCCACGCCTCATGACAGGACATTGGCGACGAACTTTGGCCACACCGCGCTGGAGCTGCTGCTGCAGGGCGTCAAGAACCACCTGGTCGTGCTGAAGAACGGCCGGTTCTCCAGCATCCCCCTGGCACGCGTGGCGGGGCGGATCCGGACGGTCCCGCGCGGTCACGACCTGATCCGGGCCGCCCGCGCCGTGAATACCAGCTTCGGCGTATAAAAACGTGTCCCCCAGTGTTCCCGCGTGTCCCCTTTCCGGAATGGTGGTAATCTCGATCCGGCACTCCACTTTTTTTGTGCGCGGCTTAAGGTCTGCACCGGTTGTGTCGATGAGGGGGATGCGGCCAGTGAGCCGAAGGGCTCATAAAACAGTGGAGATGCAGACTATGCCATACTATCGCGGCGATGGTGCCCTGCGCAGTGAGAAGGGGCCCCCCACGCGAACCACCGCGTTGGGGAAGGGCTCCCACCGACAAGACCGAGCCGGTGCGGACGCGAACCCCGGTTCGCTGCCCAGTGCAAATCAGTTCCGATTCGATCTCACCGAGGACCAGAAGCGGTTCTGCGACTGGGTCGCCCAACAGACCCAGCCGAGGGTGGTTTCCCGACGCGCCTGTCGTCGTTCGGAGTTCCGGTCCGACAGATTCGCTACACGGAGGCGACGGCGGCACTGCAGGTGCCCGCGGAGCAGCTCACCCGGATGTTGCGGGAGATGCGGGAACGGCTGGATGAGATCCACGCCATGGTGGAGGCGCCCATCACGAATACGCCGACGCCGTACTTCGAGGTCCCGGTGCAGGCCCACTACATTTGGGACAACTACCGCCGGGCCGAGAAGGAAAGGGAGAGCGAGCGCGGGTCGAGCCCCGTACGCTTGAGCTGGTCGAATGCTTCGCCGACGGGACGCGGTCCCTGTCCGTTGGGTAGGAGAAGGTTGAAGAGAGGGTCACGATGAACTGTACCAAGACCAAACCCGGCCTGCTGCAAGAGCAGCCGCTCAGTTGTTACCGCGTCTGGATGAAAACCAAGGTCACGAAGAAGGTGGAGAGACGCGGCCATATCCTGCTGGGGCAATTCCTTTTGGGGTCGAAGAACAGCCTGAAGTTCTAATGAGCCGGGTGGGCACGGCGCACCCTAGGCTAACGCGTGCTTCCCGGCGGTTTGTACGCCCCCACGTCGAAGGGTGATTCCCGGGCCACGCCGCGGAAATCCAGCGGCGGTGCCCAAGCCGGATCAGCATGGCCAATCAGGACGGAGCCCGGTTGGGGCTCATAATTGTGCTCGGCCGCAGCGACAAAAGCTTCCGACGGATCGCCACCGTCCACGAAACGACGCCCATCAAGATTCACACCGATCAGCCGGCCCACCACGTAATTGGCGCTAAGCTGTGTGTCCCTCGACGCCGGAGGCATTGATTGCCGTCGAGCCCGGACAATAGATCGCATTGTTGGCGAAAACCATGTCTGGTCGCCTTGTCCCAGCGGATGCGCACGCCCACGGGATGATTCACAATCGTGTTATTTACGATCCGGACGTTACGCACGTGCGGCACGGCGGCGTGCGGGGCAGCGGTGATACCCGTGGCCGCACAATCGAAAATCACATTGTTCCTCACGAGCGCGTCGGAGACGACTTGAATTCCCTCGCCGGCATTCCAGATGCGATTGCCCTCGACGATATTGACGGCCGGACCGCCGCCGTAGACGAAGATCCCCGGATACTGCAGGACAATGTTGGTGTCGTGGATCACGTTGTTACGAATGATGTTGTTGGAGGAGCCGTACTTGACCTCGATGCCATCATTGCCGCCGCTGCTGGTGCCGCGCAGGTGGTGGATGTGATTGCTCTCGATGAGGGAGTTGGTCGTCACGCAGGAACCGTCGTGGCCACCGATGTACATGCCCTCGCCTTCGGTGGGTCCGGTCTCGCGCAGGCCGGTGTGGTGGATGTGGTTGTTCCGAATGATGAACGCATCGCAGTTACCGCTGTTCATCGTCAGGGCGTTGTTGCTGGTCCGGCAGATTTCGCAGCTCTCGAACGTGACGTGATGGCCGCGAATGAAACGCACGCCGGAGTTGCCGCCCTCGAAATGGAGCCCACGCACGATCAGGTGACAGCAATCGACGAATTCGATGTCGTTGTTCCTGCTGTTCTCCGTGGCAGGGCGGGTCAGGATCGGCTCCTGGCCTTGGGCCGCCCGGATCGTGATGGGTTTGTCAGTCGTGCCCTGAGCCGTAACGGCCCGCCGACCGGTCTGCGAGTAAACACCGCCGTGGAGGATCAACTCGTCGCCCGGTTTCAGGGTGTTGGCCACCTGCTCGAACTCCTCGTCTTCCTGGGCAACGGCCGGGTGGATCTCCAGGACGGCCGCCGAGCAGTTTGACAGGCAGGCGAGGCACAGGAGCAACGCCACGCATCCATATTCTCTATTCATTCGGTTCTCCAGCACGCAGCGGCTCGCTCCGGCAGTTTCATACAATAACGCAATCATGCCGAGGATTCACTCGCAATCGGCACCGGCCTTCAACTATATACAAAGAGCCGCGGATGCGGTAGCATGCTGCTCATGATGGATGGCTATCGCAAATCCTGTTTTCACCCACGGCGGGTGCTGCTGACCTTGGTGGTCGCCGGGTGTGTGCTGGGGCTCACCCATATCCCCGGCCAGGACATCCCGCGTGTGTTGCAGAACGTGGCGCCCGACAAGGTCGAGCACATCGTGGCCTATGGCCTGATTGCGGCGTCCTTCCTGTTCTCGCTCAAGCGACCGGTGCGTCTGGTATGGCTGCTGCTCGGCGTGGCGGCGCTGGGCGTACTCGTGCTCTGGACGAAACGACCCAGCCTTTCGTCAATCGTACCTGCGATCTCTGGGATTATGTGAGCGATCTGACCGGGATCACGATTGCCTGCGTGATTTTCCTTGTCGGAAGGTGGTGGATATCTCGTGCGGTTGCGTCCTGAGCGTGGACGCAAAAGAGTGGGGCGGCCGGCCTAATTCGGCACATCGGAGTCGAGCCGCGTGACGTCGGCGCGGAGGGCTGTCAGACAGCGAGGACAAAGAGACTGGCCGGAATCGATGCGCGTAAGGCAGGCGCACGCGATTCCGGTGGCGCCGCAGCATTCGCACGTGCCCGTTTCCAGCGGTGGCGTCGGAACGACTTCGGAAGAGACGACCTCGATGACGGCCGGCGCCTCCGGTTGCGGCTTGTCTTCTGCAGGGGGAACGATCTGGCTGGGGACTGCGGATTGGAGGCGCAGGAGGCGGATCTCGGAGGGACGGGTCGGAGGCGTCGCTGTCCTCCGTTTTCTGTCCTCTGTCTTCGGTCTTCTGTGCTCCCTCCTCTGTCTTTGCTGCGGCCGCGTGGGTCATCTGGGCCAACTTGGCTTCGGCTTCGGCTCGCGCTTTCGCTTGGGCTTCTATTTGGGCGTGGGCGGTCTCCACGAGTTCCGTGAAATGGCGGACTTTGTCCAGGAACTGAGCCTTGAGCCGCTCGATCTTCTCGGTGCTCTCCGTCCTGATCTGCCGGGTGGCATTCTCCTGGAGGGCGTGCTCCCACATCTCGAAAGCCGTCTTCTCGGCGGCCTCGCGCTCGTCAGCGGCGCGGCCGCGCCCTCCGCGCGCAACGGCCGGGCCTTGGCTTTGTCCTCTCCCGGCAGCTTCACACGCCACCACCAATGGTTCCCGCGTTGGTAAAGCTCGCCCGGTAGGGGAACTCTGGGGGGCAGTTCCGCCTCTTGGGGTGGGGACGGTGTGGACTCCATAGACACTGTGGACGCCGTATCGGCCGCGTCCTGTCCACGAGGCTCATTCTGTCCGTTTCGCCCCTCTAGTTCACAGGGCGGGGCATCGCACTGCGGGTCTGGCGTCTTCTTGGGGCCGGGAGGGGCCTTGCGCGGACGCGTTCTCTTCTTGCCGGCCGCCTTGCCTTCGTTAGGGGCTCCCAAACGCGACTCGGCGCGTTTGGGGTCCCTATCCCCGTCCCGTTTTTTTTTGCGTCGCTCCACCACGAGAAGAATCAATCCTGGCTCATCTCGGCGCCGGTATGCGCCGGCTCGGGCCCTTCGAATTCGGTTTCCTCGTACGCCTGCGACTCTTTTTCGGTCAGGGCCGGCTGCTCGACGATCCAGGGCGTCACGAATACGATCAGCTCGCTGTTGACCGTTTGCTCGCCCTTAAATCGAAACAGCGCCCCCAGCAACGGCAGATCGCCTAACCCTGGTATCTTGTTGACCTGCTTGTTGACTTCCTTCTTGCGCAACCCGCCCATGACGACCGTCTGGCCGTTTCTCACGATCAACGTCGTGTCGGTTTCGCGCCGGTCCACGACGGGCTGAGGGTAGCTGGCGCTCTGGCCGACCACTTGGACCTGGCCGGTCACGATGCTGAACGAGGGCTTGAGGTGCATGCGGATCATTTGATCGCGGACCGCCAAATGGGCCGTGACGTGGAGTTCCACGCCGACCTCGCGGAAGGCGGTCGTGCCGATGCTGCCGCCCAGGGAGGACTCGGTAAGCTGCTGGTAGGGGACTTCGGAGATGATCTTCATGGTGGCCGTCTGGTCGTTGAGGACGAGGACCCGCGGATTGGCCAGCAATTTCGCATCGATCTTCTCGTTCTGTGCTTTCAGCAGGACGTCAATGTCCACGTTGGACGTCAGCCAACCGAAGCGGAACCCGGCGTTCGTGCCGCTGGACTTAGGGGTCGTGCCGTTGAAGCTGCCGACCGTGAAGGGATTGGTATGCGAAGCCGCGTTCGGCTCGCCGCTGGCATTGAAGGTTGTTCGGCTGCCCGCCGACCATTGAACGCCCAGATCGAAATTGTCCTTGCTGGTGATGTCGTAGATACGAGCCTCCACCAGAATCTGCGGCGTCAGGTGATCGACCTGGCTGATGAACTCGCTGATGTCCTTGACCTTCGCCTCCTTGTCCGTGACGAGAATCCGACTGGTGCCCCGAATGTGGGAGACCGAGCCGACGTCTGACTTGAATTTCTCCAGCGATTTGACCACGTCGTTGACATCCGTGTAGGTGACGTCGAAGATCTGGGTGGTCAAGTCGCTCGGGCACCTGGGGCATCTCGCTGTGCGGCAGGACGCGGATGACGTTGTTGCCGATCACATAATCGTACCCGTGCACCTCCAGGATGCTGCGCAGGGCCTCTTCGAGCGGCACGTTCGTCAACTTCACCGTCGCCTCGCCTTTGACGTTCGGACTGGCAACCACGCCCACGTCGGCCTGCTCGGCAATGATGCGGATCACATCTTCAATCGGGGTCTTGCGAAAATCGACACTGATCTTCTTTTGCAGCCGCTCGCGCAGCGGCGCCAATCCGGGCTCCGAACCGCCCTCTTTCGCACTGGGGCTGGGGCTCGCCGGCGCGGGATTCTGTACTTGGGGAGGGTTCCCAAACCCGGTCCGTTGGGTTTGGGAGCCCGGTCCCGTCCCCTCCATCTGCTTGGGCGGTAGGGGGGCGGGGGTGACCGGTTCGCCGCCGGAGGCCGAAGCGCCGAGGATGGACCAGGTCATCCAGAGGGCCGTCGCCAGCTTCCAGAGCTTCCCCGGGGGCCCGAACTTTTCCAATTGTCTTGCCGTAGAGGATCTCATCATCGCTTCTCCCGAGGACCGATCGGGGTTCCCAAACGCGATACATTGCGCTTGGGGTCCCCTCGTCCCGGTGGGACCTGTCGCAAGCCTCAGGCTTGACCGTTCCCGTGTCCTTATTTGTTGAGGGCTTGTTTCCACCTTCGGCCGTTCCTCTCGAACTGGACGCCATCTTTTTCAATCTTCTCCACGGTGGCGCCGGAGATCTTCTCGCCTTCGTGGAGGACCTGGGTATCGACGATAGCCGCCGGGTGGTCCTCACTGTGCAGAATCCCCGTCACGACCAGGTCCACCGGAGGCTCCGTCGGTTGGTCGGTTGCCCCGGTGCTCTCCACCGTCACAGTCGGTGCCGGTGTGGCCTGCATGGGGTCTCGGCCGCCGGCTTCATAGGCCGGAGGGATTTCCCACGCAAGCGGGACATCCGTAGCCGCCGCCGAGGTGGTTTCATTCTGCTGCGCGCGGCGGCGGCGACCGTCGCATGAGCGCCCAGGGGGTGCTTCAGCACGAAGACCATCACGAGCGCCAGAACTGGAATCAGAGCCATCATCAGCCTCTGCCGGCCGCTGCCCGACTTCTCTTTTCGCGTAAGGGACCGGAGGGCGGGCTTCGGCTTGGGCTTGGGCGGGCTCGGCTCCGCGGGTGTGCTCGGGATGCTGCCGGCCGCCGGGGCTGCGGCGACGCTGGGCCCCGTATTCTGCCAGAGCGGCTTCACCTCTTTCGGGGCCTCGGCCGCACGCCGCGGTTCGCGGTCGTCTGCGCGGACCGGTTGCGGCAACTCCGGCACCGACGCTGGCGTCTCGTCCATGGCCTCGTCGCGACCCCAGCGCGGCACCAACTCGCGCGGCGCATCTTCGATCGGCGCCAGGAGCTTCATCAGATACCATTCCAGAGGATCGCGTGGACACGGCTCGAACGCGGACGCGTAGACGCTGTCTTGGGCGTCGGTGGGTGCCTCCTCCTCGCCAGTTGCCACGCGGGGGCCTTGGACCCCTTCTTCTTCCACGGTGTTTTCGCTGGCGATGTCAATCATTTCGACACACCTACCGGCCCGGCGGCCTTCTCAACAAGAACGGCCAGTTCCATGCTGGCTTGTGGTTCCGCATTCTTCTCGGCCGGACGGTTGATGGCAAAGGTCTCCACGAACAGGACCGGCCGATGGCGTTCCAAGGCGTTCAGAAAAGCCGCGAAACGCCTAAATCCGGCCCCGAAGCTCAGGTCCATGTGTTTCTCCGTGATCTGCTCCAGGTTGGCCAAGGGATCCGGGCCATTGCGGTTGGCCGGTCTCATCCCGAAGGATACGAGCTTGGTTTCGTTGGCCAGCTCGCCCACCTGGAAGGACAGGCCTGGCGCGTCGGTGGCGCTCACGACGAAACTCCCGAGACGCCTTTGCAGGCTCTCCACCTCTCCGGCCAGCAGGCTCTGGTCTTTCTCTTTGGCGGCCTCGAAGGCCCGGGCATAACGCTGCTTGCAGTGCGCGACATCCGCCTCAAGTTCCTTCTTGTGATCGAGCTGCGGGCGCAGAATCACGGCATAGGACGCCGCCGCCGCCAGGAGGCAGGGGCCCCAGGCGATGGCCATGATAATGAAATATCAATTACGGACTTTCATGTTGCACAGTTCTCACTGGACCGTCGGCTTGAAGACGCAGGTCAGCTCGTAGAGCGCGGCCTCATGACCGTCCAGGATCATGACATCCTGGGAAACGGTGATTGTGTCGAGCAGCGGCCCCAGCGCCGGCGCCGCGCGCAGGCTCTCCTGCAGCCGGTGGACGGCCTCGGCCGAACTCTCCTTGTCCCTGCCACAGACGCAGACCCGCAAGACCCGCACGGGAATGTTGGTGTCGACCTTCTTACTCGGGTCATCCTTGGCGGGGACCTTGCCCCGAATGGTGTCGTGCCGGGCCTCCAGCCTCGTCAGGACCAACGTGTCGGACAAGCTGTCGACCAGGGACGCGAGAATCGGCGACCACTGGTGGTGTTCGCCCAGCGCGGTCTTCACCTCCGCGAGCGTGTGGACGGCGTCGGCCTTTTTCTTCTCCAACGCTTCCCGTTTCTGCACGGCGCCCGCTAGGGCCTGGACCGCCGTGGCAAGCCGGCTCTCTTGCTGTTTGAGGATCGAGATGACGACGTCGTTGTCCATGGAGTAGCTCGTCATCCCACCGGCGGCCAGGAACGGGACTACGACGATCAGGCAGGCGAACGCGATACCGCCCGGCCGGCTGCGAATCGGGATTCCTTCTCCCTTGAGCAGGTCTATCGTATACATATCAGATCGACCTCATGGCCAAACCGGTGGCCACCGCCAGAGAAGGGCCATACAGCTCCAGATCGCAGAGGGCGCCGGACGGCTGGTTCTCCTTGGCTTCTTTTCCTCCCTCCGCCTCAATTCGAAAGCCCCCACCCACGAGCGGATTCCACGGTTCCACTTCGATATTCAGTCGCGGGTGCAGCCATTCCACGGATTCCTCCGTGGCGGCCGTCGCGCCGCAGACGAGCAGCCGGTCGACGGCGCCGCGCCGTTCTGGGCGGCGTAGTACCGCAAGGTAGTTTGGACGTCCTCCACCAGGGAGTCCGGTGTCGCCGAGCGATGGTTGCTGCGTGTACCCCAGACGCCCGAAGATGTGTCCGGAAGTCCGACGTCCTCCGTGGAGAACGAGCCATAGGGGGGGCGGCCGGCGGCCAATGCCGCGCTGCTACAGACAGCGACGCCGCTGCCGAGGTCGCGCACGAACGGTCGGCCGCCGGGATCTGCGATGGCAATACTCACGCAGCAGTCCCCGAGATTCAACACCGCGTCCTGGAAAGCGGGGGCCGATTCGTTGTCTTCTGTTTTTTGTTCCTGGCTCTTCGCCTGGAGGAGGTTCAAGAGGGCCAGCCCCGCCACATCGACCAGCGCACAGTGCAAGCCGGCGTCCGTCACGATCTGCCGGGTGTTCTGGATCAAATCGTTGGTGGCGGCCACCCAGAATCCTATGGTTTTTTTGTCGTTGTTCGAGGTCACTTGGAAGTGGAACGTGCTCTCCTCGGCGAGGAACGGGCAAATCTGGGAGACCTCCAGCTCTACGGCCCCGGCGATCTCCTCCGGCGTCAACGCCGGGAACTCAAAATCCCGGACGACGACCTCGGGACCGCGTAGACCGCAGACGGCGTACTTGGTGTTGATGCCGGCGCTGGCCAAGCCCTCCCGGATGGCTTGCGTGGTATGCACCCCGCGCAATTGGAGGTCGTTGCCCCAGGGCACGATGTCCGTGATGCTCGCTTTGACGATGACGTACGCACCGCTGTCCTTCCGCAACTGCACGAGGCGGACGGCAGAGGCATCGATGTCCAATCCAACAAGATTTCTTTTGCGTAGGCCTAACATCCGTGTGTTCATCGGAAGATGTCAGAGGCGACTTGAACTCGAATTAGGAACAGGCCAAGGGGATGGTGGTCCGTTCAGGGGACGGCAGATCGAGCGAGGGGCGCTGATGGCTCCGTAGATGTTAGCGGACCAGCCGACTTTCCGCGCGAGCCATGGAGGCGGTGGGGGGGAGGCTTCGCCGCTACCGGGTGTCTTGCCAGCCGCCGGGGGCTGGGACGAACTTGCCGAGCAGCCAAATGTCGCCAGGCACGAGGCCGGCCAGGAGACGCTGATCCATGAAATAGGACTTGAGAAAACCATCCGTGCCGACGACGCCAACGACACCGCGGATGGCCTCCGAAATCATGCCGTGGACCGCGAGGGTGTCCTGGGGCCCGGTCGCTTCTTTGCGGCCTCCGTACGATCCGCGGCGGACGTTTTCGGCGCCCCAGCCGCCGCCACCGACCGTGAGGGCCGCCTCGACCGTGAAGGGGTCGGACAAGGAGCGGTGGTTGTAGTTGCTGTCGCTGGGGCCGGCGCTGGGGTAATCGGGCTTGCCGATGGGCATGTAGGAGTATCCGTTGACATTGATCGTGCCGTCGATGGTGCTCAGGCCCGGATCGACGATCTTGATGACCCCTTGGGCCAAGAGCCCGACAACATTGGCGTTGGCGGCGGTTGGCACGCCGTCGCTGTCGTGGACGCCGTCCACCAGGAGATTGTCGGCGACCCAGATGTTGCCCGTGGCGACGACGGTGATCTTGCCGTTGACCACTTGGTCGTTATTACCGGTCGTATCATTGCCGCCGATGATCACGTTGCCGTTGACGAAGATCTGTCCGCCCGGTCTGGGACTGGACGCCATTGAAGGACTGGCTCACGTAGGTGTCGCTGAGGTTGACGGTGCGCTGGTCACCGTTGGTGGCGGCATTGCGGGAGGCCACGTGATAGGTGTAGATGTAGTACCGGTCGAACTGCGTGCCATTGGAGCCCGGATGGATCTTGAAATCGTAGGTCTTCGAATCGCTGTCCTGGCGGAAGCCGCGGACGGTGCAGTTATTCGTGATGCGGACTTTGCCGACGCCGTTTTGCACGAAGAACTCGAGTTGGACGGCGGGCTGCGGATTGCTCACGCCGGCGCCGGCCGTGGGCGTGAAGGTATACTGCGACTTGGTGCTGTTGCGGAAGCGCGTGACTTTGGTTTGCACAGTGCTTTCGTCGGTGACGCGGCGTGGCCGGCTGATCGAAGGAGATGCCGCCGCCAAAGAGGCTCATAACGTCGGCGTACTTGTCGGCGCCGCTGGCCGTGCGGCGGGATTCCCCGACGGCTACCGGCCGCCTGGAAGGCGGGCGTGCCGCGAGATGAAGATGTCCCGCACATCGGGGCTGTCATTGGCCTTGTTGATGTAGACCGGCATGTCGATCGTCTCCCCGGTGGCGAAGTAGACGGGGGTCGATGCTCGTGGAGCCGCTGGGGCTTTGGCAGGTGCCCATGTCCCAGCCGCTGACGACCTGCACGACCAGCACGTTCACCTGGCGTGTGGATGGGCCGCAGGTGCCGACCGAAGCGATGCGGTATACCGGCCGCGCCCCTACGAAGCTGAAAAGACTGATTTGATACGTGCAGGAGCTTTCGGGAAACGTCAAGGTTCCCGTGGTCCCGGCGACGCCCTGCTGGAGCGCACGTGAGCATGTCCTGCTGCTGGCTCATCCAGAAGACAGCCTTCTCGTAGCCGGCCTCCGCGGCCAGCCGGGCGGCGAAACCGCCCTTGATCGCGACGGCCTGGCGCCGGGCCCCGGTGCCGATGGTCAGCAGGCCGAGCCCGATCGTGGTCAGAATCGTCAGGCTAATGACAGCGCCAGGCCCAGGCTCGTGCCCGTTCTTGCCATGCCACTCTCGGATTCTCGCTCTTATTTGGGCCATATGTTTCGCATCAAGGCGGTGGTCATCACCGGGGTGGTCTTGCCGCTGTTGGGATCCGTCAGGATAAGGCTCAGGCGGACCGATCCCTGGCCTTTGGCGGCCACGGTGTTGTGACTGAAGGCACCGCTCGGGCAGGCGGCGCTGACATTCTGCGCCAGCACCGCCGTGGTCACGCCCGTCGTGTTCCGGGCCCCGCTGGCCGCGATCGCGCCGGGCGGATACGGTCCGTAGTCCACTTTCAGTTGCGTGCCGTCGAGATAGAACAGAGCATAAGCGGTCGCCAGTTTGGCCGGGTCCATGAGGCCGTGACTGTCGGACGCGTCCAGAGGGACGTCCCAGTACCGGAATTCGACGGCGTCGCCGAAGACGACGGAGTCCGGGTGCGCCGCGTCCGGGACCGCCGGAGTAAACACGCCCCGGCTGATCCGGTACAGCACATAGCTGGCCCGATTGGAGCGGCGGCCGATGCTGCCGAACGTGGCAGTGATGGCCTCGGCGTTTTCGTTGGCGCTGCCGTGGATGGATTGATAGGTCTGCAGCCAGGCCTGATTGCTCCCCTCCAGCAGGATGCCCACGGTGAGCACGAGGATGACCGCCACCACGCTGCTCACGGCCAACTCCACCAGGGCGACCCCGGAGCGGAAGGGGCGACGTCGAGACGGGGACGGCGGCCTGTCGCCGGCCTGTCGCGTGCTGCCCCTTGCGGTCGTTGTGTGGTCTGTCGCTGGTCATGGAATGTCCCGCTCAGCCATTCGAGGCATCGAGCCGCATGTATGTCACCAGGGTGATTGGCGGCAGGCCTGCGAAGCGGCTCTCGGGCGTGGACATGCTGCCGCCGGAATCGACTTGGGCAAATCGAATGACCACGGCAAGCTGCCGCAAGGTCGTCTTGGCCTGGGTGTCCTGGTCTACGTCCAGATACTTCAGCATGGCCAGCATCGGGAGATTGCCCCAGCAAAAGCCATACACGGCATTGTTCAGCGTGGTGCCGAGCCCGGCGGGCGTCGTAGAATCCGCCGGGGACCGACAGACCGCTGGAGAACCCCAGGCCGAGGCTGGACGGATCGTACGCAGTCGAGCCTCCGGTGCTCTTCCAATCCTCCAGGAGCAGATGGGCGGCACGGGCTGCCGCCGTCTGGCCGCTGGCGATTCGACCCATGGCGGCCGTGTAGTACTGGTACTGAAAAGCACCCACGGCGGCCACGGTCAGAATCGCCGCCGCCACCAGTTGCTCGATCAGCGTGAAACCTGTCGCACGCAGATCAGACTGCACCGTTCGCATGGCTATGCCGGGTCCCTTGCCCCTGCCGTTACTGCTGGGCCCAGGTGGCCACGTAGTTGTTCGCGGCGCTGGACGTGAGGGTCATCACCGCCGGCGTGGTCGGCTTGGTGCCCCGGGTGGAGCTGGCCGCCGTGCAGGTAATCACGAAGGCGACCTGGCTGTTGCTGGCGGAGGCCGACGTGATGGCATAGGCGTCGTGCGTGAAATACGTGCCGTCCAGATCGTTGTTGGTCAATCCCGATGGTCGCGAGAGTCGGGGCGTTGGCGAAGCTGCCTTGCTCGGCGGCATAGGACCGCAGGGCGGAGGCAATGGTGCCCATCGCCGATTTGGCCTCCGACCACTTCGCCGAGTCGATCCGGCCGGTCATCATCGGCACGGCCACGGCCGCCAGAATGCCGACGATCAGCACGACGACCATCAGCTCGACCATGGTGAAGGCTTTGTTGTTTCTCATAATGCTACACCTCCAAACAAGGAAACTTCGATAACAGCCCTATTCGTTTGTCGGATAAGGGGACCTGAGCCGGCGGTCTGCCGGGCTACTGTCCCACGTCCTCATGCTCTCGTATCCTTCGGCTGCTTGGTATGCGGCTTTAGCGTCGGCCCCTACTTTGGCTGTTCTTCGAGCCTCCCCTGCGTATCGAATTGCCGTGCCGGGATGCTCGAGAGGCCCTGTCAGCGTGCCACTCCCGACATCGTGAAGATGGGCAGGTACAGCGCGATCACGACGACGAGCACGATCGCGCCGATCGTGGTGATCATGATCGGCTCCAGCAGGCCGGTCAGGGCGTCGATGGTGGAGGTGACCCGGCGCTCGTAGTGCTCGCTCGTCTTACGCAGAATGGCGGGCAAGGCGCCGCTTTCCTCGCCGACCTGGGCCATCTTGACCACCATGTTGGGAAAGAAACCCGCTGCGGCCATGCCCAACGCGATGTTGGATCCGCCCGTGACGTGCTGCTTGACGTGAACGATGGCGGAGGCAATCACGTCGTTCGTGGCCATGCCCCGCAGGATCTCCAGGGCGTCCAGGACGGGCACGCCCGCCTCGAGCAGGGTCGCGATCGTCCGGCAAAACATGGCGACGAACGATTCGGTGAACAGTCTTCCGAACAAGGGCAGGCGCAGGACGAGCCGGCTCAAGACCTGATGGCCGTCTTTGGTCCGGGACAGCGCCACGCCGGCGCCGAGCGTCAGAACGCCGGCCGCCCCGAAATACAAGGCATAGTGGCACAGGGTGTCGTAGAATCCCATGAAGCCCCGGGTAAACGCCGGCAGTTGTCCCCCCAACTGGTTGAAGATCATCCGAAAGCGCGGCACGATCAGCGTCATAATGCCGATAATGATCAGCGTAATCAGCGAGACGACAAACGCCGGATAGGCGACGGCGCCGCGGATCTTCTTGACGATCCGGTCCCGGCTGTCGAAGTGCTCGGCCAGCGCCCGCAAGGCCGCCCCCAAGTCGCCGCTCGTCTCGCCCGCGACCACGATGGCCACGGCCAGCCGATTGAAGACTCGGGGACAGCCGCTCAGGCCCTCCGACAGGAGCCGGCCCTCGCTGACCCGCGCGCGCGCCTGACGCAGGACGCCGCGGAGCTGCAGGTTCTCCGTGTCCTCGGCGATGATGTCGAGCGCGATGGTAATGCTCATGCCGCCCTCGAGCATCGTGCTCAACTGCCAGCACATGGCGGCGAGATCGGCGGACTTGACCCGGCCGCGGGCGGCCTTGCGGTCCTTGACGCCCCGGACCGCGGTCTCCTCAATCCCGATGGGAGTGAGCTGCCGGTGGTGCAGAATCTCCAGAACCTCGTTGGGCGAGTTGGCGGCGAGCATCCCGTCGCGGCGGGCGCCTCCGGCGTCACGGGCCACATACGTAAAGCTCTTCATCGGTCACCCTATAAAGAATAAGAGAGGAATTCCCAATTGCAAATGGTTGCCGGATGGGAGCCTGCCCGGTACGAGATCCGGTAGGATAGCCAGCCCTCCGGCGAGAAATCAGAAATCCGATTCCGTCTCTACCCGTCCACCATGGACGCGACCCGAATGACCTCGTCGGCGGTGGTCAGGCCCTGGAAGACGGCCCGCACGCCGCTTTCGAGGAGATCGCCGTAGCCTTTGCTGCGGGCGGCGTTGCGAAGGTCCGTTTCACTCTGGCCGGCGATGATCCGCTCGGCGATGTCGTCATCCACGACCAGGAACTCGAAGATGGGCAGCCGGCCGTGATAGCCCGTTTTGCTGCAGGCGGGGCAGCCTTTGCCCTTGTAGAAAGTCACGCCCGGCGGCTTGCGTCGCGGCTGACCTTCATGCGGCGCAGGGTCTCCTCGGACAGTTCCACCGGCTCCTTGCACGTCTCGCAGATCTTGCGCACGAGCCGCTGCGCCACGACCAGGTTCAACGTGGACGAGAGCAGGTAACGCTCGATCCCCATGTACGTGAGCCGGCTGATCGTGCTCGGGGCGTCGTTCGTGTGGAACGTGCTGAGCACGAGGTGCCCCGTCAAGGAGGCCTTGATCGCGATCTCGACCGTCTCCTTATCGCGGATTTCTCCGATCAGGACGATATCCGGGTCCTGCCGGAGGATCGCCCGCAGGCAGCGGGCGAAGTCCAGCCCGATCTCCGGCTTCACCTGGATCTGATTGATGCCGGCCAGGCGATACTCGACCGGGTCTTCCACCGTCGTGATGTTGAGGGCCGGGTTCTTGAGGTAGTTCAAGGCGGCGTACAGCGTGGTGCTCTTGCCGCTGCCGGTCGGGCCGGTGACGATGATGATGCCGTGGGGCCGCGCGAGCATGGATTTCAGTTGCAGCAGGGCGGTGGGCTCGATCCCGAGCCGGTTCAGATCATGCGTCGCCGCCGCGGCGTCCAGGATGCGCAGGACGACCTTCTCCCCGTAGATGGTCGGCAGGGTCGAGACCCGCACGTCGATCTCCCGGCCGGAGGTCTTGATTCTCAGCCGTCCGTCCTGGGGCAAGCGGCGCTCCGCAATGTTCATCTGGGCGAGGATCTTGATCCGGGCCACGACCGCCGCGTGCATCTTCTTGGGCGGGGGCACGATGTCCCGCAGCAGCCCGTCCACGCGGATCCGCACGACCGTGGAATCGGCCTGCGGCTCGATGTGCACGTCGCTGGCCCGGCTCTTGACCGCCTGGCGCAGCAGCAGATCGACGAACCGGATGACCGGCGCCTGGTTGGCGGCCTCTTCGCCGCCGGTTTCGGTCTCGGCGCGATCCTCGATGGTGACGGCCTCGTCGGACTCCGCGGCGGCGTTGTTCTCCACGGCCACCAGATCGCGGAGCTGACGCTCCTCGAGATCGGAGCCGTGGTAGACCACCTCGATGGCCCGCCGGATGTCGCCGGCGGAGCCGATCACGGGCTTGATGGCCCGCTGCATCTTCAGCATGACCGTGTCGATCGCGACCACGTCGAGCGGGTCGGCCATGGCCGTCACCAGCTTGCCGTTCTCCTCCCGCAGGGCGATCAGGCAGAACCGCTTGGCGATGCTCTCGGGCAGCAGGCGCGCGATCTTGGTGTCGATCTTCGCGATATCGTCGAGCGTGACGAATTCGATGGCGAGGTGTTCCGCCAGCACAGCCCCGAGCGTCAGATCGTCGAGCAGGTGCAGACGGATCAGCACTTCGCCCAGCCGGCCGCCTTTTTCTCGTTGTTCCTGCGAGCGCCTGCGTCAGATGGTCCTGGGTGATCAGACCTTTGCGGACCAGCAGATCGCCCAACTGGCGACTGGCGTCGGTGTTCGGCGCGGTGCGGCTTTTCAACGTCTTGGTCATGGCTTGTGCCCGCGTGCATTACTGGGGGATTTCGGACTCCTGGGGCGGCGGGGCGCAGGCCGCCGACAAGGCCGCTTCTGCGCGCTCCAAGCCCAGATCGCCTTGGGCCTCGGCTTCGTGGCCGACCTCGGGGTCCCCAACGCCGTGTTTGGCAGTGGGGGCTCCGCCTGCCTGTCGGCGCACGCGACCTGGCACGTCACTTCGGGCTCGGCCTGGGCCTCGCGCGGGGAGACCGGCTGGGTGGGCCGACGGGGACCGCCGAAGAGCTCCGACAGGTCCTTTTGGATGCCGCGGCGCGACGAGCTGCGGCTGACGGTCTCCGCCGCCGGGACGCGGCCCAGGACTTCGGCGGCCAAGGCCCGGTACTCCAGGGCGCCCCGGCTCCGGGGGGCATAGTCGAGAATCGATTCGCCCGCACTCGGCGCCTCGCACAGCCGGACATTGTTGTGGATCACGGTCTGGAAGACCATGGCGCCGAAGATCTCACGCATCTGCGACTGGATTTGCTTGCTCAGCGTCGTGCGATCTTCGACGAGCGTCAGGAGGACGTTCAGGTTTCCGGCGGAACTGTGATGAAAACGCTCCCGGATCAGCCGGATGGTCTCCAGGACCCGGCGGAGCCCTTCCATGGAATAGTAGTGGGGCTGGACCGGCACGATCACGTCGCTGCTGGCGACCAGCGCACCGATGGTCAGGATCCCAAACGAGGGCGCACAGTCGATCACGCACACGTCGTACCGATCGCGGACGGGTTTCAGCACGTTGCCGAGGATCAGCTCGCGATTGGCGGCCCGGGACAGTTCCACGTCCGCACTGGCCAGAATGACGCTGGAAGGCGCCAGGGTCAGGCGCTCCTTCGTCGTGGGCAGCAGAACGTCCGTCAGCTTGACCTGGGGGCAGGTGATGGCCTCGTAGAGGGTTTGCCTCAGATCGTCGGGATCGTGGCCGAACCCGAGCGTGGCGTGGGCCTGCGGATCGAGATCCAGCAACAGCACGTTTTGTTGCTGCTCCGCCAGAGCGGCCGCCAGGTTCACGGCGGTCGTGGTCTTGCCGCAACCGCCCTTTTGATTCACAACAGCGATTGTCTTCATAATGCGACGACCCTCTCTTTCGGTGCAGTTATCGGTTGAACTGCCCGCCGTCTTTAGAAGCTGAGAAGTTTGTTGTGAGTTGTTGGCCGCGAGATGGGGAAGGTAGCCGGAGCCCTTGGCCTTCAGAAACCAACCCGCGCAGTGCGGCTTGTCCGTCCGCCGCCCGGCGCATAAAAAAGGCCGCGCAGTGCGGCGCGGCCGTGGTTTAGGCAGGAGAACGAAGGAATTACAGGGCGTGGCGCCGACGGAGCCAGCCCACCAGACCCGTGCCCAAGCTCAGAAGGACGAGGGCCCCGGGCGCGGGAACCGTGGGCTCAGCCACAGTCACGGCGATCAGTTGGTCCTGGGCACCGTAGTCGGGATCACCGGCGTGTCCTACGTCGTAGAGGTTCAGGACGCGGATGTTCCCCAGACCCGTCCAACTGCCCGAGCTCACGGCGTTCTGCGCCGCCGTATAGAAAGTGTCCTGCTGCGAGCCGGCGCTCAAGTCTTGGCTTGCTCATCTTCGATGTACCAGATCACGTCCTGCAGGGCCTTGGCGGAGAAGATGCGACCCGTGCTCGGGGTGTAGTCGTATCCGGCCAGGGTGCCGGACACGAACTTCGTGTACAGGTAGGCCGTCCGAGGATCGAGGGGATCGCCGCCGCGCCGGCCCGGGGACGCCGTTATTGAGACCGCCCGACAAGGCCTCCGTGTTGACGAGGGCCGCATAGGTCGAGCCCATGCTGACAAATTCTGTCTTCTCTATACAAAAGCTCTCGAAAGAACCGCTCTGCCCCGTCAAGGTCTTGAGATCGTTGTTGGGCGTCAGCGTGAACTCGCCGCCGGACCCATAATAATAGCCGACATTTTGAGTTACCGTAACGGTGGGATCGGCCAGGGCGGAACCCGTCAGCAGAACACAACCCAACAGCGCACCCAGACTTGATCTTAGACATTCCATCACCTCCACGATCAACATGGTTTCGTTCCGGTGGTCCCGAAACGTTTGGGCAACTGCTCGCCCCCACTACACTGGATACCCCCCGGTATCGAGGCGGGGCCCCCGACGCGACGTCTCGTGTGGGGCACCCATTTACAGTGCTGAGTATACCCGATCGGCCGGTGGCCGTCAAGCGGAAGCGCACCGCAAAACTACGAAGAAAGACCCCGTATATCTTGTTCTACGCGGCGGGCGGTCGGCGGGCGGGTTTTATCGGATGCGGGTGGTGGGACGCGGGTCGGGAGGTCGATATTTTTCCGAGGGCCCTCCCGGGGACGGGAAGGGATGCGCTGGCATTGGGGAAGTGGAGGATGGCTCGGGAAGTGCGCTGCTTGATGGCGGATGGAAAGAGGGGCCCCGCAGGACCTCTTCAAGCAAACCGCAACCAGCAGCCGTCAAAACCCCCCCTCCTCCCTCACAGCCTCTCGGCCATCAGACAGAGGCCCGCGGCCAGGGCCGATAATCCCAGCAGGAGCAGACCCGCAAGCAGTGCGATCGTGGTCGGTCGGTCCTGGAGGAGGCCCATCCAGAACCATTGCCGGACAGACGGCGTCGGAAGGCCGGAGGAAATGGGGGTCGGACCGCGGAGGACGGACGGCGGCGGTCGGAGAATGGCGCCTGTCCTCCGGCCTCTGTCTTCGGTCCTCGGTTGTCCGTCTTCGGCCTTCATTCGTCCGGCCGTTCTCCGATCGGGGCCTTCGATTCTTCTTCTCTCGGACGAGGCCTGATCGCACGACCGCCGTCGCAACGGAAGAAGACTTGTGCTTCTCGTCGCCTGCGGGCCTTCTGCTTGCCGGCCCGGCGGGGTGAGGCGGTCGGCATCCGGGAGGACAGGATCCCAAGGGCCGAGGACGCCGGACACAGGAGGGCACTATCCTCGACCTTTTGTTCTCTGTCCTCTGTTCGCTGTTCTGGGTTCCCCAAGGCGAAATTCCCCCTTGAGGGGCCCCCGGCGTCTTCCATTTTCGGGCGGAGTCCGTCCAGAACGTCGATATCGGACTCGCGTAGGAGCCGGTGCGGTCCTTCCCGGAATTCCTGGAGGATGCCGTGCTCCACCAGAGCGTTGATCTGGTCTTCACTGGCATGAAGCGTCCGGGCTGCTTCCTGGAGCGTGCAGAACATTCGACTCATCGTTAGGCTTCCCTTTCCAGTTCTGTCGCCGGGTGGCAGGCACACCGGGCTCCCCAGCGCAGGGTATTGCGTGGAGGACCTGTCGCGGCCTCGGTGTTGCGCCACGTGGGACCGGCATGGCTCTTTCTTCGGCGATTTGCTCGCTGCGACTGTAGAGCACTCGGGCGGCCGCCTCGGAACCCAGCGTGTCCGGTAAGGATCGGCCAAAGAGCGACTGCCGTCCCCATCGTCAAGGCGGACGATCAATGGAATAGACGACAGGCATGCCCGAGCGAGGGACGATAATCTGGTGCGAATTAGTACTGGGCGAAGAATGGAACTACGGGATAGTGGAATCATGGTAGCGATGGGGCTCAGGGACGTCCACGGGTCCCCAAACGCGACCGGCCGCGTTTGGGGTACCTCCCGCCGCCCCATGTACCGTTGTTCCGGTATTCCAACGGATAGTGCTATGCTGTGTATTCGGATCGAGGGTCATGAAGTGGAGACGACGCCCGCGTCGCTGGCGCAATTGGTGTTCGACGGCAAAGCGGACCGGCACAGCCCCGCGCGACTTGGGGCCGGCGTGGGGAGGGGATCTCCAACGCGACCGTCGCACTGGGGGCCCGAGCAGCCCCTGGAGCAATCCCTCGCGCCGCCGCACTGCGAAGCCTTGACCGAGCGAGCTCCAGCGGCGGCTCCAGCGGATGTGCACGTTGGACGCCTCGGCGGTCGATGTGCAGGAGTTGTGCACGCGGGTGGAGGACCTGTGCCAGTGGCGGTGGCCGAACCCTCCGCTGGCGGCCCGTTTCTTCTGGACCGCCGGATGGCTCAACGAGTTGGTGGACCGTTCCAAAAGCGCCCTCGATTTCTACGATGCCTTTCTCCTGATGCCCTCCCGCGAGCAGTCACCTGCGGCTGCTGGCCCTGAACAACCGGGGGGTGCTGCGGATTCGCCTGGGCCGGCTCGATGGCGTGGAGGACCTGGCACGGGCGGCGATAGGAGATTTCGGATTGCGAACTGCGGACTGCGGATTGAAAGAGACGCACGAGCCGCCGCCAATACCGCAATCCGGTGGTTCCCGGCCGCTTGCTTCAATCTCCTCAACCTGATCAACGTCTCTTTGGGTGCGGCGGATCTGTTGCGGGCCGTGGATGAGGAGTTGATGGCGTTCTTCTCCCGGCTTCCGGCAGACGTGAGAGCGCGTGGCTGGGGCGGAAGAGGAGTCGTAGTCGGAGCCGAGTCAGTGCAAGAACAGAGGCCCCGGACTTAGGCTGCCAAGGACTTACTCGGTCTACGTGACGTCCCGATCCCGGCGACCAGTCAGGTGTTCCACCTGACTCCCGGCGGATCGGCGACGTATCGACACGCCTCAACATGCTGGCGAGACTGGCGGTGCAGGACCCGCGGCTCTGACGGACTCCCACTCATCCCGTCGGACCGGGCGTCATCGGTGTTTGACCGGTTGTCGTTATGGGACTGTCCCCGTTGTCGCGTTGACAATCTGCCGTTGCCCGGGACCGTGGTCGCGCCCGGGGAGCTGTCGGAGCCGGGAACCGCCGGGCAACTGGCGGTACGCGGAAGCCGCCAGCTTGCTTCTCAGCGATGATGTCCCTTCCCTGCTGACGAGGCCGGAGGGTCCTCTGGCCCGGGTGGAGCAGGCCGCCCAGGAAGAACTGGCCCTGATCGAAGGCCATCTGGCCTCGGGCCGGTACGAGTTGGCCAAAGCGCGGCTGCAAGTGCAGCGCAGAATCCTGTCCGTCGCTGCAGGGACACGGCGTAGCGGCGGCGTTGCTGGCCCGCGTGGAGGCCCAGCTCGAGCGCGTAGCCCATCTGGAAGCCCAGGAGGAGCAACGGAAGCTCCAGAGGGCCTGCGCCGGATTTGTCTCCGAAGTGGAGCAGCTCTGCACGATTGCCGATGAGGGCCAGGCCCGGAAAGCGCTGGAGGACTTGAGCGGTCGGTTGCAGCAGTTCCGGGCTTCCTTGTCGCCGCAGACGCGACGCGGAAGTGATCGGCCTTCTGGAGGAGTTGGCTGCCCGCAGCCGCAAGCACCTGAACGAATTGGAGCGGGCTGAGATCGAAAAGAAGATCGGGAGATTCCTGGCAGCACGTGCGGAAGAATTGGCCTTCCGACGAATCGATCCCGGTTCCGGACTCGGTGCAGCAGGCCCTCCCGCAATGCCGGCTCCACGATCCGCAGGGCCGGGTCGAGGATTGGGCTGCGCTGCAGGAACGGCTCGATGCTCACCAGGGGCGGTACTATGCGCAAAGGTCCTCCCTGCCCTGCGGTCCGACCCGATGCCTGGGAAGCAAACCCGGGACGATCTGATCTACGCGTTGAGCTGCGATCCGGATTCCTGGCTGGCGCTCGCGCCGGTCGCTCGGACTGACGAGCGAAGAAGGGCGTTGGGGTCGCCAACGGCGACGTGAAAGACACGTCGAGGCAACCGCCATCCGCGCCATCCGCCGACATGTGCCGGTCGGTTGTTGGAGCGGGCTTTCCAGCGGATCGGTGCCGATGCTGGCAAATGTGCGCGACTGTGGCAGGCCGTGGAGAGAACGCTTGCGCCGGCCTTGGCGGGCGGGGACGTCGAGGCTCTGGCCCAGGTGCGTGCTCTGGCGGAAAGATGTCGGAGCCATTGGCCGGTGGGCGTGTCGGAGGCGCCGGGACGTGCCGATCCGCGTCACCCGGTGAATCGCTTTCTGGAGGTCTGGCAGAAGGCCCGCCGTCTGGTCGAGGCCCAGCGGCTGCTGGAGGCCCAGCCGCCGCAATGGGACCAGGCCGAGGAGATGTTTCGTCGATCTCCTGCGGTCGGGTCTTGACACGCGTGGCTCAGCTCCAACACGTCGTCACCGGGCTGTACCTGGCGCGGTTCCACGGGAAGGACGCGCCGCCCACGCAGAGGCCGGTGCTGGCCGGCTTTGGAGGACTGGGTCCGGACCGTGCCGCCGGAGGAGGTGCCGCGGATGCGGGAGCAGGAGATCGTAGAGGAGATGGAGAGAATAAGGATCGACAAGTCTTCTGGGGATCAGGAGGGGCAATGACATGAAACGCCACAAGCATTTTAGTAGGTGGGCAATGCCCACCATGCTATACGGAAGGGTGCTGGCCGCTGCGGGGCAGTCGCCGGGCAGGATGCCGAGACGGCTCCGAAACGGCCGGAACCTTGTTACGTGGTGATCGCGGTCGATGTCTCCGAGACCATGGAGAACAGCGACGGTGCTTCGAATCCCGCCCGCCGCGATGCGCCGGGCCGGGCGAGCGCCAAAGGGATGACGCTCCGGGACGAAGGGCAACTGACTTTCCTGCAATTGCTGCCCTTTTTGCGGTCCGATCTTTATGTCGGCGTCGCTGCATTTTGCGGACCGGGTGCGCTACTCGCTGCCCAGCCGGGAGACGGGACCTTTGCTGCCGTGGGGGCAGACCTTTCTCAGCGAATCGGCGTGCCGCAACCTGGTGAAGCCGGCGGAGCTCGTGGAGATGTCCCGTCCGGAGGTGGCCGGGAGTCTGAGCTGGGCCTTGGACCGGATTGGGGCCGCTCGCCAGCAATACGGCCCGGGCCCGGCCAAGTTGATCCTCCTGAGCAATGGCGATCCACGCGACAGCGCCCGGGAGATGGAGCGGGGCCGCGGCCCGTTGCTCAGCGCGGCCAAGCAACTCGCCGAGCAGCAAATCCAGGTATACCCGATCCTCATCGATGAGGCATCCTTGCGGTCCGGGCACGGGCCGGCCCGGCAGTCCAGCGGCGCGCGGGCCGTCGGGCAACTGATGGACTCGATCGCCAGATGACCGGAGGCAAGGCTTATCGGTTGGCCCAGGATCTTGGCTTCGCCGACATTCTGATGGACGTTTTCGACCTCGGGACGCAAATCCGCGGGGACGTGGTTGTCAGTCAGCACGATTGGGCGATCGTGGCTGTGGGGGCTCCGCTGGCGTCGCTGGCGGTTCAGAGCCGCCCGGCGGGGCCGGACCGCGTAAGATGGCCCTGGATGATCGATTGGAGGCGGCGGCCGGGATTCGCTCCAGCATCATTCGGTCGGCCGGGCAGCGAGCCACCGATTCTGCGCCGGCCCGGCACGCAGGACCTGCGTGGATCGATTCTGGCAAGGGCGCTGGCAAGCTCAGTGCGGCGCAGGAGGAAACGCAGCCGGCGGTGCGGCTCTACCGGATTCCCGATTGCCTGATGCAACTGGAAATGACGCCCGCCCTGCCCTGGTGGCGGAACGAAGCAGGTGCAGGTGAAGGCTCGCCTGCTGGATCGCCATAAGGAGCCTCCCGAATCCTCTCGCGTTTCCCTGACCGAGAGCGGACGAGGGACTGTCGATTCACCTCAAAGCGCGCTCCGCCGACGCGACCAACTCGTTCGCGGTCGACCAGGGCCGCTGGACGAGCCCGGGGCAGGTCTACGAGACGGAGCCCTTCATCGTCAGGGCGGCCGGGCTTGTACAAGCTGACCGGCGAGCTGCAGCACACGGTAGGCGACGTGAATACTCCTGTTCTGCATTTCACGAGCGACTATACGTGCATCCGGCGTGCGTGGGCCTGGAGGTGGTCAATGCGGCCACGAACGAGGTGCTCCAGGAGGTGCCCCCGACGGCGGCCAAGCTCTGGATCAACCTGCAGGGCGGGCAAGCGGTGTACGTCCGGGCGGCCGGCCGAGGCGAGTTCAAGGCGGAGCCGATGTCCGGCATCGTTCATCTGGAGCCGCTGCCGCAGACCCAGTGGACGCTGCGAAAGGAGGAAAGCGGCTCTTTGGTCGCCGGCCCTATCCCGCTGGCCGAGCAGGAGGAACGGTTGACGGGATCGGCCGAGGTGGAGGTCCGGACGTTCGCGGGGGTTCGCCACATCCGGCTTCCCGCGTTCGAGCTGAGCTACACACCTGCGCCGCTGCGCGTCGAGTGCACGTTTGCCGATCCGCGGGACGGCGCTTTGGGTGGGCGAGCTGCACCGGCAGCCTCTGACGATCTCCGCCTTCCCGGTGTTCGACCGGTTCTTGAACCAGACCCTCGGGCTCTTCCCCGAGACCCTCGCCGGGCATGCACATCCGGACCATCGATCTGCGGTCCGGGACGACGCAGGTGATGGGCCCCGACAACCGGCGGCTGGAGCGGCCGCAGCCGGGCGGCTCCGGGGGCAGGACGGTGGCCGCGACGTATTTCGTCGAGTCCACGGTCCCCCTCCCGCCGGCGGACAAGTGCGAGATCGACCTCAGCGGGGTCGTGGAGAACCTGCAAGGGGCGGTCAAGACCTATGCCGTCGTCGATCCGGCTGCCAAGGGACTCTTCGAGTGGCTCGTGCAGCAGGGCGGATCGGTGCCGCGGCAGGGGCCGGTTTCCGAGACCCTGTTCTGCGGCGAGCCGGTCCTGTTCTTCGCCGGATGGCGACCCGGACCAGAATGTGTCGGCGGTCCGCTTCGAGATCCCGCAACCGGGCTCCGCCGAGTCCATTTTCGTGGACATGCCGATGACGCCCGGGGCCAATAAGACCCAACTGGAACAGGTGGTCTCCGGCCTGCCGTCCGGCCAAGTGCTTCCGCTCTACGTGCACGTGACCATGCAGCCGGCGAAGGCCGAGCACCCGCTGCAAATCAAGCTCAAGGGCGGCCAATTCCGCGCGGAGGATCGCCGCATTGTCCTGGAGGATTTGGCCGTGGGCGACGGCACCTTGGCCGACATTCCCGGCTACCTGTGGGAGCCGGTCGAGGTGCCGGTGCGGGCGACATTCCGCGGCTACAAACCGGAGGATCTGGCCCACCACGCCGCCTTGGAGCAGTTCAAGAAATCGTGCGCGGTGACGGTCGCCGCCCGGGCCGAGGATGCCAAGGACATCACGGAGACGATGGAATGGACGTCGCATGACGCCCGTCGAGGGGCCGGCCAAGACCTGCACGCTCACGGGCCACTTTACCTACACGCCCGAAGTCCTGGGCCGGGCCGCCATCGAGCTGAGTGTGGAAGCGCCGTCCGTGCGCGGAGCGACCGGCACGTCCTCGCAGCGGGCCTACGCCCACGTCCTGGCGAAGGAGCCGCGCCTCGCCATTGCGGTCAGCCGGCTCAAGCCCGGGCGGCGAGGAACTCGTCTTCGATTCCCGCAACTGGGTCAGAGATCAGGGCACGGTGGCTCCTTGGCCACGCGCCTGTCCAC
Organism: uncultured Planctomycetota bacterium; assembly: GCA_963750205.1. Classification (GTDB taxonomy): domain Bacteria; phylum Planctomycetota; class Phycisphaerae; order Sedimentisphaerales; family Anaerobacaceae; genus PLanc-01. Next base: position 263,503 of record CAVVRJ010000034.1, read on the forward strand.
GCGTCTGCGGGTGGACGTGCAAAGCACCGACTGGGCCGGCACGGGACAGTCGCGGCCTTGGAAAACCACGCTGCGGCTTTTGCGGCACCTGGCGGCGGATGCCCCTTGGATCATGGCCTCTTCCGGAGGCGGGGGAGTTGACCTGCGAACCAGTCGATGACCCGCGAGGTCCAGATCAGCGACAATGGTCAGTATGCCCTGGAGGTGGTGGTGCAGGACCCCCAGTCCCATCGGCAAACGGCGTACGTTCTGGACGCCGATCATCGCCTCCCTCCAGCCGCACGAAGTCAAGCCGACGGTTGCTCCGCCGACGTGGCTGACGGCGCGGGTTCGGCAGTGGCCCTTTGAATACCTCGTGACGCTCCACCAGGACTCGGTCGATCTGAGCCGGGCGCAGGCTCTGGCCTTCCAGTTCCAGCTCCCCGGTCCCAGCGAGACCTGGCTTGATGGGGCGACTGCGCCGGTCGGCGCCCCGACGGCCGAAACCTGCCAATTATCCGTCAAGGGCACCCCGGCTTCTGCCGTGCCTCCCGGGATTGCACCATGGGCGTGGCACGCTTCCGACTCGCGTCGCAAGGTCTGGAAGTCCTGCGTTGGGAGTGCCCCACCGTCCGGGTGGTCCCGCCGGTGCTGGAGAGTCTGGTTCTCAGTCGGGAAGCCGCCGGTCCCGCGTTGGCCGGCGAAGGAGACGCCTGGACTGTGGACGGGTCCGCCGACGTTTGGGTACGGCCTCAGCTCCGGGCGGCACCGGAACTCGAAGGACAGTGGGCGGCGGCCGAGACGATTATCTATTGGTGGCGTACTTCCCCGGAAGACCCTGCCACCGGTCCGGCCGACGTGCGCGTCCTGGAACGCTTGCAGGAGCAAGGCGACTCCGGGACCTCCGGGTCGGACATCAAGATACATCAGGTTGAAAATAACGCCGGGGTACAGGCGGTCAACGTTCTGCCCCGCCGTGCCGGACAAGGCTTCTGGGGCTGGCCGAGGCGCGCCGTAAGCGAGCAGTATTCCTTGGTGGCTGCCGTGGTGTATCGGCCGCAACCGAGGACAGAGGACGGAGGGCAGAGGACAGAGTGCAGGGGACGGCGCCGTCCTCCGTCATCAGTCCTCCGTCTTCCGGCTCCGGGGCCTTGCCGGCAGTGGTGGAGTGGAGCGATATCTACCCGGTCCATTGGGACGCACCGTGGGTAATCCCCCTGTGCTGGTGGCCGGTCGCGGCGGCGCTGCTCCTGGCCGTGGCCGCAATGGTGCTGCGGGTGTTGGTCCCCAGTCCGAGTCGGCTCGCCCTGGACATGCGGCTGGAGGACAACGTCGCGGTGGTTGAGCCGGTCCGCTTAGACAACCCCATTCTCATCGATCTGAGAGAGACCTCGCTGGCCCAGGATCTGGTGCTCTACGCCCGCTATCTTGGCGGCCGCTGGGGAACGGCGGGACGCGATTTGGTCCGGCAGGCAGGACTTCGGCCGGACTCCACGTTGGGGACCCTGGTGGGTCGCCTGCTGGAAGGCGTTGCCCTGGTAGTGGCTCCGATCCGGGTCCTGTTGCGGCGGGGCTTGTATCCGCGCCGCTGGGCGTGGGCCGCCGTGGTTCCCCGGGTCCGGGGCAAGACGGCTTTGGAGCGCACGGGGCTCCTGTGCGTATGGACAGGCCTGGGGGCCCGGCGGGGACGCGTCTGGTCCAGTCAAGCAGGCTCGCTGGCTCTGCCGGAGGAAGGACAGACCCGGTCGATCAATCTGGACCTTCCCTATCGGATCGATCAGGTGGACCGGACGATGCGCGTGACCGTCCGCGTCCGGAGAATGGGGGCGGAAGAAGTGCGAACGATGGCCGCCAACTGACTCGGAGTTGATTGAGGACCATCGAGTATCGACTTGTGAAAGAGGGGGCCTGTCCTCGTTCCGGCCTCCAGCATCCATCATTCATCGTCCATTCAATATAAGGATCACGGAATGCGACTGAGCCACAATCCTATCGTTGTGCGGCCCACGCTGATTGTGGGTCTGGGGGGCACCGGCGTGCTGGTGTGCCAATGGGCGGAGCATTACCTCCGCGAGCTGTTCGGGTACGTTCCTTCCTTCATCCGCTTCTTGAAGCTGGACACCGATGCGTCGGATGACGGCGGGCCGCCGGAGGGGATCCTGTCCGACTTCATCAATCTCTTCCACTTCGTCGATGTCGGCGAGGTCGTGCGCGACAATGCCCGCTACCCGGAGTTCCATCCGCACCTCGACTGGATGCGGGGCTTCCGGGAGGACGCGACCTTTGCCGATTATGGGTGCCAAGGCATCCCCCGGTTGGGTCGCCTGGTATTCTTCGAGCTGCGGGAGACGATCATCCACGAGGCCGTGGCCACGCGGTTCAGCAGCCTGCGGACGAGTACGCAGCAGATCGTCCAGGAGCAGGCGGACCAGTTCGTTCTGGCCGGCGACGGGGCCCCGGCGGTGCACATCGCCAGCAGCGTCTGCGGTGGCACCGGGGCGGGCCTGCTCATCGACATGGCGTATAACCTGCGCTGGTGGTCCCGCGAATCCTTCCCCAAGCCCGCGGAGATCGTCGGCCATCTGCTGCTGCCCGACGCGTTCCGGGTCGATCCGATGCTGCGACCCAAGCTCGAGGCGACCGCCGCCGCGACGCTGGACCAGATCGAGTTTCTCAGCGACGAGCGCCGGCCCGACGTTCGCGTTCGCTACCGCAGCACCGACGGCGCCGACGATTGCTTCCGCAAGGACACGGGACCGTTCAACTTCCTGTACTTGCTGAACGGTCAGGTCGACATGGGCAGCGGCGACCGGCGGCATTTGGTTCGGCTCATTGGGCGGACGATTCGCGCCATGATGCTGGAGCCTCTCGGGCAACAGGTCCGGTCCGATGCCAACAACAAACTGGCGGAAATCCTGCCCCAGCGCGACCCTGTCAACAACCACCGTCAGTGCTTCTCCAGCTACGGCTTTCTGGTGCGGGACGCCCGGCCACAAGTGGACCAATGTCGAGTCCCGCATCTTGGCCGAACTCGAGGTCCTCAGTGCGGAGCGAAACAATCCCCGCGCCGGATTCGGCCCCGAGATTCGCAAGAGAGTCGCGACGGTCCTGAGCACCCTGCCCAGCCCCGCCGAGATCATCCAACCGTCCCTGGCCTTTCGCTGGGACCCGCCGGGGCGGGGGACTTCGCAGGAGGTCTTGTCGGGCATCCTTCAGAGCGTGCGCCGCTACCTGGAGACATCCCTGATTCCGGTAGCCCGGCAAGAGGCGGAAAAAGTTCTGAATCCGGCCAGACCGCTGGAGGGCATGCTGGAGGCGGCCGATGAGATGATGGAGAGGGACTTTTTCAATGCCGAGCAGCTCAAGCCCATCCGCCAGGTGGGTGCGTGCTTGGACGCGTGGGTAGAAGGGCTGGAGACGCTGCTCAGCCAGCAGCAGGCGTCCGTGCCGCCCCGGATCAATGCGATCGTCACCGAGATCCTGGCGGATGTCAAGCGCGCCTTGGAATCCCTGCTGGCAAGGCTCCCGGCCCTTTCTTGGACGGGCGGCGATGTCGGGCCGCTGGTCAGTGAGGCCCTCGATGCGCGCTGGAGCCGCCTGGCGGAGGCGCTGCTGCACGAGGATTCCCTCGGCTCGGTCAAGACGACGCTCCGTGTTTTCGCGATTCGCAAGCAGGCCCTGGAGGCTCTGACCTCCCTCGCCTGGCAGCGGCGGACGACCAGCGAGCGCTCGCAGTTGGCCGAGGAGGAGAACCAGCCCGGAGGCGGCGCCCAGGCCGAGAGCCTCTTCGCGACGCCCCTGTGTCTTTCGCTGGAGTCCGTGAATGCCCTGGATGCGGTGACGGCCCGCGACCTGCGGCAGAGCCTGATCAAGCCGGTGCTGGCGGCCACGGTCCTGTCCCTTCAGGATATCAAAGCCGATCTGGCCGACGTCAAGCCGGTGGAAGAGCGGCTGACCGGCAGTCTGAGCCGGCTGGCCGGCGAGATGAAGCGCTTCCTGAGAGACATCGAGACGCATGGTTGGGACCTCTTCCGCAACGGGTCCACCGACCGCCCGGCGACCAACGACCATCCCTACTACCGGAGCATCTGCGAGATCTGGCGCTTGGCGGAGCCCAAGATCGATCTCTCCAAGTCCCGCAAGTTCGCCGCGCCGCTCGATGTCACGGTGACGCAGCAGGTGGTGAATTCCTGCGTCCCGCCGTTGCTGACCCACAATTGCGAGGTCAGTCTGCGCGAGGCGAGCGTGGACGACAACTTCCGGCATGCCACGGGCGAATGGGTCCAGATGCTGCGGCTGCGCTACGGCTTCTGCCTGGAAGCGATCACGCGTTACAAGCGGTATGTGGCGGCTACGGATGAGTACGTCCGCCACATGGGGTTCGAGTATTCCGACCTTTGGCTCGACAAGAGCTGGTATCTCTCCTATCAGAGTTCGTTGGCGGAGTGGCGCCGCCAGCTCGGCACACAGAAGGACGTGATGGAACGCCAGACCTATGAGGCCAATGCCGCCAAGGTGGGGGCGCTGCGAAAGTTGCTGGAATCCACCAGCGACCGGCTGCGCCAGCAGATGCGGCGGCTGACGGACCCGCAGGTGAGCATCCGTATGGCAGAGTTGCACGGCGGCGCCGATTCGCGGATCGATCTGCTGCTGCACGATTTGCCGCTGGCCGATGCCAACGGCGTTCAACAGGGGCTCGATCACACGGTGGCGCTGATGGAAGCGCTGCTCCGCAGCTTCGTCGAATGGGGGGCCGGTCTGAACGGCGGGGAGCAAAAGACGCTTCAGGAAGTCCTCGCGAGTTGCCAAGGCGACCTGCAGAGATTTCGGACGGACCAGCTTGCGTGACAACCGATGGTTACCGACGACGATCCCAGGAGAGTGATAGCCCCTATGCCGACGCTTTTCGTCGGAGTGGCGCATGTGCCCAGGCCACGCTGGCAGAGCTTTCCCATCTGGCGCAGGGTCTGACCGTCCCCATCCGCGGGCCGTTTGGGCTGGCGCTGGCCGATGCCTGCGGCGAGGGCCTGTTTCTTTGCGATTGGCTCGAGGCGGCGGATTTTTGCTTCCCTACGCCGGCCTTGATCCGTGAGACCTCCGAAACCATCGGCCCCGATGACGAGAAGCTTGTGGCATCCCTGGCCTCTTTGGTCCGTCGGCTGCGCGTGGCCGAACCGGGAGTCGAGGGGCTCCCCATCGCGACGTTTTGCGATGGGCTCCCCGGGCCTGGCCCCGGCCGACGCGTACGCTTGAGCTCTTATGTAGCCATCGATCTGTTGGAACCGGCGGCGGTAGCCTGGTCCCTGCGGCTGATGCGCGTGCTGCGCCAGGTGGACACCGCGGTGGACACCACAGTTCTGGCCTTGTCGGCCCGGACCGCTGCCCCGGGTTTGACGGGTGACCATGCCTGGTTTGAAACCTGGAAACGGCTGCTGGAAGAGCTTCAGAACGGCCCCTTTGCCCAGCGGGTCTACATCCTCGATGGATGTGATGTGGACAAAACGTGGTTCGAGCGGCCGGAACAACTGCATCGGCTCGGGGCCGAATTCCTTCTCCACCACGGCTTGACTTGTCGCGACTCTCTGAGACAGAACGAGCGGGCCCGGACCGGTGCCCAGGAGAGCCTTTTGAACGTCTGTGGGTCCTTCGGCTGCCGCACCATCTCGGCGGACTTATCCGTGGTGGCCGAGAGAGTGGCCGAGAGACTGGCACGGGAAGATCTCGCGGACCTGTACAACCGGACCGTGCCCGGCGGCTGGCTCATCACCCTCCAGGAACAATCGCGGTCGCTCGTCGAGCGCATCGCCGCGCTCTGCGAGAAGTCATCTCCAGCGCCGGCCTCTTCCGGCGCAGGACGCGACCGCCCGGACGCCCGCCGGGCCGAGGATGCGGAGATCGCGGAGGCGATCCGCCGGACGGTCAAGCATGTTTGCTCTCGGGAGCCGCTGGTGAGCCTTTGCCTGTTCTTCCAACTCCTGCGGCCGAAGCTCGCCCGTTGGCTGAGCCAGCAACGGCTTTGGGAACGGGCCAGGATCCGTCGTCTGATTGCCCAAACCTTTCTCCGGCAGGAGGAAAACACTTACGAGCCAACGCGCTTCTGGCTCGCACGGCCTCACACGCGTTGGGCGGACCGCTTCACTCCCGCGCTCCCGGAGACCGGCGCTGTGTCGGTGAGCCGGCCTGCCGGCATGAATAGCTTTCTCGTCGGCGTCCTTGTCCTGGTAGTCGGGCTGACCGCCGCGACGCTGGGAATCTCCTTCCGGGGCCGGCTTGTCGCCGCCGCCGGCGGTTTGATCGCCCTGGGGGCGTCCGTGCTTATGATTCTGCCCACCGGATGGACACGGCATCCTCGGATTCGCGTGCAGGAAGGCCAGGAGGTTTTCTCCTCCTTCCCCAAAGTTCACTATCGGAAAAGGGTCGGTGCGTGGACGCGCCGGGCCTGTGGGGCGACAATGCTGGCGGGGCTGGCTGGTATCACGGAGCCATATTGGTCCCAGGTGTGGTCGTGGCGCATGGTGCTCTGGGCCGCGGTCCTGGCGGGCTTGGCCGGCCTGGGTTTTGCTTTCGTGACGAGAGGGCCAACTCAGATGCGTCCCGACCAGGCGAGCGAGGAAGAAACTCCCGGCCATGCGTATCCGCCGGTATGGTGGCCTCGGGCCGCAGGATTGTTGTGCCTGGCGCTGGCGTGGATCTTCTTCTGCTGGAGATTGCCTTTGCTTGTGGCGCCTGACAGGACCATTGTGTGGTGGGCCCCGTTGGCTGGTCTCGTGTTGACGACCGGGGGTGCGGGTTGGGCCTTGTTTCCCCGGATGGGCCGGGCGAGGCTTATCGATCGTGTACCCAAGATGCCGCAGCCTCTGACGGGAGGCATCCCCCGTCCCGCGCCAGAGAGACAGTTGCCTCAACAAGTGGCCGCCTTGGCCACGTGGGTCGAGCCCTGCTGCTGGAGCCGGAGCAGTGTCGGGAGAGATTGGGGGCGACGGGCGCCGGGTCCCAGTCGCGAAAGACCGTGACGGAGAAGCCCACCAAACCAGCTCGTGAAGGGGCGACGAATGCGATGCATCGCGTCTGGGAGCCCGGGACGCTCTTCGATGCTGTGGCCACGGATTGGGAAGGCCAGTTGGCACAAGCGTTCCGGCACGCGGTGGAGGCTCGCTCGGGCAAATCGTTGAAGGTGCTGGCCTTACAGCCGGTACTGTGGGCCGAATGCATCATTGGTCAGTTGCAGGACTTCGACGCGGGCAGGTGGACCTCCCCCCCGATCTGCCGGCGCGCCGTCAGGTGCCAGACCTGATCCACCGGCCTCGAAATTGGCATCTCCCGCACGATCTCGTAACGAGCTCACGTCTCTCTTTGCGTTGCAGGCTGTCAAAGCTTGGCTCGATTCCCATACGTTGACGGAATTGCTGTCATTCCTGAACATCGATCTAACACGCTTCGGCAGTTTGGTGAGCCGGCTTGCCTGTGTCCACTGGCCGGCTCCTCGTGTCGATCCGGAGCTGAGCGTGACTGTCGTCGCTGTCGGCAAGGCCTTATGGGACGCGGTGGCTCCGCTGACCAAGAGGCCAGGAATGGGCTCCCAAACGCGACACGTCGCGTTGGGGGACCCAATGCCGGCGATCGTATTGCAGGACTGGGGCGCGTGCGAGGACAGGATCGTGATTCTGCGCGTGGTTCAGGGCTTGGCCCAGGGCTGGCGCGGATTCCCCGGCATGCCGGGGCAGCTCCACAGCGACGCCGCCAATTCCGATCCATCCAGCGTGGGGGCACAAACCCGTGAACCGGACCACCCGGCCCAGGTGCAGGCGTGAGAGAGCTTGTTACGACTCATCGTTCCGTGTTTCATTTGGACTGCACGGCCATCTTTCCGGCCTGCCGGTTCGATTGTGCGCGGTGCCTGACGGAGATCCGGTCGGTTTTCGCCAGGGTTCCCGGGGTGACCGGCTTGCACACGGAAGGCCAAGGCGCGGAGGCCCGGCTCATTGTCGTGCATGACCCCTCCCGCGTGACATCCGAGCAATTGCTTGAGGACCTTCGACGCCTGCCTTCTTTCTGTCACGCGTCATTTGTGCCCACGCTCCTCGGCTGACTCCTCTCCAGGAGAATCAAATGCCCACAAGAAAAGGGCTGGATATTCCTATCCAGCCCTGGTGCCAGGATTCTTCTGCTTTGGACCTACGGATCGCTCTGCACCGGCATCGAGTGTGTGCCGAGAAGCAGGGGACTCATCCCATGACTTCTCAGCCACAGCCGCCGGCGAGTTGCGGAGTCACGTTCGGCGCCACCTTCAAAGTCACGGTGCCCACCTGCACGCAGTTGGTGCCCCCAGTCAGGTTGCTCAGGTCCACGTTCGACAGCGTCAGGCTGACCGTCGCGGTCCCGCCCGGGGCGTCCAGCGTGGACGGACTGACGCTGGCGCTGCTGCTGTAGCTGCCTAGGTTCACGCTGGCGTCCCCGGTCCACACCACGCTCAAATTGATGCTGACGTTGCAGGTGATCGAGACGTCGACGGTGCCGGTGTATTTGTGAATTTCCACTTGCTTGAGCTTCAGGACCAAGGCCGTGGCATTATTGACCTTGATCCAAAAACCGACATCCATCTTCACCGGGATGACGCAAATAGCCTGGGCGGTGTAGGTAGCCGGCCAGTTATAGGACTCGCTCTTGATCTCCGTCGAGCTGCTGTCGGATGCCGTACTGACGGTGCTGCCCGATGTCGCACTGATGGTGCTGCCGGTGGATGCCACATAGTCGTGCGCGTAGCCTGTCCCACCCATAAGAATCAAGGCCACCACACATAAGCTTCTCTTCAACATACTCTTCTCCTTGTGATCTTGACATTGGCTCCGAACGGGCCGACAAGGCTCCGTGGAGCGGACGCTCCGGCCGTGGCCCAATGCCTAACCGGGCGGGCCGCAGCTTATCTATTAGTATTTCTCCTTTCTCCTGCGTTCCTTCCTGGAGGGACTCGTTTGGGATCGCGCGACCTTGCGCATCCTGGGCGTTCCAATCAATCGCGAGTGGTGCCGCCGGTGGTCCTGTGACATGGACGAGACACGGCGTATTCGCAGGCCAGCATAGAGATGACAACGGGAAAAGCGCCCACTGGCACCTCTGTTAAATGCTGGCGTTGGTGCCTGGCCGGACCCCGTGCCGGTCTTCACCACCCTGCTGCGGGCCCACAGGAGTGTTCGGCCCGCTGGGATCCAAGGGAGGGCAAGGTACAACATTCCACGGCGTTGTTCTTGTTGTCCCACGGAGGCGTGGGACAAGTGCGGCGTAAGAGCGGCGGACGGCGGGGAACCCCGGGCAATTGTGAAGGGACGCGGGCGATTCTCCACCCGCGGATCGATCATAACTTCACCGATGGTTTCGCGTGGCGCTTTTCTCACGCTACAGGCAAACGTGAAATGTACGGCCCAATGCCGTTCCCCTGATCTTCAGATACCCCCAATCGCACATGACACTGTCTACCAGGGACAGCATGGTGACCCTGATAGTAGCAGCCCGCGAATGATATATACATTATCCAAGTTATCATATTTGAACTGCTTTGTCAATGCCTATTTTGACATTCCGCGCCGTTTCCTCCCGGAATTGTCGCGTGCCAAGCCTTGGCGGCCGAAGGGAAGACCTCGTCCGCCCCCTGCTTCTTGGCTTAGTTCCGGTGGCGTGATGCTATCGTCCCAAAAGAAAAGGGCTGGATATTCCTATCCAGCCCTGGTGCCAGGATTCTTCTGCTTTGGACCTACGGAACGCTCTGCACCGGCATCGAGTGTATGCCGAGAAGCAGGGGACCTATCCCGTGACTTCTCAGCCACAGCCGCCGGCGAGTTGCGGAGTCACGTTCGGCGCCACCTTCAAAGTCACGGTGCCCACCTGCACGCAGTTGGTGCCCCCAGGCAGGTTGCTCAGGTCCACGTCGGATAGCGTCAGGCTGATCGTTGCGGTCCCGCCCGGGGCGTCCAGCGTGGACGGAGTGACGCTGGCGCTGCTGCTGTAGGTGCCCAGGTTCACGCTGGCGTCCTTTGTCCACGTTACGCTCAGGTTGATGCTGACGTTGCAGCTAATCGAGACATCGACGCTGCCGCTGTACTTATGGATCTCGACCTGCTTGAGCTTCAGGACCAAGCTCGTGGCGTTACTGACCTTGATCCAGAAACCGACATCCATCTTCACCGGGATGACGCAAATGGGCTGGGGCGTGTACGTCGCCGGCCAGTTCCAGGACTCGCCCTTGATCTCCGAATCGCTGCCGCTGGTTTGCGAAGTCACGCCACTGCTGGTGCTTTGCGCACTCACGGTGCTGCTGGTGGACGTCGAACTGACGGTGGTACCGACGGGCGTTACGTAATCGCGTGCGTAGCCTGTCCCACCCATGAGAATCAAGACCACCACGCCTAAGCTTCTCTTCAACATACTTTTCTCCTTTCCATCTTGCCAGGACTCCAAACGCGAGGTGTCGCGTGTGGGAACCCCACTGGCTCCGACGGGCCGACAAGGCTTCGCGGAGCGGACGGGACCCCAACGGCGACGTATCGCGTTGGGGAACCCACGCCATGGCTCCGGCCCGACACCGAACCGTCCGGGCCGCAGCTTCGCCGTGCTTCTCCTTTCTCCTGCGTTCCTTCCAAAAGGGACTCATTTGGGATTGCGCGATCCTGCGCATCCTGGGCATTCAGATTGATCGAGATCGTGACTTTACCGATGGTTACGCGACGGCGTCTGTCGCTACAAACAGGAGTGAACCGTACGGGACGAGACCCCTTGCCCCGATCTTCAATAAACACCCCCAACCCTATGTGACACGATCTATCGGGGACTACAAACTAGCCCCGATAAAAACCCCCAAATGCTATGATATACCTCGTTTAACATATTTTGTTCGCTCTGTCAATACCTATTTTGACAAATCTCGTAATTCCTTCAGCCAAAAGACGAGGGCTGGATGTCCCCATCCAGCCCTCGTTGCACAACCTTGCTTGTGTCCGGCATTCAGAAGCTGTAAACGAGGCCGACGCCGCCCCAGAAATCGTCGTTCCTTGTCCCGCCGGACTGGGCGTAACCAGTGCGGATGGGCTTGCTTATCAGGGTGGTATAGCCGAGGGTCGGTCGAATGGTCAGCTTGCCGAAAGTGATGGGCAGGCCGACCGTGAGCGTCAAATCGTTCAGCGCGGTCTGGTCCACGCCGAAGTAGCCCTGCGTTGTAGTTGCTGGTGCCCAACCCAGGCTGGCCCCCACTTGCAGATCGCAATAGCATCTGTCCTGCCACTCTTTCAGTTTCTCGATCGTGTGCCCGACAGCCGAACTGGACGTAGCTGCCATTGACCAGGTCGAAGTCGTAGTACCACCGGATGGTCGGGGCGAGAGGGCACGTCCACATTGAGGCCGCCATACGCTTCGGCCGTCGGGTGAAGCGTGGATGTTCGAATAGCTGTAGTAGATCGCGCCGGCGGAGAAACCGAGGACATCAACGCCGGGCACCTTGTGGGAGTAGTCGAGCGTGAGGTCCGTCTCGGTGAGACTCCCGGCCCCGACGGGGATGCCGTTGACGGGTTCCTTCTCCATATTCATGATTGCTCCAGATGGAGCCTGTGACGCCTTGGTAGCCGACGTTGGCGCCGGGCTGGAAGACCCAGTTGTCGACGATATTCTGCCCGCGCCAGACGTACTTGCTGAGGAAATCGGCGGTCGCTCCGACCTGCACGCCCTCATTTGTCTTTTTTGACCGATTCCTCGTCTCCGGCCGCTGCCAGGGTCGCGACACCGAACATGATCGCCGCCACCGTCCACAGAGCCTTCGATCTTGCCATATTCTGCTGCTCCCATCCGATTGAGGGTTTACGATTACGATTGACGGGAAAGGGCGACCCTGTTCCGTCAATCACCGATTTCCCTGACGAGTCCCGGCCACGCTCGCGCCAACCCAAGGACCCAAAGGATTATCGGCAATCCGCCCCGGAATGAATGATGGAATATTGGAATACTGGAACGATGGAATGATGGGTACAGGGGGCCGCCTTTACCCAATATTCCACCATTCCATCATTCCAGTATTCCAGGATCAGATGTACTTGGGCAGAATGCCGTATTTGTGAATCTTGTACCCCAAGATTCGCTCGGTGAGGCCAAGTTCCTGGGCGGCTTTGCGCTGCTGGCCGCCGCACTTCTTCAGGGCGTCCACGATGAGCTCTCTCTCCTTGTTGGCGATGGTCTCCAGTGAACGACGGTTTGGCGGCCGTGTCGTCCTTGTTGACCATCTGCAGCGACGGCGGCAGGTGCTCGCTGCGAATCACGTCATCCTCGCACAGCAGGACGGCCCGCTCGATGCAATTCTCCAGCTCGCGGATGTTGCCGGGCCAATGGTAGCGGGTCAGCATGTCGATCGCCGGCGTCGAGATTCGCGTGATGCGCTTGCCGTTTTCCTGGGCGTACTTCTCCAGGAAGTGATCCGCCAGCAGCATGATATCGTCTTTCCGCTCCCGCAGCGGCGGCAGGTAGATCGGGAAGACATTGATCCGGTAGTACAAGTCCTCCCGGAAATGCTCGGTCTTGATCTGCTCTTCGAGGTTCTTGTGCGTGGCGACGAGGACCCGCACATTCGCCTTGATCGTTTCGCCGCCGCCGACCCGCTCGAATTCGCGGAACTGAATGACGCGGAGGAGCTTGACCTGGAGACCGGGGGGAAAGTCGCCGATCTCGTCGAGGAAGATGGTCCCGCCGTTGGCGCGTTCGAAGCGGCCGAGCTTGCGCTCGACGGCGCCGGTGAAGGCCCCTTTTTCGTGGCCGAACAGCTCACTCTCCAGCAGCGTCTCCGGCAGGGCGGTGCAGTTGACTTTCACGAACGGTTTATCGGACCGCAGACTGTAATAGTGAATCGCATGGGCGACCAGGTCCTTGCCGGTGCCGGTCTCGCCGCGGATCAGCACCGTGGCGTTGCTGTCGGCGACCTGCTCGATGAGCCGGTACACCTCCTGCGTCGCGTTGCTCTTGCCGACCATGTTGTGAATGTCGAATCGTGACTTGAGCTCGCGGCGCAGCCGGACGTTTTCATCACGCAACGTAGCCCGCTCCGACTCGACCAGCTTGTTCAGCTTGATCGCCTGGGCCACCATCGTGGAGATGATGTTGAGCAGCCGCAGCCGGGCATCGAAATCATCCGCCCGGCCGGCCTGCTGATCCACGCTCAGGGCCCCGACGGTCTTGCCTTCCAGCTTGATCGGCACGCAGAAAAACGCGATCTTCTTGCCTCCCGCCGTGTCGCGGGCTTTGGTCCGGTGCAGGAAACGCGGGTCTTTGGCGATGTCCGGCACGACGATCCCTTCGCCCGTCTGGACGACCCGGCCCGTGATGCCCTCGCCCACCTTGTACCGGCCCTGGCTCTTGGACCGCTCGCTGAGCCCGTGCGCGACCTTGATGCTGATCGTCTCGGTGTCCGGGTCCAGCAGCGTGATCGTCCCCCGCTGGAGCTTCAGGTGCGTATCGAGCAACCGCAGGATGCTCGTCAGGGTCTCTTCCAGGTTCAGCGATTCGGCGAACGCTTTGGCGATATCGCCGAGCAACTGCACTTCCGACACCAAATTGGCCTTCATCGTGTGCCTTTCCAACGGGCCTCCCATTGCGTCCACAAAACTGTAGACTGCACCTGAGCAGTTTACAATTTTGTCAGTCGCAATGCAAGGCCGCCGGGACGGCGGAAATTCCAAATTCCGAACAGGGCCCGGCATGCGCGCGAGCGTTGCGTGCTTGGGTTTTTGAATTTGCTTGGGATTTGGGCCCCGGCCTGCGTCGGGGTGACCATCCCGCCTGCTCCAGGAGGCCGTGGCGTCCTCCCTGCGCAGGCAGTGGATGGAATTGGGATTTTATTCTGGTAGACTGCACTCTTTGGTTGGATGTTCCACCAGGGCAGCAATAGGGTACTCATGGCCAAGATCATTTATGCTGTGGCGGGGGAGGGCTTCGGGCACGCGAGCCGAGCGCACTTGATCGGCCAGCGGTTTCTCGACGCCGGGCACGAGGTGCTCTTCGCCGCTTCGCTCCGGGCCCTGCAATACCTGCGGCAATACTATGGCGACCGAGTCCAGGAAATCTTCGGTCTTGTCCTATGACTACCGCAAAGGCTATGTCGCTCCGGCAGCCACCGTCTGGAAGAACCTCGCGCGGTTTCCGCCGGGCCATCGCCTCAATCGCACGCTTTTCGAACAGGTATATCGAGCCGTTCGCGCCGGATCTGGTGGTCACCGATTTCGAGCCGTTCAGCGCCTGGTGGGCTTGGCGTCACCGCGTGCCCTTTATCAGCATCGACAACGAGCACCTCCTCATCCTGTGCAAGCTCGACCACAGGCTCAGCGACCTCTTCGGGCGTCTATCCGCGGCCGTGGTGGTGCGGGGCCATTACTTCGGGGCCAGGGCCTATATTGTGACCAGCTTCTTCAAACCACGGCAATGCAAGGGAGCCATCCTGGCGCCGCCGATCGTACGGCCCGCGATTGCCCGGCTCCAGCCCTCCGATGCCGGGCATATCGTGGTCTACGCCACCACGGGCACCCAGGAGGAACAATGGCGTGACGTGCTCGGCGGGTTAGCACCGCAGAAGTTCCACATCTACGGCTTCAACAAGAACGTCGAGTGGAAGAACTGTGTCTTCAAGGAAACGTCCGCCGAAGGGTTCGCTACGGATCTGGCTTCCGCCAAGGGCGTCATTGCTTCGGCGGGGTATTCGCTTGATCAGCGAGTGCCTCCACCTGCGCAAGAAGATGCTCCTGCTGCCCTTGGCGGGACAATACGAGCAGCTCCTCAACGCTCGCTATGTGGAGAAGCTGGGCTTGGGCACCTGGTCGAAGCAGGTGGACGAGCCGGCGGTGTCGCGTTTTCTGGACCGGCTTGGCGAGCCCCTGCCGCAGGACGAACGGATCTCATGGCCGGACAACGGCCAGTTTTTCGATATCCTCCAGACGGTGCTGTCGAAGCTCGACACGCCGAGTGCGCATTACCATCTGAAGCGGTGCAGCAGGAGGTCCTAGCCGTCCCCTTCGTCATAGGTCCTACTTCGCTGTGGTTGGCGTCTTGTGGCCGACGTAGCCGGCTTGGACGCAGAGCTGGATGATCTGAGGGGCGAGCGGACCGGCGTCGCGGCCGCCGCTTTGGCCGCCCTCGACCACCAGGGCCAGGGCGATCTTGGCGCCCTCCTCGTCCTCGGCAAAGCCCGCAAACCAGGCGTCGAAGGGGCCCTCGGTCGATCCGGTTTTTCCGTAGACGGTCACGCCGTGTTGCGCCAGGCCGCTATTGGCGAAAGCCTCGTAGGCCGTCCCGTCGCGCTCGTTGACCACCGCGTGCATCCCCTCATAGACGACCTTCATGGTGGCGGCGGAAATCTGCAGATCGACCGGCTCGGCCGCCGGCGCCGCTTCCGGCTTCAGGAACAGGCGGGGCCGCAGGGCCCGGCCCCCCCGGGCCAGGGTGGCAAAGGCGTTGGCTACCTGCAAGGGCGTGACCCGGAAATTGCCTTGCCCGATGCCGAACATTTTGCGGTCGCGGTCCTGCAGCCGCGGCAGTTGCTCGACCGAGTTGGCGTCCGCGTAGGGCGGCGCGAGCGTGCTGCCGATCTCTCCCGGCACCTGGCTGAAATGGCGGGGGATCGAGCCGGGCGCGGGCGGCTCGGGACAGAACAGGGGGATCTCCCGTCCGTAACCGAACTTGAAGAACCACTCCTGCAGGGCCTGCGCGTCGATGTCATTGGCCAAGTGAGAGAAATAGATGTTGCAGCTTCCTTTCATGGCGTTGCGTGCGTTGTTTCCCACATCAGGTCATGCCCGCTTTGGTACTCTCTGTAGATCCAGCACTTGGGCCAGCCGATGGGGGCGCCTGCCGCAGGGCAATCGATGACCTTCTCCGGCGTGATCGTGCCGGTCTCCAGGCCGGCAATGAGGACCACCGGCTTGGCCACCGATCCCGGCGGATAGTGCTGGTTGATCGTGCGGTTCGTCATCGGACGGTTGGGATCGGCTTGCAGCTTGCCGTAATCGCTGCCGCACGGTGTTGAGATCGTAGCTCGGCAGCGACACCAGGGCCAGGATGTCGCCCGAGCGGATGTCGAGAATCGCCGCCGCCATCGGGGCCTTGCCGTACTCCCGGTTGACCTTCGGGTCCGTCAACCGCTGCTCGATTTGCTTTTGCAGGTTGATGTCGAGGGTCAGTTGGACGTCCTGGCCGAACTCGGTCTCGGTCTCGCGGACGATCTGGCGGTCGAAGTCGTAGACCACCTCGCCCCGCCGGCCGCGGAGGATGCTTTCGCAGACGTACTCGACGCCGTCCTCGCGCCCGCAGACCTCGCCCTTGCGGTAGCTGGCCAGGGGATCGTCCGCGAACGCTTTCACGTCGCGTGGCTGCGTCGCCCCGCCCACCCAGCCGATCGTCTGGGCGGCGGCCGACCGGTAGGGATAGTACCGGTGCCCCGTCGGCAGAATCTGGACGTCGTTGCCTTCCGTGAATTCGAGAAACTCCATCTGGGCGGTGAAGACGTCATCCTCGGTCTGGAGCTCGACGAGCGGCAGGCACTTGCCCATCTCCTCGACATCTTGCACCTTGGCGATGCGCTTGTACCGTTCGGCCGGATCGGGGAATTGGCGCTCCAGCTCGGCCAGCGCTTCGGAGAGCGGGATATGGTTGACCTGATTGCCATATTGGGCGAGCAGGGGCGAATCGGGGTTTCCGCGGCGCCAGCACAGGAAGCTGCGCAGGTTCCACACCTGGTCGTTCGCTTCCTTGATCTTCGCCTCGATCTGCTCCGTGGTCACGCCGAAATGGCTGCACTTCTCGATGATGCGCGCCAAATCCTGTCTCTTGTCGTCCACCTCGCGGTGGACTTGGTACAGCGAGGGCCTGGTGCCCCGCAGCTTGGCGGAGGCGAACTTCGCCAGCACGACGCGCTCGTCGAGAAAGCAGCTCAGGCTGTAGTTGATGCAGACTTCGAACTGGGGCATGTCCGCCGCGAGGATTTCGCCGTGGCGGTCGAGGATTTTGCCGCGCAGGGTCTTGAACTGCTTCGACGGGCCACGCAGTTCCGTCGCCTGGGCGATCTCCTCCTGGAGCTCGGGGCTGGTGAACAGTTGCATCTGCCCGAGCCGCAGCACGCAGAGCAGCAGCACCGCGAGACTGACGCCGATGAGCACTTTGACCCGCTTCTCGTACATCACCGTCTCAGTAACGCCCGGCCCAGAGAGCGCCGCCGACTCCTTCCGTACATCCGCATCGACCAGCCGACCGGCAGGAACAGAAACGGCCCGAGCAGCGCGGAGTAGAGCGGCTGCCAGAGAAAGGCCGTGGCCAGGTTCGTGGTGACGGTCCCGGCCCGGAGCAACGTCAAGAGACAGGTCAGGCCGGTGGTCAGAGCAGCTCATGACGAAGATCGTCAGCGCTTGGTAAAGCACCCGGCGCACGTAGAGCGTGCTATTGAGATCGGAGAGCAGCGTGCCGAACAGACCGAAGCTGATGATGCGGGGCCCCATGAGCGGCAGGGCGGAACTGCTCAGGTCCGCCACAAAACCAATGGCGAAGGAGGTGATAATGGCATCCGTCGAGTTCGAGCGAAGGGCGAAGAAGACCAGGAGGATCAGCAGCAGGTCCGGCCGGATCTCCGAGTGGATCGCGATCAGGCCCACCGGTCCGGTTTGCAGGATGGAGGCGACCAAGACCAGCACAGCAAACCGAAACCAACGCATGCAAGCACTCCAGCAGGTCCCAACGCGGAATCCCTTCGGACGCGTCTCCAGCCAGGGCGGCCGGCTACGGCACCGACGCCGCCTTCATCACGACCACGTCTCTCAGCTCGGCGAAGTCGCAGACCGGTCGAACGATGATGTCCCACATCAGAGGCTCGTCCCGATCCTGCCCGCATTGCGTGATTTCTGCCGCGATCATGGGAACTCCGAGAAAGCCCGGTTTTCCCTCCGCATAGACCACATCGCCGACCTTGACTTCGTAGTCGTTGTAGGGGAGCAGGCGAATCCGGGCCGTGCCGTCGCCCCGGCCCTCCATCATCGTTATGCACATTCAGCGTGCCGATGCTGACCGGGATCGCGCATTTGGGATGGGTAATGAGCTTGACCTTCGCCCCGCTCGCATACACGCCGGCGACGACGCCGATCACGCATTGATCGTCGAGGCGGCTGTCCGTGAGGCTCATGACGCATTGCCCGACGGCCACGCCGCTCGCCTTGCCTTGGTCGATGGTCAGCTCATCCTTGTCCAGAGTGATGATCTTCGCCGGGATCGGTTGCATGCGCTCCAGGCCGGGCTTGGCCTGGAGCTTGGTGAGCAACTCGATCTGCTTGGTCGTTTCCTGGTGTTCGCTCTGGAGATTGGCGAAGCTGTTGCGAAGCTGGCGGTACGCCTGCAACAGCTCTTCGTGTTCTTTGGGGGTCGATCGTCCGTTGTTCCTGGGCGGTGGTTCGCGCGATGCGCGTCAGGCCGCTCCCGGCCGCCAAGGGCCAGCGGAACACCCGCGCGTACGTGTACTGCAGCCGGCCGGTGGCATCCCTCGGAACGAAGAACAGAAAGATCGCTCCCACCAGCATGCCCCATCCGAAGAGCATTCCCCTGGATAAGCTGGTCCACTTTTGTTTCATCATGGCTAATCGTACCCGCGTTCGCTGTGGTCCATCGTGTCCTTCCACAGCTCCAGGTTTTCGAGATACACGCTCGTGCCGCGGGCCACGCAGCTCAGGGGGTCCTCGGCCCGGAAGACCCGCAGCCCGGTCGCGTTGCCCAGGACCTTGTCCATGCCGCGCAGCAGGGAGCCGCCGCCGCAGATGCAGATGCCGTTGTCGATCAGGTCGGCGGCCAATTCCGGCTCGGCCCGCTCCAGCGTCGTCGTGACGGCGTCGATGATCTGCGAGACGGGGTCCTTCAACGCCTCGCGGATCTCCTCGCTGGTGACCACGATCTTGCGCGGCAGGCCGGAGATCGTGTCGCGGCCGGCGATCTCCATCGTCAGCTCTTCTTCCAGCGGGGCGGCCGAGCCGATCTGGATTTTGACCTTCTCCGCCCGCGCTTCGCCGATCAGGAGGTTGTACGTGCGCTTGAGGTGGTTGATGACGGCCTCGTCCATGTCATCGCCGCCGACGCGGATGGAGGTGGCGGTGGCGATATCGGCCAGCGACATGATGGCGACTTCCGTCGTGCCGCCGCCGGTGTCGCAGATCATCGAGGCGGTCGGCTCCGTGATGGGCAGTCCCGCCCCGATCCCCGCCGCCATGGGCTCGTCCACCAGGTAGACCCGCCGGGCGCCGGCGCGCTCGGCGCTGTCGATCACGGCCCGCCGCTCCACCGCCGTAATTCCGCTGGGTACCGCGATCACGACGCGCGGCCGCACCAAGCCGCCCCGGCCGTGGACCTTGCGGATGAAGTAGCTGAGCATCTTCTCGGTGACTTCGAAGTCGCTGATGACGCCGTCTTTGAGCGGACGAATCGCGCTGATCGAGCCGGGCGTCTTGCCCAGCATCTCGCGGGCGACCAGACCGACAGCCTCGCCATCATTCAGGACTATATTAGTCCCTTTTCGGACCGCGACGACGGACGGCTCGTTCAGGACAATTCCTTTGTCGCGAACACAAACCAGCGTGGTACAGGTGCCCAGATCGATCCCCATATCCATGCTGAAAAAGCCAAGAATTGCGTCCAACAGCACAGGCGACTCCTTTCTGACACTGCTATTGGATATTGTGGGGAACGGAGCGGGGGGATCGTCAAGGGAATTCCGCTACCGCAGGCCAAAAATCGTGTCGTAACGCATGTAGCAGGCGTAGGTAACGTACGCGATGGTGGCCAGCAGGACCCCGACCGCGATGGCCAGCATCACGGTGTATTCGTTGCTGGGCGGGGCGATCTTTCCCCCGCGTGGCTGAGACATCGGACTCATAAACTAACAACCTCCTGGCGGCATGCCGTGGATGACGCGCCGCTCTCGGCTTACAGATTCGTGGATACCTTGTCGCCCGCTTGTGGCTGCATGCCCTGCTTTGACGACGTCCAGGGTGCCGACTGCCTGATCCGGCCAGACTTCGATGATCATGATATCCGCCACGTAGTGGTCGCCCCGCGTGAGGTGGAATGTCATGTCCTGCCGGACGCCGGCGGCCGTGCCGATGGAGATCTGCACCAAGCGGTTCTGGAGATCCACCTGCGTCACCTGGCCATTCAGCGCGATATCCTTCGTCAGCGAAGCGACCGCCGCGATCGGCTGCGGCCGCGCCGTCGGGCTTCCGGACGCCACGGTGGTCGGGGGCCTGGCGGCGATCTTGCCGTACTGCACGAGGTACTGGTTGAGCCGGGTCCCGAGTTCCTGATTCTCCTGCGTCAACTGGCGGACCGTATCCTGGAGTTGGGCGATGAGGGTTACCTTTTGCAGCAGCGTCTCACTGGTCTCGGTCAGCTCTTTCTCGCGATTGATGCGGTCGGCTTCCAGAGCGTCAGCAGTTTCTGGTGCTCTTGCTGGAAAAGGGCCCGCTGTTCCTTCTCTCCCATGTTCGCTGCCTGCACGGCGGTCGCTCAGACTGGCCCCTTGCTGCACCAACTGGCTGTTCTCCCGCTTGGCGGTGTCCAAGTCTCCCTGGAGCTTTCGTGATCTCGGCGACTCGAGGGCGATGATCTGCGCGTTGAGCTTGTCTCCTTCGATCTTGGTAGCCTTATCTTGTCCAGCAGGTCTTGTTCGGCCTTGACCCGCGTCTGCTTGGCCGACTGCAACTGCATCTGGGCGTCCTTGGCCGTCTTGTGGAAGTTCTCCGCGCTGGTAACATACGTGGCGACGATGCCGCAGAGGAACAGGGATGAAACGCTCAGTACAAAGATCAGAACCTTGGTAAGCGTGCTCAAAGCAGGCTCCTTTCACCGATCCCCGGGTCTTAGTAACATCTGCATAGCATAATTTTACGCTTTAGGTCCGCGAAGGTCAAGTCATTTTTCCCAAATAACCCAAATAGAAGCCCCGTGCGCAGTCAACGCCAGAACTCGAATTCGAGAAATTCGCGGTTAAAATCATACGAATGACTCAGAAGCCGCTGCACGTTTTAGTCATTGTCGGTCATTCGGCTTGGCCCGATTCTGTCTGCTGTAAACTTAAGCCACGATACAAAGGCTTACGTTTCGCTGGTGGTCACCGCTTCTTCATGTCCCGGCGCAGGACGGCCTTGGCGGCTGCCAGGCGCACGCCTTTCGAGGAGTCCCGCAGTAGTGGAGGCAGATACCGTGCCGATCGCTCCGTGCCGATTTCCCCGATGGCCAAAGCCGCCATCGTCTTGACACGCTCCTGCCCCTGGGCGTCCATGTTGGCCGTGAGCTTCTTTTCGAAGACCGTCCGCACCTCCGCTTCGCCGGCAGAGTCGCCCAGTTTGCCAAGCTGCTCGGCGGCCGCCAGACGCACTTCCGGGACCGGGTCGTCGAGCATCGTGACGATGGCGCTCTTGGCCTCGTCGGTGCCCAGGGCGCCCATCGCCCGGATGCCGATCACGCGGTCGTCGGCATAGGTGCTGATCAGTTTCGTCCAGAGCTTCGGGTAGATGCGGCGATCGCCCAGCATGGCAATGGCCTCGGCCGCCTGCAAAACGACCATGTCGGAGGAGTCGTCCCGTCGCAAGGTCCAATAAAGAAATGGAATTCCTTCCTTCTGGCCGCTTTTGCCCAGCAAGAGGGCGGCGTTGGCCCGTACGGTCTGGTTCTCATTGGATACCGCCGTGCAGATTTCTTTATAGCGGTCGGGCTCACCCAGGCGGGACATCGCGTAGGCGGCTGCGATCTTGATATTGGGGTTGGCGTCGTTCAGCAAGGAGGCGACGTCGTTCTTGGCCACGGCGTAGTGCGTGTCCCCGATAGCCAGAAGTCGCCGCGAACCGGATGGCGATCGCCGGGTCGGCCAAGAGCTTATGGACCATCGGCATCAGCCAGACCTGCCGCGTCGAGGCCACGACCTCGATGGCATTGGCACGAAGCCGAGGGTCGGCATCGGCAAGAGCACCGGACACGATCTGCTCGGCTTGGGCAGGCAAGTCCCCGCTGAGCGCCGGAAGCTCCGGGGCGGGTGTGGATGTCGATTCAGCGGGCTGCTGGGGCGGTCGGGTCGCCGACCGCTCGCATCCGGGCGTCAAGAGCACGGCCAAGCTGAGAATCGTGGCCCAAAGGAGTGGACGGAGATGGACTCTGTGAACGAAATGGGTGCGGTAGGGGCCTCACGCTGTCCACAGCGTCCATGTCGTCCATGTTGTCCACAAAGTCCATCGTGCACCGCCTCACGGCTTGTCAGGCTTGCGCCGAGACCAGCCGGGCCCCGAGCGGCCAGAGAAGGACCGCCGCGAAAATGACCACACAGCCGTCCGCGAACCATTCGCCGTGCCGGCTGTAGAAAGTCACCCTCTTGTCTATCGGCAATCGGTCCAGGAACCATCCAGCCATAGCGGTCCGATCCATGGTTCGCCGGGGAAAACCGTCGCTGCCGGCCATGTACCCGTCCCGAATCCGGCCGGTGGACTCGATCAGGCAACTGATCCCCGTATTGACGCTGCGGACGATGGCCAGCCGGTTCTCCACGGCCCGGAAAGCACAGATGGCTGTATGCTGAGGCAGTTCCGTGCTGGGGACTACGCGGGGCGGCTCTTGGCCGAATTGGACGAACCAGCCGTCATTGCTGATGTTGACCAGCCAATCAATCCGCTTATGGCCCTGCGCATCGAGGGCGAAGTTCCGCCCAACGTAGGGGATCGAGTCTTCGTAGCAGATGATGACGCCGAAATGATAGGAAGAGCGGGGCGCTGAATTGGCACGACTGGTAGGGGCAACTCGCCTGTGGTTGCCCTAATGCCTCCGGGCGGGCACGGGGGCCCGCCCCTACGGTGGCGGGTACAGCCATCTCGAAGACCGTGTACCGTGTACCGCGGTCCAGCGAGTAGTCGGCGTTCCAGCCCTTGGGGAAGAAGACTTTGAGCCGCTCGAAGAGCCAGGGGAACGACCTTTTGAACGGGTTGTACTCGCCGAAGAGGACGGGATGGATCTTATCATAGCGCGCGGGTCCCGGGTTCCGTCCGGGCGGTAGAGGTAGGCGGAATTGTAGCTGGCCAGGTCCGGCTGGCCGGAGGGGTCCCGCACGAAGTCCGCGCCCGGGGCTCCGACGAGCACGTACGCGTTGTCCTTCGCGTGTGCGCACAGGGCTTGATGGAAGGCCTTGTCCTCGTTCCACATCCTTGAGGTAAGGCCACAGAGAGGGATCGAGCAGGCCCTGAACCATCGTCTCCGGCCAGACGATCAGCTCGGCCCCGTGGGCTGCGGCGGCCTTGCTCTTGTCCATCAACTCATCGAAGATCTCCACGCTTTTCTGATGGCTGCGTTTGACGGAGATGCGGCACGTTCGATTGCAGGGACGCGACCGTCGGGCCTTCGGTCACGTATCGGGCGGTCTGTCCCAGCCGCCATTGTCCGTACAGCACGGTGCCCGCGACGACCAGGAGGGTTGCCACAGCGCCGCAGCCTATGACTTTGCGAGAAGGTCGTGCAGGCTACCGAGTTCGTAGAGTGGGGCTTGCCCCACCGATTCTCTCTGCTTGGCCGTTGTTGGTGGGGCAAGCCCCACCCTACGTGACCGGCCGACAAAGAGGATCAGATCCGCCAGCAGGCCGTTGACCATCGCCACGACGAACGAGACGCCTGCGGTCCCGACGAGGTCGGCGATCTGGATCAGCGTGAGGTTTTGGTACTGGCTGTGGCCGAGGAGCCGCCAGTAGAATCGATCGAGCGGAAAGCCCTGCAGCCGCTCCCACCCGACCATCAGGATGCGGCAGGGCGATAAACAGCGGCCAGCCTTTCGACCGGCAGAACCGCACGGTCAGGGCCGGCAGCACCCAGGACAGCGACAGATAGAGGCACATCCCCAGCCAACCGATGATCGTGATCGGTATGATCCAGTAGACGTTGACCAGCCAATAGAGCCACCCGACGCCGAGGGCCAGCAGGGCGAGCGTGCGGGGTCTGCACCTGGGGCGAGCACGCCAACGCAAACGGCACCAGCGCTGCCCACGCCAGAAAGGACCAACTGATGGGCGCCTGGATGACGGTCAGCAGGACGCCGCTGAGCCGACAAAGAGCAGCAAGATGATGAGAAGAGGCTTCCTATTCCTCAAGCGACGATGCCTCCATTCGACGTGTGCTCGTTTTGTCGAGCGGGACTGAGTTTGCTTCCCAGCAGATTCAGCCGCTCGCTGACTTCCTTGATCGTGTAGGGCTGTTTCTTTTGCAGTCGCCCATTGAGCTTCTTGGTGAACAGAGACAAAAGCGACCGGTTCGCACAGAGGTGCCGCACCGGGATTTTGTTTTCGCTGTAAAGCCATCTTAACTCGGCATCCGCGTGTTCCGGCCAATCCGGCGCGCCGTTACCCTCCACAGGGAGGCCCTCGGACTGGGCGATCCGCTCCTGCGCGGCGGCAACGTAGGTCTCGGAGAGGTCAATGGTCGTGTAGTTGCGGTTGAGCTTGTGGGCGACGACGGCCGTGGTGCCGGAGCCGCAGAAGGGGTCGAGCACCCAGTCGCCCTCGTTCGAGCTGACGCGGATGATCCGGGCGAGCAGGCTCTCCGGCATCTGGCACGGAAAGCCGGTTCGCTCCGTGAACGTGCCGCAGATCCTGGGGTACTCGTTCCAGACGTCGTCCGGCATCTTGCCGGCAGGATTGGCCCGCTTGTCGCTGTACTTCTTCTGTCGATCCGAGATCACGCGCACGGCCTCATCATGGAAAACGAAATTCTTCGCGTCCTTTACGAAATAGAGGATGTGCGTGTGCGAGCGGGCGAACTTGTTCTTGGTCTGTTGGCCGAAGGTGTAGTGCCAGATGATCCAGTTGCGCAGCGTCAGTTCCAGCTCGTCCTCCAGGATGAGCTTGATCTGGGCCGCGTACTCGTCGCCGATGGCGATGTAGATGGACCCCTGCGGCTGGAGCACGCGAACGCACGCGCCCAGCCAGTCCCGCGTCCAAGCCAGGTATTTCTCGCTCGCCTTGTCGTCGTGGTACTGGTCGTATTTGTACCCGATATTGAACGGCGGGTCGGCAAAGATCAAATCGGCAAACGGCTCCTTCGCCGTGCGGAGAATCTCGACGCAATCCCCGCACAGAATCTGGTTTCTTAGCTCCTGCATGGCCGTATTCTATAGCGGTCTGACCGCTTGGCAAGCTACAATCCTGCCAGACGACGGGGGTGGCGGATTTGCACTCTTCGTAGGGTGGGCGTCCCCGCCCGCCTATCCTTTCGGTTCGTGATGTGTGAATTAGTCGTGCGAAGACGCACGACCAGGGGGCGAGCGGGGACGCGGCGTACGAAGGTCGCGTTCTCTATTGCCGCGCTGCGACCACACTCGTTGAACGGTTCCGATGGCACGGGTACCTCGAAGCGATGCGGAAGTCTGGCCTGGGGCGGTCAAGATCTCTTCCACAGACGGATGATCTGCCAATTACTCCGCCGGCTCCACCTGCTTGTCCACGATGAGCGAGAACGCGTTCGGGTTGTGATAGCCCCGGGTTCCAATCTTCTTGCGGAGCCAGCCGGCCATCTCCAGGCACATCACCTGCGTACCCTGATACTCGAAGAGCGCTCTGACCTTCTCCATGGAAACCCGATTTCGATAGTACCTTCGGATCGGCACGATCTCGTGCGTGCCGGACACGAGGTAGCAGTCGAGGTAGTCCGATGGCCAGCAGTCCCACGAGGCTCTCAAGTTGAGTTCTTCTACGGTCATCGTACGATCCTGACTCTGCAGATAGAATGTCCCCAGACGCTGAGTTGTTACACGGCCGGCCCATCCATTTCATTACGCAATTGTGCTCAGGAAGGGCGGCTGGTATTGTGGGCATCCGACCGGCGGTGATGCCGGTTGTGGCATGGTGCCGTTGCGTAGATCGGAGGTAGGTATGGATCAGCCGGGAAAGGACCAGAGGACCTCACCCTCGATGTTCTGTTGCTGCGGTCACGCGGAGGAACGGAGTGAACTGCCGGGCCTCAGCCGCCGGGAGTTCATTTCGGCTACGGGGGCGGCGACGGCGCTTGGTTTGGGCCTGCCTGCTCTCATGACCGGGGCGTTGGCGCAATCGGACCGCCCGGAGCATCGGTCGCCGGGTCCGCGCCCGCTGAAAGTCCTGCCGGTGTTCAACTGCGAGATCTATCCACACAAGGAGGCGACGAGCTGGCGGTCACCGTCTTGAACCCGAACTTCGCGGGCCGGCGTGGCTGGGCTTCGAGGGGACGATTCGCGATACGCCCTTCTTCGAGATGTGCCGCACGCAAGTCGACATCGCGATCAAAGGCGATGACATGCGTCTGGCGGAGGAGATCCGCGGCTTTCACTGGCTGGTCGTCTACGGCAGCTATCTGCGGGAGGTGGGATATGCTTTGAAGAAGACCGGCATCGATTGGCTGGAGGTGGTATAGATTCTCAGGAGTTGACAGGCACGTGCATTCTGATGGGGGATTTCGATTAGAGCGGCTGGCGAACGGCTGGCTGGCGGGCCGGTTTGCGGCATTGGAGGCGGCCGGCCTCGTGCATCTCGTGACGACCCGGCAAGGGCCGGATGTGCAGCAGGTCCGGCACGATCCGGCGGCCGCGGGGCGGGAGATCGCACACGTGCTTGGCTTTGAAGATGCTGCTTTTCTGGAGCAAGTGCACGGCGGCGAGGTCGTGGTGTGCGAGAAGGGCGGCTGTGCCGGCTTCGCGGATGGACTGGTGACCGCGACGCCGGGATTGTCGCTGGTCGGCAAGAGCGGCGATTGTCCTATCATGCTGCTGGGCGACCGGCGCGGGCGGGCCGTGGGCTTTGCCCATGCCTCGTGGCGGGCGACCGTGGCGGGAATCACGCCGACAGTGGTACGCCGGATGGCCGATCTGGGCTGCGACGCAAGCGATCTGGTGGCGTGCATCTGTCCCTCCGTGGGGCCGGAATGCTACGAAGTCGGCGAGGAGGTTCGTGCGACGGCTGTCGATCGGCATCGGCCCTCATGCGGAAGCGTTCTTCCGACTCGGCCCGACCGGAAAACCCCACTTCGATCTTTGGCACGCCAACACGGATGCCCTGATTCGTGCCGGCGTTCCACCGCAGTCCATCCACGTGTCCGGCGTCTGCACGCTGTGCCGCAACGACCTGTTTCCCAGCCATCGGCGGGAAGGAGCCGCCGCCGGACGATTTGCCGCCGTGATTGCCTTGCCGCTGGATCGTTGAAAGCCGCCCGCGCATTTGGTATGTTGGTCGGGACACGCGGAGCGTTTCTGCGTGCCGTGTGTGAGAGTGCCACTTGGATAGACGGAGACGACCTGTGGAGAACCTGCGGAAGGACGTAGACGGCGGCCGGGTGCTTTCCCTCGATGCGCTGCGTGGTTTTGACATGTTCTGGATCATCGGCGGCGGGACGATCTTCGAGAGCCTCGTCGAGGTCTGGAAGCACCCCGTGACAGAGACGATTCGGGTTCAGCTCGACCACGTGAAGTGGGAAGGCTTCCACTTCGAAGACCTGATCTTTCCCACGTTCCTCTTTCTGGTGGGGGCAGTGCTGCCGTTCTCGGTCTCCCGGCGCGTCGAGCGGGGCGAAAGCCCGGTCCGGATTCATCTGCACGTCCTCCGACGGGCGGCGGTGCTCATCCTGCTGGGCCTGATCTGCAACGGCCTGCTGCGCTTCAACTGGCCCCAGATGCGCTGGCCCGGCGTCTTACAGCGGATCGGGTTGTGCTATTTCTTCGCCGCCTTGGTCGTGCTCCACACGAAATGGCGCACCCAGGCGATCCTGGTGGGCGCGGTGCTGCTGCTCTACTGGGCCGTCACGATGCTCGTGCCGGTTCCAGGGTGCCAAGCCGGTGATATCTCGATGCAAGGGTGTCTCTCCTCTTATGTCGATCAGCAGTTGATCCCGGGCAAGCTCTACTACAAGTTCGGCGACAACGAGGGCGTCCTCTCGACCTTTCCCGCGATCTGCACGGCCTTGTTGGGTGCTTTGGCCGGACAGTGGCTGCGCTCGAACAACTCCGGCCCGCGCAAGGCGGCCGGGACTGGCGCTGGCCGGCGTCGCGAGCCTGATCGTCGGCTACGCCTGGGGCCTGGTTTTCCCGATCATCAAGATTTTGTGGACCAGTTCGTACGTGCTGTTCGCGGGCGGCTGGAGCCTCTTGTTGTTGGCTCTGTTCTACTGGGTGATTGACGTACAGGGCTACCGCCGGTGGGCCTTCCCCTTCGTGGTGATCGGCGTCAACGCCATCACGATCTATTTCCTGGATGACTTCGTCGATTTCCGACACATCGCGCAGTTCTTCCTGGGCGGCGTCGCACGCATCGCGGGTACGTACCAGCCGCTGGTTCTGCCTATCGGGGCGTTCTTGGCGGCTTGGCTGCTCCTGTGGTTCCTCTACCGCCACCGGGTGTTCTTCAAGGTGTAAGCGCGATTGGTGTGCGGTGCACACCCTACCAGGCCTGGCAATGAGGGTCCTTGGTAGGGTGTGCATCGCACACCACCTACCATCTCTGGCGACGAGCGTCTTCGGTAGGGTGTGCATGGCACACCACCTCATTCGCCGAACAGATCACCTTGTTGAAGGGAATCCGGCACTTGAGCCTTCTGGTCGCCGCAATCGCACAGCCAGTCTGGCTTGTAGAGCCCTTGCTCCACCCAGCGGTGGAAGCTTGAGAACGGCCACGCATGCGGGCATCGAACCAAGGCGTGCTTCACCGGGTTGAAGTGGATATAGTTCATGTGATGAAGGAAGTCCTGCTCGTTGCGGATGCGATGCTCCCAGAACCGCTTTTGCCAGATTCCACATTCGCGGTGTCGTGTTCGCGCGTCCGAGACAGGGCCGACGCTGCCGCCGGCCGCAAGCCAGAGCTTGGAAAACCGGCTTTTGAGGATTCCCCAACGTTTCGAGTAATCCTGGTCACCCTCCGGGAGGGCCCAGATGCAGTGCCAATGCTGGGGCAAGAGGACTGTGGCGACGAGAGTGAACGGTCGTTCCTCCTGCACGCCGCGAATGGCTTGGCGCAGGAACGCGCAGGGCTCGCTCCGATGAAAACAGGGACGTGCGGTTGTTCGTCACCAGCGTGAAGAAGAAGGTCCCGCCCGGTACGTAGGTACGAATGTACTCCGGCACGTCATTGCCTCCTTCGCCGCAAGACCTCCTTCGAGGATTAGAAATTGGTGTGCGGTGCACACCCTACCGCGCTTGCCGACGATGGTCCTCGGTTGGTAGGGTGTGCACCGCACACCATCTTGTTGTCACCGCATCGGTCAGGGCACCGTCGGCTCACAACCGGCGTTCGCCGCTTGGTCGGCCAGTCGCCGACGGGCCAGGACGCTACGGTGGCGGCCGTAGAGAAAGTAGACGAACATGCCGGCGGCCATCCAGGCGAACAGCCGCAGCCAATTGCCCCACGGCAGCGAGAGCATCAGAATCAGGCAGAAGATCACGCCCAGGATCGGAATGACCGGCACGCCCGGACAGCGGAACGGCCGCTCCGCCTTGGGATGAATGTATCGCATGACCAGCACCGCCAGACACACCATTACGAAGGCGAGCAAAGTGCCGATGTTCACCAACTTCGCCAGGACCTCCAGTGGAATCAGGGAGGCCAGGGTCGCAACCATGATGCCCGTGAGGATGGTGGATTTCCAGGGCGTGCGGAAACGCGGGTGGACCGCGCCGAAGAAACTCTCTGGCAGCAGGCCATCGCGCGCCATCGCCAGCAGCACACGCGGCTGGCTGAGCATCAGGACCAGCATGACGGAGGTGATACCGGCCACCGCACCCAGCGAGACAATGAACTGCGCCCAGCGCAGCCCCACGTGCTGGAATGCCGCCGCAATGGGAGCGTTGACGTCGATTTGCTCCCGGGGGACCATGCCGGTGAGCACGAGGGTCACGGCGATATACAGGATCGTACAGATGATCAGCGAGGGATGATGCCAAAGGGGACGTCCCGCCGGGGATTGCGGGCTTCCTCGGCGTGGGTCGAGACCGAGTCAAACCCAATGTAGGCGAAGAAGATCATCGCGGCTCCGGCCAACATGCCCACGGGTGTGCCGTCGCGCGGCCGTCTGGCCCCAGAGCGTCTTGCCGAAGACGCTCAGACCCGTCCAGCCGAAGGGGGCGAAAGGCTGCCAGTTGGCCGTCTTGACGAAGAAGGCGCCGACGCCGATCACCATGAGGACAATGGCCACCTTGATCGCCACCATCGTGTTGTTGAAGCGGGCGCTCTCCCGGATGCCGATGACCAGGATGGTCGTCAGAATCGCCACGATGACCAAGGCCGGCAAATCAAAGTACGTGGACGTGGCAGTGAAAGCGCCCCTGGTGACGTCGTACTCGAAGGGCGCATTCGACACGACGTGCGGCACGGAGAGGTGAAAGATCCCGATGAAATTCTGAAAATACTTGGACCAGCCGTGCGCGACGGTGGCGGAGGCGACGGAGTATTCCAGGATGAGGTCCCAGCCGATGATCCAGGCGAACATCTCGCCCAGGGTGACATAGGCATACGTATAGGCGGAGCCGGCCACCGGAGCCATCGAGGCGAACTCCGCGTAGCATAGAGCCGAGAAGATACAGGCCATGCCGGCCATCACAAACGAGACCGTCAGGGCTGGTCCGGCTTGGTTGTGGGCCGCTTCGCCGGTGATCACGAAAATGCCGGCGCCGATGACGCAGCCGATGCCCAGGCTCGTCAGGGACCAGGGGCCGAGCACGCGGCGCAGGCGGTTCTCCCCCTTCATCTCCTCGTGCACCAAACTCAGCGGCTTGCGCTTGAACAGATGCTGAAACATAGATTCGTTCCCGTGCGGTCTCTCCAGATTCCCGGCGACGCCATCCGTAAGTCAGGCCTGGTCTGATTCCGCCGAGCCTGTGGCTGGGCGTATTATGGCTGAACGTCTGGGGGGAAGCAAGAATGAAAAAAAAGGCGGCAGGTAATGATCGTCTGTCGCTGGCGAACCCCACCTGGTCCCTTGACTCAACAGGCTGAACCCGCAAGTCTGTGCGCGAACCCGAACTGCCGGGCGGGTCAGGTCCCCAAATCCGACATGCCGGATTTGGGAACCCGCTTGCCCATGCGCACTTTATATATATATCCGGACAGGAGGCTGTCCGGGTTCTTGGACGCGAGCGGATCGAGGCGTCCTTTATTTCTTCTCTTTGTCGGCCCGCTTGGACGGTGACACCTTCACTTCTTCCTTGCGGACCGCGCCGCTGACCGGTTGCGTCTCCGTACGCGATTCCTTGCGCTCGCTCACTTCCTCTTTCACCACCGGCCGCTTCGTCACTTCGACTTCCTCTTCCTTCTGGACTTCCAGCTCCTCTTCGCGAATGGGGATGCGGGCTTGCTCTTCCTCGCGGCCCCGGGAGCCGGTAGCTTCTTTCGCGCTCGCCCAGGCGTTCCCCAGTTTCCTTCATGCGTTTGCCCGCCTGTTCCACTTGGCCTGCGGCTCGTTCGCCCATGTCCCCGGCCCGGCCGGTCAGATCGGATTCGCCGGCTTCCCAGGATTCCTCACCCATCTGTTCTTGGAAATCCCCGCGTCGTTGCCTGACGATCACTCGGTCCTCCTGCACATCTTGAATGTCGTCGTAGGAGACCGTGAAATCCTTGTGAAAGAACCAGCCGCGCTCGACCAGGAGGGTATCCTCGTCAATTCGCTCGATTACACCCAGTTTCTCGCCCTCTGTGGTATATGCTGTCATGCCCACCCGCACATCCGGATGAGTCTTCACGAATTCTTCTTTGGTCAACATGGTCATACTCCTTCTTGTTTTCCGGTCTGCTTCATCTTTCCGGCAGACTCTCGCCTGCTCCAACTCCAAAGAGACCACCACCTCACCTCCTCCACTCATGGTACGCCTCTCTCGGCGGACGGGAAGGAACGCCGTTCGCCTAAAAGGAGGGCGGTTTTTCCTAAGGAGAGGCCGGCGGTCGTAACGTATTAGACCCCGGAGGGCAATGCCTCTTTCCCTGGAGGTGACCGTAAAAGGGCTCAGAATGTTGAAATCGGCCGCCGTGGATTTCGGACGCGACGACGCGATGACGCTGGCGGCGGCGCTGGCCTTCTACGGCGCGTTGTCGATGGCCCCCTTGCTGCTGATCCTCCTGGCCGTCACTTCGCTGCTGGGTCCGAACGTACAGCAGAGCGTGATCCAGCAGATTCAGAACACGGTGGGCGAACGCGCCGGCAGCGTCATCGGGGAGATCGTGCAGCAGGGCAGTCAGCAGCGCTCCGCCGGGTGGATCGGGGCCGTTCTCGGATTTGTCGCTTTGCTCTTTTCCGCAACCGGGGCGTTCGGGCAGATGCAGCACTCCCTGAACAAGATCTGGGACGTCCAGCCCAAGTCCACAACCGTGTGGCTCTGGCTGCGCAAACGTGCCCTCTCCCTCCTGATGATTCTGGGCATCGGCCTGATCCTATTGCTCTCGCTGGGATTGAGCGCCGCGCTAAACCTCTTCTTTGCCGGTACCGGCGGCTACCTATGGCAGATCGTCAACGCTGTGGGGATGCTGGCTGTCTTCACCGTGTTGTTCGCTCTGATTTACAAGGTCCTGCCGGATGTGGAGATTTCGTGGAAGGATGTCTGGGTAGGGGCTTTCATCACGGGTATCCTCTTCGAGGTCGGCAGGTTCTTGATCGGATTGTATCTGGGTCGTAGCAGCGTGGCTTCGCCCTATGGGGCCGCCGGCTCGCTCGTGCTTATCTTGCTGTGGGTGTACTACGCCTCTCTGATCTTCTTTTTCGGCGCGGAATTGACGCAAACGTGGGCGGCGTTCCACGACCGGCGGTTCCAGCCCGAGGGGTATGCCGAAGAGACGCCCGAGGCCCAAGCGAAAAAGGAGCGGCAAATGCAGGAGGTGGGCCGGTAACGGAGGAGGGCGGCGCGGAAGCGAGCCCAAAGAATTTTTTTGAAGAGGGCTTGACAAGCGGGTGGAAGCAGGGGAGACTACCGACCGTGACTGAAGCGGACCGAGCCGGCTGAGAGTCGCGAATACTCCCGGGGGGAACCGGAAGTACAAACGAACCTAGTCCCGGTCTTGACCGTAACAGGCATAATATAGGCGCCCCGGCCCAGTCGGTGTGTAGACTGCGGCGATATCGCGTAAGTGGCGGCGCCGGCAACATGAGTGTTTGGTTGAAGGCAATTAGGAGGCCTGAAATGGCTCAGAACAAGACCCCAAGGAACACCGTGACGAACACCCCTCGGTCCGGCGGTGCAACCACCACTACGCTCCGTCCTGCTGGCGCGACGACGCCGGCCGTGGCAGCACGGCGAAGATGCCCACCCGCGAGCAGATCGCCAAGCGGGCTCACGAGCTCTGGGTGAAGAACGGCTGCAAGCACGGCCAGGACGAGCAGAACTGGCTCGAGGCCGAGCGGCAACTGAAGGCCGAGATGTCCAGGTAAGCATCTCGCCTTTCTGCCAAGGGACACACTGAGGGCCGACGGGGGTGACTCCCGTCGGCCTTCATACTTCTCACCGGGGACCCAGCCAATCAAGGGGTGTTCTGCGCCCGAGCGTGGAATCACTGCGTCGTGCGTCCCATAATTGTGTGTCTCGGGCGGCAGATACTGCACGCAATCCGGTCGTCCCAGGGACCGGTGGGGGACGGGGGGTATTCAGGCGGTGGCTCGTTCCAGAGTCGTAATGCGGCGCATGGCCTCTTCGAAGGCGTGACCGCATACCTCGGACATAGGCTGCCAGCCGCGGCAGAAGGCGGGCCGCTCGGCTTTGCCGTAGAGAGTGCATTCATTCGCGGTCGTTCAGGTTGGCACAGCGCGTGCCGGCCGGTTTGCCGTGGGGCATGTTGGGAATGGCGGTGGCGATCGACGGTGCAATGCAGCACGCGCCGCACTTCCTGCAGTTCATCACGATCTCCCCCTCATTGAGGCGGTCCGCCGCATCCGTGCGGAGCGAGCCCGTGTCTGCGCGGGACAACCTGGACCAGGATCGTGCCGGTGTCGCTCAGGGGCTTGGCCGTGGGCAGGCTGATCCGTCACCTGTACGACGATGGCGCAGGTCTGTATCTGTCTGGGTGTCCAGAGGATCGTGTAGGAGCCGGCCAGGGCCGGTTGATGATCCGCACACCCTCGGGGCCCTTCAGAATCCTGACTTGGGCCGGGTCGCCGTCCGGGTCATACCACGGTCGCGTGTGAATCATCTGCTGCCCGAGCTCCACTTGCACACAGGCCAGAAGCTTGCCCACAACGAGGTTCGGGTCCACCGGGAAGGGACAATCCGCGAGCGTCGGATAATGATAGTTCGGCTCTGTCTGCCGGGTCGTGCCGCCGACTAGCAACGGCGCCAGGATTGCCATACTCACCACCAACGCATTCTACCTCACTGAGTTTCCCTTGAAACTTGCCCTTGGCAGCCTCGAGCCACCACCAGACAGTCTATCGACCGTTGGACCTCGGAGCAAGAGTCGTCAGGCGGGCCAATCGGCTGCCGAAGCAGAGTTGGCCAAGCACTGACGGTAGAAGCACCCGCATGTATATATGGACACGACCCAGGTCGTTACGTGACATCAGCACCACATCCGCAGGGCTTGCGGCAGCACACGAAAATGGAAGTCCGTGCCCTTGCGGTAGAGGTTGCCGTCCAGTTGGGCGTAACGCTCTCGTTCCATCTGGATGCGGATCTCCCGGGCCTTGCGATACAGGCCCAGCCGGTTCTCGTAGAGGAAGGCGTTGGCCACGCCGCCCACAATCTCGGCCCAGCCGGAGTTGATCGCCAGCAGGTGCAGGTATCCATCGTCGAACACGGCGTGCGGCACGACTTTCATTTTGTAGCCGTAGTAGGGGATCTTGGTGACGATCGCGGTAACGGCCTTGGGCACGGTCAGCGTCTCACCGTCGAGGGAAATGGTCATGTCGGTTCGTTCGAGTTCCGTAAAGAGCGAGCCGAACGTGGCCATCGCGTAGGCTTGGGGCCCACTGATGCCGCTTTCCCGCAACGATTCCCGGCGCTGCAGGATGTCCGCTTCGAGTCCGACGCTCGCCATGAAAGCCTTGCGCGATTCGTCGCACAGAATCAGATCGTAGACGCGCAACCGGCCCTCTTTGATCCGCTGGGCCGCCTTGGCAGGCCGCGGGGGCAGGCCGAGGGCATACTGCAACGCACAGCCCGAGCCGAGAGGCAGGAAGGCCAGGACCGCGCTTGTGTTGACGGCGTTAAGCGCGTCGGAGAAGGACCCGTCCCCGCCCACCACGATCAGGACCTCGACTTCCCGCGCCAACTCGGCCGCAGACTGCATGAACTCCTCCCGCGAGCGGGTCTCCAAACCGCGAATCTCGCATTCCCCCAGGATGTCCTGGAGCGTACGCAGGGTTTGGGCCTTGCGTTCCGCGCTGGCGGCGCCGGCCATCGGGTTGACAACCATTCCAAACCGCATGGGGTTTACTATCTCCTATTGACGGCTTACGATGATAGCCAGCATAGTAAAGGGCGAATCGCCAATAGTAAATCCCGAAGGTCCATGTGGTGCGTGATGCCGGGAAAATCCTGATCGTCGGCGGGGGGCCGGCGGGGCTGGGGGCCGCTTGGCGGCTCCGGGAAGTCGGTTACCCCGACTGGGAGCTGTTGGAGAAGGAGTCCTGCGTCGGCGGGCTGGCCGCGTCGCACCTGGACGCCAGCGGTTTCACCTGGGACCTCGGCGGCCACGTTGTCTTCTCCCATTACGACTACTTCGATGCTTTGCTTGACTCGCTCCTGGAGCAGCAATGGGTCCGCCACGAGCGCGAGGCCTGGGTCTGGATGCGCGATCGCTTCATTCCCTATCCGCTCCAGAACAACATCCGCCATCTGCCCACGCCGGAATTGCTGGAGTGCCTGGAAGGGCTGCTGGATGCACAGGCCGGGCGCAGAGGACGGAAGACGGAGGACGGAAGACGGAGGACGGCTCGGCCTGCGGTCCTCTGTCCTCTGTCCTCCGTCCTCCGACGTTTGCCGATTGGATTCTGCGCAGTTTCGGGGCCGGTTTGGCCCGTGTCTTTCTGAACCCCTATAACTGCAAGGTCTGGGCTACCGATCCGGCCCAGAATGAGCAGTTCCTGGGTGGGCGAGCGCGTGGCGACCGTGGACCTCAAGCGAATCCTCCGTAATATCATCGAGGGCCGGGATGATCTGAGTTGGGGCCCGAACGCCACATTCCGTTTTCCTTTGCACGGCGGTACGGGCCGGATCTGGCAAGCCATGGCCGAGCGACTTCCTGCTGAGCGTCTGCATTTCGGGACGGAAGTCACAGCCGTCGAGACCGAGAAGAAGCTCGTGCATCTCAACGATGCCACGGTGGCCGACTATGATTGGTTGATCGCCACGATGCCGATGAACGTGCTCTTGGATCGGATTTCCGACTTAACCCGCGATTGCTATCCGCCATCAGGTGCGGGTCGTCTGCGCTACTCCAGCACATACGTCATCGGCGTAGGTCTGGCCGGACCGGTGCCGGACCGACTGGCGACGAAGTGCTGGATGTACTTCCCCGAACCCGAGCTGCCGTTCTACCGTGTGACGGTCTTCTCCAATTACTCGCCGCATAATGTTCCGCACCCGGGTCATCAATGGTCGCTGATGGCGGAAATCAGCGAATCCGTGGACAAACCGGTGGATCGGGCCAGCGTGGTCCGGCAGACGATCGACGGCCTCCAGGCCGCCCAACTCCTGGGGCCGGAGACGGTCATTGAAAGCACCTGGCATCGGCGATTGGAATACGGCTATCCGATTCCGTCGCTGGAGCGAGACGTCTGGCTGGATCGGGTCGAGCCCATGCTTTATGCGCAGCAGATTCTCAGTCGCGGACGCTTCGGCGCCTGGAAATATGAAGTGGGCAACATGGATCACTCCTTCATGCAGGGCGTGGAAGCAGTTAATCACATTCTCTTCGACGAGCCCGAGACTACTCTGCGTACTCCTGGTGTCGTCAAGGCTCGCTGACCATCCGTTGGAACAGAGGATGCCGGGCGGTCGGACGCCCACGCGCCACCCAAATAAGAAGGGCGGCGAGCTTGGCTCGCCGCCCTGATCGCTTGTTGGGAGGGGGTCCCCCAACGCGAGGTGTCGCGTTGGGGGACCCGGCTTATTCCACCATTGGGACGGATTCTTCTCCGTCGGAATCAGGCGCTGACGAACTACTGCGCCCCGATCGTGTAGTAGTCCCCGCTGTTGTCATTCGACCCGAAGACGTAGGTCCCGGCCGGCATAGCGGCCGAGAAGACGCTCATCGGACGATTGGTCGTGGAGTTCTCCTGAACGAAGATCTTCACGCCCGTGTCCTTGAACTGTCCCGGCTTGGCGAACGCCGCCACGATGCGATCGACGGCCATCTGGTCCGTCATCACGGTCGTGCCGTCGGTCCACGCCCGGTCATCGCAACTCACCCAGATGGTCGCGGCCTTGGTGAAGGTCACGGTATAGGTGACGTCCTTCTCGCCCGTGGTCTTGTCCTGGTTGTACATCAGGACGTACTCCGAGCCGACCATCGAAGCAGGGGTCTGGGCCCAAGGATAGGGACGATCCGAATAGACGAAATTGCCATCCTTGAGACCGCCGGCCGGCGGGAGCACCGGCGCGGTATTGCCGGTGTACGTGCCGTTGATCGGCGATCCGTCGGTTCTGGTGCCGCCTTGCCCGTTGGCCCGAACCACGTCGGTGATGATCGGCTGCTTGCCGGCAACACCGAGGATCTCGACCTCAGCGATCTGCATGCTGTTGGCGCCGCTCGGGATGTGCAGGGCCGTGAACGAGACCTGGTAGCTCGAGAACGCCGTAGTGTTGGCGAACCCGATGGGCGTGACGCCCTTCCAGTTGCGCGGCCAATCGATCGGCCGGCCGAAGTCATCGATCGTGCCCTTGGCAATCAGGTACCAGGGACCATTGATGCTCGTGAAGGAGCCGTAGAGCTCCCAGGCGATGGGATCGCGTGCCGGCGTGTCATTGGCTGACGTGAACGTCAGGCCCGTGACCACGGTGAAGCCCATGGACGGCGTGACGTAGAAGCCGGTAGGCATCACGGTCTTGCCGTTGGTGGAGCCGCTGTTGGCGAAGTTGAGGTACTTCGTCGCGACGTTGTTATCGATGACGTTGGCCGGCATTTCCGCCGCCGGCGAAGAGCCCGAGTAGTTCGGGAAGCCGTTGAGCGGATCGCCCGGCTTGGTGACATCGACCGCCCCGGCCGCCGGCAGAGTGACCGGCAGGAGGATGCGGACATCGGCGAACTGCATGACGCCGAAGCCACCGGCCTTGCCATTGCCGACGCCGAGCGACAGCGTCTTGGCATTCTTGAGATCCACGCCGGTGAAGCTGCTCAGCGGAACCCGCCACAGATCCATGACCGTCGTGTTGACGGCGTTCGGATTGGGGTTGTTGACCAGAGCGATCTTGCCGGCCTTATCCGTGATCGACACATAGAGCGGAGCGGTCGCGTTGGCCAGCGCGTGCGTGCCGACGTTATCCGCCACGGTGAACGGACCGGCAGGAGTGATGGTGCCCGTCGTGCTGACGTTGTCGAACGTGAAGGTGTTCGGCGTCGTCGAGTTGACGTGCGAGCCCGCGGCCAAACCGATGAGGACCGGGTCCGTCATGGTGATGGTCTGGGCCGTGCCCTGCTGCGTCCAGGTCTTGCCGTCCGCCGAGTAGAAGGCGGAGACGGAATTGCCCGTCCGGGTGATCTTCACCCAGTACGGCGGGACCTTCGCCGGGGCCGCGGAGTCACTGTTGCCACAGCTACCGTCGGTCGTCTGACGCCACTGGAAGGTGGCGCCGTTGGCGCTGCCGTTGGTAATGGCCATCAGGATCCACGCCGAGCCGGCGTAGGTGCTCTGGCGGATCATGACCCCACCCTTGGCCCAGGTGCTGTCGCCGGTGTTGGTCTTATAGCCGGTGATCCGTGCGACCATGCTGCCATCGCCCGTGAGGGTCTTGTAGGCATACTCGAACTGGTCGCTGTTGTTCCAGATATCCGTGCCGGCGCCCGTGACCTTGTAGCTCTGGTTGGCATCGTTGTAGACGACGCCGCCGAGCACCGCGGGCAGGCCTTGGAACCGCAGGGCCAAATCGCTGGCCCCGCCGCGGGTCAGATCGCCCGTGACGTCGAAGGACAGCGCGGACATGTACGGATCCTTGCTGTCGTCATAGCTCAACGCCACTTGGGCTGCCTGGACGACGATCCAGTTGGCCGTCGTGAAGGTCCAGAGCTGGCCGGGCACTGTCGAGCCGTCGGAGAGGGTCTCATCGACCTTCCAGTAGTACGTCGTGTTCCACGCCAACGGCGTAGCCGGCGTATACGTGGTGGTGATCATGGGGGCCAGCGCGACGGACTTGTCGTTGCTGCTGACCTTGGTCTTATCCGTGCCGAAGTACACCGTGTAGGCCAGGGCCTTCGGGCCGCCCGTCCAACCGAGCACGCTCGTATCGGGTACTTCCACGGCATTGTTGCTCGGACTGGCCGAGATCGCCACTTGCGGGATCTGCAAAGCGCCCTGCGGGATGATGTCCTTGGCAATGCCCGGACCGGACCACCGCAGCCGCGCGGCATCGCCGCCGCCGTTCTGGTAGTATTCCATGACGATCAGATAGGACTGGCCGGCGACCAGGTTCTGTACCGGGCTGGCGTATTCCGTCTCGCCCTCATCGACCCAGCCGTTGGTCAGTTGCACGCCGTTGAGGAACAGCCGCGAACCGTCATCGGAAGCATTGTAGAAGGTGTACGCGCCGCTGACCGGGACGTTGAGGTTCGCGGTATACCGGGCGGAGAAGCCGGTGGCCGGCACGGCCGGATCGATCTGGCCACTGGCCAGAGACCAATTGATCTCGGGCACCGTCGTGACCTTGATCGGCTTACCGCTGAGGGTCATGCCGTTGAAGTACTCGACAATGGCGCCGCCGGCGGCATCGATCGTGGTAAAGGTCCAGACGGGACCGGCCGCGGAGACTTTGCCGGCGCTGTCGAGCTCATCGACACACCAGTAATAGGTGCTGTTGGCCTTGAGCGTCGAGAGCGTCAGCGTGACGGCCGTCTGATCGGGCTGGACCGCGCTGGCGGCCCGGGAGGTCACGGCCGTCTTATCGGTGCTGATATACATCCGCTGCTTGGCGGCGCCTTGGCCGGCCGCCCACTTGAACGTCTGGGTGGTCTTCATCCACAGGGCGCCATCATACGGACTGGGGTTGTGGGCTTCCATCGGTTGCACGGTGAAGGACCACACGTCGCCGGTGGTCACGGTGCCGCTGGCATCGATCTCATCGACCCGCCAATAATACTTGGCGCCCGGCGTCAGGCCGGCGATCAGGTAGAACATGCCTTGGCCGTTCGCCACCATCCCGGCCCCCTGATCGTCGCCTTTGGCGGTCAGGTTCGGGTCCGTGCCGACGTAGACGTGATGCGTCGCGGCCGTCTTGCCCGGGGTCCAGGTGAACATGGGGCTGACCACTTCGGTCGCGCCATTGGCCGGACTCGGGGTGCTGGCCTTGAACAACGGCTCCGGGGTGCGGATGAAGGCCGTGCAGTACTTGCCGTCCAGGACCGTGATCGTCGTGCCGATCACCGGACCGGTCCAGCCGACAGTAATGTTGTCCCCGCCGCCGCCTTCCTTATGGAGGGTCTGGATAAAGTAACTCTGGCTGGCCTTGAGGGTGACGGGGGCCGACATCTGGTTGGCCTTCTCGGTGGCATTCTGCCACTCCTGGTAGCTGGTCCAACCCGCCACAAACGCGATCTTCACCGCGTTGGCCGGAGTGTTGTCGGTGCTCAGCCAGAGCTCGCTGGCATCATCGCTGGCGATATAAAAGGTGTAGGTGCCGTCCGCCGGCGGGGTCAGGAAAGCCCGGGCGCGGTCACCAAAATTGTCCGGCGCCGCTGTCGTTCCTGCCGTCCCATTTGGTTACCCATGCGGAAGATGTCGGACTGTTCGGGTACAAGGCATTGCTCGTCAGATCCGGGACCGTCGCGCCGGAACCGATGTTGTCCCACCACTCGAACAGGATGTAGCCCTTGCCCACTTGGGCGCCCGCACTGCCGGCGATGGCCAGCATCAAGCCGACAGTCGTCAGGCAAATCAACTTCTTAGACATAAAGTCCTCCTTACCAAAAAGACACCGCTTCTCGGGTCCCCCACGCCAGGACTCGCGTGGCCGAACCCTCGCTCTTGGTTACACACCAAAAAGCCGCCTCTCCACTCCGGGCCCCAAACACTTCGTGGCGAGGGCATCCCGCCCTCGGCTCAGGAACGCCGCCGGTGGCCCGGCGACCCGCCGGCAAGGGCCGGTTGCCCTCGCCACCATCCCATCTCGAGACCCGCTATGTATCATACAGATTCCCTGGCGTCCGGATCCGCCTCCACCGGTGCAACCAAAAAGTCCGGGGCCCTCGCCCCCTGGTGGAACTCTGCCCGTCACCTCCTTTCTGACAAGTCAACAAGCGATCGTCGTTGCCGGTGGAATGGATCTGATACGCAAAAGGAACTGTGTGCTACGCTGTTCCCATAA
The DNA here is from genome assembly GCA_963750205.1 of uncultured Planctomycetota bacterium. GTDB lineage: Bacteria > Planctomycetota > Phycisphaerae > Sedimentisphaerales > Anaerobacaceae > PLanc-01. The sequence continues at coordinate 304,994 of CAVVRJ010000034.1, forward strand.
CATGCTCACCTACGTTCTCCAATCCTGCCTCCCGTGTCCTGCCCCGGCAGCGATCCGCGGTCTGACGCGGAACCTGCCTCTTGTGCAGTGGCCTCAGCCAGCCAAGTCTGGAATCAGCCATAACTAAGTATACCCTGCTTATCGAATGGGTGCAATTGTATTTCACTGGTTTACCGTATATTCCTATTCTATCGTCTGTAGGGACCCCGAAGATAACAGATTGCCCATTTTTCCGCTCCTGTGTCCCATAACCAGCCGCAAAAATGGAAAAAGCGGCGAAACAAGGCAAGGGGGTGAAGAGGGAGAAGGGGAAGCAGATTTCTGGACCGTGGTCGAGTGGCGAAGGATTGACGCGCGTGACAACCTTCTCGCCCCTTTCTGGCGGGCCAATGAAAAAGGGCTGCGAGTTTGGCTCGCAGCCCGGATCGCTTGTTAGGAGGGGTCCCCAACGCGATACCTCGCGTTGGGGACCCGGCTTATTCCACCATGCGAGGGAGAAATCCCTCGACTCCTTGTTCTGCAGTGACTACTTAAGCATGTAGTTTACCGCATTGATGAACATCTTGGCGCCGTCATCCGACAGGTCATACTGACCCGCCGTCTCCGAGCTGATGGCCGAATTCTCGCGGCTGCCGGTCAGGAACATCAGGCGTTTGCCGCCCAACGTGTCCGTTCCAGCCCCGCCGGTGTGCGTGATCTTGGCGCCAGCCGGCCACTCGGCGATTACCGTGGCCCCAGCCGGGCCCGTAGTGGAGCCGGCCGAAACCGCGGCCAAAACTGTGCCGGTGGCGGCGATCGGGTCCGTTACGATCGAGAGGCCTTGGGCCTTCGTCTTGCCATCGGGATAGGTGACAATCCCAGCGTAGGTATTGTTCATCGTGCCGTTGGTCAGCGCGACGCCCGCGAAGATCGCGTGCGTTGGGACCGCGACCGTCAGCTTGATGTCCCCGGTGGTGTCCGGAATCGTATCCCCGGTGTTGAAGCCCAGACGGGCTGACCCGGTTGGCGTAACCGCCCGTGAGGATCATGGGAGCGGTAACGCCGTTCCAGATGTCGGCAGCCGCGTTCTGGAAGCTGGTGCTGGCGACCGCACGACTGACGATCACCAGGTTCGCCGCGTTGAGCAGGTCCACGGTGGGCGTGGGCGTCTGCACGTAGCGGACCACGTTGAAGCCGTTGGCCTTCAGCAGGTCGGTATACGGCTTGTCGGGCGACCGTGGTGAAACCAGCGCCGGCAGCGCCGCTCGAGGGAGCGTTATCGCCGCCACTGAAGGTAACCCAGATCACTACGGGCCCGGCGGGAGCAGCAGTGCCCAGGAGCTCGACCTCGGCGATCTGCATGCTGTTGGCGCCACTCGGGATGTGCAGGGCCGTGAACGAGACCTCGTAATTGGTATAGGGCATCGTGTTGGCGAACCCGATGGGGGTGACGCCCTTCCAGTTGCGCGGCCAATCGATCGGCCGGGCGAAGTCATCGATCGTGCCCTTGGCAATCAAGGCCCAGGGACCATTGATGCTCTTGTTCGAGCCGTAGAGCTCCCAGGCGATGGGATCGCGTGCCGGCGTGTCATTGGCCGACGTGAAGGTCAGGCCCGTGACGACCGTGGCGCCCATGGACGGCGTGACGTAGAAGCCGGTCGGCATCACGGTCTTGCCGTTGGTGGAGCCGCTGTTGGCGAAGTTGAGGTACTTCGTCGCGACGTTGTTATCGATGACGTTGGCCGGCATTTCCGCCGCCGGCGAAGAGCCCGAGTAGTTCGGGAAGCCGTTGAGCGGATCGCCCGGCTTGGTGACATCGACCGCCCCGGCCGCCGGCAGAGTGACCGGCAGGAGGATGCGGACATCGGCGAACTGCATGACGCCGAAGCCACCGGCCTTGCCATTGCCGACGCCGAGCGACAGCGTCTTGGCATTCTTGAGATCCACGCCGGTGAAGCTGCTCAGCGGAACCCGCCACAGATCCATGACCGTCGTGTTGACGGCGTTCGGATTGGGGTTGTTGACCAGAGCGATCTTGCCGGCCTTATCCGTGATCGACACATAGAGCGGAGCGGTCGCGTTGGCCAGCGCGTGCGTGCCGACGTTATCCGCCACGGTGAACGGACCGGCAGGAGTGATGGTGCCCGTCGTGCTGACGTTGTCGAACGTGAAGGTGTTCGGCGTCGTCGAGTTGACGTGCGAGCCCGCGGCCAAACCGATGAGGACCGGGTCCGTCATGGTGATGGTCTGGGCCGTGCCCTGCTGCGTCCAGGTCTTGCCGTCCGCCGAGTAGAAGGCGGAGACGGAATTGCCCGTCCGGGTGATCTTCACCCAGTACGGCGGGACCTTGGCCGGGGCCGCGGAGTCACTGTTGCCACAGCTACCGTCGGTCGTCTGACGCCACTGGAAGGTGGCGCCGTTGGCGCTGCCGTTGGTAATGGCCATCAGGATCCACGCCGAGCCGGCGTAGGTGCTCTGGCGGATCATGACCCCACCCTTGGCCCAGGTGCTGTCGCCGGTGTTGGTCTTATAGCCGGTGATCCGTGCGACCATGCTGCCATCGCCCGTGAGGGTCTTGTAGGCATACTCGAACTGGTCGCTGTTGTTCCAGATATCCGTGCCGGCGCCCGTGACTTTGTAGCTCTGGTTGGCATCGTTGTAGACGACGCCGCCGAGCACCGCGGGCAGGCCTTGGAACCGCAGGGCCAAATCGCTGGCCCCGCCGCGGGTCAGATCGCCCGTGACGTCGAAGGACAGCGCGGACATGTACGGATCCTTGCTGTCGTCATAGCTCAACGCCACTTGGGCTGCCTGGACGACGATCCAGTTGGCCGTCGTGAAGCTCCAGAGCTGGCCGGGCACTGTCGAGCCGTCGGAGAGGGTCTCATCGACCTTCCAGTAGTACGTCGTGTTCCACGCCAACGGCGTAGCCGGCGTATACGTGGTGGTGATCATGGGGGCCAGCGCGACGGACTTGTCGTTGCTGCTGACCTTGGTCTTATCCGTGCCGAAGTACACCGTGTAGGCCAGGGCCTTCGGGCCGCCCGTCCAACCGAGCACGCTCGTATCGGGTACTTCCACGGCATTGTTGCTCGGACTGGCCGAGATCGCCACTTGCGGGATCTGCAAAGCGCCCTGCGGGATGATGTCCTTGGCAATGCCCGGACCGGACCACCGCAGCCGCGCGGCATCGCCGCCGCCGTTCTGGTAGTATTCCATGACGATCAGATAGGACTGGCCGGCGACCAGGTTCTGTACCGGGCTGGCGTATTCCGTCTCGCCCTCTATCGACCCAGCCGTTGGTCAGTTGCACGCCGTTGAGGAACAGCCGCGAACCGTCATCGGAAGCATTGTAGAAGGTGTACGCGCCGCTGACCGGGACGTTGAGGTTCGCGGTATAGCGGGCGGAGAAGCCGGTGGCCGGCACGGCCGGATCGATCTGGCCACTGGCCAGAGACCAATTGATCTCGGGCACCGTCGTGACCTTGATCGGCTTACCGCTGAGGGTCATGCCGTTGAAGTACTCGACAATGGCGCCGCCGGCGGCATCGATCGTGGTAAAGGTCCAGACGGGACCGGCCGCGGAGACTTTGCCGGCGCTGTCGAGCTCATCGACACACCAGTAATAGGTGCTGTTGGCCTTGAGCGTCGAGAGCGTCAGCGTGACGGCCGTCTGATCGGGCTGGACCGCGCTGGCGGCCCGGGAGGTCACGGCCGTCTTATCGGTGCTGATATACATCCGCTGCTTGGCGGCGCCTTGGCCGGCCGCCCACTTGAACGTCTGGGTGGTCTTCATCCACAGGGCGCCATCATACGGACTGGGGTTGTGGGCTTCCATCGGTTGCACGGTGAAGGACCACACGTCGCCGGTGGTCACGGTGCCGCTGGCATCGATCTCATCGACCCGCCAATAATACTTGGCGCCCGGCGTCAGGCCGGCGATCAGGTAGAACATGCCTTGGCCGTTCGCCACCATCCCGGCCCCCTGATCGTCGCCTTTGGCGGTCAGGTTCGGGTCCGTGCCGACGTAGACGTGATGCGTCGCGGCCGTCTTGCCCGGGGTCCAGGTGAACATGGGGCTGACCACTTCGGTCGCGCCATTGGCCGGACTCGGGGTGCTGGCCTTGAACAACGGCTCCGGGGTGCGGATGAAGGCCGTGCAGTACTTGCCGTCCAGGACCGTGATCGTCGTGCCGATCACCGGACCGGTCCAGCCGACAGTAATGTTGTCCCCGCCGCCGCCTTCCTTATGGAGGGTCTGGATAAAGTAACTCTGGCTGGCCTTGAGGGTGACGGGGGCCGACATCTGGTTGGCCTTCTCGGTGGCATTCTGCCACTCCTGGTAGCTGGTCCAACCCGCCACAAACGCGATCTTCACCGCGTTGGCCGGAGTGTTGTCGGTGCTCAGCCAGAGCTCGCTGGCATCATCGCTGGCGATATAAAAGGTGTAGGTGCCGTCCGCCGGCGGGGTCAGGAAAGCCCGGCGCGGTCACCAAAATTGTCCGGCGCCGCTGTCGTTCCTGCCGTCCCATTTGGTTACCCATGCGGAAGATGTCGGACTGTTCGGGTACAAGGCATTGCTCGTCAGATCCGGGACCGTCGCGCCGGAACCGATGTTGTCCCACCACTCGAACAGGATGTAGCCCTTGCCCACTTGGGCGCCCGCACTGCCGGCGATGGCCAGCATCAAGCCGACAGTCGTCAGGCAAATCAACTTCTTAGACATAAAGTCCTCCTTACCAAAAAGACACCGCTTCTCGGGTCCCCCACGCCAGGACTCGCGTGGCCGAACCCTCGCTCTTGGTTACACACCAAAAAGCCGCCTCTCCACTCCGGGCCCCAAACACTTCGTGGCGAGGGCATCCCGCCCTCGGCTCAGGAACGCCGCCGGTGGCCCGGCGACCCGCCGGCAAGGGCCGGTTGCCCTCGCCACCATCCCATCTCGAGACCCGCTATGTATCATACAGATTCCCTGGCGTCCGGATCCGCCTCCACCGGTGCAACCAAAAAGTCCGGGGCCCTCGCCCCCTGGTGGAACTCTGCCCGTCACCTCCTTTCTGACAAGTCAACAAGCGATCGTCGTTGCCGGTGGAATGGATCTGATACGCAAAAGGAACTGTGTGCTACGCTGTTCCCATAACATGCTCACCCACGTTCTCCAATCCTGCCCCCCGTGTCCTGCGGGGCTCCTCAGGAACAAGTTGCCGAATTTGGTCGCTTGGGCATCGACCATAGGTAAGTTATACCCCGCTTATCGCATAGATGCAATTCTATTTCCCTGGTTTATCGTACATTCTCATTTTATCGTCCGCCCGGGGCCCCAAGGATAATAGATTGCCTGTTTTCTCGCCACCGCGTCCGATAACTTAGCAAAACGGGACAAAGGTGTAGGTGGTCTGGAGGGGAAAACCACTGTGAAGGGGATGAAGGGCACAGTTTGGGAGCGGGTGCCAAGGCGGTGAGCGGGGGGCAGGGGATTGGTGCCCCTTCAGGCCCTCCTGCCGTTCTTACGCTTCTCGGCCAGGTAGGTCGCGACATGCGGCAGAAGAGGTCGTGCCAGAGCCATGTCGGGGTCCACCCAGGCGGCCCAGACCACCTCGTGACTCATCAGATGCACGGCCGGAACATCTGCGACCGTAGCCTCCCAAATATCGACGGTATCCTGACGGGACTCGAAAAGGAGCGTGCCGCTCCACGCAAGTCGCAACGGGCAACTCGGCAAATCGATCCCGACTTCCTCGTGCAATTCTCGCCGCGCGGCCTGCTCAGATAGCTCGCCCGACTGCACGAAGCCGCCAGGAAGGGAGTAACAACGGCGATAACTGGTGTGAATTAGGAGAATCTCGCCTTCGTGCCACAGGGCAACACAGGCCCCGTGCGTTGCCGGCCGATGCACGAACCACCACGCGCGCAGCCCCAAGTATGTCAGCCGGTAGCCCAAGCAGATCGCATTATTCAGCAAACCGCGCATCAGCGGAGCAGGAGGGATTCGAACCCCCGGGGCCTTTCGACCCAACGGTTTTCAAGACCGTCGCCTTAAGCCACTCGGCCACTGCTCCAAGTCCTTTAGCAAGAGGGACTTACGTAATACATACCTCCAAATCGACGAGAAGAACACGTTCCGATAAGTTCTCCCTTACTCTACCTGGGACAGATCAATACTGCAAGGAGAACCAGTTCCTTTGCGGAGGCGGCAGGAAGGCCCATCTTCGACAGTTGCTGCGGTTATCCACCGCCGGAATCCTTGATTGGGGGCCAAAAACGCACAATCTCGCGGAGCAAGCAGGAGAATGTAGTGCCATAACTTTACGCAGTGAGCGATTTTTATCTTGATTTTATGCGGGCATAGGCTATCTGTGGTGGTGACAAAAGGAGTGGCCTATGTTTGTGAGAACCAAAACGTCCGGCAACTATCAATATCTGCAAATCGTTCGCAACGAGCGTGTCGAGGGCCGGGTCCGCCAGCAAGTGGTCGCCACGCTGGGCCGGCTCGATGTACTGCAAGCCAACGGCCAACTCGATGGCTTGCTGCGCTCCTGTGCCCGGTTTGCCCAAGAGGTCAGCGTGCTCGATGCCTATCAGCGCCAGGAACTGCCCGCCGCGACGCTGGTCAAGATCGGGCCGCCGTTGGTGTTCGAGCGTCTCTGGCGGGAGTTGGGTCTGCCGGCGATTCTGGCGGAGTTGCTGGCCGGCCGGCGTTATGAGTTCGCGGTCGAGCGCACGGTCTTCGTGACGGTGCTGCATCGGCTGATGGTCTCGGGATCGGATCGGGCGGCCGAGCAGTGGTATCGAGAGTATGCGATGGCGGGGGCCGAGGGTCTGCAATTGCATCATCTGTATCGGGCGATGGCCTGGCTGGGAGAGGAGTTGGCGGCAGATCAGCAGGCCGGGGCCACGGGCTTCGTCCGCCGTTGTGTCAAGGATCAGATCGAAGAGTCGTTGTTCGCCCACCGTCAGACGCTGTTCCGTGATTTGGACCTGGTGTTCTTCGACACCACCAGCGTGTACTTCGAAGGTCAGGGCGGCCAGACGATGGGCCGGCATGGGCACAGCAAAGATCATCGGCCGGACCTCCCGCAGATGGTCGTGGGCGCGGTGCTCGACAGTACGGGCCGGCCACTCTGTTGTGAGTTGTGGCCAGGCAACACCACCGATGTCAAGACCTTGGTTCCTATCGTGGACCGGCTCCGCGAGCGTTTCCACCTCCACCGGATTTGCATCGTGGCGGATCGCGGCATGATCAGCCGACAGACGATCACCGAGCTGGGCCAGCCGGCGCGGGGGGTGCATTTTATCCTCGGCGCCCGGATGCACCTGGTCAAGGAGGTGCGGCAGGTCGTGGTCTCGGACGCCGGCCCGTATGCCACGGTGCAGGGCCCCAAGACCCACAGCCAAGACCCTTCCCCGCTGGAGGTCAAAGAGGTGAACGTGGGTTCTCGTCGCTATGTCGTGTGCCGCAATGCCGATCAGGCAAAAAAGGATCGTGAAGATCGTGAAGCCATTGTCACGCATCTGCGGGAGCAGTTACAGCAAGGCGACAAATCCCTCGTGGGCAACCAGGGCTACCGCAAGTACCTCAAGACCACCGGCACGAGCCGCCGCTTCGAGGTCGACGAAGACAAGATCCAGGCCCAGGAGAAATTTGACGGCCTGTGGGTCCTCCAGACGGACCTGGACCTGCCGGCGCAGGAGGTCGCCTTGCGCTACAAGGAATTGTGGCGGGTCGAACAGATCTTTCGGACGATCAAATCCATCCTGGAGAACCGACCCCTCTATCACAAGGTGGACGCCACGATTCGCGGGCATGTGTTTTGCAGCTTCCTGGCGTTGGTTCTGTTGAAGGAATTGCAGACGCGGATGGAGCAGCGGGGCTGGGTCTGCGAATGGGATCGTCTCCGGGCGGACCTGGAGACCCTGCAAGAAGTCACCGTCCCGGCGGCGGGCCGCCCCTTTGTGATCCGCACCCAAACGCGGGGTGCTGTCGGCAAAGCCCTTCAGGCCGCCGGGGTGGCTCTCGGCCCGGTGGTCCGAGCCGTGGGGGAGCAGACGCCATGAACACCAAGGACCGGCAGCCTCAGGGGATCACATGTAGTGCCAAGAGCCTCCACCAAATGCGCAAGTCCTGTTCACATAAAGAGTTGCAGTTTCATGGTGTCGAAGATGGGGAAGGGGTTCCAGGCGGACTTGGCCGGCAGACACATCCTTTGCTGTTTTTACTTTTTTTCTTTTTTCCCCTTGACAGGATTATCCGCACCATGTAATTATTCCCCACGTATGGGTTTCAATGTCACCGGAATGGATGAACCGAAGGTAACGTAGCATTAGGCGAAGTTGCCGTAGGTTGTGGTGAAAAGACGGAATCGAACCTTGTGCGGCACGACACCCGCAAGGGGCCCAAGGACGACGGATGTGGCAGTGATGAAGGGTATGGGATCGGCCGGGAAACGGTGAGACCGGCGGATCTCCACATGAGACGCTCGTCCTCGGGGCGAAAGAAGGGAATGAGTCTCAATTTGGATAGGGAGGCCTGATGACGCACGCATATTCCCATCGGTAACGACAATTCTCTCGGCCTGCAATCCCAGGCATTGAGGTGGGTGGCTTAGGGCGTCGGTGCACAAGACACAAGAGGGTCTTTGTGTCCACCTTACGCCTCCAGCAGAAGGCGGCCCGGGAGAGGAGTTTCTCTGGCGTGGAAGGATGCGCGCCGAGCCGAGTGGCAAGTGCGCGTCAGAAATGCTTATTCAGGGGAGAAGATAATGAGGATGAATAATAGCATCAAAGTTTATATGGCACTCTCTCTGCTGGCAGCACTTCCCTCCGCCCGAGGCGACATCGTCACGATCAATCCGGCCACCGGTTGGAGCGGGTACTTCCACTGGAGCAACGGAGTAGGATCGTTGGACGGCATCCAAACCAACGCGTACGTAGTAAGCGGCGGGGTTCCCGTGCCTCCGTTTACGACCGGGCCCGGGGAGTGGAAGTGGTCCATCACACTGCCGGCGGCGGGCGTGATGACGTCGATCAACAGCCATGATCCTTATTATCCCCCGGGCGACCAATGGGATCTCTACGTGGACGGATCGCTTGTCCCGTGGACGAGTATCTACACGGGTACGGGGCCCAAGGACGACGCGCACAACAATTACACCGGTACTTGGTCGGATCCCGGTGGACAGAATAGCACGTCGGGCTATTTTTTCGCCGACTACAGCAATCTGGCCTTGTCCGCGGGGACCCACATCCTCGCGCTCGAGATTACGGCCATTCCTCCGATCAATATTCATATCGGGGAAGGCGCCATTGAGTTTTCCGCAGCGGCGGTTGCTCTTCCTGTCCCCGGCGCGGTCGTGCTGGGCCTGATCGGCTTGGGGATGGCGGGCTGGCTGCACAAACGCCGGGCGCCCTAGGCGAGTTGGCTTGTGGGAGGGGGGACGCAGGGGAAGGGATGGGTGATGAGTGTACGTTCGAAGGGTGACGGGGGAGTACTTGGAAGGGGTGATGGAACGACGATCTCCATGTGGCCCGGGATCCTTTTCCCTGCCTGAAGAGGGAAGAAAATGCCGGGAGGCATTGGTGCGGTATCTCACGAATCGTAGTTGGCCCGTGTGCCAATATAATGGATGGAGGAACTGTTTTGAAAGGAGTGTTGGTATGAAGAAGAGTTTGTTGGCAATTCTGGTGGCTTTGGCGTTGAGTTCGAGTGTTGCGCTTGCCGATCTGACCAGTTCGGCGAGTGCCACCGTATCCGTGAACGTGGTTTCGAACGTCGCGGTAGGGGTGGTGACGGGCGTGGTGAACCTTGGTAATGTCCAGACGGGGCCGTTCAGCGGCGCGATCATCTTCCGTGTGGACGCCAACGTCCAAGTCATCAATCTGAGTGTGGCGGTATCGAATCTGTACAAGGATGATGCTCCCACCTCCGCGTACTTCATCCCGATCGCTGTTCCGGCGGGCGTAGCTGTGCAGCCGGAGATCGGCAACATACTGCCGGCGGGGACGCCGAACGTTCTGCAGTATGTCGCGACCCCGATTACCGTGGGCGGCTTTGCCGGTCTCTCGACGGCGGCTGGCTCGTTCGGCAGCGGCCAGAACAATCACTTTAGCCAGAATGTCACTGTGACGCCGACGTGGAATCAGACGGATTCCGAGCTGCCCACGGGCGAGTACAGCGGCGTTGTCGTGCTGACGGCGGTCATCTTAAGGGACAGTGAAGTCACTGTTGCAGGTAGGTTCTCATTCATGAACTGATGGTTCTTCCAGGCCCGGGCCAACTACGATTTTTAACACGCGGAGGAACACCGATGCGGGGAAGGGATCATGCCAATGGTCAGAAAGAGCAGCGTCACAGTCAGGGCGGCCGTGCTGATAGGGATGGGTCTGCTGCCGGGAATGCTGCGGGCGGACATCGCGATCAAGCCGGCCTTTGTCGAAGTGAACATGGATGAAGGGCGGCCGGCCGGCACGTTTCTGGTCTCGAACCTCGGCGACAAAGAGGAACGGTTCCGGGTCAACGCTCTCTATTTCAACTACACAGAAGACGGCGGACTGACCAGATCGCAGAACGGCACCTACTCGCTGGCCGCTTGGATTCGCTTCAATCCGCGGGAGCTGACGCTGGCCCCCGGCACGCAACGTGCCGTGCGGTTCGCCATTATCCCCCGGGGCAAGCTCGAACCTGGGGAATACTGGGCGGCGATGGAGTTGGAGTCCCTGGCCGTCAATGAGGTCGTTTCCAAGGATGAGAAGACCGGCCGGGGCGTGAAGCTCAAAGTGATGACGACGATCGTCGCCCCGATCTTCGGCACGGTCGGCAAGACTTCCTATGCGGGCGAGGTCAAGGATATTCAGGTGCAGGTCGAGAACGGGGCGGTCGTCTTGAAGGCGCTCGTGGCCGCCACGGGCACCGGGCGGATTCAAGTCAAGGGCGACTATCAGGTTGTGGATGCCTCCGGCAAGGTGATGGACAGCGGCGGCATCGGGGCCGGATACGTGTTTCGGGGCGGACAGCGGTGGTTCACGCGGAAGATCGAGACGGCCCTTCCGAAAGGAGAGTATACTGTCAAGCTCAGTGTCGAGGCGCCTCACTTGGAGCAGCCGCTTATGAAGGAAGCCCGGGTCGCCTGGCCGGAAGTGCCCCCGATGGGTGCCCCGGGGGCGGAGCCGACCGGGGCATCCGCCGCAAAGAAACCACAAAGTCCCACGGACGGGAACAAGCAGACGGAGATGCAGGGAAGTGCCGGGTCCTAAGGTAAATATGAGAAGACCTGGACGCCTCTTAGGCGTATGTGCCGGTCTTTGCGTTTTTCTTGCGCCCAGTCTGTATCTCTTGTCCCGCGTTGAGACCCCGGCGGACTCCGGCGAATGGTTGTCCGCGGTCACCGATTCAGACTTTCCCGAGGAAGGTCCTTCGGACGTTCCCATTCCCGAGGCGAACACGATCGCCGCGGACGGCACGAGTTCCGGAGGGACCGCCAACAGTTCGGAGAAAGCCTTGCCCAAAAGCCTGGGACCGGGCCCCTTGACGGATGCGGGGCGGGTCACCAGTCCGGACGTCCGTGCGGCGAATTCCACCGAGGCGAAGGTGCCCCCCGATACGCAGGAGAGGAATTCCCCCGGCCCAGCGAATCCTTCCGCCCCGACACCAGAGGCACGTCCCGGCTCTCACTGCCAACGCCGCCATGACCGTGGTCGTTCCGGACCCCAATGTCCGAGGCGCACCGCAAGGAGACGACCACCGAGTTGGTGGGCTTTGTCGTGCGCGGCCGCAGCCTGGCAGAACGCCTGCAAGTCGATGATCTGGATTCCCTCGTCACCCCGGAAGGCAAACGCTTGCTGCCCCTGTTACGGATCCTCCGGGTGTTCGCCTTCAAAATTGACGAGCAGGCCAACGTTCTGCATTTCGCGCCGGAGGGCGTGGGACAGGTTACGCTGGACCTGGACAAGAAAGAAATCACTATCCGGGACCAAACGCACCCGATCGAGTTCGTCGAGGCGGTGTCGGAGATCACCATGAAACCTGACTTCTACCTCGTGCCGGAAGAGCTGGCGAAGATTCTGGATATGGAGCTGGAGTGGGACAGCGGGATGTATGAGTACCGCATCCAATTGGACCGAAAACTGAGCATCTGGAAGTTCGGCTCCGGCCGATCGTTGCTGTCACTCCAAACCAAGTACATCGAGATGGACGTGCCCGAGGCCCTGCCCGCGGCGGACCGCAGCCGGGCGGGACTGCAACTCGTGCAACTGGACTGGCACCCAGATTACACCTGGCAGCGGACGCGCATACCGGGCCCAACGGCCAGCAGTCCGACTCGCACGTGGTGAATCTGGCCGGACCGAAGGAGACGATCTGGGGCAATGAGCTCGAGGGACAATACAAGGTCCAAGTTTCGCAGCCGAATCTACAGTGGACCAACACGAAGGGGCTGGCGATGGGAAAACGATCAAGGTTACGCTGCGCAAGTCGACTGGTTCGAATGGGTACAACGGTTCGGAACCTCCGAGGTCACGGTGGGAGACTCCATGTTCGGCTTGAGCGACCTGGTCTATCCCGTTTTCACGGCCACCGGAGTGAGGGTCAACGGCTTGATGGGCTGGACTCCGGAGGAACTCAAGGCGGACCGATCCGGCCTGGGCCTGCGCCAGTACTTCGGCCGGACCCAGATCTTTCAAGGCACGGCCCCGATCGGGGCCGAGGTGGAATTGCTTCTCAACGGCAGAACGATGGATGTCCAGAAGGTCTATCCGCCCAGGCCGATTCCCCTCCAGGCATGGGAATCTACCGTTTCGAAGCATCGAGTTGCCCAACGGCATTCTCAACGAGATCACGCTGATCATCAGGAAGCGAACGGCAATGAGATCCGGATGGAGAAATCGGTCGTGGGCACGCCCCAGCTTGTGCCGCAGGGCCATGCTGCTTATCTGGGCATCGTGGGTACGAAACGCGAGACACGCGTGGTTGGATAAGCCGCGTTTTGGATGCCGGGGACTTCTATGGTTACATCACCGGAGGGCGGGTGCTCTACGGTCTGACGGACCGGCTCACCGTTGGCACCATGCTGGCCGCCAGAACAAGACTACTAACCAGCTTTTTCTGGCCGAGCCGCGAATACTCTCGGAACCAGGCGAAGCTACCCGAGTCCAGCAACCAGGCTGGCGTGACGCTGACGTATCTGCCCCTCGACAACCTGATGCTATCGGGGGACATGGCGGGCAGCCAGGCCGAGAGGGTGAAGGGCAGGGTTGCTATAGCGACATGGCAGCGCGGATACGGGCCCAGTACGTCCCCACGCAGCCGCTCACCCTCGATGCCGACTTCTTGAATCTGCGACCCAACTACTTTGATGGCGTAGACCCCGAAGTCTCCGACCGCCGCGGCGGCGAGACGGGTCTATCCTGGAGATTGAATAAGAAATGGACCCTCGACGGCGGTATCGGAGACGTGCGGAACAATCTGGCCGACCAGTTAGAGAAGACGACAGAGGTATTCTACCAGAGTATCGGTCTGCAAACAACGGTTCTGCCGCGTGCCTCCCTGACGGCCGGCTGCATCGCTTGGATGTAAACATCGAAGAGAATTCCAGGATCCTGACAGAACTCGGCTTTCAACGTCATGCCGACCAGTGACCTCAGCGTCTATGGCCGGGTCTTAGCTGGGGAGGGATCTGACGGTCGCGGAGGACGACCGCTTTCTATCCCTGCTGAGGCTCCGACATGCTCCCCCGGGTCTGCTTCCTTCGCAGTACTGGGCTATCCGGAAGAACCTGAACTCGGATAACACGATCGGTCTCGGCCTACAACGATGCGACAGTCGAGCGGACTCTCTCGTTCTTGCACGATCTCCGCGTGTCTCTGGAGAACCATCCTCTGCGTCTACACACGGAGTTCATCAGGAACTGATGGATGACAGCGGCGGCCCGGGCTATGGATTTCGCGGCCGCTGCGAATACCTGCTCGACCGGACTGGGGACAACAGCCTCGAGCGCCTCGGCGGAATACCTGCATGGAGCCTATTCCTTCTTCCTCAATCTCAACATGATGAATCTCTATTCCCACCATGATGGGCGATTCACCAATATCAACGAAACACGTGTCCGGACCGCTTACGGTGCCATCCATGGCAAGGTGTTCCTCGACTACAACGGCAACCACCTTCTCGATCCGAACGAGCCCGGCGTTCCCAAGGTGAAGGTCTGTCTCGGGGAAACAACGAGTGCCGTGACCGACAAGAACGGCTACTACATTCTACCCGCCCCGTCGGATGCGTCTGAGGTGCGTGTGTATCTGGATGGCAGCACAGTCCCAGCAATGTACACCGTGACCCACGGGACGCAACTGGCCAAAGTATACAGGGACAGTCTGACCGAAGTGAACTTGAGCCTGGCCCCGCTGATTTCGATCGTCGGACGAGTGATGGCCGTAGACCTCAACGCCCCACATCATCAGGCTCCCGATGCCAATGTCCCCGAGTTCTGGGCGACGGTTTTCGAGGTCCCGGAGGCCAGTGCGGTCGAGAGGCCGGCCCGAGGCGTCCGGGTGATTCTGAGCGATCCGCAAACAAAACGCCTGGTGACCGATTCCATCACGGGCGACGACGGCACTTATTATCTCGGCGATATCAAGCCCGGTCAGTACGTGCTCCGGGTGGACACGAAGACCTTATCAAAGCAGTACGAACTGGCCGAGCCACAACGGACCATTGAGGTCAAGCCCACCACAGAGGAACTTCTGGAGATCCAACAACCCGATTTCGTCGTGATAGCCTCGAAAGAGACGAAGCCGTCCGGCAATCCGCCTGTCGTCGGCGAAGAGCAGAAGGCCCCCGAATGCCACCTCCGAGCCAACGCCGTAGATCGGCTCCTGCTATTTTGCGGACGGATTATGGCAGGCAGGAAACTCCGAGGAAAGGAGCAGACTTGCGTCGGGGTTGCCGCCATCACTGCTCTGAAGCGAAGGACCCCAAAGCAGGCTCATGTCGCTCAGGGGGCGAGCGCCGGTGATTACGGCTGGACCAGGCCGATGAGCTTCACGAAGCCCACGTATTCGCCCAGGGGCAACGTGGAATCGGTAGTGTGCCATGACACGCCAACGGTCACGTTTTCCGTGAAGGCGGCGGCAGTCGAGGCAGTGAAGGTGCCGACTTCACTCACGGCACCGGTCCATCCTGGAGGCAGAAGGGACAGCGGGGGGGCAGGCTGCCAGGGGAGCTGTTGACTGCTGTGCGCGCAAGCTGATTTGGGCGCCGGTGCCGGCGACCGGAATCCGATAGGCGCAGGAGGGATTGCCCGCTTGGTACAAGTCCGTGCAAACCACCTGCATCTCGACCTCCGGCGTGTTGGCGCGGACCTGGAATTGGACTTCGCTGCGGATGGGGGAACCTGCTTCATGGTCGCGCAGGTTGACAATCACCGTCTTCGGACCGCTGACGGCAATGCTCGGGGCAATTCTGACGAAGACGTGGGCGGCGGCTTGGCTGGTGTGAGTCGAAGCCGCCGCACAAGCAACGCCACAACCCAACGCCACCAGAATGGCCGAGGATTTCGCTCTCATGGTGATACCTATATCGGCACGGGGCCGATCGTGCTTCAGCTTTCTTCAGCACCGGCATGCCACGGAACAGTTGCACAGGGAGGTCCTCAAAAAGACGCGATGGACTGACTGGGCGAGCCTCAACCGCATACCGGACGAGGCGGTGACGCACAGGATCAAGGCTCGGGACGGCACCCGGAGGCGGCCTAATTGCGGATGCAATAGAGCTTTGACAAGGTACGGATGATCAGACTGCCGCCAGCGGCGGCCGGCGAGGCCATGCACATCTCCTGTAACTTGTTGCATCCAAGGACCTTAAAGGCGGGACCCGCTTGGATGACGAAGGTGTCGCCGTCCTCGCTCAGGCAGAAGATCTTACCGTTGTTGGCCCAGGGCGAGGCGGTGAAGGCGTTCGCACCGGCAGCAATCCGTGCGCCGTTGTAGACTTCCTTGCCAGTTTTTGCCTCGTAGCAGGTCATAAGACCCCGATCGTATAGGACGTACAGATAGCCCTGATAAGCGATGGGCGAGGGATTGTACGGACCGGCCTTTTTCTGGGACCATACGATGAACTCACTATTAGTCTGGCCCTCTTTGAGCGTAATGTCGCCTGTGGCACCCGGTCGAATCGCATACAACGGCCGCACGGGATCGACGATGAACCCGCCCGTGACATAAAGTAGGCCGTCGGCGACGAGCGGAGACGGGATGGCGATCGTGGTCGTCCCCGCCAGTTCCCACAGTGGCTTGCCGGCCAGGTCGTATGATCTAACCTTGCCTGTCCCGGAGGTCACGATTTCGGTCCGCTGGCCGTTCTCCCAGATGCAGGGAGTCGCCCAGTTGGTCTTCTCCGCGCGGTCCACGCGCCACACCTGCGTGCCGGTCTTGGAATCCAGGGCGGCGAGGAAGGAGTGCTGGTCGTTGTCATTGACGATGTAGAGCCGATCCTTGTAGAGCACCGGCGAGGCAGCCGTCCCCCAGTTGTTGCGGGTCTTGGCGGCGTCCCAGCGCTTGGACCACAACGGGTGGCCGTCGAAGTCGTAGCAGAACAGGCCGATGTTGCCGAAGTAGGCGTACACCCGCGTGCCGTCGGTGACGGGTGTCTCGGAGGCCGGCGAGTTCTTGACGTGCAACCCGAAGGGTGGGACACCATCGTGCGCGACCACGTCCCAGAGGACCTTGCCGCTGTTGAAATCAATACAGTAGACCTTCCACTGGTGTACCTTGTCGGAAGGTGTGTTCCGTTCGCCGCCGAGAAAGAGACCCTTCTTGGGCATCTCCGTCTCACCGGCGGGTACGGCGGAGGTGACGAAAACTCGGTCGCCCCAGATGATGGGCGAGGACCAGCCGCGACCGGGGATTGGGGCCGACCACGCGACATGCTCGGTCGTGCTCCAGGTGTCCGGCAAGGTCTTGTCCTCCACGACCCCGGCTTGGGGCCCCCGGAATTGCGGCCAGTGAGCTTGAGCGAACGTGCCGGTGCTTAAGAACAGCATGATCGATACTGCAATGCAGAAACCCTGGCCCATAAGGCAAACCCTTTCTCGAATTCGCGTCCCGAATCGATTTCGTCCGGCCGTCCGTCAGGTAGCCAAGCCTCGGATTATACCGGCTTCTATACGGTGACGCCAGGCTCGTTGACCGCGCTATTCTGTCGCTGGGTGCCGCAGACATACGGCAATTCTTGAAAATAGCCGAAAAGAGTCTTAGAATAGTCGCCGGAATGGGAGGGCATGCGACTTCGATGGTTGGCAATATTGGAGGCCTGGCCATGAGAAGACGGACATTAGGATTAGTCGGTTTGCTGCTCGGCGCAGCCGTGTGCGGGATTACATGGGCTGCTTCTCCAGGGGGCGGTCTCCTGGAGTCCGTGTTCGAAATCCCTCGGCCGGAGCGCGAGGATGTAGTCTATTTTCGCAATAAGGACATCCTGCGCGGCCAGATCGTGAATGAGAAGTGCACTTTGGCCACTCAGTACGGGATGCTGTCGATTCCGCTGCGGGAGTGTGCGGGCATTTCTCTCGAAGGGGCAAGATCGAATACCGAGGAGGTGGTGTTCGTGAACTTCAACCGGATCACGGGTATTCTCGTCGATCATGTGATCCGGTTTCGGGTTGGTCCCTCCGGCGCGGAAATCCCGATTCGCAAGGAGAAGATCCGCTTCATTGTGTTTGGGAAGAGAGTGGATGAGGCCGAGTTCCTCAAAGATCAGCCCCAATCGGACCTATTCCTGATGGCCAACGGCGACCTGCTGAGTGGACAGCCGGCCGAGCGGAAGATCCTGGTTCGTACCGATTACGGTCAGGTGCCGGTTCTCTTCGCGGAGATGAAGGACCTGCAGATCTGCGGAGAGGACGGCCTTACGGCCCTGATCACCAAGACCAACGGCGACACGATCCACGGGACGTTGGAGACGGAGGAAATGTCGCTGCGGCTGGCGATTGGTGTTGATCTGCCCGCCATTTACAAGGACAAGTTCGCCAAGATCCTCGTCGATCAAGCCGGGACGCAAGCGGCGCTGCAATTCGAAATTGGCCGGCCTGGTGTGGGAGGGGCGGAGGGTGTGGCACCCGCAGCGCCCCCGTCTTCGAGCGAGCCGACGCTGACTCTTTACCTGGGTAAGCAGGTGACGTTGAAGCTGGTGTTGATCCCCGCCGGCAAGTTCCTCATGGGTAGCCCGCCCGAGGAAGCGGGGCGGAGCGAGGACGAAGGTCCGCAACGGATTGTCAACATTTCCAAGCCCTTCTACATGGGCCTCCATGAGGTCACGCAAGGTCAATATGCGGTGATCATGGGCAACAACCCCTCGCGGTTTAAGGACGCCGCCCGACCCGTGGAGATGGTGTCTTGGCAAGATGCCGTTGAGTTCTGCCAGAAGCTCGCCCAGAGGACGGGCAAGAAGGTCGTCCTGCCGACGGAAGCGCAGTGGGAGTACGCCTGCCGGGCCGGATCGAAAACACGCTTCAGCTTCGGCAACGAGGAGAAACAACTCGCGGCCTACGCGCGGTACGGCCAGAGCGGCGAAGCGGGCACCGTTCCGGTGGGCCTGGGAAGGCCAAACCCCTGGGGCTTGTATGACATGCATGGCAACGTGACGGAATGGTGCTCCGACTGGTACACCGGGTCCTATGGGAATGCTTCGTCCATGGATCCCGCCGGCCCGAGCGCGGGGCAATCTCGGGTCATTCGGGGTGGTTGCTGGGGCAACCCGGCCGGGGACTGCCGCTCCGCGAGTCGCAAAGGGTTCGCACCGGAAAGCCGGAATCCCTACCGTGGCTTTCGGATCGCGGTGGACCCGAGCTGAGGCGGCTTCCCTTCTCGCTCGGGCACGTCGTCAAGGACGGCGCAGGAAGATTTCCTCTGTGCATGTTGACACGTGTGATCAGGAGCATACAATCTAACGAGGTGCAAGGAGTAGTCCGGTTCGGGTGTGCCTGGACCGTGGGACGATCGGTCTTAGGAATGGAGGAGGTCTTCTAATGGTACGGTGCGGCCGACAAGAGGTTGGGTTGGCAGTTGTCATTCTCGCTTGTTCGGTGGTCCTGCCCACGCAGGCCCTGGCGGACCTGACGAATGGGGGGTTCGAACAGTCCAATGCCAAGAAAGGGCACCTGAAAGGCTGGAGTTACACCGACGGACAGGTCCGTGGCGTGACGGACTTTACCGCCGGCGCGAAGACCTGGGACCCAGCGGGCGGCAGTTACTTCGCCGTGCTTTACCCGACCGATGGGAAGGCCACGTTTGGCGATGTGACGTTATCCCAAGATTTCACCGTGTCGTCGCCGGCTGACATGCTGAAGTTTGATTACTTCTGGGATGAGGGCGGCACCGGCAAGAGCACGTCGGTCACGGGAAAAGCGGATATTTACCAGGATACGTCACAGATTGGCACTGACCTGTTCAACTTCGTGAATGGATTGGGGAAGAACACCAATTGGAAGACGCTCAGCGAGACTGCCTCTGCTCTGGGCCTTTCCGCAGGCACAACTTATACCCTTGTGTTCACGATTACCGAGGACCCGGATCATGTGCAGAGCCACGTCGGCGTCGACAGGGTGCGCGTGGTTGCGGAGCAGACCCCGGTTCCGGTCCCAGTTCCGGGCGCAGTCCTGCTGGGCTTGTTGGGCCTGAGCGCCGGCGGGCTGGGACTACGGAAGTTCGAGTAGAAGCTCAGCCGCTCACCATGTAGCATGGCGGAGGCGGGAGAGGTTATCCGCGAAGTCCTTCCGTTGTCATTGCAGGCCCAGGGCCTTGATCTGGTCCATGAGATTCTTGTAGGTGTTGATCGCGTACTGGCACAGGACGATGGTCAGGACGACGATCGCAACACTAATCAGAATCTTCGTGATCTGCTGAAGCGGGGGTTCACCCATACCAGCGGCAGAGCGAGCGGTCCCAGGCACAGCAGAGCCATCACCAGGGTAGAGTTGGAGTGGTACCATTTGCGCAACTGGGCCGGCTGACCCGGGCAGGCGACCGCGTCGGCATGCCGGTGAGGAACTCGCCGCAGTACCGGCATTTGATCGCCTCGGCCTGGATTTGCTCTGCACAGAACGGGCACTTCTTGGTCTGGGCCAATTGACTATTCTGTTCCAGCAACGTCGTTTGCATGGGCAAGTCTCCTCCAGTACGATACCATATCAGGACAGTCACTTATCGGCATGATACCGGAGTAGGTTAATCACAAGATCTGTTTGTAGCGTGCCCATGCTACTCATGGCCGGGACGGCCATGCTACGGAGAACGCCTTGCGGCGTCACTACAAACGCGCTTGTTATCGGCCTGCAAGGGCGACCACTACTGCCGAGGATTCAACTGCTCGATGGTTTTCTGGATGCGTGCGAGGGTCCACTCCGCGGGACGGTCGCCTTGGAGGTTCGCCTCCATCTGCTCGGCCGTTGGCGTTTTGCTGGGCGACCCCGTCGGCTGGGACCTCGACGCCGGCGATCCAGCAGATCGCGTTGAGGATCAGCTTGCGGAAGTCGTTCTGGGCGTAGACCCAGTGGGAGTGGCCGCCGGTGCAGCCGAAGCCGCGGCCGCCGCCGGGCCGCTCATAGGCCCACGCCAGGTGCTCCGCCATCCCCATCCGGGCGCGGACCTCGGGATTGCCGCTGTGGGGGCCATCCGGGCCTTTGCGCGTGCTGTCCGGTGGCACGGCCGACAGGATCGGCGTCACGCCGGTCATGCTCTCGACGAACCGCATGTGATAGTACCACTCGTCGGAGACCTTGAACGGCTTGACGCCCCGCGTGATCGGGTGGTTGGGCAGGGCCTTGAACTGGGCCAGCCAAGAGGGGTTCACCGACCAGAATTGCTCGTAGTAGCCGCCGATCCAGTTGAGCAGGTACTTGCCGTACTCTTTGCCGGGATCGAGGGCATAGTGGAGGTAGGCGATCCCGACGCCTTTTTTCGCGATCTCGTCGAGGGCCTTCCAGTTGGCTTCCGAGCCGAGCAGGTTGTTGCCGTCGCAGGCGATGACGATGGCGGCGGCACCGTCCAGTAGGGGCGAATGATCATTCGCCACGGGCCAGCCGCCTTCGAGGACCACCGCCTGGACCGCCGGAACGCTCTCATTGAGGATAGAGGCCAGCAGCTTGCAGTCGGCGGTATAGGCGTGGCCGGTCCAGCCGTGACTCTGCGGGCCGGGGATGAAAACGATCTTCTTCTTGGCCGTGGGGGCCTCGCCGGCACGCCCGGTGGCCCCAGAGCCGCAGGCCGCACAGGGCCGCAATGATGAGGACCATCCATTGCCGACGGTTGAGTATACCGGTCATGTTGACCACCTCCCGATCATATTGACACATCGTCCGAATTCACGCAGGTCCAGCCTACCACGGCGGCACTGATTCCACAAGCTTGATGCGCCGCGACAAATCGGTAGGATAGCGCAGGTCACGCGTTCCCGTCCGACAGGAGTTATCGTCATAGCGAAAGGATCGGTCCGATGAAGACACTTCTGCTATTACGTCCTTGCTTCTGATCGTTGGCCTTGCTGATCTTGCTGCCGCTCCCGCAGAGGAATACACGCCCGGTTCCGCTTTCGACATCGCGCCGTTTGGCTCCTTCATTTCCTATGGGGACGGCAAGGCCCACGGCCCGCGGTGGGCGGAGCCGCGGAAGGTCCGGCGTGTAGTCGTGGAGTTCGACGGGAGTCAAGCTCGCATCCGAGCCTGCGCAACTCCGGCTGGAGTATTGGCACCGGGTCTGGGACGGCAAGGCCGATCCTTTGAACTTCGAACGCGGCGCCGGCGGCGTTGGCTGGGACGCTGTGGACGACTGGACCAATGGCCGATGGGTGCCGGCGCAAGTTCACGTCCAGCGGACCGGCAACACCTACGAGTTTACCTTTGCCCCCACTTCCTCGACCGAGATTCCCAAGTTCAAAGGCGAAGGGGTGACGTATCGCAAGACGCTCGCGGTGCGTGTCGCGGCGGACAGCGTCTTGCACAAGCCGTCGCGGTTTCGGGTGTATACGGACTCGATTTGCAAGACCCCTACGCGTTCGCATTCAATTTGGCAGCTGTGCCCTCCGGCGTGGCGAGGGCGTCCGCCCTTGTGAGTGCCGAGGGCGTCTCGCCCTCGGCCGGGCAGAACGCTCTCGACACGGCGCGGCCGTGAATCGGGTCGGCTGGAGATTTTCAACGGCATGGTGAGGACCGTGCGGCCTGGAGGTGACGGTTCGGTCACGGTCAAGCCGGACCTGGGGTGGACCCTGAACGAGCCCGAACACCGGTGGCCTCGAGGCCGACCTTGTGATGACCGCCGACCCGACCGACAGCCGCTACGACCATACGGTCGTCACCGTGCGTTCGAACACGCGGCCGTTTTCCTTCGCCGCCGCTGAAGTGGCTGCGAGGCGACCGCATTCTCGTGGACGATCTCGGCGTGCTCGTGACGAATGCCGATGACAGAATTTCGCTCGATGCTTATCGCGAGGCGCTGCGGCGCGAGTTTGGCGGCCAGACGGTCTATGACCGCGTCGCTGCGGCCCCAGAGCAGACTCTGAGCCACGCGTGGAACGACATGCCGCTGAAGCGGCCGTGGAACTTCGCTCACGGCCTGCCGGGCAATCGCAACACGATGCGCCAGTGGCCCAACGGCGAGGTCGAGGTTACCAACGTCCGGCATTGGTTCGACGTGCAGCACAGCCCCCGCGACAGCGACCGCAAGCTCTGGTCCGGCGAGATGCTGCGGATCTCCTGCGGCTTCCCGACGGAAGGGCGCGGCGGCCGGGAATTGCAGGAGGGCTTCCTGCCCGTGCTGCGTACCTGGTGGCAGAAGGGGCCCGTGTACTACGAGCAGAAAACGGTTCTGACGGCCGCGGTCAAGGACTTGAACGACGTGGCTCTGGAGACGCCGACGATTCTGCTGATGCAGATTCGTGTGGTGAACGTCTCGGATGCGCAGAACGGCACGGCTCTGCTACGCTTTGGCTCGACCGCGGGAGAAGATGAGAAGCTCACGTTCCAGAACGACCAGGCCCGGGCGGTGACGGAGGCGGGCGAGCGGCTGCGTTTCCTGGTCAGCACGGAGGACCAGACCGGTTTGAAACAAGAGGGCGGTTCCGTCGCGTGGACCGCGAGCTTGAAGCCTGGCGCGAGCAGACTGCTCCGGGTCGACGATTCCGTCGATCACTCTGAGCCAGGAGGCGGATATCGAGCTTCTCCGGAAGCTGAATTTCGACGCGGAGGCGAAACGCGTTTGCGCGTTCTGGCGCCGGATCACGGCCCAGGGCACGCAGATTCAGACCCCCGAGCCGTGGATCAACGACTTCTACAAGGCCCACGTGCGGCACCTGCTCATCAACTGCTTCAAAGAGCTCGACACGGACTATCTGCACGCCCACGTGGGCACGTTCCACTACGGCGTGTATCCGAGCGAGTCCGTCATGATGATCAGCGACCTCGACCGGCGCGGCTATCACGACCAGGCCCGCCGGAATTACGATGCCTTCCTGCACTACCAGGGCACGGTCGCCCTGCCGGGCAATTTCAAGAGCAGCGAGGGCGAGTTCTACGGCGTCGGCGGCCACGAGACGGGCGGCTACAACAAGAGCCACGGCTACGTCATGTGGGGCATGGCCGAGCACTGGTGGTATACCCGCGACCGCGATTGGATGGAGAAAGCGGCCCCGGGCATGGTCAAGGCGTGCGAGTGGGTCATCCGCGAGCGGCAGGGCCACGATGACGGACGAAGCCGACGGCACGAAGGCACCCGGAATACGGCTGGCTGCCCGCCGGCTCGCTGGAAGACGTCACCGACTACTGGAATTGGCTGGCGACGAACAGTGCCACGGTCTGGGGCTTCCGGCCTTGGCCGACGCCTTGGCGGATTTCGGCCACCCGGAAGGCAAGCGGCTGCAGCAGGAGGCCCAGAGCGTTCTACGACGACTTCATGCGCGGCATCACGGAGTCGCGGATTCTCTGTCCCGTGGTCCGGCTGCGCGACGGCACGTACGTCCCGAAGATTCCCTCGCGGCCGCAGGAGCGCGGGCCGGGCCTACGGCTGGATTCGCGAGATGCTGGAAGGCTCGATGTTCCTGCCGGCCTACGGCCTGCTCGCTCCGCACGGCCCCGGAGACGCAGCTGGATTCTCAAGGATTACGAGGACAACCTCTACATCTCCGACCGCTACGGCTACTCGATCCCGATCTATCGACAGCCTTCTGGTTCTCCCGCGGCGGATTCTCCATGCAGGCCAACCTGCTCGACGGCCCGCTGCCGTACCTGTGGCGCGACGAGGTCAAGCACTTCCTCCGGGCCTACTTCAACGGCTTCGCCTCGGCGTTCTATCCGGAGATCCGGATGTGCAACGAGCACTCGCTGCCGGAGCTGGGCTATCCCGGCGGGCGACCACTTCAAGACCTCCGACGAGGCCCAGTCCAACTACTGGCTGCGGCTGATGTTCGTCAACGACGAGCAGGGGCCGGACCTGTACCTGGGCCAGGCGATCCCGCGTTACTGGCTCTGCCGAGCGGCAACCAAGATCGGCATCGAGCGGGCGGCCACGCACTTCGGCCCGCTGTCCCTGCGACTATCGAATCGCAGGCGGCCCAGGGGAGGATCAAGGTCACGTCTCGATCCGCCCGCTCGGCAACGGGCCTCGAACCATCTATCGTCCGCATCCGCCACCCGCAGGCCAAGCCGATCAAGAGCGTGCTGCTCAACGGCCAACCCTACGACAAGCTCGACCGGGACAAGGAGTGGATCATTCTGCCGGGCATCGCTCCAGGGCCGGCAGGAGATCGTGGCGTCGTACCAATAGATCCAATCGCCAAGGAGGAAGACCGAATGTATGCCGTGAAGATCGCTGTCGCTTTTGTCCTGCTGCTGTCGGCGTCGGCTCGGGCGCTGGACGCCAGCGCCTGGACCGTCTACGTCACCAACGATAATTGCCCGGACTACACGTGGGGTCTCACCGAAGAGCAGACCCGGCAGGCGTTTGCCGACATCGTGCGTGCTCACCTCGATGAGATGAACCGGACGGATAGTTGGGAGCCTGCCAGCCAGGACCGCTACAACATGGCGGTGACGCAGGAAGTACTCTGTTTTGTCGAGCGCTACCCCGAGCGGCAGGCGGAGCTGATCCGCCGGATCAAAGAAGGTCGGGTCCTCGTCAGTCCCTTCTTGTGTAATTCCCTCTGGGCGCTCCACAGCACTGAAGGCGCCATCCGCGTCCTCTATCCGGCCCGGCGGCTCGAACGTGATTGGGGAATTGCGATCGATGTGGCCGAGCACATTGAAGACCCTTCCCTGCCCTGGGGTATGGCGCCGATCCTCGCCGGCGCGGGCATACGCTGGCTCTCGGTGCCTTTCTACCACTACGATTCGACCTTCCAGCAGTTGAAGAATCCGCCGTTGTTTATCTGGGAAGGTCCCGACGGCAGCCGGCTTCGGGTCATCCTGGACCCGTGGGCCTCGAATCGGGCGAGCTACACCCAAGGGGCCGCCATCTTGAAGAAGCCCGAGAGCATCGAGAAAGAGTGGTTGCCGCATTACGACGCCCTGGGAAATGCCTATCCGCTGCGTGCTATCTTGGCCAGCGGTACACATGGGGACATCGCGCCCCGCAGCGGCGATCAGGCCCACGGCTTTGCGGACGCCATCCGCAGCTACAACGCCGCCGGCGGGCCACACCCGCAGCTTATCAACGCGACGGTGGGGCAGTTCTGCGCGGCCGTCGACAAGGAGCAGGGCCAACGGCCTTTCCTTCCCACGGTTTCCGGCTGCTTCGGACATTCCTGGGACCTGTGGCCCGTGTCGCTGGCGAAGTACGTCGCGGATATGCGGCAGGCGGAGAGGGACTACCTGACCGCCGAGACGCTGTTGGTGGTCGCGGCCTGGGACCGGCCGGAACTACGCGACGCGACACGCAGAGACCGCGAGCGGGCCGAACGGTGCTGGGCCATGCTCAGTGACCACGCGTGGAACGGCACCAACGAGCAGAATAAGCGGCTGAATGCAAACCTGCGCCGAAAATGGGACGAGGAACTGGCAGACGCAGGTGCCAGGTTGTTGGAACAAGGTTGGGCGGCCACCGGACTGACGCGGGACCCACAGAGAATCACCGTGTTCAACAGTCTCAGCTTCCCGCGCACGGGCCTGGTACGCATGGTCGTCTCGCAGGATGTCAACGCCATCCTGGCGGCTGGAAGGCTCCTCCCGTGCCAGGTCGTGCGCGAAGGGGAAAGCCGGATTCTCTATTTCGTTGCCCCGGAAGTCCCGGGCTTCTCCTTTCGGCAATTCCAGTTGAGCCCGGCCCGCGCGACCGCGTCCCAATCGTGCCCGGCCAGCCCGAGCGGTCTGGAGAGCCCATTCTATCGGCTCTCCCTCGATCCGCGCACGGGCGGCGTGGCGAGTCTCGTCCACAAGCCTTCCGGCCGGGAGTTGTGCACGCCGGGCTCCTCGGGACTGTGCCAAACGGTCTTTTTCGACGGCAGGGAGCACGTGTTGGAGGACGTCCACGCCGAGGTCGTCACCGCGGGCCCTGTCTTGGCGCAGTTGAAGGTCACAGGTGCGGTGGAAGGTATCCGGGTCACGAATCTCATCACCGTGTACGCCGAGCTGGACCGGGTGGATTTCGATCTCCGTGTCCATAAGCCCGTTACCACGAGCCAGCAGCGGCTCTGTCAGGTATTCCCGGTTCTGGCGGGCCGGAGTGAGCTGAGGATCGAGACGCCCGGGGCCGTGATTCGCCCGCGGCCCCAGCCCGAAGGGGATCTACTGCCGGGGGCGGACACACGCCGCTTCGCCGTGCAGGGATTTGTTGATGCCACCACGCCGGAGGGCGTAGGGGTTACCATCGCTCCCCTCGACGCCTTCGCCCTGCGACTCGACTTGGCCACGCTTACGTTTGAAGCCTTGGGCAACGATCAGAACTATCGTGAAGTCGTCCAGGATCAGGACGGCGTCACGGACTTCCATTTTCGTTACGTTCTGCGCGGCCGCGCCGGCCCTTACGATCAGCCCGAAACGGTGGCTTGGAGCCGAAGTGTCGCGACACCTCTGGTGGCTACCGTTGGCAGCATCCCGGGCGACGGGATAGCTCATCCAGCAGTTCAGTTTGACCCCACGCGCACCATCGCCACCTGCTTCAAACCCGCTGATGGCGACAGTTCCGGCGGCTTCATTCTACGTCTGTGGGAGACCGCCGGCCGGTCCGAACCCGTCCTCATCGACCTGAAAGGCTGCCGCAAAGCCATCCTCACGGACCTGCTTGAACGCGATCGGAGCGAGCTTGCCATTGCGGACGGACACATTGAGATCAAGCCGAATCCGCACGGCTTCTCCAGCGTGCGTCTGTTGCCGTGAGCGGTCCTCGTGAACGGCCTGCCTTGCCGTAATCTCGACCGGGAGACGGAGTGGATCGTTCTGCCCGGCGCCTCACGGGCCGGCAGGAAATCGTGGGCCTTCACAAGTCGGGTGTGCCGGGCACACCTTCCACACTCGTTGCCACAGCAGTCCCGTAGCCGGTAGGGTGTGCACTGCACACCATCCTCCTTGGACCGATCTTGTCTTGGTGTGCAATGCACACCCTACCGAATCCACGAACAGACTCATGTCCATAGCCAGGTGCATACTGCTGTGACGACCCGGAGCAAGGAGGACAGCGCGTGGAAAACGGGCCAAACCGCCGCCGTATTTCGGCCACACTCGGTAGGACGAATGAAGTAGGAGCGGGGGGCCTCGCGCACTCTCTTCTTCAGAGAAATATGCCGTACTACCTCTTTTGTAGTTGACATCACATAGTATGCGTAGCATAATACGCTAAACATAGTACTGGACCCGACAGGCCAATCAGGAGGTTGTCATGAAGTTCGAAAGTCAATTGCTCAAGGGGGTGGCCCCTGTGGTGGTGCTGCAAATCTTGTCACGCGGGCCGATGTACGGGTATGAGCTTAGCCAAGCGATCGAGCAGCGCAGCGGCGCTATCCTCACGCTGGGCAAAGGGACGCTCTACCCGCTGCTCTACAACCTGGAGGCCAAGAAGCTCGTCACGGCCAAGTGGGAGACGACCGACTCCGGGCGGCACCGCCGCTACTACTCGATCACCGGCAAGGGCGAGGAGCAGTTGGCCCAGCAGAAGGCCCAGCTCCAGGACTTGGCCAAGGGCCTGGACCTGCTCTTCGGCGGCGCCCTGAAAGCGGCATTCTGAAAGACCCCAGGAGGTCTGCATTATGGGGAATAGGCCAAACGAGGATCGTGCAGGCAGCTTGCCCCCCAACGCGACAGAATTCATCCGGCGGGTGGTGCGACGGATGTGGTATCGGCGCAAGGCCCGCCGGGAGGTGCAGGCGGAGCTCACGGCGCACTTTGAAGATGCGGTGCGAGACTACGCGACGACGGAGGAGAAGGAACGCCGGGTGCGGGAACTGATCGAGGAATTCGGCGACGCCAAGCTGCTGGCGGCCCTGTGTCACCGGGCCAAGAAACGCTGCCGGCCTTTGTGGCTGAAGGTCCTGCTACGGACCACGCAGGGCTTGGGGATTGGTCTGCTCTATTGTGTGCTGTGCTCGTTGCCGCTCCTGTTGGCCCGAGCCACCATCCGCGTCAATTACGGCGAATGGCTGAATAATCACTGGCGGCCGGAGGGGCAGGGCGTCGAGAACGCCAACGTCTATTATGATAAAGTGGCCGAGCTTCTGGTTGTGCCACCGCGGGAACTGGAGGAGAAGATGCGACTGCGCCGGTGGTCGTCCCTCGGCTACAGCGATAGCGAGGTGCGCTCGATCGGGGAGTGGCTGGCCGAGAACCAGGCGCATTCCGCGCGTTGCGGCGGGGCGCGAGTACGCCACAGTTCTGGCCTGTCTATGACAGCAATGAATGTCGCAGTAATGCCTCGCGTCCCCTCCTTGCAGGGCTCGTCATGGCCGAAACGAAGATTCCTGGGGCCTGGCGCTATGAGCTGACACTCGCTTTCAAGCAACAAATCATCTGGGAAGCCAAGCAAGGGGAAGCCGCGAAAGCATTGGATGACTGCCTCGTGCTGCATCGGTTCGGCCGGCACCCGCAAGACAAGGGGTCTGTGCCTGGGCAACTGGAGGGGATCGCTATCCAGATGACGGCCTATGGCGGCATCACTGCATTTCTCCAGAACGCGGATGTCTCGGCGGCAGCGCTGGAGCATGTCCAAAGAGAGCTGGCGGCGAGTTTCGATCCCGGCCGACAGGTTATCGGCTTGGACTGCGAAAAGGTGCTCTGGTATGACGAGATCCAACGGACCTTCACCGACAATGGCAAGGGCGGAGGCCGCGCGTCGGCGGAGGGACTCTTCTACGCTTCGGGCGGCTGGAAAGGCAACCTGCTCAACACCTTTCGTTTTCACTATCCCGACCGTCGCGAAACTATAGCCATGGTGGATCGGTACTTCCAGTCGGCGCAAGAGTGCCTTAATGCGCCGCCCGACGCAAGACGCCTCGGGGAGCCAAACGATTCGTCCCGGGTGCCAACGGCGAACCCGATACTCTCGATCCTCACGCCGGCGTATTATGGGAAGCTGGCCTTGATGGGCTGGGAGTTGAAAACGAAGGAAGCCGCCGCTATCACGTTGTTGGCGATTCAACGGTACTTCCGGGCGACCGGCGGCTACCCTGACCGCTTGGACCAGTTGGCAGAGCAAAGCTATCTGAGCGAGTTACCGAAAGACCCGTTCGGCCAAGGCCCGCTTACCTACAAGAGAACGAACGACGGATTCCTCCTCTATAGTTGGGGCGAGGATCGCAAGGATGATGGCGGGCAGATCGGCACGGACGATCAGGGCCAGCCTTACAACAGGCCGGAGAACGGCGATTGGGTCTTCTGGCCGGTGCCTTGAGGTGGACTTGCTGAGGATTGGCGGAGGTTCTCGATCATGGGAAATAAGCTTGAGAAGAATCGCGGCACGGATCTGCCACCCTGTGCGACCGAGTTCATCCGGCGCGTGGTCCGCCGGATGTGGTACCGGCGCAGCGCCCGGCGGGACGTGCAGACCGAGCTCACGACCCATTTTGAGGATGCGGTGCGAGACTGCGCGACGGCCGAGGAGAAGGAACGTCGAGTCCGAGAACTGATCGAAGAATTCGGTGACGCTAAGCTGCTGGCGGCTCTGTGTCACCGCGCCAAGAAACGCTGTAGACCCCTGTGGCTCAAGGCCCTGCTGCGGAGCGGACAGGGCCTGGGGGTCGCTTTGCTCTATTGTGTGCTGTGTACGCTGCCCCTCTCGTTGGGGCGGCCCACGATTCGCGTGAACTATGCCGAATGGCTGAGCAACCACTGGCGGCCGGAGGCGCCGGGCGTCGAGAACGCCAAGGTCTACTACGACAAGGCCGCTGCGCTTTACGTGGAGCCGCCGCCGGGGCTGGAGGAGAGGATGAGGCTGCGTCGCTGGTCCTGCGTCGGTTACAGCGACAGCGATGTGCAGTCAATCGAGCGGTGGCTGGCCAGGAACCAGGCCGCTTTCAGTGCGTTGAGGCGGGGTGCAAATACGCCTCATTACTGGCCCATCTACGAGGGCAACGACTCGACCCTGTTGGAGGTCAGTATTGTCCGAGATGACATGAACATAGTGGAGCGCGATCGACATGTGACGTTGGCCTTCAAACAGCAGATCATACGCGAGGCTCACCAAGGCCAGATGGCGAGGCGCCCTCGACGACTGTCTTGTTCTCCGCAGATTCGGCCGGCACTTGCAGAACAAGGGAGGTCTGACTTTGCAGCTTGGGGGAATCGCCATCGAGCACCTGGGTTACGACGGCATCATCGCCCTGGTGCAGAGGGCGGACCTCCCGGCCGCCGCTCTGGAACGAATTCAGAAGGAGTTAGCCGCGGGTTTCGATCTCCAGCGACAGGTCATCAGCCTCGATAGTGAGAAAGCTCTCTGGTACAACATCATCCAACGAGGCTTCACCGATGACGGGCAGGGCGGAGGCCACGCCTTGTCTCAAGGATTCCCCTACGCCGTAGGAGACTGGAAACACAATCTCCTTAACATCTTTCGGTTTCACTACCCGGATCGCCGCGAGACCGTCGCGATGGTGGAGCGGTATTTTCGGGGAGTACAAGGAGGATTGAATGGGCTTCCCGGCGCCGAGCACCGGATGGAGCTGAACGACCCGGCTCAAGCATCGACGTTGAACTTGATGCTTTCTCTTGTCACGCAGGCGAATGAACGCGTGGTTCAACTCACTTGGCGATTGAAGACGCACGAGAGCGGCACCATCACGCTGCTGGCGATCCAACGATACTTCCGGGAGAAGGGGAGCTATCCCGACAACTTGGATCGACTGGTGGAGCAAGGTTATCTGAAGGAGCCGCCCAGAGACCCGTTCGGGCCGGGGCCGCTGAGCTACCGCAAGACGGACGCTGGGTTCCTCCTCTATAGTTGGGGTACAAATCGCATGGACGACGGCGGGCAGTTGGGAACGGGCAGTCAGGGCCAGCCGCGTCAGTGGGCGGATAACGGCGATTGGGTCTTCTGGCCGGTCCCGGAGTTGTAGACAGCCCCGGGGTCGAGTGTTATGCTCTCGCACACACGGATTCGGCGCATCGAAGAACGGTTCGCATCTGGAGGTACGGACCATGAACACTCAGCTCACAACGGCGGCACCACAGCGTTGGAAAACCCTGACTATCGTGGCGGCTTTGCTGATCGGCGGATTGCCGCCTGTACGCCCGGCGTGGGCGGATATCAACGAGCAGGTGGCGCAACTCGACCTCGGCAGGGCTACGCTCAAGGACGTCACTCCGGATCTTCGGCGAACCCCAGAGCTATGCTTGGGAGGGCAAGACCCTCACCCGGGATAACCTGCCCAAAATTTACGTCATGGTGTATCCGAACGATTTCAGCGTGCTGATGAACGGCGGCCGGGTCGGGGAGCTGCGGTTCGGGGGACCGGGGGCCGGATATGCCTATCAGGGCAAGCTGCGGGTAGGGTCGTCTTTGGAAGAGGCTCTGGCAGTTCTCGGCCCACCTGCGCAGTACGGTGGAAGGGGGGCCGGTCGGCGGGCAGGACGGCAGTCCTCTATAAGGACGTGGATGGCAAGAAGGGAGACTGTTACTACAGCCGGAAGGACCGCCATATCCGGCTGTTCTTCCAGGACTACAAGGTGGCGGCTCTCTGCGTCATGGCGCGTCAGCCGCAAGGCGAATTGGACGCGGGGGGCAAACTGGCGAAGCTGAGCGAACAGCCGGCGGGGCCCGTGACGTTCCCGAAGATCGACCGGCGGCCCGCCCCGTACGATTTCTGTCGCGGCACCCTGGATGCGGGGCCGAAATATGACCCGAAGAACAGCGATTCCTTCCAGGTGGACCTGCGCAGCTATGATCTGTCCGATCTCGATCTGCGCGATTCCGGGGTCGCACTCGTGCATGCCAACTTCGACGACCGCACGGTCTGGCCGGCGCCGGCGCGTCTGCCCCCGGGTTTCGACCGGCAACGGATGGTGGCGATCAGTAAGAACCCCGGGCTGGGCTTGCGCTCCCTGCATGCCCAGGGGATCACGGGACGCGGGGTGGGGATGGCAATCATCGACAATCCGTTGTTGACCGATCACCAGGAGTATGCCGAACGCCTGCGGCTCTACGAGGAGGACAACGTGCTCTCCGAGAGCCAGGCCCACATGCACGGGCCGGCTGTGGCGTCCATTGCGGTGGGTAAGACCGTTGGCGTTGCTCCCGAGGCAGACCTCTACTATATCGGCCGATGGGCGATGGACTTGGAGGCGGGAGGCCGACCTGCAGTGACTAACAAATATGAGGCCGAGGCCATCGAGCGAATTCTCCAAATCAACGAGCAGCTTCCCCCGGACCGGAAGATCCGAGTGATCTCCATCTCCTTCGGCTGGACCCTCGGCCAAAGGGGTTTCCAGGAAGCCGCCGAGGCGGCGCAAAAGGCCAAGGCCGCGGGGCTGCTGGTCATCTCCTCGTCCGTGGAGATGACCCACGGCTTCAAGTTCCACGGGTTGGGGCGCGACCTCCTCTCTTCGGCGGACGATTTCGCTTCCTACCGACCTGCGCGATGGGGAACCGAAATGTACGTGAATCACGATCGCCTCCTGGTGCCCATGGACGCTCGCGCTACGGCCAGTCCGACCGGCAAGAACGAGTATGCGTTCTATGGCGAAGGCGGCTGGAGCTGGGCCATTCCTTACATCGCGGGCATGTACGCCCTGGCGGCCCAGGTCGAGCCGAAAATCACGCCGGAGCGGTTCTGGGCCTTGGCCATGAAGACCGGTCGCACGGTCGAAACGAAGGACGGCGCGAAGACTATTTCTTTGGGCCCCATTCTCGATCCGGTCCGGCTCATCGAGGCGATCCGACGGGGCGACCTCTCCGATCCAGCGGCGGTGACCGCGGAATTGGCCAAGTACTCCGCTCTTTCTTCCCGCGGCCAGTCCCAAGCGCAGGTGTCGTATGAGAGGATACCGGAGGACTTCGCCGCCCGGATCGCCCGTCTGGATATCGACAGTGCCGGCCGGAAGGAGGTCATCGAGCAGTTAGGGAAGCCTGCGTCCTATGTCCTCGGCAAGGAGGTTCTGGATGCAAATAACCTGCCGTCCCAATACGCGATGATCTACCCGGCCGGCGTTCAAGTGATTATGTCTGCCGAGCGTATTCAGCGGATTTCGATCCTCGCGCCGGGATACTTGTTTCGCCAGAAGATCGAGGTGGGCACGCCCCTGGAGAAGGTCTTCGAAGTCCTCGGACCGCCGCGCAAGACCGTCGAGAACGCCAAAGCTCGCCGATGCGTCGCGCGGCCGGGAAGACGGAGTTCTTTACCGGGATGTCGACGGGGTCAAGGGGAATTGCCTGTATCCGGCCCAAGCGCAAGGCGTGATTCTGTATTTCGTGGACAATCGCGTGTTCCAGATGATGCTGCTTCCGAAAGAACGGTGACGTGTCCCATACCATCGTTTTCGTTGTGCTCCCGGGAAATCCTTGAACTTCGGCGCGTCGGCTCATACGATAACTCTCGCGATCTGTCATGTAAGGTGGGTCTGGGTCCCCCAACGCGAAGTTCCGCACTTGGGAGCCTTCTTGATCCACGCGTTAAGGTCCTTCTGATTGTGGGAGGTCACGATGAGTGGCGGACGGTGTCCTTTGCATTGTCACGAGGGCGAGTGCGTCAGCCGACGCGGATTTCTCCAAGGTTCGGCGGCGATTCTGGCGGGATCGTCTCTGTTGGCCGGGTGCTCGATCGCTGAGCCAAGAGCATGCTGCGTCGCACCCGATTCGGCAATGCGGGCCGGCCTCGAAATGCGTGCCCACTCTGTGGGCGGCCTTCGTGCGCCGGCAGGGCGAGTACGGCATGCTGTGGCCCGGGGCGGTCTACGACGGCGCGGCCGGCGCGCACGATGTACGCCGCGAAGGTGACCCAGATCGCCGCCCAGCTTGGGGCCCAGCTCCAGGTGCGGCCGGAGCCGATCTACAGTCTGGCCGAGGCGGAGGCTTGGATCGCCCAGGCCCAGGCGGCCAAGGTCGATGGCCTGGTTCTCGTGATGCTGGACCGGCAGGAACATGCCTGGCCGACGGCCAAGAAGGTCGCGCAGAGCAAGATTCCGTCCATCATCTACTCGCCGCTGGGGACTTCTTTCACGACGAATACGCGTTGACCTCGCGACGACGCCCGGGTGCGTCGTCTATTCGACCGACGACTTCAGCCAGGCGGCCTATGGCATGAAGATGCTCTGTGCGCGGGCCAAGATGCGCCGGACCTGCTGCGTCGTCATCAAGGGCGACAAGCGATATGACGCACCGCTGGCGGACACGGGCATCTACGCTGCGGCATGTCCCCGCCTCGTCCTTCATCGAGGAATACAACGCCACGCCGGATAGCGCAGAGATCGTGGCCATGGCGGACGAGTACATGCATCGGGCCCGGCGCCGCATCGCCGCCACCCGGCAGGACGTCATCAACGGTCTCAAGAGCTACTACGTCGCGGGCAAGTTCCTCGAACGCGAGGGCGGCGACGCGATCACGATGGATTGCCTCGGGGCCCTGGGGCATCTGCCCGTGAGTCTGCCCTGCATCGCGTGGTCGCGGATGAACGACGACCGCATCCCGGCGGCCTGCGAGGCGGACTACGGGGCGGTGGCGTCGCACACGATGGTCCAGTACCTGTTCGACCGGCCGGGCTTTCAGCAGGACCCGGTGGCCGATACGGCGGACAACACGATCATCGGGGCGCACTGCTCGTGTCCGACGCGACTGAACGGATTCGACAGGCCGCCGGAGCCGTTCGACATCAAGCATCATCACGGCAATCGCGACGCCGTGCCGCGGACGATCTGGCGCGTAGGGCAGCGGATCACCAGCATCGACCTGCTCCCGGCTTCGGAGACCGGGGGCGGCAAAGAGGGGCCGTCCACGGTCCTGATCTCCGTCGGCACGGTGGTCAAGAACAACGAGGTGCCGCCCAGCGGCGGGTGCGTCGTCTCCGTCAAGGTGAAGTTCGACGGCAATCAGGACGTCCTGAGCTTCCCCGGCTTCCACCAGATCTTCTTCTACGGCGACTACAAGGAGCAAATGAAGGCTTCTGCCAACTCTGCGGCTTCAAGGCCCAGGTGGTGTAGGGCAAAGCGGAGACAATGGGGCCGAGTAGCAGGGACGCGAGCGCCCATGGATTTCGAATCACGGGCAGAGCCTGCCCCTGCGAAGGCAGGGGACGCCCGTGCCACGTGTTTTGCAAGGAGTTGCCGATGATCGTGGATGCGGATTGCCATATCTCGCCGTTGAAGGAAGGCGTGAACATCGCGGCGGACGAGCTGCTCCGGCGGATGGATCGCTCCGGGGTGGATAAGGCCCTGGTCTGGCTGACCCCGCCGTACAAACGCGAGATCGACGAATCGAACGCCTATGTCTCCCAGGCGGTGCGGGCGCATCCGGACCGGTTTCTGGGATTTGGCTGGGCCGACCCGCGGCTGGGCGTGCAGAAGGCCCGGGAAATGGCTCGAAGGTGCATTCACCAGTACGGCTTTCACGGCGTCAAGCTCAACGGGGCCCAGAACGATTTCTTCCTCGACGACCCCAAGCTGTCCATGCCGCTGGTCGAGGAGATCGCCAAAACGGGCAAGCTCCTCGCCTTCCATTGCGGCGTGGATGCCTACGAGCAGACGCACCCGTTCCGGATCGCCAAAATCGCCCGCCAGTTCCCCGAGACGAAGATTCTCTGCGTCCACATGGGCGGCGTCGGTTTTCCCGATCTGAGCAAGGCCATGATCGAAATGGCCCAGGAATGTCCCAATCTGTACCTGATCGGCAGCATGGTCCACCACGTCTCTGTGCTCGACGCCATCAAGACCCTGGGGGCGGGGCGGGTCTGCTTCGGCAGCGATACGCCCTTTGCCCTGATGCACGTCTGCGTCGCCGAATACAATGCCTTGCTCGACGGCGAAGTGACGCCGGAAGAGAAAGCCCAAATCATGGGCGGCAACCTCCTGCGCCTCCTGGCCGTTCACCCCTGACAGCGACGCGCATCCTTCGGCGCGTGACGCGGAGCGTTTGGCTCACCGTTTTCCTATTGTTCTACCTGCAACCTCGGCAAGCTCTGTTTGAGTTGCTGCACACCTGCATCCGTGACCTGGGTGCGAACCAATTCCAGACGCCTCAGCATGGGCAGACCCTTGAGATGCTCGAGACCTGCATCCGTGATCTGGGTGGCCCCGAGCCAAAGTTCAGACAATTTGGTCAAGCCCTTGAGGTGTTCCAGGCCCGCGTCTGTGATCTGGGTGGCACTCAAGCTCAACCACCGCAGCGAACTCAGGCGTTTGAGGTCTTCCAGGCCGGCGTTAGTGATCTGGGTGCCACCCAACGAAAGGTCCTGCAATTCTGTCAGGCCCCTGAGACCGGCCAAACCCGCATCCGTGATCCTGGTGTTCGTTACAGATACGTACTGTAATCGGCTCGGAAGCTTCAGACCCACGCCGGTGATCCCCGTACTCTGCAAGTCCAGCCGTTGCAGCTCGCTTAGGTCCTTCAGGTGCTCCGACCCGGCATCCGTCATCGACGTGCGTTCCAGAATCAGAGTATGCAATCGGGGCAGATCCTTCAGATGCTCCAGACCCGAACCCGTAATCCCGGTATGGCTCAACCACAGCTCCGTCAGTTCCGTCAAGCCCTTGAGATGCGCGAGCCCCTCATCTGTGACCGGAGTACGCTCTAAGTGAAGAGCCTGCAAGCGGACCAGGTTCTTCAGATTCTCGAGGCCGGCATCTGTAACCCCGGTGTTGCCTAACCACAGGACCGCCAACCCTGTCAGGCCTTTGAGGTGGGCCAGACCCGCGCTGGTGATCGGGGTACTGTCTAAATTCAGCTCCTGTAACCCCTTCAGGCCCTTGAGATGGACCAAGCCGGCATCCGTGATCTGCTTAATGCCCGACAAGTCCAGCTTCCTTAGCTGGGTCAAGTCCTTGAGGTGGGACAGACCCGCGTCCGTGATCGTGGGGGGCGGTCTCAGGAACCGGAGTCCGGTCAATCCCCGGATCGGTTCGAGGCCCGCATCCGTGATCTGGTGCCGCCCAACCCAAGCTCCTGCAATCCGGTCAGACCTTTGCAATTTGCCCGAAACCCATGTCCGTGATCGGAGTGCCGTTGACGCGAAGCTTCTCTAATCGAGGCAGAGCCTTGACGTACTCCACGCTGGCGTCTGTGATCTGCGTGCTCCACAAACGCACGTCCCGCAACTCGCTCAGGCCCTGGAGATGGGCCACGCCGGCATCCGTGATCCCGGTCTGACCCAACCCGAGCAGTTGCAGTCTCGTCAAACCCTTCAGGTGGACCAACCCAGCGTCCGTGATCTGCGTGCCACGCAAGTCCAGTACCTGCAATCCCGTCAGGTCCTTGAGATGGACCAGACCGGCATCCGTGATCGGGGCGCTGTACAACTCCAGTCCCCACAGTCCCTTCAGGCCCTTGAGATGGGCCAAGCCGGCATCCGTGACCCCGCGGGAGTTGAAGCGCAGGTCCAAATACTCGAGCGCGGTACAGTCCACCAGGTGCTGCAAATCGGAGTCCGTGGCCTTGTCCAGTCTCAGAGCGGGAATCCTCTTCTGGTTGATCTCCCGGATGAGCAGGTCCCAGTCCTCCACCGGGTGAAAGAGGCACACCCCCCAAATCTGGCACGCGGGAATCTCTATGGGAGCAGCACTCGGCGTGCGCCCGGGCCACGTCCACCCGTCCGGGGAGATCTCCTGACCATAAAAGACTTCGCAGGCGACCTGGGAATTGAAGGTCCGCGCGGCGTAGCGGGGTTGATCCGGTCTCCCCGCTATCAGCAGCGGTCAGGTTGGGCGATGGAGCAGATCTTTGCTCTGCTGTTGCTGCGGGGTGGTCGCCGGGCTGCGCGGCCAGGCGAACGGAGCCGAAGACGAGGAAGCCTGCCAGGACGGCGATCGTGCAAATCGCGGCGAGGCGGTGGGGCAGTCTTGTTTGGCGGCTGCCGCGCGGGTCGAGGAGGCTGCGGATGCGGGCGAGTAGTTGGCCTTCGAAGAGGGCCACGGTCTGTGGATACCGCGCCACACGGCCTGCTCGCCGATTTGCGAGAGCAACGTCGTGTAGTCGGCCGGGGAGACGCCTTCAGCCAGGACGTAATTGTCGCAGATTTGCTCCCGCTGCTGGGTCAGTTGCCGGCTGGCCCACCAGACGAAGGGATGGAAGAAGTACACGGCCTCGACGAGCCGCTGAAACAGGTTGACCCAGGCATCACGCCGCTCCAGGTGCGCCAACTCGTGCGTCAGGACCATCCGGAGACTCTCCGGCGTCCCACCCTCATACATTTCCTCCGGAAGCAGGACCACCGGCCGAAAGAGGCCAAAACAGACCGGCCCGTGGAGCTGGCGGGTCAGGCGGACAGGAAGCCTGTGCCCATCCAGGTTGTGGCGAGCTTGCCGCTCGGATGCGGGCGTCGCCGCCAAACAGATGCGGCGCAGGCGATACCAGCCCACGGCCAGCCGGATGAGCATGAAGGCGACCCCCGCCAGCCAGGCCCCCGCCCCCGCCGTTCGCCATCGGATGGGTCGGGGCTGGGCCCCGATGGTGCTCTGCCGCTCCGTTTCGGCAGACACCGTTGGGAAGTGTTCCATAGCCATCGGGCCGACATCGTCGTGGCTGGGGAGCGAGACAGCCGGGCTCGCTTGCCGCTACCCGGCTGGGCAGGACCGCTAGGGTCATCTTGGGCCCGCCGAGCCAGAGCAGCGGCAGCAGGGCGGCGCCGATCAGGCAGTAGAGCCAAATCATGTGGCGATAGACGGGGGTTTGGATTCGTGCGGCCTGGAGAATCACCCAAGCCAGCGACACCAGGACCAGGGCGGCCGCCGAGCCGATGAACAGGCAGCGCACGACCTGATCCGCTGCGGAATTGAGGATCTCATTCATTTTGTTTTCTCCCTTTCTCCACCAGTTTTCGGATTTCGCGTAATTCTTCCGGCG
This sequence comes from uncultured Planctomycetota bacterium, assembly GCA_963750205.1. Lineage (GTDB taxonomy): Bacteria > Planctomycetota > Phycisphaerae > Sedimentisphaerales > Anaerobacaceae > PLanc-01. The sequence continues at coordinate 344,406 of CAVVRJ010000034.1, forward strand.
TGATCCGGTTTTCTTCCACCAAGCTGCTCATCAGCAGCGCGGGCGAGCCCTCGAAGACGCGGTCGAGCAGGTCCCCGAGCAGGCTGTACCGGGCGGTCTGCCGGCTGATCGTCGCGCGGTAGACGAACGTTCGGTCGTCGACCTCGTGCGTCAGGTATCCTTTGGCCTCGAGCTTTCGCATCATGGTCAGAATGGTACTGTAGGCGGGCTTGCGTCCCTGGGTGAGGGCGTCTTTCACGTCATGAACGCTGGCCGTTTCCCGGTCCCACACGACGTTCATGATCTGCAACTCCAGTCGCCCCAGGCGAATCTCCGACGGCTTCTTCGACATGCGCAACTCCTTTCCGTACTTGTATGCTATGCGAGTAATATTACCACGGTAGTAGATGCGGTCAAGAAGAAAAATGGGAAAAGCGCAAGAATTTTTTGCGGCGGCCGATCGCCGAGCGGGGCGCAGGAGGTGACACGGCGCATGACCCGTGGCGGAGGTACGGATCACCCTCGCCACGGGTCACGCCAATGTTCTACGGTCCGTCTCGCCTACTCCTTCGCCCCGTGCTTACGCAACAGGTCGAAGACGGAAGAATGGGTCTTTGCTCGAGCATACCACAGCGCCGTCCGGCCGTCCCGGTCTAGGATTGACCTCGGCTCCTTTGGCAATCAACAACTCCACGACGTCCTTGTGGCCATTCCCGGCGGCGTCGTGGAGAGGCGTCGTCCTGTACTCGTTTTCTGTGGCATTGACGTTGGCGCCCTTGTCGAGCAGAACTGCCGCGATCTCCGTGAGCCCAGCATTCGCCGCCACGTGCAGCGGGCTGGTCCCGCACTGGGTGCGTTGTTAACATCGGCTCCCTTTCCCAGGAGGTCTCTCAGTTGGGTCAGATCGTCCTCTGAACGGCCAGAAGAGAGGAGAAATATCCGTTGCACCTTTAGAGACGAGCAATTCCACGATGTCGGTATGTCCGCCATCAGGCATATCGGCGGTTCGCGGAGCCATCGCGGGCATTCACATTGGCCCCGTGGGACCAGCATCTCCACCATGTCCCTGGGACCATCAGATGCGGCACTGAGGAGAGCCCCCCTGGCCACACGGCCGTGAGGCAGTATTCCGGGTCAGCGGCATTCACATTCGCCTCTTGGCCAGAAGCAACTCGACGACCTCCTTGTAGCCGCCCGGGCGGCCTCTTGCAACGCGGTCGTTTCCCCAGGTATCGCTGGCGTTGACGTCGCGCACCCTGTTCGAGGAGCGATTTGACCTTGGCCAGATCTCCTATCTGGGCCGCGACGGGGAGCGTCACATCCGCAGCCCCTTTGGCCACCAGCAGTTCCGTAAGAGCTGGCCGTTTTTCCCTGAGGGCGAACTCCAGCGGTGTCTGACCCGAGTTGGTCTTGGCATTCACGTCAGCCCCTTTGGCGATCAGGGATTCGGCGATCTCCCGATGGCCGCCCGCGACCGCATAATGCAGGGCCGTCAGCCCCCATGGGTCTTGGCATTCACGTCCGCCCCTTTGGCGATCAGGGATTCGGCGATTTCCCGATGGCCGCCCGGGACCGCATAATGCAGCGCCGTCGTCCCCCACTGGGTCTTGGCGTTGACATCCGCCCCTTTGGACAGCATCAGGTCCACCAATTCGCGGTCTCCGGCGAGGGCTGCTTGTAAAGGGGTGTGCTCGGCGTCCTTCGCCACCACCTGAACGCTGGCCCCTTGGCGACCAGGAACTTGGCGACTTCTGTCCGGCCGAGGCAAGTGGCCCAATAGAAGGGCGTCCAGCCCAACTGGTCCTTTGCATCCACGTTGGTTCCCTGCTCCACCAGAGCCTTTACGCGGGCCAAATCGCCCACACACGCGGCTAGATGAAGCGCGGGGAGATCAACTCCCTTACTGACGAAGAACTCGACGAACTCTCGCTTCCCCAGTTGCCGCGGCGCACGAACGGCCGTCCAGCCGTTCTTGTCCTTGGCATCGAGGCTGGCCCCATGGTCAACCAGGAGTCTCACGGTATCGAGATTCCCATTAGAACGCCAAGTACAGCAGCGAGTAGTCCCCGTCCACCGTCAGGTTGACGTCCGCACCTTTCTCGACGAGGACCTTCACAATTTCGGGGTCATTATTGTGGAGAGTAAAATACAAGGGCGTACGGCCGATCCCGTCCTTGGCATTGGCATTCGCACCTTTGGCCAGGAGCGATCTGACTTGCTCCATATCCCGGCCGTTGACAGCCTCAAGCAAGGAGGCGTCCAACCGGTACTGAGCCCTGCTTTCCGGCGTGCTCTTGGCCAAGGTCGCCTGCCAGATATCCGCATCACCAACTCCCCCGGTCGGCGCGAGGAGAAGTAGAGGGTAGAGCCATCTCTGGAAATATCGGGGTTGTCCTCCCCTTAGACGTTGACCAGTGGGCCAAGCTTCATCGGCGTACTCCAGGGGTCGCTTATGCTTTTCCGCCTCGTCACCCAGATGGCGCCGAAGTCGCCCGCTTGGACGTCGAAGTAGAGCGACAGACCATCACCTGATATGGAGGGCGATCCCTCGTGGGCAGAACTATTGACCGTTGGACCGAGATTCACCGGCTTGCCCCAGGGAGCCGTCTTGGATTCTCGCGTCGTCACCCAGAGATTGTGGCCGCCGTACCCTCCGGGCCGGTCCGAATCGAAATAGAGCGACAGTTCGTCGGCTGAGATGCAGGGTCCTTTGTCATTAGCTGGACCATTGACCGTTGGGCCGAGGTTCACCGGTTCACCCCAGGGGCCGCTCTTCGTCTTTCGCGTCGTCACCCAGAGGTCTCTACTCCCATACCCTCCGGGCCGGTCCGAATCGAAGTAGAGCGACAGGCCGTCGGCGGAGATGCAGGGCGCCTTGTCACCACGCCGGACTATTGACGGTGGGGCCGAGATTCACGGCCTTGCCCCAGGGATCGGCTTTCGTCTTTCTCGTGGTCACATAGAGGTCATTCCGCCTTGACCACCGATCCGATAGGAGTGTGAAGTAGAGCTCCAAGCCATCGGCGGAAATGCTGGGCCCATACTCGCTAGCCGAGACTGTTGACAGAGGGCCCGAGATTGGTGGGATTCTCGAAGATGAGGTCGGCATCCGCACTGTCGGTTGGGGGCAGATTGGCGGCTCTGGCGGTCAGCACCACGGTCGTTGGGACCGCGAACAGAGACAGCAAGACAACCATGGCCGCCGCGGGAAAACTCGGGTGCTTGTAGAATTCCTTACCTGGTTTCAACATGGCTCTTATCCTTTCCTCGATGTTTTTGACGGGACCGGCGACGGCCAACGAGGGCACGGGCCGGGTGGATTCTTGGGCCTGGATCAAGGTGTTGACGATCGCGGTGCTGTAATCCTTGGGCTTGATGCCCAGATGAGCGATGGCCATTTCGTCGCAGCATTTTTCTCGCTCCCGGCGGATTCTCTGGTTGGCCCACCAGACGAGCGGATGGAACCAGAAGATCGCCTGTGCGATGATTTGCAGGACTGTTCACCGCCGCGTCGAAACGCAGGACATGGCCGATCTCATGGGCGAGGATGTCTCGGCGATGTTCGTCGTCTTCGAGTCTCGACGAAGCGTCTGGCAAGTAGATATCGCCGCGCAGGAGGCCCCAGACGAAGGGTTGCCCAATGCCTGCCACGAGCCAGACGCGCGGCGGGCGCTTGACCCGAAGGGACTGGAAGGTCCTCTTCGATGAGTACTCTGCGTGTTGCGGGAGCAGAGCCGCCGTTCTCGGTGCAACCACCGGATGGTCCCGACCACCTTGATCAGCGGCGACACAGAGGAATAGCACCACACCGGCAAGCCATCCGACGCGCAAGCCATTGCCGGGTGTCGGTGAGGCGCAGGGGTGCTGCGGGAGATACCGGCCGGCAGGGGTCGTCAGCGGCATCTCCTGGACCGGCCGGCTCGCTACCGGTTCCTCCGGCGGTGGGTGCGGGGATACTCACAGCGCACCGCCACCGGCGTCTGGGCGGGCAGCACGGCCAGGGGCACCTGCACAACGGGCGGGGTCAGGCATTTGGCCAGCACGAGCAGCCAGAGCAAGTATCGCACATGGGCACTTCGATTTCGCAGCGCCCACGACGCCAGGGCCACGGCCACGACCAGAAGTGCGATCTGCCAGCTTTGCCTCCACAAGTAGTCTGCAATGTGAGTCAGCACAGCTTCCACGGATACGCCCTCCGAAATGTGGGTTGACTATTCCTTCTCGATGAGCCGTTTCAGGGTCTCGATATCCTCGGCGGTGATCTTGCCGTGCTCCGCCAAGTAGTGCATCAGCGGGATCGGGTCGCCGCCGAACAGCCGGCCGAGGAAATCATTCACCGATCGGGTAATGACCTCCTCGCGTTTGGTCGCCGGACAGAAGACGTGCGCCTTGCCCTTTGTCCGATGCTTCAGATGCCCTTTCTTCTCCAGCCGTCGCAGCAAAGTCTGGACAGTGGCGTAAGCGATGTTCCGTTCGGCGGGAAGGCTGTCGCAGACCTGCTGCACCGTCGCTTCGCCCAGTTGCCAGACCAGCCGCAGGATTTCCGTCTCCGCCGGGCTGATGTTTTGTAACTCTCGTTCTGTCATGGTCGATCTCCTTGTACGTTTGTACAATGATGATGTCGTACATTTGTACAAGGTGTCAACAGGAAAGAACAAAAAAATCTCGCGTGGATGTCGATGATGAACGGGTGTACGTGCCGCAGGAACCGGGGCCGGATCAAGCCGTCTTTGTGGCGCGGGCGTCCCCGCCCGCCTCTCTGGCGTGCGATTTCGCACGACAACTTCGCTGTTGAAGGGGTGGAAGAACAGGACACGTTGAACAGGCGAGCGGGGACGCTCACCCCACGAAGAGGCGCAAAACAAAACCCCGCTGCTATATCAGCCCTGTAGGCCGATAATCAGCCGGTTCTCACTTGTGGATCTTAGGATGCAGAAGAGAGGAACTGCGCGAGCAATCTAAGTTCTTGTCTACGCTCGCGTTGTGTTCAGCAATCGGAAAGGTCCGTTCCTTAGTGGCGGATGATGCGCTGGGCTTTTCGCATGCGTCGGCGTTCCCGCTCCGACGGCTTCTCGTAATAGGCCGTTCGCTTCATGTCGCGGATCAACCCCTCTTTTTCGCACAGTTTTTTGAAGCGCCGAATCATTTGCTGAACGGACTCGCCCGATCGCATCTTGACCTTGAGCACTCTGGACTCCTTACTTCTATACCCTGTTTCTGATCGCAAACAACCGCTGCGGCGGCACGTATATACTCTCGTCGGATAACACGAAAGCAGTTAACCTAACACACTCGTCACCCGCTTTCAAGCCCAAAAATTTCCGACATAATTTTCGTGGGTCAGGGCCGAGAATGTGCTAAGTACCAAGATCGTTAAGCGGTTGCGGTTGTGACGCTCGCGCACGTCCGACGTGAGACGTATTCACGAAACGGGAACGCGCGACGAACCGCCAGACGTTCGACGTAAAATTTGGAGGTCTATTCGTTCATTGGAGAAATCACGGCAGACGCTGACAGTCCGGAAAGAGCGTGCCATCCTGGTGGGGGCGTCTTGCGCGGCTCGGATGGATGGGACGACTTGGCGGAACTGACCGCGCTGGCGGAGAGCGCCGGGGCGGTGGTCGTGGATCGGTTCCAGCAGAAGCTCCGCAGTGATTCATCCTTCGACGTACATCGGCAAGGGCAAGACCCTCCAGCTCGCCGACCGCGTCAAACGCTTCAAAGCGGACGTCATCATCTTCGACAACGACCTGTCGCCGGCCCAGATTCGCGAGTTGGAGAAGGTGGTCGAGGCCAAGGTGGTGGACCGCAGCGAGTTGATTCTCGACATTTTCGCGACGCGGGCGCAGACCGAAGCAGGCCAAACTGCAGGTCGAGCTGGCCCAGTTGGAATACACCTATCCTCGTTTGACCCAGATGTGGTCGCACTTGGATACGGTGACCGGAGCGAGCGGCGGTCCGGCGGCCGGGGCGGTCGGCGCCATCGGCACCCGCGGCCCGGGCGAGCAGCAGTTGGAAATCGACCGCCGGCTGGTCAGCAAACGCATCAATGAGTTGCGGCATGAACTGGCGGGGATCGATCTGCGCAAGCTCCGCGAGATCAAAGGCCGCAAGGATTTCTTCCAGATCTGCATTGTGGGCTACACCAACGCCGGCAAGAGCACGCTCCTGAATGCCCTCACCGACGCCGGCGTGCTGGCCGAAGACCGGCTCTTCGCCACGCTCGATACGCGGACGCGGAAATGGATGCCGGCCCGCGGCATCGAGATCCTGCTCAGCGATACGGTAGGGTTCGTGCGGAATCTGCCGCACCAGCTTGTGGAGTCGTTCAAAGCGACGCTGGAGGAGGCGGTCAATGCCGATCTGCTCTTGCACGTGATCGACGTGGCCAACCCGGAAGTGATGGGCCAGATCGAGTCGGTCAATCAGGTCCTGTCGGAGATCGGCTGCGGCGACAAGCCCGTGATCGAGTTGTTCAATAAAGTCGATGCTATCAAGGAGGTAGGGCCGCTGGAGACGCTCCAGACGCTCCGTCCGGAGGCGGTAGCCATCTCGGCGAAGACCGGGCTTGGGCTTGGACGAGCTTCGTGGCAAAGTCATCCAGCAGTACAAGGGCCGCGAGATCGTGGTCCGGGTCAGCAGCCGCCTCTGCGACGGCAAGGTGCAGAGCTTCCTGCGTGCCCACGGCGAGATCGTCAACGAGCAGTACAGCGACAGCACGGTCGTCCTCGATGTCCGCATGGGCCAGAAGCAACTGCCCGAGCTCGAACGCCTCCACCCGGACACGCTGGAGATTGTCCAAGGGTAGCAGGTCAGTCGTGGGATGGGCCTTAGCCCATGCGGTCATCGTCCATCGTCAAAGGGTTGCGCGGCTCGTTTCGTTGAACGGTTGCGTTGAACGGCATGCACGCCGCTCGACGCCTTACGCAACCGAAACGAGCATCGCAACCGCAACCGTTTGCCGGATTATCAAACGAGCGCAAGCAGCATGGGCTAAAGCCCATCCTACATACCCATCCCAGGTAATTCCTCATTCCCTGCTTTTGCCGCACCGCGAGATCTGCGGGCCGTATGTACCCGCGTTCCTCGACTCTGGCGGAAGCGTGTGGCGCGCCGTCGGCTGCCGGTCCGCAGGGGATCGGCTGCTGGGGAGATTTCGGGCACGAGAACACGTCATTTACAGGGAGGGTGCAGACATGAAACGCTTTGATTGGGTAGTTTCCCCGCTTGTTCTCTGGTGTTGCGGGACGCCATCATGAACTGGGAAAAAGACGTGAAGGAGCAAGTGCGTGGCTTTTTGGAGTACCTGCGACAAAGCGAGTCGCGTCCGGCGCAGTTCGGTATGGTGGTGTCCGTCGGGATACTGTCCGGCCGACGGGTATTTCTGTATGGTGGAAGGAGTGGACCGCGTGCTCGGCGTAGGGGATCGAATCGGCAGCGTCCGGATTCTGGGGATCGACTCTGAGAAGGTGGAGTTTGCCAAAGATGGCGTCACGTGGTCGCAAGCCCTCGGCGCCTCGCCCAAGCCATTCTGGGAGTAAGGCATGTCTACGAGGCGTAGACCTGGCACCCGTAGCCAGAGAGTCTCGACTATCCATCTTGCTTGTCAAAACTCATTTAGGGACTGGTGAGCAAGGCCTGGGGCGGGAGGGGCATACGGCGGGAACCGGGGGGGCCGCGGGATTTACAATCGATGACGGATGATCTATGATTTCGTGGCGCCCGGGTAAAGGAGTCAGGATCATAGCTCGTCAACCCAAAACCAGAGATCAGGAAGTGGCCGGCGGTTATCGGAATGTCGTCATCATCGGCGATGGCGGCATGGGGAGCGTGCTGTCGATGCTGCTGTGTGAGAAGGGCGTCATCACGCGGATGTGGGGCTACGACGCCGCACAATTGGCCGAGATCGAGCGGCGGCGCGAGAACTGGAAATTCCTGCCGGGCTATCGGCTGCCGGAGTCGCTGGCGTTCGAGCCTCGGGACGATCGTGCGATGGTGGACGCCGAGCTGATTGTCTCCGCGGTTCCCTGCCAGTACATGCGCGGAGTCTGGACCCGGCTGGCCCCACACGTTCCGGGCGGCGTGCCGATTGTCTCCGTGGCCAAGGGGATCGAGAACGACACGCTGCTGCGGCCGACGCAGATTATCTCGGACGTGCTCGGCCCGGAGACCGCCTTAGCCGCCCTGAGCGGGCCGACCATTGCGGACGAGCTGGCCCGGCGGCTGCCGGCGACCGCCTGCGTGGCGGCGGAGGATGAGGCCCTCGCTCGGAAGGTCCAGTATACGTTCACCTGCCCGTGGCTGCGCGTCTATACGAATACGGACCTGACCGGCGTGGAGCTGGCCGGGGCCATGAAGAATGTCATCGCCATCGCGGCGGGGATCATCGACGGCGTCGGCGCCGGCGACAACGCCAAGGCGGCCCTGCTCGCCCGCGGTCTGGCGGAAATCACGCGCCTGGGTCTGGCCATGGGGGCCCGCGAATCGACGTTTGCCGGTCTGACGGGGTTGGGGGACCTGGTGACGACGTGCATTTCGCCCAAGGGCCGCAACCGCTCCTTCGGCGAGCGGATCGGCCGCGGCCAGACGGTGGCGGCGGCCCTGGGGGCGACCGAGTCGGTCGTCGAGGGAGTTTCCACGTGCAAATCGGTCGTGGCCCTCGCCACGCGGTACGGGGTCGAGATGCCCATCACGCGGGCGGTCTACGAAGTGCTCTTCGAAGGCAAGCCCGTCGCGCACGGCCATCGAGGACCTGATGAGCCGCCGGCTCAAGCCGGAATGGGAGAGCAACGCCGTATAATCTGGGGACGGCCGAGGAATGGAATGATGGAATACTGGAATGGTGGAATGATGGGTAAATGATCCCACGTTCCGAACGGTCCGATATTCCGTTGTTCCATTGTTCCAATATTCCATCATTCCACTCCGCCTTCCCGGCTTCGGCGAATGCCCGGGCCGGTTTTTGGTCCCGCCCTAATCGCTTCATATACTCTACTTGGCGTCACTCGCGGCGTGCCAGTTGTCAACCCGAGGGACGCCAAAGGGTAGTATGAAATGATCAGAGCCTCTCGTCATCCCGATCTCAGCGAGGCGGAGCATTTCTTAGGGTAGGTTAGCCTCGTATGTTTGGATTCGGCAAGAAACAGTCATATCTCATCGGGGTCGATTTGGGCAACGATTGCCTGAAGCTGGCCCAATTGGCCAACGGCACGGAAGAGACGTATCTGATGGCCGGCCAGTATGTCAGCCGTCCCGCCGATATCACGCCGGGAACGGCCCGCTGGCAACGATGGGCGATCGAGGTCATGCGGGAGGCGACGGCGAACGGGCATTTCAAGGGCAAGGAAGTGGTCGCGGCCCTGCCGGCCAACGAGGTCTTCATCGACCACCTGAAATGGCCGAAGAAATTCGACGGCAAGATCGAAGATGCGCTCTTTGCCAAGGTCAAGCAGAAGCTGCCCTTCGAGCCGCTCGAGAAGAACACGATGATCAAGTACATTCCGGCGGAGCAGGACAACCTGATCGTGCTGGCGACGGAGCGGACCGTGATCGATCACCATCTGGCGATCTACGAGCGGGCGGGCTTGGCGATCAATTCGATCGGCGTCTGGCCGGTGGCGCTGGCGCCAGTGCTATGCCCGGTTCTTCGGCCGCCGCAAGACGGACCTCGATGCCGTCGTCCTGCTGCTCGACATCCAGCCGGACTGCACGAACATGGTGATCAGCCGGCACAAGAATCCCCTGTACGCGTGCTCCGTGCCGATCGGCGCCAAGCTGCTCAAGGAGGAACAGACCGTGGGCCGGCTCGTGATGGAATTGACGGCGGGCCGGCGCGAGTGCCTGGCGCTGTACAAGAACGTGCAGATCGAGCGCTTGATCTTCCTCTCGGGACTGGCCGTGGACGCGGACGTTTACCGCGCCATCGCCAAGCAGTTGGAGGTCCAGGCCCAAATCGGGGACTGCATGGCGGCCATCGAGATCAAGGACCCGGACCGCTTCGGCCTGGAGCGGCGCAACGGTACGGCCAGTTGGGCCCTGGCCTTCGGGCTGAGCCTCAGTTAGTGGACAGTTCTCAGTTGACAGTTGTCAGTGTCTCTTGCTGACAACCGACAACGGTCAACTGACAACTTCGGAGATCAGTGCCATGTCCAATATCAACTTCGTGCCAGACGATTACATCCAGAGCAATGAGTCCCGCCGGGCCAACCTGATGTGTCTGGTCTTGTTCTCGGTCGTCATGGCCGCCTTGGGCGGCTCTTCGGTGGCGATCCGGATTCGCCAGCGGGCCTGCAGCGCGCAGGAAGCGCTGGTGAACGCCAAGATGGCCCAGATGGAGGAGTCCATCAAGAAGTTCGAGGACCTGCAGACCAAGCGCAAGGAGATGATGCGCACGGCCCTGACCACGGCGGAGCTGCTCGAGCCGGTGCCGCGCAGCGTGCTGCTGGCCTCGCTCACGAACAATCTGCCGCCGGGCGTCTCTTTGGTGCGGCTCGACATGATCCAAAAGGAAGCGCCGAAAGCGGCGGCGGACAAGGCGGCCAAGACCAAGTATGAGGCGGCCCAGGACAAGGGCGGCGGCGAGCTCGACGGGAAGCTCTCCGCCGAGAGGTCCCTGGAGACGCGCATGGAGATCGAAGGGCTCGCGCCCAGCGACCTGCAGGTGGCCGCCTACATCGAGCACCTGGGCAACTCCCTCCTGCTGGGCGACGTGGCCCTGGTGGAGTCGAAGGAAAAGAAGGTCGAGGACACCACGTTCCGGCAGTTCAAGCTCACGGCCATGCTCAGCCGGGAAGTCCACCTGACGAAGGAGGACGTCGATCAAATCCGCGCCAAGGCGGAGCAATCCATATATCAGTTTTAGCGCGAGGATGGGCCATGACGAGCGGTATAAGACAAGCAATATTCTTCGTCCTGTTGGTCGGCGTCGCGGCGTTGGGCTACCAGGGCATGATCAAGCCCGCCAATCGCAAGCTGGCGGAAGCCAAGCAGAAGCTGGAAGGCAAGCGGGCCAAATTGACCGAATTCGAGCAGGCGACGGCCAAGGCCGACGACCTCAACAAACAGATGGAGCAGCTCCAGGAAGCGGTCCGCTTCTTTGAGAGCAAGCTGCCTCCCACGAGCGAAGTGCACAAGGTCCTGGAACAAGTGACCGTCATCGCCCAGAAGCAGGGCCTCAAGCCCAAGACGATCCGGACCCTGGTGCAAAAGAACAACAGCGGCTACATCGAACAGCCGATGGACATGAAGCTCGTGGGCAACTTCACCTCCTTCTATTCGTTCCTGCTGGAGCTGGAGAAGCTGCCGCGCATCATGAAGCTGCGGGAGCTCAAGCTGGAGAAGGAGAAGGAGGGCGAAGGACAGATCGGGGCCGAATTCATCGTAAGCATCTTCTTCCAGAACAAGGCTGCCTGACGAGAAGGGTTCCCCAACGCGACGCCGTCGCGTTAGGGTCCCCAGTGATGGAGTCGATTTATGTTGTCTTTCATGCGTGAGCAGGAACCGCAAAACACGTCCGAGCGTCCCGCCCCAGGTGCGGGTCCCGAGGGCGCCGCCCCCGCCGATCCCGCCGGGCCGCAGGAGTATCTGACCGTCTCCGCCAACAGCAAGAGCCTGCGCCGCAGCACGACGCTGGTCGCCGTGCTCGTCGCCGTCGGCCTGGTCTGTCTGCTGTTCATGATTCGCCGCAGCCAGCCGCAAGCCGCCGCGGCCGCGCCGGTCGCCGGGGACCAGACGAAGATCGAGGCCGCCATCAGCCGGCTCACCGGCGTGCGGTCGGAGATGGCCGGCCGCATGGGCGAGATCGTCAAGAAGTTCTACGAGTTCTCGGACGTGGTCCAGGTGAAAGTGAACGAGCTGGTGAAGAACCCGTTCGAGGTGGAAGGTGTTCGCGAAGAACGCCAAGGCGGGGGCCGCGGTCGAGGACCCGCAGGCGGAGGCGGTGCTGGCGCCGCCAGCAGATGGAGCAGCAGGCCAAGACGCTCAAGCTGCTGAGCATCATGCGTTCCGACCAGGGCGACTGCTGCATGATCAACGATCGGATTGTACGACAGGGGGACACGATGGAAGGGTTCAAGGTCGTCCAGATCGGCGGCAACTCGGTGGAGCTGGCCTGGACGCCGAAGGGGACCCCGGCCGCCGAAGTGTCGCCAACGGACGAAATGAAGGTTGTACTGAAGTTGTCGGAATGATGTTACGCTTTCTTATCGCATCCCAAAGACAAAGGTAGGACCTCGTCGGAGTCGAAACGGATGGGTCCGGACCCGACGCCCACCGTCCCGGTCTACGCGGAGGATGAGGAAGTGCGGGGACTGTGTGATCTGTACTCTCCGGAGCCGACGAGCTGCACGCACGTGCGCGACCTCGCCGACGTTCTGCTGGAGCTGCGGAAGATCACCGACGAGCAATACGGCCGGCTGCGCCGGGAGTCGATCGGCAAGCCCGGCACGGACCCGACGACGTGGCTGCTCAAAGAGGGGCTCGTCGGGGCCAACGACATCCTCGAAGCCAAGGCGAAGCTCAACGGCCTGGAATTCCGCCGCCTCACGCCCGAGGAGGTGGACAAGCAGGCCTTCAAGAAGCTGGAGCCGGATTTCATCAAGCGCAGCAGCATCGTCCCGGTCGGGGTCGAAGGCGATACGCTGCTCGTCGCGACCAGCGAGCCGACGAACATCTTCGCCCTGGAAGACGTGAAGCGCCAGACGGGGATGGAGGTCCGCGTCCGGGTGTGCCCGCCGGAGGATATCGCGGCGGTCTGCGAGGCGCTCCACGAGGAGCCGGCCGAGGAAGTCCTGGACGACATCATCAGCGACCTGACCGAGGTCGAGGTCGTGCAGGATACGGATGAGGTCAGCGAGGACCTCGAGAAGATGGCCGGCCAGTCGCCGGTCATCAAGTTCGTCAACTACCTCATCAGCAACGCCGTGCACGAGGGCGCCAGCGATATTCACATCGAGCCCAAGGAAAAGGACACCAAAATCCGATACCGCATCGACGGCGTTCTCTTCGACGTGATGCAGGCCCCGCAGAAGATGCACCCGGCCATCGTCTCCCGCATCAAGATCATGGCCAATCTGGACATCTCCGAGCGGCGGCTGCCCCAGGACGGCAAGGTCTCCGCCATCGTCGGGGGCCGGGCGATCGATTTGCGCATCTCGATCCTGCCCACCAACCACGGCGAGAAGACCGTGGTTCGTATTCTCGACAGCAAGTCCATCACGCGGGGCATCGAGCACGTCGGCATGGAGCCGGACGTCTGCACGGTCTTCCGGGAGCAGGTGGAGCTGCCGCACGGCATTCTCCTCGTGACCGGACCGACGGGATCGGGCAAGAGCACCACGCTGTACTCCGCGCTGAGCGAGATGGACGGCCAGCGGATGAACATCTCCACCGTCGAGGACCCGATCGAATACGAGCTGGAGACCTGCAACCAGGTGCAGGTCAACGAGAAGACCGGCCTGACGTTCGCGGCGGCCCTGCGCAGCCTGCTGCGCCAGGACCCGGACATCATCATGGTCGGCGAAATCCGCGACAATGAGACCGCCCGCATCGCGGTCCAGGCGGCCTTGACGGGCCACCTGGTCCTCTCGACGCTGCACACGAACGACGCGGCCACCAGCGTCACGCGGCTGGTCAACATCGGCATCGAGCCGTATTTGATCGCAGCCTCGCTGAACGCGGCCGTGGCCCAGCGGCTGGTCCGGCGGATCTGCCCCAAGTGCAAGGAGCCCTACAAGGTCCCCGAGCACATGCGCAAGTACATTGAAAAGGCCGGCGGCAAGCCGAGCGAGATCGTCCACGGGGCCGGCTGCGACGCCTGCCGCGGCTCCGGGTACGTCGGCCGCGCCGGCATCTTCGAGCTGCTGGTCATCGACGACAAGTTCCGCGACATGATTCACACGGATACCTCCGTGAGCAGCATGCGCCGCGCCTTCCGGGACAGCGGCCGGGATACCCTGTTCGACGACGGCATCAAGAAGGTGATCCAGGGAATCACCACGATCGAGGAGGTCCTCCGGGTCACCGAGATCTATGGCAAGAGCGAAGACGAGGAGTTTGTGAGAATCGAATGAGACGTTTCTCGCCGTGCGTGAGATTGCTTCGTCGCTCGCAAGACAGACAGCGTATGTCATTGCGAGCGTGAAGCAATCTGACCCGGTCGCGGGACTGCGAGGATGGTGAACGGAAGGCAGGACACGTAGGCTATGATTGATATCAAGGCGATCTTGGCGGCGGCCATCGAGAACAAGGCCAGCGACGTGCACATCAACGTGGGCCTGCCCCCGGTCCTGCGCAAGGACACGGAGCTGATCGACATGGATTGCCCGCCCGGTGACCAACCAGGATGCGCGGGCCATGCTGCTGGCGATGGTGGGGCCGGAGCGGATGCAGAAATTCGACGAGAACGCGGGACCTGGACTTCTCCACGCAGGTGGCCAGCGGGCACCGGTTCCGCGTCAACGCCCACGTGCAGCGGGACTCGATCGCGTTCTCGTTCCGCGTGATTCCGAACGAGGTGGCCAAGATCGACGACCTGCACCTGCCGCCGATCGTCAAGGAGCTGACGGACCTGCCGCGCGGGCTGGTGCTCGTGACGGGCCACACCGGCTCGGGCAAAAGCACGACGCTGGCCGCGATGATCGGGCTGATCAACTCGCGGTACGGCAAGCGCATCATCACGCTGGAGGACCCCGATCGAGTACCTGTTCGAGAACGAGCGGTGCATGATCGAGCAGCGGGAAATCGGCTCCGATTGCCCGAATTTCGCCTCCGGCCTGCGGCACGCGTTGCGGCAGGACCCCGACATCATCATGGTCGGCGAAATGCGCGACCTGGAGACGACGAGCTTCACGATCACGGCGGCCGAGACGGGCCACCTGGTGCTCAGCACGCTGCACACGATCAACGCCCCGCAGAGCATCGAGCGCATCATCGATATCTATCCTTCGGGCCAGCAGAACCAGATCCGGACCATGCTGGCGAACACGCTGCAGGCGGTGATCTCCCAGACCCTGTTCAAGCGGGTCGACCAGCCGGGAATGGTGCCCTGCACGGAAATCCTCCTGTGCACCTCGGCCACCCGCAACTGCATCCGCGAGAACCGGATTTACGAGATTCCGAACATCATCGAGACCTCCCGGCGGCATGGGCATGCAGAGCATGGACAACAGCATCGCCGAGATGTACTTCAAGGGCTTCATCGACCGCGATGAGGCGATCGTGCGGTCCAGCAATCCGGGGAAGATGGAGAAGACCCTGGTGGCCGCCGGGAAGGTCAACGACGCGTCGCGGGCGGCGGTCGGCGCCGCCAAGTGACGGAGGGTGCACATGGCAACACAGACAATGCAAAGCAATGAGGGAACCGCCGTATTGGAGCCCCGGCAGGGGGCCGGTCATCGCAGTTCCGGGGAAAGCCCGCGCCGCTACGGGTCGACGGAGACCACGGACGGCTCGGTGATGAGCAAGATGCGCGGATTCCGCCTGGAATTCGGCCCCGGCCGCAAGGACATCATGCACTTCACCAGCCAACTGGCCGTCATGATTCGCGCCGGCATCAGCCTGCAGGATGCTCTCGAAGGCATCGGCACGCAGCAGCGACAACGCGAAGTTCAAGGCCGTGATTCTCGACCTGAAGATGCGGATCGAGGAAGGCAACAGCTTCTCCCAGGCCCTGGCCGAGCATCCGCAGCTCTTCAGCAATCTGTACATCAACATGGTGGCGGCGGCCGAAGCCTCCGGCTCGCTGAGCGACATGCTGCAGAAGCTGGCCGAGTACCTGGACCAGGAAGCGGAAACCCGCTCCCAGGTCAAGGGCGCGATGGTCTATCCGATCATCATCGCCACGATGGCGGTCTGCGTGACGGTGTTCCTGCTGTGCTTCGTGCTGCCGCGCTTCACGCTGATCTTTCGCGGCAAGGAGAACCTGCTGCCGCTGCCGACGGTGATGCTCATGGCGACCAGCGCCTTTCTGCGGCACTGGTGGTACGCGATCCTCCCGGCGGTGGGCGCCGGTCTCTGGGGCTTCCACTACTTCATCAATACGACCGTCGGACGCCTGTGGTGGGACCAGACGAAGCTGGTTCTGCCGCTGATCCGGACGCTGTGCCGCAGCCTCTACATCACCCGGGGCCTGCACACGATGGGCGTGCTGACGCGGGCGGGCGTCCCCATTCTCAACACGATCTCCATCACCGCCCACATCTCCGGCAACGTGCTCTACAAGGACATGTGGCTGAGCGTCTACGAGGAGGTGCGCCAGGGCAAGAAGATCGCGGCGGCGCTGGCCCGCTGCAATCTGATGCCCAGCAGCGTCGTCCAGATGATTCGCAGCGGCGAGGATTCGGGCAACATGGCCGACGTCCTGCGGGATGTCTCCGCCTTCTACGGCCGCGAGCTCAAGACCGTGATCAAGACGGTGACGTCCATGATCGAGCCGATCATGATCGTGTGCATGGGATGCCTGGTGGGCTTCATCGCCATGAGCATCATTCTGCCGATCTTCAAGATGTCGAGCCTGGTCACGGGCAAGTAAGGGAAGTGTGAAGTGTGAAGTTGATGTTTGAAGTGAGAAGTCAGGCGGCAGTTCCTCCCACCAGGAATCCAGGTATGAAAAATCAAACATCAAACATCAAACATCGAAACTCCGAGCGAGCGGCTTCTCGCTGATCGAGGTTCTGGTCGCGACCCTCCTGGTCGGCTTGTCCATCGCGGCGCTGGTGGCGGCGCAACGGCTCGTTCTCCATGGCCAACGTCACGGGAGCGGACCTGTCCACCGCCGAATTCCTGACCGAGCAGATTCGCGAGCTGACCATGATGCTGCCGCTGGTGGACCCCACCGTGACCAACTGGACGACGCTGGGTCCGGAAAGCGGCGAGACGAACGTGGCGGCCTATGACGATGTGGATGATTTCGATGGTTTTGATAGTTCCACTCTCGGGGCGCCTATCAATGCCCAGCGGACCACGCTGCCCGATCTGGCCGCCTTCCGGCAGCAGGTCACCGTGCAGAAAGTGAACCCGGCGAATTTCGACCAGACCTGGGCGGACAACTCCGCCAGCAATTTCGCGCGGATCACGGTAACCATCCTGAAAAACGCACAGCCGATCAGCTCGGCCAGCTGGATTCGGGCCCGGTACTGAGAGGTAAGTGGGAAGTGTGATTCTTGAAGTCGGATGTTCGCACGCAACTTCCTCCAGCCAGAGGCAAGAATGAAGAATCAACAATCAAAAATCACAAATCATACTTGCGTTCGCGGCTTCACGATCGTCGAGTGCCTCCTCGCCCTAGCCATTTCGGCCGTCCTGCTGGCCGCGGTGGCGGTGGCTTTCGACGCCTCCGTGACCAACTATCGGGAAAACGAGGACATGTTCTGGACCATGAACAACGCCCGGCAGGCCTTGACGCGGATGACCAGCGAGCTTCGCGACGGGCCATGCGGTCCAGCCGACGTCCGCCGAGCAATCAGTGCAGTTTCTTTACGGCGGCCAACGCGAATCGTCACGTACAATTGGCAGAGCGACCAAAAGGCCTGTATGTCGACGATGAACGCCACCGGCCAGTCCTATAAACTCTGCGACAACGTGACCGCCGCCACTTTCACGAAGACCCCCACCGAGACGGGACGGACTGCAAGGCCGTGCAGATTTCGCTGACCGTCCAGAGCGGCCGTTTCCAGCGCACGCTCGCCGCAGCCGCCGTGATCCGGCGCTGACCTCTAACTGGCGGCCCGGTATCCGCCGGGTGGCTGTCCGCGCGGCGGCGGTCAACTTCGCCTGATGATCGAGCCAACGTCTGCCTTCGCAGGGCGAGCTGACCCGGACTCGATCCGGGCCAACCGTGCCACGCGGGCCGATCTTTTCCACACTTCCACAAAATCTCTTGATTTCCTGCCGTTGACCGGCGATACTATGGCAAGCTTATGGCCAGGGGCGGTTAGCTCAGATGGATAGAGCGCGTGCTCGACACGCACGAGGTCAGAGGTTCAACTCCTCTACCGCCCATTACCTCTAAGTCTCGCAGAATCAAGAAGTTATGCGAGAATCACCCCCGTGTCAGCCACCTCGGCAGATACAATGCTACACTTGTCACTGCACCTCTGCTGATGATTTGGGGGTGTGTGCTGCCGAGAAGCAGACCGGTATCTAATCCGGTGTCTTACCACAAGCACACTGGGCAATATTATGCTACCCGCGCCACGGTCAGCCGCTGATGGTATTCATCCTCGACAGTCTTCTCCAGTAACTCTCTCGCTTCCCTGGCACGCTCCTCGGCTGGTGGTTGTAGTATCCATCGCCAGTTTCGGGAGACAAATAAGGCATCTCTGACTTCTCACCGTGGAGATCGTGCCAAGCCGCACAGCTACTGGGCTCTGGTCGAGTCCTACCGCCCCTTGCTGCTGGAGTTGGCCAAGATCAAAAGCGGCGATGTGGTCCTGCCCGTTCGCCGCCCGGCTTGCTGGGAGCCCTGCGCAGACCCATGTGTCGATGGAGCGAAGCCGATTGCCGATCGCTATCGGACACTGTTGCCATAACCCGCTGATTGACTTGATGAGGGAACGCAGATGGGCCGTCTCACCGGCGTGGGCTTTCGCGGGGGTAGGGCTGCTACTTGAACCTGATCTTGGACAGGTCGGCCGTTGGCTCGGGGAATTTCATGCCGAGAGCCGGAGAGATATTCCACGAGGATTTGCGAGATGGCGAAGTTGCGGAACCACTTCTTGTTGGCGGGAATGATGTACCAGGGGGCATGCGGCGTGCTGCACTTGCTGAAGACGTCTTCATAGGCCCGCATGTAGTCGTCCCAGTACTTCCGCTCTTCGAAATCGGCCGGATCGATCTTCCACTGCTTGGTCGGGTCCTTCAGCCGGGCCCGGAGCCGCTCCAGTTGCTCCTCTTGGCTGATGTGGAGGTAGAACTTCAGGATGTGCGTATCGTTGCCAGGCCAGGATCTGCTCGAAGGCGTTGATCTGGTCGTAGCGCTGCGACCAGACCGACTTGGGCACCAGGTTGTGGACGCGCACGATCAGGACATCCTCGTAGTGCGAGCGGTTGAAGATGCGGATCTCGCCTTTGCGCGGGGCTTCCTGGTGAATCCGCCAGAGGAAATCGTGCGCCAGCTCGTGGTCGCAGGGCTTCTTGAAGGGAATGACCGTGCAGCTTTGCGGGTTCAGGGCGCCCGTAACGTGCCGGATCGTCCCGTCTTTCCCGCCGGCGTCCATGGCCTGCAGGATGATCAGAATAGAGGGCTTGTTCTCGGCGTACAGAATGTACTCGAGCTCGGAGAGACGCGTGAGGTTCTTCTGCACTTTGCTCTCGACAGAGTGCTTGTCCGCAAAGCCGGCAGTATCGTCCGGGTCCCACTGCGCGAGCCGGACTTTGCGGCCCGGCGGCACCTTGAATCGTTCGCTGAGCTTCATCGTTCGGCCTTTCATCCGCACCCGAACTCATTTTAATGGAATACTAACACAGATCTAACTTGTCATAAATGGCAGCACGGTAATGATTTAGGAAAGTGCTGCGGACCAGGGTATTATACCCATGGGCCGCCGTACGGGAGGGAAGGAGGTGATGATGGGGCTGGCCGCGCGAAAGGAACGATGGCAAGGAAAAGAAAAGCCGATAGGAATAAATAGGAATAAAGGCCCCTTGCCTGTTCTTCCGATATAGTAGTAATGCGTACCAGCCGGTGGCAAGAACTGAAGATGCGAAAGAGGTAGCTTGAGAGGCACTGGGATCATCAACGCCATCATCGGGGTCGGCGAAGCGTACGGCTTCGAAAGGAATCACGCGCTTCAGGTTACGAGAATTGCCTTGCGTCTTGTTTGACGAGCTTCAGCCGCTGCACGGCATGGGCAATACGGAGCGAATTTGGCTCCGGGCCGCCGCGCTGCTGCACGATGTGGGCAAGGCCCGGGACCCGAAAGAGCATCACAAACTGGCGCAGGAGATCATCGTTCGTTCCTCCCAGCTTCCCTTCCGGAGCGAGGAGCGCGTGATCATCGGCTTGGTCGCTCGCTATCATCGCGGACCGCTGCCGCAAAACGACCACAAGTACTTCGAGGACTTGGACGGCGAGGGCCGGCGTTACGTCAAGAAACTGGCCGCGCTGCTGCGTCTGGCGGATGGGCTCGACAAAGGGCACTGTGATCTGGTGAGCGGTCTGCAATGTGAGATCCGGCGGCGGGTGCACCTCTATCTCGTCAGCCGGGAGCCTCTGAACACTGGTTCGGCCTTGAGCAAGGCCGACCTTTTCGAACGCGTTTTCCAAAAGCAACGGTTCTGCACACGGCGGTTGTTCCCCAACATTCTCGTCCGGTCCTTGACCTCGACTTCGGGCTGGCCTATGCTGAGGCGAACTGAGCGCGGCCTGCCCCGTCGAAGTAAGAACCGGCGTTGCGCCACCTCGTAAATAGTCGTAGCCGCGCGAGGGTCTTCAGGAGCCGTCGATCACATTGAGAGGCCCCGTCCTGCTTGGAGTCGTGCCGCACACATGATTGCTGTCGATCCCAGTTACCAGTTTCTGGCCTGCCAGTACTTGCGGGAGCAGCTTGAGATCCTCATGCGCGAGCTGCACGGGGTACGGTCCAACGAAGACATCGGGAGCCGGTCCATCAGGCGCGCGTCGCTTCCCGGCGGGTGCGGGCGGCCCTGAGCATGTTCGCCGATTGCTTCGAGACCAAGAAAGCCGCCAAGTGGCCCAAGCGGATCAAGAAGCTGACGCGGGAGTTGGGAGCGGCACGCGACAAGGACGTTCAGATCGAGTTCGTCGAAGGAGTTTCTCGCGGCCCTGGAGGAGAAAGACAAGAAGAATCGGCCGGGCGTCGAGCGGCTGTTGCTGCGGCTGCGGCAGGGCCGGGAAGCTCTGCAAGCGGAGGTCGTTGCCACGCTCGACAAGCTGGAGAAGGCCGACACTCTTGGCGGAAATGTACGGCGAGATGGAAAAGGCCCTATTTATCCTCCGAAGCCACGACACGCCGCTGTCCAGTCCGTTTGTCGTGCAGGCGACGCGTGCCCACATTCGTGACCGAGAAAGAGGACTTGATGGCCTGTGCGCCGGTCGCTGGACGATCCCAAAGACGCCGCGGTCATCACCTAATGCGGATTGCCGCCAAGAAGCTGCGCTACACGCTGGAGATTTCCGACCGCGTGTACGAGGGGCGTTTGGCGACTTCATCAGCCGCGTGCAAGCAGGTGCAATCCCTGCTGGGGGACGTCCATGATTGCGACGTGTGGGTCCAGAACATCGACGAATTCCTGGAGCAGGAGCGGCGGCGACGGTCAAGTATTTCGGTCATACGACCGGCCGTTCCATCGTCTCAAGCCCGGCTTGCTGCTCGTGCGCGAAGATCGCGCCAGGCATCGGCGTCAGGTCTTCGGCGAAGTTGCTGGAATACTGGGAAGGGCTCGACGCGGAGCACTTCTGGAGTACTCTGGAGGACATATTAGAATCGACAGGACGTGCGAACCGATGCCGGAAAAGAAGAAAACGAAGAAAATCGCCCTGCTCAGTGATGTGCACGGCAATCTGCCCGCTCTGGAGGCCGTCTCTGGACGACGTTGCCGGCAGCGGCGCCGAGGAGCTGTGGTACGGCGGGGATTTCCTGGGCTATGCGCCGTTTCCCAATGAGGTTGTGCAGAAGCTGCGCGAGGCCCGGGCCGTAAGCATCATCGGGAATTACGATTTGAAGGTGCTCAGCTTTCGCGCAGAAACAGGAGAACTGGGAAACGCCAGAAGACGCCGGAGAAATACGTGGCCTTTCAATGGAACTATGAGCATCTCTCGCAAGAGACGAGAGCCTATCTGGAGTCGCTGCCGCAGCAGGCCAAGATTCAAGTCGGCGGCTTCACGGCCCTGCTGGTCCACGGCAGCCCGGACTCCATCGACGAGCATCTCGGCTCCAGCACGCCCGAAACGCGGTTCGAAGAGTTGGCCGCCGCCGCGCAGGTGGACCTGATCGCCTGCGGGCACTCGCATGAGGCGTTTGTCAAAAGGTCAAGGGACGTGGTTCGTCAATCCCGGCAGCGTGGGACGCCCCGAAGGCGGGGACTGGCGGGCCTCCTATGCCCTGTTGGAGTTCGCCGGCGGCGAGTTGAAGGTGGACCAGCGGCGGGTGGCGTACGACATCGAGCGCGTGGTCCGGGCGGTTCGGGCGGCGGGTCTGCCGGACAGCTTTGCGGATGTCTTTCGCCAGGGCGCAGTACTCGACCAGCTCCGGCGAGGGATCGTCCAGTGCAGGACGGTTGCGAAGCTCGCGTCACGTCCGACGTCTGGCTGACGACCGAAACGAGCCGCGCAACCAACGGACGCGGGACGATCAGCCCTCCGCGCTCGACGCGGTCCTGGCCCTTGCGCGGCGCTGCGACTACGAGCCGCGGCACGCGTACCAGGTGACCGACCTGGCCCTGGCCATCTTCGATCAGCTCCAGATCTTCGGCCTGGGACCGCAGGAGAGGCTGTGGCTGCAATACGGCGCGTTGCTGCACGACATCGGCTGGATCGAGGGCCGGCAGGGGCATCACAAGACCTCGCTTCGGCTGATCCTCGCCGAACCCAGCCTGCCCTTCGACGCCGGAAGCGCGGATCGTCGGGATTGATCGCCCGCTACCATCGGCGGGCCGATGCCGAACGACCGGCACAAGTACTTCAGCCGTCTGAGCCGAGAGGATCAGCAGCGGGTACGCGTACTGGCGGGAATCCTGCGGGTGGCGGATGGACTGGACCGCAGCCACACGAACGTGATTCGCCGGGTCACGTGCGAGGTATCGAGCCGCGAGATCGGGATAGTGTGTGAGACGAACGGGCCGGCCGACGAGGAGATGGCCGCCGCCGAGGAGAAGGCCGATCTGCTGGAGAGTGTTTTCGAGCGACGCTGCGTGGTGAAGGTTCTCGTGAAGACGCAGGCGGCGCGATGATGGCGACTGCAGACGAAATCAAGGCGGCTCCGGGAGTTCCGGAGATACTGGCCGTCATCGACATCGGCTCGAACGCCATCCGGATGGTGATGGCCCAGCTTCTGCCGGAGGGCAAGCTGGAGGTCCTGGAGAGACTGCAGCGAGCCGTCCGCCTGGGACAGGATACGTTCCGGACCGGCCAGCTCCGCGCGGAGACCATGCGCAGCGCCATTGCCATCCTGCGGGACTACCGGCACGTGCTGAACACCTACGGCGTCAGCCGCACCCGCGCCGTGGCCACTTCGGCCGTGCGCGAGGCGGCGAACGCCGATACGTTCGTCGATCGCATCCTGATGGCTACGGGCATCGAGGTCTCCGTCATCAGCGTGGCGGAGGAAGGCCGCTTGACCGTTTCGGCCGTGCGCCGGGCGGTGGGGGAGAAGTTCCTGCAGGCGGGAGACGCCCTGGTCGTCGAAGTGGGCGGCGGCAGCACGATCATGAATCTGCTGCACGAGGGCGAGATCGCCGCCTCGCAGAGCCTGCCCACGGGGTCGATCCGGATGCAGGAGATGCTTTCGACCAGCACGGAGACCGCCGGCCAGGCGACCCGGCTGATCAAGCGGCAGATCGCCAGCGCCGTCTCGACCCTCAAAGGCACTCTGCCGCTCAAGAGCGTCCAGGTCTTCATGGCGGTCGGCGGCGACGCCCGCTGGGCGGCCGCCCAAGTGGGCCAGCCCGTCGAGGGGACGAATCTGCGCACCGTGTCCCGGGAGGCCCTGGAGGGGTTGGTCGGCACGTGCGGCAGTTGCACGGCCGATGAGCTGGCCCGGACCCATCACCTGCCCTTTGTCGAGGCGGAAACGATCACGCCGGCCCTGCTGGTCTTTCAATCGCTGCTCAAGGCGACGGGGGCGAAAGAGATGATCGTCACGGAGGTCTCCATGCGGGACGGCATTCTCTGGGACTTGGTGGACAGTGCCCCGGGTCATGAGGCGGCGCATCTCGTACAAGGAGGTCATCCAGTCCGCGCCAGGCCGTCGGGCAGAAATACCGCACCGATCTGGCCCATGCGGAGCATACCCGCATGGTGGCCGTACGCCTCTTCGACGAGCTGGCCGCGGAGCATCGTCTCAGCGACCGTCACCGTCTGCTGTTGGAGGTGGCCGCGCTGCTCCATGAGATCGGGACCTTCGTCTCCAGCCGGGCCCACCATAAGCACAGCTATTACCTGATCGCCAATGCGGAGATCCTCGGGTTGACGCAGGATGAGCTGGTCATCGTGGCCAACGTGGCGCGCTATCATCGCCACAGCCGTCCGAAACCTTCCCATACGGATTACATGAGCATGTCGCGGGAAGCCCGCATGATCGTCAACAAGCTGGCGGCCCTGCTTGCGGGTGGCGGACGCTCTCGACGTCAGCCGGACCCAGTCGATCCGGGACTTTCGGTGCCGGATCGACAAAACAATGGTTTCGTGATCTCGGTGCCGGCCGGTCTGGATCTGATCCTCGAACGGCGGTCCCTGGCGGAGAAAGCGGATATGTTTCAGGACATCTATGGGTTGGATGTGACCTGGAGGAGGACAGCTTGATCATGGCTCAGAACGACTCGGATTCCGCGAATCGATTCCTCAATCGGGAGTTGAGCTGGCTGGAGTTCAACGACCGCGTGCTCGCAGGAGGGGCAGTGCGAGTCGTTGCCGCTGGCGGAGCGACTGAAGTTCCTCGCGATCGTCAGCTCGAACCTCGACGAGTACTTCATGATTCGCGTGGCCGGTCTGAAACAGCAGAAGGCCGCCGGCGTGCGGAAGCGCGACCCGAGCGGCTTGACGCCGTCGCAGCAGCTCTTCTTGATCGCCGGCAAGGTGCGGCAGATGGTCGCTCGGCAAACAGCTGCCATCCACGATGCCCTGCAACGGTTGGCGGGGCACGATTTTCATCTCGTCTTCCCGGAGGACTGGACCCCGCTGCAACGTCAATTCCTGGCGAAATTCTTCACGAAGGAGGTGGCTGCCGGTCCTGACACCCCTGGGTGTCGAAGAATTGAGCACCTGCCCTTTGCTCCCCGGCCTGCAATTGTGCGTGGCGCTGCTGGTGGACACCTCGAAAGCCGGCCAGTCCGCGCAGAAACTGGTGGTGATTCCCGTGCCGGTCGCGTTCAACCGCTTCGTGAATATCCCCACGGACCAGGGGACCTACGTCGCGCCTTTGGAAGAGGTGATCCTGGACAATGCCAAGACGATGTTCGGCGGCCGAGAGATTCGCGGGCACGCCGTCTTTCGTATTACGCGGGATGCCGACGTGGCGGTCCAGGACGACGAGGCGGCGGATCTCCTCAGCGCGGTCCAGGATGCCGTGATCTCGCGCCGGCGGCGCAGTCGCGGTGCGGCTGGAGATCAGTGCCCATCCGGACCCCTACATCGTGCGGTGGCTGACTACGATGCTGGCGCTGCGGGACGAGCACATCTACGAAATCGACGGTCTGCTCGACGCCCGCAGTCTCTTGCAGATCATGGAGATGCAACCGCTCCAGGGGCTCCGGGTCCCCGACTGGCCGCCGCAGACGCCGCGCGACCTCCTGGGGGAGGAGGATCTCTGGGCCGCGATCCAGGACCATGATGTGCTCCTGTTCCATCCGTACGAGAAGTTCGACCCCGTCATCCAGATGGTGGCGCGGGCGGCGGACGATCCGCAGGTCCTCGCCCTCAAGCAGACGCTCTATCGTCCCACCGCCGATTCGCCGATCGTGCAGAGTCTGGCCCGGGCCGCCGAGAACGGCAAGGAGGTCACGGTCCTGGTGGAGCTGCGGGCGCGGTTCGACGAAGCCAAGAACGTCAACTGGGCCCGGCGGCTGGAGGATGCCGGCTGTCACGTCATCTACGGGATCGCCGGCTTCAAGACCCACGCCAAGGCGCTGCTGGTCATTCGCCGGGAAGCGGGGCGGATTCGCCGGTACGTGCACCTGCCCACGGGCAACTACAACGAGAAGACGGCGAAGCAGTACTCCGACCTGGGGTTGATGACGTGTGACGATGAGCTGGCCGCCGATGTCGCGGCGTTCTTCAACTTGCTGACGGGGCTCTCCGAAGCCGTCGAGTGGCAGCAATTGGTGATCGCGCCGACGGACCTGCGCAAGCGTTTCGTGGACCTGATCGAGCGGGAAATTCAGGTCTCGACGCCGGAGCGTCCGGGCCTGATCATGGCGAAGCTCAATGCCCTGGAGGACAAAGGCATGTGCCAGGCCCTGTACCGAGCCAGCCAGGCCGGCGTCAAAATCCTGTTGAACGTCCGCGGGATCTGTTGTCTGCGCCCGGGCGTCCCGGGTCTGTCGGAGACGATTCAGGTGCGCTCGATTGTGGATCGCTTTCTCGAACATGCCCGGATCTATCTACTTTGCCAACGGCGGGCATGAGGAAATCTACCTGGGCAGCGCCGACTGGATGAAGCGGAACCTGGACCATCGGCTCGAGATTCTCTTTCCGGTTCGGGATGCCGCCCTGCGTCAGCGCCTGCTGCGCATCCTCGAGATGTACTTTGCGGATAACGTCCAAGCACGGGAACTGCTGCCGGAAGGGAAGTATCGGGCCGTGCCCCAAAAGGGCGAACGAATCCGTGCGCAAGAGAAGATTCTATGAAGATGTCGTTGCGGCGGTCCGTGCCGCGGAGCAGGCGAGCTACCGTTTCCGTCCCTTGACTCGTGTCAAACCGGAGGACGTGACCGCCGCCCATTGACGGAGAATGCCCCGGCGGGTGGCGCAGGACGTCAGACTTCCACCACGTCGCTGGCCCGCAACGTGTCGTCGGCGAAGTGGTATTGCAAATTGCGCAAGAAGTCCATGCCGTCCGCCGGCACGTACACGCGGTTGTGCTGTCCCACGATACCCCGTTCGAGGTGCCGGCAAAAGACGCACGTCAAGCCGTAAAACCGGACGCGATTCCCGTCAAAAGACACCCGGCCGTAGATTTCTGGAAGAGCCGTCCGGCTTCTGGTGAGAGTAACCACATGCATGCGAAAGCACCTCCGTACACCGCCAAAACTGTCGAAATCGAGAGGGCTGATCTGCGGGTCCGTAGCCGCAGTCCACTGCGGGGAGTCTACCTCCCGCGAACGATCTGTCAAGCGTGTCTCTGCCATCGAGGCGAGATTCTCCGGAGCCCCGGCGCGGCGCAGCGTCTGTAACCCTTTGGAGTTGTCGCTCTTACAGGATTCCCACGAGGCTAAAAAGAATCTCAGAAAAAGAGGGAGATCTGTATTCGGAAATCCGGTTGCCGGAATGCCTGCGTCCGTGGGCAGGCAAAACGTCCGTTGACGATTCATCGAAAACTAATGCCGCTCTAACGTGGCTTTAGCAATCGCCTCGTATGATTCGGTAAGCTCAGAGCGTATTGGCGCCTTGCGAAACGCCAGGGGCAGGAGCACGGATGGGGTCAGGAGTAGCACCGCCATGAAGAAAGTACGACACAAGACGTTCGTTGGGCCGGTGATCGTGACCGGCGGTTTGCGGGCCAGCCGCGAACGGATTCGCGCGAACGCCGAAGCATTTATGAACGAGATCGGGGTCGATAACGTGTTGTTCGTTGCAGAGCATGCGATGACCCTTGGCCCCTTCTCCGTGGTAGTTTGGTATCGAGTCGAGGAAAGCAATGCCTGACAGGGGCACAGGGAGCCATTGATGCGTGAAGGAACCAGAACTTGCGGAAGGTGCACAATGGATACGCAATTCAACGTTTTCGAGATTCTGCAGATCGCGGAGGAAGTACAGACCAAAGCGGCTCGGTTCTGCCTGCAAGCAGCGGAGCGGTGCGCCGACCAGGAACGGCGCAGCATCTACTGCAGTCTGGCCGCCTGGCATACCAAGCATCAGGAGATGTGGCGACGCCTCCGGCACCAGTACTCCGAGCGAACCGGGGACTTCGGCGTCTTCGATCCCAGCAACTATGTCCTCTCCCATCCTTGGACGATGGCGGGGCTCACCGGGTACGGCACCGACCCGAACGGTCACGAACGGCTCACCGGACACGAGACACAGGAGCAGATCCTCCACGACGCCCTGCGCCGGTCGCAGGGCCTCCTCATCTTCTATCACGGTTTGAAGGAGTTCGCCCGTAGCCCGGATGGCCGCATGATGATCGACAACGTAATCTGTGAAGAGCAGGAGCATGCCCGCCTGCTGACGCGCCTGTTGGAACAGATGCAGGCGCCTGCCGAGGAGGATGACGGCCTGACGCCGGTCGGTTGGGCCGAATTGGAGCACGCACAATAGTCGGACCGTAGTTATCTCTTATGTTGAAGCCGGTGAGACCATGATGTGGCGGATCGTAGACCATACGAAGGGGAGGATTCTGGCCGTGTTGCAGGAGCATTGGAGCGGCCGGACCGCGCACGAGGCCTTGGAACACAGTCACAACTTTGGGGCCACCACGGACATTGCGCACGAGCTCACGTACCTTGGTTTCGAGCAACACAAGGACTTCGACATTGACCCGGCCAGAATGACGGCCTTCCTGGGTGACGCCCAGAGCCTCCCCCAGAACGCGGAACGATCGTCATTGACTCTTCGCTGAATAAGAGAATCGCCTCCCGTTGTCCTCCCCGTCTTCTGCCTGACCCTCAGTCTGCTCCACGGCGCTGGCGCCTGGCGCGTGCGTTGGTATCGATTCTCCGGGCCATTCCCGGTCGGGTCCCCCTACGAATTCCTGAACGTTCCGTGCGCTGAGCAGCGCTCCAGGGTGGGACATCGGCGGCTCTTCGAACAGGGCACTCGTCGTCCTGCCAAGTCGGATCGGGCCGATAGCGGCCACAACTACCCGTCGAGTTTAACGGAGATTTATCCATGCGGCAATGCGCCGCTAACGCACATGTGCTACAAGGACTCCACCAACGCTGAAAGAGGTCAGAGCTATCGGCGCTGGTGAGTTGGAGCCAAGACGAACAAAAGGATGTGAGGGCAAGAGGCCCCCAGCGTGAAAGGATGTGGGGGACCGCCATCCGCCCTGGATAGGGCAACGAAAAAAGAGTGAGCCAGCAAACTGCCGTGGAAAGCACGTGCTGGCCCACCTTGGTCGGACGAGGGTGCTTTATTGCGCCCCCAGTGACCATTTGCATTATACGAAAAGAGGATAGGGTGTGTCAACTCCCATCTGCCCATCGAGCTTGGCCTATAGGGTATCGGCAGGGAACGAATATGACGCCAGGAGATGGGGGAGAAGGTGAACCGGTGTCCACGATTAGTGACGCGGTCCCGAATCCCGCAGCTTGGGGTCGTTCCCGACTTGTCCAAGTCTCGCTGGGTGCAGCGGAGTGTGGCTTACGTGAAGCCCCACGGCTCACCCTCGGAGTGAAGGAGGTAGATGTGTAACACCGAACACCAAAGGCCGCCCGCACGATACAGGCCGTGTGCGGCGGATGGAACGAGGTAAACGAGTCTGTTACAGACAAGGCAGGTGAGCCGGCGAGCTACTTTGGCGGTCGCTGCCGGCCCACCCAGACCGCGCCAGAGTGCCCTGTGGGGCACCTGACGTGTCTCCATTCTATCGGCTTGTTTGTGGCCGCTCAATAGTTCTCCTTCCATATTCCCTGCCGGAGCGCACGCGGGGAGGGTGCGCTCTCCTGGTGGGGTATCAGCCTGGAACAAGGAAGAAAGGAGGTAATCCCTCGTGGGCACAGACCCGGTATGGGCTTGCCACGGGACAGGTGCAGGACGACGCAGAGGACACCGTGAGGTTCCAGGGAAGAACGGGAGCAAAAAGAAGGGGATTATTGTTTCTGGAGAAAGGAGCGCATGTTTATGCGTAAATTGGTCAACAGAATTGGGCTTGTCACAATCACAATCACGATCGCGCTCGCGGCATGGGCCATGCCCGCGCACGCGGAAGAGTGGAGTTTCGGAGTCATGGGGGACACGCAGTGGACCACGGCGGACCCCTCGGGGCAGAACCCCGACACCGTCCCGCTGTCCTTCATCAATCAGGTAAACGAGCAGATGATCCTGGCGAAGGTGAAGTTCGTCATCGAGGTCGGCGACTTGACGGATGACGGCAATACTCCGTCGGAGGCGATTCGCGCCGTTGGCGCCCAGCAACTGTACGACGCCGGCATCGGCTTCTTCCCCATGCGCGGCAACCATGAGACCTATAGCTTTGACCGCCAAAGACTACGGGATTGCCGATTTCCAGACGAACTACCCCCAGACGCGCGGCCTCGCCAACACCTTTGGCGCCGTCGACTTCAGCAGCCCGACGTTTGTCAGCCGCGATCTGAACGGCATGAGCTATTCGTTTGACTATGGCAACGCGCGCTTTGTCATCCTTGACGAATGGGCCACCGGCAGCAAGAGGGTAGACGCCGCCGGTTACTACTACGGCTATTCCTTCGGCGAGCAGCAGTCTTGGATCACCTCGCGACTGGCCGGCCGCGAGGCAGGCATGCATGCGTTTGTCCTGCGCACCAGCCTCTCATCGCCGAGAACCACCAGGATTGCCCGTTCGTCGGATACACCAACGCGAATCCGGACATGCAGAACGCGTTTTATGCCAGCCTGCAGAATAATGGTGTGGGATACTACATTTGCGGCCATGACCACATCGACCAGCGTTCCATGATGGCCAGCCCCGATGGCAAGTCGGCGGTCGAAGAGGTGATTTGTGCCTCTCTGAGCAGCAAGTTCTACACTCCCAAGGCCCTCACGGATGCCTCATGGTTCGGACAAAAAGCTCGTGAGACATCACTTGCCCAGGATGCCTACAGACCCGGCTACTACATCTACACGATCGATGGTCCGCGGGTGACGGTTGACTATTACGCCGATTCAACCACCAACTACAAATCGGATGCCTCGTTCCCCGGCACCCCCGGCTCTACGCTCAACGTCACCCCCGTTTTCCACTTTGTCAAGCAGGAAACCTTCGGCTACAGCCTTAATGGCAAGAAATTCCTGGTCCCCTCGGGTGCCAGTCTTGCTGTCGTGAAGGATAGCTACAACACCACCAGCATGAAACTGAGCGGCACCAATGCCAGCACAGTAGCTGACGTGACCAGCCGTCGTGGTCACCAAGGACATCAACACCGGCTGGGCCGACAAGACCGCCGGCTTTGCTTCCGACATCCTGACCCTGTGGGGGATGGAAGATGTCGGCAGTGCCACGACCACTGCTCCCTTTACGCTCACGATGAGCTACATGCCCAACGGCGGCAATACGTATCTGGTTCGCCAGAATGTCGACGGCACCTGGACGACTTTGGGCGGCACCCTCAACGCCGATGGCACCATCTCGGCGTCGGTCAGCCAGGACGGGACCTTCGCCGTGGTCTCGGAGCACGCTTGGCATGGCGGAGCAGATCTTTGAGCCACACCTAGATTGCATAAGAGCCTATTTGATCCCGGTGTGAAGTCACGATGGGGCGGGTGACCGCCCGCCCCATTTTTCACATCCCATCGGGATTCACGGGTAAGCAGTGCTTATGGATGTGGAATTGGACTTGACGGATATTCTTGACGTGGCCGGAGCTATTGAGGACCAATGGTTGGAATCCTACCTGGACTTGGCCGCGCAGCTAAAGAACGCGGGCTTGGCCGGCACCTGTTACCGGCTGGCAGCGTACCGCCGTGCCCGCGGCGCCGGGCGGAGCGGGCACGGTGGCGTGCGGCCTCGCCCGGCAAACCCAGGAGACGGTTCGAGGGCCAGTTCCTGTGCGATGGCCCCGGCGTGCTGGCGTCTCTGGCCTTTTTTGCCAGGGGGCAGCGGCACGGACAGCCCCTGCGACGTCCCACAACCGCGGAGGAGATCCTTCAACAGGCTGGAGGCCGATCCCAGGATGCCCTGGTGTTCTACCAAGGCCTCAAGGGGTTCACATGCGACCATGACGCTCACCTCGCGCTGGACCGGCTGATCGCATGGGAGCGGAGGTACTGGCGCGCCCTCGTCGCGCGGCTTGAGTCGGAAGGAGGAGCCTCTGGTTCGGGCTTGGCAGAGTGATGGGCAACATCCTGCAAACGAACTCTCGGTCGAGCCGAGAGAGCAGAATCGAAGAATGACAACGCCATACGACGAAAGGCCCCCCAAGGTGAAGGCACTCGGCGGGAACTCACGAGACTCTGAAGGAGAACCTATGAAACACAAATCAAGCATCTTACTTGCGATGACGCCGTGTCTGGCGCCGGTCGCGCGGGCGAGGTTCACGATCGTGGCGCTGCCCGCCACGCAGAAGTACTCGGAGACCTGCGCGTTGCAGTGGGGGCCTACTTGACGGCGCAGGGCCTCAATTACGCGTGGGTCGGCTCGGAGTGTGGCGACAGGGAACGGAGGGCCGCCGACCGAGCGCCAGGAGGACTTTTCGGGGCCGCGGAGCCTGTCTCCGCGGCCCCCCTCCATTTCGGGAAGCGCCGCGGCGATGTTTCTAACGGATATTTATTCTCCGCATAATATCCTGGTAACGCGTCCCGGGTACAAGCACGACACCGGGGCGCCGCCGGCGCCAGCCGGGGGTGCCCTGAATACTTAATGAAACAGATATACAATATTACTGGAGGGCGGACCCGGAGCCGCCCCCGTTGGAGGCAGTCTCATGGTGTAAGTGACACAGGACCCCGACGAGGTGCGCCTGCGGCACGCCGACCGCAGGTGTAAAAAAACGGTGAACCGACAGACCGCCGTGGAAAGCTGGTGCCGGTTCACCCGGGTCGCGCCGACGGGGCATTTTTCTGCGACCATCGACCGACATGAAGAATTCTACCCACCCGCTCGGAATCTGTCAAGTCTCTGTGCGGCCCTCTTACGCGTCACACCCGTAGCCGGCCTGCACGGAGACGCAACCACGGGGAGTTCGGGGACAGCATTGAAAGGAGGTGATGCGCGCGGTGAGAAGGGAATAGAAGGTGAAAAGGGTAAACAAACAGCAACATTATAATGCCAACTCCAGGCACAGGAGAAAGATCATGAACACACACCGTTTTGTTACGCTGAGCACGCTCATCGCCCTGATGGCCGCCAGCGCGGCGCTGGCCGATGTCACGGGCACGGTCTACAACGATCTCAACAAGAACGGCATCCGGGATGCCGGGAGAGCCGGGCATCGCCGGCGTCTACGTCTCGAACAGCAAAGAAGTGGCCAAGACCGACGCCCAGGGCAGGTACACTCTGCCGGTCTATGACGACATGGTCGTCTTCGTCGTCAAGCCCACGGGCTACATGACCCCGGTGGACGCCACGACCCACGCGCCGAAATTCTACTACATCCACAAGCCCGCCGGCTCGCCCGCCGAGATCAAGCAGTTCGCCGGGATCAAGCCGACCGGTCCGCTGCCGGTCGCGGTCGATTTCCCGCTGTACAAGGTCGAGGAGCCCCTGAGCTTCAAAGCGATCATCAACGGCGACATGCAGCCCTACAATAAGAACGAGGTCGAGTACGTGCGCGACTCGTTTGTTAAGGACGTGCGGACGAACAATGCCGACGCCCTGTTCTGTCTCTCGATGGGCGACAACGTGGGTGACGACCTGTCCCAGTATTCCCGCCTGCTGGCCACGCTGGGCACAATGGGCATGCCGGTGTACTATGTCCCCGGCAACCATGACGCCAACTACGACTCCTCCTTGCCGGACAACTCCTACGACACGTTCAAGGCCAATGTCGGCCCGACCTACTACTCCTTCAACTACGGCAAGGTCCACTTCGTCATCCTGGAAGACATCGTCATGAAGAGCGGCTCCTATAACGGGGGCATCAGCGACACGCAGATGACCTGGCTCGCCAATGACCTGGCCACCGTCCCGCAGGACCACCTGATCGTTCTGAACCTGCACATCCCGATCGTCACGGATTGGGACACGCCGGGCACGCAGCACCAAGTCAGTAACCGTGACACGCTGTACAAGCTGCTGGCCGGCCGCAATGTTGTCGCCTTGGCCGGGCACACCCACACCGTCGCTCATTTCTTCCCCGGCGATCAGCTCGACGGCTGGGGCCAGCCCATCCCGATTCCCGAGATCATCGTCGGCGCGGTCTGCGGCTCCTGGTGGTCTTGTGACATCGACGAGGCCGGCGTCCCGACCGCTTACATGCGGTGCGGCGCCCCACGCAATTACGAGGTCTTCGAATTCAATGACAATCAGTATGTGGATACGTTCAAAGCCACCCTCCGAGGGGCGGAGCTCCAGATGCACGTGTCGCTGCTGACGGACAGCTTCAGGACGTGGTTCACGACCAACTCCGATCCGAACACGCCCACCAGCAAGCTGCTCAGCCGGAATGCTCTGATCGCCCGCAACGTGGTCAAGACGAGCGAGCTGGCGACGGCCAAGCTGGTCACCAACGTCTACAATGGCGGCAACCGCTCGCTGGTGATGTGCCAGTTCGACGGCCGCGAGGCGGTCCAGGCTTTCAAGGGCATCGGCATCGTGGATCCGTTCGCCCTGATGAATGAAGTCTACATCCTGCGCGGCGTGCCGGGATATGCGCTGTATCAGGTGGTGGGGAGCGCGGGCACGGCGTTCGGTCCGGGTGCCCCGGCCATCCAGGCCCTCGGCAACTGGACGCTCGGCGCCACCGCCGCGAACCCTGGGCGCGGCTCGCACATTTGGAGCTGCGACGTTCCGGCCGACTTGACCGTCGGCGTTCATAAGGCGGTTGTGGGCACGGTGGATTCCTACGGCCGGTACTTTGAAGAGACCCTGCACTTCGAAGTGGTTCAATAGCCTTCACTCAGCCGGAGAATGCATCCGGTTCCACACACACAGGAAGGGAGCCCTGATGGCTCCCTTCCTGTGTCTCTGGACGCTACGATGGGAAACCCGTGCCGTTTCCCCCCCAGGCGGCACGGCGGACGAATTGACATCACCCTCCCCGCTCAGTCGGGCTCGAGAAAGCCCCACTCCTCCAGTTCCGCTTCGTCGGCCTCGTTGAACGGTTCCGGCTCATGGGCCTGGAGGATGTGATCGACCATGTCGAAGAAATCGAAGCATTCGAAGGTGCATGAGTAACACCGCCAGCAATCGCCGAAGTAGATCGGGAGAGAGCGGCGGTGGTGGATCAGCAGGGAGAAAGCGGTCAACTCCGCCTCGCTGAGAAATCCGGCCGAGATCGTCCGATTTGACCCAACATCGAAATGACTGGCGGAGGGGAGATCTTCCATTGAGTAGCTAACCATCGGTACTCCTTCCTCAGAAAGCTCAGCACTCCATCCGTGGTCCAAGCCGCGATGTTTCCATCCATTCGTCGTTGATTTTCCCGACGGCTTGTTAGACCGGTATTAGCATTTGCTGTTTTTCCTGTTAATCTGTCGCGCCCCCGTGCTGAGAGCCGCCTACCGGCACGTGAGCACGTGCCAGTCCTTCCCAGAGTTGTTGTCCCATCGGTCGCCGTTGGTGAAGCAAAAGTCGATCTGCCGGGCCTCTGCGGAGATGCCGACTGTCACTACCCAGCCACCCTCGGCGGCTTGGGTCATGGATATATCCTGTACGTTCCGCCATTGGTCGGCGCCGTAGTGAATCGTCATCTCTTTCGACCCGGCGAGTGGGCCGAGGCGGCTCAAATAGGTGATGGTCGCGTCCTGACCCGCGACGGGCGGGTCCGGCTCGATGCGGTGCCGGACGGGCGCGGCGGCGTCGAGACGCCGGATCAGCACCTGGGCGGCCTGGTCCGTGCCGCGAAAACCTTCATTCTCGAGGCCCGACGCATTCGTGGCGGCGAAGACGGCAAAGTCGCGATCCGGGGCCAGCGTCAGGGCCGCATACCAGCGCACCGTGCTGCCGGAGTGGAACCACCATCGTCCCCAAGCCCAGTCGCGCGTGGAGACGATCCAATCCAAGGCGTAGCCGCTTTCGTCTGGGGGAGTGTACAGCTTGTGAAAGGCGGCGACGGACAGAAAAGGCGTGTCGCCGCGTGCCCCGGCCAAATGGGCGGCGGCGAATTTGGCTATATCCTCCAGCGTCGTGTGGATCCGGCCGCAGGGTTCCATCGTCGGGGGGATGTCGGCCGCCACCCGGCTGGGATCGAGCGGCTGCCGGATGCCGCGGACCGGGGACTTCGGCGTCTTCGATCCCAACAACTACGTCCTCTCCCATCCGTGGACGATGGCCGGGCTCAGCGGGTACGTCACCGACCCGAACGGCTCGCCGGAGCAGATCCTCCACGACGTCATTTTCCGCCATGCGGAAAAAGGCTTGGGAACTCGCCCCGCCTCAAAACCTTGAGGGCATCCAGTTCAAGATGTGAACAGTCCAGTTGTCAACACCTGGGCAGAGATCGAGACGTGGGTCGTCTATCTCGCTCCTCTTGATCCTTGGGAGCTCATAAATCATCGCTGTCGTAGTCCACGCCAATGATGATTGCCGGCACACGCCCTCTCGCGGTTCCCACCGCTCCTGCATCTCGTCCAGCAGATGAGAATCGTCCCCAGCTTTCTGTCAGACCCGCACGAAGATCTTCCGGCGGTACATCCAGAGTAGAATCAGCCAGAACACCAGCAACGCCGCGAGACGCTCCAGGATCGGTGCATAAGGGGCCCCAAGGCTCTCGAACACGTGGGAGCCGGCGTGTCGCTTGATGTTCTCCCGGATGAAGGGGTTCATGAGCTGCCACATGCAATAGAGCGTGATCGGATTCAGTCCGACGACCACGAGCGGAAAGGTCCAGCGTTTCCAGCCGGCCCACTCAGTGACTGCCACAAAACCGGCCAGGAGCAGGACGGCCCAGCCGCCGCTATAGAACGCCCAGGCGGGGGTCCAAATCCGCTTTACGATCGGGCACAGGCCCGTCACCGCGATGCCCGCCCCAGGAGAAGTCCCGCCATCCCGCAGAGCACCAGGAGTCCCAACTTCCTCGCGATCGGCCGGTCGCTCCGCAACAATGAGCCCGCCAGCAGGCCGAGAGCCGTCGTCGCGATTACGGGCACGAAGTTCAGCATCTCGATTGGGCTCAAGCCCGTCAGCGCGAGTACCTGGCCCAGAAGAAGCGTCGCGCTCCCCCAGAGCACCAGGAGTCCCAACTTCCTCATGATTGGCGGGTTGCTGCGCAACAACTCGCCTGCCAGCAGGCCGAAGAGCATCGTCGCGATGGAGGGCACGAAGTTCAGCGTCGGATAGCCGCCGCTGTTGAAGACAAAGGGCGTCTCCTGGGGAAAGAGGTTCAAGAACCACTGGTCGAAGGCCGCCGCGAGGTTGGCGTTCTTCTCCCAATGGGCCGCAAAACCGGTCAAGTGTCAGCCAATCAGCGGGCACGCCAACGCTCTGCCAGTTGAAGTTAGCCGGCGGCAGGGGATACACGGCGAAGGCCAGCCAATAGGCGAACAGAATGCCGAAAGCGACGAGCCAGTGCGTCCGCGGCCTCGCGAAGGCCAGCAGAAAGACCACGGGGTAACCCAGGCCGATCTGGGCGAGCACATTCGCAAAGCTCCAGACCGTCTGCCTGCTCCAGGCGGAGGTGAGAAACACCGCCAGGAGCACCAGCATCAAGGCCCGCCACAACGCATGGCCGAAAAGTCGCCCGAAGGGTTGGCCGCGGTCCCGACGATTGGCCACGGACCAGGGCAGGGCGACGCCCACCATGAACATGAACGCCGGCTGAATGATGTCCCACAGCCGCATCCCGGCCCACGGCGCGTGGTCTGTCTGCTGCGCCAGGAATTGCCACGCGCCGCTATCAGGAAACTGCTTGGCGACTTGGGCCAAGCCCAGTCCGCTCGAAGCCATCAGCAGCATGATCGCCCCGCGGTAGGCGTCCAGCGACACCAGTCGTTCCTGCTTACCGGTGTCAGCAAGCTTGGCGCCGTGGGGGGACGGTGGTTCCTGCACGTCGGACGGCGAGCCGGGATTGTTGTCCTGTATCATAGGGATTCCTTGATCAATGCCAGCGGATCAGTGTAGCGGGACGCGGGGTCTGTGACAAGAAGGCGCTGGCAGGGCCGCGTGTGCGACTACATTCTGTGGGACACCCCTCGGGCCACGCCAGGGAAGGTCCCTTACCGCACCGCCCTGTCATTGCGAGGAGCGTAGCGACGAAGCAATCTCAACCGCGCGGTCGGCGCACGAGATTGCTTCGCTGCGCTCGCAATGACATAACACGCACACACCCCCCACAGAAATTAGTCGCACACAGGGCCGCCCGCCTGGAGTTCCGCCTTCAGGCGGATAGGACCAGTCCGACCCGCGTAAACGCGGTATTGGGCTCCCAAACGCGAAATCTCACGTTTGGGAGCCCACTCCGAACCGGCAGTTCTTCACGCCAGTTGCGTTCTTCACGTTGCCTTAAGATTCCCTCGTTTACATTGGAGTCATGGGAACAATGGCAGTCATTCCGATCTTCGTGAACGCGGGTGCGGCGGTGTTGCCGACGGTGCTGGCCGCTGTGGCCAGCGTGGCTATGGTGGCGCTCAAACCGCGGGAATTGGCGCATCTGCTCCGCCGGCGGCCGCTGGCCGTGGGTTTGCCGGCTGGAGTCATTGTCATCGGGCTCGGGCTCGCGGTGTGGTTCCTGACTTCCGGCTCGCCGAGGCACGCCGTCAAGCGTAGCCCGGCCGGTGCGACCGTTCATCATGACTGGGCCAAGGTAGCTGAAACGCTGATTGCGCAACAGCAAGTCCGGCAGAAGGGCATGGTTGGCGCAGGACCCGTAACGGAAAACCGAGGACAGAAGACAGAAGACGGAGGACAGAAGGCAGTGCCGTCTTTCGTTCTCCGCCCTCCGTCCTCCGCTCTTTTTCTCCTGTGGAGTTTCCGGCCGGAGGATACGATGTTTCTGAGCAGCCCCGCCGTCGCAGGAAGATCGCATCTTTGCGGCCGGCTGTCAGACGGACCTCGGCGGTTATACGGGCTTGCTGGCGTGCCTGGATAGCGAGACCGGCAAGCCGCTCTGGCAGATCACGGAGTTCAAGAACGAGCCGCTGCGCCCGTTCTTCAGCTCGCCGGCGGTGACGCAGGATGGTAAGTATCTCGTCATCGGTCAAGGTCTGCACGAGGATCGTGATTGTTCGCTGCTGTGCTTCGAGACGGCCATGGGGAAGCTCCACTGGGCGGTCAAGACGCCGCTGCACATCGAGTCGTCGCCCGCGATTTTCGGCGATATCGCCATAGTCGGGGCAGGGGCTGTCGAGGGCAGGGATGGGAAAGCCGTGGGCGATCCCGGTTTCTGTCTGGCCGTGCGGGTCTCGGACGGCAAGGAACTTTGGCGACAGCCCGTCAATGACCCGGAGAGCTCTCCGGCGATCGATGAAAACGGCATCGTCTACATCGGCAGCGGGTTCAACGGCAGCGCCGTGGTTGCCATCCGGAGCGAGTCCGACGAGCAGCTTCGGGCCAAGAACCAGGAGCGCATTGCTTGGCGTACAACAGTGGCACAACCGATGCCCGGTCCGATAACTCTGGCCGGCGATATGGTCATTGCAGGAGGGGGCAATAGCGATCTGGTGCACTCCAACCGCAATGCCGAGGGGCTGGTCGTCGCCCTGGATCGCAAGACCGGGGCCATTCTCTGGCAGACGCCGTTTGATGACGCTGTGCTGGGCGGGATCGCTTGCCGTGATGACATCCTGGTCTGCCCGGTGCGCACGGGGGAAGTGGTGGCGCTGGCTCTGAAAGACGGTCGAGTTTTGTGGCGGACGCGGATCAGCGGAAACGCCCCCGTGCTGGGTGGCTGCGCGTTGGCGGGTCGGCGCGTCTACGCGGTCAGCAGCGACGGGTATCTGGCGGTTCTCGATTCCCAGGATGGGCACGTGTTGGAGAAGACCTGTCTGAACGACCAGGCTAAACCCGGGACCGGCCTGACGCTCTCCACGCCGCGGATTGCCGGCGGACGGGTGATTGTAGGTAGTGAGACGGGCGGATTGCGCTGTCTGTTGGGTGCCGGAGGTGCGGAATGATCGACACGCCGAGATTCACGTTGGAGCTGGCCGAATGCCGTGACACGGCGTTGGTGGGCGGCAAGGCCGCCAACCTGGGCCGGCTGGTTCGCGCGGGCTTTCCCGTGCCGGAAGGCTTTGTGGTCACGACGAGGGCGTGGGAGGCCCACGGTCTTGTAGGATGGGCCTGGGCCCCCAATCGCATAATTCCGCGATTGGGGACCCCTTTAGCCCATGCGGACAATTCGGATGGAACCGGACAAGAGCAGCATGGGCTAAAGCCCATCCTACAAGCTGAGTCCGCGTCGTCGGCGGAGTCCATGCCGTCCCTCGTGGCCGAGGAGATCCGATCAGCCTACCGCACTTTGGGGTCGCCCGTCGTGGCGGTCCGCTCCTCGGCGACGGCGGAGGACATGGCCGGCGCGTCGATGGCCGGGCAGTACGAGACGTTTCTCAATGTCCAAGGTGAGCAGGCCCTGCTGGACGCCATCCAGAGCTGCTGGGCGAGTCTCGCCGCCCCGCGTGTCCAGACCTATCTGCGCGAGCATGGGATCGACGCGTCGCGCGTGGCCATGGCGGTCATTGTCCAACGGCAAGTCTCGGCCGATGAAGCCGGCGTGCTCTTCACCACCAATCCGCACGACGCCCGCAGTCGTGAGATGCTCCTCGAAGCCAGTTGGGGACTGGGAGAGACGGTGGTCTCCGGCCGGGTGCAGCCGGACGTCCTGCGGCTGGAGAGGGACACCGGCCGCGTGCTGGAGGCGGTCATTGCCGACAAGCAGGTGTATCTTGCCGCCGGCGCGAAGGGAGAATGTGCGGTGGAGGAGACCCGCCGCCGACAGCCCTGCTTGCGCGGACGCGACGTGTACCGCCTTTGGCAAATGGCGCGGCGCGTCGCCGAGCATTTCGGCTGCCCCCAGGACATCGAATGGGCCATCCGTGGGGATGAGCCGTATCTGCTTCAGTCGCGTCCCATCACGACCTTGGCCGAGGCCGCCGCCTGCGAGGAGGTATTGCACGCAGTACAGTGCCATCTGCGCCAGCAAGCGGCCGCAGGACGCGGGCCCTGGGTCCTGCACAACCTGGCCGAGACACTGCCGCACCCGACGCCCCTGACCTGGAGCATCATGAAGCGGTTCATGTCGGGCTCCGGCGGATTCGGGGCCATGTATCGGCAGGCGGGATTCGAGCCCGCGCCGGTCGTCGAGCGCGAAGGATTCCTGGACTGCATCGCCGGACGAATCTACATGGATGTGACGCGCGCGCCGGAGATGCTCTTCCAGGACTTCCCGTTCGCCTACGATCTGGAAGAGCTCAAGCGCAATCCCGATGCCGCACAACCGCCGCCGACGCGGCCCTGCGGATCGCCTTTGTCACGATGGAAGGCGGGGCGAAAGCTGGCGGCCGTTCAGGCCCGGCTGGATGCCTTGTCCGCCGGCCTTGAGCATGAACTGCGCGACGATCTATTCGCAGAGATGACAGCTTTCGTGGCCGGGGCCAAGCAGACGGACCTGGGCTCGTTCCCGGCTCACAGGATTGCTCGAACTGTGGGAGGGGCAGGAGCGAAAGGTCTTGGATGGGTTCGGGCCCCGGCTGCTGCTGCCGGGGCTGATCGCCGCGACGGCTCTGGGCGAATTGCGGACCTTTCTGCAAGAGACTCTTTGGGACGAAGATGCCGACGCCCTCGCGCCGACTCATTTCCGCCGGCGGCCCGCCCCATCGGACCGTGATAGCCGACGCGGAACTGTACGAGGTGGCAAAGGCAAGTCATTCGTTCGAAACATGGTTGGCGCATCACGGCCACCGGGCGGCGGGGGAGTTGGACTTGGCCGTACCACGCTGGCGCGAGCAGCCGGAGGCGGTGCGCGAGATGGCGAATCGCCTCGGGATGGGTGAGGGACCGCTGGAGCGGCATCATCGCAACGTGGAAGAAGTCGAACGGCGGGCGGCGGCAGCTTCGCGCGATTGACCGGCGCTCAGCGGCGGGAGTTTGACGGGCGTGTCAGCTTGGTCCGGCGCTACATCGCTCTGCGCGAAGACAGCAAGGATTTCCTGATGCTGGGGTATGATCTGCTGCGCGACCTGGCCCGGGAGGCCGGCCGGCGGCTGGGCGATCGGCGATGACGTCTTCTACCTGACGCGGGACGAGGTGTTCGATTCGCTGCGGGTCGGCTTTGCCCCGTACCATCTGATCGAGCAGCGGAAGACCGCCTACCGGGCGGAGAGCCGGCTGACGCTGCCGCGCGTGATCGACGCCCAGGCCATCGACACGCTTGGCGAAACGCCAGCCGTGAAACCGAACGCTGACGGGCACAAGGCCCTGGCCGTCTCCACGGGCGAAGCGACCGGCCCTGCCAGAATTGTCCGTTCCCCCACGCAGGCCGGTGATTTGGGTCGCGGGTACATTCTGGTTTGCCCGAGCACCGATCCTTCCTGGACGCCGCTGTTCGTCAATGCGGCGGGTCTGGTGCTGGAATGCGGCGGGACCTTGTCGCACGGCGCGGTCGTGGCCCGCGAGATGGGATTGCCGGCCGTGGTTTTGCCCGAGGCAACGAGTCTCTTCCACGAAGGCGAGGAAATCCATGTCGACGGGTCTCGCGGTTGGGTATGTCCGGCGGGTGCTCCCGGTGACCTCCCCAGGGGAGTGGATTGGCCTGCCGAGACGCGTGAAACACGTCTCGGGGAGTCCTTTCCCAATCCAGGCCACACCAGCGCCAAGGTCGGAGACCTTGGCGCTGCCGCCCGCCGGAGAGACGGACGATACGCTCGTCCCGCGAGATCTGGTTCCGCCGCCGGCCGGACGCAAAGACCGCAAGGCGGCCCGCGTCAGCCGAATCCTGGCCGTGGCCTGGGCGATCTATCTGGTGGCGTTCTTCGTGCTGCCGCAGCGGTATGTGCATCAGCCGACGCTGCGGGTATTGGACGTGGTTCTGTGGCCCATCGCACGCACCCTGGGCAAGCCGGCGGTCGTGGCCGTTGTCGCCGTGGGCGTGGCCGTGCTGACCTTGCTGGTCCAGAAATCTGCCACGGACAACCGGCGGCTGCGGGAGGCCAAACGTCGTGCGGCGGAACTGAAGAGACGGGTTCGATCGTTTCCCGAAGGTACGCCCGAGGCGGGCGGTCCTGATGCGTCTGATAGCCCAAGTGCAGCTTCGAACGCTGGCGGCGGCGTTGATTCCGGTTGGCTTGTTGCTGGGGCCGATGGTGTTGCCGTTCGTCTGGTTCCGGGAGCGTGTCGATCCGGCGGCATGGAACGCTCCGGCAGGCTCGGCGGTACAGATTGTCGCGACTGGTGGATAGCGATTGGAGCGAGCCGGTCCGAATCGAGGTGCCGCCGGCGGTTGTCGGTGGACGACTCGACGCCGCCGTCGCGGACGTTGCCGCCGCTGCGCGCGACGTTGGAGCACCTGCTGGTTCTCTACCGTCAGCCCCGGGACGATCCCGCCGAGCCGTGGGAACTGAAATTGGCCCCGGACTTGGGCCGCGAGCAGACGGCCAACGACTTGCAGGCTTATCTTGAGGCCGGCATTCCGCCGCAGGGCATCACGTGGCTCCTCCGCCCGCCGGAGGACATGAGCGGCCGATTTTCCGTGACCGTCACGGCGGGCGCGCATCCGCCTGTCTCTTTGTTCGTCACGCTCGGCGATAACGTTCCGCCGACTCCGCGGCTATGTCACGGGAGCGGCCGGCTCGCCGGTCAAGGAACTGCGCGTGATCTATCCGAAGCCCAAGCAGGAGCCGGTGTTTTGGCGGCCGCTGGCGTCTCTGGGCGGACGGGCCGGCCACCATCGACGTCGGATGGTTGTGGCTCTACATCCTCGTTTATCTTCCGACCCTGGTTCTGGCCCGGGCGGCGTTCAGGGTGGCGTAAGTGGGGGTTTCCACCATCTTGGGAACGAGCCCACGACCTGGCAGCGTGCATCATGTCTTCACTCATAGGTCAATCAC
The DNA here is from genome assembly GCA_963750205.1 of uncultured Planctomycetota bacterium. Classification (GTDB taxonomy): domain Bacteria; phylum Planctomycetota; class Phycisphaerae; order Sedimentisphaerales; family Anaerobacaceae; genus PLanc-01. The sequence continues at coordinate 388,048 of CAVVRJ010000034.1, forward strand.
GCTGCCAGGTTCTCTTCTTCAAAATCAGCAGTCTCGACGGAAAGAAAATGCGGGTCTTCATCGGGGCTTAAGGTAGACGCGGTTAGGATCAGGGGGAATGGATGACCATTCTCCGTGGCCGGCGCGGAAGGGCCGGCAGAGAGGAGTAAGACCATGTTCCAGAGAACTACCTTGTTGGTGGCCGCCGCCGTGGTGTCCGCGAGTGTCTGTGTCGTCGTACTGAGCTTGGCAGCCCAAGTGTCTCCGGGCCGAGACGGCGGCGGCTCTGCGCCCAGTATGGGCCAGAGCCGGCGGGCTCGGAGGACATCCAGGCCCAGATTCGTGCGAGCGACGAAGAGTGGAAAGTGATCGGTCCCAAGCTCATGCGGGTGATGGCGGCCTATGCCGCCGTCGAAGCAGCCATTGATGAGTCGAACTCCGGCGGCTCCAGGCTCCATGCCCATGGGCCCCGGCGGTCGTGGGGGACCGGGTGGCGGTCCGCGGGGCGGTCCCGGCAACGATAGTTTTGCCAACCCGGGCGAAGGCGGCCCCTTCGGTCGCGGCGGACCCGGCCCCGGAGAGTTTGGACGGGGCGGTCGTGGGCCGGAGGGATTCACGCGGGGCGGTGGGTCCCAATCGCGATGAATCGCGATTGGGAGCCCGGTCCTGGCCCCGACGGATTCGGTCCAGGCGGCCCCGGTCCGGAGGGCTTTGGGCCCGAGGGATTTGGACCGGGAGAACGTGGGTCGGATAGCCGAGGTTCTTCGACTTCGGCCTGGTTCGGCCCGGAGGGAGCCAGGCGGGGTGGACGTGGCGCAGTCATGTTCGGTCGCGGCGGTCCCGGTCCCGGCGGTCCCCCTGGAATGATGGGCGGGCCGGGCGGCAATGCCGTTATGCAGAAGCTGGTGGAATTGCGGACGGCGCTGGCCGACCCGAATGCCACGGCGGAGCAATTCAAAGAGAAGATCGCCGCCGTGCGCAGCGTTCGCCAGAAGGCCAAAGCTGACTTGGTGGCCGCACGGAAGGATCTGCTCCAATTATTGACCCTGGATCAAGAGGCCACGCTGGTCGGTCTCGGTTATCTCGATTGATGCAAAAATCCAAGCGGCCGGCTCGATCCCGACCGCCGTACTTTCAGGAGGTGCCCTATGAACCGGTACAATCGAAGTCGTGTAGGATGGGCTTCAGCCCATGCGGAAAGTGGTGCGAGTACGGCCAAGCAGCATGGGCTAAGGCCCATCCTACTAGTCTTGCCGCTGCTTTGTCTGGCGACTCCGGCGCAGGCCTACATCGATATGGCGCCGACGCTCGCCAAGGTTATGACCGATTCCAAGAGCATCGCCGTGGTCGAGGTCACGGAATTCGATCGGGCCAAACACATCGTTGTCTTGAAAGGGATTCGTGCTCTCAAGGGGGAACTGGCGGCGGACCCGATCCGGCATGAGGTGGCGTCCGACGAGGGGAGCATCATCCCGCGGCCGATCCTGCAATGGGCTGGACCCGGGGCGCGGGCGGTCTTGTTCGTGTCGCGCAATACGGCTCTCGTCTGTGTTGGACAAGGGTGGTACCAGGCGCGTTTGACGGAAGGGGGAGCGTGGAAACTGGGCAAGGACCGGCCGGATCTGCCGCTGGCGTACTGCGGGTCGTTGTCGCGCCTCGTGGACGCCATCGAGCGCATGCTCGCGGGCAAGGACGCGATTATTACGGTCGTCGCCCACGGAGCGGACGATGAGGCGGCCAGTTTCGATCTGGCGCTGAACCGCACCAGCATACCGGAGTTGGTCCGCATTGAGCGCATCCGAGCGGACATGAAGATGCCCCCGATGGTCATGGCCGCATCGTCCAACCCAGCTTATTACCTCGGCATCGGCGCCGTGGACGAGGCGGAATTGCCTGCCTTATTGGAGAAGCTCAAGTCCTCCGATCCCATGGTGCGAGCCGATGCGGCCGATGATCTGCGGCGTCTGGGTCCGCAAGGCGAAGACCGCTCAAGATGCCCTGGCGCAAGCTCCTGGGCGACTCCACGCCCCGTGTGCGTTTCGCGGCGGCCGCCGCGTTGCTCCGCATCAATCCCAAGGATACGCGTGGGGTCGAGCCGTTGTCGAAGGGCTTGGACAGCACGGAGCCGGCCGAGCGTCGTGACGCCGCCAAGGCCACGGGGCTGGCCGGTGCGGCCGCTGGCGGACTGACCCCGAAGCTGGCGGCCTTGCTGAAGGATGCGGACGAATCGACGCGGGTCGCGGCCCTGCAGGCGATCGCCATGCTCGGTCCGGCCGCGGCCCAGGCGGCCCCGGCGGTCACGTCCCTCTTGGACAATCCGGAACTGGCGGTCGATGCGGCGGATGCGTTGGGTCGGATCGGTCCGGCGGCCCGGCCGGTGCCTGGGGCCTTGGTCAAGATGCTGTCCTCGGATCAAACCGCGGTGCAGTGGGCCGCGGTTCGGGCCATGGCCCAAATCGGCGGCGCAGAAGCCCATCCGGCGGTGGACTTCATGATTCGCGCCTTGCCCAAGGCTTCCGAAGTGGACGGCTATAACATGATGATTTACCTGGCCCTGTTGGGCCCCGTCGCCCACGATGCTGTTGACGCGATTCAAAGCGCCCATATCAAACATCCCCTGCTCCCTTGGGCGACGCGGTGGGCCATTGCCGGCGGCACGAATCTGCCGTGGCAGAGCGGTCCGAGTGGGGGCGGCGGCGGCTTCGGGCCCGGCGGCATGATGATCATGGGCCCCGATATCGGCGGGATCATTTACCAGGCCCTCGTCCGGGAACTGGGGGAGCGGCTGCGTCCCACGGCCCGTGTGCTGGTGCAGAAGATCACGGATGGCACCGCCGGCAACGTGCCTACCTGGGGCTACGAGATCCTGGCCTGTGCGCCGGATGAGACGATTCGCTCACTTGCCCCCCATCTGGCGGACGATAACATAGTGATGCGTGAACGTGCGACCGTGGCCCTGGGCTACATGGGGCCGGCGGCGGCCGGGGCGAAGGAGCAAGTGGCGGCCGCCTTGGGCAAAGCGTCTTCGGAGCGTGAGAAGCGCCTGCTCGAATGGTGTCTTCGGGAGATCGATCGGAGTTGATGCCTCTACCAGAATGAGCGTCCAAATGGCACTACGAGGAGCCGCTATGAGAGTGTTAGTGGTCGAAGATGAACCCGATTTGCTCTCGGTCCTGGCGCAGTCGCTGCGGGAAGCCGGGTACGCGGTCGATACGGCCGCCGACGGCGAGGATGGGCTCTTCAAGGCCCAGGGCGGGCAGTACGATGCCCTCGTCCTCGATCTGATGATCCCGCGGCTGGACGGCTGGGGCGTGCTCAAAGCCCTGCGTAGCGCCGGCAACTCCGTCCCCGTTCTGGTCCTGACCGCGCGGGATGCCTTGCCCGATCGTGTACGCGGCCTGGACTGCGGGGCCGACGATTATCTGACCAAACCCTTCGAGCTGGCGGAGCTCTTCGCCCGGCTGCGGGCCGTCATCCGCCGCTCGGCGGGCAAACCCAACTCCGTCGCCCAGATCGGCGACGTCCAGATCGACACGGTCCGCAAGTGCGTGTCCAAGGACGGCCAGCTCGTCTGCCTGACGCCCCGGGAATATGCCCTCGTGGAATTCCTGACGTTGCATCGCGGCGAGCTGGTCACCCGCAGCATGCTCTACGATCACCTGTTCGACGAGGACGACGACAGCCTCTCGAATCTCGTGGACGTGCACGTCTCCAACGTGCGGAAGAAGCTCGGCAAGGATTTCATCGTGACGCGTCGGGGCCAAGGGTATATGCTGGAGGACGGGATGCCGGCGATGGGGTCCGAGGCGAACGGGGAGCACGCCGATGCTTAGGTCCATCCGCTGGACACTGCAGCTCTGGCACGCCGCGATCCTGGGAACGGCCCTGGCCTGTTTCGGCACTGCCCTGTACCTGGTGGTCAGCCGGGCCCAGCTTGGTCGCATGGACGCGGAGTTGGAGAAGACGGCGCGCGAGCTGGCGCATTGGCCGCCGCCCGTGCCAGGCGGAGGTGGCGGGCCCGGAGGCTTTGGTGGGGGAGGCGGCTTTGAGAGAGCGTCGGACTTCGACGCCGGCGGCGGGGGACACCGGGGGCCTCGCGGCCGAGGAGACGGCGGTCCCCTCCGGAAAGAAGCGTTTTGGGAAAAAGGCAGACCCCCGCGGACGGGGTCATGGACGGAGCCTAACGGATTCGCGGGGCCCATGCCTCCCGGGCGCCGTGGCTATTCTTCCGGCACTATGTACATGCCTTCGCTCAAAGAATGGTGGGCGGGTGTTCCCCGCGACACGTTGCAGCGCATCGGCCAGGACGAGCAGGATCAGCCGTATTTCGTCGTCTGGGGCATGTGGGGCGAGGTTCTGCAAGCCTCGTCCGCCAGTTTGGACGTGCCGCCGCCCTGGGGAGAAGGGGAAAAGGTCGGACCACCGGAAGGCCCCGGTGCCTTCCCACCTTCTGAGCCTCTGGCCTTCTCCCCCGCGAACGTTCGTTCTTCGTTTCGCCAGCGAGGACTGTTGCGGGAAGCGATTCTGGAGGGCCCCTTCGGGGTGACGGTGCTGGTGGGCCGATCGATGCGCGCGGAGGAAACCTCGCTGCGTCAACTCCGCTGGATTCTCCTGGGCGCAGGCGCCGGCGTCATGGCCATCGGCCTGTGCGGCGGCTGGCTGCTGTCCAAGCGTGTGACTCGGCCCATTCGCGTGATCAGCGAGACGGCGCGGGCTATTTCCGCCTCGGACCTGTCCCGCCGGATCGACGTCGAGGGAAGCCGACAGCGAGCTTGGCTCCCTCGCCCAGACGCTCAACGAGACCTTCGAACGCCTGGAGACCGCCTTCCAGCGACAGGTGCGGTTCACGGCCGATGCGTCCCACGAATTGCGAACTCCGCTGTCGATCATCCACTCCCATGCGGAGCTGGCCCTCACGAGAGACAGGACCGCCCCGGAATACAAGCAGGCGATGGAAACCTGCCTGCGGGCCGCTAAGCGAACGAAAGCGCTGGTGGATGCTCTGCTCGTGCTGGCGCGGGCGGACGCGGGGAAACTGGATCTGAAATACGAACGTTTCGATTTGAAGGACGCGGCCGAGGAATCCCTGGCCATGGTCCAAACACGGGCCCAGGAGCGGAACGTGAGCATCGAAACGGATTTGCAGGCCGTCGAGCTGGAGGCCGACCGCACCCGCATTCTGCAGTTGCTCACGAATCTGCTGGTCAACGCGATTCAGTACAACCGCCCGGGGGGACGCGTCGTTCTCACCACCAAACCGGAAGCAGCGTCGGTCATTCTGACCGTGGCGGATACGGGCGTGGGGATCGCCGCCGAGGATCAGCCGCACCTGTTCGAGCGGTTCTTCCGGGCCGATAAGGCCCGCTCTCGCGAAGCCGGCGGCAGCGGGCTCGGATTGGCGATCTGCCAGAGCATCGTCGAGGCCCACCACGGCTCCATCACTTTCACCAGTCAACCCGGCAGCGGCACGACGTTCGTCGTCCGATTACCTTTGTCGCAGTCGGCATTGCCTGCCTGCTGACTCTTTGGAAGAGTCTCCTACGGGAAATCCTGGGGGTGAATTCCCTTGCCGAAGTGCTCCCGCACGGTAAAATCGGCTAGACTGCTGATGGCGGTCGCCACAGGTTCGAAAGGATCCCTATGAAGCTGACAATTGATGCGACACGGACGGAACCGGGTGCTGTCACGCTCACGCTGCGGGGGCCCCTGGACGGACAGACGTGTACGCTGTTGGACCGCGAAGTGGGCCGGGCCCTGTCCGAGCCGATTGGTGCCATGGTTCTCGACCTGACAGGCGTCAATTTCATTACGAGCGCAGGCATCGCGACCATCCTGAAAGCGCGGACCTCTCTGATGGAGAAGAAGGCCGACCTGGCGATGATTGGCATGCAGCCCCAGGTCCGGAAGGCCTTCGAGATCATTCGCGTGCTCCCGCTGCGTGAAGGTCTTCCGCGACCAAGCCGAACTCGACGAATATCTGGGCAGAATCCAGCGTCAGATGACCGGCCAGGAGGGACTGACCTCAGGGGGCCATCACCCCGGAGGGAGGGCAGGCACGAACATGACGATCCGGAACCGTTTGCTGTTGTTGTTGTTGGCGATCGCTCTGACGCCGCTGGTCGTGACCTCCGTGCTGCAACAGGTGTCGATCCGAATGGCCGCGCGCGCCTGGCGTCCCGGATGTGCGAGGCACTCGACAGCGAGGCCCGGCAGGCATTACAGGAGCAGCTCAACAGCCATGTCGAGATCCTGGAGCGGGACCGGCACTTGACCGATGCCTTGTTGCGACGGCAAGTTCGCGAGGTGGAGTTGCGGCTGGCCCATCTCCCTGTGCCCCCAACGTCCGTGAGGACACCCAGCCGGATGGACCGCCCAAGATTCGCGCCCGGCCCCAACCGCTCGGGCATGCCGATGCGGACGGCGGATCCGAGACGCGGCGATGGCTCCGGCCCGCAGCCGCCTCCGGAGCCGGGCGGTCGGGAGGGACCCCCGGAAGCACCCGGCAGAGGAGGGCCGCCGTTTGTGCCGGCGGTGGAGATGGCTCTGGTAGATTACCAGTTCGGGGCCGATCCGAATCTGACCGGCCCCTCCGTGCCGCACCAGCCTTATCTGGCCGGGACATCGGACCCCAACGCACCGCGCCTGGCGGTCAATTACCGCGCCCAAAGCTGCTTTGTCATGCGGGACAGCAACGAGACCTGGACCAAACCAGCCCTGGAGACGCTGGCGACGCTGACGCCCGTGTACGAGGAGATCTGCACGCACGGACCGCGCGGAATCCTGTGGCTCCATACCAGTTTGGCCATCGGCGTGCATACGACGTATCCCGGGGGCGTGGGGCCGCGCGAGCCTTCCCGCTACGATCCCCGCTGGGACGATTGGTATCGCCGGGCGTACTTGATCTCCCAAAGGCCTTCGGAGCCGGGCCGCGGCAATCCCGCTCCGGATCGGGAGGCAACGCCTCCTCTCCGGGCCCGGCGGTCCGCCTCCGGGACGTGGGCCTTTCGGTCCCGATTCGCGCCGGGCCGCCGCCTACTTCCGGACGCGGATCGGCGCGGAGGTGACGCAGGGGGTCCGGTCGGTGGACCCCTTCACCGATCAGGTGGTGGTCGTTCGGTCCGTGCCCGTGCACTATGCGGATGGCTCGTTCGCAGGCGTGACGGCCTTGGTCCGAACGATCCCGGAGATCTTTGCGAGCATGCGGCTGCCGGAACGCTGGGGCAACGAGATCGAGCGGATGCTGATTCTGGTCGATCCGAATGCACCGCGGCCGGGGATGAAGGTCCAGGTGCTGCTGCATGATGGGCTCGACCAGGATCAGACGCTGCGCGGTCGCCGACGCAGAAACCTCATGGGCGAGCTGCGTTCCCAGGACACGCAGGCACTCGGCAGCGTGGTGGACGATGTCAGCAAAGGCACCTCGGGGGTCCGCGTGATGGAGTACAAGGGCAGAACGTGCCTGTGGGCTTACCAGCCGTTGGACATCCCGCAGGTGGCGGCCCTGCTGATTGTCCCCTACGACGGCGTCGTGGAACTGGCCCAGACGATAGAACGATCCTTGCTGGAGGAGAGCCTGTTCTGGCTGGAAGCGTACGACGATGATCTTGCTCGCGGCCGGAGTGGGAGCCATCGTCCTGGCGGCCTTGAAAGCGAGAAACTTGACCAATCCGATCCACGCTTTGATCGAGGCCGGCAAGAAGCTGGGCAACGGCGACTACGATGCGCACGTCGAGATTGACACGGGGGATGAGTTGGAGCACCTGGGGCGGGTCTTCAATGAAACCGGGCCCAAGCTGCGTGATCTCCAGAGAATGAAGCAATCCCTGGGATTGGCCGCGGCCATCCAGCAGAGCCTGTTGCCCGAGCAGACGCCGGCGCTGGAGCATTTCGAAGTCGCCGGGCGGTGTGTCTACTGCGATGAAACCGGCGGCGATTACTATGACTTCATCCCGTTTGACGAAGAGGGCCGCCGCCGGCTCGGGCTTGGTCGTGGGGGACGTCAGTGGCCATGGCATTGGGCCGGCCTTGATGATGGCCGCCACCCGCGGCATGCTGCACGTGGAGGCGCCCCATTGCGTGCGGGACTTAGGCGAGCTTCTCCGTCGCCTCAATAAGCAACTGGCGGCGGATGCCAAGGAAGGCACCTTTGTGACGCTCTTATGCGGTCTGCTGGACGATAGGACCCGGTCGTTGGTGTGGGCCTCCGCCGGGCACGAACCCGCGCTTTGGCGTCACGCCCGCACCGGGTTGATCGAGGAACTGCCCAATACGGGCCTGCCCCTGGGGGTCCTCGACGACGCGACCTATGAACAGGCGGGCCCTGTGATGCTGGAGCCGGGCGACATTCTCGTCATGGGCACGGACGGCATCTGCGAGGCCCGCGATCTCCGCGATCAGTTCTTTGGCACGGAGCGCCTCCGGAACCTCATGGAGAAAGGCGTCGGACTTACGGCCGGCCAGATCTGTGATTTGATCATTGACGAGGTGGCCCAATTCGTCTCGCCGGCCGCGCGCACGGACGACGTGGCCTTGATCGTGGCCAAGGCCAGAGAGTGATACCGACCACGCAGGAGAACTCCATGGTGCGGGTGGCAGGGGCTCCCCAACGCAGAAATCCGCGTTGGGGACCCCGACCTCAAGGCCGGAGACCTTGGGGCTGGTCCCACGCACAGACAGGCGGCCGGTGCCATGCCTACGCCTCGTAGGCATGTCTTCCGCACAGGCTCCGCACGTCTGCGCAAACCCATAGATATGGCACCCAGACTGTCCGTCCCTCCGCAGCGAAGCGGCCCAATACCTATCCCCTCATCGCGCAACTTGCGCAACGCGGAATCGCTGCCCGCGCGACCTATGGCTTGGGGAAGAAGGGGAACATATTCCGAATCTCCTGCTGGGAGGGGCGCCGGCCGTACTCGCAGATTTCGAAGGCCTCAGCGTAGTGGATCTTGCCGGCCTGCTCCTGGCCGTACCAGTCGGCGAGTTGCTTGCGGTACTGGTTGGCGGCCTGGGCAAACGTGCCCTCGAAGGTGCGGCGGACCTCCTGCTGGCGGGCTTGCCGCTTCTGCGGGTCCTTCGGGTACGTATCCGGTGTCCCCTCGCAGCCGGCTTCCAGCGTCTGGGACTCCAGGGCCATGACCGCCGCCAGCTTCTTCTCGATCGCCTCGTCAATGCCGACGACGATGTCCGGCGTGAACGGGTTGGGCTTTTGGAAATCGTCCTGGTAGTACAGGAACACGGGATTGTGCTTCAGGCAGGGCGTGTCAGGGCAAAAGAACGGCACCGCGACCATGTAGCCGGCGTCCTGGACCAAGAGGCCCACATTGCGGTGATCGGGGTGATAGTCGTTGGACCGATGACACATGATGATATCTGCCCGCCACTGGCGGATCAGCCGGACGATGGTCTTGCGGTTCTCCAGCGTGGGCAGCAACTCGCCGTCATGGGTGTCGAGCACTTCCGTCTCGATGCCGAAGATCTCGGCGCAGCGTTTGACTTCGGCAGTGCGGCGCTGGGCGAGCGGTCCGCCCGCCATGCCCCAATGGCCGATGTCCCCGTTGGTGCACGAGACGAACTTGACGTGATGACCCCGTGCGGCCCACATCGCGGCGACACCCCCGGCGCTGAGCTCACAATCATCCGGATGGGCGCCGAAGCAGATGATCCTCAATTTGCCGTCCTGCGGGACCGGGGCGGGCGCAGGTTTTGCCGCGGCCGGGCTCACGGAAACCTGGACTCCCTGGGCCGGGGCCGAAGCTTGCTTGCTCGCACAGCCGGCGGCACCCGCCACCAAGAGCAACATGCCGGCCCACAGACTTGCTGGTAACCTTACCGATCTGCCGTTCATCGTTTGAACCTCCTGTCACTCGACGTTATGTGTGCTTCGCTGCGCCAAACTGTCTGGCGTAAGCTGCATTCTCATGAATCTGGTCCTGAAAGCGGGGATACATGCCGACGATCACGCCGTCGGTGGGCTTGAGGTGCTCGAAGGCGAATTGGAATGCCTCCTGGACCGTTTTCTGATCATGGCACTTGCGACCCGCCGCCAGGATCTTGAAGCCCAGGCACGGCTGGCGGACCTGCCGCGCCACCTCGGTCATCGCGAGCGGATCGGAGGCAAAGAAGGAATAGCCGATCGGGAGCGTGACCACGGGCGGCATTTTCTCCAGGTCTTCCCGCGTTCGCGTTAGGTGATAGAAGCAGGTCATGAAGAAATCGACCGGCCAGCCCTCGTCGGCGATCTGCTTGATGCAGTCGGGATTGTGAGCGGACACGCCGGCCAACACGCCTGCGTCGCGAACGCGCTGCACGAAGTCACGGACCTGTTGGCTCTTGCCCTGGCCGAACAGCCGATCGGTGACCCCGCCATGGTGGACGGCGGCAATCGGCTGAGTATCGCGGATCACCTCCTCGATGGGACCGCCGCGCTCTTCGTTCGAGTAGAGGCAAATGAATTTCATCTTTGACCCCCGCTCGCGCAAGGTTCGCAGCGGCCCGGCCATCTTCTGGGGGTCGCTGAACTGGTGCGTATTGATCCCTGCCTGCTCGCAGCCCCACAGGAACTCCACGATACGCTCCGACGAAAAGTACTCCCGCATGTGCTGGTCCATGATCGGACCCAGATAGGAATACCCGCTGATGGGATTGGAGCCCGCCACGAGCCGGGTGACTTCATGATTGCCCAGCCGGATCGTTGGGAGCGGTGGGCTCACGGAGGCCGATGCCGCTGGCGGAGTCTCCTTTGCTCGGGACACTGTCCCAAGAGCTACGGCCGATCCCGTTACCGCCAAGGAAACCCGCGAAAGGAATTCCCTGCGCGGGGTCAGGTTGAGGGCAGGTCGATCTGATTTCATGCCAACCTCCTGGTTATCCTACTCCTTCACTCCGATCGTCAAGACACGTGTGCCGTAAGGCCCGGGCAAAGTCAGATGGAGCCTCTCGCCCGCGATCGGCACTTCTTGCCCGGTTTCCACGTCCCAAGCTTGGGACGCGGGGCGAACATTCAATCGGGCGGGGTCGAAGCTGACCGTCAGTTCCGTGTCCGCCTTATTCCAGGTCTGAAGGACGAGGAACAGGGCCGCGTCGCTCTTACGCACGACCAGGAGCCACTTGTTGTTGCCCGGGTCATTTACGGTGATCGGAGGATCGTCGGACCAGTAGTTCATCGATGGTCGTGCGGTCGGTGCCGTAGCCGAACTTCCACAGGGCCTTCTCCAGGGCGTTGTTGCTGCGGTTGCCGATCTCGTGCACGATCCGCATTCCCCATTCGCTGCGGGCATAGGTCGGAGGGAAGGACGCCGCTTGGTTCGGATTGCCCAGGATGCCGAAATGGGAGTTGCCCATGCTGCCGGTCTGGCGGCCGGCGGTTTCCGCCAACAGCAGGTCCGGCGGGAAAGGCTCGTTAAGCCGTTTGCGGCCCTGGGGCGGCGTCGGACGTATCGGGGAACCAGTCCCATTCGATGTCCAGGTCGATGGTGTTCCAGGTGCCCCAGGGCAGCAGCAGGGTGTTGGTGACGTGCTGGGCGAAGGCCAGTGGATGCGGGCACGCCTTTGCGCTGCCACTCGTTCATCAACTGCCAGACGCGTTGGTAATACTTCCGCTGCTCCCAGATGGAGCAGGCCGGTTGGATGCGACCGTCTGCCGCCGTAGTACGCATCGGAGAGCAGAGGGTTATACATCGTGTAGGGCATCGTGTTGTCGAAGTACACGCCCACGCCCCGCTGGAACCACTCGTTGTGGTAGTAGAGGCAGAAGTCGAGATAGCTGTCCGGAAAAGCCTGGTGGCCGCAGTTGAAATTGTTCGCCGGCTGTTGCTCGCCCGCGATCTCATTGCGGGGCTTCGTCCAGGGCCAATCCGCGCGCCATTCGTCCTGGAAGACCTCCCACTCGGGCTCGGTGACATCGGAGGCGTGCTCCTCGGTGTAGGTGATCCACGAGGGATCGGCCAGGAGACGGGCCGTCGCTTCGGAATAGACGCCCTCGGCGGCGATCTTGTGCCAGTCGTTGCGGTCGTGCAGGCCCTTCGCCTGATTGACGAACCACCAGAAGTCCCGATCCAGCCAGGTGTCGAAGCCCGGAGCGCCGGTCCCGCCCCAGGGCCTCTTCCACGGCTGCGGCACGCTCCTTGTCCATCTTCTCGAAAATGGAGCGATCCACGACGCCGGTCTCGCGGACCTTGCAGATCTCGTCCACGACATTGAAATGGTAGCCCTCGGGGTACTTGTTGGCGCAGAGATAGCCGCCCCAGCAGACGACAGGGCCGGGCATGCCCGGCGTGACCTTGTGCCGGGCCCGCCAGTCAGTGGGCATGGGCCGCGTGGGGCTCGCCTGGAGGCCGAAGACGATGTGACGCGGCTCCGTGATGACGGAGGGCTTGTTCACCAGATCGACGCGCAGGTAAAGCGTGTCGCCCCGTCGCTCGATGGTTTGCACGCAGCCTTTGGGATCGAGCAGATAGTCCTTGTCGTTGGCCCCGAAGAAGGCGAGCCCGCGTTCGCCGCCGCCCAGCCAGATATAGGGGACGAAATCGCTTTGGATGACGTGCTTCCACGGGCGGATGTCTCGGCACGTCCAGAGCACACCGTCGTCGCTGCCCGGCTCCGCCTTCCAGATGGGCGGCAGAGCGCCCATCGGCCAAGGCGGCGGGTCCTTGTCGTAGGGCTGGCTCATCCAGCGTGATCTTGCCGCCGCACGGGGTCTTGCCTGCGTAGTTGCGGCGCATGCTCTCGAACGCGGCATAGTGAAAGAGCGGGGCTTCCTTGTCCTGGAGCGGGATTTCCAGCCACAGCCGCTGCACGGCCTGGCGGGTCGCACCCGGCCGCAGGTCCATTTCCACCTTCATGCACCCATCGTATTCGAGCGAGGACCGCGTCCGCACCTGCACGGCCGGAGCGACCGCGCGGGCCTCGAACACGGCCCGATGCGGCTGAACCGTCGTCCACCGGCCGTCGTCACACTGCCATTGCTGCTCGCCCGGCCTCGGTCTGCACGCGCAGGACGATCGGCTGGGCCAGAATCTCCTTTCCCTCGCTCTTGACGCTGTCCCACAAGCCGAAGCCGTTCATGGTGTAAGTCCGCAGCACGACCTCGGCTGTTTCGGCCCTGCACGCGAATCGGCTCGAACGGCGGGTAGATCGTGTCGCTTTTGCCCAGCGTATTTCCCAGCCAGACGAAGTTCTTGTGCTTGAAGCACTTCCGTACCGTCGCTGCCGGGTCGCTGTCGAAAGCAACGTGCAGCTCGTAGACGCCATCCTCCATTGCCGGCAGGTCGAGGAGACACGCGCTCCTCTTGCCGGCCACCTCGAGCGCCTTTTGCGTCAACGGGCGGTTGTCTCCCTGCCGCCACACAGAACAAATCCCGGGTGTCGTGTCTTGGACGCGTACCTCCAGCTTCCGCAAGCCGGGATAGTAGGCGAAAGTCGTGGCTTTCTCCAGGTCCGGACGCGACGGTTCTCCCGACGCGAATCCCGCACTCGCGCTCAGCACGCCCAGGACGAACAGCAGTTGCCGTAGCCTCATGGTTTCTTGTTCCTCCCTGTCCGGCAAGCCGAATGTCGGCCGGCCAGGGCGAGGCCGCGACTTGCTCGAAGACCTGGAGCTCCGAAATCCCCATGCCCTTGCCATCCAGCGGCGTGCAGACAAAACGAACGTATCGCCCGGTGAGCGGCGGGGTGAAGACGAGCGGGAAGGAGTAAGCCAGACGGCCGCCCGCCGGCAAGTTGGCGTACGCGGGGCTGTCGTCGTGCTCCCACGGCTCGTAGTCGCCGGGCGGATTCCACAGGTCGTCGTGCCGGATCGTCCCGGCGGGCTGCCAGCGCTGACCATCCTCTGAGACGGCTACCTCGACTGTGGCGGGATGACAGAAGCGGGCGTTGGGCTGGTGCGTGCTCACCCGCACCCCGGCAATTCGGGCCTGGTTCTCCAGATCGACCACGAAGGTGACCGGCTCGCCCGGCTCCCAGAAAGCGGTGGCGGCCTGGACTGTCTTGTCGCGCACATAGTCCGTTGGAGCGATGATGACGCCGTTGGTCAGCTCCCGGCCGTCGCTGTCGGGATTGCCGGACTGCGGGCTGGAGGGGCGGCTTGCCGTGTAGGATTTGCCCTGGGCCAGATTCTTGCCCCAGCGGTAGGTGACCTTTGCTCGCTCCCAACCTGGGCCGACGTCCACGCCATCTGAGTAGCCGGGATGCCCGGCTTTGCTGTCTTGTAGGTTCATCCGTACCCAGTGCATTGTCGGATCGCGCCGGCCCGCGACATTGATCGTGTAGCGATGGGGCAGGGAGCGGACCAATTCTGTGTGCGAGCGGACGACGTCGCCTGTCTCGCGGTGCTCCGTCCAGTGGTACGTTACCTCGATCGGTCGGAACGACGCATCACGCGGCTTGTGGCAGACGCGCATCAGCAGGTCCTGGATTCCCGGCATGTTGTAGGTCGCCGCCCCGTTCTTGCAGAAGAAGACGCCACGGAAATACGCCTCGCGTGTACCCAGCCGGAGCGTCGCTGAAGCTCTGCAGGACCTGCTCGTCGAAGGGGAAGTCCGCCGTGCACGATTCAGATGGAATTGCTCGAAGCTCGTGCCATCCCAGGAGCGGCGGAGGGAGACCCACGATTGCGGGGAGCGATTGGTGCTGATGACGCCGTAGGTAACGGCGGTGATGTCCGTCGGGACCGCCAGCCGCCACGTGACGGAACACTCCGGCCGTCCACGCCCGCGCCCAGCGTGGCCTTGTACATGCCGTCCGGCTGCTTGTCGCTGAAGACATGATCCTCTTCGGTCGCCGTTTGCCGGTAGGCCCCGGCGTGCAGGACGGGCCATAGCTCTGTGGTTTCCACCTGCTCATCCGCACGCAAAAGGACCTCATTCGTGCCGACGGTCAGCTTGGGCAGCGTCAGCCGATCGAGCTGGGTGATCGTGACCACGCGGAATGAATCGAGACCGACGTTGCTCGTGCTCTGCGCCGCACGCATCTCGATCTTGATCAGGCACTGCGTTACTCCCGCGACTTCATCCCGCAGCGCGATACGCATCGTCTGCGGACCGGTCCCTTCGGCGTGCCAGACAGGCTGCCAATGCAGGCCGGCGTCGCGCGATACGCAGACGCTCAGGGAATCGTCGCTGGTCGCGCGCAGACCGGTCGCCTCCATCCGCATCGACGTGATCACGTTGGCGGCGTAGATCTTGAAGATGACCGAAGCCGGTGTCGCGGAGGCCGCCGGATGCAGATTGAGGCCCGATGCCGTCCTTGCCTCGCAGTGCTACGCCTTGGTCGTCATAGAAGACCTGGCGACAGTCTTCGTTAGCCAAATTGGGCTCGAATACCCACCGGCCGTTGCCGCGAATGTGGTTCTCGCCGTTGGGGCCGTCGGGATCGGAGCCGTTGGGCATGGGGCGGAAATAGGCCAAATCGCCGTCTTCTTCGGTGCCTTGCCGGTCGCGATTCAGCGGCGTCCAGTACCGCGTGTAGGACTCATACGGGCCGGAGGTTGAGCACATAGCGCTGGCCGTAGCGGGCGTTCTGGCAATACCGATCCACGTCGAAGCCATCGGTGTACGACGAGGCCCCGGCGTCCAGCGTCCGGTTGAACGCCACCGGCTGATCGGCGGCACAGCGCCAGCCCGTGGGCCCCGGGTGGGTGCCGCACGCCGGCGCGTAGTGATAGAGGTAGTAATGTCCGGGCTCGCTCTTGCCGCCGGAAAGGTCGCAGGCGTGGGCTTCCTTGATCTCCTCGCAACTGGCCACCTGTCCCTCGTGGTTGAAGCAATAGATGCTCATCGACGAATCGAACAGGTGCCAGGTTTTGCCCTCGTCCCACGAGACCTCACTGACGGTGTGATCGCCCAACTGAACGTAGCGGGCCTGGTAACCGAGTTGCCGCCAGCAGGCGATGTTCAGCAGGGAGATGATGCCGCAGTTCATGGCGCCGTAGGAGTTGAAGTGCAGGATCGGGTCGAGGATGAACCGCCCGCCTTCTGTGGCACAACTCATCTGGTGCCGGGCCCGCCGGCCCCAGCGCCAAATGGCGATGCACTTATCTTGCGGAGTCTGCCAGTTGCCCGTGGCGGACTCGACCAGCGACGGGAGGTCCGTGTAGTCGGGCACGTTGTCCGTGACCAAGTGCAGATTGTAGACGGCGGCGTGGACGGGCCGACAACAAAAAACGCTCGCGAGCAGCAAACCCACGAGTAGCAGGCGCCTTGGCATCGAACGACTCCTCGGATTATCAGTACTCTCGGTTCTTGAGAATGCCCGGCTGGGGGACGGGGTACTTGCCGTCGGGACCGGCCGGCAGCGGGGCGGGCGAATCCATCGTCAGCTTGTCCACGTCCGGGGCGAACTCCTGCTCGCTATTGAGCATCTCGTCGAAGGTCACGACCTGCCCGGTATGGACGGCCCGGCGAGCCATCGCGGTCACGAGACTGGCCTCGGCGCCACGTTTGACCTCATTGTAGGGCTTGTCGTGGCGGATGGCGTCGATCAACTCGTCCCATTCGAGCTGGTAGGGATTCGGCTCCGGCTGCGGGAAGGCCCACGTGAGCTTCTCTTTGGCGAAGTCCTGTCCCTTGTAGAGGCGGCACTTGCCCGGGGTGTGCATGAAGGTCGAGATCACAGCCGAGCCCTTCGTGCCGTGGGCGTAGCTGGCGAACTCCTCGTGACAGCCGGGCATGTGGCGGTTGTTCAGAAAGAGCTTGGCGCCGTCGGCGAAGGTGTACTCGACGTCGTAGTGGTCGAAGTTCTGGTCCACGGCATTGCCGCGATAGCACCGCCCGCCGGCGCCTTGGGCCCGGACCGGCCAGGCGTCTTTCATCCAGCAGCACTCATCCACATTGTGGGCGACCACGTCCTGGAACAACCCGCCGCTGGCCCATAGGAAGCCCAGGTAATTGCGGACTTGCCAGAGCAATTCGCTGGTGTTGCCCGACCGGGGACCGGTGAATCCCGCCGGGCCTTGCTGGCGGTAAGTCCGCATCATGGTGATCTCGCCGATCTCGCCCGACTTGATCCGGTCGTAGAGTGCCCAGCGGGCCTTGCAGTGCCGGCACATCAAACCGACGCCCACCTTGAGATTCTTCCTGGCGGCTTCCTCGCCCAGTTGAATCATCCGTCGCGTCGTCGGCCCGTCCACCGTGATGGGTTTCTCCATGAAGACGTTGATCCCTTTCTGAATCGCGTAGCGGAAGTGTACCCACCGAAACGCCACGGGCGTCGTCAGGATCACGACATCGCCCGGCCGCAGGCAGTCGATCGCCTTCTGGTAGGCGTCGAAACCAAGAAATCGCCTCTCCGGCGGCACCTCGATCTGCGTCGCCTGATAGCCCATCACCCACGTGTCCGCCGAGCCGCCGGTCCGCGGGGTACTGGCCGCCTCGAGCAGGCCGTTGTAGCTGCGCTGCAGGCGATCCTCGAAGACATCGGCCATCGCCACCAGCTTGATCGGATTGCTCTTGACCGCCATCGCATTGGCCGCCGCCCCGGAGCCGCGCCCGCCGCAGCCGACGAGGGCAATTTTGACGGTGTTGTCCGAGCCCGCATAAAGGCGAGGCGTAATAGCGGCTGCCAAGGTCGAGGTCGCCGCGACTCGACCGGTGGTTTTCAGGAACTCGCGACGTGACGTGTTGCTTTCGGTTGTTCTGCTCATGATCAACCTTCTCCCACTGATTTCTGTCAAGATTCGAAACTGGTAGGGTGGGGTCTTACCCCACGCGTTCCATGTGCGTGCTGATCGTGGTTGAGACTCCGTGGGTTAAGAACCCACCCTACGCCTTGTCGCCCTATTATCGTCTCTCTCCCGTCATTCACAACCTATTTCGGTCTCTTCGTGGCGCGGGCGTCCCCGCCCGCCACTTTGTCGTGCGTCTTCGCACGACATCTCCTGCCGTCGCAGATCTCCAAGATAGGCGGGCGGGGACGCCCGCCCTACGAAGAGCGTCGGAACGCCGGATTCTCTTGGCCGGCTTTACGTTGTGGCGGTGCCGTGTTATAAAGTGGGAAGTGCTGAAAGGAGAATACCGATGCTCAGTGCTCTGATGGTCTCCGTCGTGCTCGCCGGGCCGGTTGGCGCCTGGGAGAAAGCGAGCTCCATTCCTGTCCCCGCGGTCATCGACGCTGTCGCGGCCGACAAGACATCGCCCGTGGTTCCCAGTGCGGTCGAGCTTTCCGGCTTGCTCGGTGAGCGGATTCACGCCCACACCTTCAATCGCATCATGAATATCGACGAGGACATCCTGCTGGGTGGCTTCCGCTCGCGGCCCGGCTCCCATCCCTGGATCGGGGAGCACGCGGGCAAATGGCTGCACGCCGCGTCATTGCTCTGGCTCTGGTCGCAGGATGCCGGCCTGCGCGAGAAGATCACCCGCGTGGCCAAGGGGCTGATCGCCGCGCAGGGCCAAGACGGATACCTCGGGACCTACGTGCCCGAGAAGCGGTTTGGCCTCTATCGTGACGCCGATTGGGACGTGTGGTCGCATAAGTACAGCCTGATCGGCTTGCTGTCGTACTACGGCATCTCCGGCGACCCGGACGCGCTGAACGCGTGCAAACGGGCGGGCGACCTGTTGGCCTCCGTCTTTCCGCGGGACCGGAGCATTCTCAAAGCGGGGACACACGTCGGCATGGCCGCGACCTCGGTGCTGGAGCCCATCGTGCTGCTGTACCGTGCCACGGGCGAGAAGAAATACCTCGATTTCGCCCTGTACATCGTCAGCTCGTGGGACGAGCCGGGCGGCCCCCACATCCTCTCGGCGATGCTTAAGGAAAAGACCGTGCTGGCCGTCGGCAACCGCAAGGCCTATGAGATGCTCTCCAATTACGTCGGCTTGTGCGAGCTCTACCGCGCCACGGGCAAGCCGGAGTTCCTCCAGGCCGCCCAGTACGCCTGGGAAGACGTGAACGCCAAGCGACTCTATATCACCGGCGGCGTCCAGCGCCGGCGAGCATTTCCAGCCCGATGGCCGGCTCCCCAACGATGCCGGCTCCAACATCCAGGAGATGTGCGTCACGACGACGTGGATGCAGCTTTGCTGGCAGCTTCTCCGCCTGACGGGCGAAGAGAAGTACGCGGCGGCCCTCGAACAGGCCCTCTTCAACGAGACCCTGGCCGCCCAGAAGCCCGACGGCTCGGGCTTCGGCTATTACACGCCGCTGGAAGGACAGAAACCCTTCCGACCCAATGCACCGGGACCGCGGGACATGGACTGCTGCAACTCGTCCGGGCCACGGGCTCTGGGCTTGGCACCGACCTTCCTCGGCATGACGGACGCGGAGGGGTTCCGCATCAACACCTTCACGCCGGCCCGCTGGCGTGTGACCATTGCCGGTGTTCCGGTCACGATCACGCTCCAGAGCCGGTTCCCCAGCGATGGTGCCGGCACGATATCGGTGGACCCTGAGCGCGAGGCGGATTTCACTCTGGCTCTTCGCATCCCCCGCTGGACCGCGAATCCGCGCGTCTCGAGTGGCCGAGGACGTCCTGCCGGCCCAGCCGGGAACGTATCTGACGATCAAACGCACCTGGCACCGGGGCGAGGTCGTGAGGTTCTCGTTCCCATTCGTGCCGGAGGTTCACATTGGCACTGGCTCCAACGAGGGTCGCGTAGCGGTGACCGCTGGGCCTCTCGTACTGGCCCTCGATCAGGCGGACAATCCTGGAGTCCGCATCCCGCAGCTTGTCGCGCTCGCGGGGTCTGACCGCGGCGGAACTCGCGTTCGAAAGCCATCTCGTCTTGGGTAAACACTCGGGCCCCACGAAATGCTCTGGACCTGCAATCTGCGCGATCTCGCCGCGGCGGCCCAGGGAAAAGAGGCCCAATTCCGCGGTCGGCTGCGTCCTTACTTCGATGCCGGCTCGTGGGACTCCACCCGGTATGCGGTCTGGATGCGCGCGCCCGGCGCCGTCCTGAAGGGCGACACCATCGGTCCGTTCACCTTCGGGCGCGAGTTGTACAGTCGTGCGGGCAACGTCAACGGCAGTATCGCCGATGGGGACTCCGGCACGTTCCGTGTCACCTTCGACGACAAACCGCAAGCGCAGGCCTACTTCGGCATTGCCATCGAGAAGCCTGTCAAGATCGGCCGTGCGACCTACGTAGCGGGAAACATCTTCCATGATGGCGGATGGTTCGACGCCGCCGGCGGTAAGCCGAAGTTCCAGGTCAAGAAGACGGCCGGCGGCCCCTGGGTTGATGTCGCGGTTTTTGAGGACTTACCCTGCCACGACGGCGACGGATGCCAAGGGCATCCGGCTGGGCACGCGATTCACGGTGAAATTCGAGCCCGTGGAAGCCGTCGCGATTCGCATCATCGGCAAACCCGCCTCCGGCGACAATCCGGCCCAGGCTTTCGCCTCGTGTGCGGAACTGGCGGCAACGGAGGAAGTAGAAGCTGGTAGGGTGTGCATGTGGCACACCAACATCGGGTCCAAGAGGCGGAAGATGGTGTGCAGTGCACACCCTACCGACATCGAGACCATCACACCAAGTTTCTGCGGAACCAATCGCTGGCCCGTCGCCACATCTCCGGCGACAGGACGTGGCCGGCGCCTTCTTCGATGTAGACAACTGAAGTGGTCGGCCGCTCCGGCCTGCTCGTAGGCTCGGGCGATGGTCTTGACGCCCTCGCGGACTTCCTGGATCGGGCTGCCGTCGTCCTTCTCGCCGAAGTTCAGGTGCAGGGCCCGCGGGGCGATCAGGCCGGCGATGTCCGGCGTGTCGCCGTACTGGAACCAGCCGGGGATGAAGTTCGGGAAGCAGTGCAGAATGTGCGTGCGGTGGATGGCCGCATAGGTGGGCAGGCAACAGTTGCCGACGAGACATTTCAGCCGGGGCTCCCAGGGTCCGACGAGCCACGTGTCGGTCGAGCCCATCGAGTGGCCGTAGCAGCCGATGCGGTCGGCCTTCACCTCCGGCCGGGAGCACAGGTAGTCCACCGCCCGGCGCATGTCGAGGATGTTCTTCCACGCCATGCACTTGCCGGCGACCGACATAGCGGAGGAACTCGAATCGCTCGAAATCGCCGCCCCGCAGGTCCTTGCTCTGCCGCTCGCCGAAGCACAGGGCGTCCGGGCACAGGACGACGTACCCCTCTTTGGCCAGCGCCACGCCGGTATGGTGCATCGGGACTGCCCGCCAGTCCGGCCGGCTCCACTTTGCCCAGGTGCCATGCCCCATTGTGCTGATGCCAGACCGCCACGGCCGGGGCCGGATGATTGGCATCCACGCCGTCGGGCACCAGCAGTAGCGCCGGCACGCGGTCGCCCGGCTCGACCTCGTAGGTCACGGACTCGATCCGGTAGCCCTCTTTGCGGATCGTCTCCCGAACCACGGGCCGCAGATCGCACGGCTGCGGCCACGGCCCGCCCAGGCACTCCAGCAGTTTCTTTCGCAACTCTTCCCGGGCTGTCACGTTCTTTTCTCCCCGCGCAACTTCGGCGAGGCTCCCCGACCCGGCCGTCAGCGCCGCACCGACCACCGATCCGGCCAAGAAGTCCCGACGTGCAATCCCGTCTCCAGTCAATCCAATGCCTTGGTGAGTGCATCCGCTCATGTGGATACGATCCCAATCTTCCAGTAAGAGCTTCGTCCTTCCTTTTAGGCATCCCATCAAGGGCCGAGGAGAGACCGGACTTGGGCCAAGAGCTCCTCAGTGAGCTCTGCAAATTGCTCGAAATCCGTAAATGGTTCGTCAGCCAATTCATAGCGAAACTGCACCGCAAAGGGGTTTAGCACCAGCAGACTCCAGAAGATCTCGACACTTTCCCCTTGGTCTTCGAGCAATCCGAGCATTACGTTCAAATCGTGAGTCCGTGGATAGTCGATCCCCTTCAGAAGCAGCCAAGCCTTGAGTGCCTTTTCGGCGGCCTGCTCAAGATGAAATCCCGCCACATCGGTTTGCGGGTTCTCCGCGTGGGCGAGAATTCTCGCGGCTTCGTAGTCCCTTTCGGCCAGCGTGAATAGTTCGCGGGGCGTGTCAGCCGGACTCATATAGGACCTTCCCCTCCCTCAGGGCCTCGGCCACCACATGATGGCTCGCGTTCTTCCACTGCGCAACCTCGTCCGTGGAGTAGACCAGGATATCTGTAGGGACGCGGAATCCAGAAAGACAGCGCCAAATGCGCGCCGCCTCGTGGCGTCGGCTTCGATTCTCGCCGAAGGGCTCGCGTTCCACGACCAGGAGATCCACGTCAGATTGTCCGTTGGCCTCGCCGGCGCCCAGGAACCGAAAAGAATGATCCTCTGTGGATCGACTTCGCGGACGATTTGCCGAGCCATTTCGTCGATCAGTTTGTCGGAGACACTAACCATAGCGACCTGTATCATCTGGCACGGTTCAATTTCTGCCCAGTGGCTGCATCATAGCATATCTATCGTTCCGACGCGAGCTTTCTCAGGATGGTCTTGGCCTGCTCGTACTGCTGGAACGCCTGCTCCCGTTCTTTGAATTCGGGGGTGTGGGCGGCGATCCGGTTGCTTCTCCACGTGACGCCCAGGTGCTTGTGCAGCAGCTCGTGATAGACGATGAAGTCGATCGCGAGAGCCGGAACGGTTTCCCGGTCCAGCACCATGTTCACCATGACGGTATCGTGCGCGTGATCGTAGTGGCCGAACTTGCGTACCGCGAAGGTCCGGCTCCAGACCAGATGCGGCCGGCCCAGGCGCCCGTCGAAGTACTCCGCATTGACGCGGTCGAACGAGGCGTCCAGATCGTGGTGCAGGCCGTGCGCCAGTGTCACGGCGCCGCCGAGCAGGTCGAGGGCCGAAGCGATCTTCTGGTAGGGCGCGCCGGCGGCGGCATCGTGCACGAGTTTCCGGTCGCCTCCCTTTTTGAAGGCGATCAGCGCCACGGACCGCAAAAGAGCCTTGTCGAAGGAGATCATCGGCGTGGGCAGGTGGACCAGCATCCCCTCGGGATAGCCGCGGACGTGGTACATCCCGCGCAGCGGACGGAAATGGACGATGGCCCGGGCCTTTCCCGCCGGCCACGTGGCGGCCGCACGGAAGACCGGTTCCGCCCTCCGCACGGCGGCACAGTATTCCTCGAAATTCTCCCGCTGGGAGAAATAGGCCAACCACCCGCGCATCTCGCGCGGGCTTGCGGAGTTGCTCCGGCCGGACATTCTGGGCCCGGACCTCATCTTCTATGCTTTCGCTGGCGGACACGATCAGCTCGTGCACCTTCTTCAGTTGCGCGGGGTCGTTCGATTGGGCAATTTCGTTCAAGAGGCTGTCGAAGTGGCTCTTGAGGCCGCGAAAGGATACGCTCTCCGGGGCGAAACGGCTGACGGACGACGTGCCTTCCGCGACGATGGAATTGAGGTTCAGGCTCTTGAGGAACTGATAGGCCTTCTTCGAAGGCAGCGGCAGATCCTGGGCCCGGACGCTCTTGTCCCGCAACATCTTCTCGATGGTCTTGACGGCGTCCTCGATATCCCAGCGAAGCTGGGCCAGACGTTCCGGGGACACCGGTCCGGCCAGTTCCTGCCGGACCCGCTTGGCCAGTCCCACCAAACCGGAGATACGCAGTCTTCTCATGGACGAATTGCTTACCGGATGCGGCCCATTTTGTCAACGGGAACCGTGCGGGACCGGTGCGCTTCGATGCTAACGGGCGACTGGCTCCAAGGGCTGGTTCGCGGGTGTCACGATCGCGTCGGTAATCACCAGCTCACCGACCCGCAGCCGCTTCACATCCAACTCGTCAATGGCGAGAGAATGAATTCGCCCTCTACGAACAGCCCACCGCGCGATCACCAGGCGGCCTACCGCCAAGGTGCCCACCGCCAGCATACCCAAGGCGAAGGCGCCCACGGCTTGTGCTCCGATGGCGAGCGCCTCAACGGCGCCGCGTTTCGCGCGAAATTGCTCAAGCTGTCTGGTGCCGCCCTCGGATTTCCACAATCTACTGAATCTGGTTGGTGTTCTCGTTTCCATCTCTGCTCCTATCTCAAGCGTCTGCTCCTACCGTAGTTCTTACGAAGAGGGGAAAAGACCGGATCGGCCGACGCAGAGCCTAATCAGATGGGCAATTCGCCTAAAACTCGCATGGGGGAGGATTATGGATTTCACCAGCGTTGTAGAGGCGGGACGGTTGTTGAATCCAAGAGCCTGCGGTGATAGCATGGACGCTCGAAATGTCGCACTACTTTGAAAACCTCGATATCGGAAAGGGACATGAGATGGATCACGTTCAGAAGAATTCGGCCGGCGGGCACATTTCCCGTCGCGACGTGCTGGCGGGGGCGGCGGCGGTCGTGGGCGTGGCGGCGCTGCCTCGGGTCGTGCAGGGGCAGACGGGACCTAAGCCGGGAGAGGTTGGGAAGGTCGTGAAGAACGGCCGGATCAAGCAGTCGATCTGCGGCGGGTGTCTGTCGAGAGCCAAGCTGGACCGGGAGCAGACGGCCAAGCTCTTGGTCGAGATGGGACTGGTGGGAAGGGACCTCGTGGGCAAGGACGAATGGCCTACGCTCAAGAAGTACGGTCTCATCGCGACGATGGTGCCGGGGGCGGGGGGCATCAAGCAGGGCATCAACGACAAATCCCAGCATGCCAAGTTCCTGGAGGAGTTCAAGACGAATATCAAGGCCGCCGCCGAGTACAAGTGGCCCAATGTCATCACGCTGGCGGGCGACCGGGCGGGGATCAGCGACGCCGAGGGCATGGACAACTGCCAGGCGATTCTCAAGGAGGCGGTCAAGATCGCCGAGGATGCGGGCGTCACGATCTGCATGGAGCTGCTCAACAGCAAGGTCAACCACCCCGGCTATATGTGCGACCACTACGCATGGGGATTCGAGCTGTGCAAACGCGTGAGCTCGCCGCGATTCAAGCTGCTGTTCGACATCTACCACATGCAGATCATGGAGGGCGACCTGATCGCCACGATCAAGAAGAATATCCAGTACATCGGCCACTTCCATACCGCGGGCGTGCCGGGCCGGCACGAGCTGGATGAGAACCAGGAGATCTACTATCCGGCGGTCATGAAGGCGATTGTCGAGACCGGTTACCAAGGTTATGTCGCCCACGAGTACTACGCCGCTGCGCAATCCGATCGAGTCGCTCGTCCAGGCCGTGAAGGCGTGTGATGTATAAGGCGAGTTTCGGTAGGGTGTGCATCGCACGCCACCAACTCACCGGCGCAGGGAAGCATGGTGTGCAGTGCACCACCCTACCAACTTCGATTAGGAGGACATTATGAGCAATCAACCGACGAATTACTCACGACGTGACTTCATGAAGACGTCCGCTACGGCAGCGGCGTCGTTGTCTGCGGTTTCGCTGGGGCTGTCGAACCGGGCCTATGCGGCCGGGCCGGACCGGGTACGGGTCGGCATGATCGGCTGCGGCGGCCGGGGCACGGAGGCCGCGACCAATTGCCTGCAAGCGGATGACGGCGTCGAGATCGTCGCCATGGTGGATGCCTTCCAGGACCGGATCGACAAGAGCGTGGCCGACGATCAAGCAGTGGTGCGAGAAGAACAAGCCAGTCTGCCGCCCAGAGGATGAAGGCGACGCCGGAGACCACGTTCCTGGGGTTCGATGGGTACAAGAAGCTGCTGGCCCTCAAAGAGGTGGACATGGTTCTGATCGCCTCGCCGGTTTGCTTCCATCCGGTGCATCTGGAGGCGGCGATTCAGGCGGGTAAGAACACGTTCGTGGAAAAGCCCGCCGGCGTGGACCCGCCCGGGATGCGCAAGGTCATCGCGGCCGGGGAGTTGGCCAAGCAGAAGGGGCTGGCCATCGTGGCCGGGACGCAGAGACGGCACCAGGCCAAGTACCTTCAGAACGCCCACGCCCTGGCCCAGGGCGCGATCGGCAAGATCAAGGGCGGCCGGATCTGGTGGTGCGGCGGGCTTACGCCGGACCCTGAGCTCGGGCCCCCGGGCAAAGTGACGCCGAGTACATGACCCGCAACGGCAATTGGTACTGCTTCAGCCAGATGTCCGGCGATCATATTGTGGAGCAGCATGTCCATAATGTGGACGTGGCCAACTGGTTCATCGGCCGGCCGCCGGTGCAGGCCCTGGGGTTCGGCGGACGGGCCCGGCGGCAGGGCGGCAACCAGTACGATTTCTTCAGCGTCGATCTGGATTACGGCGAGGACGTGATCGTGCACAGCATGTGCCGGCAGGTCAACAAGCTGCTACAACCAGATCAGCGAGCAGTTCATCGGCACGGAAGGCTCGGTCTGGGGCGACGGCAAGCTGGTGGGCAAGCAGGTCGCCGTGCCGGAGTTCGAAGAGAAGGGCGGCCCCTACGTCCAGGAGCATCGCGACCTGATCAAGAGCATTCGGGCGGGCAAGCCGCTGAACGAGGCCCGCAACCTGGCCGAGTCCACGACGGTGGCGATCATGGGCCGGATCTCCGCGTACACGGGCCAGATCGTCCGCTGGTCGGACCTGACCAAGAATGAGAAGAGCCCCTTGTACAACCTGACGCTCAAGCCCTCCGCGTTGGACTTCGAGCAAGGGACGGTCGTGGCCCCGCCGGAGAACGTGATTCCTGTGCCCGGAGAAGCCTAAAGCGGAAGACGGAGGACAGACGGCAGAAGACGAACGAATGTCACCTGCCGTCTGTCCTTGGTCATTTCGTGGTGGCCGCCGGGGCGTTGCGGACGCAGCGGAAGCCGTAGATGTCGTAGCCGAAGCAGACGTCCACGTAGCCGGGGTTTTCGTTGTAGCGGTAGCCGCTGCGGCAGTTCTGGTCGCTGAATTTCCAGGCCCCGCCGCGCACGACCTTGGTGTCGCCTTTCTCCGGCCCGCGGGGATTGTCTTTCGGGGCCTCCGGGTAGTAATCGACCTTGTAGAAGTCGTTGCACCACTCCCAGAGATTGCCGCAGATGTCGTACAGGCCCCAGGGGTTGGGCTTCTTCTGGCCCACCGGCTGGGGATGGCCGCCGGAGTTCTTGTCGAACCAGGCGTAGTCGGCCAGTCCGGCGGGGCTGCTCCCGCAGAAATAGGCCGTGCTGGTCCCCGCCCGGCAGGCATACTCCCACTCCGCTTCCGTGGGCAGCCGGTAGCCGTTGGCCTCGAAATTGCACTGCCAGGTCGTCAGATCGTAGCAGGGCGTCAGGCCCTCCGCGCGGGATCGCTCGTTGCAGAACTTCACACAATCGGACCACCGCACCCCCTCGACCGGGATTCTTGGCTCCCTTCCAGCGGGAGGGATTGTCCTTCATGAGCTTCTCGTACTGCTCCTGGGTCACGAGGTATTTGTCCATGTAGAACGAGCTTACCGTGGCCTCGTGGGGCGTCGCATCCGGCTCATCCTTGTCGCCCATCATAAAGCGGCCGCCCGCGATCAGGACCATGCCGCCGTCGCTCGATTTGGATTTGAGATTTCGAGATTTCTGATTCGCGCTGGCGCTGGATGCCTTCGGGGCCTCGCCGGGCGTTTTGCGCTGGCAGCCCGAAATCAACATCAGAGTTCCTGATAGAACAAATGCAACGGTGATGATGTGCTTCATACTTCTCGATTTCCAGTCCTGTCTTCATGTAGGATGGGCTTTAGCCCATGCGGACAAATGATTACTCTTGCGGGAGAGCAGCTAAAGCTCCTGCGGGGTCTCGATCTCTCAGTAATTCGCCCAGATCTCGTAGCCGTCGGGATTGCGCAGGCACTGCCGGCAGCGGTTGCGGATCTCGCGCGCCACGTCCACCGCTTTCGGCTGGGTCAGGCAACTGGAGCCGGCCTCCTGGAACAGCTTGCGGGCGATGATGTGGTACTCCGCGAGGAGGCCATCCTGGCGCCGCCCATGCCGCGCCAGTCCTTGCCGAGATCCAGGCAGGCTTGCAGGTTCTTCGGGTCCTTCTTCTGGAGCAGGGCCAGCGTCTTTCGCGACAGTTCATCGGCGTATTCCAGAGATTTGATGTTCTCTTTCTGGACGTCGTATTCATTGGGGATTTGCTGGACGATCTGCACCAGGTTGTCGAGGTACGGTTTCAGGTCAGGTCGGGAACTCCCCGTCGTTTGCAGGAACTTGGTCATGTCGTCGGCGAAGGCCCGGTACTCGTTGAGCCGCGCCACGTGCCGGGTGACGAAGTAGACCATGTCGCCCACGGCCCCTTCGATGTACTCTTTCTTCTCGATCTCCTGGCCCGCCTTGAAGACGGCTTCGATGGCCTCCGTGCAGCCGCAGGTGCAGGCCCGGCGAATCCCGTCGGCGCCGCGCCGGTGGTGGGTCCGCAGCTTCTGGCCGGCGAGATCCAGGATGCTGTCGCAGGTCTGGCGGCCGAGCGTGTCTTTCATGACGTCCACGGGCGTCATCACCGACGCCGGCGTGTCTTGTCCCTCCAGGAAGTAGATAATCGATTCGCCTTTGGGCAGAACCTTCTTGGTCAGGTGGTACAGCGGCGGTGTCCCCATTGAACGAAAGCGGATAGTTGTACATCCCTGCCACGCCGCGCCAGATCGTGCCCGACGGCGTCCCGCGAAACGTGTAGGTGGTCCTCACATCGCCTTCCCACAGTTGCGTGACCCATTTGGCCGGGAAGGGCCTCTTCCATTTGCTCGTCACGTCCTTCTCCAGGTAGGACACGCCCAGCGGCTCGCGGTGCCAGATGCCCGGCGCGTCCAGCAGGGCCAGGTAGACGCTCTGCCCGTCATTGTCGAAGTCGATCGACTCGATGAGCACGCGCCCTCTTGTCCCGGCTTGCTCAGGCCGAGCCTCATTTGCTGCTTGCCCTTGGGCCAGGTCATGACCAGCACGCTGCTTTCTCCCTTGAGCAATCCGAGGAAGAGATTCTCGCAGGGAGCGTAGAGCGTGCTGTCCGAAGGATACTGGGCGGGAGCAATGACGAGGTCGTCGCCGACGAAGCCGGGCAGGACGCCATACTCGATCGAGCTTAGGAGAGTGATCCCCTTCATCGTCTCGGCCGGTTTGACTTCGACAATCGGCGTTTTGCCGAACGCCAGGACGGCGGATGACGTCGCCGCCTTTGTCCCCTGTGGAGAAGGCGACCTCCAGGGCCACCTCATCCCCGGTGTTCTGCACGACCGTGCAGCGGCTGATCGCCTTGAATTTCGAGTTTCCAATTTCGAATGTGCGAACTCTTCGAGGAAACGACCACCTTCCCTTGGCTCGACCACACCACGGCGGTCAGGTAGCTGTTCTCGACGACCGCATCGCCTTGGAACGCATATTCCCGGCCGTAGTAGCCCGGATCGGAAGCGGACTTCAGCGGGTCGGCTTCGAGCAGCAGGAGATTCGGGGGCACGGCCTTCCAGCCGGTTTTATTGGAGACATCGACCGTGTCGCCCAGACGTGAGCCCGTGTCCCAGAGCGTGACGTTGGATGCCCTTACGGGCACACTACAAACGATTGCAACGGCGGCCAGCAGGACCATGCACCTTCGACATGACTTCATAATTTGTTCCCTTCCAGGGATTGCATTACCGTGCCGAGGGCATCTTGCCCTCGGACCGCGGGCAGGATGCCCGCGACACGCAAGGGTGATACGCCCTCGCCACGGGACGATTGTAGCCTGGGTCCTGGCGGAATCAAGGGTTTGCCCGTTCGCGGTCAGGCCTTCGATCTGGTCGCCTCCACGTACCGGCGGGCCAGCTCCGAGCACGATACCCATTCAAGGTTGTTGCCGAAGACCTTTTGAATCCGCGCAGCCAGGGCATCGAGCCCTTCCAGGCCCACGCCCATGCCCTGGGTCCAGAGCGACTGCCAGTGCGTGACCAGCACGATCGGATGGCCGGAGTCCAGCAACTGGCGAATCCGCCCGGTGCGGCCGTCGGTGGAGATCAGGCGGTCGATGCCTTTCTTGATGAAGGCCTGCTTCTCCTCGCGCGTGGACAGGTGCGTGGTCCAGAAGATGTCCGCGGTATTGGCGGGCACGCTGACGACGGTCTGGCCGCGCGTCTTGTCTTCGTACTCGATGGAGCACTTGCCGGGGCACTCCCACGAGGTCGCGTGCAGGAAGTACCAGGTGAGCTTGCGCTCGAAGACCTTCCACTGGGCGTCGGCCAGGGCCTGGGCGTACTTCTTCTCGACGTCGATCCCCGCGACCCAGGGCGAAGTGATGCCGGTGGCCGGCAGGCCGACGTTCTTGAGGATCTGAAATGCCAGGGTGAAGTACTCGACGATTTCCTCGAGGAGCGCCTTGGAGATCCAGACGTCCTCGTAAATGTGCTGGAAGTCCTTCGTCTTGAGATCGTAGGCCCGCAGGTGGGTCAAGAACTCCGGCGTGATGTCAAAACGCGGGGCGAACCGCTCGCGCACGAGCTTGAGCCAGTCGGCCAGATGCTCCGCCGGGACGCGCTTGAGCGATTGATCGATCCGCCCGAGGCAACTGGGCATGGGAATGACGGTGAACTTGCCGCGCAGGTCGAAGCGATCGAAGGTGTCCGCGATGCGCTGCGTGAACTCGCGGGGCACGAGCAGCGGCGTCTCGTAACCGGGCAACTCGTAGAACAGCGGGTCCACCGGGGCCCCATCGTCGATAATCAGCGAGATCGGGGTCTTGCCGGAGGTGCTGGGGGACGCCTGGGCGAGGACCTTCCCCATAGTGGTGGAGAGCACTCCCGCCGTCATAGCGGCCCCGGCCTGACTCAACAGTCTTCTTCGCGAGACATTCTTGTTCATTCGAAGTCACTCCTCTCATTTTGGGAGCCGCAGGGATTGGCGGAGTTGGGCGGCTTTGTCGAAGATTTCTTGTCGGGTGATGCCGGCTTCGTCGTACATGGCGAAGATGTTCTCGTCCGGCGTCTCCGGCGGCACGGTATGCGAGGCGGCCAGAATGTAGCCGCCGCCGTCGGTGGTCATTCCTTCGAGCAGTTGGGCGGTCGCCTGGCGCACCTGGTCGGCGGTGCCGTGGGGCAGGACGCCCTGGGTGTCCACGCCGCCCATGAAAGCGAGGTCTCGGCCGAATTCCTTCTTCAGGTCCAGAGGGTTCATGCCGGGACAGTTGCATTGGACAGGGTTCAGCACGTCGATGCCGATTTCGATCAAGTCCGGAATGATCGGCCGGATGGCGCCGCAGGAATGGAACGCCACGTAGAGGCCGTGCTGCTTGCCCACGTCGGCGTTCTGCTTCAGCAGCGGCTTGACCATGTCCCGCCAGAGCACCGGGCTCATCAGCATGGACTGCTGGCCGCCGGCGTCGTCGCCCAGCCAGAGCCAGTCCAAGTCGAATCGTTGGCACGCGGCTTCGGAAAGGGCGATGGAGAACTCCGTGCTGCGTCGCATCATCTCCTGGGTCAGACCGGGATTCAGCACCATCTCCATCAAGGTCTTTTCCATCCCCCGCAGACGCCACCACATCTCAAAGACGCAGGGCGAGACATCGCAGCCGATGAAGTAGTTGTCTTTGAACCTCATCACCGGCTTCATCAGGTCCACGAGCGGATCGACCCGGTCGTAGGGGAATCGGTACTGCAGAACCTGCTCGTCGCCGGCGTGCGGCGAGAGGATAGCGGGAAATCTGGTTGAAGCCGTCGATGCGGGTCCATTCGACGCCCCAGTCGTCCACGTGCGACTGGCCGTCCCGCTCGTGCACGATGCCTTCCATCGGATGGTTGTTGCTCACCCAGGCCTGGCGGATGTCGTCGCCCATGACCTGCGGGACATACTCCGGGGGGAATGTCCAGCAGCTTGCCCAATCTCCGCCGGGTCTGGGGATGATACCACATGAAGATGGGGACCCGGTCCACGGGTTTGCGTTGCAGGGCTCGGTGCACACGTTCTTTTGAAGTCATTACCGTTCTTTCCCTGAAATCAGGTGCTTCTCACGACACCAGGAGCCGCGCCGCTCGTGCCGCGACGAGTTGGCACGGCAGGCAGTAGTCGGCCACTTGCTTGCCCGGCGGGAAGGACACCTGCTCGTAGGCCGTCAGATGTCCCTCGGCCTGATGGTAGGCGACATGGCCGTAGAGACTGAGCAGGAAGTCGCTCTTGCGTCCCAAGCTCCACAGGGCGTACAGGTAATCCGCCAAAGGCCAGTCATCCAGATGATTCTCGAAGCGCGTCATGCCGCAGAATTGACCGCCGGCCGAAAGACGGGCCTCGACGACCCGATTCGCCAGCGCCGGCGGCAAGAGGCCGCTGGAGAGCAGCTCGGGCCAGTAGCGATAATTCGTGTACGATGCCTCCGTGTTGGCAGTCAGGCATGGCCGGCTTCTGGCGTGACGCGGGTCGCGGGCGGGAGCCACCAGTCCTTCGGGTCCTCGGGCCATGTTTTCTGGATGGCGCGAAGAGTATCCGCGGCGAGAGCGTCGCTGGCTCTTCGTATGGTGGCGATCGAAGTGGTCGGCGTGAACTTCCGCCGTTCGCACAAATCCGCCCACCGGTGCAGGCCTTTCACGGCCCAGCCATTGTTGTGGAAATACTTGCCGACGTCCTTGCGGGTGTCCGCCTCCGGCGAGCCCGAGATCAAGCCATCGTCCTTCTGGGCGGCGGCCCGCAGATCGCAGGAGGTATTCCGCGATGCGGTCGAGGGCTTTGTGCCCGTCGTCCCACCAGCCTGCCGGACCGGCCCGTTCCTCCAGCAGAGCCGCCGTGTGCAGCAGTTGGCCGTACTCGCTGATCGATGGGCCGTAATAGATGATCGTGCCGTCCTCCCGCACGAAATGGCTCAGCCAATAGTGGAAGAGCCGAGCCGCACGCTCGTTCATGCCCCAGGCGGAAAGGGCGTCCACGGCGGCAATGATCGTCGGGGGAAAGCCATCGTGCTGATCGGCTTGGTAGCTGCCGACGCCATACTTGGGGTGATCGCCTTGAAACGTCGCGTCGATGTGAGCGAGGCCGGTCTTGACGGACAGGTCCAGAAATGGATGCCCGGTGTTGATGGCGGGTCTCGGATTGAGCTTCTTGATGTTCTCGGCGATCAGCACGGGATCGAAGGCGGGCTTGCCGGTGGTGCGCGGGAACAACGCCAGGATCGTGTCCAGGTCCGGAGCACCGGCGATCTTCGTGCGGACCGGATCTTCCCGCATGGCCTGCCAGTCAGATGAGGACCCGGCCTTCGCCCTGTTGCCGTTCAAGAGAGGTCCAACGGCGGCGGAGACGCACGTTCCCACGAAGGCCCGGCGCGAGATGGACGTCGTGTTGCTCATGTGCTTACGGCTTCTGCCCCGACTTGGCGGCTTTCGCCTCCGCCTCTCTCTTCTGGTGGGCGGCTTTGATCATGTCGGCGATGTCGTAGCCCAGCGGCTTGCCGGCATCGTACTTCTGCCGGGCCGAGACGAGGGCCTCTTCAACGCCGGCCGGCAAAGCCCCGTTGGGCCCGGCCTTCTCCGGCGGCAGCCACCAGTTCATCCGCTCGCTGTAGCACCAGACGTACTCGTCCGAGGTGGTCAGGGCGTAATAGACGTTGTGCTCGAAGAACTTCAGTTGCTGGTCCGGGGTCAGGAAGTTGCTGGTGATCTTGCGATCTGTGCGTCGGGCCAGGGCCTGATCGATATACAGGGCCATGCCGGCCTGCACGTTGGTGTTGTACTTCGGCGCAGCGCCTCCGGGATCAGAGTCAATGCCCGCTGGCGGATCAGGTGGTAATCCTTATAGAAGTCGAGGGGGCTCTCGTGATAGTACGCCGATTCGTTGCCGTCGATGAGAACGGCGCCGGGGGCAGTGCCTTCGAGCATGCCGAGGACAAACGCGGGCAGCAGGGCGTAGGAGTTCCTCTGGAGTCGCTGGGCGCGGACCGCCGGATCGGGCTGATCGACGACATTTGAAAACAGGGCCATCAGAAAGAAACTCAGGACCTTCAGCTCGCTCTTATTTTCCTGCAAGGCGACCATGAACTGCCGGCCGCGCTGGCGGACCTTGTCGGCCACCTCGTCGAACGGTCTGTTCCCGTTCTGGCCCGGATAGGCCCACGGATTGTTGCCATACGGCTCGGGATCGAAGCACACGCCTACGCAGTTGGCGGTTTTGACGGCCAAGGAGAACAGCTTCATGTTCTCGACGATGACCTTCCATTGGTCGTCGTTGAACCAATCCATCTTCCACTGATTGGCGGCGTAAAGCGTCAGGAAGTTATCCGTGAACTTCTGCCATTTGATCTGGGCGAGCGTGTCCAATTGGGGCTGGAGATCGGCCTTGTTCCACGGCCGCACGTCGAACACGTGGTCGAAGCCCTTCGTGCGGAAGATCAGCCCCTCGAACGGCCGTTTCTCCATCTCGCGGATGTTGTCCCGCACGAAGTCCGGGTACGGCACGTCCCAGCCGTACTCGACGATCTTTTTCTTGGGACGCGATTGAGCGCTCAGCGACTCAGGCAACAAGAGAGACAACGTGAACACCAGAACGATGGGCAAACCACACTTCCCGAGCATAGGCAAACTCCTCGTGTAGGATGGGCTTTAGCCCATGCGGACATTCTGTTGACGGCGGTACAGAGGCAGCATGGGCTGAAGCCCATCCTACGGGTAGACGCAGCGATCGTTCTCACACCGCCTTGAGCTGGTCCCGGTTCACGTAGATCTTCTCGATGGCATCGGCGATGTCGGCCATGTCCTCCTTGGAGCCGAGCAGCGGGCCGGAGGCCCAGATCATCGCCATCTGCTCACAGACCTGGTCGCACTTGGGACACGCGCTTTCCTCGCGGTACTGCCGCAGCCTGGCCTCGGAGTACATCTTCTTGTAGACCCGCGACTTCAGGATGTTGTCGATCCAGGGCTCTCGGTGCAGGCCCTGTTTGATGTACGGGCTCAGACTGATCCCTTCGGCGCTCAGGGCTTTGAGGAACGTGGCCCGATCGATGCCATTGAGATGTTCCTTATGGTAGGACATCGCATAGAGATAGAAGGAGCCGGCGTTCGTGCCGTCATACAGCTTCTGCGGGACGAGACACGGAATATCCTTCAGTCGCGAGGTCAGGTAGGCGGCGTTCTCGTTCCGGCGGGCGTGACGCTCCAGCACGGTGGGCAACTGGCCCAGCAGCACGGCCGCCTGGAATTCGTTCATGCGATACTTGGGCCCGATGGCCTCGGTAGCGCCGCGGCGCGAGGTGCCGTGGTTGTGGACCGTGTAGCACCGGTCCATGAGGGCCTCGTCATTGCCGATGATGCCGCCGCCCTCGCCGCAGGCCAGCACCTTGCTCGATTGGAAGCTGAAGCAGCCGACGTCGCCGATGGTCCCGAGCTTGCGGCCCCGGTGCTCGGCCAGATGGGCCTGGGCCGCATCCTCGATCACCTTGAGGTTGTGCTTCTTGGCGATGGCCATGATCCGGTCCATATCGGCCGGCTGGCCCATCATGTGGACGGGCATGATCGCCTTGGTGTTCTCGTTGATCTTCTTCTCGACCTCGTCGGGATCGAGCTGGAAGGAGGCGGGGTCGAGGTCCGCCAGGACCGGCAGCGCCCGGGCGGAGAGAATCCCGGCGATGGTCCCCGGGTCGGTATAGGGCGAGGTGATGACCTCGTCGCCGGGACCGATGCCGAGGGCCTCGACGCAGGTATGCAGCGACTGGGTCCCGGAGCCGGTGGCCACGCAGAGCTTCGCCCCGGTCAGCTTGGCCCACTCCTTCTCGAAGGTGACCACGGTGTTGGCGCCGCCGTCGATGCGGCACCACTTCCTGCTCCGCGTCGTCTTCGTCACGGATTCGATGATCTTGTCGTCACAGTACGGCCAGTCGGGGAAGGGTTTGTTCTTGCGGACCGGCTCGCCGCCCAAGACGGCCAGCTTGCTCGCCTTCTTCGCCAGGTTGCCGTAGGCGGGAATCGTTTGGGAGGTGGCCGCGGCCAGAGACCCCACGGAGGCCGCCGCGAGGAACTTACGTCTGGTCCAATCACCACTCGTCATATTTCGCCCCTTTCATAAAATCTGTTTGAAGTGTGAAGGTTGAAGTGGGAAGTGTCAAGTAGGAAGTTTGAAGTGGGAAGTTTGAAGTGGGAAGTGGTACAATGCGCAGGCAAATGACCGTTGGACCCAAGAAGGGGATACACGACCATGAGAACGCGCACTTCTGACTTCAGACTTCACACCTCACACTCGAACTTGACTCGCTTAGTTCTCTCTGCTGTTCAGCCCTATCTCTGTGCCGTCAGCCAGGCGGCTCTCAAGGGCGGCTGCGCGAAGGTCAATATCACGCCGCCGCTGGGGATTACGCTGATCGGGTCCCAGGGCAAACCGAGCGACGCGGTGATGGACGATCTCTATGCCAAAGCGATGGTGCTCAGCGACGGCCGCACCACGATTGCGATCGTGTCGATCGATTTGCTCTACACGTCCCTGGAAGAGATCACCGATCCGGTCCGGGCCATTGTCCACGAGAAGCTGGGCATCCCCCGGCAGAACATCATGGTCTGTGCCACTCACACGCACTCGGGCCCGCAGATTTTTGCGACTTTGAAACTCCCGGCCCTCGACCGCGTTGTCCTTTCGGACTTGGCGCAAGCGTATCGTCAGGTCCTCGTGCGGAAGATGGCGGACTGCGTGCTGGCCGCCCATCGGGACCTGCGGGACGTCAAGATCGGTGTGGCGGTGGGGGAGGCGCCGGAAGTCCTCTTCAACCGCCGGCCGGTCGCGAAAGAACGGACGTGTAAAGACGACCTTCACGCTGCCGCCGGAGGTCGTGGCGACGCGCAAGATCGAAACGACGGCCGAGGGCGACACGAGAGTGCTGTTCAACTTCCAGTCAGGTGGGATGCCCGTGGAATTCGGCCGTGTCGATCCCCGGATCTATCTGCTGCGGATGGAGGATACCGACGGCCGGATCGTTGGCTCTTTAGTCAATTTCGGTTGCCATCCGGTCAGCATCTATCCCGACTTCCCCACGGTGGTTTCGGCGGATTATCCGGCCTTCGTCACGCGGACGGTAGAACAGGCCGAGGGCGGCGTCAGCCTCTTTGTGTTGGGATTGGCCGGGGACGCGGTGCCCATCCAGCGGAGTGCCAAGCCGCGGGAGCAGATCGGCAAGGCGGTGGGGGGCGAAGCGGTGCGGAAGCTCCAATTCGTTGCCACCACGGGCGATGTTCCTCTCCACTGCCTCTCCAAGCAGGTGACGTTCCCCGTCAAGAAGCTGCCTGCCGAGGCCGAGAGCGGCGCAGCCGATTACGACGGAGATTCAGGTCCTGCGGCTCGGGGACATCTACGTTCTCGGGCTGCCGGGCGAGGTCCTGGTGGAAGTGGGGATGGAGATCCGCCACAAGGCCGGCATCGAGAAGCTTCTGATCGCCACCATCACCAACGACACGATCGGATACGTGTGTCACAGCCAAGCCTATGACCAGGGCGGCTATGAGCCCGAGACGGCGACCATCCTGGCGAAAGGGGCGGGGGAGATCATGGTGAAGGAGTCGCTGGCCCTCCTGGAGGAGATCAAGCGAGCGGATTGAGGTCTTGTCCCTTGAACGGGCCGGGATTTTGGGTAAACTGTCTGGGGTGAAGGGACAAGTGCCGGAAGAGCAGGCAGTGGAATTGGCTCAGGTATTTTTCAGGAGTACACAGCATGGTGCAACAAACTCGTCGGCAATTACTTCAAGGGTCGCTTCTGGGCGCGGCGGCGCTGGCGGCGGCCCCGATGTTCAGCGGCAGCGCGACGCAGAGCAGGAGCAAGAAGGCGACCCCCCGATGTCAGCGGCAGACCGAAGCAGAGCAGAGCGAACGACAAACTCCTGTGCGCGGTGATCGGGTGCAACGGCCGCGGCGGCAACCATATCGACGCCTACACCGCGCGGAAGGACTGCGAGATCGCCTACATCGTCGATATCGACGAGAAGGTGGGCCAAAAGGGCTGCGACGCGGTCGAGAAGCGGAGCGGCCGGCGGCCGAAGTGGGTCAAGGACATGCGGCAGGTGTTCGACGACAAGTCCATCCACTTCGTCTCCGTGGCCACGCCGAACCATTGGCATTCTCTGGCGGCCGTGTGGGCGATGCAGGCCGGCAAAGACGTTTACCTCGAAAAGCCGGTCAGTCACGATCTTGCCGAAGGACGCTCCCTCGTGGCCGCCGCGAAGAAGTACAAGCGGATCTGCCAGGCGGGGACGCAGTGCCGCTCGAACCCGGCGATCCTGGAGGCGATGAAGTTCCTGGCGGATGACGGGATCGGTTACGTCGGTCTCGCCCGCGGGCTGTGCTATAAGCGTCGCCGGTCGATCGGCCCGTTGGGCGATTATCCGATTCCGGCCGAGGTGGACTTCGATCTGTGGAGCGGTCCGGCCCCGTACACCACGCCGAAGCTGACGCGCCCGAAGTTCCACTATGACTGGCACTGGCAGCGGCTTTACGGCAACGGTGACACCGGCAACCAGGGCCCGCACCAGACCGACATCTCCCGCTGGGGGTTGGGGCTCAACCGTCATCCCAATAGTGTCATCGCTTACGGCGGCCGCTTGGGCTATCAGGCGGAACGCAAAGACCCCAAGTACGTCGATGCGGGCAACACGCTGAACACGCAGATCGCGATCTACGACTACGGCGACAAGTGCATCGTCTTCGAGACGCGGGGGCTGTCCGTCGATGACTCCGCCGACACCGAGATCAACAAGCTGTTCGCCAAGACCAAGGGCGACCATATCGGCGTGATCTTCTACGGCACCGAGGGCATCCTGGTCCAGCGGGAATACACCCACTGCGTCGCCTATGATCTCAAGGGCAACGTCATCAAGGAGTTCCGGGGCGGCGGCGACCAATTGCACTTCGACAACTTCATCAAGGCCGTCCAAAGCCGCAAGGCCGAGTCGCTCAGCTCCAATGCCTTCCAGGGCCACCTTTCCGCCAGTCTGGCGCACTTGGCCAACATCAGCTCCTATCTGGGCGAGAGCAACAAGGTCACCGTCGAGCAGGCCAAGGCCGTGCTGGAGAAGATCAAGAGCCGCGACGACAACATCGCGACGCTGAATCGCACGGTGCAGCATTTCAAGGACAACGGCGTCGATCTGGCCGCGACCCCAATGTCGATCGGGCCGCTGCTGCACTTCGACCCCGAGAAGGAAGTCTTCACGGACAGCGCCGAGGCGAACAAGCTTATCGCCCGCGAATACCGCGCACCGTTACGTCTGCCCCACGGCGGACAAGGTGTAGCGCCGCGTGAATCAAAGGGTCTTGTTAGAGTGGCAGCCTCAAGGTCTCCGGCCTTGAGGCTGCCACTCTTCTTTTCATCGGGCGTTCAGATACAGGCATGTAGGGTGGGTTCTTAACCCACGCGTAAACGTGGCTCGCCAAGGACAACGCGTGGGTTAGAACCCACCCTACGAAGAAGGCTCAATATGTGCCGAGTTGCTCGGCCATCTCGGCCAGTTGCTTCAGCCGCTCGGGCTTGACGTGCGGGGCGACGCTGCACGCGGAAGAGAGGATGTAGCCGCTGCCGGGCTTGCCGATCCGGAGCCGGTCCTCGACCGCCTGCTCGAAGGTGGCGTCATCGGCGTAGAGCATCTCGTTGACGGCATCGAGATTGCCCTTGAAGAAGAACCGCCGGCCGTACTCGGCTTTCGCTTGCGCCAAGTCCACCGTCCCCAGAGGAGGCGGATCGAGGGTGTCGATCCCATCCACCGCCGTCTGGGCCATCAGGTCCAGGCGGTCGCCGATCGCGCCGCAGGTATGCACGTAGGACTTGGAGCCGCTATTCCGGATCGCCGCAAAGACCTCGTTCTCATAGGGCATGACAAATTCCTGGTACATCTGCCGACTGATGAAACCGCCTCCGGCGAAGGCCGAGCTGACCAGAATCGCGTCCGGCCGGTGCTCGCTGTACACCTGCACCTGGGCGAGCACGTTCCTCGTGAAGATCGTCAACGCCTCGTGACACAGCTTCGGCGCATCGACCAGGGCCATCAGCGCCTGCTCGTACCCGAACAGCTCCATCAGATGGGTGAAAGGCGAGAACACCTCCACGTGCACGGAGATGTCCCGAGCGTGCCGCTGGACCGCTTCCAGGGCGGCGGTGAACCATTTCGGATAGGCGGCGGGATCGGACAGGTCCGCGTCCGCCTCGATGCCCCACAGTTCCGGCAGGTGCCAGGTGTTCCAGACGTATCCGGAGAGTCTCTGGATAGCGGGGTCATGGAGATCGACAGACGTGTAGTTGGCCCGGGGCAGACGCGCGCCATCCGCGAGAAACGTCTGCGGGTTGTCATCCGGCGGGAATACGGTCTGAAGGTCCCGATTTCCAGCGGATGTACTCCTTGTCTTGATCCTTGTGGCATGACTCGACCCGGCTTCTTCCAGTCGGGCGGCCGACCGGGGAGGTTGATGAGGATGCCGTCGAATCGGTACCGGCGCTGCAATTGGACGAGGGCCCGCGCGAATGTCGCCGAGTCGAACCAGATGTCCGGCGCCGCCGCATCGCAGTGGAGGAAGTAGTGGCCGAGGGCAAGCTGGCACATCACCGGCACACGGTCCGGCTCTGCGTGGCTCATTGCCCGGGACATTCGCTCTTTGGGGCTCATGGACGACGTGGACTTTGTGGATGGCGTGGACTTCATGGCCGATGCACCGACCCGGCCTGTCCACCTTGTCCATCGTGTCCACAATGTTCATCGTGCCCGCCCCTCAGCCTCCAAAGACCTCGCGGGCCATGTCCTCGCCGGCCTGGGTGGCGTAGTACTGCTTCAACGCCGCCGAGCCGCGTGCATGTGCGCCTTATCGACAGGAGGAAAAGATGCCGGCCTTGGTCAGGAACAGGATGGCGATACAGGCCGCCAGGTGCGTGGCGGAGATGCGGTACCGGGCACAGCGCTCGATCAGGCCGGGCTCGGATTTGTCTTGTTCGAGCTGCCTCGCTTCTGCGGCTTCGCGCAAGTCGTGCTGCAGCATCCGCAGGGCGGCCGTATTGGCACGCATCAGCAGGTCCAGCCGGTGCGGCTGGGCTTTGACGATGGACAGGGCCAGATCCACCTTGCCTACGGCGGCCAGACGCTTCTGGCAGCGGGGACAATGGGCCACGTGTCGCTGCACCCACGGGGCCTCGGAGCCGAGCCGCAGCCGCATCGAATCCGCCAGCCGCCGCCGAATCTGCCGGCACCGGCTCGCCGCCGGCTCATGTTTCTGCGAACAAGTTGTCTGCCCGTGTGCCCAGAGTTTCATTGATTTGCCTCTTTATTCATCCACGTCGCCAGGAGCTGCACGGCTTTACACCGGTAGACCCGGGCGGTGCCGACGGAGATCCCCATGATGCGAGCCACCTCGGTATAGGACAACTCCCCGAAATCGCGGAGCATCACCACGTTGCGCAAATGCTCGGGCAATTGGGCCACGTGGTAGCGAAGGTTCTCGGTCAAGTGCTTTACGTTGACATCGATCTGCACGTCCGCCACCTCCTCGGCCGGCGGCCGCCACGCTCGACAGGGCCTTTCTCTCGACGATCCGCTGCCGGAGCATGGAGATGGCGGTATTGCTGGCCGTGCGGAACAGGTACGCCTTGACCCAGCGGGGTTTGAGCCCGTCCTCGTGATGCGCCAGCCGCAGAAACGTCGTCTGGTAGGCGTCGCACACGTCCTGCTCGTTGCCGAGAATGCGCCAGAGCAGGGTGATCAGCTCGTGGCCGTGCTTGCGCATGGTGGCAAGAATCCAGCGCTGGCTCTCGTCCACCCCCTCGAGCGCCGCCGAATCCCACAACAGGTCGTAGCTGACGGCCTTATTGAACATACCTGCCGGTTGCCCTTGGTTTCGTTCAATATGACGTTCCGCCGGTCCCCATGTTAACACAAAAAGGCGCACATGCGAAAAAAACAACGATCCGCACAAAAGCTAAGACTGGTCGTGACGAGATCGGGTGGCAGCCTCAAGTCCTCTGGACTTGGGGATGGGCGGACCTCGGAATGGGAGACGCCGCCCTCCCCGTGGCCAACCATCCCCAAGGCCTTCCGGCCTTGAGGTCGGGCTCCCCAACACGGATTTCTGCGTTGGGGAGCCCCTGCCACCCGGAAGTTCTCCTTTAGCCCTTGAGCGGATTATTGAAAAGAATCCCCATGGTTAACACGCCACGGCATCCGGCGTCTTATCGTGGGTAGAAGAACTCGAAAGGAGTTTCAAGGTGGAAGTATCAAGTTGGAAGCTGGGTGCGGACCAATGGCTGAAAACCACCGCTCCAAATCGTTGCCGGAAGCCCAGGATGTGGTCGGAGTTGTGGACGAGTTGCTCCAGCGGGCCGTGGCCTGCGGGGCCAGCGATGTTCATTTCGAGCCGACGGGGGCCGATCTGCGGGTGAAGTACCGGTTGGATGGCGTGCTGAGCCCGGTCGAGAGTCTGCCGGCGGCAGTGGCCGAGAATGTCGTGGCCCGGCTCAAAGTGCTGGGCGGCTTGCTGACCTATCGCAACGATATCCCGCAGGAGGGCCGGCTGGAACTGAACGGCCAAGGCTTCGGGCAAGGTCACGGACGTTCGCTTGGCCGTATTTCCGACGATCTATGGGCAGCGGGCCGTGGTCCGGCTGTTCTATCGGAACGAAGAGCTGATGGCCCTGGAGCACCTCGGGTTTGCGGCTGCCATCGAATCCCGCCTGAAGGCGATTGTGGCCGAGAATCAGGGTGTGCTGCTGCTCACCGGCCCGGCGGGCAGCGGCAAGAGCACCACGTTGGCGGCCCTGCTGCGCCACATCATCAAGACCCTGCCGGGCAAGAGCATCGTGACCCTGGAGGACCCGGTCGAAATCCGGATCGACGGGGTTACCCAGGTTCCCATCACGCCGCACGGTCAGATGACTTTTCCGACGGCCCTGCGCTCTCCTGCTGCGGCAGGACCCGCAGGTCCTGATGATCGGCGAGATCCGCGACGCCGAGACCGCCCGGATCGCCATCGAGGCCGGTCTGACGGGGCACCTCCTGATGAGCACGATGCACAGCGGTACGCCCGCCGGGGCACTGCTGCGATTGCTGGAAATGGGAATCGAGCCATACCAGGTGACGTCCAGCATATCGGCCGTAGTCAACCAGAGGCTGGTCCGGCGGCTTGTGCGAGGAGTGCAAGAGGATGGCGGCCGATGGCAGCTTCGAGCCGGTCGGTTGTGACGCCTGTCTGGGCACGGGCTTTCGCGGCCGGATGCTGATGGCCGAGATGGTCGAGCTGGACGGCGATTTGAAGAACGCCCTTTTGGCCAAGTCCGACCTTGACGCGCTCGAAGCCTTGCTCCGCCGCAAGGGCCACTCCACCATGCGGACGGACGCCCAGCGCCTGGTCGAAGCCGGCATTGCCGCCCGGGATGAATTGGAGAAGATGTGTGGAGCGACGTGAGCCATGTAGGATGGGCTTTAGCCCATGCTGGCCTTGTGTATTGTAGACAACATGAGATCGTTCAACAGGCTGTGCTATGGCAGTATTTCAGTACCACGCTTTGACCGGAGCGGGACGGTTAATGAAGGGGACCCTGGAAGCGGGCTCGCCGGCCGAGGCGGCGGAAATCCTCAAGCAGATGGAGCTCAACGTCAGCCTACTGGAGAAGGCCACGCCTCCGCCGCTACGGACGTCGGTGGGACGCAACGAGTTTCTGCTGTTCAATCAGCAGTTGGCCTCGATCACGAAGGCGGGTGTCCCGCTGGAGCGGGGGCTGCGGGAGCTGTCCCACGATGTCGCCTCCAAGTCGATGCGGCAGCTCATCGAGGACATTGCGGCCGATCTGGAGGCGGGAGTGCCGATCGAGGAGGCGTTCGGACGCCGGGAAAAGCAATTCCCGCCGCTCTACGGGCGGATTCTCAAGGCCGGCGTCGAGACCGGCCGGCTCAGCGAGATGCTCACGAGCCTCAACCGCCACCTGGAACTGGCCGGCCATACCCGGCGGATCATCTTCGAGGCCATCAGCTATCCGGCCTGGTCATCCTGACCCT
This sequence comes from uncultured Planctomycetota bacterium, assembly GCA_963750205.1. GTDB lineage: Bacteria > Planctomycetota > Phycisphaerae > Sedimentisphaerales > Anaerobacaceae > PLanc-01. Next base: position 431,724 of record CAVVRJ010000034.1, read on the forward strand.
CGGGGCGATCATCATCACGGGCGTCTTTCGGTTTGTGATTCCGCAGTTCAAGCCCATCCTGCAAGAGATGGTGGGCGGCCATCTGAACCCGCTCACCCGGGGTGTGATGGGGCTGGCCGATCATATCGTCTCGTTCTGGCTCGGCGTCGGCATCGTGATCGGAGTTGGGGTCGTCGGCCTGTCGTCGTTGTCTTCCCTGCCGGCCGGGCCGGCGGCTTCGGGAAGCGCTGCTGTTGCGGGTGCCGGTCATCGGCCGGCTCTATTACAACAGCGTCCTGAGCCGGATGGCGGAGGCGATGGCGGTGCTGGTCGGCGCCGGCTGCGACATCCCGGAGGCGCTGCGGCTCGGGGCCGTCAGCTCCGGCAGCGAGAAGCTGCTGCTGGACAGTGAGATCGTGGCGGCGCAGGTGGAGCAGGGCGCGAATCTCCTCGAAGCCGGCCAGGGAGCTCACATGCTGCCCGCGCTTGTTCCTGTACTCCATTCAACTGGGGGCCCAGCGGAACGAGCTGCAGGACAATCTCTACAGCCTGGGCGAGATGCATGCCGACCAGGCCCGCATGGGGCAATCCCATCTCCAGATCATTCTCCTGCCCTTGCTGCTGATCCTGATCGGCGCCTTCATCGCCACGGCGATCCTCTCGATGTTCCTGCCGATGATCCAAGTCGTGACCAGTCTCAGTGCCGCAACCTGACAGGAGATGCCATGTCCGATCTGACGGCCATAGGGGCCCTGATCCTATCGGTTTATATCGTCCTGGGGTACAAGAAGCCGGGACTGGCGTTCACGACGGCGCCGGTCACTGCCTTTGTCTTGCTGTATGTCGCCCTTGAGACCGAGGCTCCGGAAATCCTGGTTCTGGCCCCGACACTCTTTGTCGCCACATTGATTTCCGTGGCGGTTTCGGGCCTGCATCCGGAAGCGCGGCAGTGGTTTCATTGGTGGGCCTGGTGGCTGCTGGTCGCCGTGGTCCTGCTGCTGTTACTCATGGTGATTCTGGCCGGGTTCGGTGGTCTCGTGGCCGGCAATATCCTGTTTGTGCTCTTCGTCCTGGGCGTGGTCGTGTTCGTGGCCTCACTGGTTCATCACGGCGTGACCGCCCGGCGGGTGACGGTGCAGACCGTCTTCTCCACGTTGGGCGCCAGCATGAGGCAGGACCTGCCTCTGACCATGGCCCTGGAGTGCGCCGCCTACGGCCGTCAGGACACCGCCGGCTTTGTCCTGCGGGGAATCAAGGCGTGGCTGGTCCATGGTTATCGGTTGACGGAAGCGATTCGGCGGGCCTACCCCCAATGTCCCTCGCAGGCCCTGGCCGTGCTGGCGGCCGGCGAGCGGATCGACCAGCTTCCGGCCGCCCTGAAGGCCATCGAGACGGACCTGAAGTTCAGCGAGGTGGAGCATCGGCGTCTCCAGCCGGTCCATCCTTTCTATCCCGTGGTTGTGCTGAGCTTCGCGTTTCTGGTGGTTCTGGCCATGATGAATTTCGTGATGCCGACCTACAAGGGACTCTTCGATGTCCTGGTCGGGCGCAAGCTGCCGATGGCCACCCGCGCCCTGCTTGCTCTGACGGAGGCGGTCGTTCACCCGAGGAATGGCTGGGTGCATCTGAGCGTGCTGGCGGGCCTCGTCCTGTGGGTCACTCTCTACCGGCTCTCGCGCAAGCGGCGTCCGGCGGACCCGTACCTGCACACGTGGCTCATTGATTCCGTGAAATGGTTTTTTCCGATTACGCACTGGTTTGAGAAGAACCGGTCCCTGGTGCAGGTGGTGGAGTTATTGCGGATGTCGCTCCACGCCGACCGCCCCGTCAACGAGGCCATCCGCAGCACGCTGGAACTGGACGTCAATGTGTTGTTCCGGTCCCGGCTGGTCTGCTGGCTGCGGCGCGTCGAACGCGGCGAGAACATGGCCGCCTCGGCCCGACGCAGTGGGCTGGGCACTGCTCTGGCCTGGGCGTTCGAAGGCGGTGCAAACACGGGCAACACCCCGGCCGTCCTGGAAATGCTCGAATCCTACTACCGGTCGAATTACAGCTATCGTGTCAACTTGGCACGGTTCATCCTGTGGCCGCTGGGGATCATTGCTATGGGCGTGATGGTGGGATTCATTGTCTATGCGATCTTTTCGCCGTTGGTGGCGGTCCTCGTGAGTCTCTCGGGCACCGTCACCCCCAAGTAGCACGGGCGCGAGCGCCCATGAGTGGCAGGGCTTATGAAGAAGAACAGAACTCGATGCGGCGGTTTTCTCTGGGCGGAGATTGCGGTCGCTACGGCTCTGCTCGGGGTAGTCCTCGCCGGTCTGGTGGTCGCGCTGAACGGCTTCACGCTGGTCAACAACTGCCAATGGGCCCGCCAGCGCTGCACCGCCGCGGCCCAAGCCCAGCTTGAGAGTCTCGCCACGATTGGCCAGGGGATCGAACCGGCCCAGCTCCAGCGGCTCTGGCCCGGTGTAGAGGTTGTGGTGGAGCGTACGCCCGGGGCCGGACCGTGGGAGGGGCTGGAGGCAGTCCGGGTCACAGCCACGGCCCAGCCCGGCCCGCACAGGGTAACGGTCCGCCTCGTCCGCTACCTGCCGCGTGGCTCAGCCCCGGCGGAAGGAGGACAATCCTGATGCGCAGAGCATTCACCCTCGTCGAGCTGCTGGTCGTTGTCACGATGGTGCCGTTCCTCATGGTGGTCATCAGCCACGTCTACGTGACGTTTATCCGCGACATTCCGCGCATGACCCGAGCCCTGCAGGTGAATACCACGGTGCTCGACGCACTCCGACAGATACGCCGCGACATGGACGGGGCCGTCGGCCTGCCGGAGCAATTCGAAAGCTGCCATGCGGACGCACGCACGCTGCTGATCGAGCAAGCCGGTGGAGTGGTCTGCTATCAAATCGAAAACGGGCGCATCGTGCGAAGGTTGTTCGTAGGGACGCCGTTAGGCGTTACGCCGAATGCCCTTACGGGCGCACTACAAACGCGTCCGCCGCCTGAGGAGCAGCGGGTCTGGCGCGTGCCCGAGGCTGTGATCGCATGGCGGCCCTGGGTTCGGAATGGCCGGGCGTATGCGGTTGAGATTTGTTCGCACGTGATGCAGCAGGTCGAGGGATTCGCGAGAGAGAAACTGGCCAATTCGCAAGTTTTCTTTCTCCCGGTACAGAAGCAGGAGGGCGAGACGGAATGAGAAAAAATCGAGGCACGGTTCTGACACTCGTCATCGTGGCTGTGATGCTCGTCGGCGTCATCATGTTTGTCCTGACCGAGGGGTCCAATACGATGCTTTTCCAGGCAGATGCCGCCTATCTGCAGGCGGTGGAGCGGAACCTGATCGCCAGTGGCCTGACGTGGGCAAGAGAGAGGATATTGAAGAATACCGACGTGCCGGGCATGGAGCCTGTGGAACTGGGCACGGCGGCTTTCGGCCTGCCCAATGCCAAGCTGGTCGTCCGTATCCTGGAGGCGCAGAGCAGCACGGCCCAGGTCCAGATCGAAATCTCCTGCCACAAAGGCCGACACACCCTGCATTCCTCGCGCACGTTCAACGCTGCCGGGCGTGGACCGGCTCGTGTGTGAGGGAGTGCCGGAGCCGGCAGTCGCGCGGGAGGATCGTGCCCTCATTGTGCCAGCAGACGTAGCACTCGGTGGGTCGCACCCGCTGCCCTTGCCGGCTGCACGGCACGGCATGGGGACAACCCGTGCAGACGTAGGTGCAGCGTCGGCACGTAGATAGTTTTCGCTTGATCGAGCTGGTATTCATCAACACCTCCTCGGCCGCGCGCGTGTTGCCGCGGCGCCAGCTCTTTTATCGGCGAACCGACAGTACGACTTGAGGTCCGAGAAAACGGCCCGGAATTGGGTTTGAAAGCCTCGCCCCCGCCCGATAGAATCGCCCACTATGTATTCGTTTGTGAATGACCCTGATCGGAGCCGCCTGTGATCGCGCTCAGTCCGCCGCTGGTTCAGATGACGGCGTGCCTGCTGCTGCCGTTTGTCTACGCGCAGACCGTGGCAGATGTTGGGCAGGGTATGCCCGTGGCGAACCTGGTAATCTGCCATGCCAAGATCCTCACGATCGACAAGGATCGTCCCTACGCTCAGGCCATCGCGTTCCAAGGCGAGACGATCCTGGCGGTGACGACGGATGAAGCCATCGTCAAGTACATCAAGGAAGGTCAGACCGAGGTGATCGACGCCCGGGGCCGACTCGTGGTCCCCGGTTTCAATGACGCCCATATCCATTTCGACTTTGTCGATCCCGACTACATCGAGCTGCGCTACGTTACCGACCTCGCCGTCATCACGCGCCGGGCCAAGGAAGCCGTGGCCCGGGCCCGGCCGGGCGAGGCGATCCGGGGCGGTCACTGGGAGCATGAGATGTTCCGCGACCGGCTGTGGCCCACGAAGGAACTGCTTGACCCGGTTGCGCCCGATAATCCGGTGGTGCTCGCGCGTGCCGACGGGCATTCGGTCCTCGTCAACAGTTACGTGATCCGCAAGTCCGGCATCACGAAGGACACCCCCGACCCCTTTGGCGGCGAGATTCAGCACCACCTGGTTACCGGCGAGCCGACCGGCATCTTCAAAGAGAAGGCCGTGGCGCTGCTCCGGTGTGACGGTGTGCCGGTCCAGCGCACGCCCGAGGAGGAGCAGCAGCGGCGCCTGCGGGGCTGGGAGGCTGCCCTGACGATGGCGCGGAGCCACGGTGTCACGTCGATCCAAGTGCCTTCGAACCACAGTCTGGAAGTGTACCAGGAACTGCGGGACGCCGGCAGACTCACCTTGCGTGTCACCGTGGGAGGATCGCTCACGGCGGATCAAAATGAGCTGAATCGCTGCGCCGAGCTGCAAAAGAAGTACCCGCGCAGCGGCAACTGGATCCGCTTTGGCTATCTCAAGGGCTTTGCCGATGGGACACTTGGCTCAGGCACGGCTTTGTTCTTCGAGCCGTATGCCGACGCTCCCCAGACGAAGGGGCTGCCCCAGATGCCTTACGCCGAGCTGGAGAAGCTGGTCGTCCTGGCGGATAAAGCAGGTTTCCAGATCGGCATTCACGCCATCGGCGACGCAGGCAACCACTGGGTCCTGAACGCCTACGAGAAGGCCCAGCAGGTCAACGGCCGGCGGGACAGCCGGCACCGCATCGAGCACGCCCAGGTGATCTGCGAAGCGTGACATCCCGCGTTTCGCGTCCCTCGGGGTCGTGGCGTCGATGCAGCCGACGCATTGCATCACCGACAAGCGGTTCGCCGAGAAGCGAATCGGCACGGCTCGTTGCCAAGGGGCCTACGCCTGGCGCAGCCTCCTGAAAGCGAAAGCGGCGGTCGCCTTTGGCACCGATTATCCTGTCGAGCCGATCAATCCGCTGGAAGGTCTGTATGCGGCCGTGACCCGCAAGGACCGCGCCGGCGAGCCCGGGCGACGGCTGGTTCCCGGAGCAGAAACTCAGTATGGAGGAAGCGATCCGGCTCTACACGCTGGACTCCGCGTATGCCGAGTTCATGGAAGACCGCAAGGGCATGCTCAAGGCGGGCTACTTGGGTGACGCCGTGATCTTCCACGAGGATTTGCTCACCGTGCCGCCTGCACGGATCATGTCGGCCCGGGTGGACTATACCATTGTCGGGGGGAAAGTCGTTTATCGTCGAGGGGAGGCAGAGTAGGAGAATGAAAATGAGATCTAGTTTTACCACAATGCAGCTTGGTCTGGTCATGCTGGCGCCGTTCTTTGTCGGCGCCGCAATTGCTCAGGAGAAGGCCCCGGCGGCGGCTTCCGATCCGTTCGACGTGAAGCAGTTCGGGGCGGTGGGCGACGGGAAGACGGACGACACGGCGGCCTTTCAGCAGGCCTTGGATGCCGCCGACAAGGCCGGGGGTGGCGTTGTTCATGCCCCGCGGGGCAACTACTTCTTTGCCGGCCATCTGAATGTGCCGAACGCCGTGACTCTGGCCGGCGTCTGGGAGTCGGTCCCCGCGCATAATGGCATCCGCGATCGCAATATGCCCAAGCCGACCGATGACGGCACGACGTTCCTGGTGACCGAGGGCGCCGGCTCAGAGGATGGGCCGGCCTTTATCACGCTGAACACCAACTGCACGCTCAAGGGCGTCGTGCTGTACTATCCGCAGCAGAATCGTGGACGACGTGCCCAAGGCGTATCCCTACGCGATTGCCATGCGCGGCAAGAACCCGGCGGTGCTGGCCGTGGAGATGCTCAATCCGTACAACGGCATCGACGCCAGCCGGAACGAGCGGCACCTGATTCGCGACGTGCAGGGCCAGCCGCTCCGGCGGGGGGTCTTTGTCGATTCGATCTACGACATCGGCCGGATCGAGAACGTCCATTTCAACCCCTGGTGGAGCAACGCAAGCCCAAGCTCCAGCAGTGGCAGATGGAGAACGGCGAGGCCTTTATCTTCGCCGGTCCGATTGGCAGTACGTCTACAACACCTTCTGCTTCGGCTACAAGGTGGGCTACCAGTTCGTGAAGACCCGCGCCGGTGTGTGCAACGGCAACTTCCTCGGCATCGGAGCCGACGACTGCTACACGGCCGTCGTGGTCGATGATAGTGCTCCCGTTCGGACTGCTGATCACCAACGGCGAGTTCGTGTCGTTCCACGGCCCGGACCCGACGATGGTCGAGGTCAAAGAGACCAACCGGGGCAGCGTCCGGTTCGTCAACTGTGCCTATTGGGGGCCGTGCAACCAGATCGCCAAGATCGCCGGCACGGGCACGGTCGGCTTCTCCGATTGCACGTTCGTCCAGTGGGGCGGCAAGGAAGGGACCGGGCCGCGATCCAGGTCCAAAGCGGCACGGTCCTTATTCGCGGCTGCGAGTTCCGCCAGAACCGGCCGCAGATCGACTTGGGCAAGGATGTCGCCCGGGCCATCATCACCGAGAACATCTTCGCCGGCCCAGAGCGAATCAACAACCAGTCCCAGGGCAAAGTCCAGATCGGGCAGAATATCAGCAATTGATCCGGCCGATAGGGGAGGAGATTGCTTCGTCGCTGCGCTCCTCGCAATGACATGAACGGGTACCATATGTCATTGCGAGCGAAGCGAAGCAATCTCAATCGTAAGATCCTTGCTGTGTGCTGTCCGCAGATTTGATCTCAATGGTTATTCGATGGGTGGCAGCGGCAAGCGCAGTCGTCGGAGCTTGCCGTGGTGTCGGCACCCATGCAGGAGCCATCGGCAAGCTGCGCTTGCCGCTGCCACCCGGCACGATGATCAATGGCTGTTCGGATCGGCCGCGCCTGATTGCTTGTCCTTGGTGGGGCGTTTGCTCTCCGGCTTGGCATCCAAACGCTTTTTGACTTCATCAAGCCCGTCGGTGAGCTTCTTGGTGTCCTTTTTCAGATCGTCAACGACCTTGCGCAATTCGATGATCTCCTGCGGCACCAGCTTCTTCTGTTCCTGGAGCTTGGCCAGGGCGTCCTTCGCGGCGCGTTCGACATTGTCCCGCGGCGTGTCGGCGCGAAGGTCTCAACGATGGCTATGGCTTTGGGGTCACCCAGCGTGCCCAGGGCACGAATCGCGCCGGCACGAGCGTTCCGATCCGGATGGTTAACGTAGCCGGCGAGAAACTCTCGCACGTCGGTTTTCTCGTCCTCATTGCGGGCGATGTAGGCGAGCGTGTCGAACGCTTGGCCGAACCGGCCGCGGGACCAATCGTTGGATTGGGTCTTCAATGCTTTGCTCAGCGGCTTGATGAATTGTGGATCGTCCAGCATCCGGATGGCGCTGGCAGCCGCGGCGGCTAACCGGTTGCGGTACGACTCCGATTTGAGATACCGGACAATCAGGGCGTTGCCCTCCGCCGTGTGGTACCGGCCGAGACTCTCAATCGCGGCCGCGACAATCTCCGGGTTTTTCTCTTTTTCCAGGACTCGCTCCATGGTTGCCAGGCTCTCGGGCCGATAGAAACCACCGATATCCTCCACAACCTGCAAGCGGACACGGGCGTCCTTTTGTTCCATCGAGGCGCACAGCGCCGCAAACGCTTCGTCCGTGTGGATGCTCTGGAGAGCCCGCGCGGCCTCCCGGCGGACGCCCCAGAACGAGTCGCTGTTCAGGCACGTCTGCAACTGCGCAACGGTCTTCTTGTCCTTCTTCTCCTGGAGTGCCTCGGCCGCGAGGAACCGGCCGATGACGTCGTTCTGATCGGCTAATTGCACGTAGAGCATGTCCGCCGGCGCATCGAAAGTGACCTGCGCCAGGAGGCCGTACTCAGGGTCGAAACGGACGATCTTCGGCTCCTTCTCCAGCGGAAAATAGAAATCCTGCTCTTTCTGCTCGACGGTGATGTCCTTATCCACGGGCTTGCCGTTGACGACGAAACGCAGCTTGGTATGAAGCTGAAACAGCCAGGTGTCATTGCCGATATTCTGCGTCTGCTTGATGGAGACTTTGGCCAGCTTATCCGGGCCGAGCCACTTATAGCTGACGGTTAGCTTCGGCAGCCCCGCGTGGTAGACCCATTGATCGAAGAACCGGTCGAAGGACCGGCCGGACAAGGCCTCCACGACCGAGCTGAGGTCCGCCGTCTGGACACAGCACAGGGCGTTGCGCTCGATATAGGTCTTGATGCACTGGCGGAAGAGGTCCGCGCCGAGCTCGCTGCGGAGCATGTGCAGGACCCAGCCGCCCTTGGAGTAGCTGCGGTAGTCGAATTGTTCTACGGCGTCGCCATAGCCGCGCCAGACGATCGGCCGGTCGTCGGGCCGGTCGCGGCCGATGCGCTGGGCGGTCTGGAACAGCTTGTAGAGCAGGGAGTCCCGGCCGTTCCGGTGGCCATCGTATAGCATCTCGTAGTAGGTCGCGAAGCCCTCGTTCAGCCATAGATGGCTCCAATCCTTGCACGTGACGTAATCGCCGAACCATTGGTGGACAAGCTCGTGGGCGACCAGGGACTGGCTGGAATGGAGGTTCTCCGTCTCCTCGGTGAACAGCGTGTTATCGGTGAGAATCGTCAGGGTCGTATTCTCCATGCCGCCGGCGACGAAGTCTTTCACCACGACCTGGTAGTATTTGTCCCAGGGGTACGGGACGCCGATCTCGCTCTCGTAGAAAGCGATCATATCCGCCGTGCCGTCGAAGGAGCTTCTGGCCAGGCCGATGGATGAGGCGGGCGTGTAGAAGGCCAGGGGCACATCCTTGTACCGCGACTCGATCTTGTCAAAGCGGCCGGCGGCCAGGGCGATCAGGTAGTTGACGTGCGGCTTGGCTTGGAGCCAAGTGACGGCCTTGAGACCGGTAGCGGGATCGATGCTCTCGCCCACCAGGCGGCCGTTCGACAGGACCGTCATATCCTTGGGCACCCGGCACGTTACTTCGGAGGTCGAGGCGCTCATTCGGGTAATCGTAGCTGGGGAACCAGTGAGGGGCCTCGTGCGACTCACCCTGGCTGAACAGGTGCATATCCTGCTCGGCATACCCCAGTTCCGGCGTGCGAAAATACAGGCCCTTCTTGGGCTCGGCCTCGTAGACGATCACGATGGTCGTCTCCCGGCCCGCCGGGATCGGCTCGCGGAAGGTGATCGTGATCTTCTCGTCAGTCGCGCTGTAATCGCAGGCCGTTGTGCCGGCTGATACCGACTTCACATGCAGGTCCATCGCATCCAGCGCGAGTTCCGGAAGTGGGCGCCGATCGGAGCGAACCGGATGGTGGTGACGCCTTTGATCGTGCGGGCCTTGAAGTCCGGCGTGACATCAATGGCCACGTGCAGGATGTCCACCGTGCGATCGGGAGCGCACTTCCGCTCGATATAAGTGCTGTTCCTGGGCTCCGGGGCCTCCAAGAGCCGCCCGCATTCAAGCAGGTCCGTCTCCTCGATGGCGACGCCTCGCACGGCCCAGACCGCGGCAAGGACGCCGATACTGAGCACGATTCTATTGATCCCCTTCATTTCTCACCTCCTGCGCCTATGTCGGGCAACTGTAGAACGCGCCGGATGAAATCGACCGTCAGCCGCTCGTAGTGAACCCCACCGGCGCCATGGCGCGACTTTGGGTAGATCATAAGCTGGAACTGCTTGCCCGCGTCCTGCAAGGCATTGACGAACTTGTAGGTGTTCTCGATATGAACGTTGTCGTCGATCGCGCCGTGCACCAGGAGCAGTTGCCCGTGCAGGTCCTTGGCGGCTTTGACCACCGAGGTCCGCTCGTAACCGTCGGGGTTGTTCTGCGGCGTGTCCATGTAGCGTTCGGTGTAGATCGTGTCGTACAGATGCCAGTCCGTTGGCGGCCCTCCGGCGATCCCGCCCGCGAACAATTTGCTGTGCGTCAGAGTGTAGGCCGTCATGAAGCCGCCGTAGCTGTAGCCGCTCATGCCGATCCGGTCGCCATCGACGTAGGGCTTCTGTTTGAGCCACTGGATCGCTGCTTCGATGTCCTTGAGCTCCTGAACGCCCAACTGTTTGTACGCCGGCCACGCCGAGCAGGCCCCTTTGCCGCTGGCCGTGCGCGGGTCGCACCGGAACACGAGCATTCCCATTTGGGCCAGCATCTGATCGTGGGCATGGCCTTTCTGCCACGCATCGGAGATGCTCGGCATGTGCGGCCCGGCGTAGGTCATGAACCATACGGGGTACTTCTTGCTGCTGTCGAAGTCCGGCGGCTTCACCATGCTCGCTTCGAGCTGGAAGCCGTCCGACATCGGAATCTGGAATTGCTCGTATGGGCCGAATCGGTACTGCAGGCGTTCATAGACCGGGTTCGTGTCCAGCATGCGCAACTTCGTGCCATCGCTGGTGTACAGAGCCACCTGGGTGGGCGTGCTCCCGTTGCTCCAGCGGTCGATGTAGGATTTGCCGGTCGGACTCATATTCACTTCATGCCGGCCGTTGGATTGCGTCAGGCGCTCGGACGCGCTGCCGTCCAGCTTGACCCGATAGAGATTCTCGGCAATGGGTGAGTCCCGCATCCCGGTGAAATAGACCCAGCCATTCTTCTCGTCTACGTGACAGACCTTACGTACCTCCCACGCGCCGCTCGTGAGGGCGTGCTGGAGCTTGGCCTCCTTGTCGTACAGGTAGAGATGATTCCAGCCGGTGCGCTCGCTGGAAAGGAGAAACAAGCCATCCGCGAGGAACTCGAGCGTCGCCGGCGGCTCGATCCAGGCTTTGGTGGTATCGCGCCAGAGTCGCTTCGGCGCGCCGCCATCTCGTGACGCAGTATTGATGTCGAGCCATGTCTGCGGCCCGGTCCTGCACGAAGAAGTACACTTTTCGCTGTCCGGCAGCCAGCCGGCCCCGGTGATCAGGTAATTGCCTTCGGCATATTGGCCCAGATCGACCCACTTGACCGGCCCGCCGGCCACGGAGACGAGGCCCAGCCGCACTTTCGGGTTCGGCTCGCCGGCCCGCGGATAGGCGGTAGCCTCGACCTGCGGCTGCGGCGGCACATAGTTCACGACGGTGAACTTGGGCACCGGGGCGTTGTCGGTCTGATAGAACGCCAAAGCGGAGGAATCCGGACTCCACCAGAAGACTTTCCACTGCCGCGAGAAGACCTCCTCGAAATAGACCCAATCCGCCTCGCCGTTACGGATCGTGCCGCCGCCGTCGGTGGTCAGGGCTCTTTCGGTTTGCGTCGCGACATCCACCACGTACAGGTTGTTGTCGCGCACAAAGGCCACGAAGTCGCCCGGCGGGATCGAACGTGGCGTATTTCTCCCGGCCCGGACTGCTCGTGAGCCGGACCGCCGTAGTGCCGTCGATGGTCGCGTAGTAGAGGTCATTCTCGTAGTCCAGGAGAACGGCGGTGCGGTCGGGGCTCATCTCAAATGTGGTCGTCTTGGATAGCGACTCCGCGTCGCTCTTTCGCATCGCCGGCAGTCGCTTGAGCCCCTCGGCCAGCTTATTGGGATCGACGAACAGGGCGGATTGCCCGCTCGTGGCCTGCACCTTGTACAACTTGCCATCGCGGACCTGGAGGTAATGCTCGCCATCGTCCAGCCAAGTCAGGCCCGAGACCGGAGAGCCGCCGAAATCGACCTTGTGCTCCGGTCCGTAGACCGTCTCGAACGTGATCGGCTTGTCGGCCTTCAACTTCTCCGGCAGCGGTCGGACTGGCCCGTGCGTGATGGGCACGTAGGAGTTCAGCTTAACGATGGGATACTCCTTGCCCTCCTGAAGCTGCGGCAGCAACCGCCGGGCACGCGGGCTCTTGTTGGTGCGGGGATCGAGCAGCCTGACAATCCTGTCGCCCAAGTCCTGCTTGGTCTTGACCAGAATGGTGCCGGCCACAAACCGGCGGGTCTCTTGGCGGACTTCCGTCTTGAGATGGGTGACTGGCTTCTTGACGTTTGGACGCTGCTGATCCACAATCTGTTGGATGTGATGGATCTCCACCTCCAGCTCGATGTCTTCCCGCAACTCATCGACTTGGACACCGGCACGTTGCACGTGTTCGGCGAGCGCGTGTAGCTCGGCAGGGAAGAGATAGGCATAAGGCCGACTGTTCGACGGTTCTGCGTGCACGGCGGCGCACGACGCGCAAAAAACCAGCACGCCGCCCAAGATCACAATCTTGCGAGTACATGGGGGCACAAAGGGACCTTTCTTCGTGGCGATGGTTATCGTCCAACGGTGGCGGGCAATCCGTTTGTAGTGTGCCCGTAAGGGCATATAAGAAACGCCTCGACGGCGTCACGTACAAGATGCCCTCGCCACGTATGGTTCAGCCCACGACCTTGTAGACCGAGTCGCCCTTGCGGACGCGGGCAGTGAGCTTGATGCCTACGCCGTCGCCGGCCTGGGCCTCGGTGAACCGCGGCGTTGTGGACCTGCATGGAGTCCACCGTTTGCTCCACGTCCGTTGTGTGGCCCTTGATGTGAATCTTGTCTCCCACCTTCAGCGGGGCCGTCAGCTCGATGGCGGCCACCACCGGCCGGGCAAAGAAATCCGCCACGACACCAATCATTGTCTCCTCAGCCATTTCTCCACACTCCTATAGTCCTTGGTTATTTGTCCGGCCTGTTCCCAGATTCTCGTACCATTTGATGTTCGACAGTGGCCGTGCCCACCGCGATGATATCGGGCCGGCCGTCGCCGTTGATGTCCGCCACGTCCAGGCCCGAGGCCGCCATGTCGCCCTCATCGAGAGTGATTCGCTCCCATTTCTTCCCGACCGAATCCTGGCAATGATAAATGTATAGGCTGGCGCCCTTGCCCCGATAGCCGGCGATGATCTCGTCCCTGTGATCCCCGTCGAGGTCGGCACAGATCAAGGCGTGTCCTTCGTTGAAGGTGGCGTCAATGACCTCGCGCTGCCAGAGAGCCTCTGGCGTCGGCCCCGGCGTGTAAACAACGACCTTATCGCCGTGCCAGGGCTCGATCGTGGCCAGGAAACGGTGCTCGTCGCTCCCAAGCCGGCCCAGCGTGACCTCGCTGGAGCCACGCTTGGTCGGGTCTGTCTGCTCGCCAGCGCCCAATCGGGTCTTTTTCCAGGAGAGCTTGTCCCCTTGTCCCTGCGATTGGTACAAATGCACGCCCTCAAAGCTGGCTGTCAGGATATCGTCCCGCCCGCCATGATCCCAGTCGACAATGCACAAGCCGTGGAGCACGGTCAGCGAGTCATCGATAGCGATGGGCTTCCACGGTTCCGTTGTCGGCGGCTGAGGCACCCGGTAGAAGGCCAGTTTCACGCCCACATCCCAGAGCGGCGCCTTGGCATTGCGGCCCATGATCGGCGCGACGATCAATTCCTTGCGTCCATCGCCGTCAATGTCGGCCCAGCGGAGCCGGTGGGAAGTCGGTTCGGCCCCGATCGCATGGATCGGCCACTCCTGCGTCGGGTCTTGCGGGCACTGAAGCCAGTGCACGAACCCGCCGGAAGTGGTGCGGCTCATGCCGAACTCGTCGGCCACGGCCAGGTCGGTCCGCCCGTCCCCGTCAACATCCCGCGGGGCCAAGTCGATGAATTCCCTGGCCGCGGAGGTCAGAACGTGCTTCTCCCAGGTCGGATTCTTGTACCACGCGAGACAGGACGGGGTTGTTGCCAAGCCGACAATGTCCGGCTTACCGTCGCGATCAATATCGACCACCGCGACCTTATACCCACCCGGCAAGTGCGCCACCTGATGGGCTTTGAACTGAGGAAACGGCGGGGCCATGTTTCGCGTCTCCTGACCTGGCAAAGACCGGCTGCATAAGAGAATCGCCAGGGCCCCAACGGCACGGAACAAAGAACGCCCGGATTCTCCCATCGCTCGACTGCCTTTCCGGAAAGTAGCACGGCCGTCCCGGCCGTGAGTACCACGGGTATCTGGCCCGTGCTACTGATGAAGTCGCAGGACTGCCACATCCTCAGCCGCGAGGTTTATCATCGCCTTTTTCTCTCGCCAGTCAAGACTCCGGCCGCTCACCAGTTCCGGGGTCGATCCCTGGACGTCCAATTCCGTCGTAATCGCGACCTCCTGCGATTGCTTGCTGTCGTTGAAAATCGTGAGGTACTGGTCGCCGAAACGCTCGACATGGACGTCCTTATGGCTTGAGGTTGCTCGTGGGACGGGCTCCCAGCCGGCCTCGGCCACCCGCTGGCACAGGGGGACGTACTTCTTGAAAAGGTCGCGGTCCCGGTCGTAGAGCTCCGGGCGGGTGAAGTAGTGGCCCTGGGAGGCGTTGGCACTGAAGAAGCCGGGGAACATGCCGTAGGCCAGGGACCGCTTCATGTACTTCTCGACCGCCTCGTGCGAGAAACGCTCGAACTGGGTATTCATCAGGAAGCAGTAGGGCTTGCCCTTGCACAACGCCCGGCGGTACAGTAACTCGCTGTCGGACATCGGCCGCCACGTGTTGCCGGGGTTCCAATCGGTTTCGGTGCCCATCACGTCCAGCAGGGGGGCCAGCCAGCACAGGTTGCTCGGCGTCGAGTTGGCCATCATCAGCTTGTTCATGCCGTGAGTGTCTTTGGCCAGCGCCTGGACGTACTCGAAGACGATCAGGCCGCGAAAGATGGCGGGCTTGTGGTCCTTCAGCGAGAACGTCAGCGGGGTCTGGGCGGCGGCGAAGTGGTCCCGGCGGAAGTCCAGCTCATTTGTGACGTAGCCCTCGCTCGAATCGATGTACTCGCCGTCAAGGTCGGCTTTCTTGCCCGGGCCGTACAGCCTCTCGCGAACGCTCGGGCCCCATTTGTTCTTGAAATCCGTCACGTCGCCGGTGATGCCGGGCATGGAGTTAATGCTCCACACGGCCCCATCGCACCAGGGCGTGTCGAGCAGCCGGGCGGCATAGCGTCCTTGCTCATCGTGAAAGCCGCTGGTGAGCAACGCCTGCGCTTCCGCGTCTTTCTTCTCCGTGGCCAGTCGCTTCGCTTCGGCCAGGGCCGCCTCGAGCGTGCGGGGCATGTCTTTGGGCATTCGCATCCACCAGGTCATCGGCTCCGTGTATCGGAACGTGAGGATACCGTGCTCATCGTCCCAGGCGGTCTCGTTGTCGCCTTCCTTGAAGCGGAAACCGAAATCCTCCCAGCCCTTCACGGCACTGATCTTGGCGAAAGGCATCCAAAGGCCCTGCTGGGCGACCCGGCGTTCGAAACTCCCCGGGAAAAGGTGGTAATAGCGAGCCAAAGCAGAACGGAACTCGCCCTGGGCATCGAAGGCGAACTTGCAGAAGCGCAGGTGCGCCGCCGGCTTCTCGCGCGCCAAGCCCAGATCATACGCCAGGAACAACTCCTGCGTCCCGGCGTTGTAGCCGACGCGGAAGAAGGCCGGCTGCATCAGGTCGATGCCGAGAGCGACCGCTTGCTCCTTGTTTGCGACGGCGGCGAACGGCCAGCGGGACAAATGCCCGTTGGCGCCGGCGGCGAAACGGCCGGCGTTCAGATACTCGCGACCCGGCTCCACCGCTCTGGTCTCGCGGGGATCATGGAACCAGCGGCACTGCTGGGCCGAAACGGGCGCAGCGTAGATGAGCGTCACGGCCCGGTCTTTGCCGCTCGTATCCGAGAGCGTGACGTCGAAGAATGTGGCGTCGCCCGCGTTCGCGGTTTTGCACTCGAGCTTCAGGTCCAGGGCGGAGTTTTCGATGCCGACGAAGCCGGAGCCGGCCGCCACATCCCGGACCTGAAAGCCCTCTTTGGGTTGCCCTTGCGGGGAGACGGCAATCCCGTCGAACAGGTACGCCCCGGCCGGCGTTCGGATCGGCCGCAGTTCGGCGCCGCGGAATTGGGCCGCCCCCGTGTGGTTCCGCAGGAGCAGATTGACCGTGACGCTCTTAACGGGCTTTTCCGGAAAGAGCGTCACCTGCGCCTTTTCCCAATCGTGCGAACCGGTGCTGAAGGCGTCCACCTGGCCCCACAGGGGCGAGCCATCCTGATAGACGAGGTCCAGGTACAGGGCATAATCGCCGTCCCGACCGCCGCCCACGTTCTCGGCCTTGCTCCAGGCCGTGGCTACGATGGGCTCGGGCCGAGTCTGGTTCAGAGTGACCGTCTGCGAGGCGCCGCGCTGGACCTTCCTGTCGCCGCCGTTGTCGCAGGCCAATACGCCGTCCTGCTTGTTGAAGCCTTGGCCATAAGGCCGCCAGCCGTTGGCGGTGAGCAGATTCTCTCCGGCGTCACGAGCATCAAGCACTTTCTTGAGGACGGCGCCATTGAACGGGGCATCGCCGCCAGTATCTCTCATGGGCTGCAACCCCACGCCACTGGTGGGCGGAACGTCCTTGCTGCTGGGCGTGGCCTTGGTTTCGATCGGCTGCTCCAGGGCGTTGAGTGGCCGCTCGATGGCGACGCGGTTCCCAAGGGTCCGAACGAGATCGGGCAGGTCGTAGGTGGTCAGGGCCCCGTGCACCGCATTGACCAATTGATTGCGGGACTGACCCATCTCGATCACGTTCGACCACGAGACCAGTCCCCACACCAGCTTAACGGAGCCGAAGAGCTGCGGCTCGAGGGCCGCCGCGTGCAGGGCGGGCACGCACACGTGGCCCACCGCGATCACATCCACGGGACCTTTGAATTTGCCCTGGAGGAAGAGGGCACAATTAAGGATATCTTCCGTCCGCATGCCGACGTAGGAGCGGCCCAGGAGATAAGCCGTGAAGACATCTCGGGTGTCGGAGCCGAACAGTTCACCCCAGCCACGCTTCGACTGCGTTTCTCCTGTGCCGCGCAGGTCTACGGCCAGGACGGCCCGGCCGGCGTCCGCGACATCGCTCAGGGCGCTGCTGGTCGCCTCTTTGCCGTTTTCGTGAAGGTACAGCACGGCGCCCGCCGGAGGATTCTGTGGCGGCAGGCATAGAAAGGCCGGCAAATAGATCCCGTCTTCCGGCACAATCGTCAGCTTCTGTACGGTCCAGCCGTCGTGGTCGGCCGTCCCCTGATCCTGAACCTTGGGCTCCGGCAACTCGGCCAGGGGCCGAATGCCGGCGATCTGGCGGACCCGGTTGAGCATGTCCGCACGGGGCGTCTTGTCCCAGAGGGCCTTTCGCTGTGCGGCCAGTTTCTTCTCGTAGTCGCGGTTCAGATCGTAGGTGGACCGCGCCGCCTCCAGGTGCATCACCTGGCCGTCCGGCGTGCAGCGGAATTCGTCGCCTTTGAGCAGGTCAATCTTGGGCTCAGTGATCGGCTTGTCGTTGCCCAGCAGCCACCGTGCCATCCAGCGCACGACGCCTTGTCGCTGCTCGGCGTTGTAGTTGTGCTCGGCGTCGTTCTCCAGGAGGCTGATCCGCTCCGGGACGCCCATGCGCGTGTACAAACGCTTGGCGTAACGGAACGAGGTCCACGCCCCTTGAATATCGAAGAAGTCCTTCGTGGCGACGCACATGAGGATCGCCGTCGGCGCCCGCATCATCAGGTAGTCGGCGTGATCCATGCCGAACGCAAGTCTGCCCGAAGATGTTCTGCTCGGCGTCCTGCGGCCCGATCGTCGACAGCAGGGCCTCGAAGCCGGTGATATAGCAGCTTGGGGCCGCCGCCTTGATGCGGTCGTCCAGGGCCATCAGGTAGGAAGTCTGCGTCCCGCCGCCGCTGTTGCCCGTGCAGCCGA
Source organism: uncultured Planctomycetota bacterium (assembly GCA_963750205.1). Taxonomy (GTDB): domain Bacteria; phylum Planctomycetota; class Phycisphaerae; order Sedimentisphaerales; family Anaerobacaceae; genus PLanc-01. The sequence goes on from CAVVRJ010000034.1 coordinate 449,704, forward strand.
TGCGGTTCGGGTCGATCTCCGGGCGGGATTGCAGGTAGTCGATGGCCCGCATGCCATCCCAGATTTCGAACCGGGCCGTGCTGCGGCCCAGCAGGATACTGCCGACGCCGAGCGTGGTGTGCGCGGTCGTGCCCTGGAGCTTCGGCAGGGCGGAGGGCAGTTGGCTGCGCTCGCCCTGGTCGATCGGATCGAAGACGAGGGCCGCCATGCCGTTGAAGGCCAGGGAAGCCCCCATCGTCTGGTACGCCTCATGGGCTTTTGCATCCGCCGCATGGCCGCAGGGCACGATCACGCCGGGGAAGGGCGGTGTGAAGCGTCTTGACGTCCGGCAGGAACAGCAGGGCGGTGACGTAATGCTTCGGCTGGCTCTCGAAGATGACCTTCTCGACCGGTAGCCGTCACGCTGCACCGTGCCGGTGACTTTCGGGTTCAGCGGCGTCCGCTCCGGCAGACCGCCGATCGCCTTGAGGAATTGCTCGCGCAGGTTCTTCTGGTAGGCCGCGATCTGCTCCGGCGTCTTCAACTGCTCGTATTGCTTTCGCCACTGCTCGAAATGCGGCTTGGGCCTGTTGCTGCAAGTACCGGGCCATCATCTCGTCGGGCTTGGGATTGGCAAGGCTCAGATTTCAGATGGGACGAAGCACCCAGACCCCATCCGCACGTGACGAGACCCACGACCACCGCGACCACCATTTTCTTTCTCATCGCAGTTCCTCATAAGAATGTGCATGCTGCCCGTGGCGACGCCCTAAGGCATCTTTTCATAGGTCGTGTGTCCTCGCACGACGACACGGGGCGAGGACGCTCGCCCTGCACGGGCGCACGACCAACGGGTAAGCAGATCGTATCGCCGGCCCAAGTTCGGGGCAAGTCCACAAATGTCTTGGACGCATGCCGCGGCGCGGGCTACAATCATGCGGCAGCGTAGGCGTGGGTTTTAACCCACGCGTAGCTCGAGCGATACCCACGGGACGCGTGGGTTAAGAACCCACCCTACGGACCCCGGTTCGTGTGCGCTTGCGAATAGGAGAGTGACTATGGGAGTCAGCGCTGCCATCTTGATGTGCCTCGCCACCGTGGGATCTGCGGCAGCCGCCAATCCACCCGCCGGGATGTGGAAGGCGGGCCTCGCCACGGTGGTGATCACGCCGGAGCAGCCCATGTGGATGGCCGGTTATGCCGCCCGCAACAAGCCTTCCGAGGGCAAGGTCCACGACCTCAATGCCAAGGCGTTGGCCCTGGAGGATGCCGCCGGCACGCGTTTCGTGATCGTCACGATGGACCTGATCGGCTTCCCCCGCGAGTTCCGGGATGCCGTGGAGAAGGAAGTCGGCAAGCAATATGGGCTCAAGCCCGAGGCCCTGTTGCTCAGTGTCTCGCATACGCATTGCGGGCCGGAAATCCGGGCGTGGCGGGCCACGCAGGCGTGGGACTTGCCCGCCGAGCAGATCGAGCTGGGCAAGAAGTACTCCGATGCCTTGCAGGTCAAGATCGTGGATCTCGTGGGCCGAGCGATCAAGGACCTTGCACCGGCGCAGTTGTCCTATGTGCACGGCCGCTGCGGCATCGCCATGAACCGGCGTCTGCCGACCGAGCGCGGGTATACCATCTCGCCCAATGCCGATGGCCCGGTCGATCACGATGTCCCCGTTCTCGTGGTAGCCGCACCGGACGGCAAGAAAATGCGGGCGCTTCTCTTCGGCTACGCCTGCCACAACACCACGCTGGACTTCTATCAGTTCTGCGGCGACTACGCCGGCTTTGCTCAGCACGACATTGAGGAGACGCATCCGGGGACCGTAGCTTTGTTCGTGCAGGGCTGCGGGGGCGATCAGAACCCGACGCCGCGACGCTCCCTGGAATGGGCGCAGCAGCACGGGCGGGCCGTGGCCAACGGTGTCGAGCAGGCCCTGGCGTCGAAGCCGCGGCCGGTGCGCGGACCGCTGAAGCTGGCCCTGGGCGAAGCGACGCTCGAACTGTCGGCCCCGCCGAGCGTAGAAGAGCTCAAGAAGCAGGCCGAGCTCCACGAACAAGTACGAGAGCCGCCACGCTCAGGATCTGCTCAAGGATGTGGAGGCGGGCAAGGTTCGCTCCACGTATCCCTATCTCGTGCACGTGGCCCAGTTCGGGGACGACCTGACGATGGTGGCGCTGGCCGGCGAGGTGGTCGTGGACTATTCTCTTCGCCTGAAGAAGGAGTTGGCAGCTCCGACCTCTGCTGGGCAAGGCCCGGCGATCTGGGTGGCCGGGTACTGCAATGAAGTCTTCGGCTACGTGCCTTCGCAGCGGGTCTTGCAGGAGGGCGGCTACGAGGCGAAGGACTCGATCCTCTACTACGACATCACTGTGACGCCGTTTGCACCGTCGGTCGAGAAGTTGATCGTCGGCAAGGTGCATGAGTTGGTGAATCAGGTCGGAACAGCAAGTAGGACAGGTACGCACGACAAGATTGCAGCAGGGCGTCGAATCTCCGAGTCGCTCAGTCAGGATGTGCTTTAGCCCATGCGGATGATTCAGGAAAGGGTCGAAGCATGTCGAGACTGGCAGCATTGTTCATCGCACTGGCGGTAGTGAATGTGGCTTCGGCGCAGGGCAAGCTGATCGCCACGGACGCACAACTCCGGCTTCGCCCAGGCGCACGACACCTATAACGGGATGGGCACCGGCAGCGACGGCAAGATCTACTACGTTCTGTCGTCCGAGCTGCACGACATCGGTGCCAAGATGTTCCGCTACGATCCGGTCGCGGACCAGATCGAGCCGCTGGGGGACATCACCGAGGCGTGCGGCGAGAAGGACGCCAAAACGATCGTGCAGGGCAAATCGCACGTCAACTTCGTGGAGCAGGGCGGCAAGCTCTACTTCGCGACCCACGTGGGCTATTACAGCATCATCGACGGCATGGAGAAGATCGGCATCCCGCCGGAAGGTTGGAAGCCCTATCCCGGCGGCCATTTCCTCGCCTTCGACATGAAGACCAAGAAGTTCGAGGACCTGGCCAAGGCCCCGCACGGCGAGGGCATCATCACCTTTACGATGGACACGCAAGCGCGACCGGCTCTACGGCCTGACCTGGCCCGCCGGCCGTTTTCTCCGCTACGACATGGCGAAGAAGGACTTGAAGGACTTCGGGCCGGTCTCGCAGGGAAGGCGAGAACGGCAAGGGCGACAACTACCGCACGCTCTGCCGGTCCTTCGTGGTCGATCCGGCGGACGGCTCCGTCTATTACACCGTCGGCGATGGCGACATCTTCCGCTACCGCTTTGACCGCGACGCCATCGAGATGGTGACCGGCGACGACATGCGCAAGGACTACTTCGGCCTCTACGACCCGACCTCGGCCGGGCACATGGGGTACAACTGGCGCCAGACCGTCTGGTACGAGCCGGAGAAGGCCGTCTACGGCGTGCACGGCAACTCCGGCTACCTCTTCCGCTTCGATCCGCACAAAGTGCAGGTGGAGATCGTTGCCCGCATCACCTCGGCGCCGTCCCAGCGCAGCGGCATGTTCGACCAGTTCAGCTACGGCTACCTCGGCTTCGTCCTCGGCCCCGACGGCCAGACGATCCACTACCTGACCGGCGGCCCGGTCTACGTGGACGGCCACCGCGTCGCCGGCAAATCCAAGACGGCGATGGGCGAATCCAAGGGCATGGAGAACCTGCACTTGGTGACGTACAACATCCCCGCCGGCAAGTACACCGACCACGGCCCGATCTTCTTCGAGAACGGCGACCGGCCCTATTACGTGAACTCGCATCGCCGTCGGCAAAGACGGCTCGGTCTACTGCCTGTCGCGGGTCACCGAGAACGGCCACACCCGCGAACCGACCTCATCAGCATCCGGGGGCCGTTCACAAAGTAGGACCCGACCCAAGGGGTCATTCCGAAAGGGTCACAGGTGCGCAGGCCAATAAGATCACGCGGTCTCACGCGAACAGATACTCTTACACTTCTGGCGGTAGTGATTGTCATCGTTAGCTTGGGATGCCTTATTGTAGTACCGCCATTCCGACGGGCTCAAGCCTTCCAGGCACGCATGAGGTGCGGCATGAACCTGTCCTCTATCGGAAAAGCGATGCTGATGTATTCCAAGGACCACGAGAACCTGGTGCCGGTGGCGGGGGGCCGGGGCACGAAGTGGGGAGCGGGTCTGAGAAACTGGACGGCTGCCAACCGCTCCGAGGCTTTTGGTCTGGATCCCAACGGAGCCGGCGGAGAGGCGACGATCAGTTCGAGTCTCTATCTGCTGGTTCACTATGGGTACGTGGGTGCGCCTCTTCGAATATTTCTCTGTGGAGGCGACCGGGGTGTGAAGGAGTTTAGGCCGGCGACCTACGGCCTGTCCAGCAAGGGTCTGACAGACCTGTGGGACTTCGGGCCAGACCCTGCAGAGCATTGCAGCTTTGCCTATCAGATGGCCTACAATCCCGATGCGTTCAAGATAGGGACTTCCGAGAAGCCGGGCTTCGCGATTGCCGCCGACCGCAATCCGTGGATGGATGAGAAGCGGGGCAGGGACTTCTCCCGATTCCATCCTGCGGGGCCGGGCGATTACACAACGGAGCAGGCCCACGCCGCGAACGCGATTGCTCACGAAGGACGTGGCCAGAACGTGCTGTTTCTGGACACTCACGTGTCGTTCGAAGAGTTGCCCTACTGCAGTCTTGAGAATGACAATATCTATACGTCCTGGGACGGGACCGACAAGATTCGCGGCAAGCCCACCGTGTTCGGCAGTCAGCCTGCCAACGAACGGGACTCACTCCTCGTCAATGACCCGCCCGCTCCGCGCCAGTAGCAAGTAGGGTGTGCCATGCACACCTTCTCCATCGGCACATCCGGTGCGTTCGCCCGTTGTCGTCTCGCGACGTAATCCAAAAGGCTGGCAGAGAATCTCTCACCATAGGGGCGCGTGGCTATTGTCATTGGGAATGGTGTGCACGGCACACCCTACGAGCGGTCTTGCGGCATGCTATCGGCGGAACACAAGAAGGCGGGAGAATGCGTCGGCCCGTGAGGCCCGACGGCTAATCCTGGTTGGACTGCCTCAGATAGAGGTACAGAACGGAGACCAGCGCAATGACAACGATCACCTGCAGCACTACCATGATCGTATTATATCGGATTTCGATCTGGATTGCAAGTGTCGCCAGGGCGGCGAAGACTACAGTCTTATAATAACAAGGGTGGGGCCTTCAAGGAGCGGGCTGAGCGTAATGTCTCTCCGTCCCCGCGTTTTGGTCGCATGGGACACGGTCTCACGGCAGACTTACACGCCGAAGGCCTTCTGCATCTGCTGATGGACCAGGGTCAGGCGTTCGAGACCGCCGCTGGCGACCTCGGCGGTGGCCCAACCGGCGAAGCCGATCTCGTCGAGCGCCTTGCGGATGTTGGCCCAGGGGATGTCGTCGTTCTCGCTCAGGATGTCGCCGCCCTTGCGCTTGGCCCGGCTATTGCCCTTCGCGTCCATCTTCACGCACCGGCGGCCGAAGGCCCGGATCCAGTCGCCCGGCTGGCCGTAGCGCCAGTGGTTGCCCAGGTCGTAATACATCCCGATCCAGGGACTGCGGAAACTATCCACGAACGCGATGAACCGGTCGGGGGTCTGCTCCGGCGGCTTGTCCGCATCATACATCATTTGATTGCCGACGTTCTCGATCAGGATCATCTGGCCGAGGGACGCCGCCACGGGAATGAGCTTCTTGATCTCCTGCCGGCACCGCTCCACGATGACCTCTTCCGGCCCGTCGGTGCCCTGGCCGACGACGAGCAGGATGCCGCTGCCACCCGCGGCGTGAGAGAGCCGCAGACAATGTTCGAGGTTGGCCCGGCCTTTCTCGCGGTCCTCTTCCTTCTCGCTGGTGAGCCGCTGTTGCCAGTGGGCATGATTGATCGCGTTATGGACAAACACGCCGGATTGCTGCACGGCCTCCCGCGCCTCCTCGACCGTGAACGAGCCGGCCTCATCGAAGTCCACGCCATCGAACCCGGCTTGGCCCGCCATCCGTAGGCGTTCCGCGACCGATAGCTTCTTGCCGTCCGCCTCCTTGGCGATCATGGTCAGTTTGCAGGCCAGCAGAATCCGCTTGCCCGCCGGCGGCTCGATGATGCGCGATACCCCTGTCTCCGTCGCCCGGGCCGTGCCCGCCGCCCCAAGCCCGACGGCCACCGCCCCCACGCCCAGAAACTCTCGCCGACCGAGTGACGAATTCCGATTGCATCCAGATTCATTCGCCATGACCATTCCCCTGTTCCAGCCTTTGCCTGCTTGTCCTTTCACACCAATGGCGCGACACCGCTCAGTATACCGCCCCAAGACACGCAAGAGAAACGGGAGAATCGGGTGCTTTTCTTCTTGCCTTGCTCGGTGGGGCGCGTTATTACCACGGCTGTTGGCCAAGGAGAATCAGATGTTGGGAGTGCGTAAGACACGAGAGTCAGACGGGCCGGCGGCAGCGGAGGCTGAGACATGAACCTGTCGGACGCCTACTATGAACAGAAGTTCGAGATTGAGTTTCTGCGCGCAAAGGGCGATGCGTTTCAGACCTTTTTTGAGCGGGTGATGGGCCTAGCTTACAAAGCCGATTTCATGCCGTGTCGCCCGTGGGGCAGGGAGGGCGACCGCAAGAATGACGGTTACCTCAAATCAGAACGCCGCCTGTTCCAGGTCTATGCGCCTAATGAGATGGATGGCGCCAGGGCGAAGGCCAAGATCACTGAGGATTTTGAGGGTGCCAAGGAGCACTGGAGAAGGCATTTCGACAGTTGGGTGTTCGCCCACAACGCGACGGATGGGTTGCCGCCCCATGTTCAGAGACTCCTGCTGGACTTCGAGGTCGCGAGTCCGGGGGTCAAGATAGAGCCATGGTGTCTTGGAGGAGTTTCGACTGGTTCTCCGAAAGCTCTCAGATGACGACAAGGCATCGTGGTTCGGCCTTGCCCCGACGGAGGAGACCAAGATACGTTTGGGCTTCGCTGACTTGAAGGTTGTCCTGGAGAGGATCTCTGCGTTGCCCGTGCCGCCGATGACGGAGGTGAAGGACGTGCCAGCCGGGAAGATTGAGGCGAACGCTCTCTCCGAGGCTGTGACGCGGCTCCTCAAGGAAGGTCTGATCAAGTCACCCTTGGTTGCGGACTTTCTTTCCGAATGGTATGACGAGACGCTCGCGGAACGATTGGCCGAGGCGTTCAAGGCCGAGTATCTGCGGCTGCGCGACGTCCATGTCCCGAACCAGGTCTTTGCTGGACTTCAATCCTGGGCCGGAGGTGACCGGCGCGGATCACCAGAGCATGAATTGGCTGTGCTCGCCGTCATCGCGTACTATTTCGAGCGCTGCGACATCTTTGAAGAACCGCGAGGGGCCACCCGATGATTCTCCCGTCCAAACACCTCTCCCAGAATCGTGCCCTGCTCACCGTCGGAGCGGTGATCTTGCGGCGCTTGTCGGCCCCTGTCACGGTCTCGGCCTTGTGGGAGCAGGTGTCTCCGTTCTTCCAGAGGCCAGACGGCGCCGTCGCCTCTGCGCTACGACGCATTCGTGCTGGCGCTCGATCTCCTGTTTCTCATGGACACAATCGAGCTGCGTGAGGGACTTCTCGTCCGGAAGGCATCATGATCCACCGCATCTACAGCAGTCTCCCTTCCTTCAAGACGCTCACGCTGAGGCCTGGACTGAATGTACTGGTGGCGAAGAAGGAGCAGGGTGCGAGCGACAAGCAGACCCGCAACCGGGCTGGGAAGACCAGCTTAATCGAGATCGTGCATTTCCTGATGGGTTCGGACGTTGGGAGGGATTCCCTCTTTCGCGGAAGGCCTTGTCAACGAGTCCTTTGGCCTCGAGTTCGACCTCGGCGGCGACCGACTTCGTGTTGAGCGTTCGGGGCAACAGAAATCGAAGATTCATGTTGAACGCGCCAGTCTCCTGAATGGGAGCGCCACGCTCGCGAATTCTGAATGGGTGGAACTCCTGGGCGAGAAGATGTTCGCTCTGCACCAGATTCCAAATACGGATGGTCGCGTCTCCGACATTCCGTTCCCTCTTTGCCTATTTCGTACGTCGGCAGCTCAGCGGAGGGTTCACGACCCCTGAGAAGCAGGCGACCATGCAGCAGACCGGTGACTATCAAGTCGCCCTCCTCTTCTTGCTCGGTTTGGATTGGAGAATCGCTAGTGACTGGCAAAAAAGTGCGCGACCGCGAGAAGACGTTGGCTGAACTCAAGAAGGCAGCAAGTGTCGGCACGTTTGGGAGCATCGTCGGGAAAGCGTCTGATCTGCGCACCGAACTGACGGTGGCAGAGGCTCGGATGACAGACCTGAAGTCCCAGGTTGCGGCCTTCCGCGTGCTGCCTCAGTACGCCGAACTGGAAGCGGAGGCCGATCAGCTCACCCGAGCAATCAATGACCTGTCGAACGGCAACGTGATTGACGCCGCCGCGATCGCCGACCTGGAGCTTGCAATGCGTGCGGAGGCACCTCCGCCACTCACGGATCTTCAGAACGTCTACGCGGAAGCCGGGGTCGCCCTGCCGGATGTTGCCATCAAGCGTTACGACGAAGTGCGGAGCTTTCACGAGTCGGTCATTCGCAACCGACGAGACTACCTCGCAGGAGAGCTGGACGCGGCGAAAAGACGCGTCGTTGAGCGGGAGCAAGCGAAGCGCCGGCTCGATGAACGTCGCGCATCTGTGATGACGCTTCTTCGGAGTCACGGTGCGTTGGACCAATTCTCGCAACTGCAAGGAGAAGCCGCACGCCTGGAAGCGACGGTCGAGTCCCTGCGACAACGCTTCCAGGCTGCCGAACAGCTTGAAGGCACCAAGAATGAGCTGGAAATCGAACGAAACCGCCTGACGCTGCGCCTACGGCGTGACTTCTCCGAACAGAAGGAACGGTTGTCAGCGGCGATTCTCGCATTCGAGGAAACCTCGCGGCGGCTCTACGAGTCTGCTGGTAGCATGACGGTGGAGGAGACATCCAATGGGCCTGCGTTCCAATTCCCCATGCAAGGCTCGCGCAGCAAGGGCATCAGGAACATGCAGATATTCTGCTTCGACATGATGCTCATGCGCCTGTGTGCCAGCCAGGGAGTGGGGCCCGGATTCCTGATCCACGACAGTCATCTCTTCGACGGCGTCGACGGGCGCCAAGTCATCAGTGCCCTGAAGGTCGGCGCGGAAACAGCGGAAGAGTTGGGCTTTCAGTACATCGTCACGATGAACGAGGACGATGCGTTCAAGGAAACCATCACCGGCTTCAACTTGTCCGATTATGTGATTGAGACGGTGTTGACCGATGCCACGGAAGACGGAGGCCTGTTTGGCTTTCGATTTTGAGAGACATCCACGAGATAAGCCGCGCAGAGCGGTATAACAACCAGTTGCAGCGGACGGCCCGTCGCGAGACCCGCCGATGAACCGGAACGTTAGCCAGCCAGCACCGTGCTTTTGCTAACGACGGAGCCGTCCTATAGTTGACATGGCTCATTTGCGGTTTCACGTGCCCCGTTTCCGGTCGGCAAGGTCCCGGCGCCCGGCGGTTTGCGGGAGGCCGGCGTCTAGCGAAAGTGCTTCGGCCTTTGAGCGTTGAGCGAGAAAGAAGATGGAACCGCAGATGAACGCGGATGAACGCCGACTCGATCGGAGCCAGATTAACCAGTTGACAGAAAGGGGGAACCGGGGGACAGTATGCTCAGTTCCGGGCCGAAACAGGCATGGTGTTCTGCCGCCCATCGGAGCAACAGCATGAGCGATTATGAAATCGTCGACATGAACGCGGACAACATTGACGGTTGCAGCTTCTGTGGCAACAAGAACGCCGACAATCTGGGGCTTCGTCGGAAAACGAATTGGCTCAAGGATCGCTATGCGGAAGGCCTGAGATACAAAGTGCTCCGCTCCGAGAAGTTCGGTGATATTGGGATGATCGAGTACGCCCCTGGCCAGTCACGCGTGGAGACCGGTGGAGGCGGAGGGTTACCTTGTTATCCATTGCTTGATGGTCCACAGCAAACACGCAGGGGAAAGGGCTTGGCTCTCTCCTCTTGGAGAGCTGTCTCAGGGACGCGAAGAAGAGCAAGTGCCGAGGGGTCGCCGTGGTGACCAGTTCCGATAGTTTCATGGCCGGAAGTGATTTGTTCCTCAAAGCGGGTTTTGTCGCGGTGGACCGCATCGACCCCTATGAACTGCTCGTCAAGAAACTCCAGAAGACAGCCCCCGATCCTCGTTTCATCGTCGACAGGGAGCGACTCTGCCAGCGGTACAGGAAGGGCCTTACGATCCTGGCGGCCGATCAGTGCCCGTATGTAGCAAAATCGGCCCAGAGGATTGCGGAGGCGGCCCGGACGTTGGGGCTGGAGCCGAAAGTGGTTCGAGTCGGGAGTGCCCAGGCGTCCAGGGAGCTGCCGACGCCCTATGGCGTGTTTAGCATCCTCTACGATGGAAAGCTCATCGCGGAGCGTCCGATCAGTGCCACGAGATTCATGAACATCCTGCGGAGGGAGGCCGAACAAGAACATGGAACCGCAGATGAACGCGGATGAACGCAGATTCAGTCAGAGTGAGATGAGCCAACTGACGGAGCGAGTGATCGGCTGCGCCTTCGCCGTGAGCAACACGCTTGGGTGCGGCTTCCTGGAGAAGGTGTACGAGAATGCCTTGGCCCATGAGCTTCGCAAGGCAGGTATCAAGGCCGAGCAGGACGGCGTCAAGGTCTACTACGATGGCGTGGTTGTAGGCGAGTATGTGGCTGATCTGTTGGTTGAGGAATGCCTACTGGTCGAACTCAAGGCGGTGAAGGAACTCGATGACATTCACATGGCCCAGTGCCTGAACTATTTGAAGGCCACCAAGCTCCGTCTGTGCCTGCTGATGAACTTCGCAAAGCCAAGGCTCGAAGTCCGCCGGGTCGCCAACAATTTCTAAACATCAGCGTTCATCTGCGTTCATCAGCGGTTTCACCCCTATTCTCCTATCTTGATCTTCAGTTCCTCGAGTGTCTTGCGGAGCCAGGCTAAGGATTTTTCGATCATGGGGCCGCCCTGGCCTTCGCACTCCATGCTCAGCGTGCCGGTGTAGCCGTGGTCGCGGAGCAGCGTCAGGCACTTGCGGATATTGTCGGCGTTGACGCCGTCGCCGATGGCGCACTGGCTGACGGCGATGCCCGTCTGCTGGCCGCGCATGGCGGCCGCCAGGGATGGCGAGACGTCCTTGACGTGCACGTGGCTGACGCGGTCGAGGAAACGCTTGAGGAACGCGACCGGGTCCTGGCCGGCGATGAACGTGTTGCCGGTGTCCATGTTCATGCGCAGGTACTTGCTGTCGCAGAAGTCGAGCATCCGGGCCATCATGTCGGGCTTGGTCGTGAAGTAGCCGTGCGGCTCGATGTTGATGATGATCTGGTGCGCCTCGGCGACCTCGACGATCTGGCCGTAGCTGCGCTTCATCATCTCCATCGCTTCTTCGTCGGTCAGTCCCACCGGCTGGTGCATGCCGTCGGTGGTGTCCACGTGGGGGCAGCCGATCAGGTGCGCCCAGTGGAGTGACTTCAGCACGTAGGGCACGCCGCGGAGGGGCCCGTCCTTGCCCGAAAGCGGATACGCCGCATCCACTTGCGAGAACCGCACGCCGTAGCATTCCATCTTCCGCCGCAGCAGGACCGGGTCCTCGTAGAGCGCGACGTGCGGCTGGTAGCCCAGGCCGTGAATCCAGCTCACGCCGTCGATCAGGCCGCACTCGATGTAGTGCACGCCGTTCTTCTGGGCCCACTGCAGGCACTTCTCGAAGCTGAAGTACGCACTGTTGAACGCATCCGTATGAAATCCGATCTTCATCTGCCGAATCCTCACTTCTCCCGTGTCTTCAAGATTACAGCCGCACCGGCACGGCCTGCAAACGATCATAGGCTACCACAGCCCGCATGGGCCCGCAATCAACATTCCGTGATAGAGGACGCGGTCCTCGTAGGGCGGGCCTGGGTTCCCAAACGCGATGCATCGCGTTTGGGGTCCCAGGCCCCACCCGCTCTCCGTCAAATCTGGGAGCGCACCTGGGGGCAGTCCGCTCTCTTGACTCCTGAAATGAGTAGGACGTTCCCGGAATCCGGAACGGGCCTCTTAACGAGCATCGGTGATTTGCACTGTCCCCGTCAGCGGCGTATTCCTGGATGATCCGCCCACGAGTATTTTGTACTCGCCGGGCACCAACTCCCACGCGTCCTTGTCCACACTGAAGACGGACAGGCACCGCCGGTCGAGTGTCAGCGTCACGGTCTTACTCTCTCCGGGCGCCAACTGGACCTTGTCCCAGGCGGCCAGACGCTTGGGCGGCTCGCCCGCACTCGGGGGCAACGACACGTAGACTTGCGCGGTCTCCGCTCCGGCGCGTGGGCCGGTGTTCCGCACGCTGAATGTCACTTTGACCTCGGGGCCCTCCGTGATCTTGAGTTCGGAGTAGGCATAGGTCGTATAGGCCAGCCCGAACCCGAACGGCAAGAGCGGTTCTTTGCCTTCTGCGTCAAACCACTTGTAGCCGACCTTCAAGCCTTCGGAGTAGGTGATATCGAAGGGGATGGCGTTCCGGCGGCGCGTCTCGCCGGCCGCCGGCGCGGGCGGGGCGGGCAGCGTCACGTGGGGCAAGTCGGACTCGCTCTTGGGGAACGTGACCGGCAGCTTGGCCGAAGGGTTCACCTCACCGAACAGGATATTGGCGATGGCTTCCCCGCCGCGAATGCCCGGATACCAGGCCTCCAGCACCGCGCGGACGTCATTGACCCACGGCATGAGCACGGGACCGCCGGTCTCCAGCACCACGACCGTGTGGGAATTGGCGGCGGCCACGCGGCTCACCAGTTCATCCTGGCCGTCGGGCAGGGTCAGATTGGGCACATCGCGGCCTTCGGTGGTGGGCTGATTCACGAACACGATGGCCACGTCCGCGGCGGCCGCCAGTTTCGCCGCCGTCGCGACATCTGTCCCGGCATCGTACTGGACCCTGGCGTTGGGGACCTTGGCGCGAAGCGCCGCCAGCGGCGGGGAGGGATGCCAGACCGGACCGCGGCTTTGCGGCACGGCATTCCCGCCGGCGGGGCTGACCTGGTCCGAGCCGCCGCCGGAGAGCACGCCCGCATCCGCATGCGACCCGATGACCGCAATGGATTTGAGCGCGGACGCACGCAAGGGCAACAAGTCACCGGCGTTCTTAAGCAACACGATGCTCTCCTCCGCCACGTGCTGCGCCACCACCGCGCCGGTGAACGGATTGACCGGCCGGGGCACGGCCGGACGATCGAAGACGCCCAGGGCAAACTCCGTCCGCAGAATACGGTGGACCATATCATTGAGACGCGACAGCGGCACGTCGCCCTTCTCGACCGCCGCTTTCAGCGCACTCGCCGAAGTAGGTGCTGCCGGGCTGCTCCTGGTCATGCCCGGCCAGGGCCGCTTTGACGGTGCTGTGCGTGCCGCCCCAGTCCGACATGACCCAGCCGGGGAAGCCCCACGCCTTCTTCAGAACCTCCGTCAGCAGGTAGCTGCTCTCGCAGCAATAGTCGCCGTTGAGCTTATTGTAGGCCCCCATGACCGTGCCGACCTCCGACTCTTTGATGGCGATCTCGAAAGCCAGCAAGTCGGTTTCCTGCAGGGAGCGCTTGTCCATGACCACGTTGGCGACCGTGCGGCCCGTCTCCTCATCGTTGGCCGCATAGCGATTGATATTGCCGATCACGCCCTGGCTCTGGGTGCCTTTCAATTCCTGCCCGAGCATCTTGCCGATCAGAAGCGGGTCCTCGCCCCAGCACTCGAAGTTCCGCCCATTGCGGGGCTCCCGGATGAGGTTGGCCGTGCCCCCGAGCGACACGTTGAAGCCCAGATCGCGGACTTCTTTGCCCACCAGGGCCCCGTACTCGTAGGCCGTCTGGAGGTTCCACGTGGCGGCGCAGGCCAGCGAGGAGGGCAGGGCCGTCGCGTACCGGCCGCGCCCGCCGATGTTGGCCACGCCCGATCTCCCATCTGTCATCTGCAAGTCGGGAATTCCCAGCCGAGGGACTCCGGGCACGAAACCGGCGCCGCCCAGCGACGGCGGGGGAGGAGTTTTCGCTCCTTGGCTTTCCCATCCGTGTACGAGCTGGATCTTCTCTTCGAGTGTCATCTGCTCGACGAGCAGATTGGCCCGCTCATCCGGCGGCAGGCTCTTGTCCGTCCACGGCCCCTGGGGTGTCCCTTTCGGAGCCTGGGCTAAGACCAGCCCCCAACCACTCATCAGGAAGACGGTGATAATCGCGCCGATCTTGAGATGACCGTGAATGCTGCCTCGGAGATTCTGCTCGTTCATAAAAAGCACCCCTGCAATTCAGGTTGGCCCAACGAATCGTTCGCCGGATTGACGGGGGCATTATCCCTTCCCCATGGCGCAGGTCAAGTCCCGTCGGATAGCTGATCCCGGCAGTAAGAGAGGAAGCATCCCCGGAATTCGCTGTCTTCGTAGGGCGGGCATCCCCGCCCGCTCTCCGTCAAATCGGGGAGTACACGCGAGGCCAGTCTACGCTATTGCCCCCGAAAGAAGCAAAGCATCCCCAGAATCTGAGCCCCGTGCTATGCGGGAGGTCACGCCTCCTCCATTATGCAGCATGTGAAAAGTGTAGGTCTGAACCCGAGTGTCTCTCGGGTTTGCAAATAAGCGACAAGCGGCGCACAACCGCCCGTCGCCCTTCTCAGGAGAAAATCTGTGCCCATCGGTGAAATCTGTGGACAAAAAAGCACTTGTCAGTCTTCTGTCCTCCCTCATCCGTCCTCGGGTCCCCTGGCTTGCGTGGTGACAAGATCGCACCCTCAAAATGCGCGTAATAATGTGGGGTATGACCGCAGTATTTTGACAAAAATATCCCTACTGCGCAAGTAGGAATGGCAAAATTCGTGCAACAGTTCCGACCCCCAAAACGGCCTTTTTGAAGATTCTTTTTACTCCTTGTGGCGCCACGACTTACGGCGATTTGGCCCCTCCCGCGCGCCAGAATTACCTGAGCGTTTGTGCAACATTGCCCAAGGGTAGAGGGACGCATGTGTTCCTCGGATGAAAAGTTGATGTGATGATTCAAAGGAGCGCTGCGATGAAGAGCCAATGCTGCCGGAATTGCGTGTATGCCGTGCCGCTGCGGACGGGGCGACAGACGCTCTGGGTCTGCACGAACCAGCCCGACCGGGCGGGAGAACTGACGGTCGTAGGTTGTGCGGATGCCCGCGCCCGATTCCGCAAGAAATGGGGTCCCCCGGTCCGCGGGACGCCGCCCAAGTCGAAGGACCCCCGTATCCGGTATGTCGCGCTGACCCAGGAGAAATTCGCCATGGTGGACGCGGAGGACTACGAACGGGTCAACCGGTACAAATGGTGCGTGTCCGGCAAGGGCAACACCCTCTACGCGTATCGCAAGGACCACGGCCGGAACGTATATCTGCACCAGTTCCTCATGAAGCCACGCAAAGGAAAGGTCGTGGACCATATCGACCACAACGGCCTGAACGACCGCAAGGGCAATCTGCGCGTGTGCAACAAGCACCAGAACATGCTCAACCGCCGGCCGGCCGTGCGCAGCTCCCAGTACAAGGGCGTGCGGCGTTGCAGGTGGAACGGGAAATGGTACGCCACGCTCCGGCATAACGGCGCCACGATCCGGCTCGGCCCGTTCGACCACGAGATCGACGCGGCCCAGGCGTACGACCGCAAGGCCTACGAGTTCTTTGGCGAGTACGCGTATCTCAATTTCCCGCAAGAGGTGCGGGGCCGCACCGTGACAAGCGGCAAGAGACGGGTGACAAGAAGAAGGAAAAAGTAAGAACTGGAGTTTTGCAAGATGCACATTGGGCCTACTTGAGGAAGGAAAAATCTCGTTCCTCGCTTTTTCCTTCCTCCTCTTAACCACGTAAAAATGAGGTCTGCGGTGGATTCTTCCAGGAAATCGAAGAATGAGATTTCCTGGGAGAATATAGGCCCACTGTGCATTTGGCAAAACTCCAGTCTTAAGACTTCCTACCGGTCGTCCCCTGGCACTCCGTGAGTTGTGCCAAGGTTACTGCCTGCCGTTGGTGGCCACCCATTGCGGCGTGGGATTTGCACCCACCAGGTTTCATGCAGGTTTCGCGCCACTGACATCGGCGTTTCTCCCCGCACCCAGCTTTGCTGGCGCCATTGAGGGCAGACCCCGAAGCCCCTGGGGTTCCGCTTGCCCCATCGGGTCTCTTGGAGGGGATGTTGTCATCAACCAGTTCGAAGAGATCCGAGACCAAGAGCCGGGCGACATTACCGCCTGAGGGGCCAAGTCTCCCCCCAGCAGCGTCGTCCAATAATTGGTGAGTGTTCGCAGTTCCTCCTCGGTTTTCGGCGGAATTGCCATATTGGACATGAGATTCTCCTTGCAGACGACCTTCCTTCACGGCACAATCAGGTAGTATTTTGTTAGGCCTTTTGGCAGTGGAGGCTTCATGTCATGCTGACGAGAATCTATATAGACAACTTCCGATGCTTGGTCAACTTCGAATTGCGATTGGACAGGCTGAACCTCCTGCTTGGCGGCAATGGAACCGGCAAGACGACCGTCTTCGAAGTCCTCCGACGGCTCCAGCGGTTCGTGACCGGTACCACCAAAGTGAACACTGTCTTTCCCGCGTTAGACCTTACGCGCTGGCAAAGCTCTCCGCAGCAGCGCTTCGAATTGGATCTGCGGATAGGTCAAGCGGCCTACAGCTACTCGCTTGTAATAGAGCACCACGAAGACCTGCGTCGCGTGCGAATCGGTCAAGAAAAACTTCTGATGGACGGCTTGCCCTTGTTCGAGCTGAATGTCGAGGGAAATGAGGCCACGGCCCAGCTCTACCACGACGATTTCCAGCCCGGTCCTCGATATCCTCTCGACTGGTCACAGTCTGGCGTCGGTTCACTTCCGGAGCGTCCTGACAACACGAACCTGACAGCCTTTCGCCGAGAACTGAGGAGATTCATCATTGCCGCGCCCTGTCCGCCGCTTATGGCGAACGAAAGCCGTGAGGAGGAGGACATTCTGTCTGACCACGCGGAGAATTTCGTATCCTGGTTCCGTTGGCTGTTGCAGGAACATCAAGGCGGAGCATTTAATGCCTGTCGCGAGCTCGAGAAGGTTTTACCGGGATTCACCTCGTTCAGCCTAAAAGAAGCGGGCGAAAATGTCCGGGTGCTCAAAGCCCTTTTTCGACGGCCTTCTGAGAAGGGCAGGCCCATTTCCTTCGACTTCAGTGAACTATCCGATGGCCAGCGTGCCCTCATTGTTTCCTACATAATGGTGTTCGGGTTGGCAAACCAAGGTGTGCACCTATTTCTGGATGAACCTGACAACTATGTCGAGTTACGCGAGATTCAGCCGTGGCTTGCCCTCTTGGCGTGCAATGTGGATGACAGCGATTGCATCGCACAGGCCGTGCTAATCTCACATCACCCGGAAGTCATCGACTACTTGGCAGGTTCGGCAGGCCGATGGTTCGAGAGAGATCCCATCGGCCCAGCCCGTGTCAGCGACAAGCCGAGGGCTCAGGTCGAGGGGTTGAAGCCCTCCGAGAGCATCGCGCGGGGGTGGGACAAGTGAGTTCCGGAAGTGTTCAAATTGTTATTCTTTGCGAAGATCAACAGCAGGAATGCTTCATTCGCCGGTTCTTGACGCTCAGAAAGTGCGGTCCGCGCAGATTCTACTTCAGAAAGCCCGGAGTCGGCCACGGGTCCGCTGAACAGTTCGTGCGTGAGGAACTCCCGCGTGAATTGAAAGCCTATCGCTCACGAAGCAGTTATTCCTCCAGTCGGCTCATTGTGGGTATCGATGCCGACAAGTTGCCCGTTGAGGAACGTGTCCAATCTCTCATGAGAGCATGCACGGAGGGTGGCGTTCCGTTTCGAGGAGAAGGCGAGCAGGTCTGTTTCATGATCCCCAAACGCAACATTGAAACATGGCTGGCCTACTTGCGAGGTGAGGCGGTTGACGAGCAAACAGAATATCGCAAGTACGACTGCCCAAGCGACTGCCAGCTAGATGTTGAGCGTCTCGACGAGATGTGCCGCCAACGGAAATTCCAGGCCGATCCTCCCCCGTCGTTAGCCTACGCTTGCCAGGAATTCAAACGCCTTCAGTTATAGCGGGCTTCCCAGAGTCTGCCCTCAAAATAGCAATTAGCGATTGGTGAGGGTGGGGCTCGCTCCGCGAATTCTGCGGTCGGGCACCCAGAGAGCTTTGACGAAAGAAGTCTCCTGATAGCTGCTGCAATTTCCACCAATCCCACGAATAAGAGAGGAATACCGCCCAAGATTCGTGTGATGTGTGCCATTGGTGGTGGAACATCAGCCCGTAGCGATCAGTTCCCAGGAAACGCGTGGGTTGAGAACCCACCCTACAATTCTGCCGCATCGTTTTTGTGCCACTGCTTGTTGGAATCTCGTTTTCGCGCAAAGATCTCCGAGAGTACGCGGCGTAAGTCATCAGAAACCATAGAATTATGTCTCGCGCACGGACGCCAAGAGCGCCAAGGATTTGCGCTTTTGCCGTTGTCCGCCTTCCGTTGACTGTCTTCTATAGCTTGGCGCTTTTTGCGTCACCCGATCAGGTCGAGGGCAGGCTGTGGCGCGAGAATACGTTTGGGTTATGCCCGTGCGCAGCGGGGCGAGCAGGGACGCTCGCCCCACGAAGAGGCGAGCAAAACACTTGGGCGGAAAGGGAACAATACTGATCCCGATTTCCTGCTCGTGCAGGGTAATCTGAAGAGGCACAACATAATGGGGTGGTGCGCGGCGATTGGGTCGGGCTCCGCCGGGAGGGGCGCATGGACAGGGCATGCACAAGAGAAAAGGGGGTAACTATGAGCAGGAAGATCATACCGGCGTTGATCGCGGCCGGCGTGCTGCTGGCCGGATGCCAGGGGGAAAGCGTGGGCGAATTCGCGAGCGCGCACCAAACCGGCCTGATCGGAGGCGGAATCGGGGCCGGGGTCGGGGCGCTCGCGGGGCAGGCGATCGGGCATAACACGGGCTCCACGCTGCTCGGGGCCGCCGTGGGCGGCGGAATCGGGTATCTGCTGGGCAATACCCAGGACCAGAGAAGGGCGGAACACTACGATCGGGCCACGCCCACGCCGCTGACGGGCAGCTAGTGGCGGGTGCAGCGGCTCAACATGCCGAATCCGCCGGCCTTTCGCGAGATGTACCTGTCGTTCGAGCCGGGCAGCCAATTGGTGACGACCCAGATCATGCCCGATGGCCGAGCGATTCAGGCGGTGGAGGCGTATCGCGTGGAGGGCAACACGCTGATTATCAATCATGCCCCCGAGCCGGGCCGGCCGGGCTATATCATCAATGCGAACTACTTCATCACCGACGGCACCATGACCATCAGCTCGCCGAGTTTCAGCGCGGATCTCCAGCGGGTCACCAGGGGCCCCGTGGGACCGCCCACGGCGGCGGCGCCGCCGTTTTAGGGGCCACTGGCAGAATGAACGTCCATATGTCATTGCGAGGAGCGCAGCAAAGCCTGCCCCTGCGGAGGCAGGGGAAGCAATCTCAGTCTCACGCGGGTTTGAGATTGCTTCGCTGCGCTCGCAATGACATACCAGCCCACCGTCTGCCATCGATTCCTTCTTCTGTCGGACACTCTGTGCAAGTGGGAAGTGCGAGGGCGGAGGGTACGCCGCTTTCTTTCGCCCGCGCGGGGCTTGCGGTGCTGTGGCTACATGTGCCCGTCGTTGGAACGGTGAGCTATCATCAACGGTCCCGGCGGGACCATCCGGGAAGATGTGTGGAACAATGAGGCATCCTGCCCGTGACATTCACGGGCAGGACGGGTCCCAAACGCATCCTTTTACGTTTGGGACCCCTTCGTCGTCCACCATCGGTAAGGCCTTCGGCCTTTCCGCTGTCACCCGGACTGGGTGCTGGGGCCAAACTGATCGCAATGAGGTCACCAGCCGGTGGCCGAGGCTACCGGCTCGGGGACGAAGTCTCGGACGTCCAGGACTTCGCCGGTGCGGTGGCCTTCGACGCTCTCGCGATAGGCCGGCACGAACTGGGCGGCGGGCATTTTGGGCGCGGCGTCCATGCCCAAGGCTTGGAGGGTCTCGTGGACCAGACGGGGCTCACGGCGTTGATCCGCAGGCCGCGATCCAAGTCCAGAGCGGCGGCGCGGGCAAAGGCCTCGACGGCGGCGTTGACCAAGCTGATCGCCGCCGTGCCGGGCATCGGCTCCTGGCTGAGCACACCACTGGTCAGCGTGAAGGAGCCATTCACGTTGATATACTGGCGGCCGATGCGCACGATGTTCACTTGACCCATCAGCTTGTTCGTCAAGCCCAGCATGAAATCGTCGTCGGTCAGGTCCGCCAGGCGTCCGGCCCGCGCTTCGCCCGCCGTGCAGATGACCGCGTCGAAGGAGCCGAGCTTCGGGAACAACTGTTCAATCGAGGCTTTGTCGGCGATATCGACCTGGAAGTCGCCGCTGCGGCGGCCGACTTTCACGATCTGATGTTGACGCGCGAGGGCCTTGACGACTTCCTTGCCGATCGTCCCGGTCGGCGCCGATGACAACGATTCTCATAAGGTGGTGTCCTTACCGATGAAACAGCCGGTTCAAGTCCTGCACGATGTCGCCGTAGGGATTGTTCGGCTCGGTTTCGTAAGGATAGTACGGGTATCCGGGGGCATATCCATAGTTCGGATTGTAGGGCGGGTACGCCGGAGAGCCAGGGGGATACGCGTATTGACTGCTCGGCGGATAGGCATACTGCGTGCCGGGCGGGTAGGTCTGGCCGTACTGAGTGCCCGGCGGATATTGCGTGCTTGGCGGGTAGGCATATTGCGTGTTGGGCGGATACGCGTACTGCGTGCTCGGCGGGTAGGTCTGGCCATATTGCGTGCTCGGTGGGTAGGTCTGGCCGTACTGCGTGCTGGGAGGATATCCCTGTGTCCCGTATTGGTCGCTGGGTGGGTAGCTGTATTGAGTGTTCGGCGGGTACGCGTATTGGGTGCTTGGTGGATACGCATACTGGGTGTTGTACTGAGTGGATTGCGGGGCGGGGTAGTATCCCGGGCCGGGGTAGAACTGGTCCGGCGGTAGGGGAGCCGGGTTGTCCGCGAACTCATCGGGGTAGTTGGTGTCGGCCGCGGGCACAACGCCGGCCGCGATGTTACGCGGCGCTACCCCCTGCAAGGTCGTGCCGCATGTCGGACACTGGGCGGGCCACGTCGCCTGAATTTCCGGGTGGCTGGGACATTGGTAAAGGCTGAACTCGACGCACGCGGGTCGGGGCGCGCGACTGACCGGGGGCCAGGGTCGTGCACGCGGCGAGAACCACGATCAGGCCCGTAATGGTAAGCACTGTTCTCATAGTATGATCTCCCTTGTAATTGCACTGGGCATGTTCTCCGGGTCGGTCTCAGGGACGGTCCGACGATGGTGGCGTTGTTGAGTTTCTGGTTTATCAGTCTCTCGTTTCCAAATTCGTCCTGGCCGAAACCGAATGGTTGTGTCGGGAAGGGCTCGCCGAACTCCTCACCGAATTCGCCTTCGCCAAACTCGTCATTGGGGAATCTCCGCTCCCCGAACCGTCGGTCTCCGAAATCTTGATCCCCAAAACCTTCATTCGGGAAGCCGAAGCGCCGGTTCTGATCGCCGAAACCCTCATTCGGGAATCCGAATCTTCTGTTTTGATCGCCAAAGCCTTCGTTGGGAAACCCGAAGCGTCCACCTTCCCCAAACTCCCCGCCTTCGCCTCGGCCTCCCGGGGCCGTGGATTGGACGCCGGGGCGTCCGCCGCCCCTGGGTTCCACGGCGGGCGTCCCCCCCGCAGGAGTGCTTCCGGCACCGGCAGCTCCGCCGCCACCTCGGGCGGGGATCAAGACGGCCCCGCACGTCGGGCAGCGGGCCGGCCAAGTGGCCCGGATCTCCGGATGGGTGGGACAAGCATAGGAACCGAGCTCGCACACCCGGGTGGGCGGCGGCGACCAGCCCTGGGCCAGGACCGTGCCCGTGGCGCAAAGCGTAAGTAAGACGATGACTGCAACCGCTGTTCTCATGACGTGACCTCCGTGAATTGACGAAATGCTACCACCAATAATAAGGAAAATAGGACCACGGGGTCCAGTAATACGAGTAGCCGTAGTAGGGATAGTAGAACCTGCCGTAGGGCATGTTGTAGTATCCGCCGTAGGGGTTCATGTAGCCGTACCCGCCGTAAGGCCAGAAGGAATAGCCCCCGTAGCCGCCATAGGGGTAGTAGGAATTGCCACCGTAGCTGCCGTATCCGCCATAGTAGGGATTGAAATAGCCCATGCCGGGGTATTGATTCCCGTAGCCGAAGCGGCGCATTCGCTCGCGTAATTCTTCCTCGCGTCCCATTCCCGGTCTCTGATTCGGCCGCATCCCCATGCCGGGCTGCCTCCCCATTCCCGGTCGCATCCCCATTGTGCCACCGCGGCCGGCCATTGGACCCATGTCGCCGCGACCGGCAGCCGGACCCGTGGCGCCGCCATGACCGGTGGCCGGACTCGCGGCGCCCCCGCGGGCGGCTATCGGGGTCACGCCTGTGTAGGTGACGCCAAACGATACCTCGGTCAGCATTGCCTGGCATAGGGGGCAGCGGGCCGGCCACGTGGCCTGGATTTCGGGATGGGCTGGACAGGTGTAGTTTCCCGTCTGACACACCCGGGTCGGCGGGACCAACGGGCCTTGGCCCAACACGGGGGACGTGGTCGTGAGAAGCACGATCGTAGTCAGCACTGCCGCCAGTATTCTCATGGCCTGATCTCCTCTTGTTTTACGGTCGACGTCGAGGACCGCACGACACCCGTCTCGTGCTCTGTCCAGGTGCACCCTTGGGATGCCAGCTTGGCTCATCCAGGTTCATGCTCTTTCCTTTCCCAGCGTTCCGCGTCCGCGAGAGATCAATGCCCATACCCGGAATTCGGGTAGGCTCTGTTGCCTGGGGTCCCGGTGGAGTATTGTCCAGTATTGCGGTTATAGAAGTAGCCGCTGCTCGGGTAGTAATAAGAGCCCAGATTGGGGTTGTAATAGTAGCCGTGGCTGGGGTCGTAGTAATAGCCCGGCGGCGGGTAGGCATAGGCAGATGGTGGATAGGGGCCATAATCGTAGCCGTAGCGGCGGAGACGCTCTCTGGACTCTTCTTCTCGCCGCGCTCGCTCCCGGGCTTCGTCGTCCCGGCGTCGGCTATCCATATCGAACAAAGGGGCAAAGCCGGCCAGCGTGAAAGCCGGCGGCGGCACCTGATGCAGCACCGCGTCACAGATCGGGCAGCGGGCCGGCCAAGTGGCTTGGATCTCGGCGTGCGTCGGGCACGCGTAATCCCCGAGTTGGCACACCCTGGTGGGCGGCGCCGACAAGCCCTGGGCCAGTACCGTGGATGTCGTTAAGATCACAACCGAAGCTATCCCTGCAACCGGTGTTCTCATGGCTTGAATTCCTGATGTTCCCCAATTGGTGTCGATGACCACCCAGCGGCACCCCCCGCCCTACAAGGGGAGTACCCTCAGATATCAGCTTGACTCAGCGACGCGCACACTCCTTCCCGCCTCATCGTTCTTTGTCCGCGCTCGGTCAATACCCGAAGCGAAAGGAAAATCCGCTGCCTGGAGTCACTATGTAGTACTGTCCCGTGTTGGGATTGTAGGAGTAGTATTGTCCCGTGTTGGGATTGTAGTAGTAACCCGTGTTCGGATAGAAATAGTAGCCCAGATTAGGGTTGTAGTAATAACCCTGATTGGGGTAGTAGAAATACCCCGGCGCGGGGTAAGCATAGGCGTACGGTGCATTGTAGCCATACGGCGGATAATAGCGGTAGCCATAGGGGCGGTTGCGCTCTCGGAATTCCCGTCGTGCCCGCTCCCTCGCCTCCTCCCGCACGTGCCGCTCTCGTTCGTCTCTATCGGCTATGGCAATCGTGTTGGCCGTTGGCTGCACTTGGCTCAGCACGGTGCTGCAGATCGGGCACCGGGCCGGCCAGGTCGCTTGAATATCCAGATGAGTCGGACATACGTAGACTCCGATTTCACGCACTCGCGTCGGTGGTGCCGACCAAGAGCCCATTGCGTCTGGGCTCCCCGGACTCTGGGCCCAAGTCATGCCCGCCGTCCAGGCGAGGATGCAACTTTCGATCACGATCCATGCTTTCATGATAGTACCTCCTTGCCTCCCCTCGTCACTAATCAGACTCGCTGCTCCCTGTTGCCGTTGCGTTCAATGCCCGGCCCTGGGCCGAGCTTGGAAGACGCTCTTGCGAAGGCAACCATCTTCATCGAGTATGCGTTAGCATACGACGGCCTGAACTGTGCTCCGCATAGGCAAAAGTCCGGTTTATGCGCGCGTTCTTGCTTACCGCCCATACCGAAACGCCGGTTCAGACTACCTGCCGGGCGGCGACGGAGGCCAAGCTGCGTTCTGCTTCGATCAGAATCCGCCAGAACTCTTCGCTGTCACCCATCTGGACCTTGGCCAGGTAGTACAGGAGGCTCAGGCAGGTCCGGGCCTTGAAGAGGCTCACCTGAGCCGGGAAGTCCTCTTCCAAATCGCGGCTCCGACCCAGATACGTGCGCAGGAAGATGTCGGCCGAGGCGTGCCGCGCCACGTCGGGCACGCGGAAGAACATGCTGATATACTGGGCCAGAAACGTGCCGACGTCGAACGCCCGCGGTAACTGGTAAGAGCTCCCGAAGTCGAGCGCCGTAACGTATTCGTCGCCCTCCGCCTCGTCCCGATTGATAAAGATATTGCGGGGATGGAAATTGCCGTGCCCCTGCACGAGGATCTCCGGCCGCGCGCGAATCAGCTCGCTCTCCCTTTCCAAGACCTGGTCCTTGATCTCCCGCACCCGCTCCAGGTACCGGTTGCGGGTCTCGCTCAGGCTCTCGAGGTAATACTCCAGCCGGTCGGGCTCGATCCGCAGGTATTCCTCCTCCGGCGTGATCTCGAGCCGGGCGTTGTGCAGCCGGCCCAGCCACCGCGCCGCCATCTCCAGATCGCGAATGGCTTGGGCCGGCCGTGCCCGCGTCATATCGTCGAACAAAGACCGGCCGCCCACGTGCTCCTCGATCAGCGACGAACTGTACGGGTCCTTATCGAGCGGCCGGGGCACGCGATAGGGCCCCCGGTCGAACCCATGCCGATACAGCTCCTCGACAACATGATGACTCCGCTCGCCTTCGCTCCACGCCTTCACGTCCTCGAACGTCTTCACGATGATCTTCGCGGCGGTCTTCGCCTCCTCGGGCCCCAGCGTCACCTCGGTCACCTGCGTGGCCGACGTGCCGCTGGCGACCGGGATTTCCCTGAAATACGGCCGGCATCGTCCCGCCTCGATCTCCTCGACCATCCCCTCGATCGAGTCGAACGGATGGTCGAAGATCGTCGGATACGACCCGGCGTAGCTCAGCGCGTGGGTGTCCGTCCCGGCGGTGGCCGTGAATTTGTACCTGTGCCAGTCCTGCAACGCCCGGGTCGCCTCCAGCACCGTGTAATTCGAGTTGAAGATCTCGACCCCGTCGATCACCGGGTCCACCAGCTTGCCGGGGTCGGGGATCGCCTTGCCCCGGTACGGATGGGCCCAGATGATCGCGGCATCGGGATCCTGCTCGCGGATTTGCAGCAGGGAGATCCGCATGGCGGGGATCGTCGTCTTGGCCCCGTAGATCAGCACGTGCCCGAAATCGTACGTCTCGACCTCCTGCCCCGACAGAATCACGAACACCTCCGGCACGCCCGCCCGCCGCCGCAGCTCGGCCAATTCCTCCGCGCTCCATTGGTAGTGATGGTCCGTCAGCACGATGCCCTGAAACCCGCTTTCGCAGACCCGCCGGACCAGGTCCACCGCCGCCACATGGCTGCACGGCGAATGCTCCGAAGTATGGCAGTGCATCTCGACGATCATAGCACACCCTCATGGATTTAAGATTTACTATTTATGATTTAACATCGGAGTTCGCCCCCGGCCAAAAGTGAAATCCTGAATCTGAGACCCTCCATCCCCAATCTCCCTTCCCAAATCGCAGATCTCCAATCTGAGATTTCAAATCTCTGATTTCCCACCGCCAATCGGCAATCTGAGATCTCAAATTTGAAATCTCAAATCCGAACTCTCTCCTCGTGGGCTCTTGGCAGTCTCCGTCCCGGCTCGTACAATCGTGTCATGGCCCAGAAAGACTATCCGAAAACCAATGCCATCCGCTGCCTGCTCGACCACGGGATCGCGTTCGAGGTCTTCACCTACAAGTACGAAGACCGCGGCGGCACCCGCGTCTCCTCGCGCGAGCTGGGCGTCGATGAGCATGTCGTGGTCAAGACCCTGGTCATGGAGACGGACGCCGGCGACCCGCTGGTCGTCCTGATGCACGGCGATTGCGAGGTCTCGACCAAGCAGCTCGCCCGGCTCCTGAACGTCAAGTCCGTCAGCCCCTGCGATCCGAAGGTGGCCAATCGCCATAGCGGCTACCTCGTCGGCGGCACCAGCCCCTTCGGCACCAAGCGTCCCATGCCGACCTACTGTGAAGCCACGATTCTGGACTTGGACCGCATCTACATCAACGCCGGCGCCCGCGGCCTGCTGGTCCGCATCGATCCCAAGGAGATGTCCAAGGCCCTGACCCTCACCCCCGTCCACGTGGCGATCCCGAACGGGTAGTGGAGAAATTCGAAATTCGAAGCACCAAGTTCCAAACAAGCACGAATGACCAAAGCCCAAAATCCAAAACGCGCTGCCGGGCCGGACCTGCTTATGTCATTGCGAGGAGCGCAGCAACGAAGCAATCTCAACCTGGCGGATCGAAGCTTGTTTCACTTTGCTCGCGAGGACATCCTTGGGAGTTTTGGTCATTGGAATTGTGGATTTCGAATTTGTTTGGGATTTGGTGCTTGGAATTTGGGATTTGGGCACGGATGCATTGCCCTTGTTGATTGTGTGAGGAACCCAGGTGCAGAAACTGATCGCAGACATCAAGGCCTTTAACCAGGAGCGGGACTGGGAGAAGTATCATTCCCCGAAGAACCTCGCCATGGCCTTGTCCGTGGAAGTGGCGGAATTGCTGGAAGTCTTCCAATGGCTGACGGAGGACGAGAGCCGTCACTTGCCGCCCGGGAAGAAGCAGGCGGTTGAGGAAGAGATGGGCGACGTGACGATCCTGCTTTTGGCCCTCGCCGACGCCTTGGGCGTGGCCGTCCTGGACGCCGCCCGCCAGAAGCTGGAGCGCAACCGCGTCAAATACCCGGTAGAAAAATCCCGCGGCCGGGCGGAGAAGTACAACGAGTTGGGGTGACATGAATGAGATCCACAGAGTGCGCAGATTGACGCAGATGTGACCCTCTTGAATCTGGGGAAATCGGTGTAATCTGTGGACAATCTCTTAAAGGCTTGTCTCGCCCTCTCCGTTCTTGCCTTTTCACTTCTTACCTTTTACTTCTCGCTCCTCATGTCGTCGGATCTCCTCCGGGAAATTGAGATATGCGTACGCGCCAAGCTGGAAATGATCCGATCCCTGAGCTGCGTCATCACCGTGTCGTTCACGCCGGTCCTGGGCCTGCCGGACATCAGCCGGGGAACCCTACTGGTGTTATCGCGATCTATCGTGTGCGTGTGGTTGACGGATCGATTCGGATTATGCGATAGCCCAGCGCGGCCTCGCTGCGCTCGGCCGCAACCCAAAGAGATGCTCTCACAAAGACACAGAGACACGAAGAAACCCGGTACGGAAATAGGCCCCAGAACTTCGTGGCTTCGTGGCTTGGTGAGAGAACCAAGTATTTGTGGATTAAGGATTTACCGTCGATCCGAAATTGGCGCAGGAGAACAAGATCCTCACAGGTAGTAATACGAAGGATGGTGGAGGCTGGCAACGCCGGCGGTACGACTGCACAAGGCCGTCGCCGAATCCTTCGACCGCTGGTGGGATACGTGGATCGAGCCGGAATTGCAGGAGGCGGAGAAAGGGGTAGGCTATGGGGATGATCCACCGCAACGGGGCAAAGGGTTAGACCCGCGGCGACTAAGGAATTTCCCTAATCATCTTCCATGAAAGTTCGCACAAAAGGGAGCCGTGTTCGTGCTATGGTCCCAGATGCGCCGTCATAGGCTCGGCGATGATTCTAACCGTCGAGGACGGAGAACCACTATCCCCCTGCAAACGCCCGGTATCGCCGCCCGGATGACATGCTCCTATCCCGGTTCTTGAAGGCGATCCTGTTCGTCAAGACGTAAAGGCAGACACGCGAATCGTAATGGGCGAACCGAGATTCGGGCCGGACAGTATAAAAAGCAGTGAGATGCTACGGTTGGTGTGGGGAGTATTGACCAGTTTGTAGGAAGACGGCAGACGCGGAGAGAGGCACGAGGGATGAATCCGCCCCTCGCATGGTGTTTTGCACCTGCGCCCGGCGGAAGACCTCATGATCCTCCAGAGTATCTGGACGGGACGTGCGATGGACGCGAAAGGAGAACCCTTGGTTCTCGGTAGGGTGTGTGCGGTTGGATGGTCTTGACAACCGCTGTGGATGCGGTAGGCTGCCCTTCGTGAAGTGAGTGCCGAGTCAAAGGCCCTGTTTCGTTTCCGCGCGGCCAGGCGTTCCTTCGACTGTCGTCACACTGTTATCAGGCATCGAGGGAATCGCCATGAGGCAGAAGAAGCAAGAGAAGGAGCGTGCGGGGCCAGAAGCTGCGCCTGAACAGCCCTCTCTGCACGGAAGACCTGTGCGGCGTCGTCGCCGTGGGTGCTTCGGCAGGCGGGCTGGAGGCCCTCACCGGTCTCTTAGGCCATGTCCCGCAGGAGAGTGGGTTGGCTTTCATCCTCATCCAGCACATGGACCCCTCGTAGCCCAGCCGCTTGCCCGAACTGCTCGGTAGGACGGCCCCCATTCCGGTAGTGGAAGCGGCGGAAGGCACGCGGATTGAGCCGGACCACGCCTATGTGATTCCCGCCGGCGTCGTTATGGCCATTCGGGGCCACACACTCCGGCTCCAGGAGCAGATGGAGCATCCCGGCCTGTACCACAGTATTGATGTCTTCTTCCGGTCCCTGGCGGAGGATGTCAAGGAGCGGGCTGTCGCGGTGATCCTTTCCGGCACCGGCACGGACGGTGTCGATGGGGCCAGGGCCGTTAAGGCGCAGCAGGGCCTCGTCCTGGTACAGGACCCCGAGACGGCGAAATATGACGGGATGCCCAGGGCGGCCCTCGACGCCGGGGTCGAGGACTACGTCCTGGCTCCCGAGGCGATGGCGGCGCATTTGACCGAATATTTTCGCCAGTCCTACAGCACGCGGGAGGGAATTCGCCAAGCCCTCCAGAAGGATGACACCAGCCTCCGGAGAATCTTGTCGTTGGTTCGCGCCAAGACCGGACGCGATTTCTCGGGTTACAAGGCCGCCTCGATCACCCGCCGCATCGAGCGCCGCATGGCGGTAGACCAACTGGAGACGGTGGACAGTTACATTCGCTCTCTCCAGGAGAATCCCGCCGAGGTTGAGGCCCTGGTGAAAGACCTCCTCATCACCGTCACTTCGTTCTTCCGGGATGCCGAGGCTTTTGCCGCCCTGAAGAACGCCCTGCGCGAGATGCTCCAGGAGAAGCCCGAAGGAGACCTGGTCCGGGCGTGGATACCGGGCTGTTCGACCGGGGAGGAAGCCTATTCGATTGCCATGCTCCTGAGCGAATGTGCCGGGGAATTGGGACGGCGTTATGATCTCCAGGTCTTCGGCACCGACCTCAACGCGGATGCCATCGCCGTCGCCCGCGCGGGTGTCTATCCTGCGAGCATTGCCCCGAACGTGGGTCCGGAGCGGCTGGACAAGTTCTTCACCACGGTCGATTCCTCGTACCGGGTGAAGGACAGCATCCGGGAACGGCTCGTGTTTGCCGTGCATGACCTGGTCCTGGACCCCCCGTATTCCCGCATGGATATCGTTTCGGTTCGCAACCTGCTGATCTATTTCGACAGCCAACTGCAAAAGCAGGTCCTGCCGCTGCTGCACTATGCTCTCCACGAAGGGGGACTGCTCTTTCTCGGCACGGCCGAGACGATCGGAGAGGCTCCCGACCTCTTTGCGACCCTCGACAAGAAATGGAGAATCTACCGCTGTATCAACCGGGACAAAGCGGCCCACCTGCACTTGCCGGGTCAGCCGGGACGGTACGAAACCGCCTTGGCTGCGCTGCCGGAGGTTCGTGAGGCGCTCCCGCAAGGGTTGGCTGGCATCCCCTTGCCCATGCAACTGCTGTTTCTGGAGGCTCTGCCCCCGTCCGTGCTGCTGGATCGTCAGTACCAAGTGGTCTACACTCACGGCAGCACCGGCAAGTACCTGCAACTGCCCCAGGGCAAGCCGGACATGAATCTCCTGCAAATGGCCCACGCGGACCTGCGCAGCACGCTGGCCGTCTTGCTCCACGACGCCCGGCACCAGCAAAAGGGCGGGTTCCGGGAGAATGTCCGCCTCCAGCACAATGGCACCGTAGCAGTTCGTGAAGGTGGCCGTCCACCATCTGGGCAACGCGGAGGGGAATATGATTGTCACGTTCGAGGATACCCCCCGACGCAGGCACCGCCGAACCAAGGGCGACGCGGCGGACAGCGCCCGGCAGGAAGAACTTCAGCAGGAACTCCAGCTTACCCGTGAGTCCCTGCGGGGCACCATCGAAGAACTGGAGACAACCAACGAAGAATTGAAATCCGCCAACGAAGAATTCCTGTCCACCAACGAGGAACTCCGCAGCACCAACGAGGAATTGGAGACCTCGCGCGAAGAACTCCAGTCGGTCAATGAAGAGTTGGTGACCCTCAATACGGAGTACGAGAAGAAGAACGAAGACCTGACCTCCGTGAATGACGACATGAAGAACCTGCTCAACAGCACGAACATCGCCACGGTCTTTTTGGGCGAGGACCTGGAGATCAAGCGTTTTACTCCGGCCGCCATCCGTCTGTTTAGCTTCATTGATTCCGACGTGGGCCGTCCGATCAAGGATATCAACTCGAATCTGAAGCTGGACGGTCTGGTGCAGACCGCCCGTCAAGTGCTGGACACCCTGGTCCCGATGGAGCAGGAGGTGCAGACCACGGAGGGATACTGGTACACCCTGACGATTCATCCGTATCGCACCTCGGACAACACCATTGCCGGCGTGGTGGTGTCTTTCACGGACATTCATCAGGTCAAGACGGCCTGGCTGTATGCCCAGAGCATTGTGGACACGGTCCGCGAGCCGCTCCTGGTGCTGGACGAGGCCCTGCGGGTCGTCTCGGCCGGAGCCGGCCTTCTATGAGACCTTCCACGTGAGCCGGGAAGAAACCGAAGGCCGGATCATCTATGATCTGGGCAATCGCCAATGGAATATCCCGCAGCTTCGGGATTTGCTGAAAGAGATTCTGGAAAAGAATTCCGTGTTCCAAGGATACCGGGTGGAGCATGACTTTCCCGGCGTCGGCCAGCGGGTGATGTTGCTCAATGCCCGACGGATCGGTGATAAGGCGGACACCATGCAGAGAATCCTGCTGGCTCTGGAAGATGTAACCGATCGTCCCGGACCGGAGCCCTTCTCCGCTGAAGAGGGCCGCCGGCAAGGAGATAATGCGTGAGTAAACCATACGCCGATGAACTGCGCCGCCAGGCAGAAGAACAGCTTGCCGCTCGCAACAGCCGGATCGAGACTCTGGAGCGAGCCGACCTGGTCAGCCTCGCGCACGAGTTGGCCGTACATCAGATAGAACTGGAGATCCAGAACGAGGAGCTTCACCGCAGCTCAGTTGGAGGCCCAGGATGCCCGGGACCGCTATCTCGATCTCTATGACTTTGCGCCCGTGGGCTACTTCACCCTGGACGAGCATGGCCGGATCGTCGAGGCCAATCTCACGGGCTGCCGCTTGTTGAACACGGAAAGACAGGGTCTTTTGCGGCAGCGCTTTACGAAGTTCATCCGCCCGGAGGATGCCAACCCCTTCCACTTTCACCGCCGACAAGTGCTCGCCGGCGGCGTCCAGCAGACGTGCGAGCTAAAAATGCAGAAGGCGGACGGCGCGGCTTTCGACGCGCAGGTTGGAGAGCGTCAAGTCGGGAGCGGGCCGGCTGCGGGTGGCCGTCATTGATGTGACCGAGCGCAAACGGGCGGAAGAGGCCCTCAAAGAAGCCAACGAGACGCTGGAGCAGCGCGTGGCCGAACGCACGAAAGCCCTGCAAGAGGCGCACGAGCGAGCGGCTTGGCTGGCCCGGTTGCCGGAGGAGAACCCTAACCCGATCTTGCGTGTGTCTGCCGAGGGGACCGTCCTCTACCGCAACCCGGCGGCCGGCCAGCTTCCCGGATGGATGTGCAAAATCGGCGGTCTTCTGGAGGAGCCGTTCTTGTCACTGGTCCGGCACGCGCTGACGGAGGGCCGGGAGGCGCAACAGGACGTGGAACGGGGTGGAAGGTGTTATGCCGTGTTGGCCGTGCCGTTTCTTCGACCGCTACGCCAACGTTTATGGTCGCGACATCACCGACCGCAAGCAGGCCGAGGAGGCCCTGCGGAGTTGAATGCGACGCTGGAGAGCAAGGTGGCCCAGCGGACGGCGGAGCTGAAGTATCGTGCCCGACAACTCCAAAAGCTGACGCTCGATATGTCCGAGACGGAAGACCGCGAGCGCCAACGCTTGGCGGAAATCCTGCATGACGATTTGCAGCAACAGCTTGCGGCGGCGAAGTTCCATCTGGGCTTGGTGAGAAGTCGGGTTAAGTCCGATCCGTCCTTGCGAGACATTACCGCGCAGATCGACCACATGCTCAAAGAGGCGATTGAGAAATCCCGTAACCTATCGCACGAGCTAAGCCCCGCCGCTTTGTATCGCGATCTCGCGGAGACTCTCGGCTGGCTGGCCAACCAGGTGCAGGCCAAGCATGGCCTTGTGGTTCACGTGCGCGCGAACGGTTCCGTGTACCTGCAATCCGATGCGATCAAAGCCTTCCTTTACAGGACGGCTCAGGAGTTGCTGTTCAACGTGGTCAAACACGCCCAAGTGAACGAAGCCAGAATTCGGGTTCGGCAGTGCCGACGATGGGTCTGCTTGTCGGTCTCGGATCGCGGTCGTGGTTTTGACCCCCAGGAACTCCGGGAAGCGGCTGGGTTCGGCTTGCTGAGTATCCGCGAGCGAATCGAGCTGCTCGGCGGTCGCATGAAGATCAAAAGCGCCAAGGGCAAGGGCAGCAGGTTCCTTATCCTCCTGCCTCAAAACGAGACCGCCGGCACAGGTTCTGAGGTCGAGACGGGGTCGAACGGCCGGGCGAAGGGAGCCGGACGTTCGGCCGACGAGGATAGCGGCCGACTGCGAGTGCTGCTGGCGGACGACCACGAGATCGTGCGGCAAGGTCTGGCCTCGCTACTGCGCGAAGAAGACGCAATTGAGATCGTCGGCGAGGCCGCCGATGGCCGCGAGGCGGTGCATCTGGCCAATCAGCTTCGCCCGGATGTGGTGATTATGGATGTATCCATGCCCGTGATGAGCGGCGAGGAGGCGGCACGCCAGATCAAACAGGACTTGCCCCAGACCCGAATCATCTCGCTCTCCATGTTCGAAGACCCCGAACTGCGGGAGAAGATGTACCAAGCCGGGGCCGAGAACTATGTGCTCAAGACTGCTTCGTGCAAGGAGTTACTGGCCGCGATCCGTCGTTCGAGCCACGCGGGGGGCATGAGCCACAACAGCGGGAAATGGGATTTCGCCTTGGCACGCTATGAGGGGTTCACGCCGAAACCGTAGGCGCGGCGACGCGTGGAAGGATTTTAGCGGTCCGGCACATGTATCGGCAAGGGACGTCGCTTGCTGGATCAGCCACGTGTCTTCGGCCACCTTCAAGGGCGGATAGTGCATGGTCGGCAGAATAGGTTCGAAGCACCATGGCTCAGGCTCCTTTCTCTGGGTCTGACGGGAGGCGCAGTCGGTAGCAAGATTCTGCTCCATTGTAAGTCTGCCCCGGCGGCGGATGCAGGCGGGAATTCGCTTAGCCGCCCATAGGCTTTCGGCGTTAGACACCGCCCGGGGGCGAGGCTATGACCGCAATCCTCCACCTGTCCTGTGCGTGCTCTGCTCTTTGCTCCCTCATGGCCATTGAACCGCGAACTACGCCAACGGACGGAAGGAGTGTCATCCCGAGACTCTTTGGGGGGAACTCCGGAAGTCAGCCCCGGCATTCAGCATCGGTTCGCACATGGCAACGGCGCGAAAGGCTGCGTGTCTGTGCGGGGTCGGAGGCGGGTAAAGGCTGCACGACAAGCAGGAGAATCCTCGCGCTGGCCGAGTGGGCCCCGCGCGATACTGGGATTCTATGGAGTAGATCCTCCATCCCGAATCCGACGGAGGGTCAGCGAATAGCCGGCTTCGCCACCGTTGTACCTGAAAGGCAAGAGTATGGACCTAACGACTCTCAACCGACCACGGGCTATGAATCCCTGGCCAGGCAGCACTTTCCGTCAGTGCCGGGCTCATCACGATCTTGTTGCTGCTCACGCTTTCCGGCTGCTCGACCGGCACACCCTCGACCGCCACGCCGCGGCGCCGCGCTCTCGCCGCCCACCAGCGAGAGCAGGAGGCTGCCACCCCCGCCCAGGTGTTGGATTGGCTCCAGCGCGGCAACCAGCGCTTCGCCTCCGGCAAACCGGAGCCGCGCGATATGCTCCACGACCAGCGTATCACCGCGGCGGGGCAATATCCGCGGGCCGTCCTGCTCAGTTGCATCAATTCCGCACCCGGCGGAGTTCATCTTCGACGTCGGCCTCGGCGACCTGTTCAACGCCCGCATCGCCGGCAACATCGCGGACGCCGACCTCGTGGGCAGCATGGAATTCGCCTGCCAAGTGTCCGGGCGAAACTGGTGGTCGTCATGGGCCACACCAATTGCGGCGCCATCAAAGGCGCGTGCGATCACGTACAGCTCGGCAATCTCACCGGCCTGCTGGACAAGATCCAGCCCGCCGTCCAAGCGGTGCAGGACGTGCCCGGCGCACGCAACTCGAAGAACAAGGAATTCGTGGAGGCTGTGGCGGAGGCGAACGTCCGCTTGACGGTGGCCCGCATCCGGGAGCTGAGCCCGATCCTGCGCGCCTGGAAGACGAGAGCAAAATCAAGATTGTCGGCTGCATTTACAACCTCGAAACCGGCCGGGTTCGTTGGCTGGCGCCTGAACCGGGTGACGCCGAATAGACGTGTGGAATTCCCGCGATGGTTCCTTCGGCAGCCTCGGGACAGGCTTGACGACGGCTTGCTCATAGATTTCCCCGGAACTCCCCCAAGGGAACATTTCCCGCTAATTGCTAATTTGAGGGCATGCCCTGCGAAGCCCCATGCGGCGTCGCCCGAGGGGAGAAACACCAGGTTATCGAGGTCCGCACAGGATAGACACAAAGCCCCTCTCTGGCCTGCCAGCACGATCCATGCCTTGCTGCCGAGATCTTCCTGGCACTCATCGCACTTCGATTCTCTCGAAGTGATGAACACCTTCAGCTCTTCCTGTTGGGCCCTGCGTGGATTCATCGCACTACATTTTGATGACACCCGGGAAGACCTTCAAGAGAAAAACCTCCGTGGTTCCATGGAGCCTTCGATTTCCGTCTCTTTGTTTCCCCGCAACCGAGCCGGAAATTAGTAAGGCGTCCCTGGAATTCCGCAAGAACTGGATTGACACCTTCCTCCCGGAACGAATCAGAACGCAGCTCAAGGCCGGCTTCGACCAGTTGGTTTCCGGCCATCTCGAGCCGGTCAAATACCTCGAGAATCCCGTCTGGACCGGCCAGGAACAGAGCGGATTATCGCCTGGCACAATTCCGTCATCCGAGACGGAACCGGCAAGATCACCGGCACGCTGAGCTCCGGCGAGGACATCACCGAGCGCAAGCAGGCCGAGGAGGCCCTGCGAACCTGAACGTGACGTTGGAGAGCAAAGTGGCCGAGCGCACCGCCCAGTTGCAGCAGCGGGCCAGGCAGCTTCAGAAGATGACGCTGGAAGTGTCGCTGACGGAAGACCGCGAGCGCAAACGGATGGCGGAAATTCTGCACGATGACTTGCAGCAGATCATCGCCGGGGCGAAATTCCATCTGAGCCTGTTGCGGAGCCGGGTCAAATCCGATGCGTCCTTGCGGGACCTGGCGGCACAGATCGACGAATGCTCAAGGAGGCCATCGAGAAATCGCGTGGTTTGTCCCACGAACTCAGTCCCGCCGTGCTGCACCACGCCGACTTCGTCGAGACCCTGGGCTGGCTGGCCAAGCAAATGCAGGCCAAGCACGGCCTGGTCGTTCACGTACGTGCGAAGGGTCCAGCGTCCCTGCAATCAGATGCCGTCAAAGGCTTCCTGTACAGAGCGGTCCAGGAATTGCTGTTCAACGTGGCCAAACACGCTCGGGTCAATGAGGCCAGAATCCGGCTTAGGCGGTGCGGCCCATGTGTCTGCTTGTCGGTCTCGGATCGGGGCCGTGGCTTTGATCCGCAAGAGCTTCAGGAAGCGGCCGGGTACGGCCTGCTGAGTATCCGCGAGCGGGTCGAATTGCTCGGGCGGTCGCATGAAGATCAGGGAGCCAAGGGCAAAGGCAGCAGTTCTATGTCGTGGTGCCGGATCGCGAACCAATGGAGCGGGTGTCTGAGGTCGGAGACGAGTGAAGGCGGGAGAAGGGAATGCCGACGTCCGATACCGGTACCGACCACCGAGCACCCTGCGGGTGCTCTGGCGGACGATCACGGGATTGTGCGGGAGGGCCTGCGCTCGCTGCTGCGTGAGGACCGGATGTCGAAATCGTGGGCGAGGCGGCCTACGGTCGCGAGGCCGTGGAATTAGCCTTGCGGCTGGAGCCGGACGTGGTCATTATGGACGTGTCCATGCCTTTGATCGACGGCGATGAGGCCACACGTCAGATCAAGGAGCATCTGCCCCAGACACGGGTCATCGCGTTTTCGACCTACAACGAACCTGAAACGATGGAAAAAATGTACCAGGCCGGGGCTGAGGGCTACGTGCTCAAGACGGCGTCGGCCGAAGAGCTACTCGGCGCAATCCGGGGCAGGAACACGCACCGGAGGCGAGTACACCAACGAGGTAACAGGATCGGGGCGTTCTTCTTGGGGGTCGAGACGGTCCTTCCGTGAGCACCGGAGTCGGAGAAGGACCGTCCACATTGCTTCAACAGCTTGGCAAAGGGCAAGCGTGGGTTTCGATGGCCCGGTACTACCGTTCCACGCAGATGATCATGTCAAACCATTGGCCGTAGCGTTTGCCGTCGAGAGCCACGTCGAAACCAACGATGGACACGCCCGGTTTCGCTTCGGGCGTCGTGACCACCTTCACGTGGAACTCTCCACTGGACTGCGGCGCGAAGCATTCCAGCAATGCCGGCCTCGACGGTAACGCCACGTGGAGCCTGCACCTGGATGCGATGTTCCTGGGGCCGCAACAGGAAAT
This sequence comes from uncultured Planctomycetota bacterium, assembly GCA_963750205.1. Classification (GTDB taxonomy): domain Bacteria; phylum Planctomycetota; class Phycisphaerae; order Sedimentisphaerales; family Anaerobacaceae; genus PLanc-01. The sequence continues at coordinate 487,166 of CAVVRJ010000034.1, forward strand.
TGCGAACGTGCAGCGTCACTTCCGCCGTTTGGCCGGCCTTGACAAAAACCCGGTACGGCTCGGCGCGACCCGGTAGGGGTCGAACATGTAGCGGTAGTCCTCCTCGGCACTGAGGCTCTGGTACACGTCGCGCATTTCGCGGGCCCAGGCAACGAAGCGATCGATCATCTGCTGCGGGCGGTCCATGACCCAGGAGTGCCCCCCCACAATCAGGTCCGGCTGAATCTTCTGGAGGTACTCGGCCCCGTAGAGATAACCTTCTTCGAAAATGCCAGAATTATGGGGGTCACACCTACCCTTTTCACATTTTGGTGCTTGACGGGCCGTTGGGGCGGCGGTAGGGTAGCGGCGTGGCTGTTTAGGAAAGGGGTGTTCTATGGCGCGTCCGTTGCGGATCGAGTACGCCGGAGCGTACTATCATGTGATGAACCGGGGCAATCGGCGGCAGACGGTCTTCGCCGAGCCGAAGGATTACGAGCTGTGCCTGGGAACGGAGACGTTTCGCGAGCGCGTGCGGCGGGCGTATGTCCTGACGCGTACGGCGGACCGCCCGGAGCAGCCGGCCTTCGCGCGGGCCCGGCGGTCGATCCCCTTTGACGCGGTCGCTGGGGCCGTGGGGGAGGTCTGTGGGGTCAAGCCCAAGGGGACAGGGGGTCACACCTACCCTTTTCACATTTTGGTGCTTGACGGGCCGTGGGCGCGGCGGTAGGGTAGCGGCGTGACTGTTTGGGAAAGGGGTATCCTATGGCGCGTCCGTTGCGGATTGAGTACGCCGGAGCGTACTACCATGTGATGAACCGGGGCAACCGGCGGCAGACGGTCTTCGCCGAGCCGAAGGATTACGAGCTGTGCCTGGGAACGGAGACGTTTCGCGAGCGCGTGCGGCGGGCGTATGTCTTGACGCGCACCGCGACCGGCGGGCGCGGCAACTGCTGATCTACGGCGTGTGCCACTACTGCCGCGGGGCGGAACTTTGACTGCTTCGCGCCGCGACTGGGTTTATCGCTCAGCGGCCTGACGATGGCCCGCGACCGCGTGCAAGAGCGGTTGCGGGAGGATTCCCGCCTGCGCACGACCTGGGGGAAGATCGAGCAGAAACTGCGGCAGTTATGACCGAGCTCCTCGCAATGACATAAACAGGGTTGGCCAGGGATTTTGCGTTCACCGTGCGAGTTTACGAGGACCGCATTGGCTAAAGCCCATCCTACGACTGCCAATCAGGAGATTGGCGGTCCCGGGACCTGGCCCATCCTACAACTACTGCCCCCCGGGTGAAAAGGGGGCTCCGTGATTCGACGCACCTGGGATCATGGAAGGCGGACCGAATACCCGCATGAAGGCGGTACTGGGCTCCCAAACGCACAACTTCGCGTTACCGGACCCACTCCGAACGGGACCCGCCTCCGGGCAGGAGGACTGGAACGTACAAGCCGATCGGGATAGGGCTCCCAAACGCGAAACATCACGTTTGGGGACCCGAAGTTCGGCGGTCCCAGGGCCCATGCTACTTCAGCGTGATCGAGCCGCTGCCGGTTTCCAGGTGAAGCAGGCCGTTGCCTGTCGCCGATGGTGCCGGTGACTTTCGTTTTGGTGATGTCGCCGCTGACGGTGACGGGCAGTGCGGTGTGGATCGAGCCGTAGTCCGTGTGCAGGTCCACGCGGCCGGAGAAAGCGGGCGGGGCCGTGAAGTCGATCCCGCCGTAGGAGCTCTTGACCTCGGCGGTCAGATCGGCGGGGCTCGCGGGGGTGCAGACGATGCTGAGGCTGCCGCTGCCGGAGTTGGCCAGGAGCTTGGCGGTGGTGATCTCGTGGGCCTTGACGTTGCCGTAGGAGGTGGAGATGTCCAGACTCGGCGCGTCTACCGTCGTGAGGTCCAGGTTGCCGCTGCCCGACTTGAGCTTGATGGTGTCGCCTTTGAGATGGTTGGCGACAACGGCGCCGTAGGAGGTGTTGACAAGGCAGTCATGGCAGGTGGCGTTGGCGATTGCGATTTTGCCGCTGCCGGTCTTGAGATCGAGATTGGTCGCCGGCGAAGGTCTCGCACGTGACGTAGCCGTAGGAGGTCACGATCTTGGCCTCGCCTTTGAGATCGGTCGCCGTGACGGCGCCGCTGCCGCTGTGGAGCAGCGTCGTCGGGCCGGCAAGGTTCTTGCAGTCGATGGCTCCGTAGGACGTGTTCAGATCGACCGGGCCCTCGATCTGCTCGGCTTTGATGGACCCGCTGCCGGTCTTGGCCT